>NZ_LRUB01000035.1 GCF_001550065.1 Kordiimonas lipolytica
AAAAGCAGCGGTGTTATGTGTCAAGCGCGGCTGCATAGTGATCCCTCATTTTTGCGTTTGCGCGAATGAGGATTTTTCTAGTGACTGCAATGAGAGCGACTTTACCGGGCTTCCCGTTTTCCCTGAGGCGTTGATAGAAAGCTTTCATTTCCGGATCGAAGCGAATGGCGGGGAGTGTCGCCACATATAAAGCATCGCGCACATGTTTCCGTCCTCCTGTAATTGTCCGCCTGCCGCGCATTAGACCACTATCCCGGTTGATTGGGGCTAGACCAACGAGCTTGGCGATTTGTCCTTTGTCGAGATGACCCAGTTCCGGCAGGCCTGCCAGCAGGAAGCAGGCGGTCCGCAATCCAATGCCCTTTATTGAAGTCAACACTTTGGCCCTGGCCTTGAGTGCTGCATCCTGTTCCAGGCATTCCTCCATCGCTTCCACAACGGCTTGACGCTGTTCCAGCAGGAAATTCAGAGCCTCTTCGATCCAGTCTCTTGCCTTGTTCAGCAGCTTTTCCCGGCGGTTCTTTTCCTGGACAATCATGTGGGACAGCTGTTTGTATCGGACTACGAGGTCTGAGAGTTCCTGCTGCTGTTCAGAAGGTTGTTCAAGAAGGCGTGTTTCCATGCGCCTGCCATAGTCGGCTAGCACAAAGGCATCCACCTTGTCGGTTTTGGCCAATTGCCCACTGGCCCGGGCAAACTGACGGATATATCGGGCATTAACTTTGGCAACCGGCAACCCGGCTGCAAGCAAGGCATCTGTGACCATGCGTTCATAGCCACCTGTAGGCTCCAGGATCAGCCGTTCAATGTCTTCCCTGTCAGCAACCCACGAAAGGAATTTGGCAATGCCGGATGTATTATTGGTAAATGTGTCTGCTTCGCCTTCTGGCAGCAGGCAAACGTCAAAGGATGATTTTGATATGTCGATCCCAATGGATCGCGTGGTATAAGTCATTGGCTTTGTCTTTCTTATACACGAGCGTAAAAGCTCACTCAGCGGTTCGACGAAGCCTCTGTGGTGCGGAAGGGTTATGCTTTTTTACGACCGTAAAAGGTCTTGCCCCGAGTGGGCTCAACCACATTCCGCACCTTGAACAGGGGGTGGCCACCCCCTGTTCAAAATCAAAGAGGCACGAAGATCATAACAAATCTTCGTGCCTCTCAATGTATAAGCCCCCACCGGTTAGGGCAGGGGCTTTTGGAATTTCTATGCTTGAACCGTTTATTCGAACAAGCTCGAAACGCTGGTTTCGTGCGCGATGCGGTTCATGGCTTCCGCCAGAAGCGGCGCCACGGTCACAACCCGGATTTTCGGGTTGACGTTGCAGGCGTTGGTTGGGCGGATGCTGTCTGTGATCACCAACTCATCCATCACGCTGTTTTCGATCCGCTCATAGGCCGGGCCGGAAAGAACGCCGTGCGCAACGTATGCGGAAACGCTGGACGCGCCATGCTCAGCAAGCGCCTTGGCGGCGTTACAAAGCGTGCCTGCGCTGTCGACGATATCGTCTACCAGCACACAGTGATAATCTTTCACGTCACCCACGATGTGCATCACTTCGGAAACACCGGCGCGTTCGCGGCGTTTATCAATGATGGCGATCGGCGCATCAAGGCGCTTCGCGTATGCGCGCGCCCGAACCACGCCGCCCACGTCAGGCGATACGATCATGGTTTTCTTGCCGGCGTATTTTTCCTTTAGGTCACGCACCAGAACGGGCATGGCATAGAGGTTATCGGTCGGGATATCGAAGAAGCCCTGGATCTGGCCTGCGTGCAGGTCCATCGTCAGCACGCGGTCGGCACCGGCGGTGGTGATCAGGTTGGCAACCAGCTTCGCGGAAATCGGCGTCCGTGGGCCTGGTTTCCGGTCCTGGCGGGCATAGCCGAAATATGGGATCACAGCCGTGATGCGGCGGGCGGATGCGCGCTTCAGCGCATCGATGCACACCAGAAGTTCCATCATATGGTCGTTGGCCGGGAAGTTTGTCGGCTGCACGAGGAAGACATCCTCACCGCGCACATTCTCATGAATTTCAACGAAAACTTCCTGATCGGAAAAGCGTTTAACAGCGGCTTTTGCAAGCGGCATGTTCAAGTAGGCGGCAATGGCTTCCGCCAGTTCCGGGTTCGAGTTCCCGGTAAGGATCTTCATGCCCATTAAGGCCTCCGTGCGATGAAGATGTTGCGTTTTGCTGGTCTGTACCAGCCGGGGGGGCATGTGTAAAGGCACCAGCCCGGCAGGAGGGCATTTTATCGGGTCAGTGCCTCAAATCGGGACGGATGGGTTCATATATTCCAAAAGTGAACCTCAGGGCTTGAGCATGATTGCGGAAAGCTGGCGGCCGTAATCTGCCTCGTGGCGGTGAGTCGTCCGCCGGTAGGAGAAATGGTCCTCGCTTGTGTAGGTATCCAGCTCCGCCATCCAGACCGATTCGACATCGTCTGCCTCCAGGCGGTATTTCACGAACCCGGGCAGGTCGAACTGCAAGTGCCATGGGTCCTTGCCCGGCAGGAAGAAGCGGTCGAAATCAAGCTGCTCTTTAGTGAAGCGGTCGCGGAAATCCAGGTCTACCTCATAGGAGGCCTGATGGATTGTGGGGCCGACAGCAGCGCGGATGCGCTCACGCCTGGCACCCAGCGCTTCCATCGCGCGCACCGTGGCGTCGGTCACGCCCGCAAGCGCGCCCTTCCAGCCCGCGTGCGCCGCGCCAATGACACCGGCTGCCCGGTCTTCGAACAGTACGGGCGTGCAGTCTGCGGTCAGGATGCCCAGAATCAGGCCCGGCTGGTCTGTTACCATGGCGTCTGCCTTCGGGCGGTCATTGCCCCAGTCTTCTGTCGCGACCACCACATCCCGGCCATGCACCTGATAGCAGCTCAGCACCGGTGTGTCCGCGCTGCCGGACAAGTGTTTGGCGGCTATGCACCGGTTCTCAAGCACGCAGGCCGGATCGTCGCTGGAGCCAGGGCCGCAGTTGAGGCCCTTATAGAGGCCGGTCGAGACACCACCCGTACGGCTGAAAAACGCGTGTGGGCTTTCGAGGCTTGGGCTTTTCAAATGGTCGGTCATGGGTCTGACTTTACTTTTCCTGTTGCTTTCGCACTATAGGAAATATTCCGGGCGGTGACAGGGGCATGATGCGCTTATTTATCTACATATTGGCAGTTTTGGGCCTGAGTGTGGCGGCGCGCGCCGATGTTAGCGGCACGTTCGAGCTGACGCGCGAGGCAGCGCAGGATTGGAAGGCGACTTTCTGTTTTGATGAAAGCATCACGGCGCTGGGGTTCGAGCGTCCAGTCGCGGATTTGCGCAGCAAGTCTTGGCGCGCCCATGACCCGGGCTTTTCCCTGATCCATTCCGGGCCGGTTTCTCATCTTGAACGGGCTGACGGGAAATCCTTCCGGTGTGCGTCGCTGGATATCACCACCAACACCATGATCCCCAAGAAGGACTATATGCCTTTTTCCCGCTTCAGTGATGGGGGCGTGTCTGTTTTCACCGGCTATCTGATGGGACGGGGCTTACGGCACGGCACATGGGAAAACTATGACCTGAAGGCGACCTACCGCGGGCTGGACGGGGACCGGGTCATCACCCGCAATCCTTCTGGGTTGGCCGAACAGTTCGTCTATTTCGGCCCCAGGGAGCCGAAGGAGATTGCAGGCGCCACGCTGGTGATCGACCCGCTGATCCCTGCGAGTGCCCGGCTTGGGGTCTTGAGCACCCTGCCGCGCGGTAACAAACTCCTTGAAGAGCTATTCGGCTTCAGGCCAGTTCAGCCCTATCTGGTGTTTATGGCGGCGGGGGAGCTGGAGACATCCCCATCCGACCAGACAAAAGCCGGCACGCTGCCATACCAGATACTGTTCACCATGAAGGGTAAGGGCAGCGCAAAGTGGGCCGACAGCGACCCGCTCTATTTTCCGCGATTTACCATGCATGAGGTGCTGCATATCTGGCAGCGGGAGGTGTGGGGCGACTGGCTGGGCGACGATCACTCGTGGGTGCATGAGGGTGCCGCTGAAGCGCTATCGTATGAATTGATGGGCCGGGCGAAAGCCTATAAGGCCGGTCAGCTTGACAGCCTGTGGGCCACTGTCACCAACAAATGTCGAAGCCTGCTCGCGGAAACCAGTGTGCATGATGCGCCCAAAAACAGCCGCTTTGACGCCGTCTATCAGTGCGGGGCGCTTGTGAACCGCATGGTGGGCGCGGCGCTCAACCCCGATGCCCCGGGGGACGGCATGATCCGTTTCTGGCAGGCGATGGCGGCAAGCGGCCAGGCTGGCATGCGCGACACCACGAGCGTGCAGCTTTATCTGGATACCATGGAACACTTGGGTTTCGGCGAGGATGCACGGTCGGCACTTTTGGCGTTCCTGAAGGAAAAACCCTTGAACCCGGACGCTGCGATCAAAGCACTCAGGGCCGTTTTGTCAGCCGCTGCACCATCCCCTTCTTCCTGATTTCCTTTTCTTTCAAATCGGAGTAAGCTGGCCGGTGGGAGAAGTGTTAAGTGGTTGAGCTGAAAGACCTTATAGAAAATGACCGGCTGGTCGCATTCCGTCAGGCATGGGAGGAAGCGCGCACAGCCGGCAATGTCCCTGTCCGGCGCGATATCACGCTGCGGGCCTTCTCCAAATTCATCCCTGACATGCTGGTGCTGGAGAAGAACGGCCCACGGGACTATCGCTATTGTCAGGCAGGCGAAGGCGTGAAGGACCGGCTGGAAATGCATGATGCCGGCGCCAATTTCTTCGACTTCCTGCATTCTGATATTCTGGATATCAGTGAAGACTGGTGGGGCGGCCTTCTGGCTGCACCTTGCGGTGGTCTTGTCAGCTATTCCATTGAGTATCCTGCCGGGGTGCTCCGTCACGCGGCCACGTTGCTGCTGCCAGTTGCCCGCGAGGATGGCAACAATAGCATGCTACTGGGCCTGACCGAGGTTTTGCGTGAACGCTATCTGTCGCCGGGGAAGGGCAGAACTGTGGTCGGTGAATTTTGGGCAGAAGCCTGCCACCTGGATGTGGGCTATGGTTTGCCGGACAGCGGGCCAGCGGATTATAGCCACAAGCCTGACGCGGATTTCCTTGACCGTATGCGTTGATTGATATGCCTGATGGCTCAGGCCGCTATCCGCTGTCGGGTTAGAAGCCGGGCGGTTTTGGCAGCGCGCTGCTTTGAACCGCAAGCACCTTGAAAAGGGTTCCCATTTCATCGGGCGCCGTCAGGCGTTTCAGCTCGGACAGGATGCGTTCCTGGCCCTTTGATGACGCCGTTTCCGCCAGTGCTTGCGCGCGCACGCCAAGCCCGATGGTCATCAGGAAGGCGCCTTGTTCTGCGGCGGGGGTGGCTTTGGCGCCCGCGCTTTCCGATGCTTCGGCGATGCGGTCGAACGCCACATGGGCCGTCAGGTCCGCCTTGCCGGGCTCTGCGAACGGGTCTGTGAACGCGTGCGCCTTCAGGGCCTGGAAGGTATCGCCGGGGGCGGATATGGCGTAGCCGTAATCTATAAAGAGCGCCGCACCGCCATGGGCCGCCAGGTGGCTGGCCACATTGGCGCTTGAGGAAATCGCACCGGGGCACACCTCCAGCAGGCTGCCGTCAGGTGCGCTCAGAAGATGCGCGGGCGCAAGCGCGAACTGGGCGCCAGGCTGCGAGAGCACAAAGCCCAGCCGGTCGCCCACCAGCCCCACAGACCGTTCGAACCATTTGCCGCCCTGTTTTTCATACTGGTGGATGGGCAGCGCGTCGAAAAATTCGTTGGCAACCACAAGGGTGGGGCCTTCCGGGATACCTGAAAAGTCATCATGCCAGGTCGCACCCGGCACCTTTTCCGCCTGCAGGGCGCGGAGCTGCTGGCTGGCTTCAACGAAATGCACCTGCGTGGCATCCTTGAAGCCTGGCACTTTGCCAGCGGCGCGCAGCATGTCCGCCATCAGTGTGCCGCGCCCGGGGCCCAGTTCAACAAGGTTCACGCTTTCCGGGCGGCCCATGACGATCCAGCGGTCCGCGAGCCAAAGCCCGATGGTTTCGCCGAACATCTGGCTGATCTCAGGCGCGGTGATGAAATCCCCCTCGCTGCCGAAAACGCGCTCGCGTTGGTAATAGCCGTACTTCGGGTGCATCAGGCACTCGGCCATATAGTCCGCAAGGCTGATCGGCCCTGTGGCTTCGATCCGGCGCGCGAGGATGTTCTTCAGTGGCGTCACTTTTTCATCTTTGCTTGTTGTGCCGCCCTGTAGCGTAATCCTTTGCTGATCAGCCAGGCGGCGAACAGGAACATGGGGACGCTGAGTAACTGCCCGCGGGTAAGCCCCATGATGTGCTCAACGCCCACATCGGGTTCGCGCACGAATTCAACAAGCACGCGGGTCAGGCCGTATCCCAGATAGAATGTGCCCGCGATTACGCCCGGCATTTCCTTGGCCAGTCGCGTCTTGTGATAAAGAAACATCAGGATCAGGAACAGGATCAAGCCTTCGCCCATGGCCTCATAAAGCTGGCTGGGGTGGCGCGGCAGCGGCCCGCCGGTTGGGAACACCATGGCCCAGGGCACGTCTGTTGTACGGCCCCACAGTTCACCATTGATGAAGTTGGCAATGCGGCCCGCGAACAGGCCTACGGGGCTGACAACCGCGACAATGTCGGCCACGCGCATCAGCTCAAGCTTGTGTTTTCGGCTAAAGAAAATGACTGCCAGGATCACACCGATGGCCCCGCCGTGGAAGGACATGCCACCGTCCCACAGCCGGAAGATGGCCAGTGGATCATCCAGATAATTCTCAGGCCGGTAAAACAGCACATAGCCCAGCCGCCCGCCTGCGATAACACCAACGATCGCCCAGGTGATGAAATCGTCGATATGCTTGACCCCCATCGCTGCGCCGGGCTTTGACGCCAGCCGCCGGATATACCACCAGCCAAACATGATGCCCGCGATATAGGCAAGGCTGTACCAGCGGATGCCCAGCGCGAATCCGCCCACATCTATGGGGCCGAGCGCGAACTCGCTTATTTCCGGGTAGGTGAGAACCGCGAGGTTGGCAATGAGTGACATAATTCCATCCCTTGAAAGCTTTGCGCCATCATCCCCGCGCAGGCGCGTGTGTCAAGTGACGAAGCGGTGACGATCCGCCTGCGGCAACTCGCCCATTGCATTTTGCCTGCGTATCGCCCATATGAAGGTCAGCAAGCGTTAAGGAACGGTAAGATGCAGACCAGCAACAAATTCTTCGATGATCTTTCCAAACTGGCAACCGGTGCGGTGGGTGCAGCCCACAGCGTGAAGGGCGAGATGGAAGAGCATTTCCGTGCCTGGCTGGACCGTCAGCTCGCAGGGCTTGACCTGGTGACCCGCGAAGAGTTCGATGTGGTGCGCGAAATGGCTGAAAAAGCACGTATGGAAAATGAAGACCTGCGCGCAGAGATCGATCTTCTCAAGAAGAAGATTGAACAAAAATAAGCCATTTGCGCAATAAAGTTGCGCGCTATAATTTCCTTCAACAGTGGAATCTAAGGGCCTGTTCTTGGGGCAGAAATCGCCAAATTAGAACGGTCCTTCAACGACTTTTCCACAAGAAATTTCCCTTCCGAAACAATTCATGCTTGCCAGCGACTCCCTGCTTTGGCACGCTATATCTAGTGTTACTTTAGATCAAGGGAGCCAGATTTCGTGTTTCTGGTGAATCGAAGATAGCGCTAACCGGCGAAACCGAGTCTGCCGGTTAAGCTTACCCAGCCCGGCGGCACTCACTTTCCAGGGGGAAACGAGATGACGACACTGAGTACCGGGCATTCTGAAGTTATCAGCCAGAATCCAGTTGATCTCGCCGAGGAGCTCGCAGGTGCCAATGACTGGCCTGTTGAGCGGCACGGTGAAGATGAGCTGACCATGTTCATCTCGGGCCAATATACCGACCTTCAGTTCCGGGTATTCTGGCGCGACGATTTCAAGACATTGCAATTCGCTTGCCTCTTTGACCTGAAGGTGCCGGAAGGCCGACGGGCCGATATTTACCGTGTTCTTGGCATGATCAACGAACGCATGTGGATCGGCCATTTTGAATATTGGTCGGAAGAGGATGCGCTTCTGTTCCGTCATGCCAGCCTGGTGGGTGACCCGCTTGTGGGCGCCATCGGCGAAGAACATATGGTGACAATGGTGGAAACCGCGCTTGGGGAGTGCGAGCGTTTCTATCCTGTATTCCAGTTTGTCATGTGGGGAGGGCAGTCTCCTGAAGAAGCGATCGAGAGCGCCATGCTGGAGTGTGCAGGCACGGCATAGAAAATAAACTGATCGGTTCTTGGCCCCTATGGGCCCTGCCTGAAAATACGGGCGGTGCGATGCGCCGCCCCTTTTTTTGTCGTGAAACTGCTGGGCATTTGCTGCCATACTTCATCTGGCGAATTGCTTACCCTTGAAAGGACCCTGCCATGAAAGCTGCCGTCTATGAGGCCTTCTCTGTCCGCCCGCAGGTAACGACTGTGCCGGACCCGACGCCTGAGGTCCACGGCGTGGTGGTGCGCGTGGAAGCCACGGGCATCTGCAGGAGCGACTGGCACGGGTGGAAAGGCCACGACAAGGACATAGAGCTGCCGCACGTGCCGGGGCATGAGCTTGCGGGCACCATTGTGGCCGTGGGCAGGGACGTCATGCGCTGGCGGGTGGGTGACCGGGTCACGGTTCCTTTTGTGGGCGGCTGCGGCGCGTGCCCTCAGTGCCAAAGTGGCAACCAGCAGGTCTGCGACAGCCAGTTCCAGCCCGGCTTCACCCATTGGGGCTCTTTCGCCGAATATGTCGGGCTGCATCATGCGGACCTCAATCTGGTGGCTTTGCCTGAAAGCATGGATTTTGTTACCGCCGCCAGCCTGGGATGCCGGTTCGTGACCTCCTTCCGCGCGGTAGTGGATCAGGGGCGTGTTGCGCCCGGCGAATGGGTGGCGGTGCATGGTTGTGGCGGTGTGGGGCTTTCAGCGATCATGATCGCGCACGCCATGGGCGCAAATGTGGTGGCGGTGGATATCACTGAGGACAAGCTTGAGTTCGCCAAATCGCTGGGCGCGGTGGCGAGTGTGAATGCGGCTTCCTGTGCCGATGTGCCCGCGGCGGTGGTGGAAGTCACCGGCGGCGGGGCGCATGCTTCCATCGACGCCCTTGGCCATCCTGCGACCTGCTTCAATTCCGTCGCCAGCCTGCGCAAGCGCGGGCGGCATGTGCAGGTGGGCCTGATGGTGGCAGACCACGCGCACGCGGCAGTTCCCATGGATAAGGTGATCGCGAACGAGCTTGAGATTTTGGGTAGTCACGGTATGCAGGCGCACCGCTACGGTGCCATGCTGGCGATGATCGAAAGCGGGGCCCTTGCGCCCGAGAGATTGATCGGCAGAACCGTGTCCTTGGAAGAAGGGATCGATATCCTGACCGCCATGGACACGTTCGAGACATCCGGGGTTGCCGTTATCAATAGATTTTAGCCGCTTGCGGTGCTGGATTTAGTGGCGAAACTGCCGCATTATCACCCCCCATGTTTCAGCCCCCGTTTCAGCGCGGGCTTTTTCGGCAGATGGAGCAAACATGTTGCAATATTTCAGTGAAACCGCCCCTCTTTTGCTTGTCGGCTGCGGCCATATGGGGCGCGCCATGGCGCAGGGCTGGCTTCGGGCCGGCGTGCCCGCGGATCACCTTTATGTTGTTGACCCGCAGGCAGATCCGGTGAGCTTGCCGGGCAGCCGCGCGGATCATTTTGTCGCCAGTGCGGGCATGCTGCCACGCGGTATGAAGGCCCGTGCCATCGTGATGGCCGTGAAGCCGCAGGTGATGAACGATGCGCTGCCCCTGATGGCGCCATTCATCGGCGATGACACCCTTGTGCTGTCCGTCGCGGCGGGGGTAACGCTTGAGCAGATGGCGCGCGGCACGGGCGGTGAGGGCACCTGTGTGCGGGTCATGCCCAACACGCCCGCTGCCATTGGCGAAGGCATCAGCGGCGTTACGGCCGCCCCCGGTATCAGCGAGGTGGACCGGGCGCTGGCGCTTGAACTGATGGACGCAACGGGCGAGGCCGTGTGGATCGAGCATGAAGACCAGATGGACGCCGTGACGGCGGTTTCGGGGAGTGGGCCTGCCTATGTTTTCTATATGGTGGAATGCCTTGCGGCGGCCGGTGTGCGCCAGGGGCTGCCGGAAGCCACAGCCATGGCGCTGGCGCGCCAGACCATCATTGGGGCAGGCCACCTTCTGGACGCGGAAACGGACCTTGAAGCCGCTGAACTCCGCCGCCGGGTAACAAGCCCGGGCGGCACAACGGCAGCGGCGCTTGATGTACTGATGCGCGATGATGGGCTTGGTCAGCTAATGGAACGGGCTGTGGCGGCCGCGCGCAAGCGCGGGCAGGAGCTGGCCGGTTAGCGCCGAATCGTCCCCCATTATCAAGGGTATGTGCGCCAGTAACTGTCGGGCAGGGCCCTGACTGTGTCGCTCAGAAGCGGGTTGTCGATATGAATGACCTGCCGCGGGTGAGCCTTCAGTTCTGCCATTGTGGCCTTGAGCGCCGGGGTGTTATTCAGGAAAGCATCCAACTGGCCGGACTCGAAAGCCTTGATCAGGCCACGTTCGACAATGCGGGCCTTGTGGATGTTTGATTTGGCCAGATAGAAGAAATAGTCATAGCGGTAAACCAGCATCACATGCTGGTCGATCACCATCTGCACGCCGTATTTGCCCTGGCCCTCACTTGTGATTTCTGCCCTAATTTCATTGATGCCGCGCGGGAAGGCGTCGAACCGCTTTCGCGCCAGCATCGGCCAGAGGTTGCCGTCTGAACCCTTGGTAACCGTCAGCCCAACAGCCTGCATGATGGTGGTATCCGGCCAGTCCATACCGGAACCCAGCCGGAATCGAGAGAGCTTCTCAATCGTGTCGACGCCTTTGAGCATGTCCCGGTCTGCCTCATGGACCACAAGCAGCCGGTGGCCCAGCATGCCGCGGGTGATGGGGAAGCGCACCATGGCAAAGTCCCGCTCGCGCTCAGGCGCATAACCGCTATAGTGCACTTCATAACGGGCCTTGTTGTCGGCGAGGGCCCGAAGCGCCCGGTCCTGAGCCAGGATCACGCGGCGCACCACCTCATAGGTATGCCCGCCCCCTTCGGCCTCAAGGGCAAGGGCGAACAGGTCGATTATATATTGATCGTCGTCGGAAGGCATGGCGAGGCGGAAGTGCTCAGCGCGCGCAGGCAGCGCGGCCATCATCATGAGAGCGCCGCAAAGAAACCATCTGATAGGGTTCAAGACCAGCATCTGCACCTTCCACCCCCAATAGGCACCATACTATAGCACCAAAAGTTACCTAACCCTCAACAGCTGTTCGGCGGCGGGTGCACGAAAAAAGAGGCCCCGGTTAGTCACCGGAGCCTGGGGATCAGTTTGTCAACATAGGGAGGTTAGTGCTGTCTCAAACTCACGAGACAAAAAGTAAAGGGCCGGTCCCGGGGGGGAAGTGGGGGGAGGGGGGAGGAACCCCGGGACCGACCTTTGTGACGGAAAACCGTCAAACTCAGAAACTTGGTGCCGCGAGCCAGATACTCGGTACGTTGCTCAGCGGCGATGGGAGGTATATATGTTTGGTAAGCGAAGAAGAAAACCCATTTTTGGGTCGTAGCAGCTATGCGCAAAACGCATAGCTAGAAAAAATTAGGGTGTCGGTTAACGAATGGCTTCGTTATTGGAATAAATAGTGCAGCATTGCTGACCAAAAAACTGTTTACTGACAGGTATTTAGCGGGGAGGATTTTCATGAAACTTAAGCATACGCTTGCGCTTGCGCTGTTAACCTTTGGCGGAAGCGCGCCGGCAATTTCTTTTGAAAAAACTGCAAATCTTAAAGAATTTAATGATTTTGACGTGCGCCTGATGGAAGCGAAAGACGCCAGAGACTATCAGAATCCCGTCTTTGACGACGCGCTTGAAGCCGGAAAATGGGAAGCACTTGTCTATCTGGGGCAAATAGGTGGCGAGGCGTGCGCGAAAATCGAACCGTATTTGTCTCACCGGAACAAAAAAGCCGTTGCAGCTGCGCGCAAGGGCGCTGCCTTCTGCTACGGGGATGCCCCTGTTGATGCCCTGATGTTGCATACGCAAGCCCTGCCATTCAAGGTAGGCGTGGACATGCTGCCTGTTGCCATGGGCTTCTCCGGCAACGCCGACCTGCGCATGATGCTGATTGAAATGGTGAACGCCATGCCGGCCACGCCGCCGAAGGTGGAGTTTGAAAACCAGGACAGGACGCTGCCGCTCTTCGGTCTGATGCAGTCCATCGTCTATGAGCGGCTCGCCCCATCGGCGCTACCGGGCCTTGATGTGCCGCACCTTTTGGCGCTGACAGCGGATGACGGTATTGGCTATCAGGCCGCTTATCTTCTGGGGCGCATACAGAATCTTGACGAACACTTGACGCTTGAGCAGGTAACGGCGGCTTTTGAAACCGCACCTTCGCCTGATGTCCGGCGAGCCCTCATCCGTGTAGCGCGCCAGTTTGGAAATGATGCGATGGGGCTGATCCTTGAAAGGGCGCTGCCGAAGGTGGAGCCGGACGCATCGGTTCGGATGGAAGCCATTAGGGCAACATCTGCATTGAGTGACGAGATCAGTGGCAACTTCCTTGTTAGCGTGTTGGTCGAAGGAACGGTCCATGAACGCCAGCTTGCGCTGAGTGCATTGGCGGCTCGACCCGGTTCAGCGCTGGGCGTGGGCTTTACTGACGAGGTGATTGCGGAAACTTTGCGCACTGCAACGGAGGACGAAAACCCCTGGATCGCCGTGACGGCGCTTCGGGGCCTCAATCTGCGCTCGCCCGAGGAAGGGCTGCGGATTGCCGAAGCGTGGTTCGCGGGCGACGACTATTATAAAGCTTTCTCCGCCATGGGGCTGTTGGCGCAGTCAGACGCGGGCAAGGCGATTCTCGAGGACTATGCAGCCGAAAACCCGGATACCATCCGCGGGCGCGAGGCCGCCATTGCGCTCGATCCATCGATCGAAGGCATCGAGAAACCGCGCAATACCCCAAGCTGGAGCAGCGTGCTTTCGTATCAGAGCCGCGAACTGAAGCTGGAGACAACGCGCGGCACCGTGTGCATCGCGCCGTCCTCACTGGCCCCTTATGCCGCCGCCAACTTCATGCTGCTTGCGGATGTGGGCAAGATGAACGGCATGCTGTGGCACCGGGTGATCCCGAACTTTGTGGCGCAGGCAGGCCAAAGCGAGGACCCGGAACTGGCGAACTGGGGCACCGTTCGCGATGAATGGGGCGGCCAGCATGTAAAGGGCAGCGTGGGCGTGGCTACGGCCGGGCGCGACACGGGCGGCACGCAGTTTTTCATCAATACAGCCTATAACCTGCATCTTGATGGCCGTTATACGGTGATGGGCAATGTCATCAGCGGCATGGACGCGGCCATGGCGCTTCAGGAAGGTGATGTGATCACGCGTGCGGAGACCGTGCGCGCGGGCCAGTGTAAATAATTCGGAAACAAAAAGACTTGTTCAACAGGTGCAGGGCAGCCCCAAGCCTGTTGAACGCTTTGTGATACATGAGGAAAAGTATACTGAGTGTAGCGAAGGACTTTTCTTCACATTCTACAGAATATTGCTTTCAGACCGGATCTGGCGAACCATGAAATCGCGGAACAGCGCCACCTTCAGGCTGCCCCGAAGCTCAGGCGCGTAGCAGTAATAGCTGTTGAACGGGTTACCCTCGACCTTTGGCAGCACGCGCACCAGCTTTTGCCGGTTGTGTACCAGATAGTCTGGCAGCACCGCGATGCCCATGCCTGCCTCCACGGCATGCAAAACACCATACAGGTTGTTGATCTGCAGGCGCGGGGTGCGCTCTTTCTTCGGGTTGCCCACGGTCAGTAGCCAATTGAGGCCCCGGATGGTGGGCACGTTTGAAATGCCGAAGGTGATCAGGTCGTGGTGGTCCAGGTCACTTGGTGTCACCGGTGTGCCCTTGGCGTCCAGATATTCGGGGCTTGCATAAATGTGGGCGTGGAAGGTGGCGAGTGGCCTCTGGATCAGGTCTGCCTGCTCGGGCTCGTGCAGGCGGATAGCCACGTCCGCTTCGCCGGCTGAGAGGTCAAGGTCCGCGTCATCCAGGATCAGCTTGATGTCGATATCCGGATATTCGGTCATGAACTGTTCAAGGTGCGGGGTTAGCCACACGGCACCGAAGGTTACCATGGTGGTCACGCGCAAAAGGCCAGACGGGCTTTCGCGGCTTTCCATCAGGCTGCGCTGGGTTTCCTCAAGCCTGAGCACCATCTCCCGCGCGGTGTTATAAAGTTCCTGTCCTTCCTGGGTCAGGACGAGGCCGCGGGCGTGGCGGGTGAACAGCGAGACATTCAGGCTTTCTTCGAGAGCCCGGATCTGGCGGCTGACGGCGGACTGGCTGCAGTTCAGGCGGATGCCCGCGTTGGTGAAGCTGCCGCTTTCCGCAACCGTGTGAAAAATTCTCAGTCTGTCCCAATCGAGCACGCTTCTCTCCAGATCAATCTGACTGCCCTAGCCGGTCATGACTATTTCACCACAGGGGCACAACCGCAAGCCCAAAGGCGCCAACTTGCCTGCTTGCTGTAACCTGTTGTTTTGCATACTATATGGCTACAAGAGCCAGAACCAAGCGAGACAGACTGTGGGCAACAAGGAAATCCTGCACGAGCTTACCAATGTTTTCAAGCGGAGCTACCCCGGCCTGACGGCTGAGGCGATCATCTGCTTCATGGTGGCTGCGAATGAGAAGGACCCCACGGTCGGCGATGTCGCTCGCGTGGTGGGGATGACCGAACCCATGGTCTATCAGCACCTGAGCACGCTTACATCTGCGGGGGCAGGGCTGATTGGCTTGGTGAACACGGGTGACGGCCGCAACCTCGTGCAGCTGACGCCGGAAGGACAGGAACTGGCCTCGTCCCTGAACCAGTCGGTTAGTTAACGCTTCAAGCGCGTTTTCCGGAAGTGACGTCCAACAAAAAAGGCGACCCTGAGGGGGCGCCTTTTTGGGTTTTGAATGCCTGCGCCTGCTATTCGGCAGCGGCGGCATGCTCAAGATTGGCGATATATTTTTCCGCCTCAAGTGCAGCCATACAGCCCATGCCTGCGGCCGTTACGGCCTGGCGGTAAATCTTGTCGGTCACGTCGCCTGCGGCATAAACGCCCGGGATGTCTGTTTCGGTGCTGTCTGGCTTCTTGATCAGATAACCTTCATCGTCCATCGGCAGCTGGCCTTTGAACAGCTCGGTTGAAGGCTTGTGGCCGATTGCGATAAACACGCCGTGCACGCTCAGCTCGCGCGTTTCGCCAGTCTTTACATTCTTCAGCCTTACGCCGGTGACGCCCAGTGGGTCTTCGTCGCCTAACACTTCGTCCAGCACGCTGTCCCAAGCCACGTCCACGTTCTCCGCCTTGAACAGGCGGTCCTGCAGGATTTTTTCACTGCGCAGTTCGTCGCGGCGGTGCACCAGCGTTACTTTGGAGCAGATGTTGGAAAGATACAGCGCTTCCTCAACAGCAGTGTTGCCGCCGCCGATCACGACAACTTCCTTGCCGCGGTAGAAGAAACCGTCACAGGTGGCACAGGCGGATACGCCGTAGCCATTGAATTTCTGTTCGCTTTCAAGGCCCAGCCATTTGGCCTGGGCACCTGTTGCGATCACAACCGTGTCTGCGGTGTAGACTGTGCCGCTGTCGCCCACGGCGCGCTTAGGGTTAGCCTTCAGGTCTACTTCTGTGATCAGGTCATAGATGATGTCGGTGCCGACATTTTCAGCCTGCTGGCGCATGGCTTCCATCAGCTCCGGGCCTTGAACGGCGTCGGCGAAGCCTGGATAGTTTTCCACGTCAGTCGTGATGGTCAGCTGGCCGCCAGCCTGCATGCCGGTGACAATGGTTGGGCTGACGTTGGCGCGGGCGGCATAGATGGCAGCCGTATAGCCGGCAGGACCCGACCCGATGATCAGCATTTTTGTGTGTTTGGTTTCAGCCATGAAAGGTCCCCTGATACTCTGGCGCCGGCGGCCCAGCCGCCAGCGAATAATAAAGCTTGTCCCTTACATAGAGACTTGTCCCGTCTTTGCCAAGATGCCTGATAGCCGCAAACAATGGATTGTTTCGATCAAACTGATCGGGCAAAACGAACAGTGGGTGACCTATTGCTTCAGGGGGCTAAATAGACCCTTTAGCTGCTGAACAGCATGATCCCCAAAATCCAGGCAAACACCAGTGGCACCAGGATATAAGCACCGGCAAGCACACCGGCCATGCCGAAAACGAAACCTGCAATGACCCACAAAAGGACCATGTTCAGGGCGAAAAAGGCGACAGCCGTGTCGCCGCCGATCTTGGCGTCTTTCAGAAGCGGGCCGATCAGGCTGAAGGCGAACAACAGTTTAACCCACAGGGGGCGTGGGGCGGTTTGAACGGTATCGGACATGGTATATCTCCAACTCATGAACTTCTGGGAGGGCAGATAGGCTTGCGGGGGCTCCAAGTCACTGCGGGGAATTGTCGCGGCCTGTGTCGCAGATGGAAACAATCATGAAAAATCCCTATGGTACTGGGCTTTAAAGCAAGCTAGCTTGGTGCCGGGCAAATGGTGGGACATGCTTTGATGCGGTTTTGGGCAATATTGTTGGGGATATGTCTGCTTGTCGGCATGGCGCCGGTTGGCCTGTTGTCGGTTGGTCAGGGCTGCGCGTGGGGCGAGGATGCCGCAGACGAGCCCCTGGGTATGACGGTGACCGACCTGGTGGACGGCTGGCGGCTTGTTCGCGGGCAACTGCCCCCGCCTGAGGAAGCAGCGAGCTTTTATGGCGATGCCGAACCGGTGCCCCTGCCGCACATCTGGGAGCGCGACTATGGCAGCGGGCCGGACGGCAGCTTTGGCGCGGCCACATATGTCCGCCATATATCATTGGCCGAACCCGCCAACCGATACGGCCTGAAAACCGGAAAACAGCGCACGGTTTACCGCCTTTATGCCGTTGTTCCCGCCGAGGAAGCAGGTGAGGCGCAGGTCTATGATTTGGGCGGTAACGGCCAGCCCGGCGAGCATGCGGAAGAAAATGCATTAGGCCGGCTTTTTTATGTCGACCTGCCTTTCGGTGCCAGGGACTTTTATCTGGTGGTTCAGGTGTCGAACCATATTTTCCCAAACGCAGGTTTTCTGTGGGAGCCGAAGATCGGGCCGAAGGAGGTTCTTTCAGACCTGCGAGGTGTTCAGATTGCCGCTTCCTTCTCTGTGACGGGCTTCTTTTTCGCAGTGGGTTTCATCACCATGTTGTTGTCCGCGTGGCACACAACCGGCCGCTATTATTATATCGGCGGCGGGATGCTGATCGTGATGGCGATCCGGACACTGCTGGTGGACAATTACATCTGGGTAATGTGGCCGGGGCTTGATCTTGAATGGGCCTTGCGGATCGAATATGTCGGCCTGTTGTCGCTTGCGCCTGCCTATTATTGGCTGGTGGTGGAACTGTACCCCAAGGAAAGCAGCCGCACTGTGATGATGGCGCTTTGGGCACTGTGTGGCCTTGCCATCGCGACAGCGCTTGTTGCGCCGCTTCCGGTGATGTTCCGCATGCGTGATCCGTATCTTTTGATCGCCTTCCTGGTGCTTGCCAAGATCCTTTATGTGTTCTGGGTGGCGAAGGGTAAAGCGCGTCCTGGTGCCAGATGGGCGCTTTGGGGCAGCGTGGTGGCCGCCTTTGGGGTCGCCCTTGATACTTACCTCTATATCCCGGTGCCGCGCACGTCGTTCGAAGCCGTGCCTTTTACTGCGCTTATCTTCACCTTCGTGCTGATGGGTCTTTTCACTGTGCGCTACCGGCAGGAGCAGGAAGAAAGGGCCTTCCTTTCGGCATGTCTAGAAAAAGCGAATATTGAGCTGAAGGACCGGGCTGAAAAGCTGGACCAGGCACAGGCGGAGGCTGCGGCGGCGCTTGATCTCAAGAACAGCTTCCTGTCGAACCTCAGCAACGAGATACAGACGCCGCTTAGGACGCTGGTGAGCTTTGCCAACCGCCTGACCGACGCAGGCAAAAGCGGGATCGGGGCTGATGAGCGCACGGAATATCTGCGGCTGATCCGCAGCAACAGCGCCAATCTTTCCAAACTGATGGAAGATGTGCTGAGCGTATCCGACCTGGAGACCGGAAGGTTTGTGCTGTCACCCGAACCCACAGACCCGAAGGATGTTGCAGACGATGTGCTGACTTTTGTCGAATCGGTGGCGCATGAAAAACATATTCTGATCGATCTGAAGTGCGAAAACACTGTGATGACGATCGACCCGCGCCTGATGCGCCAGGCCTTGATCAAGATCGTATCGAATGCCGTGAAATTCTCACCGGTCAATGGCGTTGTCACGGTGCGCGGCAGCAGGGCAGGCTCTGATTTTGTCTTTACCGTGATGGATACCGGCCCCGGCATGGAACCCGGGCAAATTCCAGCTGCCATGTCGCTTCTGGGGGGCGCTGACAAGTCCGGCAGGGCTGGTCTTGGTCTTGGGTTGCCACTTGTCGCCCGTTTTATGGAACTGGTCGGTGGCGGCATGCAGATTGACAGTATCCCTGACCTGGGGACCACAGTGACCCTCTCGTTCCCGGTTGCGCCGCCGGGCTCCAGACGCGCGGGTGGAGGCTAATCATTTTGGGGCGGCGGCAGATTGACGTTCGGGCGCTTGAGGCGCTCTGCACAGTTTCAACTGTGTCAATGCTGCAGCCTTCAATAGGAGTGACCCCGCCGTTCGTGTAGAAGCCCGCTGCGGTGACACGGCAGTGCAGGATTTTCTATTTGTCTCTACTCGAACGTCAGGCGGTAGGCCGTCACCCGGTGATCCCCTTCGCCCAGGTTGCGGGGCATGATCAAAAGTCCGGTGACATCGTCATAGTAAAAGTCCGAGGCATGAAAGGGCTGGTCCGAGATGGGGTAGGCCACACCGTCAGCCTTTAGCCGCCAAAGGCGCGGGTCATCCACCATGGACATCAGGAAGGCACTGCCGTCCCACGCCAGACCATCGATATCCTTCACGTCCGGCTGCCGGGTCACGGGGCCGTCTGCCAGAGGTGCGCCGGAAAAGCGGTTCCACAGCCGGATCTGCCAGCCACCGGACAAGAGGAGCTCGCCGTCCACAAACAGGCCGTTTACGAACCTGAGCGCCTCGTGGTCAACAATGAAGCGGGTCAGCTTGTCGCCGTCCAGCTTGTAGATGGTGCCTGTGCAGCTGCCGGACACAAAGACCGTGCCGTCTGCGGCCAGCGCCACGTCGTTGAGGCAAGGCTCTCTGTCAGGCGCGGGGTAGGTCGCGACAATGTCGCCTGTTTCCACATTCAGTGCCTTCAGGCTGTTGACGTCTGCGACATAAAGCAGTGTGCCGGAAAGCGCCAAGCCTGTGGGGCCATTGAGGCCTTCGATCCACTTGGCCTCAATCATCCGGCCGGACATGGACATGCGGCTGATATAGCCCTTGCCGTTGATGCCGTATCCCACAACATTGGAGGCATAGACATAGTTCCGCGCCTCATCCACGGCCACGGATTCGGGTTCGAAAAGCCCTTCGTTTATGCTCCAGATTTCACGGATATGGGCGGTTTCGGCGGCAAGTGGTGCGGCCCCGATGCTTACGGTTATAGCGGTGATTGCGGCAATCAATGCCTTATACATGGTTACACGTTTCCCCTAACTTCCTTCATCCCACCCTAGGGCGAAAGGGGGTGTCGCTGCAATCCCATTCTGGGACTATATCACTCCAGCACTGGGCTTGTTACGGCATCTTGGTCTCGCGGCTCCCTGTTGATTTTCGCCCTTATGTCGGATTTTGATAGCGCTTTCTATTGTCGCTTATTCCGTGTCTGGCGGCGCGATGGTCTGCGCAAGAAATAGCGACGGAATCAGCAAGTGCAGGGCATACAGCATGGCGGCCATAAACATCAGTCCCACATAGGTGATATCTTTGCCAAAAAACGCCATTACAATCAGATTGATGGTCAAAAGCAGCATGGTCAGGCGATAACCAAAGGCAAGCGCCTTGTGGCGGGCATGCATTTCCCATTCGTCCAGTTCCGGGCTGGGGCCGAGTAGTTCGATGCCGATGAGCCTCGATAGCGTCATCTTGCCACGGATGATGGAGCGTAACATGTTCATTTCATCGGTTGCGGCATAGCGAATATGGCTTGGTGCGAATGCTGGCAGGAACATTGCGATCAAAAGCAGGAAAGCGAAAGGCAGAGCGGCGAGTGCGAGCCAGCCACTGTTTGAATAGCCAGCGTCGAAAAGGGCAAAGCAGGTCCAGGATGGGGGCATGCCGATAACAACGGCCCAGGCCAGGAAAAGCCATATGCGGTTTTTCTTTGCAGGTTTGGGCGAGGCATCAGCCGGTCTCTCAAGATTGCTTGTTTCGTTCATGACTATTCCCCCTTCATCGAACGCAGTTGGCCAGACAGCGACGGGAAGGGCTCAAGCGAGAACAGCGTTTCTACCGGGACTTCGAAAAAGTCTGCCAGTTTCAGCGCCAGCTCCAGCGAGGCGTTATAGTCACCACGCTCCAGATACCCCACCGTCTGGAAGTTAACGCCCACGGCGTCGGCCAGTGCCTGACGGCTCAGCCCTCGCTCCGTGCGCAAGATTTTAATCCTGTTATGTACCTGGGTCATATTGTACCTAAAGAATATCTATTTGTTATATATATACAACAAAATGATAAGATATCAATATGGATTTCTGTGTGGCGATATGCGCTGTACTTCCGCGTCGGTTCATGGTCTGCTGGAATAAACGGAGGGAATGACATGAGACTTTTCTGGGTGGCAGCAGCATCTGTGGTGGCGATGACATCGGCGGCTTTTGGCTGCGCGAATTATGTGTTCGATGATCTCAAGGATCTGTGCGGCAAGGCGTTCGAGGGGCGTGTGGTGGAAGACAGCACGGGAAGCGACACATGGGCGCAAAACCGCCTCGTGATGCATATTCGGGATTGTTCAGATACTGAAATCAAAATCCCGCTGCATGTCGGGGGTGACCGCTCGCGTGTCTGGGTTATCACTAAGCTCGAGGGCGGCCACATGCAGTTGAAGCATGACCATCGGCACCGGGACGGTAGCGAAGACAGGGTTACCCAGTATGGCGGACGGACGCGGGTTATCGCCAGCGCGTCCAGCTTCGATTTCCCGGCCGATGATGCCTCGATTGAGAACTTCAATGAAAATGGCCTCGAGGCGTCTGTTATGAATGTTTGGCAGCTCAGGGTCGAAGAGGGGCGCAACACGTTTCATTATCGGCTGAGCCGCCCGGGCCGGTCGTTCGAAATTGTTTTCGACCTCACGAAACCAGTCGATGTGCCGCCGCCCGCGTGGGACCTGCAGCGTTAAAGCATTCCCATCAGCATATCCCACACTAGGCCCGCGTTGGTGCGGGTGGTCTTGCGTGCGTCCACTTGGCGGCCTCCAATCCAGGTGGCTTCCACCCTGATGTCTTCAATCCGCGCCGGGTCCACCGTCAGCGGGTTGGCGCTCATCAGCACCAGGTCTGCGGCTTTGCCCACTTCAAGTGACCCGCGCTCCCGGTCCAGCCCCAGTTGCCAGGCGGCATCGATGGTCATGGCGCGCAAGGCCTCAAGCGGCGTGAGCGCCTGATCGGGCGCAACCTGCGGCCCACTCCGGCGGGGTTGGCGCGTTATGGCGGCCTTGAATGTGCGCAAAGGCCCGATGGGCGTGGCCGGGTTGTCGCTATGCAGGCTGATCCTGAGGCCCGCGTCCAGCGCCGTGCGGGTGGGCATATAGCGCGCGGTGCGGGCCTCGCCCACCAATTCCGGCAGCCGGTGGCCATAGAAGGTCACATGATCGACAAAGAAGCCGGTGGTCATGCCCAGTCGTGCGGCGCGCTGAAGCTGCTCGCGTGATATCAGCGCATTATGCTCAAGCCTGTGGCGGTGGTCTGTGCGCGGGTAATCCGCCAGCACGCTTTCCACCACATCCAGCACGCGGCCAACCGCCCGTTCGCCCTGCACATGCACGGCAATCTGGTAGCCGCGCTTGTGGTAGGCCTCAAACACCTTGCGGAATGTCGATGTCTCATGGTTAAGCGCGCCCATATGGCCGGGCTCAAGATGCAGGCGCCCGGTCGTCAGGTCTGTGGTTTCATAGGGCTCGGCAAAGGCCGCGCCGCCCGCGTAAGGGGAGCCGTCCATCCAGAATTTTACACCGATGATTGCCCCCGGCGTTTGCGCGTCTTCCGGCCCGCCTGATGCCGGGATCTGGTGCGGCAGGCCATAGGTAACGGCCTGCACAGGTGCGTCCTTTGCCCCCGTCAGGCGCTTCATCAGGCCGGGCAGGTCATCGCCACTGCCCACAAGGCCTGCGGCGGCGATGGTGGTGAAACCCGCGCGGGCATAGGCCCCGAGTTGCAGGTTCACCAGCAGGTCATTCGCGCCCAAAGGCGGCTTGGGCGCGTTCGCGAACAGCGCCTTGATGGCGGAAACTTCCCGCACCACGCCGGTGAGCCTGCCGTTTTCATCCTTGATGAATTCACCGCCCATGGGGTTGGGGGTGGTTTCCGTGATGCCTGCGGCCCTGAGCGCGGCAGAATTGGCATAGGCGTCATGCATCATCTGGGTCAGGATCACCAGCGGCTTCTCAGGCGCGATGGCGTCGAGTTCCGCGGGTGTGGGGGCCGTCAGGTCATCCACCATCACCGGGTCCCACCCGAAGGCCATGATCCAGCCGTTTGCTGTGAAGCCGTCTGCTGCCTCCTCAAGCGCTGTCATGATGCTGGCGCGGGTTGAATGGGTGAAGCCGCTCACATCCACCGTGGCGCCGAACTGGGCGGTGGCCACTGGGTGGGTGTGGGGTTCAATGAGGCCCGGCAGAAGGGCGCGGCCCATCAGGTCGACGCGTGTGGCGGCGTCTGTCGCCTGCTCGGCCACACTGCCATAGTCACCCACGGCGACTATCCGGCCATCACGCACCAGAAGCGCATTGGCCGTGCCGCCCGTGACGGTAACAACATCCCCGCCGTAAAACAGCGTCTCATCATGCTGGGCCGGGGGTGCCAGCCAGATGTATGCCCCAAAGGCAATGATGATGACAGAGATTGCCGCGTTGCGGACAACCTTCATGAGACGTGACGATCCAGCCATAAAATTCCCCTTCTTCCCAGTGGTAAGAATAGGGCACCCAGGGCGTGCGGCAAAATAAAAGGGCCCCACAATCTGCGGGGCCCGTTGGAAGCGATGGCTTCTGGTGGCAGGCGTTAGTCAGCCACCGTCAGTGTGACCTCGATATTGCCGCGCGTGGCGTTCGAATAGGGGCACACCTGGTGGGCTGCATTCACCAGCGCCTGGGCTGCGTCCCGGTCCATCCCCGGCAGAACAACTTTAAGCGCGGCTTCAATGCCGAACCCACCGCTGATCGGGCCGATGCCAACACTTGAGTTGATCGAAACATCGGCAGGCAGGCTGATACCCTTTTTGCCAGCAGCGGCCTTCAGCGCGCCGATGAAGCAGGCGGCGTAACCGGCGGCGAAAAGCTGTTCCGGGTTGGTGCCCGGGCCATTGTCACCACCGAGGCCCTTGGGGGTGGAAAGCGTCACATCAAGCCTACCGTCGTCAGACTTGGCGGTGCCCGCCCGGCCGCCGGTGGCGGTGGCATGGGCGGTATAAAGGGTTTGGTCCAGTTTCATTCTAGTCTCCTAAAATATACACGATTAAATCGTGCACGATGTAAATGGCCGACAAAAGAACCGAAAGGAGCCAATTTTGAAAAGGACCATCGGTTCGGGGAAAGACCTGAGGCGTCAGCCGTTTGCCATCAGGTCACTGCGCAGGCGCACAAGCGTGTCCCTGAGCGTTGTTAACTCGTCCGGCGTGCAGCCGCTGGCCCCAAGGGCTTCGGCGGGCACGCTGGCGGCGTCCGCCTTCAGCGCCTTGCCCTGTGCCGTCAGGCTGACGCGGACCACGCGCTCGTCCTCCGCCGCACGCTTGCGCGTGAGTAAGCCGTGGGCTTCCAGGCGCTTCAGCAGCGGCGTCAGTGTCGCGCTATCCAGAAACAGCTTGTCGCCGATCTCGGATACGGTCAGGCCGTCCCGCTCCCACAGCACCATCATCACCAGATACTGTGGGTAGGTTAGGCCCAGCCGGTCCAGCATCGGGCGGTACATTTTCTTCAGCGCATTGGTCGCCGAATAAAGCGCGAAACACAGCTGGTCATCCAGCTTCAGCGAAAGCGCAGGCGCACCGGGCGCGTATGGTGGTTGGTTTTCCATAAACCTTATTTAATCGCGCACGATTTAATTTCAAGGGCAGGTGGTAATTTTTCAGTAAATCGCACGCAGGGCACTATCCGTCGAGGGGCGCTGGACGGGGTAGCGTGCGACGCTTAGCGTGAGGGTGAGGTTAGGGAGGGTAATATGATCAAGACATTTATGAATTTCAGCGTTGCGGCTGTGGCGCTCATTGGTGCAGTGCAGCCTGTGGCGGCGGAAGAGCCGCTTGCAAGCGTGCTGATGGACGAAACAGGCGGCTGCATGGAGGGCCCGGTGGCGCAGTTTGGTCGCTATATTGGCGATTGGGATATCGAAGACCAGACCCTGTCGCAGGACGATGGTGAAACCTGGCTGCCCGGCAACGGTGCGCGCTGGAACTTCACCTGTGTGGGCAATGGTATTGCGGTACAGGACTTCTGGATGCCGAACGGCAAGGCAGGCGGGCCTGCGCCCGGCGTGGGCACCAACCTGCGCATCTATGACGCCACGAGCGGCCAGTGGGAAATCGCCTGGACGGCAACCCGGTCACCCGGCTTTGCCCATATTCAGGCGAAGATGGACGAGGGCGGCAATATCATCATGCATTGGGCCAGCCCTGTGCAGGACCCGCCCCGGCGCATTACCTTTTATCCGCCTACGGACGAAGGCTGGGATTGGCTGATGGAAATGTCTTTCGATGGCGGCGAAAGCTGGACCGGCGTTTACAAAATCAAGGCCACGCCGCGGCAGTAGGTCTTTACCCAAAGCTCTTTTGAAACGCCTGCTTGCCGGTGGGTGTGAACACCACTTCGCGGCTGTCGGCTTTGCGTTTGGCCCAGCCGCTTGCGTACATATGATCGAGAAGGGCAGCGCCTAGGCTGCCCGCCAGATGGGTGCGGCGTTCGCTCCAGTCCAGGCAGGCTTTGCACATGGGCCTGCGCGAGTTTTCAAGCGCGTCGAGCCGGAGGCCGAGGCCCGTGACAAAATCCCGCCCTGCCGTCGTCAGCGCCGGTTCGCCCGCCTCTTCGTGCAGATGCCCGCGTTTCAGCAGGCTCTCGTAAAGCCTGATGCCCATGTCCCCCGCCAGATGGTCATAGCACACCCGCGCGTGCCTCATGGCCGGGTCCTTCGGGCCGGGACGGTTGCGCACATGCCCCGCACGCATGGCCACGCCCATCAGGCTTTCCAGCAGATGCGCCACGTCTGTGTCCGCCAACTGATAGTATCGGTGCCGCCCCTGCTTGCGGATGGTCAGCAAGCCGCCTGCCTCCAGTTTGCCAAGGTGGCTTGAGGCCGTCTGTTTCGTGACGCCCGCTTCTGCTGCCAGCTCAGTCGCCGTCAGTGCCATGCCGCCCATGAGTGCGGTGAGCATGTTGGCGCGGGCCGGGTCCCCGATCAGGGAGGCGATGTGGGCGATGTCTGGTCCGTCTTTCATAGTTCGATCTTAATCGAAACAAGGGTGCGCGGCAATCGGCTAAAGCGTGTGCAGCAACCAACTTTGTATGGAGGAAACCATGACCATTATGTGCTGCATCAAATACACGCTCGACCCCTTCAAGCGGACCGAATTTGAGGACTATGCCAAAAACTGGGCGGAGATCATCCCGCGCTGTGGCGGCGATCTGATCGGCTATTTCATGCCGCATGAGGGCACGGACAATATCGCCCTGGGGCTGATCTGCTTTGACAGCCTCGCGGACTATGAAGCCTACCGCGCGCGCCTGCGTGATGATGAAGGCGGGGCCGCGAATTTTGCCATGGCGCAGCGGGAGCGCTTCATCCTATCGGAAGAACGCACCTTCCTGCGCGCGGCCAATGGAAGCGAGATGCTGCGCTTCTTCAGCACAAGGGACAAGCTGGCATGATTGCCGTGATCTTTGAGCTTGAGCCCAAGGAAGGTCAGGAGGGTGCCTATTTCGATACCGCGGTAACGCTCGCGCCGATGCTCGAAGGCATCGACGGGTTTATCTCTGTCGAGCGGTTTGAAAGCCTGAAGGTGCCAGGGAAGTTTCTGTCGCTCAGCTTCTGGCGCGATGAGGCGGCGGTGCAAGCGTGGCGAAACCTGGAAGCCCACAGGGCCGGACAGGCGCGCGGGCGCGGTGAGATATTCCGGGATTACCGCCTGCGTGTGGCCCACGTGATGCGGGACTATGGCCTGAAGGACCGCATGCAAGCACCCGCAGATTCCCGCACGGCGCACACTTAGCCTCTAAATGAATAGCCCTGGCATAAAGCAGCCAGGGCTTCCCGTCAGCTCGCTCGCTCATTTGCGGCCAACCGCCGCCCACCCTGCGTTTCAGGCTGTTTCTTCGATGCATCCCTTTAGGGAATAATTAAGAATAATCATGCTACAGGTTGCATGGGATTGGGGGGTGCAAGGACGCACCCAATGAATGCTTTTCGCTTTGTAACATCTTTCTTATCCGGCCTTTCTGTTGGCCAGAAACTCATCGGCGGCATGCTGGTGGGCTTTGGCCTTGTGCTTGGTGTTCTGATATTTTCCTCGGAACGCGTAACCGGACAGCTTGTCCAGACCGCGCAGTTGCGGGAACTTGGCACGCTTGCAGATGGCCTGAACAGCCAGATCGAACAGGAAACCATGCGGGCGCAGGCCATGGCGCAGATGCTGGCCGACTCGCCCCCCGTCAAGGCAGCTTTTGCGGCCCGGGACAGGGCCCTGCTCGAAAGCCTGACATTGCCGGGTTTTGCGGAACTCAAGGAAAGCTTCGGCGCCCGCCAGGTGCAGTTCCACACCGCGCCGGCGACATCGTTCCTTAGGGTGCACAGGCCGGAAAAATTTGGCGACGATCTGTCAGGCTTTCGCCATAGCGTGGTAGCGGCCAATGAGACCGGGAAGGCCCAGCTTGGGCCGGAAGCAGGTGTGGCTGGCCTTGGCATCCGTGCCGTTCTACCCATGTTTTTTGAAGGCCAGCAAACCGGCTCTGTTGAAGTGGGGCTGTCCCTTGGGCAGGCTTTTGTCGATGAATTCGCGCGTGCAGACGGCGTGGAGCTGGCTATCTATCAGATACTGGAGAAGCAGTTGAAGTTGCTTGGGGAAAGCGCCGCCGCCAAAACTGATTTTGAGGCATCGACATTGCTGTCTCGCATCGGCGGCGACACATTGCTGCCAGCCTATGAGCATCAGGGCAAGCCCTATGCCGCAATGATGCAGGTCATTGAGGATTTTGCCGGGAAGCCGGCGGCGATAGCCGTGGTTCAGCTGGACCAGAGCGCCTATCAGGCCCAGGTATCCAACAGCCGGGAAAGCCTGATTGTTGCAACCCTTATGACTGTGGCTGTTGGCGCGCTTCTTATTGTATTTGTCCTGTTCAGCATTCTGCGGCCCATTCAGCGGACAACCGCAACCGTGAACGAGCTTGCGGACGGCAATTACGATATCAAGGTTGGGTATCTGGAGCGGAAGGATGAGATTGGTTCCCTTGCGGGCGCTCTTTCCATATTCCAGGCCAATATCATTGAGCGTGAAAAGCTCGAGCAGAAGATCGCCCAGGAAAAAGAAGAGGCCTTGAGGCAGGAAGCCGAAAGGGAAGCTGCTGAGCAGGCGCGCCTGGAACAAGAGCGGCAGGATAAGGAAGCTGCAAGGGCCCGCGCGGAACAGGAACGTGTTCGCATGCTGCAGGCGCTTGCCGATGATTTCGAGGCTTCGGTCAAGGTTATGATTGACGAAGTGGTTGACACCGTTGGCGCCTGTTCTTCCAAAACCCAGGAGCTCAGGTCAAAGATTGATGAAGCATCCGGGCTGATGAATACGGTAAGCGATGCATCCGTCAAGGCGTCGTCCGATGTCGGCTCTGTCGCCTCTGGCACGGAAGAACTTTCAACGTCTGTTTCTGAGATTGCACAGCAGGTTACACGGTCGCATGAAGTGACATCGTCGGCACAAAGCCTGGCGCAGTCGGCGCGAACCGATATCGAAGGGCTGGAAAGCGCGACGCTTCAGATCAACGCTGTGATCAACCTCATCAATGACATTGCCGAACAGACCAACCTTCTGGCCCTGAACGCCACGATTGAGGCGGCACGTGCGGGTGAGGCCGGCCGGGGCTTCGCAGTTGTTGCGAATGAGGTGAAGGCCCTTGCGGACCAGACACGCAAGGCTACGCAGGAAATCAGGGACCCTATTGAGGCCCTTCAGAAGTCTTCGGATGTGGTTGTTGAAAGTATGACACGGATTATGTCGGCGATTGATGAAGCAAGCGAGACTTCCGGGTCCATCTCTGCGGCTGTGGAGGAACAAAACGCCGCCACGCAGGAAATTGCCCGCGCGGCCCAGTCTGCAGCCGATGCCACATCGCTGGCAAGCGGGTCGGTTGACGGGGCGCTGTCTGCCCTTGAACAGAATGTCGGCTATGCTGTTGACCTGAGCGACGCAGCCAAGCTGCTGGACAAGGTGGCAAACGACATGAGCGGCAAAGTGGACGCGTTCCTGCAAACGGTCAGGTCTTCCGCACATTAATAGCAAAGCCTGGCAAAAAAAACGAAAAGCCCCGACCGCAATAGTCGGGGCTTTCTTTTTAGGTCATCAAATGCCTGCGCGTGCAGGCGCCTGATTAGAGATTTTCAGCGTTTTTCGACAGATAGTCAGCAACGCCAGCAGCGTCAGCTTTCATGCCTTCGTCGCCTTTGTTCCAGCCAGCCGGGCATACTTCGCCGTGCTCTTCGTGGAATTGCAGCGCTTCAACCAGACGAACGAATTCGTCTACGTTACGGCCAAGCGGCAGGTTGTTCACAGTCTGGTGCCAAACGAGGCCGTCTTTACCGATCAGGAAAGTGCCGCGCAGCGCGATGCCGGCGTCCTCGATCAGAACGTCATAGTCGCGGGCGATTTGCTTGGTCACGTCAGCAACCATTGGGAAATCAACTGGGCCCAGGCCGCCTTCTTTGGTTGGCGTGTTGCGCCATGCAACGTGGCTGAACTGGCTGTCGATGGAGCAAGCCACAACTTTCACGCCAAGTTCCTTGAACTTTTTCATGCGGTTGTGAAAGGCCAGGATTTCAGAAGGACATACGAACGTGAAGTCCAGTGGGTAGAAGAACAGCAGACCATAGTCGCCGCCCAGATATTCCTTCAGGTTGAAGTTTTCGTTGATGGAACCGTCTTCCATGACTGCGACGGAAGTGAAGTCCGGTGCTTGTTTACCTGCGAGAACGGCCATGTGCCCCTCCTTGAATATGGGTGATAAATGTTCAAATCTCATGCGCGCGCGGTGTGAAGCATGCCTGATGGGGCGTAGAATCACCCCCGCGCTGGTGCGCCATACTTTATGCTTCTGAGAAGGATTTGCAACCTCGCGTTATCGATTTCTGTAATCGAATAAAACGATTTATTACTTTTGAAATAAAAGCCTTATCCGTTTACCGGATTCAGTGTCTCCGTGCAAGGATATTGTCTGCCCCGATACCGGGGCTGGCAATCGAGAATTGCCTCCCCATATATGGCTGCAGGATTTTCGGGAGGGTGGACAAGGTGGAAACACTGGACGATTTTCTGCGCTACAACGCAGTTGGTATGTTTCTCTGGGTCGCAGTGGTGATGCACCGCGATTTCTGTGACCGGTTGGCAGGCCGCTTAGGCGGGATGAGCGCGCTCTGTTCGGCAGCTTATCTGCTGGCCTCCAAGCCCGGCTTGACCATTTTGGGAATAGACGCAGACCTGGTGCTGTTTCCTTTCGCGGTCATGGCACCCGCCATGGCGTGGCTCTTTGGCCTCTCCCAGTTTGATGACAAATTCAAGATCGGCTGGATGCACTGGGCAGTCTGCGCCGCAAAATTCATAACAGGCGGCGGTGTTTACTTCCGTTGGCGGGCTGGCGAACTGCCATTCGGCAATGGCATTGTCGGCTGGCTCGGTGGTGTGGTGATCATCGGCATCCTGATCCACCTGACCTACACAGCCTGGAAAGGGCGCACGGATGACCTGGTGGAAAGTCGTCGCAGTTTCCGCAGCATCTTTGTTGCCATCGTGATCATTATCTCCGGCGGGGTGATGGTGGCGGAAGTGTTCCTGATCGACAAGGGCATCACCAGCTACCTGCTTTTGTTGCAGTCTTCCGCATTCCTTGCAGTGGCTTTGTTCCTGAACTGGCGCTTGTCGGCCAGCGATAGCATGGACCTGTTTTTCCGTTCTCCATCCAACCCGGCGGCATCCAATAGCGTGCAGGATGATCGCTCAGTGCAGGCTGCCGACCAGCTTGATCTGGATATGATCATGCGGCTTGAGGCATCCGGCATATTGCTGGAGCAGGGGCTGACCATCGCGCGCATGGCGGAAAAGGCAGGCATGCCTGAACACCGGCTGCGGCGCCTTATCAACCAGCATCTAGGGTACCGGAATTTTTCGGATTACCTCAATCACCACCGGATTGCGGCGGCGCAGGAGCGCCTGTCGTCTGTCGAGGACCGCAACCTGCCGGTGCTGACCATCGCGATGGATCTGGGCTACGGCTCGCTCGGGCCCTTCAACCGGGCGTTCAAGGAACGCACGGGCCAGACGCCCACTGAGTACCGCCGCGAGGTGCTGGCTTCCGCCTAGGTTGAAATGCCCTGAAAACGGGTTCGCCGAAATTTTGAAAAGCTTGCCGATTTCTTGAAATCTTCGCCAATTTCAAAATCGGCAAGCGCGATATGCCGATTGTTGTCCATATAAGCGCAAAGGCAACCGCAAGTCATATGCGGGCCGAAGCGATAGCAGGATTTGGCAAATGGACACCAGCACCTTCAGCACCATCGTGACCGAACTTGGCACCATCTGGGCCACGATATTTTCATGGGATTTCGGTCGCTACCTTGTGGGCGGCGGCGGGATATTCTTGCTGGTTTGGGTCCTTTTAGGCCGGCGGCTGCAGTCAAGAAAGATCAGGGCAAACACGCCGAAGCCGAAACAGATGTGGGCGGAATTCAAGGCGTCTGCCATTACGGCTGCGGTCTTTGGGCTGGTCGGTACAATATCGCACATGGGCGTGACGAGTGGGTTCCTGCAGCCCATCTACGGTGAGATCAGCGAGTATGGTTGGGCCTATTTCCTGTTTTCCCTTGTGGCGGTGATTGTGCTGCATGACGCCTATTTTTATTGGACGCACCGTTTGATGCATGTGCGCGCGGTGCTGAAGCGGGCGCATTATCTGCATCACCGGTCCCATAACCCGACGCCCTGGGCCGCCTACAGCTTCGACATGGTTGAAGCGGCGGTGCAGGCAGCATTTGTCCCCATTTTTCTATTCTTCTTCCCACTGCACGGCCTGGCGATGTTCCTTTTTCTGGCACATATGATCATCAGGAACGGGATGGGCCATTCTGGCTATGAGCTCTTCCCGCGTCGCTGGGCCGTGCATCCTATCTTCGGGTGGCTGACGCTTGTCACCCACCACGATATGCATCACGAGAACGGCAATTATAATTTTGGCCTCTATTTCAGCTGGTGGGACCGCCTTATGGGCACCGAGCACCCGGATTATCTGGCGCGCGTGACAGGTGACAAGGCGCGCAGTCGCCAACCGGCTGACGTTACGGAGGCAAAAGAAAATGCATAGCTCATACAAGAATGAATGTTCAGCTATGCGTTTATTGGGGGTGGTTTTAAAAGGACTCCCCCGCCATATGCACCTTCAGATAACCGAGCCCTGCGCGGGCTCCTTTGTTGGTGTCGCACAGAAGCGGCCGCTGGCCGCAGACATATCCTTCCCAAAGAACGCGAGGACAAAGAGATGAAAAATTTTGTAAAAGCCCTGGGCGCTGCAGCGCTGTTTACCGGCATGGCAACCACTGGCGCATCCGCCGCTGACGCAGACCTGGTAAAAGGTTTCTGGCTGACTGGCGACCAAGGCCAGGTTGTTGAGATCAAGGCTTGTGACGAAGGCTCCAGCCGCCTGTGTGGCGACGTGGTCTGGGCGCCTGCGGGCACGCCTGAAGAAACCCTGGTGCTGCTGGGCCTGCGCCCATCCCGTGCCAACCTTTCCAAGGGCCACTTCTGGAACAAGGGCAAAGTGATTGACCTTGCAAGTGGCAAGAAGCGTGGCGGCAGCATTGAGCTTCTCGAAGACGGTACGCTGAAAGTTGATTCCTGCAAGCGTAACCTCTGCAAAAGCCAAATCTGGGAGCGCCCAAGCGCTGAGATGGCTGAACTGCCAGAGCATATCCGTCTCGCCAGCCGCTAAGACAGGCGAACATGAATAAAAAGAGGGCGGACCCCGGCGGGTTCGCCCTTTTCTTTTGGCTGGTGCTTGGGGTGCCTATCGCCGCCTATTGCCGTACCGCGGTCAGCCCATATTTTTCCGCAAGCAGTTCTTGCACCGAATCCTGGCCCGCCAAGTGCGCGGCCCCCACGGCGATGAAGATTTTGCCTTCACCGTCCATCATGGTCTTGATCTGGTCGGCCCAATTGGCATTGCGGTTCAGGAGAAGCGCATCGGCCAGTGTTTCCTGGCCCACCATGGCAGCCTGCATCTTGTCGCCCAGGTTTTCCATGTCGCCCTCAAGCCAGAGCGTGACGATTTCGTCCAGCATGTCCGGGTCTTCCACGATCTGGCGCACGCTTTCCTCGAAGAAAAACAGCTCGTCCTTGAAGCTGAGGTTGCCGAAAACCTGCATTTGTTCGTCCAGCGTTTCCAGATAGGCCAGGGACTTTCCTTTTGCCTTGGCCTCTCGCCACAGAATGCTGTCCACGCCCGCATCTGGGGTGCCGCCGCGCGCCTGAATTGTCAGGGCCTGCAGGGAAATGCCTGCCATCCACGGGCGGTATGGTGCGAAATTATTCACCGCACTTGCGGGCATGCCAAGGCCTGTCAGTACGGTTTCGAAATTCTCAAACGCCTCGGGGCTCAGTTTCTCAATGAATGATGGGCCCGAAAGGTTGATGCCGTATGTTTGCACCAGCTTCATCTGGGTCGCGGGTGCAATGTCCACGGCCGGGGCTTCGGTCACCAGCGTATCAGCGGTATCAAGGGCTTTGCTGACCTTGTCCGACCGCCACTCAATCGCCGGGTTCATGATATGCACGGTGCCAAACAGCCAGATTTCACTGTCTTCGTCCGACAGCTTCCAAAGGGCTACGTCGGCGGCCTCAGCCCTGGCAGGGGCCGCGAGGGCAAAAATGCAAAACACCAGTAGTGGTGCGATATGGGCGCCAATGGTGCGCCGCAGGGTCAGTTCAAAAGTCATAAAAAAATATCCTCGGTTTTCTGTCGCACTCGGGCCGCGTTCGCGTGCCATTTGTGTCTTCAGTCTTATGACGTCGCCAAAGCTTACAAACCAGACCTAAAAAATTTAGGTCTGGTTATTCTAGCGGGCTTAGATGAACGGATGATGACCGCTTGGGGCGGCGTTATTTCTTGAGCTGGTCCCGAAGCGCACGGGCGCAGGCGGTCGCGATTTCCGATTGCAGGCGAACCTGGGCGATTGCTCCTTTTTCACCGGCCTCTGTCAGCCTGGCCAGGGATTCTTCAAGAAGCTGAAGTGTTGCCAGCACTTCCTCGTTTGAGGCGTCCGGCTGTTTTACTGGCGCGGGGTCTTCAGTGGTTTCTTGCCTGCCGTAGCGCGCTGCTTCTTGCTGCGGTGTCATGGGTGAAAGCGCATCAGATACCGCTTCGCGTACCATGGCGGCGGCGGTGCTGTTGATCATGTCCGCCAGCGGGTTGCGCTTCTGGGTGTCGGTCGCTGGCGCGTCCGGCGTGATGTCGCTGTCGGCCATGCGCTCTTTGGCTTGTATGTCAGCTTGGGGCTTCTCAATGCCAGATTGCAGCACACTGGGGCTGTCGGCAAAGGACGCAGGCTCAGGTGCCTGTTGCCGCTCAGCAGGCTTCGGGCTTTCATGCTCTTCGTCCAGGAAAAGTGGCTGATCGTATGTCAGCGTATCTGTGGCTTTGCCTTCGCTTGCGGGCCTGACAGGTGTCAGGATGCCTTCAAAGCCTTCAAATACGCCGCTTGACGGGTTGAAGACAGGGGCTGCCTCCAGCGTCCAGTGCTGGTGGCCGGTATCCAGTTGCGGCAAGCTGATGGGCGCATCATGGATGGTGCTGCGGCGCTGGAACGCGCGGCTCACCGGATGGTCCAGCTTGGTATTCAGGCCCAGCATGTCCAGCATGGCTGTGCCGACAAGCCGGCCCGCACCGCCGAAAATCCTGGCAGCAAACGGCGATACCAGGGTGATGAAGCCGTCGCGGTCGCTGCGCCAGGCCCAACCGCCCGGGCCGGGGTCGCGCAGGAAGCGTGGCTTGGCCTCTGCTGCAAGCCGTGGTTCTGCGTGGGCGACCGTTTCCGTAAGCATGGCTGCTTCCGGTGTGTGCGCAGTTGTTGGCGTAGCGGCTGTATCTGTCAGCTGGTGTCGCCCGCTGTCTGCTCCGCTATCGCTGGTGCCGACCATCTTGGTCTCTGGCATGGCCGGGCGCTCGTTCATGCGTTCGGCGATCAGGTCTTCATCGGTCCGCAGGATCCTGAGGCTCGCGGCCTTTTTCTCAAGCGTGTCGATAGCGCCGCCGAAGCCTTCAGGGCGCAGCCGGGTGACCGTTGCCGCAAAGCCCTGGCTGTCGCCAGTGCTGCCCGCGGTCATAACGGTCGTGCCGCCGCCACCGACTGCCACGCGGCGCGGTTCCATTTCTTCAAGATGCTGCTCTTCGTGCTGGGCGGCCACATCTGCTTCAGTGCGGGTGTTGTCTTGCGTTTCTTCCGTCTGTGGCTGTGTGCCGAGATCGTCGCGCCACAGCGCGAGGGTTGAGCGTCCTTCAAACGGTGGCGCCGCAGGTGCCGCGCGGGCAAGCGCGATCCACACATTAGCGGAAAGATCAGTGCGGGTGGCCAAAATCTGGTGATGCTCGCGCCCGGTCTGGGTGATGAGCTCGATAATATCGTCTTCATCGAAGGGCGCGTTTTTAAGTAGGTCTTCCATCAGCGAAGCGCGGTCGCGCACCAGGCGGTGCACAAGGTCCATCGGCGGCTTCGCCTGGCCTGCAAGAATTTCGGAAACGGTACGGCGGCTGTCGGGATCAACATGCGGGATCAGGGCTTCGACCACGTCCAGAAGCTGGGCGCGGGTGGGCTCTTTCACAGGCGCCTTGCCCGTGAGGAACATGTCTACCAGAGAACGGAAGAGCGTTGTGCGGTCCTCGCCGTCGCGTTCGCGCGCGTAGGCCACCAACTCCCTGATCCGACTGTCCAGTGCATTCATGTCGAATGCCGACACTTTGCCCACAACTTAACCCACTTCAACTGTCACATGCCCGCGTAGGGCGATGTGTCTTGGCCGTCCCGACCTGAGATATTTATCGTTTTCAAGTGGGGTGAAAATAGCTCCCGAATCACCCTGGCCCCTATAGTACCCAAAAAGAATCATGATGCTAGTGATGATTAACATTAGAAATATAATTGTTTGAATTTGGAACTTTATTTTAAAAACGGGCTTGGGTAGTATGCTCGCCATACCCGAGGGGGATGTTTCGGGGGAAAATTCAAGGAGTATAAGTATGGGGCGTGTCAAACTTGATGCGGTCGACCGCAAAATCCTGTCGTGCCTTCAGGCTGAAGGCCGAATTACCAATGTGGAGCTTGCGGAACGTGTGGGGATTACGGCCCCGCCTTGCCTGCGTCGCGTGCGCGCACTTGAGGAAGAAGGCTTCATCCGTGGCTATCATGCAGACCTCAATCAGGAAGCGCTTGGCTACGGCCTGACCGTTTTTGCCATGGTTGGATTGCACAGCCAAGCTGAAGCAGACCTTCAGAAATTCGAAGAACAGTGCAAGGGATGGCCGATGGTGCGTGAATGTTTCATGCTCAATGGCGAGATCGATTTCATTCTGAAAATCGTGGCCCATGACCTGGCTGGCTTCCAGCATTTCCTGACCAGCGAGCTGACGCCGGCGCCAAATGTGGCCAGCGTGAAAACTTCGCTGACGATCAGGACATCCAAGCACACGCCAGGCGTGCCGCTTCCGGAAGTCTCGTAAGCCGGGACTGTTCTGGCAGAAGCAAATAAAAAAGCCCGCTTTATCGAGCGGGCTTTTTGTTTGTCTGGTTAGGGTCGGGAGGCTTACTTGAACTCCACCTTGGCAATTTCATAGTAGCGCTCGCCGCCCGGCGTTTTCACTTCAACTTCCTGCTCAACGCGGCGGCCGATCAGCGCACGGGCGATCGGGCTCTGGTAGGAAATCTTGCCGGCTTTCACGTCGCCTTCATCGGCGCCCACAATCTGATACACGACTTCCTCGTCGTCCTCGTCCAGCAGGGTGACTGTTGCGCCAAACACGACCTTGTCACCGGAAAGTGTGGTCGGGTCGATCACCTGGGCGCGGCTCAACTTGCCTTCAAGCTCCATGATGCGGCCTTCGATATGGCCCTGGCGCTCTTTGGCTGCGTGATATTCAGCGTTTTCCGAAAGGTCGCCGTGGGCGCGCGCTTCTTCAATAGCCGCCACAACTGAGGGGCGCTCAACGCTTTTCAAATTCTTCAGCTCAGCAGCAAGGCGATCATAGCCATCCTGCAGCATGGGCACTTTTTCGTTCATGTGTCCCGTCCGTTGTTATTTTCATCGATGGGCCAGTTACCTGCTGGCCATATACAAAACAGGAGCGCCGACCCGTGGGGGCCGGCGCACTTATTTCCATTTAGTCATAAACTTGCAAAAAATCAAGCCAGATCGGCTGTCAGCTTCAGGGACGGGGCCCTAGGCTGCGAAATCCTGCAGGCGTTTGACATCAAGCATGCTGTCCTTCAGGGCTTTCAGTGCCTGCACCGACGCGGCGGCCGCTGCCATGGTTGTGAAATATGGCAGTTTCATCAGCAGCGCCGTGTTCCGAAGCTCATAGCTGTCCTTGATGGCCTGCTTGCCTTCGGTGGTGTTGAACATCAGCTGCACTTCGCCGTTCTTCATGATGTCCAGAACGTGCGGGCGCTGGCCTTCTGTCACCTTGAATACGCGCTTCACTTCAAGTCCGTTGGTCTTGAGGTAATCTGCCGTGCCGCCTGTGGCGATCACGTCATAGCCCATGTCCAGAAGGTCCCGCACCAGCGGCACCAGTGCATATTTGTCGCTGTCTTTCACGCTGACAAACACCTGGCCCTTTTCCGGCAGCTTCACGCCCGCTGCCAGCTGGGACTTGTAGAAGGCCATCGGGAAGTTGTCGGCAATGCCCATCACTTCACCGGTGGATTTCATCTCAGGCCCCAGGAGCACGTCAACGCCAGGGAAGCGCGCCCACGGGATCACCACTTCCTTCACCGCCACATGCTCTGTGATCGGGTCCTTCAGCTCAAAGTCGGTCAGCTTGGCACCAGCCATTACCTGCGCGGCGATGGCGGCAACCGGATAGCCCACTGCCTTGGCAACGAACGGCACTGTGCGGCTGGCGCGCGGGTTTACCTCGATCAGGTACACGTCGCCGTCCTTGACCGCGAACTGCACGTTCATCAGGCCCACGACATTCAGTGCCTTCGCAAGGGCGCGTGCCTGACGCTTCACTTCATTCACGATGCCCACAGGCAGGCTGTAAGGCGGCAACGAGCAGGCGCTGTCGCCAGAGTGGATGCCTGCTTCCTCGATGTGCTCCATGATGCCGGCAATATGGATGTTTTCGCCGTCAGAAAGGGCGTCCACATCAACCTCAATCGCGTCCTTGAGGAAGCCGTCGATCAGCACGGGGCTGTCGCCGGATACCTTTACGGCTTCGTTGATGTATCGGTCCAGGCCTTCCTGGTCATGGACGATTTCCATTGCGCGGCCGCCCAGCACATAGCTTGGGCGGATCAGCACAGGATAGCCAACCTTGTTGGCAACCTTGATGGCTTCTTCGTGGCTGCGTGCCAGGCCGTTGCTTGGCTGCTTCAGGCCCAGTTTTTCAACCAGTTCCTGGAAGCGTTCGCGGTCTTCCGCCAGGTCGATGGCGTCCGGGCTGGTGCCCAGGATCGAGATACCTGCGGCTTCAAGCGCGTGCGCAAGCTTCAGTGGCGTCTGGCCGCCGAACTGTACGATCACACCCTTCACGGTGCCACTTTCCTGTTCCTTGCGGATGATCTCGATCACGTCTTCGGCTGTGAGCGGTTCGAAATACAGGCGGTCAGAGGTGTCATAGTCTGTCGACACGGTCTCTGGGTTACAGTTGACCATGATGGTCTCATAGCCCGCGTCAGAGAGCGAGAAGCAGGCGTGACAGCAGCAGTAATCGAACTCGATGCCCTGGCCGATACGGTTCGGCCCGCCACCCAGGATCACGATCTTTTCGCGGTCTGTCGGGTTGGATTCACACTCAGGCTTTTCGCCCGCCGCGAAGGTTTCATAGGTTGAATACATGTAGGGCGTCTTGGCCTCAAACTCTGCCGCGCAGGTGTCGATGCGCTTGAAGCTTGGGCGCACGTCCATATCAAGCCGCGCTTTCATTACAGCCGCTTCCGGCACACCGGCGAGCTTGCCGATGCGGGCGTCAGAGAAGCCGTGCATCTTCAGCTTGCGAAGCTCACGCGGGTCGGCCGGCAGGCCGTTCTCGGTGATTTTCTTTTCCATGTCCACGAGCATCTTGAACTGGCGCAGGAACCAGGGCTCATAGTGGGTCACGCTGTGGATGTCTTCAAGGCTCATGCCTTCGCGGATGGCCTGAACAATGCGCAGGATACGGTCCGGGCGGGCGAAACCAAGGTCACGCTTGATGGCTTCGAAGTCACCCGAGCCGGGCTTGTAGCCGTCGAATTCAATCTCATCGAGGCCGATCAGCCCCGTTTCCATGGAGCGCATGGCTTTCTGCAGGCTTTCTGTGAAGTTACGGCCCACAGCCATCACTTCCCCCACAGACTTCATCGCGCTGGTGAGAAGCGCATTGGTGCCTGCAAATTTCTCGAACGTGAAGCGCGGCACCTTGGTGACCACATAGTCGATCGTTGGCTCGAACGACGCAGGGGTCACGCCCGTAATGTCGTTGTCGAGCTCATCCAGCGTGTAGCCCACAGCCAGTTTCGCGGCGATCTTGGCAATCGGGAAACCTGTGGCTTTGGACGCCAGCGCGGATGAGCGGCTCACCCTTGGGTTCATTTCAATCACGATCAGGCGGCCGTTTTCCGGATTCACGGCGAACTGCACGTTCGACCCGCCGGTTTCCACACCAATCTCGCGCAGTACCGCGAGGGAGGCATTCCGCATCACCTGATATTCTTTATCTGTCAGCGTCAGCGCAGGCGCGATGGTGATGCTGTCGCCGGTGTGGACGCCCATTGGGTCCACGTTTTCAATGGAACAGACAATGATGCAGTTGTCGGCTTTGTCGCGCACCACTTCCATTTCATATTCTTTCCAGCCGAGGATGCTTTCCTCAACCAGCACTTCGTTGGTGGGCGACGCGTCAAGGCCCGCGCGAACAATCTGTTCGAACTCTTCCTTGTTATAGGCGATGCCGCCACCGGTGCCGCCCATGGTGAAGCTTGGGCGGATGATCGCCGGCAGGCCGGTAATTTCATTCATCACCTCAAGGGCTTCTTCATAGCTATGGGCTGTCTTGCCCTTACAGACCTCAAGACCGATCTTTTCCATCGCGGCGTTGAAGCGGCGGCGGTCTTCCGCCTTGTCAATCGCGTCTTCTGTCGCACCAATCAGCTGCACGCCGTATTTTTCAAGCGTGCCGTCGCGCGACAGGGCAAGGGCGGTGTTGAGGCCTGTCTGGCCGCCCATGGTGGGCAGAACCGCGTCCGGGCGTTCTTTTTCAATGATCTTGGCGACAACCTCTGGCGTGATCGGCTCCACATAAGTGGCGTCGGCCAGCTCAGGGTCCGTCATGATGGTGGCCGGGTTACTGTTTACCAGGATCACCCGGTAACCTTCTTCCCGAAGCGCCTTACAGGCCTGGGTGCCCGAATAGTCAAACTCACACGCCTGCCCGATAATGATAGGGCCCGCGCCGATGATCAGAATGCTTTCGATGTCGGTTCTTTTTGGCATTTGGTCGGTCCCTTATATTTAGGCTGCGTTTTTGTGGTTCTGGATCATGTCCATGAATTGTTCGAACAGGTAGAAGCTGTCCTGCGGGCCGGGCGATGCTTCCGGGTGCTGCTGCACCGAGAAGATCGGCTTGTCCGTTGCCTCGATGCCGCACACTGTGCGGTCAAACAGACTGATGTGGCTGATTTTCACGTTTTCCGGCAGGCTGTCGCCGTCCACCGAGAAGCCGTGGTTCATGCTGGTGATTTCCACCTTGCCACTGCGAAGGTCCTGAACCGGGTGGTTCGCGCCCCGGTGGCCCTGGTGCATCTTGTATGTCTTGCCGCCGAACGCGAGCGCCAGCAACTGGTGGCCAAGGCAGATACCGAAGATCGGCAGGCCGGTCTCGATCAGCTTGGTGATAACGGGTAGGGCGTATTCGCCGGTCGCGGCCGGGTCGCCTGGGCCGTTTGAAAGGAAAATCCCGTCGGGCTTGAGCGCCATGATCTCATCAAAGCTTGCAGTGGCGGGCACCACGGTCACGCGCGCCCCGGTTGCCGCGAGGCAGCGCAGGATGTTGTCCTTCGCGCCATAATCCACAGCCACCACATGGGCCTTGGGGTCGGTCAGCTCGGCATAGCCGTCTGCGATGGTCCAACGGGCGCCGGTCCATTCCCGGTTTGCCGAACAAGTTACCTCTTTCGCCAGGTCCATGCCTTTAAGGCCGGGCCACTCTTGCGCTTTCTTCAGAAGGGCGGGGATATCGAACTTGCCGTCTTTATTATATGCGATCACACCGCTTGGCGCGCCGTTCGCGCGGATGTGGCGTGTCAGCTTCCGTGTGTCGATGCCGGAAATGCCCACCAGGCCCATCTCTGCGCACCAGTCATTCAGGTGCTTCATTGCGCGGAAGTTCGCTGGCTCTGTGATGTCGTCGCGGATCACCAGGCCGCGGGAGGCCGCCGTGTCGCGTTCCATGTCTTCTATATTGGTGCCCACATTGCCGACATGCGGGAATGTGAAGGTGATGATCTGGCCTGCGTAGGACGGGTCTGTCAGGATTTCCTGGTAGCCGGTCATGGATGTGTTGAAGCAGACTTCACCAACGGCTTCGCCGTCCCTTCCAAATCCATATCCCCAAAAAACAGTGCCGTCTGCCAGAACCAGTGCGGCGGTGATATCCTCAGCGGGTCGCTGGGTGGGGAGTGTGGAGTCGGTCATGGGGGCGGGTTCCTCCTGCCATTGGTTTCACACATGTTCCCTTGCGTATCAAGGGATTAGCCGGTAAAAGAGCGCGCTGTGCGCCCTGGTGGGCGGCGGCCAAATTGTCGGGACAATAAGCAAAAGGGTCCCTGGGGTCAAGTAAAGAATTTAAAAAAATATCTAATAAAATCAATGGGTTACGAAGCAAAACCAATTTGCCAGCTGGCAGGCAATGCGGTAATATGTGCGCTTCCGACTCGTAAAGTCAGGGTGGTTTTTATGTTGCGGGACGAACTTAATCAGTCAATGAAAGCGGCGATGCGCGCTAAAGAAACGCGCAAGCTCTCTACTGTGCGCCTTATTCTGGCTGCGATCAAAGAAAAAGATATCGAACTCCGGACAACGGATGGTGGCGACCGTGATGATGACGCCATGATCACCGATATCCTGTCGAAAATGGTCAAGCAGCGCCGGGATAGCATCAAGGCCTATGAAGAGGCTGGTCGGTGCGAATTGGCAGAGCGTGAGCGGGAAGAAATCGATATCATCGAAGAGTTCCTGCCAAAGCAGCTTTCCGACGACGAGATCAAAGCCGTTTGTGAAGGCGTGGTCTCAGAGCTTGGCGCGGAAGGCCTCAAGGACATCGGCCGCTGCATGGGTGCGCTGAAGGGCAAATATGCGGGCCAGATGGATTTCGCCAAGGCAAGCGTGACCATCAAGGGACTCCTGAGCTAAGGCTCTTTATATTCTGAAATTCAAGGAGAAGGGCGGCGCCGGTTTGGCAGCCGCCCTTTTCAGTTGACCGGGGGTGTCACACCCGGTGGGGTAAAAAGGTGCGGGCGGTGTATATCGGCGCGAGGTGGGAAGGGGGCTCTTCGCCATTTGTGCCGGCTAGATCTTGATCACCTGCATCGGGCGAATGCTGGGATAGCACTGCCGTCGCGCAGGCTCCTTTTTTGCCTCGGCCTCTCTTGCTGCGGCATGTCTGTTGCCGTGAAAGGCCATGTCGTCCATGGGCGCCAGAAGGGTCGCCAGCCGTGCGAAGAAGCTTTCCTTATGACTTTGTTTAGATTTGATTTTCTTAGGCATGTCGTGACTCCGTTTTCTTATTGTTGTTGATATTGTTGATTTTTGACAGTATTTCAATTTCGTAGTTTTAAGGCTATGACTTAGAAAATTTAAGGACCTTTGATGCGCTACAAATTGCAGTCATTGTCTGGCATTTTGGCGTTTGATGCGGCGGCGCGCCACGGCAGCCTCACGCTCGCGGCGAAAGAGCTGGGGCGCACCCAGTCTGCGGTCAGCCAACAGGTGAAAGGGCTTGAGGAGCAGCTCGGCTTCGCCCTTTTTGTGCGTCGGCCACGTGAGATTGAGCTGACATCGGCGGGGCGGTCGCTTGCCAAGGCGGTAAAGCAGGCACTTGAGGGCATTGATGATCGGGTCACCACGCTGATGCGCAGGCATGAGCCCAATGTGATCCGCCTGTCGGCCTATCATTCTTTCGCCATCCAGTGGCTGATCCCGCGCCTGCCGCGTTTCAGTCTGGCGCATCCGGAGATCGATATCAGGCTGAATGCGGACGACCATCAGGTCGATGTGGCGGCGGAAGGGTATGACCTGGCCATCCGCGGCGGCTGGCTTGGCAAACTGCCTTCGGGCGTCACGCCCATGCGGGTGGAAAAATATATGCCGGTATACGCACCGTGCCTTGCGGAAGGGCGCGAAATCACGGTTGATGACCTGACGGATTATCCGCTGATTGGCTATGAAGACCGCAGCTATTGGAACGACTGGCTCGAACATAACGGGGTAGAGCTGCGCGACCCGGACTATGGCAAAACCTATAGCCACTCAGGCTTGCTGGTTCAGGCGGCCATTGTTGGTGCCGGTATCGGCATGGCGCCACTCGCCACAGCCGCACAGGCGTTGATTGACGGCAGGCTGAAGTGCGTGCCGGGCAAGCCGTCCAGCAACGGCTTCTGTTTTCACGCGGTGACCGCACGGGAGCCGGTGTCGGAAAATGTCGCGCTGTTCGTTGATTGGCTGGAAAGCGAGATGGCGCAAATGGAAGTCGATTTACAGCAATATCTCGCATAATCGCCGATGGCGGTTTCCGGATCGATTTCCCTCTGTTCTCTGCCGGTCTGTTGCGTTAGAAGGGGTGTCTTCCGGTATTTACTTTTTAGTGGGTGGTTATGGCGCTTAGTCCGCAGTTTCTGGATGAGCTGAAGCACAGGTTTACCCTGTCCGACGTGGTCGGGCGGCAGGTGAAGCTCGTGCGCCATGGGCGCGAACATCAGGGCCTGTGCCCGTTCCATAATGAAAAGACACCCTCCTTCACCGTGAATGACCAGAAGGGCTTCTATCACTGCTTCGGCTGTGGGGCGCATGGCAGCGTGATTGACTTTGTCATGGGCACCCAGGGCATGGAATTCATGGAGGCGGTGGAAGTCCTGGCAGGCGAAGCAGGCATGGAAATGCCGCGCCAGACGCCCCAGCAAATCGAACGCGACAAGAAGCGCGGCACGCTCAGTGAAGCCATGGAGACCGTGGCCAAATGGTACGCAGCTCAGTTGAAGGGCCAGATTGGCCGCGCGGCCTATGACTATATAAAGGGCCGGGGGCTGACGGACGAAACGCTGGAGCGCTTCGGCATGGGATACGCGCCCGCCGCCCGCACCGCGCTGAAGGACGCGATGATTGCGCGCGGCATTGGCGAAGACCAGCTGATCGAGACCGGCATGTTGATCAAGCCCGAAGGCGGCGGCGCATCCTATGACCGCTTCCGTGACCGGCTGATGTTCCCGATCACTGACCGGCAGGGCCGGGTGATCGCCTTTGGCGGCAGGGCGCTATCGAAAGATGCCAAGGCCAAATACCTGAACAGCCCGGAAACCACGCTCTTCCACAAGGGCGCGACGCTTTATAACTGGGCCAATGCTCGCGCCGCCAGCTATGACGCCGGGCAGGTGATGGTGGTTGAAGGCTATATGGATGTGATTGCACTGGCGCAGTACGGCATTGATTATGCTGTGGCGCCCTTGGGCACCGCGCTGACGGAAGAACAGATTTCGCACCTGTGGCAGATGGCGGATGAGCCAATCCTCAGTTTCGATGGCGACAACGCGGGCCTGCGCGCCGCAAGCCGGGCGGTCGAACGCTCGCTGCCCATGCTCAAGCCTGGAAAGTCGCTCCGCTTCATTATCATGCCGGAAGGTGACGATCCGGATAGCCTCGTGCAGCGCGAAGGCAAGCGCGCGATCGAGAAGCTGATCGACAGCGCCGACCCGCTTGTGAACGTGCTGTGGCGCAATTTGACAGAGGGCGTGGCGGTGGACACGCCAGAGCGCCGGGCTGGCTTGGAGAAAAAAATCTTCGGAACGCTTTCCGAAATTGAAGATGAAAACGTCAAGAAGCTATACCAGACCGAATTCCGGAACCGGATATGGGAACTGTTCCGCCCCGCGAAAAAGCAGGGCGGTGGTCGCGCTCCGGCCCGACAGGGCGGTAACCAGCGGTTCCAGAAAAAGAATGCGGGCGGAATGCAGCCGTGGCAGCAGGGCGGTGGCTTGAAGCACACGTCCTTCGCGCAAGGTGACAAGGCGCGGCCTGTGACAGACAGAATGGAGAAGACCATCATCTTGACGCTGGTGCATCACCCGGAAATTCTGATCAAGCATGAAGAGCTGGTCGCAAATCTGGAGTTCGGCACAACGGGGCTTGACGATCTCAGGTGTGCGTTATTAGAGAAGGCCGCTGCTGGCGAGACCCTTGACCATGAGGCGGTGATTGCCCATCTGGAAGACAGGCCGGAAATGGTAACGCTTGAGAAGCTGCTTTCGGAACGCGCGCTGAGGGATGAATGGTTTGCCTGGCCTGAGGCGGCGCTTTCGGATGCGCTAACCGGATTCGAGCATATTGTCTCGCGATTCCAGCATATTACGGCGGCAAAAGCGGCCTATGAGCAGGCCGAGGCGGAATTTGCGGCCGACATGACGGAAGAAAACAGGGGCAGATTTATCGCGGCGCAGGAGGCTTTCCGGGCGCTCGAGGAAAAAGAAGCGGACAAAGAAGGATACCGGCTCGAATCAGGCAGGTTTTCTTTCAATTAATATGGTATAGACTGCGATTCGCGCAGTTCTGGAGAAAAAATACATGGCAACTAAGGCGAATCAGGAAGACGAAAAGGCAACGGGCTCCGACGAAGGCAATGAGCGTTCGATCGGCGATGCCACGGAGGCCGCCGTCAAAAAGATGATCGCAAAGGCGAAGGAGCGGGGCTACATCTCATATGATGAGCTGAACGCTGCTTTGCCGACCGAAGAAATGTCATCCGAGAAAATCGAAGACATCATGACCATGCTGTCTGAGATGGGTATCAACGTGACCGATGGTGACGACCCGGACGAAGCTGAGGGCGACGAAAAAGAGGCCGAAGAGACCGAACAGGAAGAGTTCAAGACCACGGACAAGAAGGAAGCGAGCGATCGCACTGACGACCCTGTGCGCATGTATCTGCGCGAGATGGGGTCTGTTGAGCTTCTGTCGCGTGAGGGCGAGATCGCCATCGCGAAACGGATCGAAGCCGGCCGGGCCACCATGATCGAAGGTCTGTGCATGAGCCCGCTGACGTTCCGCGCCATCATCGAATGGGCAGAGCGGTTAGAGAACGAAGAGATGCTGCTTCGCGACATCATCGACCTTGAAGCCACGCTGGGTAAGGAACCAGACAGCGCCGACCTTGAAGACGAGGACGGCGGCGACGTGATGAAAGAGGGCGGTGAGGAAAAGGCTGAAAAGGCCGAGAAGGCCGCCGACGCCAAGGAGGATGACGACGAGCCTTCCGATGGCAACAATGATAGTGAAGGCAATGATGACGACGAGGATGACGAGGACGAGGAAGCGGCTATGTCGCTTTCCGCTATGGAAGCGCACCTCAAGCCGGAAACTATTGAAAAATTCCGCCTGATTACATCGACTTACAAGAAGTACGCCAAGCTGCAGGACGCCCGTCTGGCGGCTGCCGTTCAAAGCGAAACGCTTTCCACGGCCCAGGAGCGTCGATTCAAGAAACTGCGCGAGGACCTGATTGAGCTGGTGAGCTCGGTACGGTTCAACAATATGCGTATCGAAGAGCTGGTGGACGAACTTTACGGCCTGAACAAGCGCCTGATGAGCCTTAGTGGTCGCCTTCTCCGGTTGGCGGAAAGCCACAAGGTTTCCCGCACAGCTTTCCTTGATGAGTATCAGGGCAATGAGCTTGAGGACGGCTGGTCTGACCGCGTGGCCAAGCTGAAAGGCAAGGGCTGGGCTGCGTTCGTTGAGAACGAAGGCTCTGCCATCAACAATATCCGCGATCAGGTAAGTGACGTTGTTGGCCGCACGGGCCTGCATGTGGACGAATTCCGCCGCATTGTTCGCACGGTACAGAAAGGCGAGAAGGAAGCTCGGATCGCCAAGAAAGAAATGGTGGAGGCCAACCTCCGTCTGGTGATCTCGATTGCCAAGAAATACACCAACCGCGGCCTGCAGTTCCTTGACTTGATTCAGGAAGGTAACATTGGCCTGATGAAGGCGGTGGACAAGTTCGAATACCGCCGCGGTTACAAATTCTCGACCTACGCTACATGGTGGATCAGGCAGGCTATCACCCGCTCGATCGCCGACCAGGCGCGCACCATCCGTATTCCGGTGCATATGATCGAGACAATCAACAAGCTGGTGCGTACAGGCCGCCAGATGCTGCACGAAATTGGTCGCGAGGCTACGCCGGAAGAGCTGGCAGAACGTCTATCCATGCCGCTTGAGAAGGTGCGTAAGGTGATGAAGATCGCCAAGGAGCCAATCTCCCTTGAAACGCCGATTGGCGACGAGGAAGACAGCCACTTGGGCGACTTTATCGAAGACAAGAACGCGATCCTGCCTGTGGATGCGGCGATCCAGTCGAACCTGCGTGAGACTACGACCCGCGTCCTGGCGTCCCTGACGCCGCGGGAAGAGCGCGTGCTTCGGATGCGTTTCGGTATCGGCATGAACACCGACCATACTTTGGAAGAAGTTGGTCAGCAGTTCTCGGTAACGCGGGAACGTATCCGTCAGATCGAGGCGAAGGCGCTCAGGAAACTGAAGCACCCAAGCCGGTCCCGCCAGCTCAGAAGCTTCCTCGACACCTAAGAGGCTGGCTTCGTGATAGGAAAACCCAAATTCTGGAAAGGCAGCCGCACGTGGCTGCCTTTTCTGTTTCTTTGCATAGTCAGCCTGGTGCCCGCTGCGGCCTCTGATCCCACGGGCGTTGAAGACATTCCAGCGGCATCCACAAAGTTGAAGCAGGATGATCAGGGGCGTGTGCTGGTGGACGTAGAAGTGCGCGGGGAAGGGCCCTATCCCTTCCTGTTGGACACGGCCGCCAGCCGCACGGTGATGTATCGTACGCTGGTGAGCGTTCTGGGGCTTGAGGCTGTGCCGTTCAAGTCCCGCCGGGTGATGACTGCGACAGGTGCGCGGGAGATGCAGCTTTACCGCATTGGCGAGTTGAAGGCGCTAGGCAAAAGCCTGCAAGTGAAAGAAACAGTGGCCATGCCGGACCCTTCGGTTGAGGGCATATCCGGGATATTGGGGATTGATATCCTTCGGGGTCATGTTCTGATGCTGGACCGCACGGGTGTGCGGCTGGATGACGATCGCAATGTCAAGCGCGAACCGGGCTGGCTGGACCTGAAGGCGCGGGCAGTGGGCTATGGCTCGCTTGCTGTGACGGTGGTCATCAATGGTGTTGAAATCCACGCGCTTGTTGATACCGGTTCCGGTGCCACAGTGTTGAATGGCCCGGCGTTTGAAGCGCTTCAGGAAATCATCCCGGACGGTATGACAGACGATCAGGCCAGCGTTTCGGCCTCCGGGCGCGCGATGGCGGCGCATGTTATCAAGGTGCCTGGCATGACCATCGGCGATTGGGCATTGGGGGAACAACGGCTGGTGTCCGCTCACCTGCCGATTTTTTCAACCTTCGGGGCCTCGCACGCGCCTGCGATGATCCTTGGAATGGATGTGCTTTTGCAGGCGGACACTGTGGCGATGGATTTCAAGCGCTGGCGCATGATGGTTCGCACGCGTGGAACAGGCCTTGCAGCGCGATGACCGACAAACGGCAACACCATCAGGCCCGGATTTCCCAAGCCCAGCAACAAGGGAAAAGCAAGGCCATTGAAGCGGCATTCGCTGCGGCTCTCAAGGATATGCCCGAAGACCCGGTGCTGCTGGCGCAATGGGCCGAATATCAGTTCGGCCTTGGAGAGAAAAAGTCCGCGCGACGGGCCCTTCTTCACGCATACAGTCTGGTGCCAGAAGGCCAGCATCACCTGAAAATGGGGCTGTGCGACAAGATGTTCTGCCTGGAGCTTCAGACAGATGCTTTCAAACTTCTGCCGCCTATTGCCCCACAAGAACGTGCTGTCGAAACCTTGGTGCGGATCAAGATACTGCGGCACCACCAGGACGATATTGGCGTTCGCAAGGCGTGCCAGCATCTGATTGCCCATGCCACATTGCCCCACGAGCGTTGGAGCCAAATTTCAGCACTCCTACTTGCGAGCGGCCATCCCGGAGCGGCGATAGAAGCCTTCAGGAAAAGTATCCGTGATAGCGGCGCGACCCCTGCGGAACTCAACCGCTTGGTAGCCCTTCATATTGAGAATGATGACCTTGAAAGCGCCTGGGAAGTGCTGGAAGAGATGCCAGAGGAGGCGCGGCAAGCGCCATCGATGCTTTCTGCATTGGCCCAGTGCCAGCGCAAGCGTGGGAATAAAGACGAAGCAATAGAAGCCTATAGACGCCTGCTGGACCATGCGCCGGCCAACACGGCGGTTTGGAGCGGCCTTGCTGACCTATCCGAAAAGGCCGACCTTCCAGGGTTGGTTGCTCGGTGCCAAACGGTTCTGAAGGACGAAAAAATCCCGGACGCAGAAGCCATGTTGCTTTGGTATTCGTTGGCGAGGATGCAGGATCGTTTGAAGCTGACCTCGGATGCTTTTCAGAGCTATCACAGGGCGAATGATATGATGCATGCCTATTATGTATCGGAAAATCGCGCCTATGACACAATAAAGGTGGAGCAGACACGCGAGCGCCTGATGGAATGGTTCCGGGCAGAGATGTTTGGCCCGCAGCAGCGGGATCAGGGGCGGGATCAGCCGATTTTTGTGGTTGGGATGCCACGGTCTGGCACCACGCTTCTGGAGCGTATTCTGGCATCTTTGCCCAATGTCAAGCCGGGCGGCGAAAGCAAGGCATTGGCCCGTATCGCGTCAGACCACCATCAGGAAGCCCTACGAGGGGCTGCGCCGTTGCCGCAGGATATTGACCCCCAGCAATGGCAAACGTTTGCCGACGACTATTGGGCGAATACACGGGTTCATGGCCGGTTCGTCACAGACAAATTACCGCAGAATTACCGTAATCTGGGGTGGGGCATGAAGATGTTCCCATGTGCGCCGATCATCTATCTGAAGCGTGATCCGCGCGATATCGGCTGGTCGCTTTACAAGCGCGCTTTCCGGTCTGCATTTGCCTACACGGTGCAGCAGGAGTTCATTGCTCACGCGATCAAGCAATGCGAGGCCTATATGGCCCACTGGCGACGCGTTGCGCCTGGCCGTATTCTGACGGTGCAATATGAAGAGCTGGTGCAAAATCCGGAAGAGGTGACCCGCGAGATTGCCGATTTCTGTGGCGTTGAGTGGACACCAGCTTGCCTGTCACCTGAAAAGCTTGACGTTCCAACGTTTACCCTTAGTGAACAGCAGGTGCGTGAACCCATCAATGCCAAAGGGCTGGGCCGCTGGAAAGACTATGAAGAGTTTCTTCAGCCGATGATCCGGGCCCTTGAAGGCTATGGGCTGGTGACATAAAAACGGCCGCATCAGCGTGCGGCCGTCCTTGATGAATTTGTCTGCCTTAATGAATTTGTCTGGCAGAGATCTAGCGGAACAGCGACAGGATCGCAGCCGGCGCCTGGTTCGAAATCGACAGCGCCTGAATGCCCAAAGCTTCCTTCACGCGGTTGGCCTCAAAGGCGGCACTGGTCTTGCCCAGGTCGGCGTCCACAAGGTTGCCGATACCCACTTCAGTGGCGTTACTGAGCGCTTCGGTGAAGTCCTTGGTTTCCTGCAGTTGGCTTGCGCCCGCCCCAAGCTGTGACAGCGAGCTTGAGAGATTGTTGATCGAATCCTCAATGGCTGTAACAGCAGCCTGCGCGTCCGCGACAGAGCCAATGCCTTGGCTTGCCCCAAGCGTGACGTTCGGCCCGCCCAGCGACAGGTCCTGCGCGTCAATCTGGATGGCGCCCTGGCCATCAGCGCCCGTGACCGCGACGATATTGTCGCCACCTGCCTTGACCGCGTTCGTGCCGTTGAATTCGGCATTGTCGACGATAGAAGTGATCTGGTCGCGAAGCTGCGTGAATTCCTCATTCAGCGCCTGCCGGCTGACATCATCAAGGCCCGGATCGGACGCCGTTACGGCCTTTTCCTTCAGCTCAAGCAGAAGGTTGGACACGCCGTCACCTGCCGCCAGCGCCACATCGGTCGTGGAGATCGCCCGGTCAAGGGACCCCTTGACGCTATTGAGGCCCGCGACATCGCTTTTCAGGAGTTGCGCGATCGACAGGATCGCCGCGTTATCTTTCGCACTGTTGACTTTCTTGCCAGTGGAAATTTCATTTTGCGTTTGAGCCTGGAGCGAATTCGTACGCTGCAGGTTACGCACGCCCAGCAAACTGCTGGCGTTCGTATTGATCGAGTTTACCATTTTCAGCACCCATAGGTTAACCGGCGGACCCCTCCGCCAGCGGTATTCTACCTGCGGCTATTATGGCACAAACCGCGCGACATATGAAGAAATGCTTAAAATTGAGCACAAACGCCGCCCCGGCAGGCATCGCCGACCGGGGCTTTTGCGTTAATCCTTATGGGTGATGAAGGCGGCGATGGCCTTCTTGAGCGCAAGCACATCCATCTTGTCTGACACGGCGACAGGCGTGTGGATCGAAAGGAGCGGCACCCCGAAATCGATGGTGTCGATATTCAGCTTCGCCAGTTCCTTGCCCAGGGTTCCGCCACCGGCGCGACCTACCTTGTAGGTGGTGGTCTGCCAGGCGACATTCGCTTCATCAAGCGCATTGCGGGTCCAGGCGATAAACTCGCTGTTGGCGTCAAACCCGCGACCATAAAGCTTGATGTTTACGCCATACCCAAGGCGGGGTGCGTTAGAAAGCTCCCAGGCGCCGGGGCTCATGGGGTTCACGCCCGGATTGACATCGATCGACAGCGCTTTTGATGCCCGAAGCGTGCGGGTGAAAAGCGGCTGGCGGTAAGTGTCGCCAAGTTCGGCATAGACAAGCTCGCTCACCAGATCTGGCAGATAGGTGGAAGACGCGCCGGAGACATTCACATTGCCGCTTTCTTCATTGTCGGCGAACTGGATGATGGTGGTGTGTGGCAGCCTTGAAGCGTCAAAGGCCGCCATCATGCTGGCATAGGCTGCGAGCCGGTCGTCCTGGCCGTAAGCCGCAATCAGGCGCCGGTCCAGCCCCATGTCCCGCGGCCTCATGGCCGGCACCAGCGACAGCTCGGCCGACACCAGATCGGCGGCCTCTATGTCGTAGGTTTCCTTCAGATACTGGAACACCCATGTTCTGGCGCTGAATTTGCCGTCCTCCCCATGCGGGCCGTGGGCCACGATGGGGTCAAGCTCTTCATGGGCCACCACGTCGCGGGCGCTTTTCTTCATCTGGTCGCGCGCCGTGTGGGGCGAAAGATCCGGGATCATCAGGATCGGGTCATCAGCCTTCAGGCCAACAGAAATTTCAACGGTTTTGCCGGCCTTGGTGTCCACCCGGCCGACAAGCGCCAGCGGGGTGTTGGTCCACTGGTAGGTCTTGATGCCGCCGTGATAGTTGGTCTGGAACAGGGCGAAGCCCTGGCCTTCGTCCACCGGGCGGCCCTTCAGCTCAAGCCGCGGGCTGTCGATGTGGCTGGCCACAATGCGCACGCCGTCTGCAATCGGGGCCTTGCCGCCGATGATCAGCGCCATGGCACGGTCTCTGTTTACATGGAAATATTTGTCGCCGGCTTCAACGCGTGTGCCTGGGGTCCATTCCTTGAAGCCCTGGCGGGCTGCCTCTTCGCGGACTGCAGCCACCGTCAGCAGTTCTGTGCGGGCGCGGTCCAGGAAGGCTTTGTAAGTTTCGCCAAAGGCGCTGGCTTGTTCCTTGTCGTCCTTTGAGGCCGCTTTCCATGCGCTTTCGCATGTGCCCTGCGGGCAGGGCTTGTCGTTTGCCTGCGCAGTCGTGGTGGGTATCAGGTGGCTGCCCAGAAGAAGGCTCAGGGCAAGGGCGGTCTTAACGGTGCGCGGGGCGTGCGGCAGTGACGACATTCTTATTCCTCCGATCGTGTTTCAGTCTTTGCCTGAGAAATTAGAATGACGACGCGCGCATTGCAAATCATCCGCGCCATAATTATATCAAATAAAAATAAAGTTTAGCGAGGGGTACAACAAATGACCTTATGGACCATGATCGTCGCCGTTGTCGCGGTGGTAATGATTTCTGTCATCATCATGCAGTGGATCGCCACAAAAGAGAAAATCGCCAAGGCGCACGCAAAAGCAGCCGACGGCCAGTCGGACGGGCGTATCGCCAGCCTTGAAAAACGCGTCGCGGTGCTCGAGCGCCTGGCGACCGACAAGGGCCAGCAGCTCAAAGATGAAATAGACGCGCTTTAGGGCAGATAGCACGGGGAGGATCACATCATGGATGACGCAGCACCAGTATTGATCATTTTTGGCGCCTTTATATTCGCGGGCACCATGCGCTGGATGAAATATAAGGCGGAAGCCTTGAAGCACAGTGCGGCAAACGGCGATTTGCGGCGTGAGATGGACGATATGCGTGAGCGCATCAAGGTGCTGGAGCGCATTGTCACAGACAAACGCTCACGCCTTGAAGCAGAGATCGACGCCCTTTAACGAAACACGTCATTTTTTCACTACCCAATGTGGCAAGAGTTTGCTACCTACCACTCCGTGGTTGGGGCCTGTAGCTCAGTTGGTTAGAGCCGGCCGCTCATAACGGCTTGGTCGGGGGTTCGAGTCCCTCCGGGCCCACCACTTTCCTTTATAGGCATTCTCAGAAAAACTGGGAAAATTCTCAGAAATATCTGGAAATGGACCGGACAGAGTTCACGAGAACTCGTCCGGTCTTTTCTGTTTAGCGGACCCGCGCAGCTATAGTGTTTTGGGGCTGCTTATCGCCAAAAGCGGTCAAATATGATTTTGTGCTAAGGTACAACCTGTCCTGGCGTGCAGTGACTGATTTTCTATCTATCTTGGAATGTCAGCATGTTGTCAGCTTGCATCGTATATAAATGTGCCATGCATATGAAAGCGATCATATTTTCGGGTTGGATTGGTCTTGCTGTGGCGACTGCCGCAACGAGCGACGATGCTGGTGACCATCATCATGACAGGAAGGTGGACCATCTGGTCGCGCGGTCTGCATTGCAGCGCGGCGAGATCATGCCGCTTGAAAAACTTTTGTCGATTGTTCGCCCCAAACTGAAAGATGAAGTCGTTGGCATCAAGTTTGAGATGCATCAGGGCCACTGGTATTATGAATTCCGTACCGTGGATGAGGATGGGTATCTGCACTATATTCATGCTGATGCCAAAACCGCCAAGATCGAGACGGTGGAGAATCATCCATGAAGGTACTTTTAGTCGAGGACGATGCCCGCATTGCGGAAGATGTCAGGGGCGCCCTTGAAGGTGCCGGCTATGTGGTCGATCTGGCGCAGGATGGCGAACAGGCGTGGTTCCAGGGCGATGTGGAAGAATATGACGCTGTCGTCCTTGACCTGGGTCTACCCCAAATGGACGGTATCGCAGTTCTCAAGCGCTGGCGTGAAAATGGAAATACTGTGCCTGTTCTTGTTCTGACGGCTCGCGGAAGCTGGGGAGAGCGGGTTGCGGGCATTGATGCAGGCGCCGACGATTATCTGCCAAAACCATTCCAGATGCCTGAACTGCTGGCCCGGTTGCGTGCAATCGTGCGCCGGTCCGTCGGGAAGGCTTCTTCGGTAATATCCATTGGGGCGGTCACGCTGGATACGCGAAAGATGGCGGTTGAGGTGGATGGCAAGGATGCCAATCTGACGGCACAGGAATACAGGCTTTTGGCGTATATGATGCACCACACCGGCCGTGTCGTCCCTGCCTCGGAGCTTATTGAACATCTTTATAGCGGGGATGCGGACCGGGCCGAAAACTCAATCGAGGTTCTTATCGGCCGGGTCAGGCGAAAGCTGGACGTCAAGCTTATCAATACCAAGCGCGGGTTTGGCTATTTTGTTGACGGAGATCAGGCATGATTGCGCGGTCTCTTCGGCTCAGGCTGCTTCTTTCAGCAACAGGTGCCATTGCTGTCGCTCTTGTCCTTGCGGGGTTCGGCTTGACAGCCTTGTTTGACCGGCATGTAGAGCGCCGCATACAAGACGAGTTGGCGACCTACCTGCGTCAGCTTTCCGGCGGGATCGAGTTTTCCGAAGATGGCAGCTTCTTTGTGGGCGTACCCTTGGCTGACCCCCGGTTTGAAGTCACCTTCAGCGGCCTTTATTGGCAGGTGGAAGATGACGACAGGGCGCTAGCCATCCATTCGCGGTCCTTGTGGGATACCCGAATTGCTCTGCCGACCGATCCGCTTCAGGTGGGCATCATCCACCATCACCGGCTGCCAGGGCCGGGTGGTGCGACGCTGATGGTGCAGGAACGCCGTATTCTCTTTCCCACAAACGAGGGTAACCGCTCACTCCGTATTGCCGTTGCCCTTGATCGGGCCGACCTTGATGCAGCTCTCCAGGCCTTTGCAGGTGATCTTGTGCCATCGCTCAGCCTTCTTGGGCTTGTGTTGGTGCTGGCCGTCTGGTTTCAGGTCAGTATGGGGCTGCGCCCCCTGGATGCAATCCGCAGGGGGGTGAGCGCAGTACGCAACGGCCGGGCAAACCGACTGCCAGGGAACCAGCCTTCAGAAGTTATGCCGCTCGTGGTTGAGGTGAATGATCTTCTTGAAAATCAGGAAAAGGTGGTCGAACGCGCACGCCAGCGCGCAGGGGATCTCGCGCATGGCCTGAAAACCCCGCTGACTATTTTACAGAGCGATGCCGCCCGGCTTCGTACCATGGGCGAAACAAAACTCGCCGAAGAAATTGAAGGACTGGTTCAAACCATGCGCCGTCATGTTGACAGGGAGCTGGCGCGCGTACGCCTTACCGAAAAAGGCGCGCGCCCAGGCCAGGATACGTGCCTGAGCACAATGGTAGAAAAAATAGTACGCACGATTCATCGAACCCCCCAAGGTGAGGTCTGCCGGTGGTCGCTGGATGTTCCAGCCGATCTTTATGTCTCTATGGATGACGGCGACCTTGCCGAACTGCTTGGAAATCTGATCGACAATGCCGCCCATTGGGCATTGAGTGAAGTGACAATCCGGGCTGAGACAAATGGTCGGGACGGCTTTATCTCGCTTCTCGTAGAAGACGATGGCCCCGGCGTTTCTGAAGCCGACCTTGGCAAGCTTGGCAACCGCGGCATCCGGTTGGACGAGCAGGTGCCCGGCAATGGCCTTGGTCTGGCAATCGTACGAGACATTCTGGCCGCATATGGCGGCGATATTGGCTTTGCCAACAAACTGGACGGCGGACTTCAGGTGCGGGTTTCCCTGCCTGCCCGTAAATCCGCGACCCTCTGAAACATGGCTTAAACAAGGACTGCTATTATGCTTCAACATTATACGGTGGCTGCCGTTCTTTCGCTGGCGCTCGCGGTGGCACCAACGGTTTCCGCTGAGGGCGGGCAGATTGCACTTAGTCAAACCCAGCAGGCGCGCCTTGGCGTGCAAACGGGCGACGTGCAAGCGGCTGAGCGTCAGGCGCTGGTGGTAGTGCCCGGGCGTATCACCCCCCCCTTGGATGCCAGATTGGCAGTTGCAGTACCCTTTGCGGGCATTGTTCAGGCTATTCATGTCCTTGAAGGCGCGAATGTGAAAACCGGCGACAGTTTGCTTACGGTCGCAAGTAATGATTTTCTGGAGGCACAGGCCCGGCTTTCCCGGGCACAGGCCGACTATCGGGCCTTGAAGTCGGCAGCTGAACGGCTGAAGACCTTGTCCCGGGAAGGCGTTGTTGCATTGGGTCGAGCTGAAGCTGCAGAAGCGGAGGCGACGAGGGCAAACGCTGAGCTTGCTGCCACGCGCCGGATGCTTGACAGCGCCAAGCCAGTCGCCGGGCAGAAGGGAACCTATAGCCTTGTAGCTCCCCACGACGCCACGATTGCGCAGCTGCAGGTGATGCCCGGTGAAATGATCCATACGCTGGATAGCGCCGTCGTTCTGGAAGGCACGGGCGCGCTGTGGGTGGAAGCCGAACTGCCGTCACGCTTTCTGGGCAAGATAACTTTAGGCGATATGGTTAGCCTGCAACCGTCGGGCGCCGGGGCAAAGATCATCGCTATCGGGCGAACGGTTGACCCGCAAAGCCGCTCTGTGACCGTGCGTGCGGAGCTTGATCGCAATGACAGCCTGCGGCCAGGACAAAGCGTGCAGGTAACTGTGTTCGGCGTCGCGGAAGAAGGCGCTTTTTCCGTGCCGCGGGATGCTGTGGTACGGCTTGCTGGTGGTGATGCCGTATTCGTGGCGGAACGCGGCGGATATGGTGTGGTTCCCGTGACGGTGCTGTCCCGGGGCGCGCACCAAGCCATCGTCACTGGCCCGCTTTCTGCTGGTGCCAAGGTTGCCATCAGTGCTCTGACAGAGCTTAAAGCCCTCGCGCTGGAGGGTGACTGATCATGCTGAACCGGATTATCGAGTTTTCGCTAACCCAACGTCTTTTGGTGGTGGTGCTGGCCCTAATGCTGGGCGTGGCGGGTGCTTTTGCCTTTCTCAAATTGCCGATTGATGCTTTCCCGGACATTTCACCAACGCAGGTGAAGGTGATCCTGAAGGCCCCTGGCATGACACCGGAAGAGGTGGAGCAGCGCATCAATGTGCCGCTTGAGATGGAGCTGCTCGGTATTCCGGGGCAGACGATCCTGCGCTCGGTCGCGAAATATGCCATCGCGGATATCACGCTGGACTTCGAGGAAGGTACAGATGTTTATTGGGCGCGCCAACAGGTGTCAGAACGGCTTTCCGGTGTCATGGAGGTGCTGCCGGATACAGTGTCAGGTGGGCTTGCGCCGATTTCCACGCCGCTTTCAGACGTGTTTATGTTCACAGTTGAAGGCGACGGTTTGACACTGGATGAGCGCCGGGCCTTACTGGATTGGACCATCCGTCCTGCGCTCCGCGTTTTGCCGGGGGTGGCCGACGTTAATGCCCTTGGTGGCCGGGTGAAGACTTTTGAAATCGTACCGGATCCGATCGCGCTTCTGGATGCAGGCCTCACGATTTCCGACCTCCGCACCGCCATCGCTGCCAGCAACAGCAATGACGGTGCTGGTCGGTTGAATGATGGCGAGGAAAACCTGATTGTACGGACAGTCGGTGCCGCACGAACATTGGATGATTTTCGTCAGATCGTTGTTATGGCTGATGAAGGGCGCACGCTCAGGCTGGCAGATGTGGCGGACGTACGTTTTGGCGCGCTGACCCGCTATGGTGCCGTAACCAAGGACGGCAAGGGCGAGGCCGTACAGGGGCTCGTGATTGCCCTTCGCGGCGCGGATGCCCGTGCCGTGGTTGATGGCGTAAAGGCACGACTTGAAGAATTGAAACCAAGCTTGCCGGAAGGTGTGGAGATTAGCGCCTTTTATGATCGGTCAGACCTGATCGAAAAGGCTGTTGGTACGGTTTCCAAGGCACTCCTTGAAGCAACGGTTCTTGTTGTCGTCCTGCTTTTCCTTTTTCTGGGCAATGTGCGGGCTGCCCTGGTGGTGGCGCTGACATTGCCGTTTGCGGCGCTGATCACCTTTGTAATGATGCAGTATTTTGGCTTAACCGCGAACCTGATGAGCCTGGGAGGACTGGCAATTGCCATTGGTATGTTGGTGGATGCCGCGGTCGTCGTGGTGGAAAATACGGTTGAGCATCTTGCCCACCATAAAGCTGATGCCAAGGTTCCTATGCTACACCGGGTTTACCGTGCCGCCAGTGAAGTGGCCGTACCTGTGGCGTCAGGTATTCTGATCATCTGCCTTGTGTTCCTACCGCTTTTGTCTTTGCAGGGGCTTGAAGGAAAGCTGTTTGCACCGGTTGCACTGACCATTGTCTTCGCGCTTTCTGGATCGCTGATCCTTTCACTAACACTTATTCCTGTGTTGTCATCTGCGGCGCTTAAGGCTGGCGCGCATGCTGATCCCTGGCTGATGCGCAAGATTGCGCCAGTATACAAAAGGCTTTTACGTCGCGCGCTGGATAAGCCATTGCCGGTTTTTGGCCTGGCAGGAACTGGGCTTGCAGCGGCGGTGGTTGCCTATGTGATGGTGGGTAAAACTTTCATGCCGACAATGGATGAGGGTGGGATTCTTCTTCAACTGGCGCAGCTTCCATCGGTGAATGTAGAACGCAGTACGGAAGGTGATCTAGCTGTTCAGCGTGCAATCCTTGAAGACGTGCCGGAAGTGAAAAGCATCATTGCCCGTTTGGGCTCGGATGAGATCGGCCTTGATCCCATGGGGTTGAATGAGACAGACAGTTTTCTGGTTCTGAAGCCCAAGGAAGAATGGCGCAAGCAGGACAAAGCCTGGCTGGCGGACCAGATCAGGGCCGTGATGGATGATTTTCCCGGTATTGATTTCGCGTTCACACAGCCAATTGAAATGCGGGTATCTGAAATGCTGACCGGTAGCCGGGGTGATCTTGCGATCAAGATTTTCGGGCCGAACCTTGAGGTTCTGGGCCGTCTGAGCGACCAGATTCAGAAAACCGTTGCTTCGATTGATGGGGCGGCAGAGGTTATTTCGGTCGCCAGCGACACGGTACAGTATCTGCAAGTGGATATTGATCGGCTGGCCACTGGCCGTGTTGGCCTGCAACTGACCGAGGTTCAGGAAGAATTGCGCGCTCAGCTTGAAGGCGTAAGTGCCGGTTATGTTGCCGAACAGAACCGCCGTATCCCTATCATGATTAAAGGGGGTGATGAACTCCGTAACCGGGTAGAAATGTTCGCCGATTATCAAATGCCGACACCGGATGGCGGCCGTGCCCGCCTCAGCGACATTGCCCACATCCATATGCCCGAAGGGGCCGTTAAGGTGGATCGTGAAAATGCATCACGTTATGCGGTTATCCAGGCCTATGTATCCGGGCGGGACCTTGTTGGTTTTGTTGAAGACGCGCAGGCAGCTGTGGCAGCGCAGGTGACCTTGCCTGCGGGCTACAGGCTTGTCTGGGGCGGTCAATTTGAGAACCAGAAGCGTGCGGCAGAAAGGCTCGGCGTCGTTGTGCCGCTGGCCCTGACCCTGATCTTCTTCGTACTGTTTGCAACTTTCCGGTCTATGCGACAATCGCTACTTATCCTGGCGAATATTCCATTCGCGCTTATTGGCGGCGTTTTGACGCTATGGCTGTCAGGCGAATTCCTGTCGGTTCCTGCCTCGGTTGGCTTCATCGCCCTGTTGGGTATTGCAGTATTGAACGGGCTTGTTCTGGTGGCACATTTCAACCATCTGATGGCGTCCGGGCTTGATATGCAATCTGTTGTTTTTGAAGGCGCCCAGCGGCGTTTGCGGCCCGTTCTCATGACAGCAAGCATCACGGCCTTTGGCCTTGTTCCGCTGTTGTTTGCGACCGGGCCTGGTTCGGAAATCCAGAAGCCGCTGGCGATCGTGGTGATTGGTGGGCTTGTGAGCTCTACCCTGCTTACGCTGTTTGTTCTGCCAATCCTGTTCCGCCGTTTCGGTGGGCAGGATGAAGTCGTCCAGATTGAAGGGAGTGGATCATAATGAAAACCCTATGCAAATTGGTCGTTGTCTGTCCGCTCGAAGTTGCAGAAGACATAACAGAGGCGTTTCTTGACGCCTCCCCGGGGCTTCCTGGGTTCACTTCGTTTGATGTTCAGGGGCATGGCCATGATTTTGCTTCTGCATCCACGCATGAGCAGGTTCGCGGCCATGTTGCCCGCAAATGCCTGTGGATGGTGTTGCCTGAAAACGACGTAGAGCGAGCACTGGTTGCTTTGGGTCAGGCAACGCGCAACGCTCATGTCACGCACTGGCTGGAGCCAGTCGCCGGAGCAGGGAGTCTGAAGGCATGATCAAGAAATATATAGTCGCTTTTTCTGTTCTGGCTGCCGGCGGTGCCGTCGAAGCAGCCGATAGCTTTCTGCCGCAGTCGGATGTTGCCCAGGCAGCGATTGGCGCGCACCCTGTTGTTGCGGCGGCCGAGGCGAGCCTTGCAGAGGCCGAAGCCCAAGCGCGTGTCTATAAGGCTGGTGACCATGACTTCCATCTGAGCGGAAGCTATATCCGCCGTGATGTCAGGGGCGAAGGAACCTATAGCGAATGGGATAGCACCATCAGTCGGGCGATCCGCCTGCCGGGAAAGGCGAAAGAAGACCGGAAGATCGGGGCGCTTGGTATCAGTGTCGCTGAAAATGCACGCGATGACGCCCGCCATCAGGTCGCGCTGATGCTGAAGGATTATTGGTTTGAATGGCTGGAAGCCGGCGCCATGCACCGAATTGACCAGATGGCAGTGGATACCTACCGGCAGGAACTTCAAGCTGTGGAGCGCCGTTATGAGCTGCAGGAAGCGGCTCTTCTGGAGGTGGAAGGTGTACGTTCCGCGCTGGCCACCGCCGCGGCTAAGCTGCAAAAGAGCCAGGCCAGAAAGCTGGAAGCAGAACGGGCCATCGGTACCATGTTCCCGACTATGGCCTTGCCGGCCCAGCAACTGGATATCGGCGACCCCGCGGCAACAGAATACGGCTTTGACGAATGGAAAAATCTTATCCTTACTCGCAGTCATGAACTGCGGATGGCGGAAAAATACGCCGAACAGCAGATGGCTTTGGCCCGTCGCGGGCGATTGAACAAGATCGCTGATCCGACCGTTGGTGTTCGCTTTTTCAGTGAACGGGGCGGCGAAGAGCAGGGCGTTGGCCTTCTTTTCTCCATGCCTTTCGGTTCCAGCCGCCGTAGCGCCCAAAGCGATGCAAAGCGCGCGCGGGCCCTTGCTGCCGAAGCACAGGCGCGGCAGGTGCGCTTGATGGTTGAGGAAGTCGCAGACCGGGATATCACTCGCGCTGAAGCCGGGCTTTCGGTGTGGCAACAGGCATCTGCGGCATTGACGGCAAGCGAACAGGTTGTCTCCCGGGTTCGCCGTGCGGTCGAACTTGGTGAACGTGATCTGGTGGAACTGCTGCGTGCCCTTAATGCGCATCATGACGTTGTTCGCCAGGAAGCGACCGCCCGCATTGCGGCGCATGACGCAATTACGCAGTTACGCATTGATTCCCACGAAATATGGATTGCGACCCACCACGATCATGAGGACTAATCCCCATATGAAGCGCAAGGTAAGGGCCGCTTTGGGTCAGAAGCGGGCCTATAAGCGGGGTTCAATGAGTGTCCGCTTTTGTGGTTTTTAAGATTTCTCATTTTCTATGAGAATGGATCAATATTTCTCCGTTGCTCTGCGAACGGTTCTCTTTTCCTTTGCGAACAGAGTTGAAAGAGGGCTGGAAGCCGCCAACTGCTCTCTCGCTTTCTGTGAGGATTTACACCTAGCTGTCAGGGACGCCAATTCGCCTCGGCCGTGACAGACGGTCGCGCCCTTCGCCTGATACAGGTTTCCAGCAGGGGGCGCCGGGCCGGTTCCAATCATTTCCTTGCTATTTTGCCGGATACGTGTTCTAAGCAGTGCAAATGTCGCATGTAGATGACTTCATCAGCGGCATTCCATTCTCGTCATTGATCCTATGATTGCTGCCTTGAATCGCCAATTTTGGCAAAGAACATTACGGCAGCTGATCTACACAGACTTCCCAACCAAAGTGCCTGCTTTCTTTCACCCCCCTTGGGTGAAGTGCTGCAGGAGGATTGAAGAGACTATTTGACTTATTTTAAAGACCTCGGCCTTGCCGAGTCAGTCCTGCGTGCAATTGAGGCGACAGGATATACGACCCCAACACCTATCCAGCGTGATGTAATCCCGGCCATGAACGCCCACCAGGACGTTATTGGCATCGCGCAGACCGGAACCGGTAAAACCGCTTCTTTTGTATTGCCGATCCTGACCCGGATTGCAGCAAGGAAAAAGCGGCATTGGCCAGGAACTTGCGGCGCCCTCATTTTGACACCGACGCGCGAGCTGGCCCAGCAAATCGCAGAAGAAATCCAAACCTTCAGCAAGTTCATGAAAGTGAGCGCGCCTGTTGTTGTCGGCGGCGTAAGCCCCCGTCCGCAGATCACGGCCTGCGCCCCTGGTGTCGACATCATTGTTGCGACGCCGGGACGGCTCTTGGACCATATGGAATCGGGCGCTATTCGGCTTGGCCAGACCCTTCAGGTGGTGGCTGATGAAGCCGACCAGATGATGGATATGGGCTTCCTGCCTGAGCTTCGTAAGATCATGCAGGCACTGCCGGAACAGCGCCAGACCATCCTGATGTCCGCGACCATGCCGCCTCCAATCAGGAAGTTGGCAAATGAATTCATGACCAACCCAACTGAAATTTCAGTTGCGCCGGCCTCAACGCCGATCGCCCGCATTTCCCAGATCGTGAAGCGTGTTGAAAAGGGTGCGAAAAGAAACGCTCTTGCCGACATTCTGGCCGATGAGGCCGTCACAAAGGCCGTGGTCTTTACCCGTACCAAGCATGGCGCGGACAAAGTCGCGGCAGATCTGGCCAGTGCCGGACAGCCCGCGCAGGCCATTCATGGCGATAAAGGTCAGGCGGAACGCGAGAAAAGCCTGGCAGGTTTCAGGGACGGCAAAACCAGAATATTGGTCGCCACCGACATTGCTGCCCGCGGGATCGACATTGACGACATTTCACATGTTATCAATTTCGATATGCCGCTTGCCCCAGAAGCCTATGTGCACCGGATTGGCCGCACAGCACGGGCTGGCCGAAGCGGCGTTGCCATATCCCTATGCGATTCATCCGAAGTGAAACTTTTGCGCGCGATCGAGAAGCTTACAGGCCAGCAACTTATGCCTTCTTCGAAGCCGGCAGAGGCTGGCAGTGAAGGCGGTGCGGAAACCCGCAGCGCCTCAAACGCCAGCACAAAGGCTAAATCGGCGCAGGACCAGAAACCCAAGCGTGACAGTCAAACCGCACGCGGATCACAGAACAGGAAGCCCAGCGCGCCACCATGGCGCAAACCTGGGCCAGATATGCCTACTGACGGCTTGATGCGCATGCTCGGCGAGAGCAGGTCACTTGCGGCAGGCATCGCCTGAAGAAGGCACACACTATTCAACCAAACCAATATCCAAATTGTAGACTGAAAGGAAATTCACATGGCTACAGGTACTGTAAAATGGTTCAACCCGGACAAAGGCTTCGGCTTCATCAAACCAACTGACGGCGGCGCGGACGTATTCGTTCACATCAGCGCGATTGAGCGCTCCGGCCTCGGCAGCCTCAATGAAGGTGATGAAGTTGGATATGAAATCCATGTCGACGAAATGCGCGGCAAGTCTTCTGCTGAAAATCTGCAGCTGACATAAAGATTTAAGGTGAGGCGCTTTGTGCCTCACCTTCCTTCCCGGGAGGGTTCTTCCTCTCGAACACTGATGTTGCTTGCTTCAAGCACCTGACAGGTTAAGCTTGACCGGCTGCAAACACCGGCAACACAGGTTCGCTTCCGTTTCCCGGCAGACGGGCCTTGTTTCAATTCCAGTGCCGCAAAGCAAAGTGGTGAACCGATACGGATCCTGAAAATGCTGAAAATCGTGCCTGTAATAATTGACGAGATTTACATCCCAACCAAACGGCGTGGCGAGTTGGATCAAAGCAAGGTGGAAGCCGTTACCGAAAAGCTGCTGAACGGTGAAGCGCAGAAGCCGATCAAAGTGCGCAGCGGCAAAGGCCGGTTTGTATTGGTCGAGGGGATCAACCGCCTGGAGGCCAACAGGGCCCTGGGTGAAACGGAAATTGGTGCCTATGTCGTTCAGGCCCCAAAATTCTGAAGACTGTTGTGGCTTGAAGCGCCAGCTACGCCCAAAGGGGCAAGGCAAAAAGCCCAGAGACTTGGGTTCAATGCCCGCACTGCTTAAGTACTTGCCAAATCAGGTCTTCGGATTTCCTCAGGAATTGCGGCAACCCATATTTTCTGAACACCCCTTATCCTACCGCGACAGGTCCTCGGCGCTGAAGCTGGCGGAAACGCGGATGCCGTTCCTGTCTGTCACGCTGACATGATAGAAACCGGGGCCATCAATCATGAAGGTGGCGTCCCGTGACCAGCGGCTGGACCGGATCGGCTTGCCGTCCATGAACCATTGCAGCGGCATTTCACCGCCTTCCGCCGACAGTGTTATCGGGGTGGCAGGGCCCATCAAGCCGACCACGCTGTCTGCCTGTGGGAAAGCTAGCGCGAGCGGCGCGACCCGCCTGCCGGAAACCTTTGAAAGCTGCGGCCTGTCGAAATACTCCAGCGCGGGCGGCAGCGCCTGGGCGGTCAACAGGTTGCCTCCCGGCGCCGGGGCAGGGGCGGGCGGCAAGTGGCCGAAGGCGTCAAACAAAAGGGGCGCGGCGGTGTTGTTGCCGAAGTGGCCGGGCATGGGTGTGCCGTCAGGCCTGCCAATCCAGACGCCGATGGTATAGCCGCCGTCATAACCCACAGCCCAGGCATCGCGAAAGCCATAGCTGGTGCCCGTCTTGAAGGCAATGTGGCGTGGGTTCATCTGATACTTGCGCGGCAACCGGTCCCCCGGCGCGCCGATGCCCGAAAGAATGTGCCTCAGCGCATCGCGGGTGTCCGCGCCCAGCAACGGTTCGCCCAATGGCTCGCCTGTGGCGACCAGCGTGTCTGTGTGTCTCAAGGGCCGTGCCTGTCCGTCATCCGCGAGCGCCGCATATAGCATCACCAGATCCTCAAGCGACATACCAACCCCGCCAAGAGCGACAGCAAGCCCCGGCGCTTCTTCACCGGGCAGCGACAGTGCGGCCCCCGCATGGCGCAGGCTTTCGGTGAACTGCACGGGGCCAAGGCGGTCAAGCACAGCAACCGCCGGCACATTCAGGGACCGGCGCAGCGCTTCCGTGACTGTCACCTGACCATAGAAAGTATCCATGAAATTGCTGGGCGCGTAGCTGCCGAAGCGGCGCGGTTCGTCCATGATGCGGGTGCTGGGGTGGGCGATGCCCCGGTCGAACGCCATACCATAAATGAAGGGCTTGAGCGTGGAGCCGGGCGAGCGCGTTGCGGTGACCATGTCGACAAAGCCGTCGCGGGCGGTGTCGGTATAGTCGGCAGAGCCCACATAGGCGATGACCTTGCGGCTTTTGTTTTCCACCACCAGCATGGCGACGCTGGCACCACCGTGCAGGCGGCTGGCCCCCGCTTTCGCCAGCGCCTCAAGCTGTGATTGTAGGGCGATATCGATATAGGTGTGGGTCACCGGGCCTTCCGCCGATGCCTTCAGGCGGGCAGCAAGGTGCGGTGCTGTTAGTCGTGGGGGCCGCTTGCTGTATGGCACAGGCGCCTGTGCGGCCAGCGACGCCAGGTGTGCTTCCAGCCCCACGTCTGCCGCGACCCGTGCCAGCACCTTGTTCCGTGCCTGTTTGGCGTTTGCGGGGTTTCGGTCAGGCCTGAGGCCCGTCGGCGACTGCGGCAGCACCACAAGAAGTGCGGCTTCATCGGGCGTGAGATGGTCTGCCTCATGCCCGAAATAGACGAGACTTGCGGCCCGGATGCCCTCAATATTGCCGCCGTAGGGCGCAAGCGTGAGATACATCTCAAGGATGTCGCGTTTGCTGAAGCGGTGCTCCAACTGCAGCGCCCGGAACATTTCCACCAGCTTGGACGAAAGCGTCCGCGGGCGGGGTTCCAAAAGCCGCGCCACCTGCATCGTCAGCGTGGACGCGCCCGAGATAATCTCCCCCGAAGACGCCGCCTGCCAGGCCGCGCGCATGACCGCAAGCGGGTCAACACCGCTGTGCTCATAGAAGCGCTTGTCCTCATAGGTGATCAGCATGTTGATGAACAATGGGTCCACCTGATCGAGCGAGACATGGCGGCGCAGGCGGCCGTTTTCCACCGGGAACAGGCGCATGACTTGCCCGTTTGCGGCCAGAACCTCATGCGAAACGGTGTGGAACCGTTCCAGCTTGGGTGGGAAAGTGGCGTCCAGCGCGAAAAATGTGGGCACGGAAAGGCCAAGGGTCGCCGCAAGGGTGATTGCGGCAACTTTCAGCTTTTTGCGCCAGTTTCTGGGCCAGTTTTTGGGCCAGTATTTCGCGATCTTTGCCATACTCACCGCCACCGTTAGTCCGTGATCAACAGGCGGGACGCCTCGCCCTGATAGCGGTACTGGGGCTTGTACATGTCCTCAACGAACGGCCCGGGCAGGACATAGTCCCCCGGCGTGATTGCCCGCACGATATAGGCCACGTTGAAGTCGGTCTTTTTGCCGCGCCGATACCGGGGTTTTGGCAGCGCCGCAACGAAGCGGTCATCGCGGGCGTCGGAAAACTCCGTCGCGCTCAGGTTCTTCAGAAACGCAAGCCCGCTGACATCGGTGCTTTCAATCTCCAGCCCCGCCGGCAGCAGATCCACCAGAAGCGGGTCCTGCACGGCTTCCACCAGTATGGAGCCCGACAACAGCACGACAAACCGGCCGTTCCTGGGCAGGGTTCCGGCGGTCAGCGGCTTGCCTTCAAGGCTATAGAAAGACCGGCTGTAGCTGAAGCCGTTCGCGCTTTTTTCAGGCGCTGTTTTCGACACGCCGCGCAGGGTATGCACAAGGCGGACAGGCATGTCGCCGGTGTTGGTGACGGTGGCGGCAGCGCCTTCATCTGCTGTCAGTACCTTGCGCCAGAAGCCATTGGCGGCGCTTACGTCTTCCCCGCCGATGGTGAAACGCATAACGCCATCACCCGGTGCGGCATAGGATGCCGCCGCGCGGGCCAGCCACGCCATTTCCTGTGTGCTGAGCCACTGGTCTTTTGCGACGCCTGCTTCCAGCTGTTCAGCCAGTTTGGCCATATGGTCGGCGTCCGTGCCTGTCTCAGAAAGGATGGTGGTGATGGCCGCAATATCGCGCAGGCTGGAGCCATAGTCCCCATAAGGCATGGAGCCTCTTGAGGCGCGTATGGCGCGGACAAAATATTGCTCTGCCGCATCCTTTTCACCCACGCTGCTCAGCGCGCCGGCGATTTGCGCCAATGAGATTGGTGAGCGCAGTTTTTTCGCAAACTGGTCCGCGAAATAGCGCACCTCGCTTGCGGACACTTCGCCGTAGCGCGCCAGTACATAGTGCGCATAGGCTGTGGCTTCGGGATAGCCGCGCCCGCGCTGCCCGACCATGCGCTTCAGGCGGGAAAGGGCGAGTGTTACCGCCCCTTCAGGCACATAATAGCCCTTGTCCTTTGCGCGCAGCAGGAAGTCAGTGACATAGGCATCCAGCCAGTCATAGCCTGAGCTGTAGCTGTTCCACAGGCCGAAGCTGCCGTCTGACCGCTGCCGGTCCAGAAGCACCATGATGGCGTTTTCAATGGTGTTGGCGGCTTCGCCTTCATTCAGGGAAAGGCCGTATAGCCGGTTCAGGTCGCCAAAGAACAGGCTGGGCATGGCGCGCGAAACCGTCTGCTCGCTGCAGCGGTAAGGGTAGGCCCGCAGTTCTTCAAATTTCCTCCCGGCTTCCAGGTTGGGGCGCGAAGAAACGGTGAGATACTGGCTGACGGTGCCTTTATAGAAGGCGTCTGGGCCAGGGGTGTCCGCGGCACCGCTTTCACCGGGTCTGAGCGTCAGGCGCGCGGTTTGGGTCATGTAAGGCCAGGCAGGCCGCACTGAAATGTCATAGTGGCGCCTGACGGGCGGCAGGTCACCGCCGCTCACGGAAAGCTCAATCCCCGCGGTGCCAATGGTCTGCCCCGTGAGCGACACCGTCAGGTCACGCCGCTCACCGTTCTTGAGTGCGATGGTGCCAGTGGGCGCCTCAAGGCCGATGACATCGGATGTCGCCGCCAGTTTCACTGTGAACTCACCATCCTTGCCCGACAGGTTCTGGATGCTGAAGGTGGCTTTGGCCTTATCCCCGGGAGCCAGGAAGCGCGGGGTGATCAGGTCCGCCACCACAGGCGTGCGGACAGTCAAGTTTGCACTGCCCATGCCGACAGCGTCCTTGCCTGCCGCCACGGCCATCAGGCGCATGCGGCCCATGAAATCCGGCAGGTCAAGCGTGACGCTGGCCTGGCCATTTTCGTCCAGGTCAATATCGCGCTCCAGAAGCGCGACCGTTTTTGTGGTGCGGGTGATCGGGCTGAAGAGATTGCTGTCTTCCTTGAGAATACGTGAGCCGGAGACCATGACTTCCTCAAGCGCGAGGTTGTCGCCACCGGTGCGGATGGTGCCGCGCTTGCCTTCTTCAGACCGGATCAGCCGACCATAGACATCGCGGACATCGAAAGCGAATCGGCGCTTGCCAAAATAAAAGTCGTCTGGGTTCGGGGACTTGAAGCGGGTGATGTTCAGGATGCCTTCGTCAACGGCGGCCACGGTAACCTTGATGGGGCCGTCTGGCCTGTCGCCGTCAATCCGGAACGGAATGGTGACTTTTTGGCCGGGCAGGGCGGTATCCGGCACATCGAACAGGATGCGTTTGGACCGCTTCTGCCGGTCGATGGAAAACCAGGCTAGGCCGGTTGCGCGCACCGGCAGGCGGGAAATAGCCCCCGCATTCGGGCGGATCGCGGTGGCAAGGATATAGGCCGAAGGCCCCCAGTTTTCCTTCACCTTGAAGTCAAAAGTGCCGCCATCCTTACCAAGCTCGATGGTTTTGGTCTCAAGGACCCGGTCGCTTGCAATGGTCAGAAGGGCCATGCCTTCGAACGGGGCTTTCACGAAGCCCTGCAGCCTGTCTCCGCTTTGCAGGGCATCGTTTTCAACTGTCAGTTCAAGGCCGTCTGGCACATCAGGGTTGTCGGACCGCATCCACCAGCCCACGTAAAAGCGCCTGCTGGCAACGGCATTGCCGCCTTCGTCGGTGACATCAAGGCGGTAGCGGCCCCAAGGCAGGGCGCGGGTAACCTGCACCAGCCCATCGTCGCCGCTTTTCAGGTTCTCTTCGCCCAGCGTTTCGTCATAAACGCTGGTGCGGTAGTTCCAGTTGCCCCGGGTTTGATACCAGGTGTGGCTATAATGTTCCTTCACCCATACGGCTGTCAGTTTGCGCGCTGGTAGCGGCTCACCTTCTGCGTTTACCGCAAGAATGGAAAGCGACGCCGGTTCGCTGCTGTCGAAATGGCCATCATTGTCGGGCTTGATGCCAAGCATGACAGGCGCGCGCCCAACGGGAAGCCACATGCCGTCCTGAACCGGGCGGCCGCCGACATCCCGCACTTCCGCCATCAACTTCGCGCGAAGAGGCAGCGTGGTGTCAGGCAGTTGGTCCACAAGAAGCGCTATCCTGCCGAGGCCGTCTTCACCGGTCTTGAACTCAAGCGGCTCCAGCTTCTCTGGTGTAAACTCGTCCTGCGTCAGGCCGAACTGATAGCCTTTCCAATCGTCAAACGGGGCAGGATCAGCCTCGAGCGACGCATAGAGGGTGCCTGAAAGGTTGCCAGCGGGCGCACCATAGAGGAAGTCTGCCTGGACATGCACCTCAAGCGGGGCGCCAGCTTTCAGTTCCTCTTCCACCGTTTCCAGCTTGGCGGTCAGGCGTTCGGGGACAAAGTCATCTACCTGGAAAAAGGCACTGCCAACGCTTGTCTTGTCATCGTCGGCATAGAGGTTGGCGCGCCACTGGCCAGTCCGCGCGGCCGGTGAAAGCTGATAATTGAAGGCATAGCTGCCAAGTGCATCGCCAGTGATGCGTTCCTTCAGGGCTTCGACGCCGTCAGGACGGGTGATCACCAGGCTTAGCGGCAGGTTTGCCACAGCGTGGGCTTCGGCATCCCTCATTAGCCCGGACAGCATCACCTTTTCGCCAGGGCGGTAGATGCCGCGCTCCGTGTAGAGGAAGCCGTCAAGCGGCCCCGCGGGCATGCGACCTTCGGTGCCCCTGTCGCTCAGGTCAAGCGCAGGGCCTTGCAGTTTGACGAAATTATAGTCGCCGTCATCGGTGCTGATGGACAGTGCCATGGGCGTGTTGCCGCCTTTGCCGCGCATCAGTTCGGCAGCGATGGTGGCGCGGCCTGTTCTGTCGGTCGTGGTTTGGGTGAGCGTGTCATTGTTGCGGGCAATCACGGTAACAGTGGCGTTCCTGACCGGCTTCGCGCTTTCAAGGGAATTGACAAACACATGCATACCGTCTGCCCCCTGAAGCGACATAACGCCCAGGTCGGAGATCACCATCCACTGGGTCTGGCGTGGCGTCCACCGGTTCCGTGTTTCATCATTTTCAGGGCTTGCCACAAGCGCATAAATGCCAGGCTGGATGGTTTTCAAAAACTCACGGACCGGCACAAGTGTCGTGACATCTTTATTCTTCGCATTGTCGATGTCGATGCTGCCTTCCCAGACAAGCTCGCCCAGGTCGTCCTGCAGGTTCCGCTCTGACCATATATTCAGGTTCTGGCCGTCCATCCCCGTTTTCAGCCACGGGACAAGGCCCCTGTCTGGCACGCGGTAGAGGCTAAGGTTTGCGCTATCCAGATTGACGCTCTTGAGCGGGATGGTCTCATCGCCCACTTGCGGCAGGATATAGGTGCCGTTGCCAAACAGGACACGGGCCTCCCGGTCCGGCACCGTGAAGGTGCGCTTTGCGTCCGCATAAAGCTTTGCGTCAGGCTTGCCGGGTAAACCTGCAAGAAGGGTGACGGATAGCGTGTCGCCATACGTCATGCCGGTCAGGCAGATGCGCCTGCCTTCGCCGCGTACGGCGATATCCCGCTCGCTTTCAAACCGGACATAATCCCGAACAGGAATGGGAAGTGGGTCCTTAATGGGATGCGATAGCACAAGGCAAGCGCGGGGTGTCTGGCCTTCAACATCCATCACTTGGTCGACAATGCGCAGGGTGAAGCGTCCCTCTACGCTATTGAGCCAGGTTTGGCGCGTGTTCTCGCGGTGGATTGCCTGCGCGTCCTTGAGCGTGGCCAGGGCTTCCGTTGGCTGATTTTCTGCCAGCATAACCTGGGCAAAGGCATCAAGTGCTGCGGCCTTGTCCCTTGCCGTGTTCGCTATCGTGAGGAGGTGCCAGGCGGCGCCGTAAGCATCCTCAAGCTGCCCTATATTAAGTCTATTGACCGCGAGGTCACGCCATGCAGTGGCATCGGTAGGGTGCTGGGCAAGTTTGAGCTCTAGCCTGAACCGCTTTTTGAAGGCTTTGATATCGTCGTTGGTGACAAGTCCGGGGGCATCCTTATCAAGCGCATCAGAAAGGTCGATATCTTCAGCTGACTGTGCAGTTTCAAGCGCCCTCAACTCCTCCGCCCGGGCCTGTGCCTCTTCAAGCAGCCGTTCTGCTGTCGCTGATCGGTCTTCCAGAACTATGGGGGAGGTGATGCCGCCGTCATCCGACAAAGCGGGCGGTGTGGCAGTCTGGAAAAGACAAATGGTGGCGAGCAGCAAAAAGGCGGCGAGACGGCGCATGTTTATTCCCCATGACTAGACGTGTGTAGGTGTAACTATACCGCTAATTGTGGTCAAACCCGGACAGCTTTATGCCGGAACAGGGGAAAATTATGACCGCTGGGGCCCTCTGCCGGGGAAGGAGCTGCGGGCTGTCTGAGTTACGATTCGCGTAGGGAATGCTGTTTCAGGGGTGATACTGACCTGGAGGGGAGGGCGAGGAGGTTTTGAGTGAAATGAATATAAAACAATGGTTTAAGGTTGTTTTTCTGGTTCGCCTGTGGCTTTTAATTTACAATTAACAAAAATGACTTATGTAATATCTATATTGAATGGAGCGATGCTGATGACCGATGATATCAAGCCGGAAACTGCAGGACATATTCGCCCTTTGCGGTTGAATGACCCTGCTCCTGTTTTTGCCGCCCGCACGACCATGGGCGTGAAGTGCCTGACGGACTATCGCGGTAAATGGCTCTTGCTGTTTTCACACCCGGCGGACTTCACGCCTGTGTGCACCACAGAATTTATGGCGCTTGAGCAAGCGGCGGATAAATTCCGCGCGCTCGACTGTGAACTTCTGGGCCTGTCGGCGGATAGCATCTATTCGCACCTGGCCTGGATCCAGAATGTGGAAGAGCGGTTCGGCGTTACCATCAGTTTCCCGATTATCGAGGACCTGTCGCTGACCATCGCTGAAGCGTATGGCATGATCGATGAAACGTCGGTTAGTACGGCAACCATCCGTTCGGTTTTCTTTATTGATCCTGAAGGCATTATTCGGGCGCAGGTTCACTATCCGGCCAGTGTTGGTCGTTCGGTGGACGAACTGCTGCGGGTTCTGATGGCCCTGCGGGCAACAGAACAGGGTGAGCTTGCGGCCCCGGAAGGCTGGCATGCGGGCGACAAACTACTGAAGGCGCCACCGACCACAATTGAGGAAGTCCGTCACACCCAGAGCATGCCAAAAGAGGCGCGCCGCGACTGGTATTTCATGGAGGCCGGCGGTGACTAACGCGGGGCTCGATATGGTTCAAACGCAAGCGGCTGAGGTGGCGGGGCTGATGAAAACCCTGTCGCATCCGAACCGGCTTTTGATCGTGTGCCAATTGATGGACGGTGAAAGCTCTGTCAGCCAGATCGAAGAAACCACAGGCGTTCGCCAGCCTACGCTGTCCCGTGAACTGGGGCGCTTGCGCGACGAGGGGTTGGTTCAGACCCGGCGTGAATCCAAGGCGGTTTTCTACAGCCTGAAAGACGACAGGCTCAGGGATCTGATGAATGTTTTGTGCAAGGCCTGGGGCGGTGAGGCCTTGGCTGCGCGTGAGCGGGCAGCAACAAGCGAACAACCCTTTTTCCCAACAATTGAAGGGCGCCGGACAGGCCGTGTCCGGATCAAGCCTGACCCATACAGAAAAGACTAGCAGTGCTGGCAAGCACCAGCCTGCATATGAGGAGACAAGCCATGAAACCGACAGTGACAAAGTTTTTTGACGAACCCACCTTCACCTTCAGCTATGTGGTGGCAGATCCGGCAACAAAGAAATGTGCCATCGTGGATTCAGTGCTGGAATATGCGCCTAATTCGGGCCGCACCAGCACGGCGGCCGCCGATGAGATCATTGCTTTTGTGCAGAAGCAAGGCCTTGAGGTGGAGTGGATCCTTGAAACCCACGTTCACGCCGACCATCTTTCGGCGGCGCCCTACCTGCAGGAAAAGCTGGGCGGCAAGCTGGCGATCGGCGCCAACATCACTGTAGTGCAGGATGTATTCGGCAAGCTTTTCAATGCCGGCAGCGAGTTCGAGCGCGACGGCAGCCAGTTCGACGTACTGTTTGAAGACGGCGACGAATTCGCCATCGGTTCGATTTCGGCCAAAGCCATGCACACGCCAGGGCACACGCCAGCCTGCATGACCTATATCATCGGCGACGCCGGTTTTGTGGGCGATACGCTCTTTATGCCGGACTATGGCACCGCGCGCTGTGATTTTCCGGGCGGCGATGCCGCAACGCTGTTTGCATCCGTACAGAAGATTTTCGCGCTGCCGGATGAAACGCGCCTATTCATGTGTCACGACTATAAAGCGCCGGGCCGCGACGACTATGCGTGGGAGACCACAGTTGGTGAAGAACGCCAGCGCAATATCCATGTGCATGACGGCGTGTCTGAGCAGGAGTTCGTCGATATGCGGACCAAACGCGATGCCACCCTGGATATGCCGCGCCTGATCCTGCCGTCTGTGCAGGTCAACATGCGGGCGGGCCACATGCCGCCAGAGGAAGATAACGGCATTCGTTACCTCAAGATCCCTGTCGACGCGCTTTAAGGCCGGGCAGAAGCGCAACCAAAGGAAAAAATCATGGATATCAGAAAAATCACCCCGGCGCTTTCCGTGTCGCCGCAAATTTCCCTGCAGGACATCAGTGTCCTCAAGGGGCTTGGCTTTAACGGCATCATCAATGTCCGCCCTGACGGGGAAGAAGACGGCCAGCCGACATCGAAGGAAATCGAGAAGCTGGCGGAAGTCAGCGGCCTTTCCTATGTGCATATTCCCGTTGTCTCGGGCCAGATCACTGAAGATGACATCAGGGCCTTTGCCAAGGCCCGTGCCAGCATGGTTGGTCCTGTGCTGTCATACTGCCGCACAGGCACGCGCGCTGTGACCCTTTGGGCGTCATGCGCGGCGGCGAACCTGTCGACGGACGCCATTATCAAAACCGCTGACGAGGCGGGCTATGACCTTTCGGGCAAGGCCGCAGACCTGGACGCACGCCGCGATGCGGCGGCTGGTGCGAAGGTTGCTCCTGCGCCTGCCAAGGGCGGCCCGGCCCATGACGTTGTGATTGTTGGTGGCGGGGCAGGTGGCCTTGCCGCAGCCGCGAGCCTCCTGAAGCGCAGGCCCGGCCTTGATATTGCGGTGATCGAACCACGCGATACCCACTATTACCAGCCGGGCTGGACGCTTGTGGGCGGGGGTGTCTTCTCCCGCGATCAGACCAAGAGGGCGATGGCGGATGTCATGCCCAAGGGTGTGAAATGGATTCGCTCCGCCGTGGCGCGGTTCGAGCCCGCGCGCAACAGCGTGATCCTTGAAAGCGGTGACGAGGTGACATACCGCGCGCTGGTGGCGGCCCCCGGCATCAAGCTGATGTGGGAGAAGGTCAAGGGCCTTAAGGAAGCGCTGGGCAAAAATGGTGTTACGTCCAACTATATGTTCGATATGGCGCCCTACACCTGGGATCTGGTGAAATCCCTGAAGGGCGGGCGCGCGATCTTTACCCAGCCGCCCATGCCCATCAAATGTGCGGGTGCGCCGCAGAAAGCCATGTATCTGGCGTGCGACCACTGGAAGCGCTCTGGTGCCTTGAAGGACATTGAGGTTGAGTTCCACACGGCGGGCGGTGTGCTTTTCGGCGTGCAGGACTATGTGCCCGCGCTGATGGGCTATGTTGAAAAATACGGCGCCAAGCTCAACATGATGGAAAATCTTGTTGCGGTGGACGGCCCGAACCAGATGGCGACATTTGAGGTGACGGACGCCGACGGCAAGGTGACAACCGTTGAGCGCGGCTTCGACATGATCCATGTGTGCCCGCCTCAAGGGCCGCTTGATTTCATGAAAGGCTCCGCGATCGCTGATGAAGCCGGTTGGGTGGATGTGAACGCGGAAACCTTGCAGCACAACAGCTTCGGCAATGTGTTCGGTATTGGCGACGGCTGCAATGCGCCAAACGCAAAGACAGCTGCGGCGGTGCGGAAACAGGCGCCTGTGGTGGCCAACAACGTGCTGGCGATCCTGGATGGCACGAGCAAAACTGCCCTTTACAAGGGCTATGGTTCCTGCCCGCTGACAGTAGAGCGCGGCAAGGTGGTGCTGGCCGAATTCGGCTATGGCGGCGAACTGCAGCCCACTTTCCCATCCTGGCTGGTAAAGGGCACCAAAGCGTCCGGGCTGGCCTGGTTCCTGAAGGAAAAGCTGATGCCGGCGCTATATTTTGACCTGATGCTCAAAGGGCATGAATGGCTTGCGGGGCCAGAGATCATCTCTCACGCGCCGCTCAAGCATGAAGCCAAGGATGCGTGTGATTTCACGCAATCCAAAACGGGTTAGGACCGAAAGGAAATATGCCAATGGCGGCATCCAAGCGCCTGTCCGCGATATTCCCGTGCCTTGAATGGGCGCGGGAGTATAACCGTGAAACGCTTATCAACGACCTGACGGCAGCGGTGATTGTGGTGATCATGCTGATCCCGCAGTCGCTTGCCTATGCAATGCTGGCTGGCCTGCCGCCTGAGGTGGGGCTTTATGCCAGCATCCTGCCGCTTGTGCTTTATGCCGTGTTCGGCACCAGCCGGACGCTGGCTGTGGGGCCTGTGGCTGTGGCGTCGCTGATGTCTGCGGCGGCGGTGGGTGCCGTGGTGAAGCAGGGTACGGCGGGCTATATAGAGGCTTCCATCCTGCTGGCGTTGCTTTCGGGTGCATTCCTGATGCTGATGGGGCTTTTCCGGCTTGGGTTTCTTGCGAACTTTCTGTCTCACCCTGTGATCTCCGGGTTTATTTCTGCCTCTGGCATCTTGATTGCCTTCAGCCAGCTCAAGCATGTGCTGGGCATATCCGCGAGCGGGCACACGCTTCCGCAAGTGGCCACCTCCCTTGCGCACAACCTGCCTGACGTGAACGGCTATACGCTGGCGATCGGGGCGGGCTGCTTGGCGTTCCTCTATTTCGTGCGGTTGCGCCTAAGCGGCCTGTTGCAGGTGTTTGGTGTGCCCGAAAGCGTTGCTGGCTTTGTCGTCAAGGCTGGGCCTGTGCTGTCTGTTGTGGCAACGATCCTGATCGCAAGCACCTGGCAGCTGGACGCTGAAGGCGTTGCCATTGTTGGGGCTGTCCCAGAAGGGCTGCCAACGCTTGGTTTGCCTGCCATCCATATGGAGCTGGTGCGCGAATTGGCGCTGCCGGCCTTCCTGATCAGCGTGATCGGGTTTGTGGAATCGGTATCCGTCGCTCAGACGCTTGCGGCCAAAAGGCGCCAGCGGATCAACCCGAACCAGGAACTGATCGCCCTTGGGGCTGCGAACCTGGGGTCTGGCGTTTCCGGCGGTTATTCGGTCACGGGCGGCTTTGCCCGGTCTGTTGTGAATTTCGACGCGGGCGCGCAAACACCGGCTGCGGGCGTATTTACCGCCATTGGCATTGCCGTTGCCACACTGTTCCTGACACCGTTGATCCATTATCTGCCCAAAGCCACGCTTGCCGCGACCATCATTGTAGCCGTGCTGGCGCTGATTGACTTCCGCATGATCCGCGCAACCTGGATATATTCAAAGCGTGACTTCCTTGCCATGGCTGCGACCATCTTGCTGACGCTTGGTGTCAGCGTGGAAGTGGGTGTGGCGTCCGGCGTGACGCTTTCGATCCTGTTGCATCTTTATAAAAGCAGCCGCCCGCACTGTGCTGTGGTGGGCCTGGTCGCGGGAACCGAGCATTTCCGCAATATCCGAAGGCATGATGTGGAAACCTGCGACACCATGGTCACCTTGCGGGTAGACGAAAGCCTGTATTTTGCCAACGCGCGTTTTCTTGAAGATCAGGTCTATCGCCTGATGGCGGAAAACGAAAAGCTGAAGCATGTTGTGTTGATGTGCCCGGCGGTGAATGAGATTGATGCAAGTGCGCTTGAAAGCCTTGAGGCTATCAACCATCGGCTGGAGGATGCTGGGGTGAAATTCCACCTGAGCGAGGTCAAGGGCCCGGTTATGGACCGGCTGCAGCGGTCCCATTTCCTGGATGAGTTGAGCGGCCAGGTTTTCCTTACCCAATACCAGGCCTATCGGGCGCTGGCGAATGGCGAGCCATGCCGGTCGAATAAGGCACCAACGGGTGGGCATAACGAGGCCTGATGAGGGCGCCTCTAATGGGCGCCCTGCAAGCAGGCTGTACTGAAGCTGGTTTTAGCGGCCTGATTGTACCGTAGGCTGATCGGCGAACGTGGCAGTGTGTGTGGTTTCGCATGTTGTCACACGGCGGAACGGTGGGCGCTTGGAGATAGTGCGCACATAGTCAGGGCCGATCTTGCAGCTTTCCTTTTCCAAGGCTTCGTCCTTCTGAACAGCTGCCGGATAAGGGTTCGGTGATTTGGATGGCTGAGCCACGGCAGCGGTGCTGAAGAGGCCTGTTGCCATAATGAGTACAAGCGAGCGGATTGTTGTTTTCATTCTAATCTGTCCCTTCTTGGTTTGCGCGGTCTTGTGCCGCGGTCTGACCTTACAGATGTCTCAGGTACGTGCCCGAAGCTGAGCTGGATCAACAACCAGCAGGCCGGGAACGCCAAAAGTCTGAGCACAATAAAGAAGAAACTTCCGACTCACTAGTTACATCGGAAACTAATAACGAATTTGTGAGGAGGTGGGCTTAGACCGGCAGCGAGGCCTTGATGCCAGCCATCACATCGGCGCGTGCTTTGTCCAGAATGTTGTTGCCGTTGGTCTTTACAGCCGTGGCAATTTCATCCTGCAGGTCAAGCAGACGGATAAAGTGTGGTGAAGCATCGCGCTTCTGGATCAGGGACTGCAGGGCACGGGCGTCGAAGTGATGCTCGTAAACACCCGCAAGCATTTGGGTCCAGTCCGCACCGTAGCTGGCTTGAACGCTGCGGATCACTTGCACCACTGTTGCCTGGACCTTGTCCATGCCGTACTGGCGAATCGCAGCACGTACCGGCGCTGAGTTTTTCACATCATGCAGCAGCAACAGCGACAAATTCTTTGAAATGCCGGTTTCCAGCACAAATTTGAGCGCGGTATCGTGTGCTGCAGCGGCTGGCTGGGCCAGATATGCGTCGGAAAAGTCGGGCAGGGCGTAGCTATCCATCACGGAATCACCATGCGACGGCATAACAGGTGCGCTTGAAGCTACAGCCTGAGGGGCTGTCGCTGTAAGGGCCACTGTCATAAAGAGCGCTGTACCAACGGTTTTGCGCCCGAACCGGGAAGAGACTCTGCTGAAAAACGTCATAAGCCGACTTAAAATCCGATAACAAACTCAAGATGGCCACTGAAATACGCGCGTTATGTTACAGTTTTTTGTCTTTTTCGGCCTTTTGGGCTATTGTCATAAAAAATTCATAAAACTACCGAGGAATCGGGTTGCTATATGCTAAGTGTATGTAGCGAAAAGGGAATTTGTTTAACAATTCTCAAAAAATATTTTCTGTAGCGATTTCATATGGTTAAATTCCCTTCCAATGAGCCGGTCTGCTCATGTTACATATTATTGTAACAAAAGTGGTCATAATAGATCGGTTTGCCAATAGGAGGCCTGTATGCGTTATATGAAATTTGGAACTGTTTCCGCCGCTATCATCTTTGCTGCAAGTGCGTCGTTCGCTGACGCTGGCGCAGATGCAAGTATGCTCGCATGGGATGGCGATGACTATGCCACCAGCGAACTGGGGAGCGGAGACTGGAGCAAGGCTGAAGCCGCTCTTCTCGGCAGCGATGTCGCCCCTGAAGACGCCGTGTTCGCCAAGATCAACCTCGCGTTCGTCTATAGCTCTACCGGTCGCAAGGACCTGGCGATGAATATCTATCAAGAAATACTTGAAGGCAAGGCTAACCCCTATGCACTGACGGTATCGGGGCAGCCGCGCCGGGTGAAGACGATTGCGAAAGTCGCTCTTGCCCGTCTTGAGGACCAATAAGGATTAATTCTTATTAAATACGGCTGGTGTGAGAGCCTTGTCCGTGCCCACACCAGTTCAAAGACGATCTCCTGAACTAAGCTGATATAAAAGACTATCATTCCCTGGAAGCACGTACCGGTCCCCTCTGGTGCGTGCTTTTCTTTATCGCAAGCCGCCTGATCAAGCTAGGGGAGCTTCCCTGTGTTGCTCCATATTAAACTAGAGTCGCTGTCTGGATTTGATGTTTCAGTGTGAAATATAAGGAAGTCCACCACGCCCATTGATGACACACTTCGCCTTAACTGGTTGTATTCTTATCGCATAAAGATATGTCGTGAAAGTATGAAGTCGCAGAATTCTGCGGTTTTCTGGGGTTTTGATATTAGCTGACCGAATGTTCCCCAAACGGTCATACCGCTGAAACGAAACTGAAATATTCCCCCACTAGGCCTCATGCCCCAGGAGCCGGCTCGCAGAAGCTGGTCCACAAGTCATGCAACGCAACAACCTATCCAGGTGACGGAAACGTCGTACGGGGAATGAAATGACCAAATTACAGATTTTGAAGAACACACTGCTGGCGGCTGTTGCTGCTACAGCGCTTGTCGCGTGTGGCGACGACAGCACAGAGCTGGCGTCTCCCGGCACGGTAGCGCCAAACCCAGGCACCGGTGGCGGTGACAATGGCGGCGACAACGGCGGCGACAATGGCGGCGATCCTGCCGTAAAAATCGGCCGCGATGGCGCTGAATATACTTCCGAAGGCAACTGCCCAACTGGTACAACTGCCGTATCCGTTGGCGAACAGACACACTGTAGCCTGTCCGGTACGCTCACCAGCGACGTAACGCTGACCGCAGGCAACATCTACCAGCTGTCTGGTAAAGTGGCTGTTGGTGTTGACGTTGGCGCAGACGGCAATGCAAGCGCAGGCGACCCGGCGGTTCTGTCTATCGAACCCGGCGCTGTTATCTACGGTGCGACCGCAACCGACGTTCTTGTGATTTCCCGCGGTTCTGAAATTCGCGCTGAAGGTACTGCCAACAACCCGATCATCTTCACTTCCGCGCTTGACCTTGACCTTGCTTCTGAGCTGGGCCTAACGGCAGCTGCAAGCTACTCCGGCCCTCTGCTGGAAGAGCCATTCACGTCTGAGTGGGGTGGTCTGGTGATTAACGGCCGTGCTTCCATCAACACCTGTAACCAGGCTGAAGTTTGTGAAGCTGAAGGCGAAGGCGACAGCGGTCTTTATGGTGGCAATCTCGACACCGACAGTTCCGGCGTTATGAAATATGTCCAAATCAAATATTCCGGTAACCCGATCACCGCTGATGACGAGCTGAACGGCATCGCATTCCAGGGCGTTGGTTCCGGTACCGAGCTGGACTATATCCAGGTTCACAACGGCGCAGACGACGGTGTTGAATTCTTCGGCGGTACGGCTCAGGTGAAGCACCTTGTGATCACTGGCGCAGACGACGACAGCCTCGACTGGACACAAGGTTGGCGCGGTAAAGCCCAGCACGTGATCATCATCCAGAACCCCGCCCAGCCTGCATCCGACCAGGGTATTGAGGCTGACAACTTCGGTGACGGTAACGACTTCCTGCCACGCGCACAGCCACGCCTTTCTAACATGACCATCGTTGGTTCCGCTTCCAAAGGCGGCGAAAGCGACATCGGTATGCTTCTCCGTGAAGGTACTGGCGCGAACATCTACAATACTGTTGTTTCCGACTTCGGTGATGCGTGTCTCGATATCGACCAGGACGCAACGTTCACGAACGCTGGCACAAGCGCTACGAACCTGACGGGCAACCTGACCATCGAATCCACACTCCTGGGCAGCAACTGTGCGTCTGTCTTCAAAGAAGACGGCAACGTATTTGACCTGGAAACTTTCTTCACGTCACAGGCCAACAACGCTGTTGGCGCGACCACGCTTTCCAACAACTTCATCAACGGTTCCGCTGAAAATGCAATAACCGGTACTGATGTAAGCGTTATCGACAGCTTCTTCGACGCAACCGACTATGCCGGTGCGGTGAAGAGCGACAGCGCAGCTGACAACTGGACCCTGAACTGGACTTACGGTCTGAACCCTGATCCAGAATGTCCAGAAGGCACGACTGCAAGCACAGACGGCACTGTTTGTACGCTTTCCGGAACTTACACGTCTGACCTGCGCCTCGTGTCCGGTCTTGACTATGTTCTCGACGGCAAAGTGGTATTCGGTATCGATGTTGGCGCGGACGGCAATGCTGCAGCGGGTGACCCTGCAACGCTGACCATTGAGCCTGGCGTGACCGTAATGGGTGCTGACCAGACATCTTACCTGGTGATCTCCCGCGGTTCGAAGCTGAACTCCAACGGTACGGCTGACGCACCTGTAACTTTCACGGCGATCGACCCTGAGACCCGCGACCTGGACGTTGATACTTCCCTTTGGGGCGGTCTCGTGATCAACGGTCGCGCCACAATCAACACCTGTAACCAGGCTGAAGTTTGTGAAGCTGAAGGCGAAGGCGACAGCGGCCTTTATGGCGGCGACGACGACACTGACAGCTCCGGCCAGATCTTCTACACCCGCGTTGTATATGCTGGTAACCCGATCACTGCTGACGACGAACTGAACGGCATTGCCTTCCAGGGCGTTGGCTCCGGCACCACGATCGATTACCTGCAAGTACACAACGGTGCCGACGATGGTGTTGAATTCTTCGGCGGTACGGCACAGGTGAAGCACCTTGTGATCACCGGCGCTGACGATGACAGCCTCGACTGGACGCAGGGCTGGCGCGGTAAGGTTCAGCACGTTCTGATCGTACAGAACCCGAACCAGCCTGGTACTGACCAAGGTATCGAAGCCGACAACTTCGGTGACGGGAACGACTTCCTGCCACGGGCTCACCCGATGATCGCCAACGCGACGATCCTGGGCAGCGCAGCAGCTGGCGGCGAAAGCGACATCGGTATCCTGCTCCGCGAAGGTACTGCGGCGAACCTCTGGAACGTGGTTGTGGCTGACTTCGGTGACGCATGTCTCGACATCGACCAGGACGCTACCTTCACCGTATCCGGTACTTCCGCCACTGACCTGACGGGTGACCTGACCATGGAAAGCACGCTCCTGAGCGATAGCTGTGCCTCGGTCTTCAAGGATGACGGCAACGTCTTCGATCTTGAAACTTGGTTCAACAACCAGGCCAACAACATTGTTGCAACAGACAGCCTGACGGCTCTCTCGGGTGCGGCCAGCTTCAAGACCTACATCAACGGGGCTACGGAGAACGGCGTAACTGCAACGGATGTAAGCGCAATCGACAGCTTCTTCGACGCAACCGACTATGTCGGTGCCGTGAAGAATGCAGCCAACGATTGGGTTTCCGGCTGGACCGTGTGGCTTAACCAATAAGCAAACAGCACAAGGCGCCGCGGCAGGGCTCAGGCTCGTGCCGTGCCGCGGCGCTCAGCATAAGTAAAGAAAACTGATGGTGCCCGAAATGAAATTGACCCAAAAGAGTTTGAAAAGCGTGCTTCTGGCCTCGACGGTATTGATACTGCCGGCCGAAGCAATCGCTCAAGATAAGCCGGAGCTTATGACGGTAGACGTGGAAGAAATCACGGTTACCGGCCGCTACGTGCCAGACGAAAAGCGCGCGACGTCTGAAATCGCCAACGTCCTCGACAGCGAAGCCTTTGCCCTGGCGGGTGACAGCGACATCGCGAGTGCCATCCAGCGCCTGCCGGGCCTTTCCCGGACGCGTGACGGCTATGTGTACGTTCGTGGTCTTGGTGACCGCTACTCCTCAACTCTCCTGAACGGTTCGGGCATCCCGAGCACGGACCCGCTGCGCCGGGTTGTCCCGCTTGACATCTTCCCGACCAGCTTGATCTCATCCGTTCTGGTGCAGAAAACCTATTCACCAGAATTCCCTGCTGATTTCGGTGGTGGTGTGATTGACCTGCGCACCAAGGCCATTCCTGACGACTTCGTTCTGGAAATCGGCATCTCAGGCAAATACAACACTGAAGCAACCGGCAAGACGGGCCTCAACTACGATGGCACTGGGTCCGAAATCTTCGGCTTTGGTGGCTCCCGCCGCGACATTCCGGAAGAGCTCCTGAAGGATGTGACGCTCGCAAGCCTGACGCCGGAAGAGCTGGAAGCCGCAGGCGAAGCGATCCCGAACATCTGGTCCATCGACAGCGAACCGCTTTATCCAGGCGCCGGTTTCGACCTGGTGTGGGGTAACCGCTATGATGTTGGTGACGAAAGCGCGTTTGGTTTCTTCACCGCTGTTACTTACGATATCAACCAGCGGCACCGTGACGGTGTTCGCCGCACGGTGACCACGTCAAACGCTGGTCCGGTTATCCGCTCGAACGCCGCTCCTGAAGTGTGCGACATGCCTGAATTTGACGGCGAAGATGTAAGTGGTTGCGGTGTGCGTCAGTCCAACACTGATATCTCGCTCAATGGTATCCTGTCGCTTGGTTATGAATTCAACGCTGATCACTCGATCAACTTCACCGGTACGGTGCTGCGCGATAGCAGCAAGCGGGCGCTGATCGAAAAAGGTCAGTTTGCACAGGAAGACGCGCTCCGGACCCGGTCGTTCATCGACTGGATCGAAAGCCAGGTCTGGACCAACCAGCTGACGGGTGAGCATTATGTCAATCTGTTCGGCGATAGCGACACGTTCCAGACCACGAAAATCAACTGGCGCGCCAACATCTCCCGTTCCGACCGGGATGTGCCCCTGCGCCGCGATACCACGTACGAGTATAACCCACAGCTTGACGCCGACCTGATCCTGGCGCGGACAGACAGTAACACCACCGTCTATAACGCCCTTGATGAGGAAACCATGGAGTTCGGCCTGGACTTCGTTCAGCCGATGTATATCGGCGGCTTCCTGGCTGACGTCAAAGGTGGTTTCACCTATCAGGACAAAGACCGTAGCTTCGGTCTGGTGCGCTATAACTTCGCCTTCCCGGCGGGTATCAGCACAGACCTGCGGGCGCTGGCGCCTGAGATCATCTTCGGCCCAGGCAACATCCGCCCAGGCGGCATTACGCTGACCGAGATTTTCGATGCGTCTGACTTCTATTCCGCGCAGTTCGAAAATATCCAGGGGTACTTGGGTGCGGATATCGAAATCAGCCCACGCCTTCGGTTCGCATTTGGCTGGCGCTATGAGAACAGCGAGCAGGTGATTGATACGGTTGACCGTATTACGCTTGATCCGCTTCTTGTGACCCAGAAGGGCGAATATTGGCTGCCTGCCGCGACGATGACTTATGAAATCGTCGACAACATGCAGATCCGTTTCGCCTACAGCCAAACAGTGAACCGCCCGGAAGCCCGCGAGCTTTCAACGGCCCGCTTCCTGGATGACGAGCGGAACATTTCCGTACAGGGTAACCCTGAACTGCGGATTGCCGAAATCGACAACTATGACGCTCGCTTCGAATGGTATTTCGCGCCGGGTGAAAGCCTGACGATTGGTGCCTTCTACAAGAAGTTTTCCAACCCGATCGAGCGCAGCAGCCGTGCCCTTGGTGAAGGCCGCCTGATCACCTACGTGAACGGTGAATCCGGTGAGCTGAAGGGTATCGAGGTTGAAGTCGAAAAAATCCTGGATGTGCAGGATTGGTTTGGTTGGGAGTTTTATGGCCGCGAGTTCTATGTTCGCGCTAACGGTTCCTATATCGACTCTGAAACTGTGACAGCGACCGCTGACCTGGGCGTTGTAACGAACGCAGTTCGTACCTTCCAGGGCCAGTCCAAATGGCTTGCCAACACGCAGCTTGGCTGGCGCGGTGACGTGGACAATATGTCCCTCATCCTGAACTACACCGGCCGCCGTCAGGCGCTCCTGGGTGTGTTTGGCGCGGGTGACGAATATGAAAACCCACCGCTCCTTCTGGACTTTGTCTACAGCCGCGAGTTTGAAGTGGGTAGCAACATCCTTGAAGTGAGTCTCGAAGCAGGAAACCTGCTTGGTGATGAAATCGAATACGTGCAGGACGGTGTTATCACCGAAGGGTACGAAATCGGTCGCACCTTCAGCATTGGCTTCAAATACAAGTTCTAACACCGAAAAATCGGCCCGTCGCTTCGGCGGCGGGCCTTGGTGAGCACGAAAAATCGGCCACCGCAAAAAAAGTGCAACAAAACGGCGCAAAGATGCCGGCACAAAAAAAACGAATGATGATGCTTTTTGGAGACGTACTAGTTTCATGGACACGTATGGACATGGAAAAAGACAGGTGACACCTGTGTCCCGCCAGCCCCGCGCCTTGCGTTTGGGGATTTTGGCGTTTGAGCTCTGTCTGGTGATTCTGATTGCCTATCAGGCATCCGGCCTGATGTTCCGAATCATGGAACCCGAACAGACACCATCGGCGCAGCCCTTAATAGCATCGCGCGCCCAAAATGCGCACTCAGATGCCGATACCGGCATGCTGACCGGCTTCGATCCCTTCTTTCGCGCCGTCCCGGAAATAAGCGCCGTCTCCGCCGTGGAAGCGGCACCGGAAAGCAGCCTCAAGCTTGAACTTTTTGGCCTTCGTGCAATGGGCGACGGCAAAGGCAGCGCCATTGTCAAAACCCAAGACGGTAGCCAACAGGTTGTCCGTGTGGGTGACATTATATCGCCGGGTGTGAAGCTGGCAGGCGTATATAAAGACCGGCTTGAAATCATCCGCTCCGGCAGCTTGGAAGCGGTTTACCTGCGCCCGCAGGGTGAACGCGCAGCGCGGCCCATGGCTGCGGCATCCGGCCCGACCGCAACAAGCTCACGCGCCACTGGCGGCGCACTCAGCTATCTGGCGAACCTGCAGCTTGAGCCCGTGCGCCGTGACCGGCGAATCATCGGTTTTCGCCTGCCGGGAGATATGCCCGAGGCGGCAGCGGCTCTTGGCCTCGAAGGTGGGGATATCCTGCTGGCAGCCAATGGCGAGCCGCTCAACTCATTTGAACGTATTTCAGAGATCGGCGAAGAGCTGGCAGGTGCCCGCCGTATCGATCTCACCATCGAACGCCGGGGCGAGACACGCAGTCTCAGCCTGGGGCTCTAGGGAATTTGGATCATGAAAGTTTTTAAGAATGCTCAATGGCTCATGAGGCCGCTTGTCGGGGCATTGATGCTGGCTGCGGTGCCTTTCGCGCCGACAGCGTTGGCAGCGGAGGGCCATGTGCTCAACTATCGTGATGCCGAAATCCGCGCCTTCATCGATGATATTGCCACCATTACCGGTAAGACATTCATCATCGACCCACGTGTGCGCGGTACCATCAATGTGGTCTCCACTGAACAGGTCACTATTGAGGGCGTGTTCCAGACCTTCCTGTCTGCACTCAAGGTTAATGGTTTTACCCTGGTCCCGACAGCCTCAGGCGCCTTCAAGGTGGTGCCGGACGAAGTCGCGGCCCAAGACGCGGGCCCGGTGGACGAGGCCCGCAAGGGCGACCTGCTGATAACCCAGGTTTTCACGCTGAAGTATGCCGACCCGCTGGCGGTGCAGGCGGCCATCAAGCCCTTTTCCTTCAAGAAGGGTCGTGTGTTTGCCCGCAAGGGCACGCCCGTGGTTATCGTGACAGACTTTGCTGACAATCTTGAGCGCATCGCCAAGCTGGTAGCCACCCTGGATATCGACCATTCCGTGATCCGCACGCTGGCGCTTGAAAACACCAGCGCATCCGAGATGGCAGATATCGCTGTCAAGCTGGCCACGCAGCCGGGCTTTGACGACAATGTCACCCAGTCGCTGACGGCGCTACCGCTCGACAGCAGCAACACGCTGGTTCTTAAAGGTCCCGCGGATGTTATCGATACTTTCCTGCCGGTCCTGAAGGAGCTGGACGCCAACAATGCCTCCCGCGGGGACCTGCGTGTAGTGCAGCTCAGCTACGGCACGGCGGAAAAAATGCTGCCGATGCTGGAGGCCGTGACCCGCTCCATGACGGGGCGCGAGGGCAATGCCGGCGGCGATGTCATGATCTCTGCCTACTCGGGCGCCAACGCCATCGTCATCAATGCCTCATCTGAAATGCAGCAGCGCATCGCCAACGTTATCCATATGCTGGATGTGCCGCGGGCGCAGGTGCTGGTGGAAGCGATCGTGGTGGAAGTCTCGGAAGGAGCGGCGAAGGATCTGGGCGTTCAATATATTCTTGCGGGCGGCAAGAGCAGCAACATTCCATTCACCGTGGCCAACTATTCCAACACGGCGCCGAATATCCTGGCGCTTACAGGCGCGCTGCAACTGAACGACAGTGACGGCGACGGCACGTCCGCAAAAGACCTCGCAAGCGCCGCGGCTGTGGAATCTCTCCTTGGCTTCTCCGGTTTCGGTCTCGGTATCGCGGGCGAAACGGACGGCGGCACAATTTTCGGCGCCATTCTCAACGCGCTTGAGCAGGACAACGGCAGCAACATCCTCTCGACCCCGTCGATCATGGCAATGGACAATGAGACCGCCAGCTTCCTCTCCGGCCAGGAAATCCCGATCACCACGGGCCAGACGCTGACAAGCAGCAGCACCAACCCCTTCACAACGATCGAACGTAAGGATGTGGGTGTGAAGCTTGAGGTCACGCCGCAAGTAAACGAGGGCGAGGAAATCCACCTGATGATCCGCCAGGAGATTTCGTCCATCGCAGGGACAACAGGCGCCAATGAGCTGATCACCAACAAACGCGAAATCCAGACAACTGTGCGCGTTCAGAATGGTGAGATTGTCGTGCTGGGTGGCCTGATTGAGGAAAACGAAAGCGTGTCAGTCGACAAGGTGCCGTTTTTGGGCGATATCCCGCTTCTCGGTCGTGCTTTCCGGTCTGACAGCAAAAGCCGCTCCAAGCGCAACCTGATGATCTTCCTGCGTCCGACCATTGTACGGTCAGCAGGTGACGCAGAGGCGCTGACTGCCAAGAAATACAATTATATGCGGGCGCAGCAGGCGGCATCGGAAACCGGTCTGTCGCTGGACCTTCTGGTGGAAGAAGTGATGGGCAAAGGGGCTGAGAGGTAACTGGCTCATGGCTGAAAAAGAGGCACCATTTCTGCGCTATATGTTCGCCCGCGATCACGGCATTGCGGTGACAGCAATGCTGGACGGTGCGGCTGAAGTCGCCCTGCGTGAAGGCGCGGACCCGATGATGCTTGCCGAAGTGCGGCGTGTCGCTGGACGGCCCCTGAATGTCTCCAGCATGGACAAGAAGGCGTTCGATGCCATGCTTTCCGATATGCATGCAGTTGAGGGCATTGATGCAGGTATCGACAGTGACATGCCTGCCGAAAGCCTCGACAGCGCGCTTGAAGGCATGCCTGCAGCGGCAGACCTTTTGGCCAGCGAAGACGAAGCGCCGGTGATCCGCCTGATCAACAGCCTGATTGCGGAAGCGGTCAAGACCAAGGCGTCGGATATCCACCTGGAACCGTTTGAAAACCGCCTGTCTGTGCGCCTTCGTATCGACGGTGTGCTGAACGAGGTTGCCAGCTTGGCGGCCCGGCTGACGCCATATCTGGTGTCACGCATCAAGGTTATGGCCCGGCTTGATATCGCGGAAAAACGCATCCCGCAGGACGGACGGCTTTCGCTCAAGCTGGGGGACCGCACCTTCGATGTGCGGGTATCCACGCTGCCGTCGCGGCACGGCGAAAGGGTGGTGCTCCGGCTTCTGGATGCCTCAAGCGCGCAACTGACGCTGGAAGACCTGGGTATGCAGGAAAGTGTGCATGCCGGCATACGGGACCTGCTGGCTGAGCCGAACGGCATCATTCTGGTTACAGGCCCGACCGGGTCGGGCAAGACCACCACGCTTTATGCCAGCCTTGCGCTATTGAATGACCAGAGCCGCAATATCATGACGGTTGAAGACCCTGTGGAATATGCGCTTGACGGTGTCAGCCAGACGCAGGTGAACACCAAGGTGGGCATGACCTTCGCCTCTGGCCTTCGGGCCATCCTCAGGCAGGACCCTGACGTGGTGATGGTTGGTGAAATCCGGGATATGGAAACGGTTGAGATGGCCATCCAGGCATCGCTGACCGGCCACCTTGTGCTTTCCACCGTGCACACGAACAGCGCTGTGGCGGCCATTACTCGTCTGCGCGACATGGGCGTGGAACCTTTCCTTCTGGCGTCCACGGTCAAGGGTATTCTTGCGCAGCGGCTGGTCAGGAAGCTGTGCGGCGATTGCAAGAAGCCAGCCCACAATGAGGCATTGGTCCGGGAACAGTTGGGTGCGCAGGCGTCCGAAGCTGCAACGCTTTTTGAGCCCGTGGGCTGCCCGTCATGTGGCGGCAAGGGCTATTCCGGCAGGGTTGGCATCTATGAACTGGTGCGGATAGACGACCAACTGCAGCGCATGATCCAGGACGGCGCGTCCGAAGCCGATATGGCAGACCATGCGTTCCGGAATGCGGACACGCTTTCAGCAAGCGGTCGGGCGCTGGTGATGAAGGGTGTGACCACCGTTGAAGAAGTGATGCGCGTCTCGCGCGTGAAGGAGGCCCCAGGTGCAGGCGTATGATTATACGGCGCTTGACGGCGCGGGCAAAAGCCGGCGCGGCACCATTACGGCAGACGGTGAAGGCGATGCCCGCCAGCGCCTGATGGCCAAGGCGCTCTATCCAACGGACCTGCGGCCCGCCCGCGGCGGAAAGGCCGGTGCTGAAGGTGGCATCCGGCTTACGCAGTTTTTGCGCACTGAAAAGATCAGCCAGAAAGACCTGGCGCTCCTGACCCGCCAGCTGGCCACCATGGTGCAGGCTGCCTCACCGGTTGAGGAAGCCCTGGCCGCACTGGCGCAACAGGCGGAAAAACCAGCCACGCGCAACGTCATCACGCGCGTGCGCGCCAATGTGATGGAAGGCATGCGCCTTTCGGCTGCCATGGGGCTTGAAAGCGCCACGTTTGACACCCTCTTTTGTGCCATGGTGGCGGCGGGTGAAGCGTCGGGCGACTTGGGTACCGTGCTTGCCCGCATCGCAGACCACCGGGAAAAAGCCCAGGAAACCAAAGCCAAGGTGCAAAGCGCGCTAATCTATCCCGCAGTTCTGATGACAGTGGCAGCGGGCGTGGTGACAGCGCTCATGATATTCGTGGTGCCCAAGGTGGTCGCCCAGTTCGACAGTTTCGGCAGTGACCTGCCCATGCTCACCCAGATTGTGGTGGGCGTCAGCAACTTCCTCACCAGCTACGGCCTGTGGCTGTTGCTTGGGCTTGTGCTTTTGGTCGTGGGCAGTGTGCTTGCGCTCAGGCGGCCGCCTGTTCGGCTGTCGGTTCACGGCGCGCTTCTCAGGCTGCCGCTTGTCGGCAAGCTGGTGCGCGCGGTCAACGGTGCTCGGTTCGCACGCGCCTTCGGCACACTGGTGCAGGGTGGTAGCCCGGTGCTGGAGGCAATGACAGCGGCAACCCAGACAGTGAAAAACGCGCAGATTCGCATGCGCCTTGATGCTGCGGGCACGCAGGTTCGCGAAGGCAAGGGCGTGGCAGCTGCCCTGAAGGCGGTTGACGGCCTGCCGCCCATGCTTGGCTATATGGCGGCGGCTGGCGAACGCAGCGGCCAGTTGGGGCTGATGCTGCACAAGTCAGCAGACTATCTGGAAAGCGAATTCGACGGGTTTACCAAGTCGGCACTCAGCCTGCTTGAACCCATGATCGTGATTTTTATGGGCGGCATTGTCGGGGCCATTGTGCTCTCAATCATGCTGCCGATCCTGAGGCTGAACAGCCTCGTGTTGATGTAAGGAGACCCGTGATGAACAAGGTCTGGACCAAACTGAAAGCGGCCTTCAAGGCGTCTGCGCGCAATGAGGATGGCTTCTCGCTGATTGAACTGATGGTGGTGATTGTGATCATCGGCCTCCTGACCACTGTTGTTGTGGTGAATGTGCTCCCCAGCCAGGACCGGGCCATGGTGGAAAAGGCGCGCGCCGATGTGCAGACCATTTCCCAGGCGCTTGAGATGTACAAGATGGACACGCTCAGCTACCCAAGCCTTGAAGAAGGCATTGACGTGCTGGCCAGGGCGCCAAAAGGTGGCCTGCGCACCGAAGGCTATATCAAGGGCCTGCCGCGTGATCCGTGGGGCAACCCCTATCAGTATCTCATTCCGGGCGAACACGGCCGGTTTGATGTCTTCTCCTACGGCGCGGATGGCCGTCCGGGCGGTGAAGGCCTGAATGCCGACATCGGCAACTGGACCGAACAGGAAGGCTGATCCCGTGCGTAACTGGCGTTCCGATAAAGGCTTTTCCTTGGTGGAAGTGATGGTCGTTGTGGCCATCATCGGCCTTATGACGAGCGCCGTTGTGCTGGCGATGCCCTCAAGGGATGACAGGCTTCTGGACACGCTGTCCCGCACCGGTCGCCTGATGGTGGCGGTGGAGCGCCAGGCCGTAATTACGGGCCAGGTAATGGGGGTGCATTTCTCGGATACGGGGATGGACCTGTTGGTCCTCGGAGACAGTGGCTGGGTGCCGTCGGATGCGACCATTGATGCGGGCAGCGCCAGCTTTGGCGATGCGCGGCTTCTGGATATCACGGTCGAAGGGGCAGTAGTGGATGTCGCTGACACGGATCTGCAGGCCCATGTCTATTTCCTGCCCACGGGTGAAAAGCCGGCCTTTACGCTTACGCTGGCGTCAGGGGCGAAAAAGGGCACTATGACTGTGCCCCAATTGGGCCCTTTTGAGGTGAAGACCGATGGTTGATACCGCAAGAGAAGACGGATTTTCCCTTGTGGAACTGCTGGTTGCGGTCGCGATCCTTGCGCTCGCCGCCGTGTCGCTCCTCGAACATCAGACCCAGGCCATTAGCATGACCGGCGCGGTGGAGTATCGTGCACTCGCTGCGACGGTTGCGGACAACCGTTTGGCCACTGTGCTTGGGCAAACAAATCCGCCACTTTCCGGCATCACCACTGGTCAGGAAACCCAGATGGGCGTGGCCTTTGAATGGCGCCAGACTGTGCGGCCTGCTGACGGCGGCGACCTGATGTTGGTTCAGGTCTCTGTGCGAGCCGCGGACGAGGGACGCGAGCTTGCGGCCCTGACCGGATTTCGGAGGGCTGAATAATGTTATTCCGTATCCGAAATGATGCTGGTTTTTCCCTGGTCGAAACCATGGTGGCGACCTTTATTTTCGCGCTGGTGAGTGCCGCAGGCGTTGCGCTGCTGACCAGTTACCAAAGCGGCCGGGAGATGCTTCAGGCGGCTGATGGGCGGGTTTCGGAAATCACGCTGGCGCGGGAAGTGATAAAGGCCGACCTTTTGGCGGCGCTTGATCGGCCAGCCCGAATGGAAATGGGCGAAGTTCGCGGTTTCACTGGCAGCGCCTATCTGCCGGACGGCCTGAAACTGAGCCTTGTACGCGGCGGCGGCATGCGGGCGGTGCTGGACACAGGTGAAAGCGCGCTCGAGCGTGTGGATTATGTGCTGGAAGGTGACAAGCTGGTGCGCCGCACTTTCAAACGCACAGACATTACAACAGCCAATAAGCCCCGCGACCGGGTCATGCTTGAAGGTGTGAAAGCCATGGCGCTTCGCTTTGAAAGCGAGGGCCAGTGGATTGAGGAATGGCGCCCAGAGGTGGCGCTTAAGCCCTTGCCGAATCTGGCTGAACTGTCGTTTCAGATGGCGAATGGCCGAAGCCTGAGATTTGTTCTTCTGGTTGGAGGGCAGGCATGATGCCGCGCGTGAGTTTGAAAAGGTTGCGGGAAGACCGCGGCGCGGCGCTGGTAACCGTTATGCTGCTGGTGTCCATTATGGCGGCGGGCATGGCGATCAGCTTTGACGCGCTTGGTTTCATGACCAAACGGCATACGGCAAGCCGGATGTTCGAGCAGGCGCGCTATTATGCCCTAGGCGGCGAACAGCTGGCACTAACCGCTGCGGAAAAGCTGTGGAAAGCGAAGGCGAGGTTGGAGGAGGCCAAAGTGGTTTCCTATCCGATCGACGGCGGCCAGATCGAAGGCGTGATCAGCGATGCCAGCAACTGTTTCAATGTGAACAGCCTTGTGTCCAAGGCCGGTAGCGGCGGGTACAAGGCGGACGAGCGGGCCATGGCGCAGTATGGCCGCCTTCTGCTTCATCTTGGTTTTGCCGAGCGCGAAGCAGTGGGGCTGACTGGCGCGCTGGTTGACTGGATCGATAGCGACACGCGCCCTGTCCTTCAGGGGGCGGAAGACTATGACTATGCGGCGCTCGATACGCCATACAGAACCGCCAATACACTGGTTCGGGACCTGACGGAGCTTCGCCTGGTGAAGGGCTATACGCCCGAGGTCCTGGCTCGCGTGGGGGCGCATCTTTGTGCCCGCGACAATACGGCCGATACGGTCCTGAACGTGAATGTGCTGCGCCTGGCAGATGCACCGCTTCTGGCGGCTATTCTTGGGCCGAACGTAAGCCTAGAGTTCGCATCCAGGCTGATCGCCACACGGCCCTCGGGCGGTTATTCGGATATCGCCGATTTCTATTTCGAACGCGCGTTTGAAGGCAAGGCAGTTGAACAGGACATACGCGCCCAGACTGCGGTGAAGCCGCAGCGGGTGGTGAGCCAGGTTCGGGTTCGCTTTCATGACGGGATCAGCCGCCTGACAAGCGAAATCTGGCTGAATGATGACGGGGCTGCCCATGTGGCCAGCCACCGTTTTGGAGTATTTCAATGAGTGAAACCCTTGTCATAAACTTGGGCCATGATGGTCTGCCGGTGGGTGAGGCCCTGCTGGTGGATGGTGGTGCCCTGCGCGGCAGGATTGCCCCAGAGGCTCTCGCGTCAAAGGCGGGCGCAGACACCGTGTTGGTTATCCCCGGTGGCCAAGTTGCAAGTCAGCGGATATCGGTTCCGGATTTTCCCGACGCGAAGCTGATGAAAATTCTGCCCGGGCTTCTGGATGGCAGGCTGGCGCTGGCGCAGGAAGAACGTCATTTTGCCCTGATGGGCACGCGGGAGGCCGAGACAGGCGAGCGCCTTGTTGGTGTGATGGCAAGATCCGTTTTGCAGGCCGCCCTTGGATTTGCTGGTGCTCATGGCCTGCCGGTGCGCGCGGTGGTGCCAGACTATATGCTGCTGCCGGTGCCAGAGGAGGGCGCTGTTGCCGCCAAGATTGGTGAATTCGTTGTTGCGCGCATCAGCGACGGCACAGGCTTTTCTGTTGAGGCTGACTTGGCAGCGGCAATGCTGGGAGAAGCGGGCGCGGCGTCAAAGCAGATGCCTGATGCCGAATTTGAAGAGCTTTTGGTGCATGCGCAGGCAGCGGAAGGCAACCTGTTGCAGGGGGCGTTCAGCCCGCGATCTGGGGTTGCTGACTGGGTCATCTTCTTCCGCCGCGCTGGGCTTCTTGCTGCGGCATCCCTGATGGTGTGGATCGGCGCAAGTCTTTATGCCGCGACGGACAATTTCAATAGGGCCGATACGCTGTATGCCAAGGCCGAAGAGCGTTTCAGTGAAGCGCTGCCGAATGTTGGCCGAGTGGTGAATATGGAGGCGCAAATGCGCCGGGCGGTGCAGGACGTACGCCAGCAGGGCGGCGGTGAGTTCATGATCCTGTCCAGCTTGGCCGCAGATGCCCTAGCCGGTGACGACAGCACCATGTTTGAAGGCGTGCGGTTTGACGGTGAGCGCAGCACCCTGGTGCTGACAGTGACCTTTGCATCCTTTGCCAAGGGCGAGGCCTTTAAGACGCGTTTGGCTGAAAAGGGCCTTGTTGTCACGGAAGGCAGTAGCCGCACTGAAGGCGCACGCGTTTCTTCGGAACTGACGATCAGGAGGCGTGTATGACCGAGTTCTGGCAAAACTTGACGGCGCGGGAACGGGCCATGGTGACCATCGCCGGCGCGTTGGCGGTTTTTGTGTTTGGGTATTTTGCTCTTGTTCGTCCTCTCGTCGCCTACGAGCGGACAAGCGAAAGTGCGCTCAAGCGTGCCCAGGCTGTATACCAGCAGATCGCCCAGGGTGCAGCGGAAGTTGAAGCCGCGCGCGGTACCAAGCCGGGCCGCCCAGGCGCTAAGGAATCCCTCAGGGTTGCAGTGGCACAAACCGCACGGGACAGTGGGGTTGCCATCAGCCGCCTACAGCCTGGCGCTGACGGGGCCCTGACTGTCTGGGTGGAAAGCGTGCCCTCAGCTGTCTTTTTCCGCTGGCTGCAGGAGCTTGGCTCAGCGCATGGCATCGCGCCCGTGAAAGTGCTGGCACAAAAGACTTCGGCTGAAGGCCGTGTCCGGGTGCAGCTAGAGTTCAGGGGCGCGTGATGTCTGGGCGAGCTTTGTTCCTTACCGGGCTTGTTGTCTTCCTGTTGTTCGCGATTGTTCGCGTGCCGGCAAGTGTTGTGATCCCCGTGCTTGGTACGCCGGCAGGTATCGCCTACAGTGGTACAGAAGGAACGATGTGGCAAGGCAAGCTCAGGCAGGTGACTGCATTGGGCCAGCCGCTTGGCGATGCCGCTTTTTCCATCAGCCGACTGTCACTTCTTCTGGGGGCGCCCGAGGCAGATATCAAACTATCTGGCGGTAATCTGCAAGGCGGTTTTCGCTGGAAGACTGACGGCGGCCATCAGATCAGCAACCTTGACATGATGCTGGATGCCAAAGCCCGGTTGGGGCAGCAAGGGATGTCCGGTGCGCTTCGGTTGACCGGTGGATCATTCCGGGTTACGGCCGGTGGCCGTTGCCTGGAAGGGGCTGCCGATATGCGCAGCAATATTCTGGAGCGCGGGTTTGGGGTTGAAGGCCTGGTGCTGACGGGACAGCTGGTTTGCCGGGACGGGCAGATGCAGGTAATGATGCGCGGTACCATGCAGGGGCTGGACATTGCCATCGACGGTAATATTGGCCGTGAAAGCGCGCAGCCCCTGTCGGCAACATTGACACCGGCGGCAGGGGCGGACATACCTGATGAACTGCGCCAGTTGCTGTCGCGTTACAGTTTTACCCCAAGGGCAGACGGCAGTTTGGGCGCGCAATTTGAATTGGATATGTTTCTATGACCAAATTCAACCGGCTCGCGCTCTGCGTTCTGGCTTTCAGCCTCCCGGCCTGTACGAGCACCGGCAGCACGCCGCCAGAAAGCCGCGTGGCTAATAAACCTCAAATGGCTGTACAGCCACTTGGCAGTGACGAAGTGCTGTCCCGGTTCAGCGTGCTGCCCGCGCAATCGTTGGCGGCTGGGGAATGCGGCCTGTTCCTGTGGCTTAAGCGCGATGATGCGCCGCTGGTATTTTTCCAGAAATCTGACGGCTCTGCGGTCATGATGATTGATGGGGTCGAGAGCCCCATGAGGCGGATGTCGCAAAAGGGGCGGATCGCGCTGGAATATTTCGAAAGCCAGTCTTTCGAAACGGCAGACCTCGCGCTGGATGTCACAGTAACGCCTGAAGCGAAGCGCAGTTTGCAGCAGGGACTGAAGCTGCCATCAGGTATGGTGTCGATTGAAACAGCTGACGGCTGGTCTGCGGTACTGCCTGTGATTGGGTTGATCGGCTGTAAGTGATATCAAAACTGTAACAATTGGGCGCTTGGGCAGGTGCTTTGTTGCAGTCTTTTTAAACATTTGTGAAACAGGCCTAAATTGGTTGACCGCACAGCCTAAGCGCTTAGGATCGCTAGTGTTTCTATAAAGCATCATACTTATTGCCGCGGCTTGTCCGCGGCTTTTTTTTATCCCCAGAGCGCCGCTGGTGGGGCGCTGACAGTGCTGCCTTTAAACGTCAGTCCCGGCTCTCGGTCGCGGGCAAGAAGAAGCGGGCCGTCCAGGTCCACGAAGCTGGCGCCGGCGGTCAGCAGCATGGCGGGCGCCATGGCGAGCGACGTTCCAACCATGCAGCCGACCATGATCTGAAGCCCATGCTTGATTGCCTCTTCACGCATCTTGAGCGCTTCGGTCAGACCGCCTGACTTGTCCAGTTTGATGTTGACGCCGTCATAGAGTGTGGCCAGGCGCGGGATGTCCGCAGCCGTGTGGCAGCTTTCATCCGCAATCACGGGGATGGGACGCTGGAGCGATGCCAGCATTTCCTCGGCACCAGCGGGGAAGGGTTGCTCAATGGCTGCAACGCCCAGGTCTTTAAGGGCGGGCACAAGGGCCCGGTAGTGATCTTCTTGCCAACCTTCATTGGCGTCCACAATGATGGCGGCGTCAGGGGCGCCTTCGCGCACCGCACGGACACGGTCCAGGTCATCATCGCCTGCGAGCTTGAGCTTCAGGAGTGGCCGGTGCCCATTGGCTTTGGCTTTCTCGCGCATTTCGCTCGGTGCCGCGACCGATAGCGTGAAGGCAGTTGCTACAGGTTTGGGCTCAGCTAAGCCAAGCATATCCCAGACGCGCTTGCCGACCAGTTTGGCCCGCAGGTCCCATAAGGCGCAGTCCATGGCGTTTCTGGCGGCACCCGCTGGCATAAGGGCTTGCAGTCTGCTGTGGTCCGCCGGTGAGTGCAGGTCTTTCGAAGCGCGTTCAAGCGCTGCGATCACACTTTCCACAGTTTCACCATAGTGCGCATAAGGCACGCATTCACCGCGCCCGGTACGGCCTTCATGGTGAACGCTGGCGGTGACAACCATCGCTTCGGTTTTTGACCCGCGCGAGATGGTGAAGGTGCCAGCGATGGGCCAGGCTTCTTTGGTGAAGGAAAAATCCATGAACGATCCGTGTGTGTTTATGCGCTGCCATTTAGCCAGATTTCATCTGTTCAATAAAGTCTGCAACACAAAGACTGCTCAAGATAGCTTCTCTAACCTGCCTCTTAATTAGGCGTTGTGTGAACGCCTGCCTAAAAATTACTCAACGGTTGTTGAAGCTTTTATGAAACTTATGCCGCTCTACTGGCACAAAAAAAGAGAAGGAAAATAATAATGATAATAATTTCAATTGGTTATTAAAAATATGTGTTTTTCTCAGGGCGAGAAAAATAACTGGCACACAGGTTGCTTTTATAAGGGTGAGCCGCCACAGCAGACGGTTCAAATCTCCGATCCATCGAAGGGTTGAGTTTACATAGCATCGTGTCTGACCGCTGCAGGTTTGCATGGTGTATTTGGCCTCAGCGCAATCGTACCTCCCTAACATAATGCGTTTGCCACGAGGCTTCAGATGAATCCAATGGAGATTGACATGAAATCTGTACTGAAAACTGAAAGCCTGACGAAAACTTTTTCCCTGAGCGCATTTGCTCTGTCACTTGGTCTTGTTATGGCTGCTGCCGCTCCGGCTAAAGCTGTCAGCAACACAGGCCCTGTTACAGGTCCGGATACGCTTGAGGTTGCCGGTATGGCTGGTGTGAAGCCTGATGCCCTTCCCAAGGTAATCAAGGCAGTATCACCAGAATATCCCAGCCACGCAAAAGCCATTGGCCGTGAAGGTTGGGTGATTGTGGAGCTGGATATCGACGAAAAAGGGATGCCATTGAATGCCGAAATCGTCGATGACGGCCCAAGCCCCCTGTTCAAGCGGGCGACACTTCGGGCGATCGAGCAATTCCGTTTTGAGCCAGCCGTGTATGCGGGTGAGCCGGTTGCCGTGACCGGTAAGCGCTACAAGGTGGTTTACGCCTTCCAAGAAAGTTAAGGGAGTTCGACCGCGGCAGTCTGCACACACTGACTTTCCCTTCCCTTCCTTCCCAAATGTCACGTAAGTGACAGGTCCGGTGGGTGCAGATCCTTCCACTGCCGTTTCCCTGGGGCGAGGTCTTTATTTAAGACCTCGCCCCTAACTTATCTGGCACCGTTCCTTTTGATGTGATTTCAAAATAGACAGTGATTAAATATTGATCACGCCCCGACCGGCGCTGCTCCCATTTTACGGCGGATATTCGTGCGTCAGACGGTGTTTTCGTTGCCTGAAAAGTCCATCCAGTCATCTCTTAAACTATGTGTTTTTCTAGGTAAGTCAGCATTTTAGCGGGTTTTTGCCGGGTGGTCGTATGCCGGGCTCTCCGAAAACCCGCGGGCTTTCTGATTCTGGCATACCGCTTGCTGTAATCAAAGTGGAATGACAGGGCTGTCAGACGAGGTTTGTGCGTCAGTAACCACCGGCCCGTTTGTCCGAGTTGAGCGTACATAGAACAGCAGCGCAGCTGCAAACAAAGAGACCGACACATATGGCAGACAAAGACTTGAACATTCTGGTGATTGATGAAGATCCTGGTCGAGCGATGCTTCTGGAGGAGGCGCTGGTCGAGGCGGGTTACACCCATGTGGTAACGATCCAGAGCACCACGAACCTGCATCAGCGCATAGCCGCGCTGGCGCCTGACATGGTGATTGTCGACCTCCAGAATCCTGACCGGGATACGCTTGAGGGCATGTTTCAGGTGACCAAGTCGGTCAAGAAGCCGATCGCTATGTTCGTGGACCAATCTGACGGGGAGATGATCCGCCGGGCTGTCGAGGCGGGTGTCAGTGCCTATGTGGTGGACGGCCTGAAGCGCGACCGCGTGCAGGCGGTTGTCGATGTGGCGGTCAACCGGTTCGAGACATTCCAGCGCCTGACCGACGAGCGGGACGCCGCGCGGAATGCCCTGGCAGACAGAAAGACCATCGACCGCGCCAAAGGGCTGTTGATGGACCATCGTAAGATTTCTGAGGACGATGCCTACAAGCTTATGCGTGGTGCCGCCATGAAGCAGAGCCGCAAGCTAGTGGAGATTGCACAAAGCATCATCACCGCGATGGAGCTTGACGCCCAGTTGATGGATGGAGGCCGCGATGCCGTTTGATGAGTATCCAACAGTCAAGGCCGGTTATATCGCCCTGACAGACTGCGCACCCCTGATTGTTGCCCAGGAACTGGGGTTCGACCGGCAGGCGGGCATCAAGCTTGAACCAATTCAGATGAAATCCTGGAGTGCGGTCCGGGACGGGCTGGCATTCGAGCAGCTTGAATGCGCGCAAATGCCGGGTGCGCTGGCGCTTGCCATGCATCTGGGGATTTCGGGGCTTCGCGTGCCGGTGCGTGTTCCGCTTCTTTTGGGGCATGGCGGTAATGCCATTACCGTGTCTGCCAAGCTGTATGAAGAGGCCATAGCGCTCTTGGGCAGCGAATATGAAGGACCACGGGCGGAAAGCGCGGTTCTGGTAAAGGCTGTTGCCTTGCAGCGAAAGACACGGGGGGAGCGACGCATCCGTATTGGGGTTGTTCATGCCTTTTCCAGCCACAATTATGAAGTGCGGGCGTGGCTTGCATATGCGGGCCTTGATCCTGACCTGGATGTCGAGCTGATTGTCGTGCCGCGCTCCAGGATGCTGGAAGCCTTGGCGACCGGAGAGATCGACAGCTTCTGCGTGGGGGACCCCTGGGGGCAGTTGGCGGTGGAGGCCGGTATTGGTCATATCATTGCCACGAAGGCGGACCTCTATCCCTACAGTCCTGAAAAAGTGCTGGCGTTTCGTGATGCCTGGGTCAAGGGGCACGGCGAGGTGGCCGAGCGCACCATTCAGGCGATTGCCCTGGGAATGGAATGGGCTGCCCAGCTCGAGAACCGTGAAGAATTGGCACTTATCCTGGCGAGCAAGGATTATCTGAATGTGCCGGCAGAGGTGCTGACGCGGGCCTTGGCCTGCAAACCTCAATTGGCGCCAGGCTTTGGGGAGACCTATGTCCCCCGCTATCTTGAGTTTGGTGGTGACTGCATGCCGACAAAGGCAGGGGCCCTGTGGCTTCTGGCACAGATGCGTCGCTGGGGGCAGGCTGAGGCCGGGTTTGAAAAGGAAGTGGAGACTGTTTTCCAGCCACTTGAGACAGGAGGTATTCAGGGGGCGGAACAGGATAATTCCGTCAATGAGGACCCTGGCCGGCTGGCGTTCGATGGTGTGCCTTTTTCGGTGCACGATATTGAAGCCTATCGGCACAAATTCTCTGTGGGAGGGTAACTCGGCCAGTCATTAAAATGGCCAGTCACTAAAGCAGTCAGTCATTCAGCCGATCAGCTGTCCATCACCAGAACGGCTGCCCCCTCAAAGCGGCCATGCCGGAGGTCATCCAGTGCTTTGTTGGCATCCTTCAAGGCATAGGTGTGGGTGCTTGTCTTTACCGGAACGGTCGGGGCTATCTTCAGGAACTGTTCGCCGTCCTCGCGGGTCAGGTTGGCTACAGAACGAATACCCCTTTCCTCCCAAAGGTTCTTGTAGGGGATAGTGGGGATGTCGCTCATGTGAATGCCCGCGCAAACCACCGTGCCGCCCTTGTCTGTGTGCTTGAGGGCTTCCGGGACAAGCGCTCCCACGGGCGCAAACAATATCGCGGCGTCCAGCTTGTGGGGCGGTGCTTCATTGCTGCTGCCGGCCCACGTAGCACCAAGGCTTCGCGCGAAGGCCTGGGCATGTGTGTCGCCTTCCTTGGTGAAGGCATAGACCTTCCGCCCCATGTGAACGGCCACCTGGGTGATGATATGGGCAGCGGCCCCAAAGCCGTATAGGCCGATATGCTCTGCCTCGCCGACCATTCTGAAAGCGCGGTAGCCAACGAGACCTGCGCACATAAGCGGTGCGGCTGCCACATCATCATAGGCGTCAGGAATGGGGAAACAGTAGCGCGCGTCGGCGACCATATGGTCCGCGAAACCGCCATCCAGCGTGTAGCCGGTGAATTTGGCTTGGTCGCACAGATTTTCCTGCCCGTTTTTGCAGTAAGTGCAGGTGCCGCATGTGTGGCCAAGCCAGGGCACGCCAACACGGTCGCCAGTGCGGAAATGGGTAACCCCTTCGCCCAGCGCTTCAACTTCGCCGATGACCTCATGGCCGGGAATAAGCGGCAGTTTGGGCGACTTGAGGTCCCCATCTACCACATGCAGGTCCGTGCGGCAGACTGCACAGGCCTTGACGCGAATAAGAATCTGCCCCGGGCTTGGACTGGGGCAAGGCAATTCCTCAAGCGTCAGCGGGCTCCCCTGTTTGCTCAGTACCATCGCTTTCATCGGTCTTGTTCCCTCCGGCCTATCCATATGGTTCACTCTGCAGCAATATAGTGTCATTATCAGGCCATGGCTTGACGCTTATCAAGGCTGCAATATGGCCAGTGCCTATGGTAGGTGGGATGACAAGGGGGAATGTATGCTGAAGCTGAAGCGTGTTGCGATTGATACCTACGGGGCCAATGTGGCCTTTATTGCCAGGACATGTCGCATTTATCGCCCCGAAGAATATCAGGCTTTCAACAAAATCAAGGTAGCCCACAACGGCAGGACGCTGCTGGCCAGCCTGATGGTGGTTGATGACCTGTCCATCGTGGGGGATGACGAGCTCGGCCTGTCAGAGCAGGCGTTCGAGCGCCTTGGCATGCCGGAAGGCGAGATGACGACCATCGCGCTGGCCGAACAACCGCGCAGCATTGACCATATCCGAAAGAAAATTCTGGGCCACACGCTTGAGCCCTTCCAGCTTGAGGAGATTGTTTCCGATATCGCCGCGCACCGCTGTTCGGAAATGGAGATCGCAGCCTTCCTTGTGGCCTGTGCCGGCTTTATGACGACTGCTGAAATGCTGGCGCTGACGAAAGCCATGGCCAAGGTTGGGAACAAGCTTTCGTGGCGTGCGCCTGTGGTGGTGGACAAACACTGCATCGGCGGCATTCCCGGCAACCGGACATCCATGATTGTGGTGCCCATTGTGGCCGCGCATGGGCTGCCGATCCCAAAATCCTCAAGCCGTGCCATCACATCGCCTGCCGGTACGGCGGATACGATGGAGGTTCTGGCGCGGGTGGATCTTTCCATGCATGAAATGCAGCAGGTGGTGGATGAATGTGGCGGCTGCCTTGTTTGGGGTGGGCATGTGAACCTGTCGCCCGCCGATGACGTGATGATCTCGGTGGAACGGCCACTTTCGATCGACACGCGCGAGCAAATGGTGGCTTCCATCATGTCCAAGAAAATGGCTGCGGGGTCGACGCACTTGGTGATCGATATTCCGATTGGCCCAACCGCCAAGGTCAAAAGCCACGGCGACGCCATGCGGCTGAGGAAGCTGTTTGAATATGTTGGGCAGGAAACTGGCCTGCATGTTGACGTACTGACAACAGACGGAAGCCAGCCTATTGGGCGCGGCATCGGCCCGGTTCTTGAGGCGCGCGATGTGATGGCGGTGCTGGAAAACAAAGCCGACGCACCGGCGGACCTGCGCGAAAAGTCACTGCAGCTCGCGGGGGCGCTTCTGGAAAATGATCCCGCGCTCAAGGGCGGGTCAGGCTATGCCCGCGCGCACCAGCTTCTTGAAAGCGGCGAAGCGCTGAAGGCCATGAACCGCATTATTGATGCCCAGGGCCGCCGAACGGATATTCCCTGCACCGGTGAGCTGACCCATGACATCGTGGCATCCAGGTCCGGCAAGGTTGTGGGCATAGACTGCTTCCGCATTGCCCGCCTTGCGCGCCTTGCAGGGGCCCCGATGGATTGCGGCGCCGGGATCGATCTGTTCAAGAAAGTGGGGGACACGGTGGAAGCCGGCGAGCCGCTTTACCGCATCCACGCCTGCTTCGAATCCGACTTCGGGTTCGCCAAGAAGTTCGCCGATGAAGGTGACGGCTATACGCTTGGGGACGGTGCATGACGACTGCGACGCTGCATGTCTACCCCGGGCAGGAAGCCCCGACCGCTTTGCTGGCAGACAAGCTTGGCATCGATATGCAGGGCATTGATATTCACACTTTCCCGGATGGGGAGAGCCTTTTGCGGGTACATCCTGGCGAGGACACAGCCATTCTGTATGCCAGCCTTGATCATCCCAACGAGAAGCTGATCCATCTGTTGCAGGCGGCGCAGGCACTGAGGGATGGCGGGGCAGCGCGGGTGGTGCTGGTGTGCCCCTACCTGTGCTACATGCGGCAGGACAAGGCCTTCCATGAGGGCGAAGCAGTGACGCAGCGCCTTCTTGGGCCGCTTCTGGGGCCGTGGTTTGACCGTATTGTCACCGTAGACCCGCATCTGCACAGGGTGGCTAGTCTCACCCAAGTGTTCCCTGGAAGGGAAGCAGATTCGCTGTCCGCCGCGCCGCTGATCGGGGCCGCTGTGGCGGCTGACCCTGCGCTAAAGAATGCGGTGCTGGTGGGGCCTGACGGGGAATCCCGTCAATGGGTGGCTGCGGCGGCACAAGCATCAGGCTTGGACTTTATTGTCGCCAGCAAGGAGCGCTTCGGTGACCGTGACGTGCGGGTAAGCCTGGATGAAGCCAGCGTTTCCCGGGGGCGTCCCGCTGTGATTATCGATGATTTGATCTCAAGCGGTGCGACCATGCAGGCCTGCGCGCGGTTGTTGCTGGACGCTGGCGCTTCACACGTTGAGGCCATGGCCGTGCATGCCGTCTGCAGCGACGCCGATCTTGATAAACTGGAAGGTGCGGGCATCAGTCGCGTGCGATCGTGCGACGGTATTCTGCATCCAACAAACGCTATATCCCTTGCGCCGCTATTGGCCGAGGCACTCACCCGGGAGACCGAAAGATGACACTGAAAGTTAAATTCTGTGGTGCCGCGGGCACTGTGACCGGGTCGTGTTACTGGGTTCGGTTCGCCAACTTGCAGTTCCTTGTGGACTGCGGCATGTTCCAGGGGCCGAAAACGGTGAAAGAGCTGAACTATGGTGATTTTCCCTTCGATCCGGCCCAGATCGATTTTGTGCTGCTCACGCATGCCCATACAGACCATGCAGGCCTGCTGCCAAAGCTGACCAAGCATGGATTTCGCGGCAATATTTATACCACGGCAGGGTCGAGGGACCTGTTGACCTACATGCTGCCGGACAGCGCCCACATTCAGGAAATGGAAGTATTGCGCCTGAACCGAAGGAACCGGCAACGGGGCAGGGACGAGGTGGAGCCCATCTATACCGGTGAGGATGTCGAAGCCTGTTTGGGGCAAATACGCACGGTGGACTATGAAGACTGGTGTGACCTGAAGGGTGTTCGGGTGCGCTTCTGGAACGCCGGGCATATTCTGGGTGCAGCATCGATCGAGCTTGAGGTGACCCACGAGGAAGGGCACATGGAACGCATGCTTTTCTCTGGCGACATCGGGCCGGACCACAAGCTTTTTCACCCTGACCCGGATGCCCCGAGCGGGCTTGATTATCTCTTTATGGAATCAACCTATGGCGGCCGTGTGCGGACGGACCTCAAGCCGAAGGAGCGCAGGACGCTTCTGGCTCACGAAATAAACGAGGCGCTCAAGGGCGATGGTGCGCTGGTGATCCCTGCGTTTGCCGTGGAGCGCACGCAGGAGCTTTTGCTGGATATTGCTGTTTTGTTGAAAAGCGGCGAAATTCCACACGTGCCGGTGTTCCTCGATTCCCCTCTTGCTATCCGGGTTACCTCCGTGTTTGCCGACCATGCGGACAGTCTTGAGGATGTGGACGGCGGTGGATCGCTTTTCAATCACAGCAGCTTTCATTTCACTGAAACAGTGGACGAGAGCAAATCCATCGCCCGTTTCAGGGGTAATATGATCATTCTTGCGGCGTCTGGCATGTGCGATGCCGGGCGCATCCGCCACCACCTTAAAGAACACCTGTGGCGCCCGCAGTCCACCGTTCTTCTGGTAGGGTATCAGGCGGAAGGCACGCTGGGTAGCCTTCTGGAGCGGGGCAAGAAGCGGATCAAGATACAGGGCGAAGAAATCGAAGTGCGGGCAAGTATTCGTACGATCGATACCTATTCCGGGCACGCCGACCATAACGGGCTGCTGGAATGGGCGAAAGAACGGCTGCCGGTTAGGCGAAATATCTTCTTGTGCCACGGGTCGGCACAGTCGCTGGAGGCCATGCGGGTTGCGCTGGTTGAAACAGGTATCCCTGAGGAGCAGCTTATCGTGCCGCAACTTGATGACGATTACACGCTTGAGGACGGTAAAGGGGTGCCGAAGCTGAACCGTGTGGTTCCGCGTCTTGACCCAACAGCGGTTGAAAAGCCGGATTGGCACAATGACTTGGCGTCCCTGAGCATGGATCTCAGGCGTAAGCTAGAGACCGCCAAGTCTGACAGGCAGCGAAGCCAGCTTCTGTCGCGGCTGCGGGATCTGTTGCAGACCTATCAGGGGGACTAGCCGCCACAAATGTGGCTGTGGCGGCTGGTTTCAACGTGATCAGTCGTCGCCGGTGAGCCAACCCTTGTCGAGTTGCTTCTTGGCTTCTTCCTCACCCATCTTGATCAAGGCCTGGATGTCCTTGCTGTCGAAGTCGGTCACGTCAATCGGCAGCCGGTCTTCCGGGCGGATCTCGACGAACTCGATGATGCGCTTACCGGCTGCTATAGCCTGGCCGCCGATTTTGCAGGCATGGTTGATCTTTCGAACTTCATTGAGGTCATTGTTCATGATCTCGCTTGTCAGTGTACCGATGGTGCGTTTCAGAAGCTTCAGGATGTTCCGGAAGTTCTTTCTGGCATAATCCGGTGTCATCTGTTCCGGCTTCATGGCGATAACGGCCATCTGTTCCGCGCCGCGTTTGATCGCAGGCTTCAGCGGGGCGATATTGCGTATGCCGCCATCGGCCATGGGCATGTCATTGATCCACATAAGCGGCATCGCGACCGGTTCGCGGGTGGAGGCGATTACATAGTCGATCACGTCATCGCCAAATGTTTCCACGCTGGCCTCAAAAAAGTCCCCTGTCGCCATATTGGTGACGCCGCAGGCATAATAGGCCGGGCTGGCACGCAGGTTATCAGGGCGGATGTTTTCCCGTGCGAGATCAGCGGCCCCGTCCATGGTGGTCAGGCCGTCAAATTTGCCGAACAGCACGTCGCCCACCAGCTCAAGCGTGCCGCGCTTTTTGCCGATTGAGGCGAAGCTGGTGACGTTATCGCGCCAGAAGGCTTCAATCTCGTTGCCAATTTCAGGCCAGTCCGGCTGTTTGCCGGCGAGAACGGCTGCGCCTGCCCGGTCTGCCATGAAGCCGCCGTTCATGGAGCCCACCGATACGCCATAAATGGCTTCCGGCGTGAACATGGAACCGTCCGCAAAAGTGTGATTCAAAAGTGCCTTGATGGCCCCAGCCTGATAGGCGCCTTTTACGTTGCCGCCCGACAGAACCAATGCCCGTTTGAAACTCGCCATGATAGCCTCCCCCTGAGTGTGCAAGTTATAAGTGTTGAAAATGTAACCAAACGAGAAAATTTTGGCGAGGAATTTATGATTTGCTTCCGTTTTCCGGTTGCAACAGTGGGGCTGCCTTCAGCCATCGCAGCTCTAATGGTCGATGGCTTCAGGTTTTGACAAGCTCTGAAAAGTCTGAGCCTGCCGCCGACGGGACAGTCGGGACAGGCTCAATCTGGAACAAAAGAGGATATCAATATACCCACCTTCAAGGATGCGGCAGTATCTTGATGCCTCTGGCTCGATGCGGGGGAGCGTAAAAACCGGACACCAATGATGCCGCCTCCAAAGATTGGCTGACCTATCAGGTTGCCCCACTACCCATAGCTGCTAGGGAAGCAAATGCAGCTCTGGGCCCACTGTGGCACGTGCGACAGGAGCGGGAGAGATGGATTGCTGCTGCGCACTGTCCTGATATGCCTGAAGCCACTTGGGCTTCACCAATCATCGAAGGCAGATTTTTTATACCGCTGTGGTCACGCGGAGGATTTGATGTAGGTCAAGGCAATGCATTTTTTTGAAAAAGTTTCACTTTCCAAAAAGAAGCCCTCTCAGCTTCCCAAGGGGTGGGGCTGAAAGGGCACAGAGGAGGTCACGCCATCTGGCGTTCAGGGAGGTCTGGTGGATACAGAAACAAGCTCTGTATTTCATGGTACGCGCACGCGGTGAAAAACCTTCGTGCAAAGAATGACTATTGACGGAGGCAGGCTGAAAATGGTGAATTGTCTTTGTTTCAAGCGGACTTGATCAAGTGAGGGCAGCGTGAGTACAGGCACGGTCAAATGGTTTAATAAAGCCAAGGGTTTTGGCTTCATCGCCCCCGACGAAGGCGGGGACGATGTGTTCGTGCATATTTCTGCAGTCAAGGAAGCAGGCCTTCATGACCTTCAGGAAGAACAGCGGCTGTCGTTCGAGCTCATGGACGGGCCAAATGGGCGCGTGACAGCCGGGTCGCTCAAACTGGTTTCCTAGACCTTTTCAAGATCATCCACACTTCCTGCCATGATGGCCGGGACATGTTGGGTGATTTTTTCAATGGGCCAATCCCACCAGGCGACGGCCAGAAGCCTTTCGATTGTCTTTTCATCGAAGCGCATCTTCAGGACGCGTGCCGGGTTGCCGCCCACGACGGCAAACGGCGGGACATCCTCTGTGACCACGGATCGGGACGCGATGATCGCGCCGTGGCCAATTGTGACGCCCGGCATGATAAGGCTCTCAAAACCGAACCAGACATCATGACCCACGGTGGTATCTCCCCGCATCGGCAGGCCCGCCAGTAGCGGCATATGGTCCGCCCAGTCTGCCCCGAATATGGGGAAGGGGAAGGTTGATGGGCCGTCCATGCGGTGGTTGGCCCCGTTCATGATGAATTTGGTGCCTGTGCCCAAGGCGCAAAAGCGCCCGATTGTCAGCCGGTCGCCGACAAAGTCATAGTGATAGAGCACATTGTTTTCCTGAAAGGCCTCTGGCGCCTTGGGGTCGTCATAATAGCTATAGTCGCCGACCTCGATGTTATCGCCAGAGACGACATTCTTGAGGAAGACAACGCGCTTGGCGTGCGCGAGTGGATAGCGCTGGCCTGGGTCAGGGTGATGGTATTTTTGATGCATAACAAAGCCTTGCTGCAAAGTGGCAGATATTGGTGGCCTGTGCCGTCAGCTATGGCGGACAGGATATCTCAGGCGGCTTTGTTCATCGGCAGGGTACTCACATTGTTTGCTTGCCGGTTTCATACCGCGAAGGGGCACCGCAGTAAAGCCGTTATCGGCGCAGCCAGCCCATCCTTCAGCACACAGGCCCAATAATTCCTGCTTGCAAATGGCATATAGTTCGGATACGAAATAAATGCTTCGGATGCGAACTATATGGATGGTCGACATGAACAGACCAAAAATTTTTCACCTGATTCACATGGCCCACAGGGCCTTGTTCCGCGCGGCAGACCGGCTGCTGGCGGACCGCCATGGCATCACAGCCGCACAGAACGCGCTGTTGTTGTATCTGGAAAAAAACGAAGGCGCGACGATGGGGGCGGTGGCGACCGCGATTGGGCTCAAGAACGCTGCAACATCGGGGCTGGTGGACCGGATGGAGAGCAAGGGGCTGATCGCTCGCCGCCCAAGTGAACAGGATCGCCGCAGTTTTGAGCTCGTGCTGCTGTCGAAGGGACGCGCGATTGCTGGCGAAAGCCATGCGCTTATCCACGCCACCAACGACCACCTTCTTGAAGGGTTTTCGGAAGCCGAGCAGGAAACCATTGCACGCTTCCTGGAAACCGTGATCGCCAAATCCGATGCTTACGGGAAAGACACAATCAAGCTGGCAGAAAAACAGTCAGCCTGACGCACATTAGAACGAGGAAGCCATGACAGATCATATCATCACTGAAATCAAAGACCGGGTAATGCGGATCACCTTCAACCGCCCGGACAAGAAAAACGCTCTTACGCATGACATGTATTCCAAGGTGGTTGAGGCCATGCGCACTGCGGAAGAAGACGACAGCATCCGGGCGATGCTGTTCACGGGTGCCGGTGAAGCCTTCACCTCTGGCAACGATCTTGTGGATTTTCGCGATAATCCAAAGATGGGACCGGATGCGCCGGTTGCCCAGTTTCTGCAGTGCCTGCTGACAGCAAAAAAGCCGATCGTGATGGCGGTGAACGGTATTGCTGTTGGCGTCGGGCTGACCATGCTTTTGCATGCTGACATCGTCTATGCGGCGGAAGAGGCTGTGATCACTGCGCCGTTCGTTGACCTGGCGCTTGTGCCGGAGGCGGGATCTTCGCTTCTGTTGCCTAAGCGTGTTGGGCATGCCTGGGCGGCTGAGATCATGATGCTTGGCCGTAAGGTTACCGCCCGCGAAGGGCTTGAGATCGGTATGTATTCACGGGTGCTCAAGGCGGATGATCTGTTGCCTGCAGCAGAAAAAGCTGCTGTAGCGCTGGCGAACAAGGCGCCGCAGTCTGTCCAGCGCACGAAGGCCTTGATGCGGGGTGATATTGAAGAGGTCGGTGCCCGTATGGAGAAGGAATCCAAACTGTTCGGCGAGCAGCTGATGTCCGCCGAGTTTGCCGAATCCGTGATGGCCTTCATGCAGAAGCGCGCGCCGAACTTTGGCTAACCGCCGGCAGTCATAGAGTGGAGGAAGGGGGCTGTTGCCCCCTTCTTTATTTTCGCCGGTTGCCATGCATGCCTTGAGCGCAACTCAGCCATGCTCTGTTTTCCATAGATTGAAGTTTTGAAAATAGGTAAGCTTTCGCCCAACGCCTCGAACTGACTGCTGGGAGGAAGCGCCTGACTATGTCTCAAGTACCGGAAAAGACCACCTGGAGGACCCCTGAAGTATGCCTCATTCTGATGGCGGCGGCGGCACCCTTCAGTTTTTCAATCTGGATGACACTTCTGAATAATTTCACGGTTGAGGCAGCGGGCTTTACCGGTAAGGAAATTGGTATCCTACAAAGCCTGCGTGAAATCCCGGGTTTCCTTGCTTTCACTGCGGTTTTCCTGTTGCTGGTGCTTAGGGAACAGGTTTTCGCCGTTCTGGCGCTTGCGATGCTGGGGCTTGGTGTTGCGATCACCGGGCTGTTCCCAACCGCTTACGGCCTGTATTTCACGACCATCATCATGTCCGTCGGTTTCCACTATTTTGAAACCATCCAGATGTCCCTTTCGCTTCAATGGTTGCCAAAAACAATCGCTCCGCGGGCGCTCGGTCGGCAGATGTCTGCGCGATCGGTTGGCTCCCTTTTGGCTTATGGGCTGATTTTCGGGGCAATCTTCCTGCTTGCGCCGGATATGCTTGACGGAGTCATGGGCAAGGTTGGTGGCGGACACGGTGCAACAGAGGCCGTGGCAGAAGCGTCGGCGATGTCTGCAGAGCACACGTGGCTATATATCATCCTCTACGCCTGCGGTGGTGGCGTGACCATTGCGCTGGCACTTTTCATTTGGCTGGCGTTCCCACGCATTGATGGCCATGAAGTGCAGCACAAGCACATGGTTTTCCGAAAGCGCTATTGGCTTTACTATGCGCTCACTTTCATGGGCGGAGCACGGCGCCAGATTTTTGTCGTTTTTGCAGGTTTCCTGCTTGTCACTAAATTCGATTTCACCGTGATTGAAATTGCGGGGCTTTATCTTGCCAACCATGTAGTAACCATGTGGTTCGCCCCCAAGCTTGGCGGCCTGATCAGCCGGTTTGGTGAGCGGAAGGCGCTGATTGTCGAATATATCGGCCTCATTATCGTGTTCGGCAGTTATGCGGTGGTTGAAACGGCCAGTGTGGCGGCCGCGCTTTATGTGCTGGACCACCTGTTCTTTTCCTTCGCGATCGCCCAGAAAAGCTACCTGCAGAAAATCGCCGATGGGCGTGATATCGCTGCGACATCCAGTGTCAGCTTTTCCATCAATCATATTGCGGCGGTTGTTATCCCGGCGGTCTTTGGCGCAGTGCTGTGGCCGATTTCGCCTTCGCTGGTGTTTATTGCGGGTGCCATCATGGCTGCCGTATCGCTTGTCTTGTCGTTCAACGTGCCATCTGAACCCGGGCCGGGTAATGAAGTTATGTGGGGCAAGGTGTCTGCTGCAGCGGTGCCCGCTGAATAGGCTTTGGGGCTCACCGCTTTGGGGAGGCATGCCGCCATCCAGCAGCTTTACCTTCGGGCAAAAGTGAATATGATCGGCCCCACAAGCACTGGCAGGGAGGCAATATGACATCGGCAAGCACGCGCCAAGAGGCTCGGGCGAAATTTCTTCGCGAGCAGGGCTGGCATGACGCCCGGATAGAGCCGCTGACCCCTGATGCCTCCTTCCGCAGTTACGCACGCCTGCGCCGCGCAGGCGATGGATGCATGCTGATGGATGCCCCGCCAGCTCATGAAGACCTCAAGGCCTACCTGGACATTACAGCCCACTTGCGCGCGCTGGGACTAAGGGTTGCCGACACCCTGGGCACTGACCTTGAAGCCGGCTTCGCGCTGATTGAAGATATGGGCGATGACACTTTCACCCGCCTGTTGGATGCGGGCCACGACGCAGAGCCCCTGTATCTTCTGGCAACAGACGTGTTGAAGGCACTGCATGCTCACCCAAAGGCTGTGGAAGTCGATGTGCCGCCATATGATATGGCAGCACTCCTTAGGGAAGCGGAGCTGTTTGTAGATTGGTTCGTGCCGGCCTTCAGGGGGAGTGAGGCCAGCAAGACTGAAAAGCAGCGCTATATGGATGCGTGGCAGGGCGCCCTGAAGGACGTTGCTCGCGTGCGGAGCGCGCTGGTGCTGAGAGACTATCACGTAGACAACCTGATGATAACGGGCGGGACGGAAGACATTCGCCACTGCGGACTTCTTGATTATCAGGATGCTCTGTTGGGCTCGCCTGCTTATGATCTTGTCTCGCTGGTGGAAGACGCCCGGCGCGATGTGCCCTCGGGGCTGCGCGCCGCTGTCATGGAGCGATACACGGCAGGTATGCAGGATAATGAAGTCACGGCCCTTGAACGCGATATGGCCCTTTTGGGCGCGCAGCGCCACGCCAAGGTGGCGGGCATTTTTGTGCGCCTCAGCAAGCGCGACGGAAAACCCATCTACCTGGGGCATATTCCCCGTGTGCTCAGGCTCCTTTCCAGCGCGCTAAAAACGCCAGAGCTTGCAGGCGTGCGGGAAAGTATTGAGGCAATGGTGCCGGACTATGAGAGCGCTAGATTTTAAAGTCGCGCACGGCTTGCCAGAACAAGGCTTCATACTGATCGACCATGGCCTTAACCGAATAGTCTTTCTTGGCCTTCTGCTGGTTTGAGGGGCCAATCCTCAGCCCGTTGTCACGACGTTCGAGCATGGCAGACAAAGACTTAACAAGGCTGCGATCGTCCCGGCCGTGGATGAAACGCTGGTTTTCCTTGCACACCATCTGCCTGATATCGCCCACATCGGTGCTGACGATTGGCAGGCCGCAGGCCATGGCTTCAATAACCGAAAGGGGCATTTGTTCGGTATCCGAGGACAGGGCGAAAACCTCAAAAGTGGGGATGATGGTTTCCGGGTTTGCCATGGCACCTGTAAAGACGATCCGCTTGGCCAGGCCGAGTTGATCAGCATGCGCCTTGAGCGCCAGTTCTTCACTGCCGCTGCCGACAATCACCAGCTTTGCGTCCTGGTATAGACCCGCGATTTGGCCAAAGGCATTGATCAACCGTGTGATGTTTTTTTCGGGGCGGAGGCCTGCGACAGTGCCAATGATGCGGTCGTCATTGGTCAAGTCGAGTTTCTTCATCAGGCCCCGGTCGGGTGGGCAAATGAAACGCCCGATATCGATTCCGTTCGGAACGTAATGCAGTTTATCCGCGCGAAGATGCCAGCTTTCCCGCGCGACTTTTTCCAGCGTGCGAGATGGCACGATGACAGCGTCGCACCCGCGATAGGCGAAGGAACGGACCAAACGCCTGCGCGTGAGTTCGCGATGTTGCTCCTCCTTGCCGAAGCCATCCTGAATCTGGATGGTTGGGCAAACCCTGAGGAACCGATTGGCCAGTGCCCATTCTACCGATCCCCAGTTATAGGTGACCAGCAGGTCCGGGCCAAAGTCCTTCAACAGCTGGCGGCAGGCCTTAACCGAGCTCAAGACGCCCATTTTGTCCAGTGCAGCAGGCATCTCCGGGATGGGGCCGATGTCCTTGATCAGCGACAAGGCTTCATAGCAGCCGTCCATGGCGAACACGGAATGCGTGAAATTACCTGTTTGCGCGTTGATCTGGTTGACCACGCGGCGCTGCGCTCCACCAACCTCAAAGGATGGGAAAACATGTAGGATTCGAAAAGGGTTAATCAATCCAATGCTCCTGGCCGCGACATCCTCAGGGGTAATGCCGCAGGGAACGTGCGTCAAGGCAATACAACCCTTTTAGTGGCTCATGAATACCGGTAGCTGGCTTTCGGCCGTTATGTGTTTGGTGACACCACCAAGCACCATTTCGCGCCACCGGGAATGAGAGTAGGCACCAAGGACGATCGTATCCGCGCCAATCGTATCTGCCGTTTTGAGCAGACATTCGCCAACCGTCTGGTTTTCGGCTTCGATTTTCCGGGTGTTGGCCTCAATTGCATGCTCTGCCAGATAGTGGGCAATGGCGTCCGCTCCGGGGCGATCTTCGCCAATGTCACCCACTTGCACGATGGTTACTGTTTGCGCATCTCTGAGCATAGGCAAAGCGCCTGCAACGGCCCGGGCTCCTTCTGCCCGCCCATTCCACGCAATCATCAGGTGCTTGCCCACAGTGCCTTCATAGGCGCTGGGCACCATAAGGACGGACCGCCCTGAACGGAAAATCAGATCGTGGAATATATCTTCAGTGTCTAGATGTTTACTGTCGGGTTGCAGGCACAGGGCGATATCGGCTGTGCGGGCACGGCGACCGACATGGTCGCTGACTTCGCCCGTCAGAACAGACCAGCAGGCTTTGGCCTTGTCGCTGGTCTCCCCTTCGGCAAGCCATTTCAGCCCATGCTCATCTGCCGCTGCGCGGAATGCAGCTTCGGCCTCATCAGCCTGGCGCTTGCCTTGTTTTTCTGCGTTGTCGCACAGGGTCTGGATCATGTCGGCTGTCAGGCCTTCGCCCATGAACGGAATGGCAGAGCGCGGGTCAGGCCGGATGAAAAGGCCTGTCAGGCTCGACCGGAACTGCAGGGCCAAGCGGTTCGCCACAGCAAGAAGGGGCGCAGCTTGGATATTCGCCGTGAGAGGGAGAAGGATTGACTTCATCGGGATTGCCTCCGTTCGCATTTTTCAAACTCAATGCTTGGCCTAAAGTTTCATTTCTGTCTTTGATGCTTGTCAAAGCTGGTTCATCATGCGTTCACCGCGATGATTTTAAAAGTATACTCTATGAAACGTGTAATTTGTATTCTGCTCTTTTTTGGTGCCGTGTCGGCAGGGATGCTGACGCTCCCATTCGCTCTCGAAGCAGGGATTTTCGCGGCGTCGGCCCTTGATGAACATGATGATGTCTTGCAGGCGATCAAACGCGGCGAGCTGATGTCCTATGCGAAAATCAAGCGGATCGCGGAGGCCAAACTGCAGGGCGTCGTTGTTGGCCAGAAGCTTCGGCGCACGAATCGGGGGTGGCAATATGACCTGCGGGTCAGGCGTAAAGACGGTAAAGTCATGGTGGCCATTGTTGATGCCCGGACCGGTGAAATAGTCGCAACACGTTAAGCGGGGAGAGAAAAAGAATGCGTATTCTTGTGGTGGAAGACGATCAGGCGCTCGCGGACCAGATTAAGTCCAGCCTTATAGATACCGGTTATTCGGTTGATCATGCCGCAGACGGCGAAGACGGCCATTTCCTGGGCGACACCGAACCCTATGATGCGGTGATCCTTGATCTCGGGCTACCGATCATGGACGGCGCCAGCATCCTGAAGAAGTGGCGCTCTGCGGGGCGGGCCATGCCTGTGCTGATCCTGACCGCCCGCGATGGCTGGACTGAGAAGGTTGAAGGCCTGGACGCCGGGGCCGATGACTATCTGACCAAACCTTTCATCATGGAAGAGTTGCTCGCGCGCTTGCGCGCCTTGATCCGGCGATCGGCGGGGCAGACAAGCCCACAGCTTGAGTGCGGCCCTGTGATTCTGGATACCCGTAACGGGCGGGTGTCGGTATCAGGCAGTGCCATCAAGCTTACGGCGCAGGAATTCAAGCTCCTCAGCTATCTGATGCACCATGAAGGCAAGGTGGTTTCTCGCACCGAGCTGACTGAGCATATCTACGACCAGGATTTCGACCGGGATTCCAACACCATTGAGGTGTTTGTGAACCGGGTAAGGAAGAAGCTGGACGTGCCGCTTATCCACACAGTGCGTGGCCTGGGTTATCGCCTGGAATGGATTGAGGAGTAGGCGTGAAAGGACCGGACGCAGCAAGGGAAGATGCAAAGCAAGCCTCGCAAGGGCGCTTGCGGCATTTCCTGCGCACGCTGACCGGGCGTCTGTTGCTGTCGGCGCTGTTGTGGTCGGGTGCGGCGCTTGTTATCGGGGGCATGCTGCTTTCCTATGCTTTTCGAAGCTATGTCCTCTCCGATGTCGATGAAAAGCTGGAGCTCCAGATCGATACGATGGTGGGGATTAGCGAAATCTCGCCTGAGGGCGTGTTGCGCTTCAACCAGCCACTTCTGGACCAACGCTTCGCCGCACCATATTCCGGCTGGTACTGGCAGATATCTGAACAGGATGAACCGCCATTCCGTTCCCGGTCCTTGTGGGATTATGAACTTAAGCCGGATTTGACGGTGCGGACCTTCTCGCTCAGGCACGCAGAAGTGGAAGGGCCGGACGGACAGACATTGCGGGTGGCGGAACGCGATATCATCCTGCCGGAGGCAGACCGGATTTTTCGCTATCAGGTGGCCACCGACACGGCAGAAGTGCGGGAGGCGATCCAGCGTTTTAACTGGCTGCTGCTGAGTGCCCTTGGCCTCATTATGCTGACTGTGTCGCTCGCGCTCGTACTGCAGGTTGCCTATGGACTGCGACCGCTCAGGAACCTGCGTCGCAAGTTGGTGGATGTCAGGGGCGGTAAAGCCTCACGTATTGAGGGGGACTGGCCCGAAGACCTCAAGCCGCTCGCGCAGGAGATCAACGCTCTTATCGATCAGAATGAAAAGCTGGTGTCCCGCGCCCGCACCCATGTGGGCAACCTAGCGCACGCCCTGAAGACACCGCTTAGTGTTATCAAGAATGAAGTGGATGAAGACCCCGCAGACAAGGCAAAAGCCATCGCGGTACAGGTGCGCAGCATCGGTGAACATATCGACCACCATCTGAAACGTGCGCGGATCGCAGGAGGAGGAAGCGGGCAGGGGCTGCCGGTCAAGGAGCGTACAGAGAAGATTGCGCGAGCGATCGAAAGGCTTAATCAGGGTAAAAGCCTGAAGGTGGATTTGGATATCGATCCCGGCCTGAAGTTTGACGGCGAGAAAGAGGATTTCGACGAAGTTGTTGGCAACATCGTTGATAACGCAGGAAAATGGGCCACGGGCAGGGTTTCTGTGACAGCTAAAATGCTGCCGGCAGACCATCGCCGGCCTTACATGCAATTCCGTGTGGAGGACGATGGACCGGGTGTGGATGAAGCTGAAATGGATGCTTTGTTCGAACGTGGCCAGCGCCTGGATGAGCACGTTCCGGGGACTGGCCTTGGCCTCGCGATCGTACGCGATATTGTAGAGCTCTATGGGGGCAGTGCTTCGCTGGAACGGGCCACCCTTGGTGGTCTTGCGGTGGTACTGAAGCTTCCGGCCAAATAGGGGCTAGTTCTCTCGCTTCAGCGCCAGCAGGGAAAGCCAGCCCGCAATAAGGGCAAGACCGCCAAGCGGCGTGATCCAGTGGAAGGCACCCAGGCTACCCGGCCCGAAGACCACCCTTACGTAGAGGCTGCCTGAAAAGGCCAGCACACCAGCCTGAAACAGCCAGACCGGGATCATCAGATGCCGTGTGCCTGCGGTATTGTGTGCCAAGGCTGCAAGCCCCAGAAGCGCGAGCGCATGGAACAAGTGAAACTGTGTTGCCATGGTGAACATGGCGATGTCCGCTTCAGGAATGGAAGCGGGCAGTGCATGCGCGCCTACGGCAGCAAGTCCGGCAGCAATGGCGCCGTTCAGTCCTGCAAAGATCAAAATTTTGCGAGCGATTTGCACAGCAGTTTCACATCCTTTTAGCGGGAAAATTATAAGTGCATGAATTTAAAGCATTAAATTTCATTTCATTCAATCATGGGTCGGGGGAATATGGTAAACACAATCTTAAGGTTATATATTTTAGGCTATTATGCGTACTAATAGTTGTTTTTTGGTGATCCGTTTCGTAGCATGGAACCGTAAAAGCTGTCTTGAGGCACTTCCGTAATCGGTGTGGATCAGGTCAGAAGCAACAATAAAATAACGGCAGATAACGGTAAGTGTCCTGGGGTCGCGCCAATAGAGTGCGCCAAATTAGTTTGATACGGGGAGGAAGTAGGAGTGTGGGAGGCTGCATCATTGGATGCCGCCTTGATAGCTGTCGAGGAGAATTGTGTGCTGCAGGAAATTGTGAATGTCGCGAATGTCGGCTTGGTCGTTATTGGTTCGAAGCTTGAAATACGGCTCTGGAACAGGTGGATGGCGCAGGCCACAGGCATTGACAGCGAAACCGCCTGCTACCAGCAAGCTGACAAATTATTGCCCTCTATCTTTACGCCCTTGCTGGTGGATAAGGTCCGCAACGCGATCAACATGGGGATTGCGACAAGCATTCCTCAGGCTGACGGCGATTTCACACTTTCATCCCAGCCCGTTGATGTCACCATCCAGCCTCTTGAAGCCCGCCATTATGTGCATTCCTTGCGCCCGGTCAGGGAAGAGGTTGTAGACCAACTCTGTCTAATACAGATTCGAACCAATCTGCCCGCGCTGCGTGCTGGATATTCGGCGCAGGGGCAGGGACTGCAAGATGAAGACGAAGTGCTGGCGAAGAAGGTTGAAGCTGAGCGTCTGAATTTCCTGGCCATGATCGGCCACCAGATACGAACGCCTGTGAATGGTGTGCTTGGGGTGGCGGAACTGTTGCGCGATACGGCGCTGACCAATGAACAACGCAAATATATCGAGCTGTTGGTACGTGCCGGTCAGTCTTTGCAAACCTTCGTGAATGAGCTGACAGACCTTTCCTATCTGGAAGCAGGGCGTGTGAAGCTGGAAGAGGAAGTAACCGACCTGCCACTTTTGTTTCAGGATGTCATGGGCATGTTTGAAACAATGGGATCGCAGAAGGGGCTGCGAGGTGTGCTCAGCGTCTCGCCTGATGTGCCAAGGCACGTCAAGGTCGATCATCAGAAGCTGCAGCAGATACTGGCAGTTCTCCTGAACAATGCATTCAAATTTACCCATAAAGGAGGCGTCAGCCTTGAGGTCGACTACCGGCAGGCACGTGAACAGCCCGAGCTTCTGGTGAAAGTCTCCGACACGGGAGTCGGTATCCCTGAAAGCCGCATCGGGACGCTATTCGAACCAAGCAAGCCAAGCGTGGATAACGGCCGTTTCTATAATCGCACAGGGCTCGGGCTTTTCTTGTGCCGCGAATTGCTGGACCTTCTTAGTGGCACTGTGAAGGTTGAAAGCGCGCTTGAAAAAGGCACGACCTTCACGCTCACTATTCCGGTACATGAAGCACGGGATGCTGTCGTGGCAAACAGCCAAGGCACAAGGGTCGGGGCTGGGCGCCAGACCGGCCAATGGCGCATTCTTTTGGCTGAAGATAATCCGGTGAACCAGGAACTGTTCCGCACGATTCTGGAGCGTGAAGGGCATCAAGTTACGATTGTGTCAAATGGTCAGGAAGCTGTGAATAAGGTTCAGGTGGAAAAGCCGTTCGACGTTATCCTGATGGATATTGCCATGCCAGTGATGGATGGGCTTGAGGCAACGTCTCTTATCCGGTCGCTGGTCGGGTCTGTCGGCAAGACCCCAATTCTGGCGCTCACGGCGCATGCGCTGAAGGGTGATCGGGAGATATTCCTGAACTCAGGTATGGACGGGTATCAAAGTAAGCCGGTGGACCCTAAAAAGCTTCAGGAAGCGATAGCGCGTGCCATCGCTTCCCGTAAAGCAAATCGGTCCTGGTCTGATTTTAAGGCACCAGAACGATCGGGACACCCAGGGAATGGGCCAATGAGTTGGCTACGCTTCCCAGGATCAAATCGGCCACGCGGGACCGACCGCGCCGACCAATAAAGACCTGATGGGCTTTTTCATCTTTGGCTTGTTTGCGGATTACGTCCACAGGGTGGCCCCAGAAGAATTCGCTGCTGATTTCAACGCCTGAATCCTTGTACTTGTCAACAACAGGATCAAGGATTTCCTCGCGGGCGCGCTTTTCTTCATGCTCTTTTTCAAGCGGGCGGTTGACGATTTCCTCAACGGTTAGAGGCTGATAACCGGACCAGGGGATCACTGTGATCAGGCGCACTTTCGCGCCGGTCTGTTTGGCCAGGTTGATGGCATGCTTGGCTGCCCTGTCGCCCCATTCACTGCCGTCAACAGCTACCAGATAAAGATTTTGTTTGCCCATGTCCGCTCCTCCCGGAAAAAATATGTCCATACTCAAGACGGAAATTATCAACCCATACTGGCAGTTACCTTGACGGATATCAATTGTTGTTCGGGAATTATGCAGGCTCCGCTATCAGGCCGTCTTTGATCATGGCGGCGCATTTTTCGGCGATCATGATAGTGGGGGCATTGGTATTACCACCAATCAGGCGCGGCATGACAGACGCATCCACGACGCGCAACCCCTCAAGGCCGATCACTTTCAGGCTCGGGTCCACCACGCTCATGGCGTTGTCTGCCGGGCCCATGGCGCACGTGCCAACAGGGTGATATATGGTTTCGGCCTTTGCGCGGACGGTGTCATTGGTTGCTGCGTCATCTTCCAGATCAATGGTGTCCCAGGGGCTCTTTTCCTTCTCGATCAGGTCGGCGAGCGCAGGCTGGCGCATCAGGCGGCGCACCACTTTGATGCCTTCGCGCATGACCCGCAGGTCTTCCGGTTCCGCCAGATAGTTGGGGTCGATCTTCGCGGGCGCCAGCGGATCGCTGGAGGCCAGGGAAATCGTGCCGCGGCTATGTGGGCGGAGCTGGCAGATGTGAATGCCGAAGCCGTGTTCGTGGGGGTCCGCGAAGCCGTGTGGTTCATCGGCCATCGCCAGCATGATGTGGAACTGGATGTCAGGCCGTTCAAGCGCAGGGTCGGTCTTGAGGAACGCGCCAACCGGGGTCACACAGTCTGACAGAACGCCCGGCTTTTTCATCACCCATTTCAGCATTTCCGCAATACCGCGGTGCGGAGCCTTGTAGCGCAAGTATGAAATCGGTTCCTTCAGGTGGGCATAAACCGTGAGGTCCAGATGGTCCTGCATATTTTTACCGACGCCCTTCAGCTCATGCATAACGGGCAGGCCAACAGCCTGGATGTCCTTCGGGTCGCCAATGCCCGATAGCTGCAGAAGCTGGGGGCTGTTGATGGCGCCACCGCACAGGATCACCTCCCGGCCTGCATGCCATTGTTCCACCTTGCCTTTACGGCTGAGTTCAATGCCGACGGCTTTTTTGCCCTTCAGCATCACATGGCGCACCTGGGCTTCGGTCAGGATTGTCAGGTTTGGCCGGTCTTTCGCTGTATCCAGATATGCCTTTGCTGCACTCTGCCGGCGTCCGCCACGGATTGTCTGGTCGTACCAACCCACGCCTTCCTGCTTTGGGCCGTTGAAGTCGTCGGTGAAGGGCAGGCCCATTTCGCTTGCGGCATTCAGGAAGCTGACGTTGAGCGGGCTGTCGGACGTGTGCTGGGTCGTCAGAAGTGGTCCGCTGGATGAGTGGAGGTCATCGTCTGGTCGGTCGCTGCCTTCTGCCTTTTTGAAATAGGGCAGGACATCATCCCACGCCCAACCCTTGCAACCAATCTGCGCCCATTCGTCATAGTCGCGCGCATGGCCACGTACATACAGCAGGCCGTTGATCGAAGACGAGCCGCCAAGCACCTTGCCGCGTGGCCAGAAAAGCCGGCGTCCGTTCAGGTGCGGCTGTGCTTCTGTCCAGTAGTTCCAATTGTGCTTGTTGGGTGCCACCACCTTGGCGATCATGCCGGGCATGTGGATCGCCATCGAGCTATCTTTCTTGCCCGCTTCAATCAACAAGACGCTGACCGCGCTATTCTCGCTTAGCCGTGCAGCCATGACACACCCGGCAGACCCGGCGCCAACAACAATATAATCGAATGTCTTCTGGTTCATTTTATCGCTTTCAGTGTGATTGGCAGGCCATCGACCGGTTTGATCAGCGGCATGATCTGAAATCTGGTCTTGTAACCTTCCGGCAGGATCAGCTCATAGTTCGGCAACAGATGCGTCATGATCACCTTTGCCTGCATATAGGCAAAATGCAAACCCAGGCACATATGGGCACCGCCGCCGAACGGTACCCAGGCATAGCGATGCCTTTCCTTGGCGCCGCCTTCGGCTGAAAAGCGCATTGGGTCAAATTTTGTAGGTTCTGGCCAGGTGTCCGGATCACGGTGCGTTGTGACTGTGCTCAGGCCCACGATTGTGCCTTTGGGGATGATATGACCCTTGAATTCAACATCCCGCACGGTTTCGCGCGGCATGGCCGGCACCGGCGGATTCAGCCGCAGCGCTTCCTTGAAGGCATATTCCGTCAGGGTCAGGTCATTCATTTTTTCATAGGGCAGGCGGCCGTCATTGAGGCCGAGCGCAGAAATTTCCATCCGCAACTGGTCCTGCCAGTCCCGGTGCCGCCCCAGTTCATAAACCATGGTGGTTACCGAGCTGGTGATGGTGTCGTGTGCCGCCATCCACAGGAAGATCATGTGATCGATAATTTCCTGGTCGGTGAAGGTATTGCCTTCATCGTCGCGCGCCTTGCACAGCTGGGTGAAAATATCTGTAAGGTCACTTTCCCGGCGCTGGGGGATCAGGCCCTGCAGGAAGTCGATCATGAAGCGGCGACCCCTTATGCCGCGGGCCATCATTGTGCCGGGGATGGGAACGCGGACCACGCCCATACTGGCGGCAACCATGTCCGTTAGCGCCTTGTTGACCTTGCGGCTTTCCTCGCCTGGCTCCAGGCCCAGGAAAACCGTGGTCGCCATATCAAGCGACAGCTCTTTGATGGCCGGGTAAAACTCGAAATGGCCTTTCTCGCCCCAGGCCTTGATGCGGTCGGGCATGGCGTCGTTCAGGCGCTCCAGATACCCTTTCATGGGTTCGGTTTTGAAGGCAGCCGCCATGATGTGCCTGTGCGCGCGGTGCTCGGCAAAATCCAGTAACATCAGCCCGCGCGGGAACAGTTTGCCAATATAGGGCCACCAGCCTTTTTCGCTTGAGAAATTCTTGCCCTTGTCCATCAGGACAAATTCGTTCGCTTCCGGCCCAAGAAGGGTCACGCTGTCGCGGAAGAAGCTGTTGGTCCGGTATATGGGGCCATATGTCTTGCGCATGCGGGCGCCAAAGGCTACCGGGTCGCGAATGATATCAAGTGTGTGGCCAATTAGCGGCAGGCCGCGCTCGCCCGGAATATCTTCCAGACGCGCCGCTGGCCGCTCTGTTGCAGCTGTAGTCATGTGCCTTGTCCCTCCCCAGGGTGCTGTGATCCGGTCCAAATGGAATAAACGGAACTCAACAGTCCAGAAATTGACTATAGGGCACTAATTGTGGCTGTCAATTCTTGCCGTGAGAGGGGGCAGGTACGCCTTTTTTGATAAATGGCTTCTTCTGGCGCTCCTGGTAATACTCCATGTCGCTTATTATATTGGTTGCTTCCCATGGAGCATAGCCACACCTGTTGTCGGGAGCGCCTTCAGGAAGGTCACCATAATAAAAATCGACCTTCAGGCCATTGCGGGCAATTGCTTCGCCAGTATCTTCGAACTGGTGATATTTCCAGCGTGCCAGTGCCCTTTCGGCGTTGTCATCGAATACGCCCTCGGGCGTGGAGGACAGTATCTCAATGTTTTCAACCTTGCCACTTTTGCTGATGTCATAGCCTAGGGTCACTTTGCCGGATATGCGGTCTCGTGCCTCTTTCTGCTGCATTACCAGCATGGTGCACTGCTTCAGCTGAATATAGGGATCGGACGGATCCCCGACGGTAGAGGGCAGTTCCGGCAGCGGTATATGCCTGCAGGTGGTCTCACCTTCTTCGCCAAAAGTGAAGGTAATGGGCACATCCTTGCGGGGTGCTGCATATCCATCTTCGAAATGAAGGAAATAGGACCAGCGCCTCAGCGCCCGTTTGATGGCGCCGTCCATTACTCCCTTTGGGTCGCTATCCGTGATCCTGATGTTTTCCACCTCGCCCTCGACGGTGATATCAAACAGCGCTGAGGCGTGACCTGTGAGGCGTTTCTTGACGACAATGCGCGGCAACATTGGGTTGACGCAAACGGAATTCTGCCACATGGGATCTTGTGGCCTGGCCGGTCCGTCGGCCCCGACTGCAGCAGGCGCCATCACGGTGGTCATGAAAACAAGTGCGCTTTTTCCGATCTGTCTGAACATTCCCTGTGCCCCATGAATGAAAATGATATAATATAACATATATAAATCATATGCGCTGTCAACAGCGAGTTTGTGACGTAACATGCAAACAGCCCACCGGAAGGGCGGGCTGTTGATTGCTCTTGGCTGAGTGGTTTATTTTGCTTCAGCGGTTGTTGCCTGGGGCCATGGTACGTGGGTGCAGGTTGCCTCCTGTTCTTCAGGAGAACCCCCAAATGTAAAGGTTAGCTCCACATCTTTGCGGCCGCTTTCAACCCCGTCCTTGAAATAGGCGAAATAGCGCCACCCCCTGATTGCGTTGGACACGGAACGGTCCATGACGCCAGGTGGGTCGCTTTCAACTACGCGTATGTTGGTGACACGGCCATTTGGCTGGATGTCGTATTTGACTTTGACATAACCCTGCAATTGCTTCTGTTTCACCGCAAACGCAAGGCGTGCCCCCTTGCACCGTGATGTCAGCCAGTGTCCGTCGTGTTCGTCCCCCTCTGCAAAGGCAGCGGGTGTTGGTGCGCCCATAGCTGCCGCGATCAAGAGTCCCAAGGCGGCTTTGGTTGTGGTTCGCATGGTTTTCCCCTTCCTCTCTCAAGTAGATTCCGAATTCATGCTCCACTATCGTGACAAGCCTTTTCCCCAAAAAGGCCAACGCGCCGCTTTTTCTGCAGCGTCTGTCTTGCTTCTGTCTCCTGCTGTCGCTCGCGCCCCCAGTGCGCATATCATCGTGCCCCAAGCAGGCACTTTCGTTTATAAAAGTCAGCATAGGGTCTATTAACCATTGGTGCAAGGATGGGGTTTGGGCCTGCCTATGGCTAGCCGTAGCCGCCTCCGCCAGGTGTTTCGATGGTGATGCAGTCGCCAGGCTTGACTGTGGTAGCATCCGACGCCGTCATTTGCCCTTGACTGCCGTTCATTCGAATGATTGCAGTCCGACCAGGTTTGCCCGGTTCGCCACCTGCAAGGCCAGGTGGTCCGTCAGCCCGGTGACCGGACAGGATCGAGACTTCCATTTCTTCAAGGAAGCGGATTGTGCGCACGGCCCCATTGCCGCCGGTGTGCTGGCCCTTGCCGCCGCTCCCCGTCCTCACGCCGAAGGTTTCCACGCGCACCGGGTAGCGCCATTCCATCACCTCGACATCAGTCAGGCGGCTGTTGGTCATGTGTGACTGGATGGCATCCGTACCGTCAAATGTTGGCCCGGCGCCGGTCCCGCCCGCAATGGTTTCGTAATATTGATGACGGCTGTTGCCGAACGTCAGGTTGTTCATGGTGCCTTGGGCCGCGGCCATGGTACCTGCGGCCAGAAACAGGGCGTTGGTGACAATCTGGCTGGTTTCCACATTGCCGGCAACAACGGCAGCCGGTGGTGTTGGGTTCAGCATGCAGCCTTCAGGTACCACCAGATGGATTGGCTTCAGGCACCCGGCATTCAGTGGGATGTCTTCGCCGGTCAAGGTGCGGAACACATAAAGGACCGCGGCTTTGGTGACAGCGAGCGGTGCGTTGAAATTATTGTCCTGAACCGGGCTTGTGCCGGTGAAGTCCACGGTGACAGTCCGGTCTTTCCGGTTGACGTCCAGGCGCACGCGCACCTCAGCGCCGCAGTCCATCGGATAGCTGAACCGTCCGTCCTTCAGGCGGTCGATCACGCGGCGGACTGCTTCTTCGGCGTTGTCCTGCACATGGCCCATATAGGCGTCAACCACATCGCGGCCAAAATCACTAGCCAGTTTCTTCACCAGCGTCACGCCGCGTTCGTTTGCGGCAACTTGGGCTTTCAGGTCAGCGACATTCTGGTCAGGATTGCGGGACGGATACGGGCCTTGCGCCAGCCTGTTCCTGAGTTCCTGCGTGTTGAAACTACCTTCAGACACCAGCTTGAAATTGCTGAAGCGGATGCCTTCCTGGTCAATTGTCTTGGATGCGGGTGGCATTGACCCCGGCGAAATGCCGCCAATGTCTGCGTGATGGCCGCGGGATGCCACATAGAAGTGCGGCTCAGCATCGCTTTCAAAGAAGACCGGAGTGATGACTGTGATATCCGGCAGGTGAGTGCCACCGGCGAACGGGTCATTCAGCATGAACACGTCACCTGGCTTGATCGTGCCCTTACGCGCGTCGATAATGTTCAAGACACTTTCGCCCATGCTGCCCAGGTGCACTGGCATGTGAGGCGCGTTGGCGATCAGGTTGCCTGCTTTGTCGAACACGGCGCAGGAGAAGTCCAGCCGTTCCTTCACATTTACCGAATGGGCGGTTTTCGCCAGTACGCCACCCATTTCTTCCGCCACCGACATAAAGAGATTGTTGAAAATCTCCAGCATGATCGGGTCGGGTTTCGTTGTGTCGATATCCCGGCGGGTGCGCTCTGCCGTGCGGTGCAGCAGCAGCGTGTCATTCGCCTTCAGTGATGCCGACCAACCGGGCTCAAGGATCGTGGTACCACCATTTTCAAGGATGACTGCGGGCCCAGTGATGGTGCAGTCCGGCTTCAGCTGTTCGCGGTGATAGATTGCAGCGTCCTTCATGGCGCCGCCGCTGAAGAATTGGAACTTGCCAGCAGGCGATGCGCTTGTGCCTGTGGCTGCCAGGTTCAGCGCGGTCGCGGCACCGCCACCGGCGGCTTCCGCTTCCACGGCTTCTACATAAATGGCCTGGTCTGGCTCTGTGAAGCCAAACTGGGCTTTATGTGCGTCTTCAAATGCGGCTTTGGTCTTACACTCGTCAGCCAGCGGCACAGTCAGCGTCGTATCCGTGCCCTTGTATTTCACCCGAAGGCGCACAGAGACGGTCTGGTCACGCTCTGGCACGCCCTGTTCGGTGAGGCGTTCTTGCGCAAGCCTGCGCACTTCACCAGCCGTCGCGGCTATTGCTTCAGTATCAGCTAGCGGGCACTCCAGCGCTTGATCCGTGATTACCCGCTGGTCTGCAAGGCCCATCCCCAGGGCTGAAAGGACGCCTGAGAATGGCGGCACGATGACATGGTCGATCCCAAGCGCATCTGCCACAAGGCAGGCATGCTGGCCTCCCGCGCCGCCGAAGGTCAGCAGGCTGTATTTCTTGATGTCATGGCCGCGCTCAACCGACACGCGCTTGATGGCGCGGGCCATGTGCTCCACGCCCACAGCCAGGAACCCCTCTGCAATTTCATGCAGGCTGTAGCTAGTGCCGGTCTCTGTCTTGAGTTGGGCCTGGATTTCCTTGAAATCCGCTTCCGTCGCCGCCGTATCAAGGGGGGACTTGCCGTCTTCGCCAAACACAGTTGGGAACAGGTCTGGCGACAGTTTCCCCAACATGACGTTACAGTCTGTGATGGTGATAGGCCCGCCACGGCCATAGGCTGCTGGGCCAGGGAAGGCGCCCGCGGAGGCAGGCCCAACCTGGAAGCGCCCGTCGATGACCTTGCAGATGGACCCGCCACCGGCGGCAACTGTGTGGATATCCATCATGGGCACTGTCATGCGGACCCCGGCGACCACAGTGTCGAACACGCGCTCGTAAGCGCCGTCATAGTGGCTGACATCGGTGGATGTGCCGCCCATGTCAAAGCCGATCAGCTTGGAAAAGCCCGCACGTTCGGCAGTTTTCGCCGCACCCACAATGCCGCCGGCTGGGCCGGAAAGGACGGCATCCTTGCCTTCAAAGGCGTGTGCCGCCGCAAGCCCGCCGTTTGACTGCATAAAATAAAGCGGGCTGCCGGTGGTGGCGTGCTCTACCTGGTTTACATAGCGCTTCAGGATTGGGGATAGATAGGCATCTGCCACCGTGGTGTCGCCACGCGACACCAGCTTCATCAGCGGGCTGACCTTGTGACTCAGCGAAATCTGTGTAAAGCCGATTTCTTCGGCGATCTTGCCTGCCATGATTTCATGGTCGGGGAAGCGGTAAGCATGCACGAAGGCGATAGCAACGCTTCTCAGGCCCGTATCATAGGCTTTCCGAAGTGCCTTGCGGCAGGCAGCCTCGTCAAGCGCAGTGACAACCGTGCCGTCAACCGCCATGCGTTCATCAGCCTCCACGACATCGCTATAAAGCGGCACAGGGCGCTCAGGCTTAAGCGCGAACAGGTCGGCCCGGTGCTGTTGGCCAATCATCAGGGCATCCTTGAAGCCCTTGGTTATCAGCAAAAGCGTGGGCTCGCCGTCGCGCTCCAACAGCGCATTGGTGGCAACGGTTGTGCCCATCTTGATCGCGCTGACGTCCGCGGCGGGGAAGGGGGCATCATCCGCCACCCCCATAATGTCACGCATGGCATGCACGGCGGCATCGTCATATTGGCCGGGATTTTCCGATAGATACTTGTGGCTGGTAAGGCTGCCATCGGGGTGCTTCGCCACCACGTCAGTGAAGGTGCCGCCCCGGTCGATCCAAAACTCAAACTTGCTCATACATCCATCCCCGTTTTGCCTATGCATAGCGGGCTTGAGTGGCAAGTTCAATGCGCGAGCGAGAAGCAGCCCTTCAGTTACAAAAAAGGCACCACTCTGGGAGAGAGTGGTGCCTGGGGTGGCCCCTCGAGCTGAAATGGTGCCAGGGAAGGTCGGGGCCTGGGTGTCGGGAACCCAGAAGGGTGCAAGCCAATGGCTCACATTTCCTTTCCTTCACCTAATGAGGGTAAAATTAAAACCAATGATTGTCAATCGTGTTCGTCCGGGTTTCATTGGGCCTTGTTGTTTTGTCTGGATTGAAGGTCTTCCAGATAGGTTGCCAGCCCCTGATACCGGGCCCGCATATTGCTCTGCATTCCCTTGCAGAAACGGGCGGTCCCGAAATCGGTTAGCAGGGCGTCAAACAACCCGCGTCGGCGCCCAACCTTGAACATCAGGACAGCTGATGACACATCGGCGACCAAGGTGATGCGTTCCTTGCCGTTCAGTTCCCCCATTATCTGTGAAATGGATTCCTCTATTGGGGAACCTTCCACCTTGAGGGCGATTTGCAGCGTGGATTCCGCTGCAATTTTGTTGAGCATCGCGGGATCGAGGTCAGGGCTCTGACAAACAAGGGCGAAGGCCATGACCTGGGCCGCATCATCCAAGACATGAAGTTCCCCTTTATCCCGGTTTTCGTCAATGTAGGTCAGGTGTTGTGCGGCAAGCATGCGCACGATTTCAGCCCGCTGGAGCATATATTGCATGGACTTGACCATCTGGTCCCGCTGGGTTGGGGCAGCGTCTTCGTCCTGGGCAAGAGCGCTGGTGGCCTGCAGCAGGCAGGCGGCAGTGGCGATTGTGGCGATCAGCTTTTTCATGGAGTTTTCTTCCCATATGTTTTTCTGGGTATCGTCATACCATTGTTTTGCTTTGGCGAAACATGCTAAATCGCCCCATCGGGACACTGGAGGGCCTGGCCACGCAGGGAGCAGAAAGTAAGGTTCATGGAAATTTATGTTGATGCAGATGCCTGCCCTGTGAAGGAAGAAGTGCTGAAGGTTTCCTATCGGCATGACCTGGTGGTGCATCTGGTGTCGAATGCCTGGCTGCGCATTCCTGTTGGGGAAAATGTGAAGAAGGTCGTGGTGAGCGACGGCTTTGACGCTGCCGATGACTGGATCGTGGAGCACGCCGGTGCCGACGATATCTGCATCACCGGTGATATCCAGTTGGCCGCCCGGCTTCTTGAAGCGGGCGCGGTGGTTTTGGGCCATAACGGCAAGCCGTTCACAACAGACAATATTGGTATGGCACTGGCGATGCGGGAGCTTAAATCCCAGCTGCGGGACATGGGTGAAGATCGCGGCTTCAACGCCAGCTTTTCCCAAAAGGACAGGTCACGCTTCCTGTCTGCGCTTGAGCTTGCTGTGCAAAAGGGCCTGCGCCGCTAATTGGTGTTGGTAGGCAATAAAAAGCGGCGCCAACCATATGGTTGCGCCGCCTGTCACCCCAGTCTAACCCCTTAGACTTTGATGTCGATTTTCAGGCCCTTGCCATTGATGGTATGCGGAGCTTCGAGCTTCACTTTGCTCTGAGGTACGTCATTCAGATCCAGTTTGGCGCCGCCACCATTCTTTTGTGGTGCAATGCCTGCTGTGTTGAGCTGCAAGGCTGGGCCAGACGAAATACTGCTGATCATAAAATAACTCCTGAACCAAAAATTGAACGCGTGATTCTGTTTACAAGGCCCTTAGTGACAGAAGCCTTTTCTTTTGTGAAGAGATGAATAAAATTTTACCCACATTATTGATTTTATTCACCTTTTGGCAGCCATTCTGACAGGAAGCGAACGCTGTTGCCGCCCATGACTTTGCGGATGCTGTCTTCTGAAATTCCGCGGGTTACCAGGGCTTCGGTGATGGCACCAATGTCGCTTGCTGTGATGGCTTTCACCGTGCCGTCCCAGTCTGATCCCAGCGCTATATGATCTGCGCCCACGAGGGTGATGCCATAGGCGATGCTGGCGGCGATGTCGTCTGGGGTGTCACCGCAGGCTGCGCTGTCCCAAAAGCCGACGGCGATCAACCCACCCTTCGCCGCGATGGCCTGCATCAAGTCATCCGGGAAATTCCGGGGTGTGTCACAGTGGCCCCGGAAGCCCGTATGCGAGACCACGGTTGGGCGCACTGCGATTTCAAGGGTGTCCCAAGCGACCTGCTCGGATGAATGGGCTAGGTCGATGATTATCTCCTTCTCTTCCAGACGCTGCACAACCTGCTTGCCAAAGTCCGTCAATCCGCCTTTTGCCTCGCCGTGCAATGATCCGCCCAGCCGGTTGTCGAAGAAATGCAGCAGTCCGACCATGCGGAAGCCGGCGTCATAGAGGCGGTCGATATTGGCGATGGCGCCTTCCAGGGGATGTGCGCCTTCTGTGCCCAACAGGGCGCCGACGGGCGCAAGGCGTTTGGCTGTATCCCGCGCTTCAAGAAAGGCAGCCAGTTCAGCCTGGGTGCGAACCCACATCATGGCGCCGCCAGAGCGGTTGACGGCATCATCCAGCTTTTCGGCCTGGTATAGCGCACGCTCCAGCAGACTGTTCCATGTCCGGACCGGCCAGCCCTGACCGACTGCGAGCAACGTGATGTTGTCGCTTGAAGCGTCATTTGCGTGCAGATTTTGCCCGCGCGGCGTTTTGGTCACAGTCGTGAACATTTGCAGGCCCATATTGCCCTCCCGCAGGCGCGGCAGGTCTACGTGGCCATAGTCATGTCGTGCCAGCAGGCTTCGGTTCCAGAGCAGTGTGTCCGCGTGCCAGTCCATCACAAGGAGGGAGCGGTGGAAGGTTTCCGAATCTGCGCTTAGCCGGTAGGGTCGATGGTCCACCTGTTTGTTCATGGAGCGGTCCGCCATGGGAGCAGCGATCAGGCGCAGCCCCGCATAGCCAATGAGCAAGGCAAGCAATGCCAGCGTAACTGTTACTTTGAGAATGCGAGCCATAAAAAATCCTCCCCTACATGAGTATAGGGGAGGATCCGTCTTTGGCGAGTGTCTAAGTCCTGCCAATTCAAAAGACGCTAGGTTTTGGCCTGCCATCCCACATGCAGAGCTATCTGGTTTGCAACGGCATCAGCCATATGGGCGGTCAGTCTGGTCAGGTCGCTGGTCCAGTATCGGTCTGTGTTTAGACCATATGCCCGATAGTCAGAGCCCGGATTGATCGTGTCCAGCTCCAGGGTGGTGTACTGCCCATTTGTGGGGTCCAGAAGTTCCACCGTTACTTTCATGACGCCCTTGGCAGCCCCCATTGTAGGGCCCGAGCGACGACCGCTGTTGAAGGCCCCGCCTGATGAGACGCGACTGTTGAGTGCGGCGAGTGAATGGTCCAGCTGAATAGATGTAACCGTGACCTGATAATCGGGAACAGCGACGCCGCGGGCCTGAAGGCCACCGTCGATCATACGTTCCATCATGGAAAGCAGGTCATATCGATCCAGGGTGTCAAAGGCTGGATGGCGAAGGATGCAATTGCGCTTGCAATTTTTGTCTTCAATAAGATTGATGCTGTCCTCATACCGTGACAGGTGGCTGTCATACCTGATTTTTTCAGGGTCTGCGGGTGCATCCACGACTACTGTTACAGATTGCGGAACATTTGGCTCCACGATCGCGGTGGCCGTGGTGGTTACGCTCTGCACGGTGGTTGCAACTCGGGTAACGGGTGCGACGGCAGTGGCTACGCGTTTCCTTTCATAATCGGAAGAGATGCTCGCGACAGCGGCGCTAAAGGCCTCCTGGATGGGTTTATCGTCCGGTAGCCTGTGTTTGATGGCGCTCAGCGCCAGCCGCTTTTCATAGTCACCGCTGATTGAAGCCGCAGCTTCAATCAGGGATACCCAGCCTTTGGTGTCGAAGGCGCCGTAGGCTGCGATGCTGCTGAGCGCCAGGCGTTTTTCATAGTCGCTGCCGATTGAATTGATCGCGTTAAGGGCAATGGCTGTGGCACCACGGGACTCTGACAATTGCTCAACAAAGGAACTCAGGAGAAGGCGAAGCTCATAATCGCTTTCCATCTCTTCGGCAGCAAGTTCGGCAAGCCTTTCCAGGTTTCCTTCGCTCAGTGTCTGGTCATTGACGGCGGCAGACAGCAGGAGCCGCATCTCATAGTCGCTTTCGACCGAACGGGCGAGTTCGAGCAGGTCTTTCATGGTCTTGTTGTCTGTGCCGAACCGATCAATATAAGGCGTCAGCAACAGGCGCAGTTCATAGTCGCTGTCGATCGTGCGAGCCGCCTTCAGAACCTTTGGCATCACGCTCTTGTCCAGCTCTTTCTCTTCCAGCAGCAATGACAGGGCAAGACGGAGCTCATAGTCGCTGTCCATTTTGGCAAAGCGGTCTACCAGCTTTTTCAGGTCGCGGTTTGAGAGGTCGGCCTTATCAATCAGCAGGGCCGCGTACATGCGGGCAACATGATCAACGTCAAGCTGGTCAATTTCCTTCACTACCCCGCCTGTGCCTTTGGCAGCAAGAATGCGGGTGACACGGGCCTTGGCGTTCAAGCCCACCTGGCGCACCAGAATCAGTAGCGTATCGGCCAGCCACTTTTCGCCCTCCTTGTCGAAGTCGGATTTCTTGCCGTCCTTCCAGTAGGTCAGTTGAATTTGGCCGTCTGGATTTTCAATGCGAACCTTGTGCTTCTTGCTGCCGTACTTGCTGCGCAGTACCAGCATCGCCCCTTCTTCCATAGACGCGATGGCAGCATCGTCATGGGTGAGGGTGAATTCACCGTCCCAGCGCGCTTTGATCTCGCGCTTGCCGTCACTCCAGACCATGTTGCCGATGCCATTTGCATCAGTGATATGAAGGCGCGTAGGTCCATCAACTCTGTGGGACGACTTTTCGAATTCGTGCAGTTCTGCCCGTTCCGCCAGGAGGCGTGCGTTTTCCTTCACTTCTGCCTCTGCCTGGGCGATGGCCACGCGCATTTCACGGGCGATCTGTGCCTCGCTGGGTGCGGGCATGCCTGTCGCTTTGGCCTCCTTGGCCATGACGCGCGCTTTTTCCGCAACCTTTGCGCGGGCCTCTTCGATCGTGCGGCGCATTTCCGCTTCGATTTCCTCGGCGCTTGGTAGGGTGTCCGGGTGGGCCGTAGTCGATGCCATAATAGGCAGTGGCATTTCAGCAGACAGCGCGTCCGCAAACTGGATGCTAGGGAGCCCCAGCGTTATGGCGAGAAGGCTGCAAGCAACAGCGCCCTTCGCTGCCACACCGGATTTTCCGAAAGCTTGGCCGTTCGCACCGATTAGCCGTTCGACCCTGGTTTTTAGCATTGATTTATTACCTGCCATTGCAAGTCCCCATTGTATCTGTCGTGTTTCATGTATTTTTGTGGCGCAGGTATAGAGGGCGGCGGCAACAGACTTGGCGTCAGCCAGGTGCGTTGCTGCCCATTCATCTGCGGAAAGCTCCGCGATATCTGCCAACCGCTTGCGCGCCAATCTAAATAGCGGTTGAAAGAAAAACAGTCGTGATAGGGCCTGCATGACCATCAGCATCAGTGGGTCTCGGCGTACCATGTGGGCAACCTCATGCGCTAGCAAGCTGTCGAGTTCGCTCTTTGGCAAGTCGTCAAAGGCCCAATCGGGCAAGCAGATTTCGCGCCGTGGCAGGCATACCGGGCTACTCAGGTCGCTTGAGCGGCTCAGGTAAGGCACGGTCCGGATTTGGGCCGCGTCGCAGATGGCCCTGAGGGCTTTGTTGGCATCATGCTCGGCCGGGACACGTAGACGGCTGCCCAGGCTTTTAATGGCGCTGGCATAGCCGCCAAGAAGCAACACAAGGGCGAGGCCAGCAAGGGCAGCCCACATAAGTGCCGCAAGGTCTTTGGTGCGCATGCTGGCCATCAGGTTCCATAGGGTGTTTGGCGCGGATGCAGTGGCTGCTTCGATAGTAACCATTGGCTCTAACGCTGGTCTTGTCGCAGGCATAACTAGCTGGTCAGTCTTTGTTGAAAGACTTTCCCGTTCGGCCATATTGCGGGCGGTTGTTGTGATCAATGTTTCCTTGTCCTGCCTTGGCGCTGGGTCAAGCATCGGCAGCATGCCGGCAAGGGGGCGTCCTTCATTGAATTCCTCAACCAAGGCTGCTGTTTTTTCATGCTGGATAGTGATGGGTTTGGAAATCCAGTCGCCGACGGGCAATAGAGCGAGGAACGAGCCGGCAACCGCCAGTTTCCAGGCCATGTCAGCCAGGTCGGGCTTGTTCAGGAGCCGCGTTTTTTCCATCAGCCACACAGCGCCAAGCAGCACTGTGCTTGCAACCATGAATTTGAGGGCAAGCGTCAGCGCCGGCATGTCGAAAAATGCGTCAAACATCAGACGTTCTCCCCATCGATCAACTGCTTGATCTGGTCCAGTTCATCTTTCTCTATCTCGCCTTCGTTAACCAAATGGGCGAGCAGGGCTTTGCTGTCGCCTTTAAAGAGCGTGGAGACGAGGGAGGAGACCATGGACCGCTTTACGTCGCCTTCGCTGATGAGCGGCCTGTAGACACGCTCCCGCCCCCGGGTTTCCGAAGCAAGAACGCCTTTCTTTTCCAGTCGGGACAATATTGTGCCGACGGTCGTATGAGCGAGGCCCAGATTATCCAGCACGGCCTGCACATCCTTGGCTGAGCCTTCGCCCAGCTTCCAGAGTGCCTGCACGAGCTGATATTGTTGATCTGATAATTTTATATTCGCTGTCATGTCTCGGACCTTCTACTACATGTGTAGAAGAATTATTACTACAGCTGTAGTAAGGCGTCAATGGAAAGAATCTTAAAGTTTTGCAGCCTGGGAAAATGGACTGGCTTCAAAAAGCCGGATTTGATTTTTTGCCTTTCTGGAATAAGGTGTTGCCCGACTTGGCATCGCATTGGGGGAAAATGTGGCCCTAGATCTTTCATCGTTGCTGCTGGTGACCGTCCTGATACTGGCTGTCTCAACCTGTGTGCTGGTTGCGCACTGGATTGCCAATTTCAGTTTCGCGGGACTGGGTCGCCTTGCAATCGGTATGGCGATGGCAACGGCGGGCGTCTTTGTTTTGACGCTGGCTGCCGGGCCTGAGCGGTCTTTGGCTATCCTCCTTGGAGATCTGCTTATTCTAACAGGCCACCTCTGGTTCTGGTTTGGAATCGCAGATTACTGGAAAGAGCGGTCCCGGCGGCTGACCTATCTGGCGGGCGCTATTATGGTTTTCGCAATAGTCATTCTGGTCAATAACCTGCTGCAGGGTGGCACGCAGGAAAACCGTGCAGCGCTCTATTCGTTCTTTGCGGCGGTGTTCTCACTGGGGGCTGCGCTTTCAGTGGTGCAGGCGCTTGGCGGGCGCGTCGGGCTATATAAAGGTATCATCAAACGGAAAACCATTGGTGCAAGCGTTGTTGCCGGTGTGTTCCTGGCCCATGGCGGTTTTAATGTCTACCGCGGCATAAGCATCATGGCGATGGAGACACCAAAGGCCTATTTCGATGACACTGCTATTGCGACCCTGACCCAGATCGAAGGCATGGTGTTCGCGCTGGCTCTTGCAGTGTCGCTTATCGTATCGACGGCAGAACGTGTGCAGGCGGACTTGCGCATTCAGGCGATGATGGACCCCTTGACGCAGGCGCTCAACAGGCGGGCTTTCATGACCGTGATCAAGACCGTGCTTGCCCGGTCACGCCGCCTAAGCGAGCCAGTGTCCCTGATCATGATGGATATCGACAAATTTAAGCGGATCAACCTGAAGCATGGACATCTAGTGGGGGACGCTATTCTCAGCCAGTTTGCAGAAGGCGTGATGGAAGGCCGTCGGGCGCAGGATGTCTTTTGTCGCTTTGGCGGTGAAGAATTCGTGCTGTTGTTGCCCGGCACAGCGGAGGAGGGGGCCGAGCTGGTGGCGCACCGGGTGCGCGATGCTGTCACAGGGTATCCTTTTCAGCACGGTAACAAGGATATCAGCCTGACGGTGAGTTTCGGTGTCACCACTGCGCGCGGCGATGACCTTCTTCCAGACAGTATTCTTGATGCGGCCTACAAGGCTCTCAGGGAAGCGCAGAAGGAAGGCCGCAACCAGATTGAGGTTTCAGGCAGCGCTGGAGCCGTTAAACCCGCCCAAAGCGCATAGGTCAAAAAAAACGGCCCGGATCGATGATCGCGGGCCGATTCTTGTTTTTCTGTGAAATAATCTTAGAGCTTTTCAACCAGCAAGCTGCCGATCGAATAGCCTGCACCGAACGAGCAGATGATGCCCTTGTCGCCGGCCTTCATGTCTTTGTGGTTTTCGTGGAAAGCCACAATGGAGCCAGCGCCTGCGGTGTTGCCATATTGGTCCAGCACGGTTGGCGCTTCATGGCTTTCCGGTTCGCGGCCCAGAAGCTTCTTGGCGGCATACATATTCATGTTGATGTTTGCCTGGTGCAGCCACATGCGGCTCAGGTCTTCTACGCGGAGGCCTGCATCTTCAAGCTGGCTGGAGATGAACTCAGTCACCAGCGGCAGCAATTCCTTGAATACCTTGCGGCCTTCCTGCATGAAGAACATGTCCTCACGCAGCAGGCTATCGTCATCAAGGCGGGTCATCGGACCATAGTGCGTCCGGATATTGGAAGAGAACTGCGTTTCGGCCTTGGTGCCGGTTACCTTCCAGAGGTCGTCGCCCTTAGCGATCGATGCATCTTCAAGCACAACCGCAGAAGCGATATCACCGAAGATGAAGTGGCTGTCGCGGTCACGGAAGTTCACCATGGTGGAGAAGATTTCCGGGTTTACCATCAATACGCGCTTGGCAGTGCCAGCCTTGATGGCGTTCACACCTGCGATCAGGCCGTAAGTGGCGCTGGAGCACCCCATGACCATATCGAGCGCGCTGCCCTTGGTGCCAAGGTGTTTCTGAACTTCGATGCCGATGGCTGGGAAGAAGCGCTGCACAACGGCAGCGGAGCAGATGACCTGGTCGATATCTTCTGGCTTGAGGCCTGCGTTCTTGATGGCCTGTTTGCCTGCCTCAATCGCCATATGGGCCTGGAAGCAGGGGCGCTCATCGTCGCCGTGGCCGCCTTCCGGCATTTTGGACATCATGCGATCAAGGTCCATCACGCCTTCAACGTCTACCAGGTGGCGGGCTTTGATGCCGGAAGCTTTCTCAATGAATTCAGCGCTTGAGTGCTGTTTGGCGGGGATCAGGCCGGCTTCGATATCGGCCTTGTTGCGGGCATTGAAATCATCAACATATTCGTTGAATGTTTTGACGAGTTCCTCATTGGTGATTTTGTGCGGCGGCACATAAAGACCCGTACCCGAAATTACTACATCAACCATACCAAACAGTTCCTTGTTTTTGCCAGCCTGTCTTACGCCGATTTATGACAGGCCTGTTACATTGGGCGCATAGATATACTGCCTTTTGGCCCAACATCCAACCAATCATTCTGGGAATATCTGCCATGCAAAAAATGGCTTAGTTTTCTGTAGGATAGCGCATACGGCTATGCTACCAAATTGGTATGTCGATCTGGGGTAAAATTATTGGTGGCGCTGCTGGGCTGGCCTTGGGCGGGCCCATAGGGGCCCTGTTGGGCGTCGCGGCCGGTGCTGCGGTGGACGCGGGCGTCTCCAGGGGAAGTGCCGGGCCGGACGCTACCAAACAGATCACTTTTACCATCGGGGTGATCGCTCTGGCGGCTAAAATGGCCAAGGCGGATGGCAGGGTGACGCGCGAGGAAGTGGATGCCTTCAAGCAGGTATTCCGCGTGCCGCCGGAAGAGATGGCGAATGTCGGCAAGGTGTTCGATATGGCGCGTCGTTCGACCGCAGGATTCGATGCTTACGCCAAGCAGATCGCCAGCCTGATGTATGACAACAGGCCTGTGCTGGCGGATCTTCTGGAAGCGCTCTTTTTCATCGCCAAGTCTGACGGTGAAGTGCACCCCAATGAGCTGAATTATATCAGGGCTGTTGCCAAGATTTTTGGCTACAGGCAGGCGGAAATTGATGCGCTCGTACATCGGCATGTGGGGGCGGACCCTGAGTGCCCTTATGGTGTGCTGGGGGTCGACCCATCCATCGATGATGCTGCACTAAAGGCGCAGTACCGAAAGCTGGTGCGGGATAACCACCCGGACCGCCTGATCGCGGCCGGTGTTCCGAACGACTTCATTGCCGTGGCAACACGCCGGGCTGCAGAAATCAATGCCGCCTATGACAAGATCAAGGCCATGCGGGGCAAGGAAAGCCCACGTACGGAGCAAAGGGCATGAAGACGCGGGATATTTTCCTCGTCATGCTTGTAACCCTTGTTTGGGGTCTGAATTTTATCGCGGTGAAATGGGCGGTGGAGGACCTGCCACCCCTGGTGGCCAACGCGACCCGCTTCATTGTTGTTGTCATTGTCCTGCTGCCGTTCCTCAAGGTAATCCCAGGCCGGATGAAAGACCTGGCGCTGGCTGCTGTCAGTCTTGGCGTCATTCATTTTGGTGCAGTCTTCATGGGCATGCAGTTGGCCGACGGTGTTGGCGCCGTGGCGATTGCCTCGCAGCTTAATGTACCCTTTTCAACCATCCTTGCGATCCTGATCTTGCATGAAACCGTTGGGTGGAAGCGGGCGCTTGGGATTGCTTTAAGTTTTGCGGGTGTGATGGTGCTTGGGTTTGATCCCAATGTATTTGCCTATTGGGACGCCCTTTTGATCATTGTCTTCTCTGCATTCATGTATAGCGTGTCGGCCATCTTGATGCGGCAGCTCAAGGAAGTGCGGGCTGTGACGACGCAGGCCTGGGTGGGCGTTGCAGGTATCCTCGGGTCCACCATATTGTCGTCCATTTTTGAAAGCGGCCAGTTTGAAGCCATCGCCAACACAAGCCCGAAGGCCTGGGCCGCGGTAATTTATACCGGGATTGGGTCCTCAGTGATTGGCCATGGCGGCGCGAACTATTTGCTCAGGAAATATGAGGTTTCCGTGGTGTCACCCTATTTTCTGATGATGCCTGTCTTTGCGATAGGCAGCGGTATTTTGATCCTGGGTGAGGAATTTACCTGGAGGATGGCGGTTGGCGCCTTGCTTACGCTTTCCGGTGTTCTGGTGGTGACTATCAGGAACAGCGCACGCGCCAAGTCCCTCGCGGTCGCGGAAGTCAGGCCCACGCCGGAGGAGATCGCGGAAGAAAGGAAGGGCGTTGAGGGTGGCTGATATCATCGAGCATCCATCCCCGAACTGGAATGAACGCCCTGAAGGGATGGCTCCCGATATGGTGGTGCTTCACTATACAGGCATGCGTACCGGGGCAGAAGCGCTGGACCGCTTGTGTGATCCCGCAGCCCAGGTTTCGGCCCATTATCTGATTGAAGAAGACGGGCGGATATTTCGCCTGGTGGATGAGGAAAAACGGGCGTGGCATGCAGGTGTTTCGTACTGGCAAGGGCGCGAAAACCTGAACCATAACTCCATTGGGATTGAGCTTGTCAACCCGGGGCATGAGTTCGGCTATAGGGAATTCCCCGATAGCCAGATTTCTTCGCTTCTAGCCCTTCTAAGTGACATCAAAACAAGGCATACTGTCCCCATGGCGCATTTCGTTGGACATAGCGATATTGCCCCGGACCGCAAAGCAGACCCCGGTGAGCTGTTTCCATGGAAGTGCCTGGCCGAAAAGGGTTTTGGTCTCTGGTCTGATGTGGCTGGCGGCGAAACCGAAATGATTGCCAGGCAGGGCGACCGGGGGGATATTGTCAGTAACCTTAACAAACAATTAGGTATCGTCGGATATCATCAGGACGACACCGGAAGTTTTGATGACGCCACCGAATCCAAAGTCCGTGCCTTCCAGGCACATTGGCGACCCGAAACCGTATCTGGGTGCTTTGACAAGGGAACAGCCGCCAGGCTTGCCGACATTGTCAGCCAGATACACATAAATGGGGAACGTTTATGAAAAAACTGCTCTTTTCCACCTTCCTGACTGCAATCGCGATGCCGGCTCTGGCACAGAATGACACTGTAACGACAGAGCACCGACCGAACGAACACACCGTGGCGTGCCTTGAGGCGCCGACACGGGATTGTGCCTTCACATCGGCGCTCCAGACAGTGATTGGTGAAGAGTTCGGGATTGAGCGGGCGAAGGTACTGATCGGTGTGGCACGTGCTATGATCGAAACGGGACAGCAGGATCAGGCGATCCAGACACTGATGCTTGCGCTTGATGAGGCCAGATCAGTACGGCTGACCCTGGTTACCCAGGAAAAAATCACCGTTATCGCTCCGCTCCTTGCCCGGGCGGGGGATGGTGCTGGCGCTTTGGCTTTGGCCGAGGAACTTCAAAATGACGGCATCCGTGATACGGTGCTGGCCAAGATCGCCGAAGAAGCCATCTCGGCGGGTAAATTGGCTGATGCACGCGTGGCGCTTGGCCAAATGACCAATCAGGTGAAAGCCTTCTGGCGGGAACTGTCGCTGCTGCCCCGGGCGCCACGAGAGGCTCTCGCAATCGTGGATCTCGCGGGTCTGGAAGCTAAGGTTCAGGAAGTGACGGTTCCTGACCAGCGCTATCTGGGTGTTATACAGCTTGCGATCATTTCAGACCGTATGGGCCGCCCTGGGGACCGGAATGCGTATCTCGCAGAAGCAGAGGAGCTTTTCAGCAGCATTGTCGGTATTTCCTCCCGTGCCACCATTGCGGCACAACGGGCTCGCAGCATGTTTGATGCGGGAATGGACGAAGCGTTCGTACAGGAAAGTTACGAACTTGCCCTGCTGCATGGTGGGCGGCTCAGAAACAATATGGCGCTTGTGGATTTTGCCAAGAAAGTTGGCGTGATCGAAGCAGCTCGCGGTGATCTTGAAACCGCCTTGTCACGGCTTGAGTATTTTATCGCTGTGGATGAGAAAGCGCAGTATCTCGCGTCACTGAGGGCCGGGTCCAACCAAAGCATTTTTGCTGCCGAAATGCGGGAGCTGCTGAATGAAGTTGAGGAACTGCAGGGGGCATATGAACGGGACCTCGTGCGGTTGACCCTTCTTGAGGGCGCGCTTGGCAATTCAGACATGTATCTGGCCCGCCACGTTGTGGAAGCCATGGAAGACGACGACAACCAGGCCCTTGCGCTTGCCTTGATGGCGCCGCTTCTTGATTAGACCTGGCGGACATCGCCTGAAATAGAAAGGCCGATCCCATGTGGGTCGGCCTTTTTATTTATATCTGATCAGTTCCCTGAAGGTGCCTTTGCCGGTGCGGGAGGTTCTCCGCCCGGGGCGGTCACCGGCTTGTAGCGGGTTATCCAAAGGAAGGCGGCAGGGGCGAAATAGAAGCTCACAATCATTGAAAGGAACGCGCCGCCTGCTATTGCCACAGCAAAAGGCGGCCAGAAGGCGCCGCCCGCCAGTATAAGGGGGGTGAAGCCGCCCACGGTAGTGATCGTTGTTGATACGATGTGCCTGCCCGTGCTCATCACGCCCTCAACCACAGCATCTGGATCACCGGCGCGCGCGGCCTTGATGCCCCTAAGCTCCGACTGGATTACGATGGTCGCGTTGATGGCCAGGCCCACAAGGCCCATCAGGCCGAAAATCACAACGAAGCTGAGTGGAAAATTGAAAAACCATAGGGAAAACAGGCCAAGACCCGCTGCCTGAACAGCTGCTGCGAAGGTTACAAACGCCATACGGAAGCTGTTGAAGGTCAGGACGATCGCAAGAAGCATCAGCACCATCAAAAGGCCCGCGGTGCCGAACAGTTTGGTCATGGCTTCATTGCGCTTTTCCGATTCACCGCCGAATTCGATCTTGTATCCCGGCGGGACTTCCAGGGGCTCGTTTTCAAGCGCCTTTTTCAGGGCTTTGAAGGCGGTATCCGGCAACACACCGAAGTCCAGGAAAGCCTGCACCTTGTTCAGGCGAACACCGTCATGGTGCTCGATGGTGCCTACCTTCGTCGTCAGTTCCACGTCTGCCACGGCAGAGACCGGAAGGTCGGTCAGGCCCCGTGAGGATGTGCCCTGAAGGGGGCGCCCGGTCAGGCTCATGTCGGCGATCGAACTGATGTTGGACCAGTTGGCCCGATCCGCGATCAGGCGTACCGGCACCTGTTGGGTTTCTTCAATCACATAGGTGGCAACTATGCCGCCAGTCAGCGCCTGAAGCTGTGCCTCCACCTGGCTGAGCGTCAGGCCGGTGACGGACACATCGTCTTCCCGGGCTCTTACGTTGATCATCGGGCGCCCGGCCTTCAGCGTGGTCTTTGTGAAAGTCACGTTTGGCAGGCGGCTGACAATAGCACGCATGTCTTCACCAAGGCGTTCAAGAACAGCCAGGTCTGGGCCCTCAATGCGCACCTCAAGCGGGGCGGCGATTGGGGGGCCGGTGCCAAATTCGCGTACAAGCACTGTCGCTTCGGGCAGCAGCGTTGTCAGCTCAGTTTGCAGTTTGGGAATCAGCCTTGGGATTTGGTCGAATTCTTCAACGGTAACAACAGCTTCTGCGGCATTCACGAGGCCATCGTTCTTGGCCATCATGCTGTAATAGAACTTTGCGGCCCGCGTGCCGATGAACCAGTGGGTTGTCTGAATTTCCGGGTTGGTGCGCAGGTCCATATCCAGCTTTTCAACCACACGGCGGGTTTCCTCGATGGACGTCTGGGCGGGCATCTGTATCTCAACACGGAACTGGTTCCGGTCGCTTGTGGGGAAAAACTGTTCGGTCAATTGACCAGCCAGTAAGAAGCCTAAAAGCGGAATGGCAGTCGCAACCACCATCGACCGAACCGGGCGGCGGACGGACCATTCCAGGCTTTTCCGAAACGGCGTGGACAAAAGCTTGCCTTCAACACCGTCCCGCCACCAGACGCGTTTGATCGGCCCGGCATCCGGCGCGCGCCCTTCCACCACACGCCCTGCAACAGCAGAAATGATGGTGAAGGCGATCACGTAGGAGGCGATCAGCGAGGCAATTACAGCGGCCGGTACGCCGATCAGGAAGTCACCAGCATTGCCTGGCATCAGCACAAGCGGCATGAAAGCAATAATGGTGGTGAGAGTGGACCCCAGCAGTGGTAGCCACAGCTTGCGTACCGTTTTCGCAACGGCGACAGACCGGCGTTCGCCCTTGAGACGCAGGTGCTGGATTTCGTCTGTGATTACGATGGCATTGTCCACCATGATGCCAAGCGCCACAATCAGGCCCGTTACCAGAACCTGTTCGATCCTTTGACCCATGGCGTCAGTAATGGCCAGTGATGCCAGAAGCGTCAGCGGCAGGATGGAGGCAGACACAAGAGACGCCCGCCACCCCAGCGACACCAGAAGCACCAGAAGTACCACCAGCGCCCCCTCGGCCAGGTTGCCCATCAGGCCATGGAGGCGCTCATCGGCATATTCGCGCTGATCGAAAATGCGTTCCAGATGCACACTCGAAGGCAAGGTTCCCTTTGCGTCTTCAAGCAATGCACCCAATTGTTCGGACCAGGCATCAATGCGGTAATCTTCGAACATGCGGGCGGCGATAACCACACCGTAGTGGCCGTTCAGATAGGTCAGGCGGCTGGGCGGGTTTTCAAACGCGCGCTCCACCTTTGCCACATCGCCAAGGCGCAGGCTGGCACCGGAGGCATCCAGCCCCAGGGGAATGCGTCGGATGCGGTCGAGGCTGTTGAGCGCGCCTGAAACCTGCACCACCATGCGGTTCCTGTCATCGGATACCACACCAGCTGCACCCCGTGCGTCGGATCCCCGAATACGGGCGGCCACGTCTTCCATTGTCAGGCCGTAAGCCGCGAGTTCCGCGTCATCGATGCTGACCCTGATTTCCTCCTGTGGCAGGCCCAGGACATCAACGAAATCCGTACCCGAAAGGTTCCTGATCTGGCTTTCGATTTCGCGGGCATGACGGCCAAGAATGGCATAGTTGATTGGCGCATCCGCGTGCCAGGTGAGCGCCATGATGGCGGAATGGGCATAGATGCGCGTATCGGAAAAGTCGGGTGCCAGGGCGCCTGTGGGCAGGTCGGTTACTTCCGATACCTTGTCGCGCAGGCGTGCGGTAATGGGCTTGGCGTCATCGACCCGGTCTTCCAGTTCCACAGTAATCAGCGATACCCCGGGGTTGGAGACGCTCCAGACTTCTTTTACTTCCGGTATTTCGCGCATCTTGCGCTCGAGTTTTTCGGAAATTTCCGCTTCAACCCGCTCGGCGTCCGCGCCGGGATAGAAAGTCGTCACCTGAATGACACGGCTTTGCATGTGCGGGTCTTCAAGGCGCGGCATGGTGTAGAAGCTGTTGAAGCCGGCGATCACGATCAGAAGGAGGATCAGCCAGACCACCCGTGGGTGGTTATAAAGGGAACCTTTCATCTGACGTCTTCCTTAACCGCGGGGTTCTGGGCTTGAGGGCAGGATGGTCACGCGCTGCCCCGGGGCCAGGCGTTCAATTCCGTCGGCGATGACTTGATCACCAGCTGAGATGGTGCCGGTAACAAAGACACGGTTATTGTCCGTGTAGAGGATCTGGACATTTTCGAACTGCACATGGGGCCCTTCGGGGCCGTCTACAATCTTGTTGACGCGCCACAAACCACGTACGTCCGAAGACAGGGCGCGAAGGGGTAGCCATGCGCCTTTCGCCTCTTCCCAGTCGCTTACAACAGCGGTGATTAGTTCACCTCGCGCGGCGGTGCCTGTCGGCAGGTCGAACGTGACCATCATTGTGCGGGTTTGCCCCTCGATCGAGGGTACAACGGATCGGAGGGTAGCACCGCTGATGGTGTTGCGGCGTCCATCGCGGAGTTCTATCGGTGCGCCGTCCCGTGCCGCCTGGGCATATTTGGGCGGCATGCCGACATGGGCTTCCATCCGTTTGTTTTCTGAAATTTCAACTATGCTGGTGCCTGCAGCCACTACCGTGCCCTCATCCAGGAAGCGGGCGGTGATAACGCCGTCAAACGGGGCGGTTATGCGCGATTTGGTCAGGTCTACGTCGAGTGCGGCGATTGCGGCTTCCAGTCGCTTCTGATTTGCCCTGAGCGAGATGGCGTTTGCTTCGGCTTCGTCCAGGTTTTGGGCTGATGCATGACCCTGTGCATAGGTTTCCTGCGTCCGCTTCAGCGTGCGTTCGGCAAGATCGAGGCGGGCTTTCACTTCATCTTGCTCCGCCAACAGTTGCGCCCGTTGGGCAGCAAGGCGGGCGGTGTCAAGCGCGGCCAGCGTGTCACCCTTCTTGACGCGCGAGCCAAGGTCGACCGCGATGGCGCTTACGCTGCCGCCTAGCTCGAAGGCCATCTGGCTGATCCTCCCAGGGACCGCGCGACCGGTGAAGGTTCGTTTTGCGTGGTAGCCGTGTTCCAGCACAACCTCCGTAGTGCGGACCGGCAGTGAGCGGCTCTGCCCGCTTTCAGGAATGCTCTGCGCCGTAATTCGAGCGGCAAGGATGCTGCTGAAGATGCCTACTGCGGCCAGAATACCTGCCGCCTTGAAGATTTTCGCACGCTGTACTGTCATCTTGTGTCCTGCTGTCGCCCCTCGGGCCTTATCTTGCAACTGCCTGATCTTGCAACTGTCTGTCAGGCTGCTTTTCCGCTTGTATATATAAACTAGACTGCATAGTCTAGTAAATTATCGAGGCAATGGTTCCGTAACGTAAAATTATGCCCGATGCGTTTGATAGCTTGCATATGGGGCAATTGGTTTGGTATTTGTAGACTATCTAGTCTAAAAAATATGCATAGCTGACTTGTCAGAAATTTGCATGTTCGGGAGTGAGGGGCTATTGAAGCCCAAATGGACTGGAAAGTCGGAACAGAAAAAAGGCTGATAACCGTGTCGAATACCGCACTGGCGCAAAAGGGCGCAGAAGATCAGAGTAAGCCCTCGCGCGGGCGTCCACGCGATGTGGAAAAAAACAGAGCTATTATAGATGCCGCGAGCAGGCTGTTTCTTGAGAATGGTTTCGACGGTACCAGCATGGATGAAGTGGCGAAAAGGGCCGGGGTATCCAAGCAAACTGTCTACAGCCATTTTTCGTCGAAAGAGCAGCTGTTCGGTGAGTCGATCCACATTACCATCGAGAAATATTTCCCAGATCAGGCATTGCAGGAAGTGCGCAGTCATACGCTGGAGGCCGACTTGACAGCCGTGTCTATGCGTTTCGCTCATCTGTTAATGAGCCAGGATGCCATGGCTATGCACCGTGTGCTGGTGTCTGCTGCACCGCGGGGGCCGGAACTTGCCCAGATTTTCTGGGAAGCAGGGCCGGCCGAGATGATCGTCAAGCTATCCGCGTTTCTCAAATACTGGGTGGACAAAGGCGAGCTGGAAATCGATGATCTGGAAAAAGCTGGCGCGCGCCTGATCTCGCTTTTGAAAGGCAAGCCTCATTTCGAAATGGAAATCGGTCTGCGTGATAGTGTGAGCGATGATGTCCTTGAAGCCCATGTAGTTGACGTGGTGAAGTGCTTTATCAAACTATATCGTAAAAGCTGACGGGGCGATCACCCCATAGAAAAAGCCGCCTGGTCAAACCTTGGGCGGCTTTTCTTTTGATATCTTTGGGCGTCTTATTCGGTGCCGTCGGTCGATTCCATCCCGGCGCCCTTCAGGTCCTCGCTTGAATAGCGGGCGTTGTCGCTATCGCCCTTCAAGTTAGACGGCAGGCTTTCCACCTGCGCTTCGGTCCGTGGGCCAAGCGTTGTGTCGAACACGATTTCATCGCCATCGCTGGAGCAGGCCGCAAGGGCAAACAGGGCTACAGCTGGGATCAGTTTTTTCATGGGTACGTCCTCAATCATGATTTGCGGCGGACTTTGCCCTAAAATTATGGCGGCTTCAAGCCCGTGTGCGTGCTTATTTTCTTGACCCCGCAGGGCGCTGGTGCTTGAGTGCCGCCCGGCAGATGGCTGGATGGCCGCCGCTACCTCAGGGTAGGGGAGGAAAGTCCGGGCTCCACGGAAACACGGTGCCGGTTAATGGCCGGCGAGGGCGACCTCAGGGAAAGTGCCACAGAAAGCAAACCGCCTGATCCGTCAGGTAAGGATGAAAGGGTGCGGTAAGAGCGCACCGCGTCCCTGGTAACAGGGATGGCAGGGTAAACCCCACCGGGAGCAAGACCAATAGGGATGGTTGCCTTTAGTGGCAGGCGAGTTTCTGCGCCACCGTCCGGGTCGGTTGCTTGAGCGGCATGGCAACATGTCGCCTAGAGGAATGGCCATCACCAGCTTGCTGGTACAGAACCCGGCTTACACGCCATCTGCCGCTATTTCCTCAGCGTTATACTGTTGCGTAAAATTACTGTTTTACGATAATTTGTCGCAAAGCATGCACGGCCTGTCGCAATTTGCTGTCGGGGCCCCTATCTATTTCTATGGTTTAACCCAGCGGGGCAGGGGTGTGATGTGTTTGTCCCGGTGAAACAAGAACAACAAATCAACAGCGAGGATATCCTGATGAAATTGAAATCAGTTGCCAGAAATGCGCTGGCGGGCGCCAGCATGCTTGCCATGTCTCTTTCCATGTCGACCGGCGTGTTCGCCGAAACTTGGGTCGAAAAAAGCAATGAATACTCCCAGCAGCTCCTGAACCTGATGGGCAAATATCAGCCTGAGTTCGCGGCCCAGGTGGGCGTGACCGGCGTTGAGGCGAATGTCTTTGACCTCAAGGAAAACGTCGTGGACCGTTACCGTGCGGACTCGATGGAAATTGTCGCCACGCTGAAGGCTCAGATGGCCAATGAAACTGATCCCGCGCTTTTGCAGGATATGGCCATTATGGTGAAGGCACTCGAAGACGGTGCCAAAACACTTGAGCTACAGAATAGCGCGCAGCTGCCATACTTCAATGTGCCGCAGATGATTTTCGGTGGCTTCCAGGCGCTTCTGGGGCCCGGCAGCGATGCATCGCGCCACGCTCAGGCGGTCACGCGCCTGAAGCGCTATGCCGGCCTTGAGGACGGCTATACCCCGATCGTTGAGCTCGCGATGGCCCGCACGCGCGAGCGGATGGGCAACATGGAGCTGAAGGGGCCCTATATCAAGGAAGTCGAGCAGGACCTGGAACGTATGCCGACCTTCATTGATGGCATCGACAGCCTGTTTGAAGGTGCGGGCCTTGAAGGCTGGGAGGATGCCGTCGCGACACTGAAGGAACAGCTGGCCGACTACCGCGCCTTTATTGAGGATGAGATCAAGCCCCGTGCCCGCCAGAACGCGCGCCTGCCGCGTCCGCTTTATGAAGACGCCCTGAAGGCAACCTGGGGCGTGGATGCAAGCCCTGAGGAACTGATCGAGCTCGCCACCCTTGGCTATGCCAACATCAAGAATGAAATGAAGGCGCTTGCGGTGCTTGTCGCTGAAGAAAAGGGATACGCGAGCCACGACTACCGCGACGTGATCGCGAAACTGAAAGAAGACAATATCCCTGGCGATCAGTTGAAGGAATTCTATGAGGACGTCATCGCCAAGCTTGAAGAGATCGCGATCCGCGAAGGATTGGTGACGATCCCTGAGCGTGACGCCCAGGTGCGTATCATGACAGCGGCAGAGACGGCCCAGCAACCCGCGCCGAACCTGCAGCCGCCACGTTTTGTGAATTCCGGCCCGAAAGAATATCCAACCTTCCGCCTGCCGCTTCTGAAAAAGAACGAGGACGGTAGCTGGAAGGCGACCGATGAGACATTCCGTGCCAACGCCTGGACCCTTTCGGCCCACGAAGCGCGCCCGGGGCACGAGCTTCAGTTCGCATCCATGGTTGATAACGGTGTATCGCTTGCGCGTCAGCTTTACGCTTTCAACAGCACCAATGTGGAAGGTTGGGCGCTTTACGCTGAGGCAATCTCCAAGCCTTATATGCCACTGGATGCCCAGCTCGTATCGCTGCAGCACCGGCTTCTGCGTGCAGCGCGTGCATTCCTCGACCCAATGCTGAACCTTGGTCTGATCGATGCGGTCGAGGCCAAGCGCATTCTGACCGAAGATGTGATGCTGTCGGATGCGTGGGCACAGAATGAGATTGAGCGCTACACCTACCGCATCCCGGGGCAGGCGCCCGCCTATTTCTATGGCTACAGCAAGCTGCAGGCCTTGCGGACAGAGGTTGAACTGGCACTCGCTGACAAGTTCGACGCCAAGGCTTTCCATGACTTTATCCTGGCCCAGGGCCTGCTGCCGCCAATGCTTATGCGTCAGGCGGTGATGGAGCGGTTCGTGCCGTCCCAGCTTTAAAAGGCACAGGTACAAGAAATCAGCGAAGGGGTGGCCAGTGGCCGCCCCTTTTGCTTTGACCTGTCACAATTGTATACAATTGGCGCGATAGGTCTTCCAATTTCGCTTCTGCGCGCTACAGTCTCTCCTTGTCAGAATTCTTGCAAGTTTCAGGGGAAGTAAATGCGCCGATATATGTCCATGATGGTTGCGCTCGTATGGGTGGCCTTGGTGTCTGTGCCGTCAACTGCGGCTGAGTTCGCAGAAGAGATCAAGGGGCTGGAACATAAGCCTGGGTTGATCGATCTGTATGTCGATCACGCGAAAGCTCGTGCGCTTTTGGCGCTGGATGGGCCGGATGGAGACGGTCAGATGGGCCGCTATATCTACGCCACCTACCTTACAGGCGGGCTTGGATCGAACCCTATGGGTCTTGACCGCAGCGTGCCGAATGGCAGCGACATCATCCAGTTCCGGCGGGCCGGTGCAAAGGTCATGGCAGTGATAGAGAATACCCGTTTCCGGGCGACCGCAGACAATGTTGCGGAAAAGCGCGCAGTGGAAACAAGCTTTGCCAAGTCCATCATCTGGTCCGGCGACATCATTGCCACGGACGAAGTTTCCGGCAAAGTGCTGGTGGACATCAGCAGCCTTCTGATGCGTGACGCAACGGGCGTTGCAGCGCGGTTGGGTGATACCGGGCAGGGTAGTTTCTCCATCGATAAGGACAGATCCTATATCGACACGCGTGCAGCCTTCATGTTCCCTATCAATGGTGAGTTTGATGCCCATGTGACATTCTCGGGCAAGAAGCCTGGGCCGGAAGTGCAGGCGACAACGCCTGTGCCGGAAGCTGTGACCCTGATCGCGCATACGACCCTGCGTGAACTGCCGGCTGATGGCTACAAGACACGCCGCTACGATGCCCGTGCAGGCATTCTGAGCATGGGGTATATTGATATGTCTGCAGGCCTGGACGAGGATGTGGTGACCGTTCTTGCACGGCGCTACCGTCTTGAAAAAGATGAAAGCGGTAATGTCATCAACCCGATCGTCTTCTATATCGATAACGGTGCGCCGGAGCCAATTCGCAGCGCGCTTCAGGAGGGTGCAAGCTGGTGGGCCGATGCATTCGCGGCCGCTGGCTTCCCCGGTGGCTACAGGGTGGAGATATTGCCCGAAGGCGTGCACCCGCTGGATGCGCGCTATAATGTGGTGAACTGGGTACACCGGGCCACGCGCGGTTGGTCCTATGGTGCGGCATTATCTGACCCGCGTACCGGCGAAATCCTGCGCGGTGTTGTGCTGCTGGGCTCCTTGCGTGTGCGCCAGGATATCAAGATTTTTGAAGCGCTCGCGGGAGCCGGAAAAACCGGCACAGGTGTGGCTGACGATCCTGTGCAGATTGCACTCGCGCGTATTCGCCAGTTGGCGGCCCATGAAGTCGGCCATGCCCTTGGCTTTGCCCACAATATGGCAGCCAGCACCTATGGCGGTCGGGCCAGCGTTATGGATTATCCTGCACCTGATGTTCGCGCCAACCCTGATGGGACGCTCGATTTTTCAAATGCCTACGGCGTGGGCATCGGCGCTTGGGACAAATGGACCGTGAATTTCCTGTATGGCGATTACGGCAATCAGGATGACCAGGCAGCGCAGGCGGCCCTTGTGGCTGAAGCCGATAAAGCGGGGCTGATTTATGTCACTGATCCAGATTCCCGCTCTGTTGGCACAGGCAATATTCGTGGTGCCTTGTGGGACACAGGTGAAGATGCGCTTGAAAGCCTCGCGAACACCATGACTGTTCGCCGTATCGCGCTGGACCGCTTCGGTGACGGCAATCTGCGACCGGGTGAAGATGCGACAGCGCTTCAAACCAAATTCGTGCCGCTCTACCTCTACCACCGCTATCAGCTGCAGGCAGCGGCGAAGCTTATTGGTGGGGCCGATTTCGCTTACCGCGCTGAAGGCGATGGGCGAGCGCTTCCAGTGCGCGTGTCTTGGGATCGCCAGCAGGCGGCGATCGATGCGCTTCTGGATACACTGTCCCCGGAAACGCTTGATGTGACTGAGCCGGTTTTGCTTGCCCTGTCGCCCCTTGGATACGGCGAGGGCGATCCGCAGTTTGGCCGCGAAACTTTCACGTCCGCGACCCGGCCAATGTTCGACCTGATGGGCGCGGCATCCGTGGCGGTGGATCTCAGCTTCGACGCGCTTCTGGCGCCCCGGCGATTGGCACGCCTGCATCAGCAGGGGCTGTTGGCAGACTATCCCGCGCTTGAGCAGGTGATGGCAGACATCACCGGGGATATGTTGGGCAAGCATCGCTCCGATGCCCGCTCAGAAGCGCTCCGGCAGCTGGTTGTTGGCCAATATGCCGAGCGGCTGATCACCCTGACACTTGGTCCGGATATTGCGGTCGGGGTGCGGCAGGCAAGCCGCGCCGCGCTGATGGGTTTGAAGAGGCAGGTCTCCCGTGCCCGCCGTGCGGCTCCGGCCTTCAGTGACGGCCTAGTGGCGCGGATCGATGATGCACTGGCTCGTGCGCGTACCCCTGCGGTAAGTCAGCCTGTGGCGCCAACCATTCCGCCGGGAAGCCCCATTGGTGGGGCCGAGACCTGCTGGCACTGTGCGCCTGATCAGTAGGCGATGCATATAGTCGGACCGGATGAAGGAGCCTGCGGGCTCCTTTTTTGTTGCCCGGTGCGATGGCCTTGATGGTTCCGGGCTGGTTCAGCATGGGCCGCTGTCACGCGACAGTAATTATGTCCCAAAAACCTACCAGATGATGTAGCCGCGCCAATTCCGATACATATTCGATCAATTTGGAGCAACTGCACTTGGTGGAAAAACGACATTAATTCTGTCCTGAAAAAATCGGACAAAATTAGTGTCGTTCACGCATTTCGGAGATGTTAGCGTGTCCGCAAGGGCAGGGGAAGCGGACCTCTAGCTCTGGTGAGCTGAATGTCGGCCCATCGCCAAAAGCAGTCCAGATTCATTGTGGACCAAATAAAGATCGATTGCAGGACCCTATTGACTGGGATAACCGCAAAGCAGATCCTTGCGGCGTGGATTGTTCCCAAGAGTGGCCCACCCAGGAAATCTGTGAGACCGTGTCTGGAAGTCTTGTCATCCAAGCTAGGTAGAAACTGTCTGCGCAGTAAGAACTCCTGAATTTCCAGAAAGCATAGCTCGATTTAAAACTGGGCTTTTGATGTTTGGATCAACCGCATGGACTGCCGGATTATAGTGAGTAACTGAACGGCATCCTATGGGTTATTCGGCTTTCCGTCGCTCAATTGTCGTTCCATGAACACCGAAAGTGGATCTGCGGCATAGGGAGGAAATGCCTCCCGCTCATGATAGCCCTGACGCCGATATAGTCCGAGCGCCTCTGGCTGGCTCACTCCAGTCTCCAACTGAATCAATTGAATGCCTGCCGCGAGTGCGTCAGCTTCGATTGCATGAAGTAGGCGCCTGCCAATTCCTGATCCCCTAGCGGACGGAGACACGAACATTCGCTTAATCTCTGCAGTGTCTTGGCCGGTCTTCTTCCAGCCGCCGCAACCCACCAGCTTGCCATTGTCCCGCGCAACAAAGAGGCGAAAGTCAGCGCGCTCCAGCTCATCAATATCTATCATATGATTGCTCTCTGCTGGATACAGGCTTGCCATGTAAGCGTCAGATGCAGCTATGAGTTCTAGGACATCATCCTGGCGGGCTGGTTCAATTTGAATAACGATCACCACAAATTCCAATCTGTTTTTCGATTAAGGCTGTTTGCCAAGTTGAAAGATTCCATGGACCTCAATCGAAACGAAGGGGCCAATTTTAAACGCTTGTCGTGTGAAACCTAGACACGGGGCATCATCTTGGAAATGTACATACTGGCCACAAGACGTTCAATCCGGTGTCGACAGGTCGCGGCGCCGCATAGTGGGGCACCTGCCGCAAACGCTATCTGTTCCTTTGTTCCTCGATACCGTGCTCGGATCATCAGAACTATTGATCACTACATTTCGTTAAGGCGAACCCCTGTGTCCAATGGTTCACAACCGGCCACCAAAAAACAAGGGGGCTCTATGGCGTTAATGGGAGCCAATTCTATCTAGGTGGCGATATGGCAAGGAACACGGTACTCCAGAGTTGCGCAGCGTTTGACTCAGTCAAGTGCGCTTGTCCTTGGCCGTAGGGTGCTGGATGGAAGGTGCCGCCTTCGTAGTTCCAGGACCACAGTTCAGCAGTTTTAACAGGATGGCCATTTTGGATAGCTGTCCACAGTTCTTTTTGGAAGCCAAGTAGTTGGTCGCGTGTCGATTTTGGCAAGTCCTTACGGTTGATCTGGCGGTCTAGTCCAGCAGCCATCATGGCTTGTTGCCATGGCCATACTACTGGCCCGTGATAGTGGCCCTTAGTGAAGATCGATTGCACTTCCGCATCTGCAAAAGCCGGGTTAGATACCAGCATGCCGACAGGGGTCATAAGCCCGGCAGGAAACGGTTGCCGTATTTGAAAAATGACTTTTTCAAGTTGGTCAATTTCGGGATCACTGAAAAATAGGAGGAATGCCGGATCTGAGTGAACTACGGAAACCGGTTCACCGTTGGTGTCTAAAGATAGGGCTGGGAATTGTACCAGTCCTTCAGACATCGATTTTGCTGCGATTGAGGGTATGCCGTTTTCTTTGGCATATTCATCGATTTTGGCCTGTGCTGTAGAAGGCTGCAGTGAAACTTCAAACAACGCTGGCGCATGATCGGTCCAAACTTGGGCCATGACTGCGGCTCTTTCTGCCAAGCCTTCGTCAGCAATGAGATTAGCGCGAGCCAGGTCAGCTATAGCCTCCAACGCTGCAGGAACTAGTACAGCGTTTACATTATATGGGTAGCGGCCATTCCCAAGGCCTTCTTGACTGTCGCGCCATTCGCCAACTCGGGAGCCATCCTTGATCCGAATCAAATTCTCGAAAACAGGATCATTCACAAAAGGCTGGGCGTGGTTTAATACATATTCCACGTTGCGCGCAAAAAGGTCGCTAAAAGTTGCTCCACTTGGAGATTTTTGGATTAGAAGTTCTTTTAGATGAGCAGCCTGATGTTCCCCCATAGCCATATACTTGGCCAACATAGGGGCGAGCAAGTAGCCCTCGTCGATCATGGCATAATCATAGACAGGATCTGCAGCGGCATGACCTGTTTCGTCCATGTGTCGCATGACAGCAAATTCTGCGATCTCTTCTTCGTGTGCCACTTGCCCATTTGGCGCCAGCCGGTTGAGGACCGAGATAATGGCGGCGTCTATTCCTTGGGGCTTGAGCGTCGGCATTAGAAGGGATGTAGACAGAAGAGTGTCTCGACCAAAGTATGTGTTGAACCGCCAGGAACCTGCGAGCATTTTCTCCTTATATGTGAGAAACGCAAGTATGTTGCGGGACAAGGGATCGTCTGCGGCTGTAGCGTTCAGCAGTTCCCCAGGCGCAATGGGTGTGAGAGGGGTATCGCCGGTGAGTGCCTGCATCTGAAATCGGATCAGAGAATCTTTGCCTGCAATTAATGTAATCCGACCGTCGTCTGCATGGCTAATTGAACCCGAAAGCATCTTAAGAGATAGTGCATATCCGCCCAAGCCGTCCAGCCGTTCACGAGACCAAACAATATCGTTAGCTTGCTGCTTCACTGAAGGGGTCAATCGAGAGTCAACCGTGGCCTCATGCATATATGTGCGAATGGCTCGGATATTGCCTAGGACAGCACGATTTATGGTCAGGGAGGAGGCTTGAGCCGTAACTGTGGCTTCGATGCCATATAGAGGTCCCGCAGGCGTTTCTTTGCTTATTGGCGAAATAAACTCTAGCGGACGCCAGTTTGCCGCCTGCTGCTGTTCATCGAACCATAGGCTTACGCCACTATTTCCGGCAGGAAACGCGACAATCAGCCGTGGTTTTGTGCCAGATGTCAGCACTGTATGCGCTGCCGATGAGCCGGAGCGATAGAACTCGTTGTAGATTTTGCCCTCGGTAACGGAAAAATGTAGTGGTGCCTCTTGGGGCTGGCTGGATGGCGATAGAGGCTGTTCCGCCATTGCAGGATCGGCAACGCAAGCCAACCCGGCCTGAGATAAAGCAAGTGCAAAAAATGCTGCGGATAAATGCTGAGGTATTCTTATCATGAAAATTTCGTCCTTAAATCCGATTGCAGCTCATTCTAGTGGGCTTCAATGATTGTAGTGGTGCTTTTACGGAACAGAAAAAGCGTGATCAAAAGCAGCGTCATTGGAACGAGGGACAGGTAAAAAGCCTGGGTCCCGCCTACTGCTTCGAAAACAGCTCCCGTGATCAGGGATCCGGTCGTGCCGCCCAAAGCGGAAAAGATGACAATCAACCCAGTCATTTCAGAGTGCTGGTACGTCGGAAGCGCTGTCAGTACGGCCGAATTGATCGCCGGATATATCGGCGCCAGAAAAAGCCCGATCAGCGGAAAGATATAGGTGGCCGGTGGCGCGTCAAACCAGGTGACATCCACGTTGGGGACGACACCTTCTGCCATTGGCAAGCTGATTAGAACCAGCGCACCCACGGCCAGGACACAGACATTCAGAACCGGGTACCAGTCAAACCGCGCCATCAGGGCCCCTGCGGAAAACCGCCCAAGCGCAAGGCTTGCGGCAAAGATGCTGGTGGCCTGAATGCTCATGCTGGACGGCAGGTGCAGTACCTCTCGGTTGAAGGTTGGCAGCCATGTGCCGATACCCTGTTCGATCAACACATAAAGGAAAGCCGACATAACGAAGATATAGCCAATGGGGCGGATCACGAGCCGTAGCATATCCATGAAATCCTGCGCAAGCGTGCTGCCCTCATGGTGCGCGCCGCTTTCATCAAACGGCGTCAGGTGAATAAACAGAATGCTAAGCGCCGTCAGACCGGCTAGCCACCAGTAGACATCAAGCCAAACAGGCGAGCCAGGCGCTGCATCATCGACGAAAGAACTGAACAAGGCGTAGCCCACCAGGACGCCGACCATGAACATGCCCTCAAGCGTATTCATGAAACTGGCGTGTTCCTTCCGGCTATAGGTGATCAGCCCGACGGAGGAGTAGACCGACACTTTCACGAGGGCGAACGACACGCCCACAGACAGGAACAGAATCTTGGTGGTCAGGAATGCAGGCACCAGCGGCATAGCGAGGCATGCCAGCGTTACGATACCAAGCCCCGTCATCATCGAGTTGCGGAAACCGAAGCGCGGCAGGAAGGATGCAACCAGAAAGGAGACGATCGCGATCGGCAGATCCTTGAAGCCTTCAAGAATGCTGGCACCAACCTTGGAAACGCCAAACGATTCCTGAACTTGGAGGATTACGGTCCCAACGCTGTTCAACAGAATGGCGAAAACAAAATAAACCAGAAACAGAGCAAACTTGATTCGCCAGTTATGCGTGAAACCTCCCACGGAACTCTCCTGTATTTCTCTTGCATGGTTTTTTGACATGCGCACTACAATAACAAGCTTGCAATCGATTGCAAGCTTGTTATTGTAGTGCGCCTCTTCTTCCGCCTCACGGTTCGTAGCGGAAGAATGCAAAAGGGATGCCGTAGTAAAGGATTGGAGTATTGTGAATTTGAAGCGCCTCAATAAACCGAATGCGCCAACGTTTCTGCCGGATGACTGGCGGCTGATGGAGAGCGGTTTCACGCCCAGCACCCAGGCTGTCAGTGAAACTCTTATGGCCCAGGCCAATGGCTATCTGGGCACCCGTGGCACCTTTGAAGAACCTGTGGCACCCGGCACCCATTCGATCGAGGGCACTTATCTGAACGGTGTCTACCTCAGGGAACCTATCCACTATGACGAATCCGCGTTTGGTTTCGCCAGCCACAACAACAAGATGATCCTAGTGCCCGACGCCAAGCGAGTGACCCTGACTGCCGGCGGCGAGACATTTGTTCAGGGCGACAGTGAACTTGACGGCCAGATGCGCGTCCTTGATATGCGCGACGGAATGCTGACCCGCACTAGCCGCTGGGTGACGCCGAATGGTATGCTGAAGATCAACTGTCGTCGTTTTGTATCGATGGCTGAACCTGGGCTGATGGTCATTGACTATCAGGTCAATTCTGTCGACTTTGTAGGGCCTGTCTCGCTGACCACGGGCGTCGGAGCCAACTATGGTGGCGCGCGTGAGGGCTTTGATCCGCGCGCCGGCGCCCTGTCTGTAGGAGCGTGTCTCGACAATCCTGTTGCTGACAAGAAGGCGGGTACGACGCTCGTCCTTCATGATGTGCGCGACAGCGAGCACGTCGTTGCCTCAGCATATCAACTGAATATCGAAAGCGATGCCGAAATCCTTGAATCGAAAAGCTGGCGCGAAGATAGTTGGGCAACGTGCCTTGAAGGTGTGCTGTCCCCCGGCCAGTCGCTCCGCGTGATCAAGTTTGTTGGTTATGGTGACTTTGACAAGGCCTCAAAGGAAAGCAACACCCAGCGACTAATTGCCAATTTGACCAACTGGGCAAGCACCGGCTTCGACACACTTTACCGGGCGCACAAGACCTGTTTTGACAGCTTCTGGAGTGGCGCTGACATCTCGGTGGACTCCGATGACCCGGTCGAGCAGGGCATCCGGTTCGGCCAGTATCATTTGTTCACCAGCGTTGGCAAAGACGGCAAGCGGGCCTTGGGTGCCAAGGGGCTGACTGGCCCCGGGTATGATGGCCACTATTTCTGGGACACTGAGATTTATGCTGTGCCTTTCTTTGTGTTTACCGACCCCGCTGTCGCCCGCTCGCTGATTGAATATCGTATCGGCACACTTGATGCCGCCCGCACCCGCGCCCGTGAGATGGGGCACAAAAGCGGTGCTCTGTTCCCCTGGCGCACCATCGGGGGGGAGGAATGCTCAAGCTTCTTCCCGGCGGGCACAGCGCAATATCACATCAATGCCGCCATCGCCTATGCCGCCATCCAATATGTGCTGGCAACCGGCGATAGTGACTTGTGGCTTGAGGGCGGTGCCGAGCTTTTGTTTGAAACCGCTCGGCTTTGGATGGGCCTTGGGCACTTCAGCGCCCACAAGGGCGACGCCTTCTGCATCCATGAGGTTACAGGGCCGGATGAATATACCGCCATGGTAGACAACAATCTATATACCAACATGATGGCCCAACATCACTTGCGCGAAGCTGCCGAACTTGCGGGACACATGGCGCAAGAAACGCCAGATACCTACAAGGCCCTTTGCAAGTCCATTGGTCTCACACAGACTGAAGTTCAAGCCTGGTTGCGTGCGGCTGACGCCATGTATCTGCCCTATGACGAGACCCTGGGCATTCATGAACAATGTGACGGCTTCCTCAACCGCCCCGAATGGGATTTTGACGGAACACCCACCGAGAAATACCCCCTGCTGCTGCATTATCATCCGCTGGTGATTTACCGCCATCAGGTTTTGAAGCAGCCGGACGTGGTGCTGGCGCAGGTCTTGCTGCCACACCTTTTCAACGAGTCTGATAAGCGTCGCAACTTGGCCTATTATGGGCCGCGCACCACACATGACAGTACGCTGTCTGCCTGTATGCATGCTGTGGCACACGCGGAAAGCGGTGACCGCAAAAAGGCCTATGCTTTCTTTGAAGAGACCTACCGCATGGACCTGGAGAACCGTCACGGCAACACCCACTATGGCAACCATATGGCCTGCATGGCGGGGTCCTGGATGGGGCTGACCTATGGATTTGCCGGCATGCGGTTCGTGGGCGGGAACCTCTCGTTCCAACCCTATCTGCCCGATGGCTGGTACCACTATGCCTTCAAGGTGCAGGCTGCAGGTACCACACTAAAAGTTCTGGTCACCGAGGATGAGACCCGATTTGACAATGAGGGTGCCGCCGAGCTTCGCTTCACCCACTATGGCAACACCGTCACCTTGCGGGGCGGCGACAATATCGCCCTGCCTAATGCATGAGTTTTGTTTGGAGTATCCACATGGCACAGAAAGCCTGCATCTTTGACCTGGACGGCGTGATCACCGACACGGCGCATTATCATTTTCTGGCCTGGCGGCGCCTGGCACAGTCGTTGAATATTCCTTTCGACGAAGAGGACAATCACCGTCTCAAAGGCGTGGGACGGATGGAATCGCTCGCCTATATCCTCGACAAAGGTGCGCGCACGGTCTCGGATGACGAGCTCGCCAGCCTTGCCCACCAGAAAAATAAAGACTACCAGGACCTGATCACGGGCATTTCGCCTACAGATCTGCTGCCCGGCATACTGGACGCTTTCGCATGGCTGAAGTCACATGGCTGGCTGGTCGGGTTGGCCTCCGCTAGTCGAAATGCGCCACAGGTGTTGGCAGGACTAAAGATCACCGAACAGTTCGACTATGTTGCCGACGCCGGTGCCATCCCGAACGGCAAACCCGCGCCCGACATCTTCCTTGATGTAGCCAAAGCCTTCGGCCTGTCCGCCAGTCAGTGCGTGGGCGTGGAAGATGCTGTCGCTGGCATCACGGCCATCAAGAGCGCAGGCATGTATGCTGCGGGCATTGGTGACGCAGCAGTCCTCACTGAAGCCGATATTGTGCTACCGACGCCCGAGGGCCTGCCGGAGCAGGTGTTTTCAATATTCTAAAGGTGGGGACGCCGGGCGTTAGCCTGACCCGCATGTGTCGCGAATTACGAGTTCCGTGGGCATAGCCACATGCTCGACTACCTGGCCGTCAAGTATTTTGATCAGGTTCTGCACTAGCAAGCGTCCGCCCTCGCGTACATTCTGCCTGATGGACGTCAGCCCCGGCATGCTGAAAAGGGCAGGTGGATTGTCGTCAAATCCCACTAGGGCAACGTCATTGGGTACCTGGATACCTAATTCTGCAAAACGCTTTAGTACACCGAGCGCGATATTGTCGCTGACGCAGAACACTGCGTCGCACACCGGCCTTCCATTACTGGTTAAGGATTCCGCTTTTCTGTAGCCGTCTGATTGAGAAAAGTCTGTTGGCACCACAAGCGCATCGTCAAGAGGAAGGTCTGCTTCATCATGTGCCTTCTTGTAACCCTCCCAGCGTTGCTCCATCTCCGGATGACGAACATCACCCATAAAGGCGATATGGCGGCGACCATTCTGTACGAGGAGGCTGGTGGCGTCATAACCGCCCTTCCGGTTGTCGCTGCCCACGGTGAAGTAATTGTGGCCTGCTATCTCGGCACCCCAGACAATGAAGGGAGCTTTGGCGTCTGCCAATCGGTCGAGTCGCGGGTCGTTGCGGCCTTGGCCAATAATAATTAGGCCATCGGCGCGCTTCGATTCGAGAAAGTAAGTATTCAAATCAGCTATGTCCTGCTGATTGGTTGACAGCAGAAGATCGTATCCGTGATGTGCGGCTTCATCCGCGATACTGCCCAGAAGAACCATCATGAAGGCGTTCGACAGGTCGTGACCCCATTCTCTATCAACCAGTAGCACAACCGCCAGCGTGTGTGTTTTCTTGGTGCGGAAGTTGCGCGCTGCAGCATTGATTTCATAGTTGTTCTCGCGCGCGATGCGCTGCACCTTTGCCCGAGTGTCCTTATTGATCAGCGGACTATTCCTGAGTGCGCGCGACACGGTCGCTTCGGATACACCGGCAAGCTTGGCGATATCCGCCATCGTTAGATTTTTGTTTTTTTCCATTTAGTTTTACTACATGCGTCAACATAGCTTTGTCGAGTTATATTACAAAATTATGCAATCGATTGAAATTTTGTATTGCAAACGATTGCAAAGCAGCGTAGAAACGAATCCATTCACCGCTTTGATGTGAGTGCAGACACGTGTGTGCGACTACAGCCGCCACACAGTCGGGGTGGAAGCCGGCTTGTTGAGCATCGCTTAAAAGCATACATTTTTGTGAAGTGTGGGAGGGCCAAACACATGCGTTTTACACTGAACCACCTAAAATCCAGTACCGCCCTGGCGACATTTATCGCTTTTTCGGCAACAGCCGTTTCAGCACAAGATACCAGCGCCGATACTGAAACTGACAACATGGCATTTGAAGAGATCGTAGTTCTGGGAACACCAGGCGGCGCCGGCGTTGCTAAGCAGGATGCCAGTTTCGCCATTACGACAATGAACGAGGATGCGATCGGTCTAGCCGGCACCAAAAGTACGGCGGAGTTGTTCACGCTCGTACCCGGTGTGTGGGCTGAAAGCTCCGGCGGTGTGGCTGGTGCGAATATTGACGTGCGCGGCCTGCCAGGTGGAGGTGATGCCCCTTTTGTGACCATGTCCATCAACGGCTCGCCAATCTACGGAACAGAGTCTTTGTCTTTCTTTGAGCAGAGCTCGATTTTCCGGATCGATGAAACCATCGCCAGCGCAGAGGCACTGCGTGGTGGCCCGAACGCCGTCTTCTCGAACGGTGAGCCCGGTGTAACGCTGAACTTCAATCTGAAGAAAGGTGGCGATGAGACCGAGGGTCGCGTCAAATACACCACCTCTGACTATGACCTGCAGCGCGTTGATGCGGTAATGTCCGGCCCTCTTGGCAATGAGCTTTATTATATGGTCGGCGGTTATGTTCAGTCATCCCCGGGTGTGCGCGACGCCGAATTTAACTCTGAAAAAGGAAAGCAGGTAACCCTGCAACTGACCAAGATTCTTGAGAATGGCGAGATCAACGCCTGGACTCGGGTGACCGATGACCATGGCCAATGGTACCTACCGATGGCGCTGTTCACTGGGAATGACTTGGGCGATTTCTCGCAACTTGGGAATGCCACGCGCTTCCGCACCCTGCAGGTGAATAGTAACGGCGATACCGAAACCTTCGACTTTGCTGGTGGGCGCGGCTGGGACGGTAGCGTCTCTGGTCTGAATATTGACTTTGATCTGGGTGATGGCTTCGCCGTCCGTAACAACATGTCCTACACTAAGGGTAACGCTGATACATATGGCCTTGTGCCGGATGGTAGCCCAATCCAGGTGTCAGCTCTTGGGCTGGCCTCTGTGTCTACACTGGGCGGTGAGGCTTTGTCCGATAGCGACTATATCCAAAACTATGGCCACTGGGTTGTCCAGAAAGATCTGGAGTCCTTCACCAATGACCTTAGCCTTTCGAAAGAATTTGGCGATCATGAGGTGACCGTCGGTTATTACAAGGCTACATGGTCTTCAGACGATTTCTGGACACTCGGTAACTTTACGCCAGTTCACAACGTGGCAAATGGCGATTTTCTCGAGGACAGCATTGCTTGTGCTGATTTGCAAGCCGCTGGTTCAGGTTCAGGTTGCTGGGCATACGGCATCAGCTCTGCCGGCGACGCCTCCGCTGACGCGCTCTACTTCGCCGACAGCTGGCAAGCTACGCCTGACCTTCGCGTCGATTTCGGCCTACGCGAGGAATGGCTCGATATTGATTATGTCCTTGATAGTGGCCCAGGTTACCCTGACGGTGTGCGCGATATGTCAACCAACCTCAAGGACAATGCCTTTTCCTACACGGCTGCCGTGAACTATGACATCAATGACGATCTTGGTGTATTCGCTCGCTATTCGAAAGGCTCTCTGTTCCCCAACTTTGACGGTGTGCGGGAAAGCAGGCTCAATGTGAATGGCATCAAGCAGCTTGAAGGCGGCGTGAAATATTCGGGAGACCACTTCGGGTTGTTTGCTACTGCCTTTTACAACAAGAACGACAGCTTCTCGAGCACTGTTGGCAGTGTAGTTTCTGCTGCAGCTTTCAAAACGCGTTCGCTTGGCGTCGAGCTTGACGGACGCTATACTTACAATGCATTCGATCTCGCCTTTATCATCACGTTGCAGGATGCAGAAATTACTGACTCGACAACCACGAGTGACATTGGCAACCGCGTGCATCGGCAACCGAAATACCAGTTCCGTATCAGCCCAAGTTACGAATTCGAACTTGGTGACATGACAGCTACTCTCTATGGAGCCCTGCAAGTGGTAGGTGACCGGTACGGTGATCGCGGCAATACAGTTGAACTTGCTGGCTATGAGAAAATCGATGCTGGATTGCTCGTAAATACCCCCTCAGGTCTCTTCTTCCAGATCCATGCTGATAACTTGAATAACAGCCATGGTATCACGGAAGGTGACCCCCGTAACCCTGCTGCACCAAACGGTCGCCCCATCCTGGGCCGTTCGGTGAAATTCAGCATCGGCTACGACTTCTAAGTCCCGAGTAAAGGCCCGCCTTTCCTCCCCTTGAAGTAGGCGGGCCTCTTCCCCTCTAAACAATAGATTTCCCATCCAAGTAATTGGGGCCTAGGGCGTTTCCGGAAGCATCCGGAGGCGCCCTCTTTTTCAGAGGACGCATGCCAAGAAACTGCGGACAGTAGCGCGGGTTGAAGTTTAGCTTTGGTTGTACTCTACTTCGAAGGTGCCAGCTTTCGGCCGGGCAATTAAATTGTCAGTCTGGTCGTGTGACTTCCTTCTTCGTCCCCCTCTATAACGGCTTCTGAAACACCGACTTTTGAGGACACTACTCGCGAAATGCAGTGATATTAATAGCGAGCGCCTAGGCCAAGCTCGCTGCCTGATACTGTGTTTTAAATCGCGGAAGGTAAGTTTCCCCAAAAAAGTAGTAGGCGAGAAATAAGATTGAATAGCCCCTAGATTTCTAGACACCTTGCTTGGTAAAAATGAAGCAAGGAGTTCAAGTATGTCATCAGGTGTTCGTTATACGGAAGAGTTCAAGCGTGACGCAGTCGCGCAGGTGGTTGATCGAGGCTATTCGGTGCTTGAGGTTGCGACGCGGCTGGGGATCAGCACCAAGTCGCTTTACGATTGGAAGAAGCGCTATCACAAGCCGGAGCGACAGATCAGACAGGAGGCTGCGGAGACGGCCGAGATACGTCGCTTGAAGGCGGAACTAGCCCGGGTTACCGAGGAACGGGACATCCTAAAAAAGGCCACGGCGTACTTCGCAAGAGAAGCCAAGTAAAGTACGCCTTTATCAAAGCGCACCGGGGCCTGTTCCGGGTGTGCGTGATGTGCCGCGTGCTGCTGGTGCATCATAGCGGCTTCTATGCCTGGCTGCGGTCGCCCTTGAGTGACCGGACGAAGGATGACAGACGGCTGACCGGATTGATCAAACAGGCCTGGTTGGAAAGCGGCTGTGTCTATGGCTACCGCAAGATTCATGATGACCTGCGGTCAATCGGCGAGACCTGTTCACCGAACCGGGTATGGCGGTTGACCCGTCTGGCTGGTATCCAGGCGCAGGTTGGCTATCGTCGCCGACCCGGCAGCTATGGTGGGGCGCCCGCCATTGTGGCCCCCAATCAATTGCAGCAACAGTTTGACGTAGCACAGCCTGACAAAGCTTGGGTGACGGATATCACCTATATCAAGACCCATGAGGGCTTTCTGTATCTAGCTGTCGTGATTGATCTCTATTCCCGGCGCGTCGTCGGTTGGTCGATGCAGTCCCGCATGCATATGGATCTGGTTCTGAGCGCGCTTCTGATGGCTGTCTGGCGGCGCAAGCCAAGGTCGAAGGTCATCATCCATTCAGATCAGGGCAGCCAGTTTACCAGCCATGAGTGGCAGAAGTTCCTGCAGACCCACAATCTGGAAGCCAGCATGAGCCGGCGGGGGAACTGTCACGATAATGCTGTCGCCGAAAGCTTTTTCCAACTCCTCAAGCGAGAACGGATCAGGCGAAGGACGTATCGGGACCGCACAGAGGCTCGGCAGGACGTGTTTGACTATATCGAGTTTTTCTACAACCCAAAACGCAAGCATGGTAACAACGGGATGCTGTCACCCGTCGAGTTCGAACAGCAGCAAAATTGGAAAGCCCAAGGTGTCTAAGAAACTAGGGGCTATTCAGATAGCTGTCCTGACGCACCTGTGAGGTTAGTACATATTACTTATTTTTCTTGTAGGTTAAGACGTAGCCTTTGTCGGTTTCGATGTGCTGAATAGGGTAAAGCACTTCTATGGCTTTGATAAAGCTATCGGTATCGTCAAGTCGGAAAGAACCGTATATTGGCAGTGGTTTCAGCCTCACGTCTGAAATGGCGATCTGCTTCTGGGATTGCCTATTGATACGGTCAATTGTCGTGCTGAGAGGTTCACCATTGAGGTGTAACACTCCGCTCCGCCAGGAAGAGAAATGGTCGGGGGGACTTGTCTCTTTTTCCAGGATATAGACCCCAATTCTCTGATTCATACCCACTTCTTCTTCGACGCTAGGTCGGTGAATAGTAGGAACAGCCTTTCTAATGGCTATCTTCTCTCCAACAGTCGCATAAAGCATTGGGCTTCTTTGGTCAGTTGGGAGTTGTGCCTCGTCAGCTACACCTATTCTTACAGTTCCCTCCGTTACACTGACCGTCACGTCGTTGTTTGTGTAGTCAATGTTAAAGGCCGTTCCCACGGCTTGAACCAAAACACCACCTACTTCCACGATAAATTCGCGCTCTTTGTCTTTAGCAACCTCGAAGAAGGCTTCTCCTTCATCAAGGACAAGGTATCGTTGGTCTTTCTGATAACTAACGGTTACCAGTGAGTCGCCATTTAGGTGTACTTTAGAGCCGTCTTCCAAGGCTACATTCCGTATTTCACCGATGCCGGTTTGATAGTTTTGGCTGTCAGGTGCAAATTCCAGAAAATATCCAAACATGAACAGCGCTAATGTGGCAGCAACTAGTCCAAATGTCCTGATTGGGGAAGTAATCCACATTCGGCGAGTTGTTGTTTTCCAAAGATCAGATGGCCTATCGGGAGCGTGAATGATTTCCTCTGCAGGTCTCACATTGCCGATAGTTTCATAGAGGTTGCTTAGTTCCTCCATTTCATCAAGTTTTTCCGGGTTGTCTACCGCCCAGTCCATCAATTGACGTAGGTCATCTGCCGTAGATTCACGTGTTTCCATACGGATATATAATTCAGCCACATCCTTTGAAATATGGCTTTTTCTTCTTGTTAATCTTCGGAACACCGTTTTCCCCCCTTCAGGTCAACAGCAAGGTGACGTAGAGCATTTCTTAGATGTTTATAGACCATTCGCTCTGACATGTTCATTCTGTTGCTAATATCTTGGATCGAATGTCCCTCGTAACGCCGATAATAGAACACCTGCCTCATTTTTCTGGGCATTTTTAACAGGGAGGCTTCGAGGGATACTTTGGTTTGGTTTAAGATTGCTTGGTCTTCAGGCGAGGCATGGGGACTTTCTATCTCGTCTTCCTGAAAATCCCTCTTCTTGTCAAAGATACCCCGGATGTCTCGTCTGATGAAGTCAATGGACAAATTAGACGCCGTACGAAACAAATAGGCTCTGGGGTGGGCAATCACTTTTTCGTTCTGCTTTTTCAGGAACTTCAAATACGATTCCTGGGTAATTTCCTCGGCTACCTGTTCACATTTGACAGTTGTCATGACAAACAATTTCAGGGCCTTGTGATATCTATTATACAGTGCGATCAGATCCTCAGCGCTCTTGGCACGCTGCTGCTGTTCTTTGCTTTGGACTACAGCTTGCGGGGAAGCGTCGTTAGGCAAAGCGTCATCCTGATTTTCCAGATTTCTTTTTTTAAATGAAATAATCATTCCTAGCTCTGGCTGTTCGATCCATATTTTGTGTGCGGCATACAGACCCGCACTTCTACCCATATTTTCATATAACGATTCAGCGAAACAAACCTGAACCCAAATCCATGAAATTTTTTAGTTGGCTCAGATATCCGCTCCAAAATGAAGTGGATATCTCAAATTTGACCATTCATTTTATCGCCTAGATGAGGTGGGGAAATTAAATTTTTAGTTTGGGGTTCAGGTTTTTTGCATCCATTCGTTAACGGGTGGCAGAGCGCAAAAGTTACGAATGGAGGAAACCGTGATAAAGAATAAGTCTGCCCGTTTTAGCCTGTTGACAGCAGTCAGCATGATACCGCTACTAGCCATCCCAAATCTTGTTTCTAGTCCGGTAATGGCCGCCCAAGTTGCATCACAGGAGAAGTATCAATTTGACATTTCTGCCCAAAATTTGGGAGAGGCGCTGCAGGTGTTTACAGATGTCACTGGAATTCAGCACTTGTTTAGTGACGGCATGATCGCGAGGGAGGCGGTTGGGAGTTTGCGTGGAGCCTACACGGCGGAACAGGCACTGGACATATTGCTGGAAAAAACAGATTACGCGGCGACTTTTACAGGCGCCAAAACAGTTGTCATTAGGCGCAGAGGAGCTTCCGGCGCGGTACCCGCAGCTAAAGAGGCCCGGGCAAATCCCAGTGTGACAAGAACCGAGGCTGAGCCCGCCGTTACGGAATTTGATGAAATTGTTGTTACTGGTTCGCGTATTCGGCGCTCAGGCACCACAACGCCAACGCCTGTTACCATATTAGACTCTGAAGCTTTGGCGCTAAATGGTGATACCCGACTGGCGGACACATTGAATGAATTGCCTGCCATTCGGGCGACACAGACGACTGGCAATGTGAATACAACTGATGATGCACAAGAGGCGGGTACGAACTTTCTAAACTTACGCGGCTTAGGCATTGACCGTACCCTTGTACTTGTCAACGGGCGGCGTCATGTGGGAAGCCGACCAGGTAGTGCAGCCGTTGATACTAATACTATTCCATCTGCTCTCGTTGACCGTATCGAGGTTATCACCGGTGGTGCATCCGCGGTATATGGTGCCGACGCGGTTTCTGGTGTCGTGAACCTTATCCTGAAGGACGACTTTGAAGGTTTGGCGGTCGATGGTCGCTTTGGCGTTTCGGATAAAGGAGACGGTGAGACCTATTCTTTGTCTTTAACTGGAGGGACAAATTTTGCTGACGACCGGGGGAACATTTACGTAAATGCGACCTATGATAAGTCATCGGTAATCCGTGCCAGCAATAGAAGCTATGCGAGGGAAAATCTTCGCTTCGCGCCAAACCCAAATAATACAAGTTCATCAGACGGCATTGCGGACCAGATTCTTTTTGAAAACACTGGATTCATCGGTACGCCTGCAGGTGGGCAAGTAGTTGGACCAAACTTTGAATCATTTTCCGAGTTTGGTGGTCCATTCACCTTTGATTCAAACGGCAATATTGTTTCCCAAGACATGGGAACACTTGTCTTGTCCTATCTTTCGCAAGGTGGAGGGTTCGTTGACTTGTCGGCGTATGACCTCCTTGCTGTTCCTGTTGAAAGGATGATCCTGTCAGGTGGCTTTAAGTATGATCTTTCAGATGACATGCGGTTCTTCTTCGATGCCAAATATGCCCGCAACGAAAGTGAAACTGATGGACAACCCACTTTCGGACTTGCTGGTGACTTTACGGGAATTCCTGGATCTTTTATTCTTGCCGACAACCCGTATGTTCCAGAAGCACTAAGTGATATCCTTGCGGCTGATGGCCTAGACGGATTTTATGTAACCCGAACCAATGTTGATCATGGCGGTCGTCAATCACGGTCACAGCGCGATACAATCCAATTATATGCAGGTATTGAAGGCCGTCTGTCAGATACTCTCGACTATACTTTTCACTATCAGTATGGCCGATCTGAAAACACAACAGAATTCATCAATGAACGAATTAACAGCAGATATCTGCAGCAGATTGATGCCATTTTGGACGCTGATGGAAATATTGTTTGTCGTGACGCCTCTGGTGGTTGTGTGCCCCTGAATATATTGGGGCCAAACGCCGCAACATCGGAAGCCTTGGCCTTCAGCCATGTAGACTTCCTTACCCAAGGCGAATTAACGCAGCATGTAGTCAACTTTACTGTAACTGGTGATACTGCGGGAGCTGTGGAGCTTCCTGGAGGACCAGTCGGGTTCGCATTTGGTGCAGAATATCGTGATGAAAGTTCTTCTACGGAAGAGGGAGCCCTTCGTAACAGCGGCGACCTGTTCGGTATCTCGCCTGTGGCAGATACTGTGGGTAGTTATGATGTCTGGGAGCTATTCGCAGAGGCAAGTTTGCCAGTCTTGAGGAATGTTCCCTTCGCTCAGGAGTTTAACCTTGAGGGCGCTGTGCGTTACGCAGATTACAGCACCATCGGTAGCGCAACCACATGGAAGATCGGTGCTGATTGGACACCTGTTTCAGATGTCCGTTTCCGTGCTGTCCTTTCACAGGCTGTGCGAGCACCAAATATTGGAGAGCTGTTTGCCGCGGTTGAGCAAAGCAACGTCTTTTTGAACGATCCGTGTGATGTTGATTTTATTAACGCCGGGTCCGCAACTCGGGCTTCCAATTGTGCGGCGCTGGGTATTGCTCCTGGTTTTCAATCCAACACGGATGCTGTGACAACAGCTATCCTCTCTGGTGGAAACGAGAACTTGCAGGAAGAAACTGCGGATACTTTAACCTTGGGGGTTATTGTGACGCCGTCCTTTATTCCGGACCTCAGTCTGACGGTAGACTATTGGAATATCGATATTAAAGACGCAGTAAATGCTTTTCCTGCTCAGGTTCTTCTGAATGGTTGCGTAGATGGCGATTCAATAGACAACCCTCTTTGTGCATCTGTAAGTCGTGGTAACGATGGGAACATTCAGTCGGTATCCAGCCAACTGATCAACGTTGCTTCTTTTGAAGCCGCTGGTTTTGATTTTGAGATGCGCTACCGTTTGCATCTGGATGAAGCGTTCAAAACCGATGGTATGCTCGATTTTGCGCTAACCGCGACTTACCTCGACAAGCTGAACTTTTTTGCTCAGGAGGGCCAGTCACAGCCGGATAGAGAGGCAGGGGAGCTTGGTGATCCGAAATGGATAGCGAACCTTCGGGCCACCTACCGAAATGACCGCCTGACGGTAAGTTTGTATGAACGCTTTTTCGGGAGCCAGGTCTTTGACCTTTCTGAACCTGAAGAATTTCACGATCCAAATCGGACCGGTAGTGAATTTTACACCGACTTGCAGGTTCGGTATTCCTTTAATGACCGGACCGATTTCTATGTTGGCGTGAACAACGTGTTCGACAATGCGCCTCCGCTGTTGGCTCGTGTGCCTGAGACCCGTGCCTTTGGGGATGATGCTGTGATCTATGACCAGCAAGGGCGCTTCTTCTACTTCGGTGTGGGTATGAAGCTCTAACAGACCACTTACTACTGTGAAAGAAACCAACATTGGCGCTTATTGAAAGCGCCAATGTTCTCTTGGGTTAGAGGCTTTTATGAAGATTGATCAAACCTACCTTGTCGCGCAACTTAGAGCCATGCTGGCTATCCCTTCGCCAGTGGGGATGGTGGAAGACATGTGTGAATATATACGCCGAGAACTAGATAGTCTTGGTGTAAAATGGCAACAACAACGCCGAGGGACAATTGTAGCGACGCTTGATGGTGCGCAAACAAGCCCCGATCGTGCCATCTCCGCGCATTTGGATACCTTGGGTGCAATGGTTGTGGGCATCAAACCAAATGGTCGTTTGAAGATACGGCCTTTGGGGCACTGGTCGTCCAGATTTGCTGAAGGCGCACGTGTCACGGTCTATTCTCAAAGTGAAAAGTATCGGGGTTCTATTCTTCCGGAAAAGTCAGCAGGGCATGTATTTAATGAGGCTATTGATAAACAGCCCGTTGACTGGAATATGATTGAACTACGCGTGGATGCCGACTGTCATTCAGCTGAAGATGCCCGTGAACTAGGATTGGATGTAGGCAATATAGTTGCTCTCGACACGGATTCAGAGTTCCTACCAAACGGCTATATTTATTCGCGGTATTTGGATGACAAGGCAGGGGTTGCCTGCTTGTTGGCAGCGATGAAAGCCGTAAGAGAATTAGATCGTACGCTTGCCGTAGAATGTCATCCTATTTTTACGGTAGCAGAGGAGACAGGATGTGGGTGCTCGCACGCGCCAGATGCCGATGTTGGCGAGCTTGTGGCTGTTGATATTGGCCCTGTAGCCGTCGGACAAAACTCCAGTGAACACACCGTCAATTTGGGTGTTCTCGATACAAGTGGAATTTATGACCGTACACTACTAAACAAGCTTGAAAGTCTATGTGTCGAAAACGAAATTCCCTACAAATTTGATTCTTATCCGTTTTACAAAAGTGATACGCATTCTGCCCAAGTTGCAGGCTTAGATTTAGTGAATGGGCTTATCGCGTTCGGAACAGAATCGACCCACGGCTATGAACGTACCCACATAGATTCGCTTGTAGCTACTGCAACTTTAATTGCTCACTACATGGCGAGTGAAGCATGAGCCAGGCAGCGACACCCAGACGGGAACTGACGACGCGGGCTATTTCAACAGGCATTGTTCTGGGCGCCATTTTAACGCCCTGTAATATTTATTCCGGCCTCAAGATTGGCTGGTCTTTCAATATGTCCATCACGTCTGCTTTGCTAAGCTTTGCTTTCTGGAAATTCATGCAGTCTGCAGCATTGGCCAAGCCTTGGGGGCTTCACGAAAGCAACATCAATCAGACAACTGCTTCTTCTGCGGCTTCAATTATCTCAGGCGGTTTGGTCGCTCCTATCCCGGCACTCGCACTTGTCAGTGGAATAGAGCTGCCGTGGTACCAGCTCATCGCATGGGTGTTTTCCGTTAGCTTTCTTGGCATATGGGTGGCGTTTTTTTTGCTAAAACCTTTCTTGGTTTCCTCACCTTTGCCCTTTCCTGCGGGTGTGGCGACGGCACAGGTCATTACCGATATCTTTGCCAAGGGGAAGGAGGCCCTTAGGAGGGTTTATATGCTTGGAGGTGCCGCAGTTGTCGCCTCGTTGATAAAATCAGTGGATACATATTGGTATTCACTGCCGCGCATCTCTCTTCCTGCCAGTTTTTCTTTGAAAATTGCGGGTGCTAGCAAGAGCACTTTTGTTTCCTTAAAGAACTTAACCTTTTTCCTGGACCCTTCACCCTTGTTGGTCGGTTTCGGCGCTATCATTGGTATCAGAATAGGTATGTCGCTCTTGACAGGTGCTGTACTGGCATGGGGCATGATTGCGCCATTTGCGATCAGCCGAGGCTGGATACCTGTGGAAGCTTTTCCCACTGATTCAGTGTGGTTTGCTGGGGTGGTGGAGTGGCTCTTGTGGCCTGGTGTGGCGTTGATGGTTTTTGCTTCGATCACGTCTTTTGCTATCCTTCTTTTTAAAAAAGACGTGACAGCAGGTCAAACTGACGGTGCCAGCCTCACCCACTATAAACCCGGAAGGCTGGTTTATGTTGGCTTGGCCATTGCCAGTGTTTTGGTGGTCGGGGCGCAAATGGTCTTGTTTGATACAGCTTGGTGGTTGGCTCTAGTGGCACTCCCTATGGCTTTTGTTTTTGGTGTTGTCGCCGGGCGTGTGGTAGGTGAAACCGGTATCCCACCTATTGGCGCGATTGGGCAAATCACTCAGCTAAATATTGGTGTTCTCGCCCCAGGGCAACTGGTGCCCAACTTGACGGCGGCAAATGTTGCAGGGGGAACAGCAGGGCAATGTGCCGATTTGTTGAACGACTTTAAGACTGGTCAAATTATTGGGGCCAATCCGCTGTTTCAGATTGTTGCACAATGCTTTGGCGTGTTCACGGGTGCCATTGTTGGCTCCCTTGTATATCTAGCCCTTATACCTGATCCCACCACTATGTTGATTACGGAAGAATGGCCGGCCCCGGCCGTCTTAACCTGGAAGATTGTTGCTGAGACTTTGCAGCAGGGTATGAGTTCGATCCCTTTCCATGCGCAGGTTGCTATGGCAGTTGGGGGCATATTAGGTATCTTGCTGGCACTGACTGAAAGATTCGGGCCCCGCAAACTGGTTAAATATTTGCCAGCTGCTCCTGCTATAGGATTGGCGTTTGTAATTCCTGCGTCTATTTCGATTGCAATGAGTTTTGGCGCAGTTTTAGCGTTCTGCTTGCAAAAATATGTCCATGCTTGGAGTAGCAGATTTCTAATTGCTGCGGCGTCTGGCCTTGTTGCCGGGGAGAGTATTACAGGCGTTATATCATCAATTGTCAGCGTAGCTTTTGGTTAGGGGAACAGTGTTCTGACGACGGACAGTATGCGTAAACTAAACAGATAAAATTTGTTATATTCTTCTGCTGTGCCTGAGATTTTTGTCCGTTGTCTGCAAAGGGTCAACTCGAGGCATAGCTTTCAAGTTCGCCTGCGGCTGCTATTGCTCAAACAGCAGTCCTTGTGTTCCCAAAGCCACAACTGTTACTCTCCTTCTGAGTATTGGTCAGTCAGGCAATAAGATGAAGATAGCATTTGGCAGCGATCTGCATTTTGAGTTCGGTGGTGCTCGACCGTCATTGGAGGCTATCAGGGATGTTGACCTGTTGGTGCTTGCAGGCGATATCGCAAAAGGCCGTGGAGGGCTCCACAATGAACCTCTTTTCATTGAATATGCCAAGTCCTACGCGGATGAACTCCATATTCCCGTCGTAACTGTTCTTGGCAACCACGAGCTTTACGGTGAAGAGTATCATGCTTTTTTGAAGGCTAGCCAATCTGCGGCAGCAGAGCAAGATTTGGTGCATTTCCTAGAGAACAACGCTGTTGTGTTCGATGGCGTCAGGGTTTTGGGCTGCGCTCTGTGGACGGACTTCAAGCTTGGCGATAATGAGGCGATTGCACGTCAAGAGGCCTATAACACGGTCAATGATTACAAGCGGATTAGTATCCGCAACAAGGGCGGCGGAACGCGTTCTCTTACCCCTGCTGAAACGGCGGGGTTTAATGAGGTTAGTCGCATATTTCTTGAAAAGGAACTGGCAGTGCCTTTTCAAGGACCGACAGTTGTTGTTACGCATTTTCCACCTATCTTTATGAGTGATCCTCAATATGAAGGGGATGCTTTGTCGCCCTATTTTTGTAATGGATGGCAGGAGAAAATCGAGAGCGGCGTGTTATCCCCAGATGTTTGGATCGCCGGGCACACCCATTATTCAATGGCGGTGACGATAGGCCGAACCCGGATAGTTTCACGACAAGGTGGCTATCCTGGAGAGCTTGAACCGTTTGAATGGGGTGTCATTGAAATCTGACACAGCCGCTCGGGGATTATCGGAGACGGATTAGTGTAGGTTAAGCGGATATGGGACTTTCGTCCAGCAGGGCGTAGTACTCGCTCTTGGCCTCGGCAGATGGAATGTTGCCGATTAGTCAGCCCATTGGGTAGTCGCCAACCAGCTCAAATATTATGTCGGGCCGTTCTCTGGCCTCGTTTTGGGCAATTTGGCGCTCGATGTTTTGGTTCAATTCTTCAAGCGAATTGCCAACTTCAATCACCGTGAGATAGCCGTTTTTGAATCCCGATCCGGTATCCAAAAATCTGACATTGCCCAATTTGACTATGTTCCGGTTGGAGGTGTGTCCCGCAAGGACAAGATCAACATTGGCCACGCGACGGCAGTTTTGGTTCCTGATCCTGTTGCGCCCCCAAAGTGCTTCCATTCGCGGTTGCTTGCCGGTCATTGCGTCATGCCAATCCGCCGGCGCATCTGCATGTATGAGCCCGATGGTTGCTCCATCGGCTAGAATGAGGGTCATGCTGATGGGGAGTCGCTCGACGTAGCGATCGCAAATAGCTTGGACTTCTTCCTGTTTCGTTTGGCTGAGGAGATCAAACCAACCGCCACCATTCGCGCGCCAAAATGCCTTTTCAGATCTTGGCGCGACTGAGTTAGCCATCATCTCGTCGTGATTACCAAGGACAGCATAGCACCACGGCTCAGCGAGCAAGCCTACGCATTCATAACATTGCTTGCCACGATCTACGATGTCGCCGAGGATGAGGAGCTTATCTTGTTGGATGTTAAAATCGACGCGGTCTAATTCATGCCGCAATTCGTCATATGAGCCATGCAAATCACCCACCACAAAAGCCCGTCCAGTTTCAGTCAAATCTATAACTTTATGGCTGGAATGAATGTGGCACGGCAATTTGCCCATTATAGCTGTAGTCCTTGTTGCATATCGTGGGGCCGTTTTGAGGCTTCGCAAAGAACACCAACTAGGGTTCGCTTGTCGATATTTAGAGTTTATTGGCCTTGATGCCCACGAATAGTGGAAAGAGCCAGGTCGCTGGTCATTTCTAAATAGACTTGTTGCGCGAAAGCCATTCGAGTTTGGGCAGTCATGGTTGACCCCTTGGTCAGAGTGATGCAGGCTCGAAAGGCAGCATTTAAGCCAAGACCCGCGCGCTCGTCGTCTTCATTGACATAGTCGAATACTTCATTAATCAGCCTTTGCTCTAACTCATGCGCGGCGGCGATCTTTTCTGGTGTGTTGTCAAACATGGCTACCTCTTCACTTTTTGTGCACATGCACCGACGTGATAAATATTGTATATATATGCTAGTTTTTATCGTCAAATAGTAACTCTATATATTCTATGAATTCTATCCTAGTAGCAAATTACTAGGATGAAGAATCCAAAGATAGAAATTGGGCTGCGGATTCGCGCTCAGCGAAAAAAGCGTACCTGGTCGCAAGAAGAGTTGGCTGCCAGATCAGGGCGATCAGTATACACTCTTTCGCTCATCGAGCGCGGCGTGAACCTTCCGAATCTATTGACACTTATCGATTTGGCGCAGGCATTTGAGTGCAGTCTCGATGATCTCATATGGGACGGGACTGATGCGAGTGGTGTATCGAAATCGGCGGAGCAGAGAGCAATCGAAGCGCAGATTTTTGCGGAGATTACCTCGATGAACCTGAAGACGTTGAAAGCTGCGCAGGGTGCGATCAAAGCGATCCTTGATGCCCAAGGTTGATAGGTCGGCGTTGCGGCTTCATTTCTCGACAACAAGGAGTCCGAAGACAATGTTGATGTAGTTGCATCGTTGATTAGCTATGGTCTGGTCAGTCGCGGTAGTTGATGGTTTAGGCTGCTAAATGATTGTGCATCTCACAAATCTAAAAAAAATCCTAAAATATAGAAGTTATAATTATTTATAATGTGATTTTAATATAAATGGGTGCATAATAAATATTATTGTGCATCAAATATTGAATAGTATATATTTTCGAGTCTACTACATATAGTATGTCTGGTTACTACTTCCTCATCGCCATAAGTTGTTCAATAAATTGAACTTTTCCTGTCAATATGGACTCAAATATTTGTAAATGCTCTCTTTTTCTATATTTAGGAAAAGGAGGCGAGGGTGACTAACTCCCAAGACAAAATTCATATTATGCAAGAGCGGGTCAGAATTATCCGGCCCTTGGCAATGGATCCAAACAGGAGTGTTGCCGACATTGCAGTGGCTGCTGCATTACTTGGGAAATCCGAGCGGACCATTCGAAGGTGGATACAGGATTTTCAGACCGCGCCCGTCGCAGATAGCCTCAAGCCCGGCCACAGGGCCAGTCCAGGGCGTAAGCCCAAATTTCCGTCTGAAACACTGGACATTATTTCGCGGGTGATAAAGTGGCGTCTTAGGAAGAAGGAGAAAATTCCTGCCAAGCGCCCTTATCGACTGGTAAAATGGTTATGCTTGCGACGGAACCTGAGATATCCGTCGCTACGATACATGCAGCGGAAAATTGGGGAAGTCTCCGAGATCGCAAAAGCCAGAGCGAAAATGATCTCCAAGGAGCCGCGGGATTTACGGCTCTATCCGAACCATCATGAGGTCGCATGGCCGTTGGACCAAATTCAGATCGATCACACCAGGATGGACTTGATCGTTGACCTGACGCTCTTTGGCATGGGGAAGAAGAGGGTCTGGCTCACGCTGGCGATCGATGTCGCTAGCCGGATGGTGTTCGGCTATTACATCGGCTTAAAGGCACCATCTGCGCGCAGTGCTGGATTGGCCATGTTGCGAGGGGTTCTGCCGAAAGGCCCCCTGATTGAGGCTATGGGGATTGACCTTGAGGAATTTAGGGCGCTTGGCATCCTTGACCCCTGGCCCATATGCAATGTCCCTATTTGGGTTGGGTGCGATCATGGCGCTGATTTCAAAAGCTATGCATTCAGAGCAGGCTGCCTGCTACTTGGCGCCCAGGTCGAGTTCCGGAAAATTGTAAACTATGGCGGCCATATTGAGCGGTTGCTTGGCACCTTCATGCAGGAGCTACATGGCCTTTCCGGAACGACGTTCAGCAATACGCGTGAAGTGCAGGGGTATGACGCGGTAAAAAACTGCGTCTATACGCTGGAAGACGTCGAGTTATGGGTTGTCACCACAATCCTTATCTATCATGTCACTCCCCATTCCAAGTTAGGGGAAATGACCCCGCTTCAAAAATTTCTCGACCTTCAGGCGAGGCGCCCAGTCGCTACCCGGCTGGTGCCAGACAAGGTGCATGTCCAGTCAGCCTTCTTGCCGTCGGTGAAGCGGGCGGTAACCAAGCAAGGTGTTCGATTTCAGAACCGCCAATACAGCAATCCCCAGCTGGCGCCACTTATCGGCCAGCATATCCAAATCAAATATAATCCAGGTAATTTAGATATCGTGCATGCTTGCCTTGACGGCATCACGCCTTCCTTTGATTTGCATCTTATTGGGCGGGCGGGGAAAAGTCGCCACATGGATGCGCCTATCGACAATATGCCCACTTTAGCCGTGAAAGAAGAGGCGAAGCGACAGAAAGACATTGCTGACGGTCTCGCAGTGCAAAGAGACTTGCTGTTTGATCGCATCAGATCCCATCGGAAAAATGGGGCCGCCACGCCATCGTTGCCTCCGGCTCAGTCGGTGCCGAATCTTCCTGTTAGTGCCGGGCGGCCGCTTCCCTTTGAACCTCGGGAGGGACGGTGATGGCTGCCAGTCGGATGAGAGCTGTGATGCGTCAGGGCGTGCGTGTGATGGGGAAGTGGTATCGGCATCCTGGCCTCCGCAATTTGGTCGGGCAGAGGGTTCAGGTTTATGGCGTTAAAGATAGCGATGCGATCACCATTGTTGCTGAGGATGGTCGAGTTTTCAAAAGCCTTCGTCCTGTCGGCAGTAGCTCGGGGGCAATGCCTGGCCAAGCTGGTGTCAGATCGTTCTAGGAGCGGCGTATGGTGAAGCAACCGAACGATATGGGGCATCTGATCAATGATGAAGTCCGGGAAATTGCCACACGTTCCCCCAGGGAGAGGCAGGCCTTTATCGATCAAGATCAAGATTATAATTTGCCCTATGTCAACGACCTTATGGAGATGCTGGACCAGTTAAAGGCAGTCGGTGCGGGGCGAACGCGCCCACCGTGTCGGCGGATATTGGCACCTACTGGCATGGCGAAGAGTTTTATCCTGGAGCTCTACGAACGACGAAATCCTAGTAGATTTGATCGAGTTACCAAAACGACAGTATGGCCGGTCGTGTTTTTGAAAATACCCAATGAGCCCTGTTCAGATTCCGTCATCAGGATGCTTCTGAGGCGTCTAAATGTTCCGGTGCCAAGTTTGAAGCGTTTCGCACTTCAACTCCATGCGGCCACGATCCTGTCAGGATTAAGGCCTCAGCTCCTTTTGTTTGATGAGCTGCAACGCATCATCCAAGTGTCGGGCGATCAAGCGGTGCGCGTTCTCGAGCTTATCAAGTGGTTCTCCGATGAGCTCAAAATCCCTGTGGCTGTAGCTGGTGTGGAAAGTATGGAAAGTTTCTTTTTGGCGGACGACCAACTGGGCACGCGGTTTCGACCATATACATTGTCGCCGTGGCAGAATGACGAAAATTTGCAACGGTTTGTCAGCACGCTGCTTTCCTATATGCCACTTCGAGAGGCTCCGGATGAGAGACTTTTTAGCTTCGAAGCGGGTGCAATGATTTTAAAAAATGCCGGGAACACGACCGACAATATCGTCACCTTCTTCAAGGAGATTGCTAGGCGGCAATTTCTGGCGGGCCACGAAAAGATTAGGTTAGAAGACGTCCAGGAATTCAAGCTGTGAGCTATCTGGATACTGGGCGTCGCCTACCGGTGATTGTTGCGCCGGAGCAAGGCGAGAGCATGACCAGTTGGCTTGAGCGATTGGCAGAAATCCATCAGTTTCCTAGTGTCCTACAGTTCTTACGCGCCGCGCCGATTAATTGGCGGGGCCCCATTCCAAGGGATTTTGATCGGCGTGCTAGAGGAGAACTTCGAGACTTGCTCTCCAAGGTAACGGGATTGGAGCCTGAGGAGCTTCCCAAAATCTTGCAGGATAAGTATTACCTGATGCGGTACAACCTGAGAAAAGTCGCCTGCCTGATGTGCTGGCTGGAGGATATGGACCAGGGCAGGCCACTATACCGACGCGGCGAATGGTCACTCGTTTTCGAAACTTGCTGCCGCCGTCATCGCTTCCCGCTTCTGGATTTGCCTGTGTCTTTGAAGGGGCAGAAAAAATTCAAGCATTTGGTGCGCAGAAAGTTTGGCGAGTTCAAGGCTGTTCAAAAAGACAATAAAGAAATCATCGATACCCTCATTCGCTTCTCGGAGGGCATGAGTTGGTTTGATCGGTCGGATACAGACCAGTGGTTGCTGCTCGAATATCTTTCGGAAGTATTTTTTGAGATCAACGAAGATCTGCGTGGGTGGGCAAGCGACGGAATAGGAAGGGTCAGGCTCGGTATCTATAAGCTGATTGAGCGGGGTATTCTGACCCGTCCCTATGTTTTCGCCTCTCCTTTGCGACCGGCCACGCAGCTTCGAGAACGATTTCAGCACGATCAGACGATGGGGATTTGGCGCCTGGCACCTGACGGCATTCCCTATATTGGTTTCCGTAGACAAATATTCTTTGCCGCCATTGTGGCTTTTGCGGGAGCCGGAGCGCCGAGGCATCAAGGCATGCAGTATCATGCTGGCGTGACCAGGCGGGTATGGATGCCGGAGCATTTCAATACGATGATAGGGATTTCGCGAAAAGCGTTGCAGTTAGACTAGCGCGCCGCCGTTCGCTGTCGCGCACATAGGTCATGGCCTGCTGGGCGCTCCTGAGGCGCGTCTGGCCCATGATGGCCTTGAGGTCGCAGCCAGCGTCGGCCGCGGATGTGGCGAGGCCAGCGCGCAAGCTGTGACCGCTATAGGCGCTTTCGTCCACCCCTAGCGTCTTCATCGCCGCCTTGACCACCCTGTTGACGGTGACCTCGCTGATGCCCATGTCTCTAAAGGTCTCGTTCCGGTTGGCGCGCAGGAACAGGGCGCCGGCCTTCTTGCCCCGATGCTCGATCCAGTCCTCGACGGCGGCTACCGGGCAGAGCCGCTTTGTTGGGTGGCGCGCCACAAAAATTGTCTCGCCCTGGCCGAGGCGATCGGCCTTGGAGCGGGGCAGGGTGAGCGTCAGACCGTCTTTGCCTATGTTGATGTGTTTAAGCTCGATATGGGCAATCTCGCTGCGCCTGAGGGCGGCTGCGAAGCCAAGGAGCACCAGAGCCTTGTTCCGGATGCCGAGCGGCGTGGCCTCAAATACATCCACCAGCGCCGGCAGGATCGAATAATGCAGTGGCCGCGCCTGGCGGACGGGGGCAAGGCCTTTCTCGCGGGCGGCCCCGCGCATGATCAGGCGGATGGCTTCGTGACTAGTGTCGAGCTTGGTGCCGGCCAGTCGGTGCGCGACCGATATGGCGGCAAGGCGCGCCTTGAGGGTGGTGGGGCGCACCTTTTGCGACAGGACAGAGAGATAGAGCGCCACCGTGCCGGGGTCGCCCGAAAGCGGCTCGACCCCGACGCCGCGACACCAGGTCTCATACTGGGTGAAGGCAGTGCGGTAGGCCCGGCGCGTGTTCTCCGAGCGCGCCATCTTGGTGAGTTTCTGGGCGCGTGCGTAAACGGCATCCAGCTCGGCCTTGAGGGCATTCTGGACCGGCAACCAACCCATCAGGACGGCGGCTTCTTCGTCTGCCGCGGAGAAAAGGCCAGCCTGTTGCTTTTCCAAAGCTTTTTTGGAGGAGGGGGCTTTTTTGCCCGATTTCCGCGATTTTGGGGGCTGGGCCATGCATCCATATACCACATTTATGATCGATAAGCATAAGTTATCGGACATAAAAACGAGAGCCAAAAAAAAGATGTGTTGGCTAAATTGCACATCCTAAATAGAGCTTGCGCAAAGAAAAGTCGTTTGGGACGATAAGCGGAGGCATTGCCTTTAAAGTAGTATTCGTCGACTGGCTTATGGTGTAGCTTTTAATTGTATAGCTTATTCTGTTTAAGGGGTGGCATGAAACGGAAAGCTCTTATTCTCCTAAGCGGAGGTGTAGACTCCTTCGTGTCCGCAGATTTTATGCGTAAGCAAAATAGGGACATTTCTTGCCTATTTGTTGACTATGGCCAACCGTCTGCAGGCCAAGAAAGAAAGGCTGCAAATGACGTTTCAGCCTTCCTGGGAGTGACCCTTCACAAGGTTAATGTCGCGGGTATTGCGATCCCAAACCAAGGCGAAATTCCTGCCCGTAATATGGCATTGATCTCCATCGCATGCATGTACTCAATGGCTGCGTATCATGAAATCGTGATGGGAATACATGGTGGTGTTAGCTATTATGACTGTAGTGAGGATTTTTTCATAAAGATAAGATCCCTAATAATGGAAATTTCTCTCGGCAAAACAAGTTTTGTGGCGCCATTGTTAAAGTGGGATAAGTCAGAAATATTTAATTATTGCATTCATCAAAATATTCCGATTGAATTAACCTATAGTTGTGAAATTGGGGCAGATGTGCCGTGTGGAAAATGTCTGTCTTGCAAAGATAGGGGGATGTTGGGTGAGGGCGGCAAGGCGTAGTTTTATTGTTGGTGAGCAACCATTCAGTACTCCCATGATTGTTCCATCTTTTTCCAGTCGGGGGTTCCCCGATATTAAAAAAATTATTGATGGGGCAAGGGAGTACGTAAACGATCAAGCGCTCATAAGTGCCTACGATCTTCACTACAAGCATATCCTAAAGACCAATTGGAATTTCTCGGAGTTACTTTTTGTAGATAGCGGCGGTTATGAATTTGGGAAAGAAATTGATCTGAGTGATGCAAATATGGAGGACAACCACCAAGGTAGCCGCACCTGGACCCCGGAGCAGCATCTTGAGACCTTGCGGCACTGGAAGTTTCCAAAGGCTACGGTCCTTGTAAGTTACGACAATCCGAACAGAAGGCTAAATATTGGTGCTCAAATCAATAGAGCCCGGCGATTGTTCGAAGAGTTTCCTAACGCTGGTTCCGATATACTAATTAAAGCGGAAAGGAGGGCCTCTAGAGGCGATCAGCGAGCAGGCTTTGTTTGGCCAGATCAAATTGCGCCTTATGTTGGGGATCTTGCGGAATTTGATATAATCGGCTTTACGGAAAAGGAATTAGGGCGCTCTATCAATGAACGCGTTGAAAAAGTGTACCAATTTCGCGCATTGTTCGACAATGCTGGCTTGGATAAGCCGATTCACATATTTGGTAGCCTAGACCCGATCTCTTCCCATCTCTATTTTCTGGCGGGTGCTGACATATTTGATGGCCTGACTTGGCTTCGATATGCATACCACAACCATCTGGCAATTTACCGGCACAATTTTGCGGCGTTGGAAATAGACAGGAATACGATAGAGTCTTCGATAAATTCCCACGTACACCAGAGAAATTGTAATTATCTGATGACTATGCAGTCGCAGATGCGACGTTTTCTAAATGCTGAGGACTTCGGGGTGTTCGATGGTTATGATGGGCTGTTTCGGAATTGCATGGACGACCTAATGGCGCGAGTTGGAGGTGTATGATGGGTGGTGGTGGAGGCGGATACTATTCGGAATATTCCGGTAGTCAGATTCAGAAGAAGATTGAGCAGACCACAGATGAACTTGCGAAGGGATTTGGTGAAGAGCTCCAGCGGCTATTGAACGAAGTTTTGCCGGGTATTAATGACCGAGATGCCGATGGGGATATGGCGATAAGAGAGGAGCTGCGGGGGATTATTTCCGAGGCTATTGATAGCCCGTTGATCAGATTGAGATTTGGTGGCTCTGTATCCAAGAACACTTATGTTGAAGGGCTTAGTGACATCGATGCCCTGGCCGTGTTTCGCAATCTGACCGTTAAAGATAGTAACCCAGCGAATTTGTTAGCAAGAATTGCCGCGAATATTAATGCAAAGTTGGAGGGGTGCGAGGTTCGTGTTGGTGCTGTGGCGGTTACGGTTACTAGGCCTGATGGAAAAGAATTCCAGATAATACCGGCCGTCCGCGACGGAACAAAGCTTCGGGTTCCCAGTTGGGATGGAAAGGGATGGTCCGGGATCGACCTTCGGAAGTTTTCCAAAACCTTGTCCAAGTACAATGCCAACTTGAATCAAAAACTAATTCCTACGATCAAGCTCGCAAAAAAGGTGCTAGCGGAATTGCCGCCATCTAGGCATTTGTCTGGATATCATGTGGAGGCGTTGGCTGTTGACGTATTCAAGCGATACAAGGGTGAACCCAGCACATCCAGTATGCTGCCTTATTTTTTCGACCGTGCCAGCAAAGCAATACTTCGACCGATCACTGATAGTTCGGGGCAGTCGGTACATGTGGATGAGTATTTGGGGGCTCAGAATAGCGTTAAGAGGAAGGAGATGAGCCACTTGCTCAACCGTATATCAAAGCGAATGATGAATGCCTCCGCGTTCCAGTCGCGGGATCGATGGGAAGACATTCTGGGCGTTAGTTATGAATAATGTTGAAAAGCTTCAGAAGCTGTGTGGGCTGATTGATCAAATGATATCTCAGCATGCGTGGTTGAGGGATCGATATGCTCGCCGGGCATCGACGCTGGATGTAATACTGTTGGTTCTGAGCGCATCTCTTTCCGCTTTGGCTTTTGCGGATATTAAAGGAATAGTCGGCGGACTTGTCGATGTGAAGTTGTGGTTGGGGGGCTTGTCATTAACTGTGTTTGTGGCATCAGTAGTAAGCTGGAAAGTCGACTGGAAAGGTAAAGAGAATAGCCACGGGCAAACCGTCGATAACCTATCCCAGCAAAAGCGAGAAATTCTTGCACTTCTGGATCAGGAGGACGGTATCAACAGCGATACGGTGGCCGCCGTAAATGCGAGCTATGCCGTAATTTCTGACAAATGTGCTAAAGTCCCAGAAAGTCTTTTCTTGAAGACCAAGCAGTATCACAAAAGAAAGGTGGCTCTCAGTAGGGCTCTGGATGTTTCTCCCGGAACCTTTCTTTGGGTGATAAAGCTAAAACTTTGGTGGCAACATACCAGGAAATAAGGTATGCGCCTTTTTGGTTTGGAGGGGGCCAAAATGATTGCGCACAATAGCCTGACAGATTTTTACGCTCATGCCCGGCAGATAGTTTTATCAGCTGGTTATTCATGGGAGCGTGATTGGCAGTGTCAAATTGAAGATGGTGGTTATGACGAAACCGCGTTTTTGAGGGAGGCTGCTTGGGTCATTTTGTGCTCTGGATTCAAGGAAGCCCATATCCGAAAAATTTTTGATTGCTACTCATTGGCGTTTTGTGATTGGGAAAGCGCGGCAGAAATTGTTGATGCAGGCAATACTTGTATTGGATTGGCCTGCGAAGTATTCCGTAATCGACGTAAAGCTGAGGCAATATTCGAAATTGCGAAAAAGGTAGATGTTACTGGGTTTTCTGCAGTTCGAGCGGAGATTGACAGGGCGCCACTAGTCTATATTGAAAAGTTGCCGATGCTTGGGCCTATAACAGCAAAACATCTTGCCAAGAACCTTGGTTATCCAATCGCAAAAAACGACCGTCATCTGGTTCGTTTGGCGGAAGAGCAGGGTTTTCGGTGTGTCGACGCCTTTTGTGAGGCGCTCTCCAGCATGGTGGGTGAAAGTATCCCTGTCGTTGATATCACTCTCTGGCGATACGGTGTTTTGAGATCGCAAAATACTTCCTCATTTGCCGCGTAACATTATTTCCCATTTTTGAGAATTTGTCCTGAAGCCGATTTTCGAATGTTGCGCGGATGCGCAACTTTTGAGTCTAACGGCGCCGGCGGACAGATTTACTGTCGCGTGACACTAGGCGCTTCATCAAACTCAGCCTTCCGACTTTCCTTGTTTCAGGGGGCGTCCCAAATCGTTTTGAACCTGGAACAAAAGATAAACAAACATGTCTATTGCATTGATTTAAATGAATTTTATCAACTTGTTTTGCCGAGTTTGGTGTCCAAGAAAGTTCACCATTTCCCATGCAATCCCATTGACCAACCATGTTTACCCATGATATCCCAAATAGGTTCGGATGACGATCCGAATGCCTGTCTATCGTTTGGCGGCGAGCGGCGGGGGGAGAAAACGGGGACCGATGGGCAATGGCATTTTTCCTGTCCACATTTAAAAACAAGGTCGACAAGAAGGGGCGAGTGTCCGTTCCTGCGCCTTTCCGTTCGGCTGTCTCCGGTGGCCATTTCCCTGGTGTTGTCGTGTATCGTCCGCTTAACCTCCCGTGCATCGAAGGCGCGGACATGTCCTTCCTTGAACAGCTGTCTGACCGGCTCTACGGCGACTTTGGGCCCTTCAACCCCGACCAAATGTCTGTCGCCACCGCCATTCTTGCCGGTGCCAGCCAGCTTCAGTTCGACCCCGAAGGCCGTGTCATGTTGCCCGCCGAACTCCGCGAATTTGCTGGTATTGATGGTGCGGCTACCTTTGTAGGGCTTGGCCGCAAGTTCCAGATCTGGGACACGGCGGCCTATGAGGCGCACCAAAAAGAACAGTTGGCGCTGGCGTCTGAGACTGCGCCCAATTTGCCGCCCTTCGGCGGCGGGGGGCAGGCATGATTGCCGCCTCCAGCACAGCTAATCATCACACCGGACATATCCCTGTTCTTTTAAACGAAGTTGTTGAGGCGCTCGCGCCAAAAGACGGCGAAGTGTATGTGGATGGTACCTTCGGGGCTGGCGGCTATACGCGCGCAGTTTTGAATGCAGCCAACTGCAAAGTAATCGCCATTGACCGCGATCCCGATGCCATCAGGCGTGCCGATGCCTTCAAGGCCGAGTTTGGTGACCGCTTCGATATCCTTGAGGGCTGCTTCGGTGACATGCGCGCGCTCTTGAGCGCTGCAGGCGTGGAAGCCGTTGATGGCGTGATGCTGGATATTGGTGTGTCCTCCTTCCAGCTTGATGAGGCAGAGCGTGGGTTCTCCTTCATGGGGGATGGGCCCCTTGATATGCGGATGGGCATGTCGGGCGAAAGCGCGGCTGATGTGGTCAATACATATGAAGAAGAGCGCCTGGCCAACATTATTTATGAATATGGCGAGGAGCGGAAATCCCGCCGTATTGCGGCTGCGATTGTAAAAGATCGTGTCAATGAACCTTTCACGCGCACCAAGCAACTCGCTGACATGATCGAGCGGGTTATCGGCCGCCCGCCACAGCGCAAGGGGCAGAAAACTGTGCATCCAGCCACGCGGACGTTCCAGGCGCTGCGTATCCATGTGAACGACGAGTTGGGGGAATTGGCGCGCGGCCTTGAAGGGGCAGAGCAGGTTCTGGCGTCCGGTGGCCGCCTTGTTGTGGTGTCTTTCCATTCGCTTGAAGACCGCATGGTCAAGAATTTCATGGCAGAGCGCAGTGGCCGCATGAGTGGCGGTAGTCGCCATCGTCCGGGGCCGGTGGCCCAGGGGGCTGCGCCAACATTTGAACAAAAGAACAAGGGAGCGGCGAAGCCAGGAGACGCAGAGCTGGAAGTTAATCCACGCGCGCGTTCCTCCCGGCTTCGCCAAGCTATTCGTACTGAAGCGCCTGCAAGGCAGGTGGCTGAACGGGGGAGGGGCTGATGCGTCGGATGATTACCATTTGTGCGGCTGTAACGGCGCTGGCATCTGGCGCGGCCGTGTTGCAACTGAAGCTGGCGGTTCAGGAGAAGGCCGAGATTGTCGAGGCGCTGGCGCAGCAGATACACGAGGACCGTGAGGCGATCCGGGTGCTGGAGGCCGAATGGGCCTTCCTGACCACACCGCGGTCGCTGCAGGAAAAATCCATCCGCTTTCTGGCGTTGATGCCGCCAAGTGCAGAGCAGGTGGTTACAGACATCACCCGCATCCCGTTCCGGCCGAAGGGGATTGAGGCGGGGGAGGACCCAGGGGTGCTTCTGCCTACCAAAGCACAGCCTGAAGAAAACAAGAAACACGACAAGACAGATAAGGACAGGAAAGGACAAAGTTTGTGAGTGCGACAACGGCATATCAGCGTCTGTCCCTTGAAGGGGAGCGCAAAAGCGCGCTTGATGTTGCCCGCAACCGCCTGATGGTTGCGGTTCTGCTGTTTTTTGCGGCCTTCGCTGTGATGGTGGTGCGCACCATCGAGCTTGGGTTGTCGACGCCTGAAACCAAGCAGGTGGCTGAGCGCCAGATCGTGATCCCGCCGGTGAAGGTGGCGCGCGCGGATATTCTGGACCGCAACGGCGAAGTGCTTGCAACCAACCTTGAAACTTCGTCCCTTTATGCCAATCCGTCCAAGGTGAAGAACCCGGCTGAAGTGGCGGCGCGCCTTGTTGAGGTGCTGCCGGACCTGAGCCTGTCTGAAGTTGAAGAAAAGCTCTCGTCCGAGCGTAAATTTGTTTGGCTGAAACGAAAGCTGAGCCCGCGCGAAAAGTGGCAGGTAAATGCTCTTGGCGTACCGGCGCTTCAGTTCCAGCGCGAAGAAGAGCGTGTTTACCCTCATGGCCGCCTGGCAGCCCATGCGCTTGGTTATGTTGATGTGGACGGTAACGGTCTTGGGGGCGTTGAATATTTCTTCAACGACCGCCTGAATGATGCAAATCGCACGGACGAGCCGATCAAGCTGGCCCTTGATATCCGCGTTCAGTATGCCCTGACAGACGAACTTGAAGCTGCGATGAGCGCGCACCGCGCCATTGGTGCCGCGGGTATCGTGATGGATGTGAATACGGGCGAGGTGATCGCGCTTGCGTCCCTGCCTGACTATGACCCGAACGATATTCGCGGTGTGGCGAACCAGCAGCGCTTTAACCGCGCTACCCAGGGCGTGTATGAGCTTGGCTCCACCTTCAAGACTTTCACTTTTGCGGCAGCTCTTGATCAGGGCATTGCCACGCTTGAGGATGGCTATGATGCCACCAAGCCGCTGCATGTGGCGCGCTTCACGATCCGCGACGATCACCCGAAGGCGCGCTTCATGTCGCTGCCGGAAATTTTCGCTTACTCTTCTAACATCGGTACGGCGCAGATGGCGCTCGACTTAGGGGCAGAGAAACAGCAGAATTTCCTGCGTGAGCTTGGTTTCCTTGACCCAACAAACATTGAGCTCGCGGAGGTGGGAAGCCCGATCTATCCGGCCACTTGGCGCAAGTCGTCCACCATGACGATTTCCTATGGTCATGGCATTGCCGTCAGCCCTATTCAACTGGTGAATGGCATTGCCGCAATGGTGAACGGCGGAAGGCTTATTCCTGCCACACTCACGCACAACGATGACAATTGGCGGCAAGGGCAGCAGGTGATTTCCCAAAACACCAGCCGCAAGATCCGGCAGTTGCTGCGTCTTGCCGTCACCAAGGGGACTGGTGGCCGGTCTGAGGCTGTTGGCTACCGCGTGGGCGGCAAGACGGGGACAGCAGAGAAAGCGGTCGCTGGCGGCTATGACAGAAAAGCGCTGATTTCATCTTTCGTTGGCGTGTTCCCAATGGACGATCCGCAATATGTGGTGTTCGCGCTTCTGGATGAGCCGCGCGGCACGAAGGAAACTTTTGGCTATCGCTCGGGCGGTTGGGTTGCAGCCCCCGTGGTGAAAAATGTGATTTTGCGCTCGGCTCCGCTTCTTGGGGTTGCGCCGAAACGGGAAGACGAAGGCCTGTATCAGCAGGTCGCCCTTATGATCGAGGAGTAGGGAAGGGGCAATGACAGTAACGCTTGCACAACTGCTTGGCGGACGCCGCGTAGCCGGGGATGTCACCATCACCGGCATGACGGTGGACAGTCGCCGCGTGCAGCCTGGCGATCTGTTTGTTGCTCTGCCCGGAACCAAGGTGGATGGTCGCAAGTATATCGCTGACGCGATCAAGGCCGGCGCATCTGCAATATTGACCACAGAGGGAACAGCGGTTGAAGGTGCGGGCGTTCCCGTTATCGAGGATGCCAATCCCCGCCGCCGCTATGCAGAGCTGGCGGCGCGTTTCTATGGTACCCAGCCGAAGACGCAAGTAGCCGTGACCGGAACAAACGGCAAAACATCGGTGGCTGATTTCACCCGGCAGATCTGGCAGGCGCTTGGCTTTGAAGCAGCCAGCATCGGTACACTTGGCGTGCGTTCGGGTGTGGTTAAGCGTCCTGGCGGGCTTACGACGCCTGATCCCATGGGGCTTCATGAAGTGCTGGCGGAATTGGCGAAAAAGGGTGTCGATCATGCTGCGATTGAGGCTTCCAGCCACGGTCTGGACCAATACCGGCTTGACGGCGTGCGGCTTTCGGCTGCGGCTTTTACAAACCTGACGCGCGACCATATGGATTATCACCGCACAGAACAGGGCTATTTCTACGCAAAAGCCCGTTTGTTCGGCGAGCTTCTTGGGCCTGGCGCGGGTGCGGTGATCAATGTGGATGACCCGTGGGGGCTTATCCTTGAAGATATCGCTTGGGCGCGTGGCTTACGCATATTGACGGTGGGCTGTCATGAAAAAGCTGTGCTTCGCCTGTTGAATCAGGAAGTTACGGCAACAGGGCAAATCATCGAAGTTCTGTTTGGTGGGCACAGGCATACAATTAATCTGCCCCTTGTGGGCGCCTTCCAGGCCCATAACGCCCTTGTGGCAGCAGGCTTGGTGATCATTTCCGGCGGCGAGCCAAGGCACGCGTTGATGGCGCTTGAAGACCTTGAAGGCGTGCCGGGCCGGATGGAGCTGATCGGCGAAAGTACCACTGGTGGTGCTGTGTTCGTGGACTATGCCCACACGCCTGACGGCCTGCGCACGGTCTTGAAGGCCGCCCGGTCGCACAATCCAAACAAACTCAAGGTCGTATTCGGCTGCGGTGGGGACCGCGATGCCGGAAAACGGCCGCAAATGGGGGCTGTCGCCACCGAACTTGCGGACGAAGTGTACATCACTGACGACAATCCGCGCTCGGAAGACGCTGCTGCCATTCGGTCTGAAATCAAGGTGGCCTGTGCGTCAGGCATCGAGATTGGTGACCGCGGAAAAGCGATCGAAACTGCGATCGCATCGCTCGAGGCCGGTGACATGCTGATTGTTGCCGGTAAAGGACATGAGGAAGGCCAAACGGTTGGGGAGACCGTGCTGCCTTTCTCCGACATTGTGACGGTCAGGGAAATCCTGGTCGCTCAGGGTGCAGGAAACGGGGGCTGAGAGGGTGTTTATTAAAGAGCCATTATGGACATCAGCGGAACTGGGGGCAATGTGTGGCGGCCTTAATGCGCGGCCATGGTACGCGGATGGTGTTCAAACTGATAGTCGTGAAGTCATGCCGGGTGATCTCTTTGTAGCGCTCAAGGGCGACCATGAAGATGGTCACAGCTATCTGGCCGACGCCTTCGCGCGCGGTGCTGTTGCCGCACTTGTGAGCGAGAGCGTGGACGGTTTCGACCAGGGGGATACCCGCCTTGTGCACGTGGCGGACACACTTGAATCACTGCGCCTGATGGCAGGCGAAGCCCGGCGCCGAGCGCCTGCGAAAATCATTGGCGTGACGGGCAGTGCGGGGAAAACAAGCGTTGTTCACGCACTGAGGAAATCCCTTGAGCGTGTTGACCGCACGCATGCCAGCATCAAAAGCTATAACAACCATGTTGGCGTGCCGCTTTCGCTGGCGCGTATGACCCGGGCAAGCCGCTTCGGTGTTTTTGAGCTTGGCATGAGCGGTCCGGGCGAAATTCGCCGCAACGCAACGCTTGTGCGTCCTGATGTGGCGATTGTAACCGGCGTGGGGGCAGCGCATACGGCAGCCTTCAGCAGTGTGGAAGATATCGCCCGCACAAAGGCGGAAATCTTTGAAGGTCTGACAGATGGCGGTGTCGCGGTGATCAATATCGATCATCCATATGCTGACATTCTCGTTGATGCGGCCAAAACGCTGGGACACCAGGTTCTGACCGTCTCTGTTACTGGCGCGGCGGATGTGCGGCCGCTTCGGATGACCGAACATCATACATGTACGTGCCTGACCGCAGATATCGCCGGTACGCCAATCACTTACAAGATTGGGCAACCTGGTCGTGAGTGGGTGCAAAACAGCCTTCTGGTGCTGGCGGCAGTGAAAGCTGTGGGTGGAGACCTTGGGCATGGGGCGATGGCGTTGGCGTCACTGGAAGCTGAACCCGGCCGCGGCCGGACCCATACGCTGAACCTGCCGTACGCACAGGTTACCCTGCTGGATGACAGTTATAACGCCAACGCGCTGAGCATGAAGGCTGCGCTACGCCGCCTGTCGCTTGTGCCACTTCGGCAGTTCGGCCGCCGGATTGCCGTGCTGGCGGATATGCGCGAGTTGGGTGATGACGCGAAAGTCGTGTATCAGGCGCTGGCGGCAGATATCGCCAAATTTGGCGTCTCGAAAATCTATTCTTTCGGGCCCGAGATTACAAATGTTGCAAGGAGAGCTGGCGTTGATGTAGTTGCGTGCAAGTCCATTGCCGATGGTGCCGATGAGCTGATCCGGGACCTCAGGGATGGTGACGCCGTTATGGTGAAAGGCGCCAACAGCGCAGGCCTTTCAAGCATCGTCAATAAGCTGCTTGAGCAAAACGATCAGGAAATTCAGGAAAACGCCACCAGAGTGGCGGGAGTAGCCAATGCTTTATAACCTGCTTGCCCCATACGCTGACCAGGGTGGCTTCTTCAACCTGTTCCGGTACCTTACTTTCCGGAGTGGTGGTGCTGTGGTAACGGCGCTGATCATCTGCTTCATTTTCGGGCCCATGATCATTCGCTGGCTGAAGGCAAAGCAGAAGAAAGGGCAGCCGATCCGCGAAGACGGCCCGCAAAGCCATATTGTCGCAAAAGCAGGCACGCCGACCATGGGCGGTTTCATGATCCTGCTGGCGCTTGGCATCTCCACTTTCCTGTGGGCTGACCTGTCGAACAAATATGTATGGGCGGTGATGATTGTTACCCTCGGGTTTGGGGCCATTGGTTTCGTGGATGATTACCTCAAGGTGACAAAGCGTTCGAGTGGCGGTGTATCTGGCAAGATCAGGCTGCTATTGGAATTCGCTATCGCAGGTGGGGTGGCTTGGTGGCTCTCTTCGGCTGACGGCACGGAGCTTGCGCTGCCTTTTGCCAAGAACTTCCTTGTGAACCTGGGCATTTTCTATGTGCCGTTCGCCATGCTGGTAATGGTTTGGGCAGGCAATGCCGTGAACTTGACCGACGGCCTTGACGGCCTGGCGATTGTGCCGGTGATCATTGCCTGTGCGGCGCTTGGCTTCATCGCTTATATGGTTGGCAGCACGGTCTATAGCGACTATCTCGGCATCCCTTATGTTGGCGGTGCTGGTGAGCTGACCGTCCTGTGCGCTGCCATGATTGGCGCGGGGCTTGGGTTCCTGTGGTTCAACGCGCCGCCAGCCATGGTGTTTATGGGCGACACCGGCTCGCTGGCACTCGGCGGCATGCTGGGCAGCATAGCCGTTGTGATCAAGCATGAGATCGTGCTTGGCATCATCGGTGGCCTTTTCTGGCTCGAGACCATTTCCGTGATTGTGCAGGTAATCAGCTTCAAGCTGACAGGCAAGCGCGTGTTCCGGATGGCGCCCCTGCATCACCACTATGAAGAAAAAGGCTGGGCGGAGCCGACAATTGTTATCCGCTTCTGGATCATTGCCATCGTGCTGGCCCTGGCGGGCCTGGCAACATTGAAGCTGAGGTAAGGGCGACTTGATTACGGCACCAACATATAAGGACAAGACAGTGGGCGTGTTCGGCCTGGCCCGGACTGGTGTGGCCGCTGTTGATGCCCTTGTGGCCTCGGGCGCCCGCGTCATGGCGTGGGACGACACAGTTGAGCGTCGCGACCAAGTTGGCAGCCATGCCAGGGATCTTTACCGCGCTGACTTCACTGACATGGAAGCCTTGATGCTGGCACCGGGTGTGCCGCTGACGCACCCTAAGCCTCATGCGCTGGTGGAAAAGGCGAATGCCGCCGGTGTGCCGCTGATCAGCGATTTCGATATTTTTCAGGCTGCGCGGGAAAGCCTGCCAGCGCACCGCACAGTGGCCATCACTGGCACCAACGGTAAATCCACGACGACGGCCCTGATTGGTCACATGATTGAAAGTTGCGGCCTACCTGTTGCCATCGGCGGCAACATCGGACGTGGCATCCTGTCCTTGGATCCACTCGCGGAAGGCGGTGTGTATGTGTTCGAGATGTCGTCTTTCCAGTTGGACCTGACAAAAGACTTCAAGGCTGACGTTGCGATCCTTCTAAACCTGACACCGGACCACTTGGATCGTCATGGCGATATGGCGGGCTATACGGCTGCCAAAAAGCGCCTGTTCGAAATGCAGGCAGAAGGTGCCGTTGCCATTGTGGGGCAGGATGAAGCCGCCACACAGGCGCTTGCTGAATCTCTGGCCGCGCCCATTGTGCGAATTTCCAGCAGCAGCCAGGTGCCAGGCGGTGTGTATGCCAAAGATGGCCAGCTGATTGATGATTCAGACGGTAACCATAAGGTTGTGGGTGACCTCAGGAGCCTGCCGACCCTCAAGGGTGCGCACAATTGGCAGAATGCAGCTGCCGCCTACGCTGCAGGCCGGGCACTTGGCCTGAAGGCGGAAGATATCTTCAAATCCTTCACCACCTTTCCCGGCCTTGCCCATAGGCAAGAGCTGATCGGCGAAGCGAATGGTGTTCGTTTTGTGAACGATTCCAAGGCCACGAATGTGGATGCCGCCAGCCGCGCGCTCGCGTCTTACCGCAATATTCGCTGGATCGTTGGCGGTCGCCCCAAGGACAAAACTTTCACCGCACTGTTGCCTTTCACTGCAGAAGTGAAGAAAGCCTATCTTCTGGGCGAGGCCGCGGACGCGCTGGTGCATGACCTGGGAGAAACCATCCCGTATGTCGATTGCCGCGATATGATCGATGCAGTTGAAAAGGCCACTGCCGACGCAGAGCCCGGCGATGTGGTGCTGCTGTCACCGGCTTGCACCGCCTTTGACCAATTCACGGATTTTGAAGCCCGCGGCGAGGCCTTCCGTCTTGCGGTGCACGCTCAGATGCAGGGAGACGCGAAATGATTGCCTTTTCCCGCACCGATAATTCCGTTCTGTCCCGCTGGTGGTGGACTGTAGACCGCTGGATGCTGGCGCTTGTGCTGGCGCTGGCGGGCGTGGGCATCTGGCTCACGCTGACAGCAAGCCCAGCGGTGGCTGAACGTCTTGGCCTGGACGCTATGCATTTCGTCAAGCGTCAGGCTGTGTTCATGACACTGGGGCTTGGTACTGTATTTGCCGTTTCGTTGATGTCCGCAACCATGGTGCGCCGAATGGCTGTGCTGGGCCTGCCGGTGATGCTTCTGCTGATGATAGCGACTCTGGTGATCGGGCCGGAGATCAAGGGCGCGACCCGGTGGTTGCAGATTGGCAGCTATACGCTGCAGCCCAGCGAATTCATGAAGCCATTCTTCATTGTGTCCACGGCCTGGGTGCTGTCGTCGCATTTCTCGGACGAAAAGATCCCGGCCAAACAGGTGGCTTTTGGGCTTTACCTGCTGGTGGTCAGCCTTTTGATCCTGCAGCCCGACTTCGGCCAGACAATCCTGATCAGCACTGTCTGGTTCGCCCAGATGGCGCTTGCTGGCCTGCCCATGATGTGGATGGTGCTGACGGGTTGTGTGGGCGTATTGGGCCTTGGGCTTGGTTATGCGTTGCTGCCTCACGTGGCCAGCCGGATCGACCGTTTCATCAACCCTGCCAGTGGCGATACCTACCAGACAGACAAGGCTATGGAAGCCTTTGAAGCTGGCGGCATGCTGGGCAAGGGGCCGGGCGAGGGCGCTGTGAAGCTGCACCTGCCGGATGCCCACACAGACTATATCTTTGCCGTTGTTGGCGAAGAGTTTGGTGCCATTGCCTGCGTGCTTCTGCTGGTGCTGTTTGCGGGTATCGTGGTGCGAGGCCTTGCGCACCTTCTGGAGGAAGAAAATCCGTTTCGCCTGTTGGCAGCTGCAGGCCTGATCATGCAGTTCGGTTTGCAGACCCTGATCAATGTGGGCGTGAACTTGGCCCTGCTGCCCTCCAAGGGCATGACGCTGCCTTTCATTTCCTACGGTGGGTCTTCGATGCTCGCGCTTGCAATCGGCATGGGCATGATGCTGGCGCTGACGAAACGAAACCGTTTTATCCGGCCGGGTTCTGACCCCATGGGGTGGAGGGCCGCAGAGTAATGCTGATGCGTGCACCAAATATCGTCCTAGCAGCCGGTGGTACCGGCGGTCACATGATGCCCGCTGAAGCCGTGGCTGACGTGTTGGTACGGGACGGCTATCAGGTGTCGCTGGTGACCGACACACGGGGTGACGCCATTTCGAATGCTCTTGCGGATATTGACCGGCATGTGCTCAAGACCGCGAGCCATATGGGTGGCGGCATTCTGGGCAAGGTCAAATCCATTATCAGTATTTTCAAAAGCATGCTGGGCGTGCGCCGTCATTTCAAAAAGATCCAGCCGACGGTGGTTGTTGGCTTTGGCGGCTACCCGAGCTTGCCGACCATTCTGGCGGCGCGCAGCATGGGCATTCCTTTCGTATTGCATGAACAGAATGCCGTGCTTGGACGGGTGAACCGTTTTGTGGCGGAAGATGCGCGTGTGCTTGCGCTTTCGGTTCAGAATACAGCAAAGGTTCCCGTTGGTGCCTATACAGAGGTCACAGGTAACCCGGTTCGCCAGTTAATCGCGAAGCTTTCGAACATCGCGTACGCCGTGCCGCTTGGATTTGGTGATGTGCGCCTTTTGGTAATTGGTGGCAGCCAGGGTGCGCGCATTCTGTCTGATGTGGTCCCCGCAGCCCTCGCCCTTTTGCCGGAAGAAATCCGCCAACGGATTGATATGACCCAGCAGGCCCGTCCAGAAGACGTTGAGCGAGTGACCAAGGCATATAAGGACATGGGTGTCCGCGCCCGGGTGCAGGATTATTTCGACGATGTCGGGTCGCTTCTTTTGAGGGCCCAGTTAGTGATCTGCCGGTCCGGCGCATCAACGATTTCTGAGCTGGCGGCCATGGGCCGGCCTGCCATCATGGTGCCGCTCAAGATCGCGGCAGACGACCATCAAAGTGCAAACGCGGCGGCCATTGAAGAAGCAGGCGGCGGCTGGGTGATGCGGGAAGACGAATTCACGCCGGAAGCCCTGGCGAAAAAGCTTGAGCATCTGTTGACCGACATGAGCGACCTGAGGAATGCCTCCGAAGGAATGCGCATGGTCGCGCGTCTGGATGCTGCGGAGCGCCTGGCTTCCATTGTTGTCAGTATCAGTGAAGAAAGTGAGGCGCCAAAATGAAGGGCATACCGTTCGACATTGGCATGGTTCATTTCGTAGGTATCGGTGGCATCGGCATGTCTGGCATCGCGGAAGTGATGCATAACCTGGGTTATAGTGTTCAGGGCTCGGACATCAGCCAAAACGCCAACGTGCAGCGCCTGCAGAATATGGGCATCGATGTGAAGATTGGCCAGCGCGCCGAAAACGTCGAAAGCGCCCAGGTTCTTGTCGTTTCAACCGCCATCAAGGCTGACAACCCGGAAGTGATTGCCGCGCGCGAACGCACGATCCCTGTGGTGCGCCGGGCAGAAATGCTGGCGGAACTGATGCGACTGAAGTGGTGTGTGTCGGTTGCGGGTACGCATGGCAAAACCACCACGACGTCCATGGTGGCGGCGGTTCTGGAGGCGGCACAGTTCGACCCGACGGTTATAAACGGCGGCATCATCAACAGCTATGGCACCAACGCGGTGCTGGGCGAGGGCGATTGGATGGTGGTTGAGGCCGACGAAAGCGACGGAACCTTCGTGAAGCTGCCGGCGACGATCGCTGTTGTAACCAATATGGACGCAGAGCATCTGGACTTCTACGGCACGTTCGAGGCTGAAAAAGAGGCCTTCAAACAGTTCCTGGACCGCGTCCCCTTCTATGGCGCCGCGATCCTGTGCGTGGACCACCCGGAAGTACAGGGCCTGATCAGCCATCTTCAGGGGCGCAAGTTCATAACCTATGGCATGTCGGCGCAGGCGGATGTGCGTGCGGTGAATATCTCCGCAGCGAAAGGCGTTGCCGCATTCGACGTGGCGGTGCGTGACCGCGTCACAGGCGAGGTACATGTGATTGAAGGCTTCAGTCTGCCGATGCCTGGCAACCACAACATCCAGAATGCTCTGGCGGCGATTGCTGTGGGCCTTGAAATGCAGGTGGGTGAGGAAACGCTCCGCAAGGCATTCAAGACATTCGGTGGCGTTAAACGGCGTTTCACCAAGACCGGCGAAGTGGGCGGGGTGACCATCATCGATGATTATGGCCATCATCCGGTTGAAATTGCAGCTGTGCTGAAGGCGGCGCGCGAAAGTTTCGACAGGCGTGTCATCGCTGTTGTACAGCCGCACCGATACACCCGTCTCAAGAGCCTGTTTGAGGAATTCTGCACCTGCTTCAACGACGCCGACACGGTGATCGTGACGCCTGTCTATGAAGCGGGTGAGCAGCCCATCGAGGGGGCTGATCGCGACAGTCTGGTGGAAGGCCTGCGTGTGCATGGTCACCGTCAGGTAGATGTCATTGATGGAGAAGCCGACCTGGCCGCAGCAGTGAAGCGCCACGCGTCTGAAGGCGACGTGGTTGTGTGTCTGGGGGCTGGTTCCATCAGCAAATGGGCCAATGACCTGCCAACCGCCCTAAAAGCGCTGGAGAAGTAACATGATTGCTCAGGAAAAACACATGCCGTTCATTGACAGCTTGCCCCATGTAAAAGGCAGACTGGTGGAAAATGCGCCATTGTCTCGCCTGAGTTGGTTCAGAACCGGCGGGCCCGCCGATGTGCTTTTCGAGCCCGCAGATGAAGCTGATCTGGTTTCTTTCCTGCGCCATGTGCCGGGTGATGTTCCAATTACCGTCATTGGTGTTGGCTCAAACCTTCTGGTGCGCGACGGCGGCGTAGAGGGCGTGGTTATCCGCCTTGGTCGGGCTTTTTCCCAGATCGATGTGCGCGGTGACGTGGTCAAAGCCGGGGCAGGCGCCATGGATGTACATGTTGCGCGGGCTGCCCAGAAGGCAGGGCTGACAGGTCTGGAATTCATGGTGGGTGTCCCGGGCACAGTTGGCGGCGCGCTGCCGATGAACGCCGGTGCCTACGGGGTCGAGATCAAGGATGTGTTGATCCATGCTCACGGCGTTGACCGCTATGGTCATGTTCATGAATTGCGCGCTGCTGATTTCAATTTTGGCTACCGGTCATCGAACCCGGAAACCAAGAACCTGATTTTCACCCGGGCGTCCTTCCAGGCGCATACAGGTGACCCAGCAGAGATACTCTTTCGAATGGAGGAAATTTCAGCCGAACGCCAGGAAAGCCAGCCAATTGGGACACGCACCGGGGGCAGCACTTTCAAAAATCCAGAGGGCAAGAAGGCGTGGGAGCTGATCGACGCAGCAGGCTGCCGCGGCATGCGCATTGGCGATGCGCAGGTTTCCGAGAAGCACTGCAACTTCCTTCTGAACCTTGGCAGTGCGACTGCTGCCCAGATTGAAGAGCTGGGCGAGGCGGTGCGCGCCAAAGTGCTTGAAAAGACAGGCGTTGAGCTTGAGTGGGAAATTCGCCGTATCGGCCGTACCGCAGAGGAGCAGACGTCCGCATGATGACCGCTATTGTCCAGCGCAGAAGACTGCTTTTGACACTTGGTTTCCTTGCGTCAGCGGCCATCTATGGCACCTGGCTGGCGCCCATGGTTGAAAACTGGGTGATTGAACGGTCCCGTGACGCGGGGTTCGTGCTCAGTGATTTGCAGATCACGGGCGTTGAACGCAGCAAGCGCGCAGACGTGCTGGCGGCCCTCGATGTGGATGATGGCGTCCCCTTGTTGACGATGAATCTGGAAGCGATGCGCCAGCAGCTGGAACAACTTCCCTGGGTCAAGGAGGCGCAGGTAACGCGCGTGCTGCCGGAAGGCCTTAAGGTTGTGCTGACGGAACGCCAGCCCTTTGCCCTGTGGCAGAAGGATGGCAAGGTCAGCCTGATCGATGAAACCGGCACCATCATTACCCAGCGTGGATTGGTCGAATATTCCGACCTGATGATGATCGTGGGAGAAGGCGCAGCCGACAAGATTGGCGAACTGCAGGGTCTACTTGATGGTGCAGGTGGTCTGGCGGCACGGGTCCGCACGGCTGTGCGGGTTGGCAACCGCCGCTGGGACATGATTTTCGATAACGGTATCCGTGTAAAGCTCCCGGAAATGACAGCAAAATATAGCGCCTCCCAGGCGTGGAAAAAATTTGCGACGCTTGAGGACGAGTATCACTTGCTTGGCCGCGAAGTCGATGTCATTGATATGCGCCTGTCTGACCGCATGGTGCTTAGGGTTTCACCGGAAGGTCGCCGCCGTATGAGCGGCACCGGTTGGGCAACCTAGTGATGTTGAGAGTATGAAATCATGAAAACACTGAACGGCACACAGGAAGGAATGATCGCAGCGCTCGATGTCGGGTCCGCCAAGATTTCCTGCCTTATTGCTGAAGTCGATGCCGACGGCCACATGCGGGTACGCGGTGTGGGCAACCGGGCTTGCCTGGGTGGTGTTTCCTCTGGTGCAGTGATTGATATGGATGCGACGGAAAAAGCTATCCGCGCATCTGTTGACCAGGCCGAAAAGATGGCTGGTGCAACAATCAGTGATGTTTTCCTTTCCTTCTCGGGCGGAGAGCCAACAAGCACAGTCATCGAAGTTCAGGTGGATGTGGACGGTCATGCCGTCAGCCAGTCTGATATCGACCGGGCGATTGCCAAGGCCCGCGAACAGGTAGATGCCGAAGAAGATGAGATATTGCATGCCTTTCCCGCGGCTTTCGCGGTTGATGGCAATTTCGGTGTCAAGGCGCCCACCGGCATGTACGGCAAGAAACTGAGCGTAGCACTGCATGTCATCACGGCGTCGAATGGCCCGCTTCAGAATTTGCAGACCTGCGTGCGCCGGGCGCACCTGAATGTGGCGGGCGTTGTGTTGACACCTTTCGCCTCCGGTCTGGCGACCCTTGTGGCTGACGAAGCCAAGATGGGCGCCGCCTGCATTGATATCGGTGCTGGCACGACCAGCATTTCCATCTTCGCCCAGGGTGCGCTTGTGCATGCAGAGGTGCTGCCGATCGGCGGTGCCCAGATTACAGAGCAGGTTGCACGGTCGTTGCTGACACCGTTTGAGCACGCCGAAAGGCTGAAGACCTTCAACGGCGCAGCAGCAGTTGATGCCGCTGATGAACGGCTTGAGATTGAAGTGCCGCAGGTGGGCGAAGGTGGCGATGATGCCATCGTGCGCCAGCCACGAAGCGCGCTGACGGGCGTGATCCAGAAAGAACTGGAGCTTCTGTTTTCCACCATCGGCAAGCGTCTGGATGCATCGGGCTTCTCAGGGGTTGCGGGCCGCCGTGTTGTTTTGACAGGCGGTGTGGCGCAAACCGAGGGTATCCGCGACCTGGCAAGCCGTGTTCTTGGCCGCCAGGTGCGCATTGGCAAACCTGAAATGATCGACGGCCTGCCAGCTGCGGCACAGGCACCGACTTTCGCGGGCGCTGTGGGGCTTTTGCTCTATGGCGCGCGGCGTCCGGTCACTGAAACCATGAAAAAGAAACAGGAAAAAACAGCAGTACCCACAAGGGGGGCGTTTGGCCGCTTCTCGCGCTGGGTTCGGGACAATTTTTAACGGGCAGAAACGCTTGCAGGCTGGCCAATACAGCCCACGCAGGATACAAAGGGATCAAACGGAGGTACTGGGCAATGTCTATCGATTTTGAACACACGGAACTAACGGAGCTGACGCCGAAAATCGCGGTCGTCGGTGTTGGCGGTGCGGGCTGTAATGCCGTCAACAACATGATCCGCGCACAGCTGCAGGGTGTCGACTTTGTCGTGGCGAACACGGACGCGCAGGCGCTTGCCAATGCGGAAGCTGACAACCGCATCCAGCTTGGCGTGCAGATTACCCAGGGGCTTGGCGCTGGCGCCCAGCCGAAGATTGGTCAGGCCGCTGCCGAAGAAGCGCATGACAGCATCGACGAGATGCTGAACGGGTGCCATATGGCCTTCATCACCGCCGGCATGGGCGGCGGTACCGGCACAGGGGCCGCGCCAGTGATTGCCAAGCGCGCACGCGAGCGTGGCATTCTGACGGTAGGTGTTGTCACCAAGCCGTTCCAGTTCGAAGGCGGTCGCCGCATGAAGATTGCGGAAGCCGGAATTAGTGAACTGGCACAGCATGTAGACACGCTGATCATCATTCCGAACCAGAACCTGTTCCGGGTGGCCAATGAGCGCACAACTTTCGCTGACGCTTTCAACATGGCAGATGATGTATTGCATTCGGGCGTACGCGGCATCACTGACCTGATGGTTATGCCTGGCCTGATCAACCTCGATTTTGCCGATGTACGTACCGTGATGTCTGAAATGGGCAAAGCCATGATGGGCACAGGCGAAGCGGAAGGCGAAAACCGGGCCCAGGAAGCTGCGGCTGCAGCCATTTCGAACCCGCTTCTTGAAGAAGCATCGCTCCAGGGTGCCAAGGGCGTGATCATCAATGTTACGGGCGGCATGGACATGACGCTTTATGAAGTCGATGAAGCCGTAAATATGGTTCGTGAACTGGTAGACCCAGAAGCACTGATCGTCTTCGGTTCCGCATTCAATCATGACTTGGAAGGCAAGCTGCGGGTATCCGTTGTTGCCACCGGTATCGAAGGCGGTGAAGGCAGCTATGCTATGCCTGTGCCACGGCGTACCGAAGCCCCGGTTGTTGAAGATGTACAGCCAGCGACAACACCTGAAGCCGAACCTGCAGCAGACGCTGGCATCTCGGAAGCAGAGGCCCAGACGGAAGAACCAGCTGCTGAAGTTGTTGCCACCAAAGCCGCAGATGATGAGGATAATATCGTCGCGGCAATGTCTTCGCTCAAGCAATCGATGGAAGCTCCTGAGGACTCTGAAGTTGATGAGGAAGACGATGACCTTGCTCATTCCATGTCCGTGCCACACGAGGAAGCGGAAGAAGATATCGAAGCCAAGGCCGTAGCCGCCCAAGGCGAAGATACCTTCATTGCCGAAGCTCCAATGACGCCGAAGGCCAGCCCACAGCAGATGAAGCAGCCAAGCGCGTTCCAGGAAGCGGCATACACCAACACGCCTGAACCAAAGGAAGAAGCAGAAAAGCCAGCCGCCGCTGAAGAGGCCGCGCCTCAGAAACGCAGCCTGTTTCAACTGATGACATCAGGCCTGCGGTCAAGCGATGAGCCTGTGGCGCCTGAAGTGCCGTCCAATGACGCGGGCCGCCAGGCGGCTGAACAGGCTGCAGAAGAGGCCGCGCCTGCTGTTGGTGGTGTAGACCCGGATGAGCGTCCAGCCCCAAAAGCGCCAACGGACCAGCTTGAAATCCCAAGCTTTCTAAGGCGTCAGAATAACCAATAAAAGTTGGCGGAAGCCAAAATAGGAAAGGCCGGGAATTCCCGGCCTTTTTTCATTGCAGCGCTATTTCACCCGCTTATAGGCAAACAGCATATCCCGCTCGGCATCGCCTTCCTTGAGTCTGACATACATGTTCATGGCATCATCTTCATGGCATCATCGCTGACGCGCTCAATAGTGAAGCCATCAAAATAGAGCGCGGTGTCAGTTACTTTCACCAGCGGGAAGTTGACAGTTTCGTCTTTTTCTTCCCAGCCCCTCAGGTCGCCATGAAAATGTTTCAGCTGCAGAAGCAGCGTGTTGCCCACTTCGCGGATAACCTCAAGCTCATAAAAATCCACCTTGCCGTCAGACACCAGCTTGAAGGCACCTGCCATGCTGTCGCCGAGGGGCGGTGACCAGTTTTCTTCCACTTGGCCACCGAATGCTTCCCCGCGCCAAAGGCCCGCTATCCAGGCGGCATCCGCAAGTGTCGCTGGCGGGGATGTCATGCCTTCGGTGAATGTAAGGGTTCTGCCTTCTGCAATCGCAGCAGGGCTAAGGTACGCAAAGAACAACAACAGGGCAGTGATGACAGGTTTCATTCTAGCCTCCTTCTGTTCTGAATGGTCAGCCCCAGCGCTTGAGGGCGTCTGTATCGCTTTCCTTGGCATCGACCCACTGGCCGCCCTCTGACGTTTCTTCCTTTTTCCAGAAGGGGGCTCGGGACTTGAGGAAATCCATCAGGAAATCCGCGGCCTCGAATGCGGCATGCCGGTGCGCACTCATGGTGATGACAAGCACTATATTGTCACCAGGCTCCAGTCGTCCGTACCTATGGATCACGCGGCAACCAACAAGAGGCCAGCGTTTTTCAGCTTCCTCCGCCACGCGGCCCAGTTCGGCTTCCGTCATGCCGGGATAGTGCTCAAGCGTCATGGCTTTCAGGTCGCCGTTCATGTCCCGTACGGTGCCGGTGAATGTCACAATGGCTCCGATGTCCACCCGTCCGTTCTTCAGGGCCGCAATCTCATCAGCAATCTGGAAATCCCCAGCCTGAACCGAGACACTTGCCATGATCAGCCCCCCGTGACGGGCGGGAAAAAGGCGACTTCGTCTGCGTCCGTCACCGGATGGTCCAAGCCTACGTGGGTCTGGTTGACCGCGATGCGCACGACCGATTTGTCGCCAAGTGCTGCTTTGTAGATGTCATTAATGCTGCAAAGGTGGTCAATCAGGTCTGAAACAGTGGCAATGCCTCCGGGCAATTGCATGCTCTCTTCCGATTTTCCGACCCGTTCCCGGATCCAGGCGAAATAGACGAGCTGCATGATCACACCATATGCTTTAGGCCAGCACGCAGATAATCGATACCGGTGTAGAGCGTCAGAATAGCGGCCATCCACAACAACCCGATGCCAATTTCATGCGCGGGCAATCCAAACTCTGGCGCGCCTTCAGACCAGACGAGTGCGCCAAGGGCGAACATCTGCACGGTCGTTTTCCATTTGGCAAGCATGGTAACGGGCACGCTAACCTGTGCGCCGGCCAGAAACTCGCGAAGGCCGGACACGAGCAGTTCCCGGCACATGATGATAACGGCTGCGATGACATGAAGGCCATCCACCCACCCGGCAAAAACAACCATCACAATAACGGCGGCGACCATCAGCTTGTCTGCGATTGGGTCCAGAAAGACGCCGATTTTGGAGACACTGCCTGTGGCGCGTGCCAGATAGCCATCGAAGAAATCTGTAATGGCTGCAAGCGCGAAGGTGGCGAAGGCCACATGGCTGCCCAGCGGCTGATCCATAAAAAAGGATGCCACGAGAACCGGGATAACGAAAATCCGGGACATGGTCAGAATGTTAGGCAAAGTCCACATGGGTTGTCCTGTGCTTGCAGTGATGCCGCAACAATAGCTGAAACGGCGGTGGCGTCAATGATTGCTGCCGAGTTTAATCAATCACGGAAATGATCGTAAATTTGCTGGGCCATGGCTTTGGAAATGCCGTCCACGCCTTCAAGATCGCGCACATCCGCATCGGCAACAGCCTTTGCGGAGCCAAAGTGATGGAGCAGGGCTTTCTTGCGCTTTGGACCAATGCCGGGAACGCCGTCCAGCGGCGATTTCCTGATGTCGCCCGAGCGGCGCGCCCGGTGGCTGCCGATGGCAAACCGGTGGGCCTCGTCCCTGAGGCGCTGCAGGTAATAGAGCACAGCGTCATTTTCCGGCAGCATGAAAGTGTCGCGCCCGGGCATATGAAACTGTTCGCGGCCCGCGTTTCTGTCTGGCCCCTTTGAGATGGCGACGACACATACATCTTCGGATACGCCAAGGTCATCCAGCACTTCCATGACGGAAGACAGTTGCCCCTTGCCGCCGTCGATCAGCAACACATCGGGCCAGTGGCCCCGGCCTTTGTCTGCATCTTCCTTCAACAGTCTTTTGAACCGGCGGCGCATGACTTCGCGCATCATGGCGAAGTCATCACCGGGCGCCGTTTCATCCGACTTGATGTTGAACTTGCGGTAGCTGTTCTTCATGAAGCCGTCAGGACCGGCCACGATCATGCCGCCAAGCGCGTTGGTGCCCTGAATGTGGCTGTTGTCATAGACCTCGATCCGCTCTGGCGGGTCATCAAGGCCGAAAAGGTCGGCAACGCCCTGAAGCAGTTTGGCCTGGCTGGCTGTTTCCGCCATGCGGCGTTCAAGGGCCTCGCGGGCGTTGCGACGGGCCTCACCCATCACTTCAGCCTTTTTGCCCCTGGCTGGTACCGAGATCGCGACTTTGCGTTCCATGCGCTCCGACAAGGCCTCTGAAAGCAGTTGCTGGTCGGGAATCTCATGCGACAGCAAAATCAGCCTCGGTGCAGGCTTGTTGTCATAGAACTGGGCAAGGAAGGCCGCCAGAACATCTTCGACGCCTTCGCTTTTGTCGTGCTTGGGGAAATAGGCCCGGTGGCCCCAGTTCTGCCCCGCGCGGAAGAAGAATACCTGGATGCCCACGGCGCCGGCGACTTCTTCGGCCGCGATCACATCGGCCTCGTCGACCATGGCGTTCACCATGGCCTGGTGGCTCTGGATGTGGGTAAGGGCATTGAGGCGGTCCCGGTAGACGGCGGCAACCTCGAATTCGAGCGCGTCACTGGCTTCCTGCATCGCAGAGGCGAATTTCTTCTGGATGCCGGATGTGCGGCCTTCCAGGAAAGCGCGCGTTTCCGAGACCATATCGTCATATTCCGCGTGGCTGACTTTGCCCACGCAGGGGCCTGAGCAGCGCTTGATCTGATAAAGCAGGCACACGCGTGTCCGGCTTTCAAGCGTCACGTCCGAGCAGGAACGCAGCTGGAATACCTTCTGCAATGTATTCAGCGTACGGTTTACCGCCGAGACACTGGCAAAGGGGCCAAAATACAGCCCTTTGTGTTTTCGCGCGCCGCGGTGCTTTGTGATCTGTGGCCATTCGTGGTCCTGACGCATCAGGATATAGGGGAATGACTTGTCGTCCTTCAGGAGCACATTGAACGGGGGCTTGAAGCGCTTGATCAATGATGCTTCAAGCAAAAGGGCTTCGGCTTCTGTCCGTGTGGTGACAAACACCATGGACTTTGTTGCAGCCACCATGCGCATCAGGCGAACCGTCAGGCGGTTTTCCTGCGTGTAGCTGGTGACGCGCTTCTTGATGTTTTTCGCCTTGCCAACATAAAGAACATCCCCGTGGGCATTCAGCATTCGGTACACGCCCGGGGCGGTAGGGGCCGTCCTCAAGTGTTCCTTGATGGTGTTGATGCCTATTTGCAGCGCTGTCTCAACCACGAAAAAAGTGATCCTTTATGTTCGTCATATGGACTTGTGCCGGAATGAGGCAGCAGAATCAATGACATGATTTTGTCATTTTGATTCGTCAAAAAGATTTCCACTGAACCTGTGGATAAGTTTGTGGGAAAAACCCAAGATGCAAGTGCAACATCGCTGTAACACTAGGTTTTATCCTTTTTGCCTAATTTTTGGGCAAAAAAGCTAAGTCATTGATTTATAAAGAACTAGGGTCAGTCAACCACTTAATTTTTACCATAACAATTTTGTATTGTTGTCTGATGATAGGCGTTATGGCAGCCGTTGATTCGGTGTGCAAAACTCACGCCGTTATCCCGCTCGCGTCAGGTGAAAAAGTTCAATTGTTACTAATTGGTTAAGGCCGTTTGTGGCGTTCTATTTCAACGCCGACGCTGGCCGCGCCTTCGACGGCTTCCAGCTTTTCCACCTTTACCCGGGCGGCAATGACCTGGTCATCTTCCAAGGCCATCTCAGCAATTTTCTCTGCCAAGGTTTCAACCAGGTTGATATGGCCGGTTTTGATGATGGCCTGAATCTTGGTTACGATGTCGTTGTAGCAAACAACATTCACCAGTTGGTCTTCATGGTGTTCGACTGTTTCGGCTACCGATAGGTCTACGTTGATGCGAACAGCCTGACGGGTATCTTTCTCATGTTCCCAGACGCCGATCTCGGCTTGGGTAACATAATCGCGGACAAAAACATGGCGAACCGAGCGGGCCGCATCTGCAAAAGGCAGGTGCAGGATGTTTGCTCTTACCAGTGCGTCATCGTGCGACATTACTCAGTCCTCCAGAATGTCCGGGGTACGCCAGGCCAAGTGCTGACCACCGTCCAAAGCCAGCATTTGCCCTGTAATCGACGGACTCTCAAGTAGAAAACGTACAGCCGCACAAATTTCTTCAAGGTCTGGCCCGTGCCCAAGAATCGTACTGGCGGCTTCTTGTTCAAATATTTCAGAGGTTTGGCGTGTGTTTTTGAGCGTCGGGCCGGGCCCGATTGCATTTACCCGAATGTTGGGCGCAAAGGCCTGCGCCATGGTCCGTGTGAGGGTCCAGAGGCCGGTTTTTGATGCGGTATAGGAAAAATATTGGGGATTCAGCTTCAGGACGCGCTGGTCGATCATATTGATGATCGTGCCCCTGGCACCTTCCGGAAGCCGTTCGGCAAAGGCCTGGGCCAACATGGCAGGGGCCCGCAGGTTCACGGCCTGATGGGCATCCCAGCTGTCCACGCTGAAAGTCTGGGCATCGTCTTTTTCAAACAGAGACGCGTTGTTGACAAGCAGCGTAAGAGGCTTGCCGAGGGCTTCTTCCGCTGCTGCAACAAGCCCGGCAGTATCTTCAGCATTCGTAAGGTCAGCCTGCACCGCAACAGCCCTGCCGTCATAGGCCTCGATATTGGCGACAACGTCTTCGGCTTCTTCCTCTGATCCGTGATAATGCACGGCGACGTCATAGCCGTAGGCTGCCAGGTCCATAGCGATGGCCCTGCCAATGCGGCGGCTGGCTCCGGTTACCAGTGCTGTCCGCGGCGCGCGCATCAGAGCGTCATCCCCATGGCGCTGGCGCTTTCAGCAGACTGCGCCAGATAGACGATATAGGCGATATAAAGCAGCACCATAATGGCGCCGGCCTTTTTGCCAACGTGACTGCGCGCCCGGGTAAAGGGTACCAGCAGAAGCGACGCCCCAAGCATGACCCACAGGTCAACCTGCAGGAAGCTGTCTGGCACAGGGATCGTGCCCACCATTGAGGCTACGCCTACAATGGACAGCAGGTTGAATATATTGGAGCCGATTACGTTACCCACGGCAACGTCGCAGTGGCCGCGTACCGCAGCCACCAGTGCCGTGATCAGTTCCGGAAGGCTTGTGCCAAGAGCAACCAATGTCAGGCCGATGACGGCTTCTGAAACGCCAAATTCGCGGGCGATTACAACAGCACCTTCAACCAACATATCAGCGCCAAAGATCAGGCCGACGAGACCCCCCACAACCATGATCGTGGCCAAGCGGTAGCTGTCAGGTTTGTGCTGAAGCTCTTCCATCTCCTCAAGCTCTTTCGCGGCTTCGATCGGGCATGCTTTGCGGCGAGCAATGGAATAGCCGATAAACAGAGTAAGGAAGGCCAGCAGGATAAGGCCCTGCTGCCAGGCAAAAGATCCGCTGAAGGCCATAGCCATAAAGAGCACAGTGGAAACCAGCATGAATATAAGGTTGCGGCCGAGGCGCGGCGCAGAGCAAACCATTGGCGCGATCATGGCTGGAAGGCCCACCACCAGCAGCACGTTGGCGATATTGGACCCAACAACATTACCCAGCGCAAGGGCGGGTACATTGTTCAAAACTGCGTCCACACCAACGACAAGTTCAGGTGCGGATGTTCCAAAGGCGACAATGGTCAGGCCGATGATCAGCTTGGAAACGCCAGCACGGCGCGCAAGCGAAACGGATCCACGAACGAGATAGTCGCCGGCAACTACCAACAATACCAATCCGGCAACAACTTGAATGTAAGCCATACGGTGATCGAATCCTTTTTTACTCGGCCCCAAACACGCCGTTTCGGCTTATATAGGGATTCATTTCCGCAAAAGAAAGTCAGTAACCGAGATTTGTATCCAGCAAATTCTCCGGGCTCTCGCCGTTTTCGATCCGTTTAATGTTCCTGAGCACATATTCCGCAGCCGTGTCAGGGCGGGTGATGGCCGCACTGTGCGGCGTGATGATGACTGTGTCATAGCCCCAAAGGGGGTGATCCTTCGGCAGTGGTTCTTCTGGGAACACGTCAAGGGATGCACCCGCGATATAGCCGCTGTCGAGTAAGGCCATCAGGTCGTCCAGCACAATCAGGCTGCCGCGGCCGGCGTTGATGACGCTGGCACCTTCCGGTAGGCGCGACAGACGGTCGAAATCCAGCAGGCCTTCGGTTTCCTTGGTGGAAGGCAACAGCCCCACCACTATGTCTGTGCGTGCAAGGAAATCATCCAGTTGTTCCATGCCGGTGAAATGGGCCACCAGGTCGTCATCCTTGGGGCTTCGGGACCAGGCGGCGATATTGTAGCCAAGCGGCTTCAAGGCCTGCGCCGCACGCTGCCCGAGCGCGCCATAGCCCAGAATGCCAACCCGCACATCCTTGGCGGCAAGGGAGAACACGCGCTTCCACTGGTTCTTGCGCTGGGCGGCCAGAAGCTGGGGCGTCTGGCGGTGGTGCATCAGTACATTCATCAATATATATTCAGCCATGCCTTCCTTGAGGCCTTCGTCGCCCATGCGGATGATGGGCACGTCCTTTGGCAGGTCTGGGTCACGCGTCAGGTGATCAACCCCCGCGCCGAGGGAGAAGATCGCCTTGATGTTGGGGTAGCGCGCCAGAAGGCCGGGTTCCGGCTCCCACACGAAAGCGTAGGCGTCACCGTCCTCTGGACTGCCCCAGTCCGGGTTGCCGAGGAATTCGACCTTGGGGTCGATGGCGTGGATGCACTGGCGCCAGATATCGTGCGGATAATCGGCCAGGTAAAACAGAATGCGGGTCATGGGGCGTGTCTCCCTTTTACTTAACTTTTGTCGCTAGCGTGTCGTGGTGGCCCACAATCAGCTCCCGCAGGTGGAAGCTGATGTCCGCCCGGTTCTTGAAGCCTGCTTCCACGGCGGCTTGCTCAAACGCTTCTGTGGGCAGGTCTGGGCTTTCCGCGAATGTCTTCAGGCTTTCATGAAAGCCAATTGTGAAGGCATCCACGTCTGATCCCATCGTCACCGTGAAGATGACATTGGTCACTTGCCCCGTTTTGGCAAGATATTCATTTTCCCGACGGCGTTGGCTCAGGAGCGCATCGTGCTTGCCCGCTGCCGCATTGAACATTTCAATATGGTAAAGGCCGGTACCGCTGTTCATCGCTTGAATCTTGCTCCAGGGCGTTTCAGACGTGGCTAGGAAACGAAGCTCATAATCCACCAAAAGGCGGGTTGATGCCCTGAGGAGAGTAGACCACAAAGATTTGAACTTGGCGCATTTTTCGCTGGTGCAGCTATCCCCATAGGGGGCCAGCAACATCAGGTCCCACTGGTCTCCTTGGCTATGTCGCATAATTATGGGGCGAGTGCCTTCAACCTCATCCCAATCGGTTTCTTTGATTTGCTTTAAAAGTTCAGGAAGCTTGCCCGGTGCCGCCCGGTACTGCGTTACCAGATAGTCGTCTGCGGCTGCTGCCACGCCGTTTAGTGCAATTAGGCAAGCCATTATAATGGTGCGCACGTTGCTCCCCCTTTATGGTTTTGATCTTATCTAGGTCATAATATTGAAAAGTCCGCTTGAAAAGCGCCCGGGAATCAACTATTTGTGCGCCCAAGCAAGGGTGCTGACGAAAAGTTGCGTGTTTTCCTTGCATTTTGAAGACGTGCACCTTATGTTGCGCGCCTCGAATCAAGGTGTTCACGGATTTCGTGGGCCCGAACGAACAGCCCGGCAGCGCCATATGTTGGCCCCGGCGAGTGAAAAGGTTAGAAAAATGGCAGTTCCAAAGAGAAAAGTTACCCCGTCTCGCCGTGGTATGCGTCGTTCGCATGATGCCCTGAAGGCGGTTAACTACCAGGAAGACTCGCACACTGGTGAGTACAAGCTGCGTCACCACATCGACCTGAAGACAGGTATGTACCGTGGTAAGCAGATTCTGGAGCCTAAAGGCGACTTCTAAGCCTTAGCTTCCTCCTGAAGAAAAAAGCCGGCCCCTCAGCATCTGAGCGGCCGGTTTTTCTTTGCCTTCAGACCGGATGCTTGGGGGCCGCCCTAACGCGTTCTGCCATAGTTCAGGACGAACGAGAACGATAACAGGTCGTGCGGGTAACGACCGCCTGCGATCCAGCTGGTGATGATAAAGGGCCAGATAACAGCCGCGAAGTCAGAGACCGGTTCGCCCCATAGATGATTTATCCACTGTAGCCACCAGATGCTGGCACCAAGCATCAGGGAACGCATCAGGGCCTGCCAGAAGTTCAGGGGCTGTAGGTCGAGCGTCAGTGCCTGAAGCCCCAGGATGCGCTTGCCGATGGTGGCCCGCCATTTGGACGCTTCGAAAAAGGGTGTCATAGCGAGATAGGCGATAAAGGCGATGTCCGCGTGTTTGATATGGGCCTCCAGCCCGTAGAGCTTCGCGAAGATAATCAGGGGAATCGACACAATCGCCAGGTCGATCGCCATCGCAACCAGGCGGTAGAATGGGTATACGGGCCCTGCCTGTGGGCGTTTCGGGTCACGTGGTTTGCGTTTGTGCAGCTTGCTGCCGCCCTTGACCCCGAACCCATCTGCCTTGGAATGCAGCGGTGCGGCGGGCAGGTCCTTGAGGAAAGCAATCTCGCTGTAGTCAAACCGGTTCAGAAGGTCATGAAAGCGGAAAGACCAGCCAAACTGGGTATTGAGGTAGGCAAGGATAGTGTCCCCCACCTTCAGGTGCCACTGGTCGCCCCGAAGCTTCATCTGGGTCGCCTGGTGTTTGATGATCAGGGCCAACAGCCTTTCACCTACTTCAGCTCGGAAGGCTTCATCCAGCAGCAGGGGCTCTTTTTCTATGAAGCGCCATTTCTCGGGTATATGAATGTCTGGGTTCTTGGCAAGCAGTGCTTGTACCTTGTCCAACATCCTGGCGGCTGCGGCTTCATCGATGGCCTGAACTTCGTCAGCAGATGTTCCTGGCGCCGGGTGGCCTTCAATAGAGTCCATGCTGTCGGCGGCTGTTTCTACCCATACGTCAGCTGGTTTGGGCCCTTCGCCTCCTGCTTCATCAGGCGCCTCTTGGGGGGCTTCCTGCCCCTCCGGGGCTGCCATCATGTCAATGTCGTCAAAGGAAAGGACGGAAGCAGCGGGCACGGTCCTCCCGGTTTCAGCGAGTTTCAGCGCGCGCTTGTAGGCATCATGCAGCTGCTTGAAGGCCTCCGGGTGTTCGTCAGGGCGGGTTTCCTTCAGCTTCCGTGAGTAGGCTTTCTTGATGTCTCGCTTGTTTTCCGTGGGCTCAATGCCCAAACGGGACCATGGGAAAGTCATAACATGCTGCCCGGGTCCAGTTGGTCAAGGGCTTCGCTGAATTGCTCGCGGGCTTTGGCGATATCCGATTCTTTCTGGCTATCGAGCACACTCTCGAATTCTGCCAGATAGCGTCCGATCAGGGTCCGCCGCTCCCCAAGGGATGTCAGGTACAGCTTCTCCGCCCGGGAAATCAGAATCAGATTTTCCTCTTTTTCGCGGGGATGGAACTTGAGGCCAGCCAGCCGGGCGCGCGATTTTTCAATTTCTTCCTGCGTCAGGGACCCTGGCGACTGCTCGATCACATGATTGATGACCTGGCCGGTGCTGTTGATCTTAACATCAACCTCCAGGAGGCCGTTCATGTCGTAGCTGTAGCGCACGTCAATTGTCTGCTCACCTGCCGGGCCTTTGGGCACTGTGACGGCAACAGAGCCCAGGAAAATATTCTGCTCCACCAGCCGATGCTCGCCCTGGAATACGTTGACCTCCATGCGCCGCTGATTTTTTACGACCGTCGCCAGGGTCTCGACATGGCTTGTGGGTACGACGCTGTTGCGTTCGATAAGCGGCAGGAAAAAGCCCGCCTTGCCGGAACCAGATGGGTCGACCACCTCTGTTCCCAGCGTGTAGGGGCATACGTCTGTCAGGACAACATCATCCAGCGTCTTGTCGCGCGCCTTGAGGCCAGCCTGCACAGCGGCCCCCATGGCGACAACAAGATCCGGGTCAAGGTGACCGGCTGGGATGCGCTTGAAAAGAGTGCCAACCATATTGCGGAAGACGGGCATGCGCGTCGCGCCGCCTACCAGCAAAACCTCGGTCACATCAGGAACCCTGAGGCTGGCATCGCGCAGGGCTTGTTCGATGGGGTGGCGCACCCGCATCAATTGGGGCTGGGTGCATTCCTTGAACCATTCAGGAGTGGCCTCGAAGCGCACGGCTTTGCCGCCCAGGTCCAGCTCTATGGCCATGCTGTCCTGTGTGTGGATTTTGCGTTTGACCTGCTCAAGCCGGTCATAGAGCTGCTGCAACTCAGACTTTCCAAGCTTATCCTTGTCGATACCCACGGCTTTGCAGAAGCTGCCAACCATCGCCTCAAGGAAGTCTTCCCCGCCCAGGAAATTGTCCCCCGCGCTGGCGTGAACTTCCATAATCCCGTCGAAATACTCAAGGATGGACACATCGAAGGTGCCACCGCCCATATCCAGGACGACAAACATGCCTTCCGCCCGTTCATGCAGCCCGTATGCGAGCGCCGCAGCTGTCGGCTCGTTGATCAAACGTCGGACAGTCAGCCCGGCAATTTCCCCGGCCTGCTTGGTGGCATGTCGCTGATTGTCGTTGAAATAGGCTGGTACGCTGATGATGGCTTCGGTCACTTCCTCGCCCAGATGGGCTTCGGCATCTTCCTTGAGGGCCTTAAGGACAAACGCGGATAGCTCCGTTGCGGTGAAGCGTTTTTTGCCAAGGCTCACCTGATGGTTCGTGCCCATCAGGCGCTTGAACACCCCCACCGTGTTGTCTGGGTGGGTGATCAGCCGGTTCTTGGCCACCTTGCCAACAATGACATTGTTGTCGCCGTCCAGCCCGACCACCGAAGGCGTCAGGTAATCACCACTTCTGTTGGGGATCAGCTCAACTTCGCCATCCCGCCAGAAACCGCAGGCGCTATTGGTTGTTCCTAAATCAATTCCGATAATTGTCATACCAACTTCACAAGCTGCTGTTTCAGGGATTAGGATATGGAAGCATGAAGCATCATGTCTGGCATAGTGTTTTCATGACATGGATGTGTCAATGTTCGTATCGGATATTGCTTCGATCAAACAAGGCGGAGGACGGCGAAATGAAAATGATAAAGGGCGTGTTGCTGGGGGCCGGGTTGTTGCTTGTGACGGCCTGTATGACAACCAACGAGGTGACTGGTCGGTCCCAGTTCATCATCATTCCCCCCAGCCAGGATGCCGCCCTTGGCCTTGAGGCCATGAACGAAGTCAAAAAGTCAGCTCCAGTTCAGACCTCGGGGCCGATGGCAGAAAGGGTGCAGCGCATCGGTGCCCGCATCGTTGCCATATCTGACGCACCGAACCTGGGCTGGGAATTCGTTGTGATCGACGAGCCTGTCCTGAACGCCTGGGCGCTGCCTGGCGGAAAGGTGGCCATTTACAGCAAGATGGTCGAAAGCTTCACATCCGACGAAGAACTGGCTGCAGTGATCGGGCATGAGATTGCTCACGCGGTGCTGCGCCACGGCGCAGAACAGATGAGCCGTGCCCAGATGCAGAACCTGCTGATCATCGGTGCTGGCGTGGCCGTTGGTGCAACGACAGAGGATGATGAAACTGCCCAGATGGCAGTTGGCCTCGCCTCGCTTGCGACAGCCGGCTTTGTGCAGTTGCCCCATAGCCGCAAGATGGAGCTGGAGGCCGACCATGTAGGCACCATGTATATGGCCAAGGCGGGGTATGACCCACGCGCGTCTGTTCGGCTTTGGCAGCGCATGAAGACGCTGAAGGAAGGTGGGGGGCAGCCTCCGACCTTCCTGTCCACACACCCGTCGGACGACAAGCGCATTTCACGCCTTGAGGAACGCATGGAAGAATATCTTTCCTACTACCGGAAATAATAAAAGTTTAATAAAAACAATTAGGTAACTTGTCTGTTTGGTAATCTTTTGTCACGTTTTGGGACAGGGAGTGCAGAACGCGCGCAAATGCGCCCAACAGGCAGGGCAAAATGACCGAACATGAAATCCATCAGTTGGCGCAAGACTATATAGGGTATTTTGCCCTTGGCGCAGAGGCGCAAGACGCGCAGTTCAAGGCTGTGGAAAAGCTATGGAAGCTGTGCCGGGAAGACCCGTCCATCGGCTTCCGGGTGATCTGGGTCGCGGTCAATCTTGTGAACGCGGACAATCTGAAAGCGCTGTCGTTCCTTGGTACAGGGCCACTGGAAGACCTGATCAAATTTCACGGAAACGAATATCTGAATCTCATGATCGAGGCTGCGCGCGAGAATGCAAATTTTTGCGTGGCGCTTTCCTGTGTCTGGCGGCATGCCGTCAGCGAAAATGCCTGGGCGGAGCTGAGTGGCGCCATGCCGCAAATCCGTGCGTCTCATGGACGGATGCAGCCTGCTTAAAGCACAACCTTTTTGGAGTTAGGCGAAATCGAGGCCGATATCTACAGCGGGCGCTGATTGGGTCAGTCTGCCGACGGAGATATAATCCACACCTGTTTCAGCAATAGACCTGATGGTATTGAGGTTCACACCACCTGAGGCTTCACATGGGATGGCACCATCCACAATCGCGCGCGCCTGCCTGAGCATCGCGGGCGGCATGTTGTCCAGAAGCAGGCTATTGGCACCTGCCTTCACTGCTTCGCGCACCTGCTCAAGTGTATCGCATTCAACCTGGATGTCATTGCGGCCTGCGGCTTTGGCACCCGCCACAGCTTTCTCAACCGAGCCGGCGACAGCGATATGGTTGTCCTTGATCATCACGGCATCAAACAGGCCCATACGGTGGTTCTTCGCGCCGCCCATCGCGGTAGCGTACTTGCCAAGTTTCCTAAGGCCAGGGATGGTTTTCCGTGTATCCAGAAGCGTGGCGCCGGTGCCCTTGATCTGGTCTACATATTGGCGGGTCAGCGTTGCGATACCCGACAGGTGCTGCACGATATTCAGCGCAGTGCGCTCGGCGGACAGCATGGCTCTGGCCTTGCCTTCAACCCGCATGATGGCGGTGCCGGGGTCGACCTTGTCGCCGTCGTGGGCAAAGAACTCGATCGTGCAGTCAGGGTCAAGCCGCCTGAAGATGGGGGTCGTCAGCGGCAGGCCAGCCAGCACCATCACTTCGCGGGCATTCATGGTGGCCGTCAGGCGCGCGTCCTCGGGGATCACCGTTTCGCAGGTTACATCACCCGTGGCGATGTCTTCCGCGAAAGCGGTGTCGATAAAGGCGTCGATTTCCGCCGTCGAGAGTGGAAAATCGGTCATGTGCCTTGCTCCCTGGCGGATATGATTACGCGCCGATGGCGGATACGTCTTTGCCGGTATTGATGGCCGCGCTCAGTTCCAGCATCTTGCGAAGTGGCTTTTCCGCAGCCTCGCGAGTCTCTTCATCAAGCTCAATCTCAGGCCCTTCGTCACGCAGGCAAAGATACAGCTTTTCCATAGTGTTGAGCGCCATGAACGGGCAGGTGTTGCAGCTGCAATTGCCGTCTGCGCCCGGTGCACCGATGAAGGTTTTCTCTGGCGACGCTTTTTCCATCTGGTGGATGATGTGCGGCTCAGTGGCCACAATGACGGTGTCGCTCTCTGTTTCTGATGCGAACTTGAGGATCGAGCTGGTGGAGCCAACATGGTCTGCGTGCTGCACGATGTTATCCGGGCACTCAGGGTGCGCGGCGACCGGCGCGTTCGGGTGCTTGGCCTTCAGCTTGATCAGCTCTTTTTCGCTGAACAGTTCGTGGACAATACAGGTGCCTTGCCACAAAAGCATATCGCGGCCCAGCTTGCGCGACAGGTACCCGCCCAAGTGACGGTCTGGCGCGAAGATGACCTTCTGGTCTGCGGGCAGCGAGCTTACGATATGTTCGGCGTTTGAGCTGGTCACGATAATGTCTGTCAGGGCCTTCACGGCGGCTGAGCAGTTGATGTAGCTCAGCACCATATGGTCCGGGTGGGCTTTCACAAACTTCTCGAATTCGTCCGGGGGGCAGCTGTCTTCAAGGCTGCAGCCTGCGGCCAGGTCAGGCAGTACCACTTTTTTCTGTGGGCTCAGGATTTTGGCGACTTCGGCCATGAAGCGCACACCACAGAAGACGATCATGTCGGCATCGGTTTCCGCTGCCTTGCGCGAGAGGTCGAGGCTGTCGCCCACAAAATCTGCGATGTCCTGGATTTCCGGTGCCTGATAATAATGTGCCAGGATAACCGCATTCTTTTCTTTACGCAGGCGCTGGATCTCGGCCACGAGGTCGAGGGTGGGATCAACAGCGGTGCTCGTTTGCAAATTCATGTCAGTCTCCTGCACGCAATACTAAAAACCTATTGGTGCCGCATAGATAGCCCCACGAAAGCCTAAAGGCAAGGCTTAGGCGGGAAGGCGATATTCGCTCATTAGTGTTGCTGGCCCATCGGTCATCACGCGGCCTTCATCCACCAGCGCAATCAGGTGCCCAAGCACGGACCGGGCGGCCGCTGGATGCAGCGCTTTGTTCACATCTTTATACATGCGGCTGACCATTATATCGATGGTCAAAGGGCCATCTTCAAGATGCCTCAGAATTTGGCCTTCGCGCATACGCCGGTGGGTGATGATGCCGCGAATGAAGGGTTCGGGGTCTTCGACTGCCGGGCCGTGGGTTGGCAAAAGGCGCTTTGGCTTTTCCTCAATCGTACGCTTGAGGCTTTTTAGATACGCGCGCATGTCGCCGTCAGGCGGGGAAATCACTGTCGTGGCCCATCCCATGATATGGTCGCCGCAGAACAGGGTCTGTTCTTCTTCCAGCATGAAGCACAGATGGTTGGCGGTGTGGCCGGGGGTAAAGATGGCACGCAGGGTCCAACTGTCGCCAGATACACGGTCGCCGTCCGCCAGCTTGTGGTCTGGCATGAAGGCATGATCCGCGCCAGCTTCCACTTCCTCGCCGTCAAGGCCACCCTTCCGGCCTGCGCCGTGGGGGCCGAAGGCGTATATCGGGGCACCTGTTTTATCGCTGAGCCAGGCGCTGAGGGGCGAATGGTCGATATGACTGTGGGTTACCATTATGTGGCTGATGGTTTTTCCCTTGGTTGCCTCAAGGATGGCGTTGCCGTGGGCTTCCATCATCGGCCCGGGGTCGATCACAGCCACATTCTGGCCACTACCCACAATGTAGGTGCCGGTGCCGGTGTAGGTGTATGGGCTTGGGTTTTTGCACAAAACGCGGGTGATCAGCGGGGAAATGGTCTCCGCTTCGCCGTATGGGGCATTCAGGTCATGGATGAAATCGGCGCTCATAAGGTCTCCAAAGGCATGTCCAATGGGTAACCTGTGTCGCATTCGCTGAAAAGCAAAATGACAGAAATCTGATTTTTTGGGAAGGGTGGTTCGGAGCCGACCGCACCAAAGCGGATTGAGGTGGGGCAAGAGGCGCGGCCGACTCCAATGGCTGGGTCTTCAACAAATTGGCAGCTGCGAAGACCCGAAACTCAGGAACCTGGTATCTGGTGGCAGCCGGAGTGCCAGGTTCGCCTTCATAGTCGCAAACCCCGTGCCAGAAATGATGCCTTTGATTTTCAACAGTTTGGAGGGCTATAAAAAGAACATCAGCTCATTCTGTGCCGACTTGGGACAGAGTTGTCCCAATATGAGACATGTTCATGTGTCTCGATTTGATCCAGAATGGGGCGCTTTATCTTCAGCGGCTTCTTCAGTGACATCTATAAAAGCGCTAGGTGGGGGCGGCTGTTTCCGCTAGGGTTTTTCCGGGATCAGGGGAGGAGATTTTATGGGGGACTATCAAACCCGCCGCGTGATGGGGTTCTGGCGTACCTGGGGGCTTTCTGTTGGCATGATGGTGGGCTCGGGCGTTTTCATGTTGCCAACCGTTCTTGCGCCCTATGGGGCATACGCGTTGGCGGGGTGGCTGGTGACTGGGCTGGGCACCATCGCACTAGCTTACTCGCTCTGCTATATGGCGAAACGCATCACCGCAACGGGCGGGCCTTATGCCTATAGCCGCGCGGGCTTCGGCGATTTCGTCGGGTTTCAGATGGCCTGGGGTTACTGGATTTCCCTATGGATTGCCGTTGCGGCCGTTACCGTGGCCTTCATAGGGTATCTGTCTGAATTTTTCCCAGCACTCAAGACTTCGCCTACGCTATCGGTACTTGTGGGACTGTCCCTTATTTGGATTCTTGTATTCATCAATTGCCGCAGTGTGCGCGGCTCTAGCGCGCTGCAGTTGATTACCACCCTTGCCAAATTCCTGCCGCTTCTTTTCCTCGCGCTCGTGGGGCTGGTGAGCGTCGAAAGCACGAATTTTGCGTCCATGAAAGAACCCGCCGACGGGCTTGATGCCACCATTGCAGCCAGTGCGCTTGCCATGTGGGCCTTTATCGGGTTTGAGGTGGCGACCGTACCAGCAGGCGAAGTGCAGGACCCGGCCCGCACCATTCCCCGCGCCACTATGGCCGGTGTTCTTGCTGTGACCATCCTTTATTTTGCCGTAACCGTTGCAGCCTTTGGCCTGTTGCCTGCGGATGAGTTGATGAATTCAACAGCACCGCTTGCGGACGCGGCATCTGCCTTGGTGGGCCCAGTTGGGGCAACTGTTATTGGCGTGATCGCGCTGATTGCTACCAGTAGCGGCGTGAACGCCAACCTATTCGCAGCCGGGCAGATGCCCATGGCTGCCGCACTCGATGGCCTGTTCCCAAGCCTGTTTGGCATGAAAACAAAATTCGGCACGCCGGCATGGTCTTTCATCATCGGCGGCATTCTGTCGTCGATTGCGCTGGCGCTCAATTTCGTTAACGGCCTAGTGGTGGCGTTTGAATTTCTGATTTTGCTGTCCACCGTGACGGCCATTTTGCCGGTGGCCATGTCTGCCGCATCGGCCTGGCTGTATGCGGTGCGTGATCCGCACGCCTCGCGGGGTGTGCATCTGCGCGATACCATCGTGGCCGCAATTGGGTTTGCTTATGCGGTGTGGATCATTGCCGGGTCAGGGCGGGACAGCGTTTATTGGGCCTTCCTGCTTCTACTGGCAGGGCTACCGATTTATGTTTGGGTTACAAGACAAAGACGAGAAGGGGCGGAATGAAGACTATATCCGGTTTGAACGAATATGGCGCGCTGAAGGTTGTAGCAGTAAGGCCGCCCGAGCATGCCTATGTAAGTGACGAAAAGATCGCAGATGAATGGGAGCGCCTGCGCTTTTATTCCGCACCCAAGCTTGGCCCTGCGATCAATGAACACAAGATTTTCACGGACAAGCTTCGGGCTGCAGGAGCCGAAGTGATCTCTCTTGGCGGCAATGACGCGCTCACGCTTGATTCCATCTATGCTCGTGACGCGTTGCTCGTGAGCCCCAAGGGCTTGATTTTGTGCCACATGGGCCGCAAAGGGCGCAGGGGCGAACCGGCGGTGAATGCAAGCTTATTTGAGGCTTTGGGCTATCCGATTTTGGGCGTTATTGAAGCACCGGGCACTATTGAGGGCGGCGATATCATCTGGCTGGATGACGGTGCCCTGGCCGTGGGCGAGGGCCCGCGCACCAATGCCGAAGGCATCAAGCAGCTTCAGGACATTCTGGGGCCTGAAGTGGAAGTGCACACCGTGCCGCTGCCGCCGCCAAGCCACCCTGAGGATGTTTTTCACCTGATGTCCATGATCAGCCCGCTCGACCGCGATCTGGCGCTGATCTATCGCCCGCTGATGCCGGACAGCTTCATTAACTGGCTGGAGGCGCGCGGCATCAGCTTTGTTGAAGTGCCGGAAGAGGAATTCATCCCCATGGGCTGCAATGTGCTGGCGCTTGGACCCCGCAATATCCTGATGCTGGACCGCCTGCCGGAGACCAAGGCGCGGCTTGAGGCTGCGGGTTGCACGGTCGATACTTACACAGGCGACGAGATCAGCAGAAAAGGCGAAGGTGGGCCGACCTGCCTGACAAGGCCGCTTGTAAGGGGTGCATAGCGTGACGAATGCATATGAAAGCCTGCCTGCCTGGGCCTATTATGATGAAGGCTACTTTCAAAAGGAAATGGAGGCGGTAGTCCGCCCGGCGTGGCAACTGGTGTGTCACCAGAACGATGTTCCGAACGTAGGCGACTATGTCACGCTGGATATCCTGAATGAACGCCTTGTGGCTGTGCGCGGCAAGGACGGCAAGGTCCGCGTGTTCCATAATGTGTGCAGGCATCGCGGCTCGCGCCTCCTTGAGGGCAATGACGGGTCGTGCCCCGGGCGCATTCGCTGCCCTTATCATGCCTGGACATGGGACCTCGAGGGCACGCTAGTGAATGTGCCCTATGAGCGGGACTTCGAGGGCTTCGACCGTGCGGATCACTTCCTGCCGGAAGCGGAAAGCTGTGAGTTCCTCGGGTTCATCTGGGCGCGTCTCAAGCCAGGTGGGCCGAGCATTGAGGACCAGTTCGCGCCTTATCTGGATGAACTGAGCCGATACAGGATTGAGGAGATGCAGCCGCTTGGGCGCTTGACGCTCAGGCCGCGGGCAGTGAACTGGAAGCAGATCGCGGACAATTATGCTGACGCGCTTCATATCCCGGTGGCCCATCCGGGGCTGTCTGGCCTTGTGGGCAATACTTACGGCATGGAAGTGCAGGGCGATATCCACAAGATGTGGGGCGATGTGATGGACACCCGCAAGGACAGCTGGTCGACAAAGCTCTATAAATCCCTGCTGCCCAAGGTGGATCATCTGCCGGACCATCTGCAGCGCCACTGGTGTTATTACCGGCTGTGGCCCAACGTGGCGTTCGATGTCTACCCCGACCAAATCGACTTCATGCAGTTCATCCCGCTTTCGGCCACGGAAACACTGATCCGCGAGGTGGCCTATGTGTTGCCGGACGACCGGCGGGAGATGCAGGCCGCGCGTTACCTGAACTGGCGCATCAATCGGGAAGTAAATGCGGAGGATACGGCGATCATCAACCGGGTGCAGGACGGCATGGCGTCCTCAAGCTTCAGCACCGGGCCGCTGGCAAAAACCGAAGTATGCCTGTTGGATAGCGTGCGCCGCATCCGCGAAGCCTTGCCGAAGGAATTGGGCGAAAGGGGTTAATGCCCCTTCGCTTTCAACCATGCTCCGACACCATAGCTGTTCCACGTAAGGATCGTTTTGCTGCCATAGGCAAAGTCGTCATAGTGGGCAAAGTCTTGCATCAGCTTGTTCACTGCTGCTGTGCGAGCTTCTGGTGTAAGTCGGCCATTTGCATCAAGCGCGCCATCTGCGGCTCGAGCGTCCTTGATAACGGCAACAAGCTTGTTGATGTAAGCGATCTGAAGATCCGCGTTTGCAATGCGACTGGCATCATTGTGCCCCGGCAATACGTGTGTGTCTCCACTGAAGGTGGACTTGAGAAACTCCAGATGGGAAAGCGCGCCGTCAATGTGCCCTTCGCCCAGATAATAGTGGGTATAGGGATAAAAGGTATCGCCCGCGAATACTATATTCAGATCTTTCTGGTAGGCGCTGATGTTATCAGCGGCTTCCCCGGCACCCAGGTCGTGGATCTCAAAATCGATCCCGGCTATGGTGACGGTCTCACCATCCTTGACGATGGTGGTCGGCATCACCAGCCGCTCGTCAAGCGCTTCACCAAAGGCGTTGGGCATCTTGTAGGACTCCAGCATCTGCTTCAGCGTCGGGGCGAAGCCGTCCGCCGTTCCTTGCGTGGCATAGATCGGGAAGTCGCCGAATAGGTCCTTCAGGACCGGCAGGCCGCCAAAATGGTCTGAATGCGGGTGCGTCACGATAACACCTGAAAGCGATTTGCCGCTGGCCTTGATCTGTGCCGCAAGCCGCCTGGCGTCAGAAGGGAGTAACTGCGCGTCAATCAACGCGACGCCGTCTTCGCCTTCGATCCAGTAGCTGTTGGTATTCCATGCAATATGGTTCGATACATACCTATGCAGCGCGGAAGGATGAAGGTCTGCGGCACTTGCAGAAAGGCTGGCTGACATGGCTAGAAGTGCGGTAGCGGCAAGTCTGATCATTTGTCCCTCCCTGATGACATAGAGGGATCAAATCATCCGTTCATGGAAAGGTCAATTGACAGAAAGCTTAGGGTGCCGGATCAGTAAGCCCGCATCACACAGAAGTCGACGATATCGATCAGTGCCTTTTTGGCCGGGCTGTCACGGAAGATCGCGAGCGAGTCCTTGGCCATGTTGCCATAGTGGCGGGCGCGTTCGATGGTGTCGTTCAAGGTGCCATGCTGGTTCAGAAGGTCGATGGCCTTTTCAAGGTCACCATCCGTCTGCTTGCGGCGTTCCATGGTGGTTTTCCAGAACTTCTGTTCATCTTCTGTGCCGCGGCGGTAGGCCAAAATGGTCGGCAGGGTCACCTTGCCTTCGCGGAAGTCGTCCCCGATTTCCTTGCCAAGCGTGGCCTGTTTCGCGGAATAATCAAGGGCGTCGTCCACCAGTTGGAAGGCAATGCCCAAATAGCGGCCATAGGCCTCAAGCGCGCTTTCAACCTCTGTGCCCTGTTCGGATACGACGCCGACGACTTCGCAGGCGGCAGCAAATAGCACGGCTGTTTTGGCGGTGATCACCTCAAGATACTTTTCTTCTGAGGTGGTCAGGTCATTGGCGGTGGTCAGCTGCAGCACTTCACCTTCAGTGATAACTGCGGCCGCATTTGCCAGAATTTTCAGAACACGGAGCGAATCGCTTTCGACCATCAGCTCAAACGACCGGCTGAACAGGAAGTCTCCAACAAGGACGGTAGGCTGATTGCCCCAGATAAGATTGGCGGTTTTCTTGCCGCGCCGCATGTTGCTTTCGTCCACCACATCGTCATGCAGAAGCGTGGCGGTATGGATGAATTCAACAGCGGCAGCGAGGCCGATATGGCGCTTGCCCTCATAGCCAACAAGCTTCGCGGATGCGAGCGTTAGCATCGGTCGCAGGCGTTTGCCGCCTGAGGAGATCAGGTGGCCTGCAAGCTCCGGAATCAGGGCAACCGGGCTGTCCATACGCTTCAAGATGGTGTCGTTCACAAGCGCCATGTCATCAGCGGTCATGGCCTGAAGGCGATCAATTGCCTCCTTGTCCGCCGTTGGCTCTTTGTGATCGTGCATGTTTACGACGTTGCTGGACATTCGATCCCCGCTTTCACTTTTCATTCAGGGCGCGGACATTACTGCCTGACTTTACGGCTGGCAAGGTTTTGCACGCATTTTAGGTCAATTGACCGCAGATAAATTCCACGTACAATTACAGGCATCAAATAAACAAGTGGTGAACGAAACCCAGTGGACGACCAGGCCCGAGACAAAAGCACGCATGTCTTTCCCACTGACCCCTGTCTGGGGCCAGGTGAGACGGTTGACAATTTTCTTGGTGGGGCAGTCAAGCTGATCCAGCCGAAATCCGGTTACCGTGTCTCGATGGATACGGTGATGCTGGCCGCCTGTGTCCCTGCCAAGGCGGGTGAGCGGGTCATAGAAGGTGGTGTTGGCTCAGCCGGGGCTGCGCTTTGTCTGGCACGCCGGGTGCCCGGTGTTTTCGTGCATGGTCTTGATATCCAGGACGATATGCTGAATTTCGCCCGCCGAAATATTGCCCATAATGGCCTCGAAGACTATGTGACTGTATCGCAAGGCAGTATCACCGAACTCAGGCAGGAAGATGAAGCCACTTATGACCATGTGATGGTCAACCCGCCGTATCTGGCGGATGGCAAAGGTATTCGCCCGCCTGCGGAAACTAAAGGCCTGGCCCATATGGACCAGAGCGCTGGCGTGCGCGACTGGGTTAAATTCTGCATTCACCTTGTCAGGAACAAGGGCACGGTTTCCATCATCTACCGGGCAGACAGGGTGGATGAAGTGATCGCCCACCTGCACCGGCGGGTGGGGGAGCTGAAGATCATGCCGCTATGGCCGCGGTACGGTTCGCCAGCAAAGCGCGTGATCATTCAGGGGCGCAAAGGAATGCACGGTACAGCGAGCATTCTACCTGGTTTGGCGCTCCATGGTGAGGTGGAGCGCTACACCCGTGAGGCAGAAGAAATTTTACGTGATGGCGCAGCCCTTGACCTGAAAGCCTTTGCGCATCCGCGCCAAAGCCGCTAATCAAGGGCAGAATGAATATCCAAAGTAGCAAGCATGGCTAACCGACTGTCTAAATTCGTCTATGAACTCCGTCGCCGCCTGTTCGGTGATCCGCCGCCTGTTGTGGCGGTGGTGCGGCTGTATGGCGTGATCGCGCCGGGCCAACGGTTCAAGCAGAATTTGAACATGGCGTCTCTTGCAAGCACGCTTGATCATGCTTTTTCCATTCCCGGCCTGTCGGCTGTGGCGCTGCAGGTAAATTCGCCCGGCGGGTCACCGGTGCAGAGTGCGCTGATTACCAAGCGTATCCGCGACCTGGCGCGCGAAAAAGATGTGCCTGTGCTGGCGTTTGCGGAAGATGTAGCGGCATCGGGCGGTTATATGCTGGCGCTGGCGGGCGACGAAATTTACGCCAACGAGTCGTCGATCATTGGCAGCATCGGTGTGATCGCGAGCGGGTTTGGTTTTGACAAGGCGATCGAGAAATTGGGCATTGATCGGCGCCTTTATACGGCTGGCGACAGGAAAGCCATGTTGGATAGCTTCTCGCCAGAGAAGGAAGAAGATGTGGAGCGCCTGAAGGAACTTCAGGAAGAAGTCCACGAACATTTCAAATCCCTGGTGCGCGAGCGCCGGGGTAAGCGTCTCAAAGGGCTACGTGGGCGCTTGTTTTCCGGCGATGTCTTTACGGGCGCCGACGCCGTCAAAATGGGTCTTGTGGACGGTATTGGCGATGCGCGTGAAGTTCTTCGGGACCGGTTCGGCAAGAAGGTGCGACTGCGCCTGATTGGTGAACGGAAACCCCGCCTGGGGTCGATCCTTGGCCTTGGCCGGACGGTCGACAGCTTTGAGGCAGGCGGGATCGGCCAGATCGAAGATATGCCGCATGGGCTTTTGGCGGCGATTGAAGAGCGGCTGTTCTGGAACCGTTTCGGGCTCTAGTGGCCCTTGAGTGAATATGACGGAGGAAGCGCTGTGACAGGCGAAAACCACGAGACCCAGTTGAACGCCTACCGGGAAAGCATCGACAACATCGACGCTGCCCTTATTTTTATGTTGGCCGAACGCTTCAAGATCACCAAGGCAGTTGGTTTCTACAAGCGTGAGCATGACCTGCCTGCAGCCGATGCCGGACGGGAGCAGAAGCAGATCGAGCGGTTGCGAGAGCTTGCGAAATCCGCCAACCTGGACCCGGAATTCAGCGAAAAATTCCTCCATTTTATTATACGTGAAGTGATCCAGCACCATGAACGGATCAGAGAGAAAGGCGAACTTTAAGGCATGACTGTTGACGGCCCGGACCAGCTTGAAAAACTGAAGGAAATCGGCGCTATCTGCCGCGACGTGCTGGCCGCTATGGGCGCGCGGGTGGCACCCGGTGTCACGCCGCTGGAGCTTGACGCCATGGCGGGTGAAATGCTGGCGGAGCGCGGTGCGACATCCGCGCCCAAGCTGGCCTATGATTTCCCCGGGTTCACCTGCATTTCTGTTGGCGATGCAGTGGCACATGGCATCCCTGATGGTACGCCCCTCAAGGAGGGTGATCTGGTCAACATTGATGTGTCGGCAGAAAAAGACGGTTTCTTTGCTGATACGGGGTCAAGTTTCGCGGTTGGTAAAATCTCACCTGACCTGCAAACGCTGCTGGACGCCACCAAGGCCGCCCAGCGAAAGGCCATGTTCGCGGCACGCGCCGGCCAGCCCCTAAATGCCATCGCCAAAGTGGTCGAACGGGAAGCTGCCAAGTTTGGCTTTAAAATTATTGAAGGCCTGAATGGCCACGGTGTTGGAAGCTGGATTCACGAAGAGCCGACGGTATCAAATATCTATTACCCGCGTGAGCGAGAGCGCCTCAAGGAAGGGCAGGTGCTGACCATCGAACCGTTCCTGGCGACCCACAGCCATCAATATTATGAGGACGAAGACGGCTGGACGCTCCGCCTGGCTGACGGGGGCTTTGGTGCCCAGTTCGAGCATACCTTTGTTGTGACGAAAGGCGCGCCAATCATCCTGACGGCGTAAGGCGCGAAAATCTTTGCTGTTCCAAGGGATTCTCTTGCTTGACCCCATGGGGTCCGCCCGTTAGTTTGCAGCGCAGCAATTCCGAGTAACAGATTCGATTTTTTAAAGCGGTCATCCATGACAGATTTTTCAGCTACTTCGAAACGCAATCCGGACGCCATGCCGTTCCAGAAAATGCTGCTGACGCTCCAGAATTACTGGGCGGATCAGGGCTGTGTCATCCTTCAGCCATATGACATGGAAATGGGCGCAGGTACGTTCCACCCGGCGACCACCTTGAAGGCGCTTGGTCCAGAGCCATGGAAAGCCGCTTATGTGCAGCCTTGCCGCCGCCCGACCGATGGCCGGTATGGTGAAAACCCTATGCGGCTGCAGCACTATTATCAGTTTCAGGTGATCCTGAAGCCAAGCCCGGACAATATGCAGGAACTTTACCTTGGCAGCCTCAAGGCCATCGGTATTGATGCCGAGCTGCATGACATCCGCTTTGTGGAAGACGACTGGGAAAGCCCCACGCTTGGGGCCTGGGGCCTTGGTTGGGAGGTCTGGTGTGACGGCATGGAAGTCAGCCAATATACCTACTTCCAGCAAGTGGGCGGCTTTGACTGCAAACCTGTGTCCGGCGAGCTGACCTACGGGCTGGAGCGCCTGGCCATGTTCGTGCAGGGCGTAGACAATGTATATGATCTTGATTTCAACGGCGCGGGCGCAACTTACGGCGACGTGTTCCTTGAAAACGAGCGCGAGCAATCTGCCTACAATTTCGAACATGCCGACACAGACAAGCTGTTTGAAGATTTCAGAAAGGCACAGGAAGAATGCGCCAAACTCCTGGAAGCCGAGCTGCCGCTGCCTGCCTATGAGCAGTGCATCAAGTCTTCGCACACCTTCAACCTGTTGGATGCACGCGGGGTCATTTCGGTAACGGAACGACAGGCCTATATCGGCCGTGTGCGTGACCTGGCCAAGGGCTGCTGTGAAGCCTGGATCAGGAAAAACGGGTGGGAGGTATAAGTTATGAGTGATCTTCTTATTGAACTCCTGTCCGAAGAAATTCCGGCGCGGATGCAAAAGAAAGCATCCGAGGACCTAAAGGTCATGATGACCACGGCGCTGAAGGAGGCGGGGCTGACGTTTGAGATCGCGCAGGCCTATGCCACACCGCGCCGCCTGGCGCTGACCATCAGTGGCATTCCGGACAAAACGCCTGATATTTCCGAAGAACGTCGTGGCCCACGCACCGATGCGCCGGAAAAAGCGCTTGAAGGTTTCCTGCGCGGCGCGGGCGTGACCCGCGACCAGCTTGAAGAGCGCGAAGAAAAGAAAGGTACTTTCTTCTTCGCCAAAATCGAAAAGCCGGGCCGGGCGTCTGCTGACGTGATCGCAGAGGCGCTTGAAGCAACCGTGCGCAATTTCCCATGGCCCAAGTCCCAGCGTTGGGGCGATGGCAGCCTCAAGTGGGTTCGTCCGCTGCAAAGCATCATCTGCCTGTTCGGCAGCGATGTGGTTGACCTTGATATCGACGGCATCAAAGCAGGCAACAGTACGCGCGGGCACCGCTTCATGGCGCCCGCGACATTCACTGTTTCCGATTTCGCCGATTACCGCACAAAGCTGCAGGACGCCAAAGTGGTGCTAGACCCTGCTATGCGCATGGCCAAAATCGCGGAAGCGGCGCAGTCCCTTGCAGACAAGCAGGGTGTTGAATGGGTGGAAGATAAGGGTCTCCTTCAGGAAGTGGCGGGCCTTGTGGAATGGCCGGTGCCGCTTCTGGGCTCGTTTGATCCAAGCTTCATGGAAGTGCCGGAAGAAGTGCTGATCCTGACCATGAAGAAGGACCAGAAATATTTCGTCACCCGCGACACGGATACGGGCAAGCTGGCCCCATACTTCATCACGGTTTCAAACCTTGAAGCCAAGGATGGTGGCGCAGCTGTCGCGACCGGCAACGGCCGGGTGATCGCTGCCCGCCTGGCGGACGCCAAATTTTTCTGGGAACAGGACCTCAAGGGCAAGCTGGAGGACAACCTGCCGGCGCTCAAGGATATCGTCTTCCATATTGAACTCGGGCGCATGTCCGACCGTGTTGCGCGCATGAAAGCACTGGCTGGGTTCCTGGCTGAATATATTGACGGCTGTGATCCAGCTGAGGCGGAGCGCGCAGCAGAGCTTGCGAAAGCAGACCTCGTGTCCGGCATGGTCTACGAATTCCCTGAAGTGCAGGGCATTATGGGCCGCTATTATGCGAGAGCTCAGGGCGAAAGCGATGCGGTGGCCGATGCCATTCGCGACCATTACGCTCCTGCTGGTCCATCCGACGATTGCCCATCAGCGCCGGTATCGGTTGCTGTGGCACTCTCCGAAAAACTCGACACGCTGGTTGGTTTCTTCGCGATCGAAAAGCGCCCGACGGGATCGAAAGACCCATATGCGCTCCGCCGTGCGGCGCTTGGCGTCATTCGTCTGATAACCGAAAACAACATTCGCCTGCCGCTCGAGCATGTGCTTGGCCTGGCGGCCAAACCGCTGAAGCCATACCTTGAACTGAAGGCTGAGGGTGGTGAGGACGCAATACTGAAGCATCTGGAAACCACGTTTGAAGAGCATCTTCTGCCCTTCTTCGCTGACCGCCTGAAGGTGCAGCAACGTGACCTGGGTGTGCGACACGATCTGATCGACGCCGTGTTCGCCAAAGGCGATGATGATCTTGTGCGTATTCTGAACCGTGTGTCGGCCCTTTCGGCATTTCTTGATACCGACGATGGCGCCAACCTCCTGGCAGGGTACAAGCGTGCGGCCAACATCCTGAAGATCGAAGAGAAGAAAGACGGCAAGTCCTATGACCAGGACGTGCATGAGGCGGCGCTCGTCGATCCGGAAGAAGAGGCGCTTGCCGTTGCGCTCACGCGCGCTGGTGCAGATGCCGAGCACGCGCTTGCTGCTGAAGACTTTGAAAAGGCGATGGCCGCGCTATCTACTCTAAGAGCGCCAATCGATGCCTTCTTTGACAAGGTAACGGTTAACGCCGATGATGAAGCGCTGCGGGCCAACCGCCTTGCGCTTCTTAGCCAAATTCGCGCCGCGGTGAATACCGTGGCGGATTTCAGCCTGATCGAAGGTTGATCACAAAATGGCCGGGCAACCAGATATAAAAACTGCCCGGCGCCCCGATGAAATCTGCGTACCAGAAGGGGACCTCGGGTACGCGACGAAGGACTGTAGAGCATCATGACCAAATGGGTATACAGCTTTGGTGATGGCGCGGCTGAAGGCCGTGCCGATATGAAAAACCTCCTGGGCGGCAAGGGTGCGAACCTTGCGGAAATGGCCTCCCTGGGCTTGCCGGTGCCCCCGGGGCTAACGATCACCACGGAAGTCTGCACCTATTATTACGCCAACGGCCAGGAGTACCCGGACACGCTTGAGAGCGAAGTCAACCAGGCCATTGCGAAAATCGAGAAAAGCGTTGGCGCCAAGTTTGGCGACAAGGATAACCCGCTTTTGGTGTCTGTGCGGTCTGGCGCACGGGTTTCCATGCCGGGCATGATGGATACGGTCCTGAACCTTGGCCTGAACGATGAAACCGTTGAAGGATTGGCGAAGAACAGCGAAAACCCGCGCTTTGCCTGGGATAGCTATCGCCGCTTTATCCAGATGTATTCCGATGTGGTGCTGGGTGTTGATCATTATCACTTCGAAGAGCTGATTGAGATCCTGAAGGAAGAGAAGGGGATCGACCTTGATACCCACCTTGAGGCGGAAGACTGGAAAGAACTGGCGCAGCAGTTCAAGGCCAAGACGGAAGAAGAGCTTGGCAAGCCGTTTCCGCAGGATGTGCGGGAGCAGCTTTGGGGCGCTATCGGCGCTGTCTTCTCAAGCTGGCAGATTGACCGCGCCAAGGTATACCGCAAGCTGAACAATATCCCGGAAGACTGGGGCACGGCGGTAAACGTGCAGGCTATGGTGTTCGGCAACATGGGCGATACGTCGGCAACCGGCGTTGCCTTCACGCGTGATCCATCTACCGGCGATAATGAATATTACGGTGAGTATCTCATCAATGCGCAGGGCGAAGATGTGGTGGCGGGCATCCGCACGCCGCAGAACCTGACAAAGGCTGCCCGCGAGGCTGCTGGTGCCACGCTGCCGTCGATGGAAGAAAGCATGCCGGAAGTGTTTGGGGAGCTTGCCGACGTGTTCGACAAGCTTGAGCACCACTATAAGGACATGCAGGACATCGAATTTACCGTTCAGCGCGGCAAACTATGGATGCTGCAGACCCGTGCGGGCAAACGCACGGCCAAAGCGGCGCTCAAGATCGCCGTTGAAATGGCAGCAGACGGCCTGATTGACGAGAAAACAGCGGTGCTGCGGGTTGAGCCTGCAGCCCTTGACCAGCTTTTGCACCCAACACTGGACCCGGACGCACCGCGCGATGTGCTGACCCGTGGCCTGCCGGCATCCCCGGGCGCTGCATCTGGCGAAGTTGTGTTCGATGCCGACCACGCTGAAGCAGCGGCCAAGGAAGGCCGTTCGGTTATCCTGTGCCGGGTTGAAACCAGCCCTGAGGATATCCACGGCATGCACGCTGCGAAAGGCATCCTGACAGCGCGCGGCGGCATGACCAGCCACGCAGCCGTTGTGGCGCGCGGTATGGGGCGTCCCTGTGTATCAGGTGCCGGCCAGCTTCGGATTGATGGCAAGGCAGGCGTGATGTCCTGCGCAGGCCGTGAGGTCAAGGAAGGCGATATCATCACTATCGACGGCGCATCCGGCGAAGTTATGATCGGTGAAGTGAAAACCCTGCAGCCAGAACTGGCTGGCGATTTCGCCAAGCTGATGGAGTGGGCCGATAGCTACCGCAAGCTGAAGGTGCGCACCAACGCCGACACGCCGCATGACACGTCAACCGCGCGCGAATTCGGTGCGGAAGGCATTGGCCTGTGCCGCACTGAGCATATGTTCTTTGAAGGCGAGCGTATCATTGCGGTGCGCGAGATGATCCTGGCGGATGACCTGGCGGGCAGGAAACATGCTCTGGCTAAATTGCTGCCTATGCAGCGCGGTGACTTTATTGAGATATTCAAGATCATGCGCGGCCTGCCGGTGACGATCCGCCTGCTGGACCCACCACTTCACGAATTCCTGCCGCGCGAGGAAGACGAGTTTGAAGACGTTGCCAAAGCCATTGGTGCCAGTGTTGACCATCTGAAGCGCCGCGCATCTGAACTGCATGAGTTTAACCCGATGCTGGGTCACCGGGGTTGCCGCCTCGGGATCACCTATCCGGAAATCTATGAAATGCAGGCACGGGCCATCTTTGAAGCCGCTATCGTGGTTGAAGAGGAAACCGGTGAAACGGTTGTGCCGGAAATCATGATCCCGCTTGTGGCAACTCGTAAGGAGTTGGGCATGATGCGTGCTGTTGTTGAAGCTGCCGCAGAAGAGGTTTTCGCAGAGAAGAACCACCGTGTCGAATATATGGTTGGCACCATGATCGAATTGCCACGCGCTGCACTGCAGGCTGGGAAGATTGCGGTTGAGGCAGACTTTTTCTCATTCGGCACCAACGACCTGACGCAGACCACCATCGGCATCAGCCGGGATGATGCGGGCCGGTTCCTGGATGAATATGTGAAGAAGGATATCTTCGCGCAGGACCCATTTGTTTCCATCGATCAGGAAGGTGTGGGCGAGCTTGTGGAAATTGGCGCAGAGCGCGGTCGTTCCACCAAGCCTGACCTGAAGCTGGGAATCTGCGGCGAGCACGGCGGCGATCCGGCATCTGTCGAGTTCTGCCACCGGACGGGGCTGGATTATGTGTCCTGTTCCCCGTACCGGGTGCCGATCGCACGGCTCGCGGCCGCTCAGGCAGCCTTGAAAGACTAAAGATCAGAGGGCCTTCGGGCCCTCCTTACATTTGGGGGATGTATGAAGAAAGTGGGCATTGTACTGGCGCTGGTTTTATTGGCCGCGCTGGCACGGGGAATACTGCATTGGCTGGTCTTTGGGGAAGGGGTTTTCGCGAGTTTTCTTGAGACTCCTGAGGATATCGCACGATTGGTTGCCAAGATCATTCTCGACTTGGTTGTTGGGGCAATTGTCGTACTGTTTGCTCTGCCTGCTGTGCTGCTTAGCCGCAGGCGAATGCCTGTTGTCGCGTCGATGGGAACGGCTGCCCTGGTGCCATGTCTGCTGCTGTTTGGTCTGGAATTCTTCACGGCTAACGGCCTGCCTGAAGCGGCGATCAGGCTTTTGGGTATCCTCTTTGTACAAGGACTTGTGGTCGCTGCTGTGGCTCTCAAATACTGGCCAGCGAAAAATAAGGACGCCGTGCAAAACATCTTTGAATAACCGATAGCGCTTTTTATTTTGGTGGCTTGGCCTATCTTCTTTTACGAGGGAGATAATCATGAACCACGCAGAGATTATCGAGACCATCAAGGATCAGGGGTATTTCATCATTGAAGGCCTGATGACGCTTGAGAAAATCGATGCCGCACGGACAATCCTGGACCCAATTTTCGCGGAGCAGTGCACGGGCAGGAACCAGTTCGAAGGCTTCAAGACCCAGCGAATTTACTCGCTGCCTAAATATGGCCCGGCGCTTTGGCCCTTTTTCGACAATGAAGATGTGCTGAAGATCATCAAGCCGCTTCTGTGGGGGGACTGCCTGATCACAGCGGCGCTCGCGGCCAATGTGCTGCCCGGGGAACAGCCGCAGGCGTTTCATACCGACGACAGCTTCTATCCCGTGTCGCGCCCGCGCCAGGCTTTTTCGGTTGGGGCGATCTGGGCCATGGATGATTTCACAGCTGAAAACGGCGCGACGCAGTTAATCCCATACAGCCACCTGTGGGGCGACGAGCAGCCTGACGGTGTGCTGACCACTTTTGAGGCATTCTCTATTAAGGAATCGGGGCAGGCGGACGGCTGGGCGACGCCTGAAAATACCAAGATCGTCACTGCAGAAATGCCGAAGGGCTCTGTGCTGATTTTCCTTGGGAACTTATGGCACAGGGCAGGGGGCAACGTATCAGAGGGCTCGCGCCTAGGGTTATTCCCGCAATATTGTGCAGCCTGGGCGCGGCAGCAGGAGAATTTCTTCTTGTCCATCCCGCGCGAAGATGTTGCAAAGATGCCGGAAAGCATGCAGGCCCTGTTGGGATACCAGATTCACCCACCCTTCATGGGGCATGCAGGCGGGCGGCACCCGGCGAAGCTGCTGAAATGACTAGTTTGCCATTGCCAATACGATAATCAGGATGGAGGCAACAGCGGCGCCAAGGACAAAGAGATTGTGGCGCTCATGTGCTTTGTTCTTTTCCTGCAAGCGTTGTTTCTTGTTTTTGGTCATGACCCTTCCCCGTTTGGAGAATGGCAACACAAGATGAAGAAAAAAACAAGATTTTAAGTGCCGCATGGCTATTCGGTGCGGCTCAGCACCTCGTCATGCCAAAGGCGCCAGTATTTGGCTTCTAACCCCGGCGGCATCAGCCAAAAGGCGTTTGCATTGGTATATTCGTCGGTTTGGCGTAGGCCAACCAGCAATTCATTGATGCGTGAGATAACAGTGCGGCCCTGGGGTGTGTCATTGCAGGCGATGCCGCCCATGCCGAACTGGCCCTCATGTTCCAGCAACGGGTAATAGCTGTATTCGCCGCCATTACCTTCGGTCAGTTCGTTGAAGTGCAGCATGGCGTAATAATCGATAAAATAGTCGAAACGACCTGCATCAAGCATTTTGAACATGCCCTGCGTCAGGCTGGTGCGACCTGACCAGCGGAACATATTCCCCGCATTAGGATCGTTCGCAAAAATATCGTTCAGCCAGCGGCTGTATACGCGGCCCGGCTGAAAAGCGCCCTGTGCGGATGTGTCGGCAATCAATGCCCTGAAATCTATTCGACCATTCGTTTCATGGGCTTTTATCCTGGGCGCGGCTTCTTTTCTGGCAATGATGCCGTGATAGAAGAACAGAAAGGTTGGTGCGCTGAAAACAAGGCCTTCGCGTTGCTCCAGGCTTAGGTCAATACCCTTGTAGGAAGAGGTGGCAAAGCAGGCCTCCATCGTTTTGAGAACAGTGTAGATGCGGACATTCACAACCGCCTGTTCAGTATGTCTGTATTCAGGCATTCCGGCTTGCACAAGGCGCTCACCTGTTTGGGCATAGCCTTTGCCAGCCCACGGTCCTTTGTTGATCCAGGCGGGTTGCCAGTCCAGGTTCAGCCAGGTGATGGTGGGTTTTTCTGCACAATTTGCGGCAGTTGATCCGGCCAGCAGGGCCAGACATAAACCTATTACACCTCGCATTCTGTCGGTGCGCACTCTCTCAATCCCGCTTCAGGTTACAGACGACCTTCCGACCCTAGGTGGCGGAAGTTAAAGAACTGCAAATCGGTGAAGACTATAGCAGGGTAACAGGCTGACCGTTACAGCAAAGCGTGGCATCTTCATATTCAAGCCGGAAATAGGCAAGGGCCAGGTCGCCATTTGACGTCCGGATCTCACCCGCGGCCTTGCCGGTTTCTGTCTCAAGGGCGGTGCCAGCATCTGGTGCACCGCCTTCAACGCGCACGGGCCGCAAGATTTTTTTCAGGTTGGTGCGGTGCTTCATGCGTGCGGTCAGTTCCTGCCCCACATAGCAGCCTTTGGTGAAAGACACGCCGTGCAGTCGCTCAGCCGCGGTTTCCAGCCAGAAGTATTTTTCTGGGATCATGTCACGACTGCCATCCGGCACGCCGTGGCGGAGACGGGCCTGTTCATAATCATCACGGTCAAGAGTGGGGGCATCGGGGCAGCCCGTGGTCACAAGGCGCCAGCCCAAGCCTGCATGCCGGGGGTCTGGAACTGCGACTCCAGGGGCAGCGGGCCTTTCAAGCGAAGCCCAGACGCCCAGTGCTGTCTCATCCGCAATCGTCACATCAGCGCGCAGCTTATACATCATCAGTCGCCGCATCAGGTCTGTCTTGCGCGCAGCTTCAATATCCAGCAACAGGTCATCGCCTTCCGCCATGATGATCATGTCGTACATATATTTGCCCTGTGGCGTCAGGATCGCGGCATAAACGGCCTTGTCGGCTGTCACACCTGTGACGTCGTTGGTCACCAGTCCCTGCAGGAAGCTGCGGGTGTCCGGGCCTGAAAGACGCAGAATGGCGCGGTGATCAAGATGCAATAGGGGGGCTGACATAATAATCCTATCTGGTGCTGATATTCAGGCTACACATAGCCACTTTATTGCGGCTTTCAAGTTGTAAGGTGAGGCGAAGACCGTTACAACAGCCCTCACGCAGGTATGAAGTAAAAACAGGAATACTCCAATGACAGCGCCCGCCTCCAAAACGTCTCAAAATGCTATCGATCGCCTGGTTATTCGCCAGCCAGATGACTGGCATGTCCATCTGCGGGACGGTTCGATGCTGGAAACCGTGGCGTCCTATACGGCGCGCCAGTTCGCCCGGGCGATCATCATGCCAAACCTGACGCCGCCTGTCACGACCGTCGCTGCAGCGGAAGCTTACCGCGCCCGTATCCTGGCAGCCGTGCCGGAGGGTACCGAATTCACGCCGCTGATGACCTGTTACCTGACAGACAGCATCGATCCCGCCGAAGTATCCAAAGGGTTTACCGCAGGCGTATTCACGGCCTGCAAGCTGTATCCTGCGAATGCGACAACCAACTCAAGCTTTGGCGTCAGCGATGTGAAGAACATCTATCCGGTGCTGGAAGAGATGCAACGTATCGGCATGCCGCTTCTGGTGCACGGGGAAGTAACAGACAGCCATGTCGATATCTTTGACCGCGAGGCTGTGTTTATCGATCGGGTGATGAAGCACGTCGTTGCCGACTTTCCGGGCCTGAAAGTGGTGTTTGAACACATCACAACGGCCGAAGCGGCCGCGTTCGTGATGGAAAGCGCGGACAATATCGGCGCAACCATTACGCCGCAGCACCTTGCCTACAACAGGAATGCCATGTTGGTGGGCGGCATCAAGCCGCACTTCTATTGCTTGCCGGTTATCAAGCGGGAAGAACACCGTCTGGCACTTAGGAAAGCTGCCACATCCGGTTCGCCCAAGTTCTTCCTGGGAACCGATAGCGCGCCGCATACCAAGGACGCCAAGGAAAATGCCTGCGGCTGCGCAGGCGTGTTCAACGCACCTTTCGCCATGGAAAGCTATGCCAACACATTCGAAGAAGAAGGCGCGCTGGATAAGCTTGAAGCCTTTGCCTCAGAGAATGGGCCGAAGTTTTATGGCCTGCCGTTCAATGAGCGCCGTATTGTCTTGGAGCGGGCACCAGTGGCCGTACCGGACCATGTCGAAGGAAACGGTAATCGCCTTGTGCCTTTCCTGGCTGGCGAAACACTCAGCTGGCGGTTCGCTGGCATTGTGGACGCCTAATCAGGCAGGGCCGGGGGGACGAGTAGGGGTGATCAGCGGGCTTGCATATGTACTTTGGGGCATGGCTTTCGGCTTTGCCCTCTCTGCACCGATTGGTCCCGTGAATATCATTTGTCTTCGACGCAGTCTTTTCGGGCGCGCGCGTGACGGATTCGCGATCGGATCGGGTGCAGCGCTCGGCGATGCCTTCTATGCTGGGCTCGCCGCGCTTGGGCTCAATGCCTTTCTTGCGCTGATTGACAGCTATGACACGGCGCTGCGCCTTGTTGGGGCGCTGATTATGCTTGTGTTTGCTGTACGAATCTGGCGTGCCCATCCCCACCTGGACCGGGAGCCCATGGAAGGCGGTGTGAAACGGGGCATGATTGGCGCGCTTGTGCTGACGCTTACCAATCCCGGCGTGTTCTTTGGCTTTCTTGGCATGTATGCCCTTGCAGGAATTGGTGATCTGGGCGCGGCTTCCGGTCATGCAACAAGTGATGCTGTCATGCTGATCCTTGGTGTGTTCATGGGCAGTTGCTGTTGGTGGGCGCTTCTTGTCGGAATTGGCCGATACCTGCGGGACAAGGTCAATGACAACCTGCTCACCATAATCAACCATGTTTCTGCTGCCATCATTGGGCTTTTTGCCTTGGGAACGCTATTCAGCCTCCTCCCGATGTGATCAATGATGACGTTTTTGTGAAAATTCAGCGGAAATTTCATGCCGAAACAAGTATTTGAGTAACTTTGATTGCTTGATTGCGACAGATTCGCGTTCTATAGTTGCCACGAACTTGAGGTGTTGCTCACCAGCTTTCTGATTTAGGGGGAGGCGGGGGAGCGATAGTACACGTATAAAACGCGGGAAATCCCCGCTCCGTTGGAGGGAGCAATAATGACGTCCGAGCGCCTGGGCAAGAATATCGCCATCATTTCCGCGGCTGCACTGATTCTGGCAGCCTGTTCATCCACACCTGAGCCTGAGACGGATACATCCTCTACGGATATGTCGACCGAGCAGTCGCAAACTGATACCGGTGCTCCAACGCAGCCTGATATGGGTGAAGTAAAGCAGGACACGTTGGATCCGATTGAGGTTCCTGGCCAAGAAGGGCTGACCGCTTATGCAGGTGATCGTGTTTTCTTCGAGTATGATAGCTCTGAAATTACAGCTGAAGCACGTGCGACACTTTCGAAGCAAGCTTCCTGGCTGATCCGTCATCCACGTGTTCGTGTGTCGGTCGAAGGTCACTGTGACGAGCGCGGTACCCGCGAATATAACCTCGCGCTGGGCGAGCGTCGCGCGACCGCCGTTAAGAATTATCTGATCGCCCTTGGCGTTCCAGCTTCCCGCATGAATACCATCAGTTACGGCAAGGAACGCCCTGCTGTTGTTGGTAATGGTGAAAGCACCTGGAGCCAGAACCGTCGCGGTGTGCTCCGCGTCCAGTAAGCCATAGGCGCACTAAGGACAAGTGGCCCCGTGCCCGGATTTCCGGTGCGGGGCCGTTTTTTATCAGGTGCCCATTGTTCATGGTTGCGCGGCAGCCATTATCGGGCCGCAATTAATTCGTAAGTCTGTTTCCCGGGGCAATGAGTGGTCGTTGGCCCGGAAGTAAAGGAGAACCAGGACATGATCTGGCGTGCTGTTGCCATCTGTATTCTCATTTTGTCAGCAACCATTCAGGTGCAGGCGCAAAGCCGGGCAGAACTGGCGCTGAAGGTAGAGCGGCTGGAGCGCGAAATGATCGCGCTTGAAAACCGATTGCGTGGCGGTGCTGTGGCCCGCCCGGCAGCAGGGGCACAGGGCAGTTTGGATGACAGGGCGCTTCTTGCTGATCTCGCAGCCAAGATCGGTACGGTGGAACGCCAGATGCGAACCATGACGGGCCGCATGGAAGAAATTGAACACCAGCAGCGGAAGCTTGATGAAGCGATGGGTCTGTTGCGCAAGGAGCTTCAGCTCCAGCAGCAGGAGGCGGCAGACTACCGCGCAAACCAGGAAGTGGCCCGGCAAGATTCGGCGTCATCCCAGCCTGTCGATACCGCGCCTGCGGCCACCCCCGCGGTCGAAGTGCCGACGGAACCAGAGATCGCGTTGCCGGAGGGTGAGCCATCGGGCCAGTATCAGTATGCTTTCGGGTTTATCCAGAAAAACGACCTTGATAGTGGTTTTACAGCCATGGACATGTTCCTCAAGGCCCACCCTGACGACGCACTGGCAGGCAACGCCAAATTCTGGCTGGGGCGTATTCACCTCCTGAAGGGCCGTTTGCCTCAGGCCGCGCAGCAGCTGTTGGCGCTGATTGAGGAGCACCCCAATCACGCAAAGCGGGCGGATGCTCTGCTGGATCTTTCAGACGTATTGATCGGCCTTGGCAGTAAGCCCGATGCCTGCAACGCACTGGCCGAATTCCGCCGCAGCGCTGACGATGCTTCAGACCGGCTCAAGGCCCGAGCAGAGCGGACAGCCAAAGAGGCTGGCTGCACCAATTAATTTAGCAAACCGGGGCTGGCTTTTTGGCAAACGAGCTGACAGCAACAGAAGTGAAAAGGGCGCTAGACGCCTGCGGGGTGCCGGAGGGCGCCCCTCTTGCTATTGCGGCTTCTGGCGGGCCGGATAGTCTCTGCCTTGTTCTGCTGGCGTCTGAAATTGCCAATGTGGTTTGCTTGACTGTTGATCATGGCCTCAGGCCTGAAGCGTCTGCTGAAGCGGGAGCGCTGGGCGCCCTGATGGCTGACCAGGGTATCGACTTTCACAAACTGACCTGGCAGGGAGAAAAGCCCAGCTCGAACGTGCAATCGGAAGCGCGGATCGCCCGCTACCGCTTGATGAACGACTGGTGCAGGGCCAATGGTATCGAATATTTGCTGACCGCCCACCATCAGGACGATCAGGCGGAAACCCTGCTGTTGCGGCTGGCGCGCGGTAGCGGGGTATACGGCCTTGCTGCGATGGCGCCAACGTCCCGGGTTCCGGGTTCAGGTGGGCAGGTGACGCTGGTGAGGCCGCTTCTGGACGTGCCCAAAGCCCGGCTTGTGGCGACACTTCGGGCGCGAGAGCTAAACTGGTTGGAGGACCCAAGCAACAAGGCTGAACAGTTTGACCGCGTAAAGGTGCGGGCTTTCCTTGAAAATCCGCCGCTTGAAGGTTTGCGTGCAGACCGTCTGGCAGCAACTGCTGCGCGGCTTCGGCGTACCCGCGATGCCCTTGAATATTATGAAAACCAATGGCTGGCTGAGAACGTAGAAACCAGAGATGACGGGACCCTGGTGTTTGACCCGGCCAATTTCGATTCGGTGCCGCAGGAGATCGCCTTGCGGGCGACAGCCAGCATGTGCCGGTGGGCAAGTGGCGAACGCTATGTACCCCGAATGGAGAAGCTGGAGCGCGCGGTTTTAGCCATGCGCGAAAGCGGGTTCTCCGGGCTAACGCTTTATGGGGTCCAGTTTATTCCTGTGCCGGAGGGACGGGTGCTGGTGACACGGGAACTACGCGCAGCACAAGGGCGGATGCCTTTGGTGAACCACACCGTTTGGGATAACCGTTTTGAGATTTCAGCCAAGGGTGATATTGCAGGGCTGGAAATTGGCCCGCTGGGGCAAGAAGGGTGGAATAGTGCGCTGAAGGTTTGGCCGGAAATCCGGCAATCAAGCCTGCCGCATGCGGCCAAAGTCGTATTGCCGACCATCTTTGATGGTCAGCAGATTGTGGCAATTCCGCATCTGGAAGTCGCTCAAGGTCGTGGAAATGATGTAAGCTTGTCGCTTAAATCCCACGATTGGCCGAAAAAGTAGCTTTATTGGCCATTCTCCTCTTGCATGGGGGCGGGTCACGCTTATCTCTTGGATAAGCATTTTTAAAGGAAGAATGCAGGATAAATGCATCTGACGCAGTCGCCGCAAATGGGGCGACACATGAAAGGCAGTTATAGTGAATGGTTTTATGAGAAACGCACTGGTCTGGGGACTGATCATCCTGTTGCTGGTGACGCTTTACAATCTGTTCCAAAGTGGTGCGCCGAAGCCACGGGAAATTCCCTACAGCCAATTTGTTCAGGAAATGGAACAAGGCAGTATCGAGCGTATTGAAAAGCAGGAACAGGATATCACGGGGACTTACAAGGGCTCTGGTGAGACCTTCACTGTAATCGCGCCATTCATGATTGGTGACAGCTTGTCCCAGCTGGCTGTCGAAAACGGCGTGACCTACCGAGAAATCAAGCGTGAAGAAAACGGCCTGATGCAGGCGATGATCGGCTGGTTGCCCTTCATTCTGTTGATCGGGGTCTGGATTTTTTTCATGCGCCAGATGCAGGGCCGGTCCGGCGGCGGCGGGGCCATGGGCTTCGGCAAGAGCCGCGCGCGCCTTCTGACTGAAAAACAGGGCCGCGTGACGTTTGAAGACGTCGCTGGCATCGAAGAAGCCAAAGAAGAGCTGGAAGAAATCGTGGACTTCCTTAAGGACCCGCAGAAATTCCAGCGTCTGGGCGGCAAAATCCCCAAGGGTGCGCTTCTTGTTGGCCCTCCGGGTACTGGTAAAACACTTCTGGCGCGCGCCATTGCGGGCGAAGCCAATGTGCCTTTCTTCACCATTTCCGGTTCCGATTTCGTGGAGATGTTTGTGGGCGTTGGCGCAAGCCGCGTACGTGATATGTTCGAACAGGCCAAGAAAAACGCGCCTTGTATCATCTTTATCGATGAGATCGACGCAGTTGGCCGTCATCGGGGTGCAGGCCTTGGCGGCGGTAACGACGAACGTGAGCAGACGCTGAACCAGCTTCTGGTTGAGATGGACGGCTTCGAGGCCAACGAAGGTATTATCATTCTGGCGGCAACGAACCGCCCAGACGTCCTTGACCCAGCGCTTCTGCGTCCGGGCCGTTTTGACCGTCAGGTGGTTGTGCCGAACCCGGATATCGATGGCCGCGAGAAAATCCTGGGCGTTCACATCAAGAAAGTGCCGTTGGCGCCGGATGTGGATATCAATGTGATCGCACGTGGTACGCCGGGCTTCTCCGGTGCTGACCTGATGAACCTTGTGAACGAAGCAGCGCTTCTTGCGGCGCGGCGCGGCAAGAAGATTGTTGCGATGGCCGAATTTGAGGACGCCAAGGACAAGGTGATGATGGGGACCGAGCGTCGGTCAATGGTCATGACCGAGGACGAGAAGAAGCTGACTGCATTCCACGAGGGCGGGCATGCTCTGGTCACACTTCACTGCAAGGCGTCTGACCCGATCCATAAGGCTACTATTATCCCGCGTGGCCGTGCGCTGGGCATGGTGATGCGCCTGCCTGAACGGGACGAATATTCCCAAAGTCGTGAAAAAATGCATGACAACCTGGCGATTGCCATGGGAGGGCGTGTGGCCGAGGAACTTGTTTTTGGCCACGATAAGGTAACGAGTGGGGCTTCAAGTGACATCCAGTATGCAACCAAACTGGCTCGCGCGATGGTTACCCAGTGGGGTATGTCCGACAAGCTTGGCCCGCTTCAGTATGCTGCGAACGAACAGGAAGTCTTCCTGGGGCACTCTGTGGCACAGCAGCAAAATGTATCCGAGGCAACCGCAAAGCTGATTGATGAAGAAATCAAACGCTTTGTTGAGGAAGCGAATAACCGGGCGAAGCAGATTCTGACGGACCACCGTGATCATCTGGATATCATTGCCAATGCACTTCTTGAATATGAGACGCTTTCCGGCGACGAGATCAAGAAGCTGATCAATGGCGAGAAAATCCGGACCGAGCCGAAGAAACCAAGCGGCAAGTCAGACGTGCCGCCTGCTGCACCAACGGCTGTGCCAAGCGCCGGTATCGACCATGGCGAACCACAGCCTGAAGGCTAACGGCCGGTGACGGTAGATGATCTGGAAAAATTGACCGACGGGGCGAGAGCATATCTCGTGCCCGTCGGTGCCGTTTGGGGGACACTTCAAGGCTTTGCTTCCGGTATTCCGGGGCTTGCGTTTTCCGCGTTCCGTTTGATTGTTCGCGAAGGTGCAGATGTACAGCTGGATCATTCCGTTTCGGCAGACAGTCTGACAGCAGCCCTGGCGCCGCTGCCATTGACCGTGCGCGTACAGGCGGAGGCTCAGCTTGACCGACTTGCGGCCCCACGCCCGCCGATGGCGCTGCCTGGCAGGGATGCGCCGCTTGGCTTCAGTCGCCCTTTGGTGATGGGCGTATTGAATGTCACGCCGGACAGTTTCTCTGATGGCGGCAAATTCCTGGATACGGATGCGGCAATCAGGCGCGGACGCCAGATGCGGGCCGAAGGTGTGGACATCATCGACATCGGCGGTGAAAGCACGCGCCCCGGTGCAACGCCCGTATGGGAGGGCGAGGAAGCAGAGCGTGTTGTGCCGGTAATCGAAGCGCTCGCCGCCGACGGCATTCCGCTTTCCGTCGACACCCGACATTCAACGGTGATGACAAAAGCGGTGGAAGCGGGCGCCCATATTATCAATGACGTATCTGCCCTTACATATGACCGGGACAGCATGAAGGCGGCCGTCGCGACAGACGCGCCGATCATCCTGATGCACTCTCAGGGCACGCCCAAGACCATGCAGGACGCGCCGGACTATGACGATGTACTTCTGGATGTGTACGATTACCTGGAAACCCGTATTGAGGCTTGCGTCGCCGCCGGTATTGACCGCAACCGCTTGATTGTTGACCCAGGTATCGGGTTCGGTAAGCGCGTTGTGCAAGATAATCTGGCGCTGATGAATGGTTTGGCATTCTTCCATAACCTTGGTTGCCCGGTCCTGCTTGGGGCGTCAAGAAAGCGCTTCATTGGTGCTATCACAGGCGAAGAGGAAGCGGACAAGCGTATGCCTGGTTCCCTTACTGCTGCGCTTAAAGGGGTGGAGCAAGGCATGCAGATCGTCCGTGTCCATGATGTGGCGGAAACCGTCCAGGCTGTCAGGCTAGCGCAGGCCATGCATGACGCCGCCATGATGGGGACGGGGGCTTAAGGTTGGTTGAACATGCCTTCCATGTGGACGCTTGAGGCCGAACTGGTTACAATTGCCCCCAATTTTAGATTTCCATTCATTTGACGATCAGGGACTTGGGTATGAGCCGGAAATATTTTGGCACGGATGGCATGCGGGGTGAGGTCAATCAGGGCTTCATGACCCCAGATGTCGCGATGAAGGTGGGCCTGGCTGCCGGCCGGGTTTTCCGCCGTGGCGACCATGTCCACCGGGTGGTGATCGGTAAGGATACCCGCCGTTCCGGCTATATGTATGAGCCGGCTATGGTGGCGGGCTTTATTGCTGCAGGGATGGATGTGATTACCGTAGGGCCGATGCCTACACCGGCCATTGCAATGCTGGTAAAATCGTTCCGTGCTGACTTGGGGGTGATGATATCCGCAAGCCACAACCCGCATCATGACAATGGTCTCAAGTTTTTCGGCCCCGATGGCTATAAGCTTTCGGACGAAACCGAACTGGCCATTGAGGCAAAGATCGACAACGGTTTTCATGAAGCTCTTGTTCCGTCTGAAAAGCTCGGCAAGGCGTTACACTTTGAAGATGCGCGCGGGCGATATGTGGAATCGGCGAAGGCCACCGTCCCGCATGGTGTGACCTTCGATGGCCTGAAGGTGGTTGTCGATTGTGCGCACGGCGCAGCCTACAAGGTGGCGCCTATGGTTTTGTGGGAGCTGGGCGCGGATGTTGTATCCATCGGTGTCGCGCCGAATGGTTTCAACATTAACAAGGATTGTGGGTCCACCCACCCGGAGGCCATGTGCAAACGTGTGGTGACTGAGGGCGCTGACCTTGGTATCGCACTTGATGGTGATGCCGACCGCCTTATCCTTTGTGATGAAAACGGCACCATCGTTGACGGTGATCAGATTATGGCTCTTATCACCCGCAATTGGCACAAGCGCGGTGTACTGAAGGGCGGGGGGCTTGTTAGCACCGTAATGTCCAACCTTGGTCTGGAGCGCCTTCTTGAGGCTGACGGCCTCAAGCTGGAACGAACCAAAGTAGGCGACCGCTATGTAGTGGAACGCATGCGAAAGAACGGCTTCAATGTGGGCGGTGAGCAGTCTGGCCACATCGTGTTGAGCGATTTCGCAACCACGGGCGATGGCTTGATCGCCGCCCTTCAAGTGATGACGGAAATCAAGCAGTCAGGTCAGAAAGCGTCTGAAGTCTGCCGCCAGTTCGAGCCGGTGCCACAATTATTGAAGAATGTACGCTTCAAGGGTGGTGATCCGCTGGCAACAGACGGGGTCAAAGCCTCGATTGCTTCGGCGGAACAGGAACTGAACGGCTCAGGTCGTCTTGTCATTCGCAAGTCGGGCACCGAACCTGTGATCCGGGTCATGGCGGAAGGCGATGATGAGGCCATGGTGAACCGGGTCGTGGACCAGATTTGTGCCGAGATTGAAGCAAGCGCATAATGGGAAGGCCAGAAAGCATGGAACAGAAACCGAAGCAGATGGGAAGAGTGTTGATCGTCGCAGGCTCTGACAGTTCTGGCGGCGCGGGCCTGCAGGCCGACATCAAGACAGTTACCATGCTGGGCCAATATGCGGCCACGGCGGTTACAGCGGTCACAACCCAGAACACCAAGGGCGTGACAGGTGTAGAGGCTATGGCGCCCGGGATTGTCGCATCTCAAATGCGGGCGGTTCTTTCCGACATTGGTGCTGATGTGATCAAAACCGGCATGCTGCATGATGAAGCTGTGATCGAAACCGTTTTGGCCGTTATCGACGATGTGGCTTTCGATGGAGATCTGGTGGTCGACCCTGTGATGGTGGCGACTTCCGGCAGCATGCTGTTGCAGAAAAATGCGGTTACAGCCCTTAAGACACTGATCAGCCATGCCAGCCTCGTGACGCCGAATGCCAATGAAGCCGAAGTGCTGACCGGCCGCCTGATCAATAGCGTGGATGACATGATAGCAGCCGCGAACGATATTCTGGAAACCGGCGCGGAAGCTGTGTTGATCAAAGGCGGGCATCTGGAAGGCCCGACCTCCACTGATGTTCTCGTTAGTGCCAAAGGCGAATGCCGGATCACAAGCGACCGCATTGATACCAAGAGTACGCACGGCACAGGCTGCACGCTTGCGAGTGCCATGGCAGCCTTGCTCTCGGCGGGCCTGTCATTGGAAGCTGCGTTTGAAAAAGCTCACACTTTTGTCCATCTTGCCATCAAGGCAGCTCCTGGGTTTGGCGCTGGCCATGGCCCGCTTGGCCACGCCCGCGTACACCTGGATATCGACTAATGGATCTGTTTTACCGGACTCGCGGTGACGGCCCGCCGCTTGTGATGCTGCACGGCCTTTTCGGATCGGCAGACAATTTGGGCGGGCTGGCGCGTGCGATGGAAAATGACTTCCGCATGGTGATGGTGGATCACCGTAACCATGGCCGCAGCCCCCATGCCCCGACAAACAGCTATGGTGAAATGGCTGAAGACATCTTCGATGTGATGGACCGCGAGGGAATCGACAAGGCCCATGTATTCGGCCATTCGATGGGCGGCAAAGTTGCGATGCAGATGGCGCTTCTGGCGCCAGAGCGCATTGACCGCATGGTCGTGGGGGACATCTCCCCGGTGGCATACAGCCGTCACCACGATGCTATTCTCAAGGGCATGGCGAAAGTTGCTAAAGCTGCACCGCAGGACAGGGCTGGCGCAGAGACCATTCTGGCGCCATATGTCCGGGAAGCAGATGTCCTCAGTTTTCTTCTGACAAATTGGCGAAGGGCGAGTGACGGAATTTGGCGCTGGCGCCTGAATTTTGACGCGATCCGGGATGATTATGACTCCATAGTTGCGGGCGTCGATGGTGACCCGGTTGATACGCCGGTGTTGTTTCTGCGCGGCGGGGAATCGGATTATGTTACTGCAGAGCACAGGGATACTATTTTGCGCCTGTTTCCGAAGGCCACTGTGCGCACCGTGGAGGGCACGGGCCACTGGTTGCATGCGGAAAAGCCGGAACTGGCGGCGCGGGTGATCACGCGCTTTTTGCAGGATGAACTTTAAACAGGGACTTGGTGTGAAACGTCTGAAGGCAGTAAAGCTCAGTGGTATTTTGGGGGTAACACTCTTTGGGGGTATGGCGGGAGCGCAAGCGGCCGGGCTGATACCTGATTTTGAGAAAGAGTTCCTGCGCGAGGTGGAAACCAACAAAGTGCCGGGTGCAGCTTACGCCATTATCAAGGGCGGTCGCGTTGTCGCGGTGAAGGTATACGGCACCCGCGCCGTTGACGCCGACCTGCCGGTGACCAGCCAGACGGTTTTTCGGCTTGCGTCCGTTTCAAAGACGTTTGCCGCGGACCTGGCGGCCATTCTGGCGCGTGAAGGCACGTTGGACCTTGAAGCGCCGGTGACGAAATTCGTACCCGAGCTCAAGTTCAAGACAAACGGATTCGCGGGCAAAGTGAAGCTGAAGCATCTGCTGAGCCACAGCGCGGGCATCACGCCAAACGCATACGACAATATGCTTGAGGACGGATGGACTCTTGAGAAGATCGTGCCGCGGTTCGACCGGATTGAGCCCATGTGCCAGCCAGGTGAATGCTATGGCTACCAGAACATTCTTTTCAGCCTGATTGAGCCAGCGATCGAAAATACGACAGGAAAAAGCTATCCATCACTTGTGGAAAGTCGGCTGCTTAAGCCTCTTGGAATGAACCATGCCTCCCTGGGACTGGAAGCCTATCTTTCAACGGCCAACCGGGCGGAACCGCATATTTTTACTCGCCGCGACGGCTGGATCAGGGTGATGGTGGACCGTAATTATTACCGTGTCATGCCCGCCGCCGGTGTCAATGCCAGCATTGAAGACCTTGCCAAATGGGTAGTGGCTCAGATGGGCTATAATGACGCCGTGTTGCCGTCTCCCGTCCTGAAGATGGTGACGGAGAAACGCGTGGATACATCGCGCGAACTCAGGCGCCGGGGGTGGCGCGGCAAGCTGACGGACGCCCACTATGGCTTCGGTTGGCGCATCTATGCGGTCGACGGCCAGGACGTGGTACTGCACTCAGGCGGCGTGCGCGGCTTCAGAAGCTTCGTGTCCTATTCCAAGGACCTGGACATAGGCTTTGCGATTGTCATGAACGCCCAGACACGGTCGATCGACCGCCTGTCGTCCCATTTCTGGGTCACAGCATTTGATGAAGTCGAAACCACGGCAAGCCGCTAATCGCCCGTTACCATCGGGCTGCCGCCTCGGGGTGCGCGGCCACCCCGGCCGCTTTTGCTACCCGGGCCGTGGTCTTTGCCTCCGCTCATTTGTGTGTGGCGAACCATGGCCATGGCTTCATGGGGGCTGATGGTGCAATTGCCGTCACCATCCGCGTTCAGAAATTGGCTGTGCGGTACGGCCTCCATTTCCTCCAGTTCCACTGCACCGGTTCCGTTGGTGTCGACGCGTAGGAAATCAAAGAACATGAAGCTTTTGTCTTCAAACTTGGCGTGGCGATATTCGCCCGAGACCAACTTGCCATCCTTGTTTTGATCCAGCATTCGGAACAGACGGCTGCGCTGGACATTGATATCATCGCAGGTGGCTTCACCGTCGCCGTTATAGTCCCAGCGCTCAACATACAGGCGGTAAACCTGTTCCACACGTTCAGCATGTGCTTCAGGGTTCATGTCCATCTGTGGAGGACCATCCAAATGATTTCTTCCGCCGCGTTCTGGCCCGCCCGTACATGCAGTTAGGCTGAAGGCAGCACCGAAGAGGATGTAATGAAAGACTCGCACGCGCATATTTTCCTCCGCATTGTCGTGACCGGGCAGGGCCGGTGTTTTGTATAGATACGCGAACGGAGCGCTAACCCTTCGGAATCCTGATGATTTTTCGCGCGTGAAATATCGTTACAAAAACTTCTGCATGTCGACACAAATCTTTCGTTGACTTCGGCGCCCATATCGCTAGTTTCCGGCCTTGGTAGTTCCCCCAACTGGGAACCGGTCGTCTGTAAGGTCGGCATAACCTTTGGGACACGCCTCCCCAACGAGGCGCAACTATCTGGAAGGATAGCGATATGACAAAGCCTATCACGGCACCCGCACGGCCCGAGTTCAGCTCTGGCCCATGTGCAAAGCGTCCAGGTTGGAGCGTGGACGCGCTTAATGACGCCCTTACGGGGCGGTCTCACCGGTCTAAGCCTGGCAAGGCTAAGCTGAAATACGCCATCGATAAAACTCGTGAAGTTCTAGGTGTGCCTGCGGACTACCGCATTGGTATTGTGCCCGGTTCCGACACCGGCGCCGTTGAAATGGCGCTCTGGTCGCTTCTGGGTGCGCGCGGCGTTGATATGCTTGCCTGGGAAAGCTTTGGCTCTGGCTGGGTAACAGATGTTGCCAAACAGCTGAAACTTGAAAAAGTACGCCTGTTTGATGCGGATTACGGCAACTTGCCGGATCTGGACGCGGTCGATTTCGACAATGATGTCGTGTTTACCTGGAACGGTACCACCAGTGGTGTGAAAGTGCCGAACGGTGACTGGATCGACGCTGACCGCAAAGGCCTGACCATCTGCGACGCCACTTCGGCCGCTTTCGCGATGGACCTGCCGTTTGAAAAACTCGATGTTGTGACCTACAGCTGGCAGAAGGTGCTGGGCGGCGAAGCTGCGCACGGTGTGATCATCCTCAGCCCCCGCGCCGTTGAGCGTCTTGAAAGCTACACGCCATCCTGGCCGCTACCGAAGATATTCCGCCTCACGAAAGGTGGCAAGCTTATCGAGGGCATCTTTGTGGGCGAAACCATCAATACCCCGTCCATGATTTGCGTTGAAGACTATATCGACGCGCTTGAGTGGGCTGCAGACCTTGGTGGCCTCAAGGGTCTGATCGCCAAGTCTGAAGCCAACCTGAAGGTTCTTGAAGACTGGGTCGCAAAAACCGACTGGGTTGATTTCCTGGCGGCAGACAAGGCCACACGGTCCAACACCAGCGTGTGCCTGAAGGTTGTGGACCCTTGGTTCGCCTCCCTTGACGCAGAAGCACAGGCGGCTGTGCCGAAGAAGCTGGCCTCCATCCTGGATGCTGAAGGCGTGGCCTATGATATCGGTGCCTACCGCGATGCCCCTCCGGGTCTTCGCATCTGGACCGGTGCGACTGTGGAAGCCGCAGACCTTGCTGCACTGACGCCGTGGCTTGATTGGGCCTATGCTGAAGCTAAAGCGGCGCATTCCTAAAACAGATTGTATCGGCAGGGGCCCGGCCATCGCTGTGTGGCCCCGCCATTTCAAAAAAACAGATTTGATAGAGAAGGAACGATCATGCCTAAGGTGCTGATTTCCGATAAAATGAGCCCACTTGCCGAGAAGACGTTCAAAGATCGCGGTGTGGAAGTTGACTATAAGCCCGGCCTGGACAAGGACGAGCTTCTGAAAATTATTGGCGACTATGATGGCCTGGCTATCCGGTCTTCCACAAAAGTAACGCCGAAGGTTCTCGAGGCTGCCAAGAACCTGAAGGTTGTTGGTCGCGCAGGTATCGGCGTGGATAACGTGGATGTGCCAGCCGCTACCAACGCTGGTGTGGTGGTTATGAATACGCCTTTCGGTAACTCCATCACCACAGCTGAGCATGCCATCGCCATGATGATGGCGCTTGTGCGCCAGATCCCGCAGGCCAATGCGTCCACGCATGCTGGCAAATGGGAAAAGTCCAAATTCATGGGCATGGAAATCACCGGCAAAACACTGGGCCTGATCGGTTGCGGCAACATCGGTTCCGTGGTGGCAGAGCGTGCGCTGGGCCTCAAGATGAAAGTCGTTGCCTATGATCCTTTCCTTGCGCCCGAGCGCGCGGCGGACCTTGGCATCACCAAGGTTGAGCTCGATGACGTGTTCGCCAAGGCTGACGTGATCACGCTTCACACGCCACTCACCGACCAGACGCGCGGCGTTGTGGGCGTTGAGGCCTTCAAGAAAATGAAAGACGGCGTACGGATCGTGAACTGTGCCCGTGGCGGCCTGATCGATGAAGCAGCGCTTCTTGACGCGCTCAACAGCGGTAAGGTTGCTGGCGCAGCCCTGGACGTGTTCGAGGTTGAGCCTGCGACCGATAACCCGCTCTTTGGTCATGACAATGTTATCTGTACGCCGCACCTTGGCGCATCCACCACAGAAGCACAGGTGAATGTGGCGCTGCAGGTTGCTGAACAAATGGCCGATTACCTGCTCACGGGTGGTGTTACGAACGCGCTCAACATGCCGTCGCTGTCTGCTGAGGAAGCGCCAAAGCTGAAGCCTTACATGACGCTTGCCGAGCAAATCGGTGGATTTGCCGGCCAGCTGACGGAGCATGGCCTGAAGCGTATCATGGTTGAATATGAAGGTGCTGTGGCTGAACTGAATACCAAGCCGCTGACGGCCGTTGTGCTTGAAGGCCTGTTGTCGCCGCTGATGTCCAGCGTCAACATGGTGAACGCGCCGGTTATTGCGAAAGAGCGTAATATCCAGGTAACGGAAGTGAAGCACGACCGTGAGGGCGACTATCATACGCTGATCAAGCTGACAGTTGAAACCGAAAAGCAGACCCGCACTGTAACCGGGACGTTGTTCGCCAACCAGGCGCCACGGATCGTGGAAATCAACGGCGTGCGCCTTGAGGCTGAAGTTGAGCCGAATATGCTCTATGTCATCAACGATGACAAACCTGGTTTCATCGGTGCACTTGGTTCGCTTCTGGGTTACAACGGCGTGAACATCGCGACCTTCGCGCTCGGCCGTAAGATCGAGGGCGAAGAGGCAGTATGCCTTGTGGCGGTTGACCAGCCGGTTCAGGATATTGTTCTTGACCAGGTGGCGGCTCTCGCGCATGTACGGCAGGCAAAACGTCTGACGTTTTAATGCTTGAATAAAAGTCCCTCGCTTCCGCTCGGTGTACTTTTATTCAGATTTGAAATGCGAAAACAAAGCTTGAGGCTGCTCTTCTTTTTGTTTTCAAGATTTTATCTGGTGAAATCCACCTATGGGTGGATTTCATTGGCAAAAAAGCAAAACTGGATTGCAGAACCGCTTCAAGATCCAGTTTTTTAATGTCCCTTTTGGCAAAAGTACACTGAGGCGAAGCCGAAGGACTTTTGCCAAGTTGAATGAGAGGGGCCACGTTTAGTGGTCAATTGACAAGTGAATGGTCCAATGAAACAGATGGCGGGTGGTGCATACGCACGCCAGGCACTTCTGCCGGAAGGCTTTCGTGATCAACTGGCGCCAAAGGCTGAACAAGAAGCAGCCCTGGTGCGCGGTTTGGTGGATACATTCCTGTCGCATGGATACGACCGTGTGGCCCCGCCTCTTGTAGAATATGAAGACAGTCTGCTTGTGGGCGCCGGGAAAACCCGCGCCAAGCAGATGTTCCGTCTGATGGACCCTGACACCCAGCGCATGATGGCGGTTCGGGCCGACATGACCATCCAGATGGCGCGGCTTGCATCCACGCGCCTTGCGGACGCACCGCGCCCGCTCAGGCTTGCTTATACCGGCAATGTCCTGCGTACCAAAGGCAGTCAGCTGCGCCCAACCCGCCAGTTTGTTCAGGCGGGCGTGGAACTTGTCGGCAGCCCAAGTCTTGAGGCTGAGCTCGAGGTGATTGCAGTCGCTGTTGAGGCGCTCGCTGCAGTGGGAATCGGTGAATTGTCGCTGGATCTCACGGTCGCTCCGCTGGTGGCCATGATGTGCGACCAGCACAAGCTTTCAGGTGATGTGCGCGAAAGCGTGATGGAGGCCCTTGAGGCCAAGGATATCGGCGGGCTAGCGATCCTGCCTGACGCGAGCCGGTCTGCGTTCGAGAAATTGCTGCAGGCCGCTGGGCCGGCAAAGCAGGCCAATGATATGCTGTCTGGCCTTGAGCTCAAAGGCGGCGCCGGCAAGCTTGTCGCCCGTCTCAGCCGCCTGACCGAAATGGTGGAGATCCGCCTGCCTGACCTGTCGCTGACGATCGACCCGTGCGAAAGCCATGGGTTTGAGTATAAGAGCGGAATTGGATTCGCGCTTTTCGCCAAGGGTGGTGAGGGTGAACTGGGCCGCGGTGGGCGCTATATGGTGTCCCATCCTGACGGTCATGAAGAGGAAGCGACCGGTTTTTCCGTCTATCTGGATAGTCTGATGAAGGCGCTTCCTGCGGCCAAAAAGGCCGATCATCTTTTCCTGCCACATGGTACAAAAGCCAGTGATGGCAATAAGTTGCGGGCAGACGGCTGGCGTACAGTGCAGGGCCTTGATGCGGGTGCTGACCCGCTTGCTGAAGCAAAGCGCCTTGGTTGCAGCCATATCTTGCTTGATGAACGGGTTCGACCCGTATAAAAGCTCTGTTTTTAAGAGACCAGTAAAGGGGATTTCGCATGGGCAACGTTGTTGTCGTCGGTAGCCAATGGGGCGATGAAGGCAAGGGCAAGATTGTCGATTGGCTTTCTGAACGCGCTGATGTGGTAGTGCGCTTCCAGGGCGGCCATAACGCCGGCCATACGCTCGTGATCGACGGAAACGTCTATAAGCTGTCCCTGCTGCCATCCGGTATCGTGCGTGGCGGTAAAACCAGCGTTATCGGCAACGGTGTTGTTGTTGATCCTTGGGCGCTCCTCAAGGAGATGGAGACGCTGCGCGGGCAGGGCGTGGATATCAATCCACAGTCGCTGCAGATTGCTGCCAACGCCACCATGATCATGCCCTATCACCGCGAACTGGATGCCATTCGTGAAGACGCCACCAAAGGTGTCAAGATTGGCACTACCCGTCGCGGCATTGGTCCTGCATATGAAGACAAGGTTGGCCGCCGCGCGATCCGCGTTTGCGATTTGCAGTCCCGCGAGATGGTTGAGGCGCGTCTTGAAGTGGCACTGACGCATCATAACGCTGTTCGTCGCGGCCTTGGCCATGACGAGATCGACGGCAATGCTATCGCTGACGAGCTGATGGAAATGGCGGCTGAGATTCTGCCCTATGTAACCAACGTATGGCGCACGCTTGATGATGCCGACAAGGCAGGCAAGAAGGTTCTGTTTGAAGGCGCGCAAGGCACGCTTCTGGACGTTGACCACGGTACGTACCCCTTTGTGACGTCGTCCAATACCATCGCAGGCCAGGCTGCTGGCGGTTCCGGCATGGGGCCGTCGTCACTGGGATATGTTCTCGGTATCACCAAAGCATACACAACCCGCGTTGGCTCGGGCCCGTTCCCGAGCGAACTGAACGACGAGATTGGTCAATATCTGGGCGAAAAGGGCCACGAGTTCGGTACCGTTACCGGCCGTTCCCGCCGCTGCGGTTGGTTCGATGCCGTGCTAGTTCGTCAGAGCCTGACCATTGGTGGTGTGACCGGTATCGCTCTCACCAAACTGGATGTGCTTGACGGACTTGAGGAACTCAAGGTCTGCGTGGGGTACAAGCATAAGGGCGAAGTGATTGATTATCTGCCATACGGCATGGAAGATCAGGCCGAGGTTGAGCCTGTTTACGAGACGCTGGAAGGTTGGCAGGAAAGCACGTTTGGCGCCCGCAGTTGGGCGGATTTGCCGGCGACCGCAGTGAAATATATTCGCCGTATCGAAGAGCTGATTGGTGTGCCTGTGGCGCTTTTGTCCACAAGTCCTGAGCGGGATGACACCATTCTGGTGCGCGATCCATTCCTGGATTAATGCGTTTGCTGCATTTCCCAGCTTAAGCGAAATAGACACAAAACGCCGCTAACTCCCCGGAGAGGCGGCGTTTTTTTTGTGGAACTATTGCATCTAAAGGTAATATGATTTTAATGTTAACTGTATTCCCGCATAACGGGGTACAGAATAGAAGTCTAGCGCTGTCATGGGGCACGAGAGCGCCGGCTTTTGCATGTAAGGGGATTTGGGCTTGAGTGGTGATAATACACCAGTTCCGGGCGGTCAGAGCGCTTTCGGTGACCGGTACGACGTGAAGACGTCTGCGCCGCTGCCCGAATTCACCACGTATGGCGGCGATGCCTTCATGGCTGTCGACAAGGAGCGACCGGGCAAAGATATCTATGCCCTAGTGCAGCACCCCACCATTCCTGTTCGGAATGAAGTCTATAAAAGCTTGAAAAGCCGCCCCGTTGCCAATGTGGTGAACCCCATTGATCGCGGCCTGATGAACTTGGATATGGGCGGGCAGCGTCAGCGATTGGTTACTATCTTTGAGCGTCCAACCGGTGGTGCCTTGTTCGGACCGGATGGCAAGGTGCATCCGCGCGTCAACACCAACAAGCTAAGGCAGAGCATCGTCCTTTCAGCGCTGAAGGCAATTGCGGCGGTTCACAAGCGTGGCTTTACCCATCGCAGTATCAAGCCTACCAACCTGTTTTTTGCCGCGCCCGATGGTGACGAAGTCTGTATCGGTGAATGCTATAGCGCCCCGCCGGGTTTCAAACACCCTTTTGCGCTGGAGCCGCTGAAGCTTGCGCTCGCGGACGAAACTGCGCGTGGCGATGGCGATATCGAAAGCGATTTTTACCAGCTGGGCGCCTGCCTGCAGAGCCTTTATTTCGGTGAAGCGCTTTGGCAAGGCAAGGACCGGGACAGTCTATTGATGGCACGGGTCAACCAGAGTTCATTTTGGGCGTTGGGGGGTGGCCGTGAAATACCTGGCGCTCTGGGGAACCTGATCCGGGGCCTCATGGCGGATGATGAAGATGAACGATGGGGCGCGGAAGATATCCTTGACTGGTTCGAGGGCGTAGGCAAACCGAAGCGGACAAGCATGAAGGCCTGGTCCATGAACCGGCCCACCAGCTTCAAGGGCGTGGCCTATGTGGACCGAAGGCTCCTGGCCGATGCTTTCGCACGTGACCCGCGGGAGGCAGCAAACTTTCTGAAGGGAATCGATTTCCCGGCTTGGGTGCAATTGTCCTTCCGTGACGAGATATTGACCGAGCGGCTCGAAGCGACGCTCAATGTCGTGCCAGGCGGCGGGCTTGGTGGCACACGGCCAGATGACTATAAAATGGTTGCCCGGGTCTGTATGTTCCTGCACCCTACGGGGCCAGTCCGTTTCAAGGGGCATTCTTTCTTTCTTGATGGATTGCCGTCTGCCCTTGCTGACGCCTTTTCCCGCGAAGACCGTGATCTGATTGGTGTGATCCTGGACTTGTTCGATGAAAGGTTCCTCAACGCACTGGCGGAAATCTGTGGTGAGCGCAATGAGCGCTTCATGACACAGGTGCGTGGCCTGCGGCCAATCATGATTCATGGCAGCAGCAAGTCGCTCGGACGTGGCATGGAGCGGGTTCTTTATGCCATGAACCCGATTTTGCCCTGCGTCAGCCAGCGCTTCAACAATGTCTGGATCGGGTCTATCAAGCAGATGATGAGGGCGCTGGACCGCCTTGCCGCAACGGGGCAGCTGAAAAGCGTATTGTTGGACCGTCACATCGCTGCATTCTGTACAGCACACGGCAGTGACCTTGAGCGAGACTTCAACAAGATTGCAGCTGCGCAGAATGACCCGGTGCGACTGAACAGCCTGAGTGCCGAGTTCTTCGGTATGTTGCAGCGCCGTTTCAAGCTTGAGCCCTTGCATAATCTGACAGAAAAAATGGTTGATGGATTGTCCACATCGGTGAAGGCACTGAAGAACAAGAAACGCCGGGAGCGTGTGAGTGCACTCCTCGAAAAGGTGAAGAAAAGTGGTGACGTACACAAGTTGACCAGCGAGCTGAACATGTCGCGAATTCAGGTTGAGGATTCTCGGGAGTTCGCCCAGGCGAGAACTGCCCTCATGAAACTGGACCGGGAAAAGGCCAGGCTTACGCGCAAGATTCAGCCTACTGACCCAGATGCGAGGGTGAAAGGGCTGCGCGGCAGTCGTTTAGTTGCCCTTGTTGTCATGTTATTTGTAGGATTTATGTCCTTCTTCTCTGGATAGACGCGACCCAGATAAGGAACCTGTGGGAAAAAGAATGGCGAAGAAGAAAAAGCAACCTACACCAATGCGGATGCGCCGGCGGATCAACCAACGCCAGGAGGTGAGCGCGTTCGGGCCGCTGTTGGTCGCAGGCCTGATTGGCCTTGCTATCTTCAGTTTGCCAGCCGTTGGTGTTGCCATTGTCGGCTTGGCACCAACTATGGTGCTGGGCCTGACTGCCAAGGGAGTCAATAAGGCTGAACGCGTGCAATGCGTTGGCTTTATGAATATTGCGGGTGTGTTGCCATTTGTTGCCGCTGTCATGGATCAGCCCAGGGAGTTGATGTTCATTCTGGCCAATCCGATCAACCTAGCCACTATGTATGGTGCTTCTGCTGTTGGGTACGCGCTCGTTCATGTTGGACCTATGGTTGCTGCCATCGTGTTGCAAAGTCTGGCGCAGGAGCGCATCAAGTCATTGAATCAGCAGCGCCAAGGCCTTATTGAGCTTTGGGGTGCGGACGTGCTTGGTGATAAGGACGGGCCCGAGGAAGAGCCTGCCTGGGCTCAGCAGGGGCGCCGCCCTGGTGCCTAAAGGGCTATTATGGCCGCTTGCTAGTGTGTGGGCGGATTGCCAAGACCGGCTTCTGAGGCCGCAAGACGCATGGCTTTCTGAACCTTTTCAAATGCCCGTACTTCGATCTGGCGCACACGTTCGCGGCTGACACCATATTCCTGGCTTAGTTCCTCAAGCGTTTTCGGTGGTTCCGCCAAGCGGCGTTCCTGGAAGATGTGCCGCTCGCGATCATTGAGGTCCGCCATGGCGTTTTCCAGAAGCTCAAGCCGCTGGTCTCGCTCTTCCTTGTCAGCAACGAGTGTTTCCTGGTCTGGGTTCTCATCCACCAGCCAGTCTTGCCATTCGCCTTCTGCGTCGGCACGCAGCGGTGCGTTTAGGGAATGGTCCATCGCCGACATGCGACGGTTCATGCTGATGACATCGTCTTCCGGCACATCAAGTTTCTTGGCGATCTTGGCTACATGCTCTGGTGTCAGGTCACCTTCCTCGACCGCTGCGATCTGTCCCTTGGTGCGGCGCAGATTGAAGAATAGCTTCTTCTGGGCAGCCGTGGTGCCGATTTTCACCAGCGACCAGCTGCGCAGGATATATTCCTGGATTGCGGCCCTGATCCACCACATGGCGTAAGTAGCCAGACGGAAGCCTTTTTCGGGGTCAAAGCGTTTTACAGCCTGCATCATCCCCACATTGCCTTCTGCGATCAGGTCTGCGACAGGCAGGCCGTAACCGCGGTATCCCATGGCAATTTTTGCCACAAGGCGCAGGTGACTGGTTACCAGTTTGTGGGCAGCCTCGCGGTCCTCATGCTCGGTCCAGGCCTTGGCCAGCATATATTCCTCTTCCTGCGCGAGCATCGGGAATTTCCGGATGTCCTGCAGGTATTGGCTCAGGCTGCCTTCAGGTGACAAAGTGGGCAAGTTACTTGGAGTCGACATATTCCTATCCCTAACCGCTTTTATTGTTTGCCGCTTAGTTTACTGCGGCTTTCTGGTCCTCGTCAAACACGCAAAAAAGAGGCACCTACACCCGGTAGGGTGCCAGTGTCTCCAAAAGCTCTTTCATGTCATATGGTAAGTCGCTCTCGAATTTAAAGGTCTCACCGGTGATTGGGTGCTGAAAACCGAGCAGGCGGGCGTGGAGCGCCTGACGCTTGAAGGACTGGAGCGCTGCACGCGCTGCGCCTTTGATGCTGCCCGGCACGGTTGAACGCGCGTAAACGGGGTCTCCCACCAGCGGGTGGCCAATATGGGCCATGTGGACACGCACCTGATGGGTGCGTCCGGTTTCAAGTTGGCATTCGATCAGGCTTGCGATGGCGATGCCGTTTTGGGCGAAGTGCGCCTGGGTGCGGTAATGGGTCGCCGCCCATTTGCCGCCGTGGTCCGTGACGGCCATGCGCTTCCTGTCGACCGGATGGCGCGCGATATTGCCTTCGATCCGCCCACTTGGCGGCACAGGGTGCCCCTTGCACACAGCAGTATATAACCGTTCGATGGAATGGTCGGCGAACTGTTCCGCAAGGCCGTTGTGGGCCTTGTCATGTTTGGCGACCACCAGAAGGCCGCTTGTATCCTTGTCGATGCGGTGCACAATGCCCGGGCGCTTCACGCCGCCGATGCCGCTCAGGCTGCCATGACAGTGGTGCAGAAGTGCGTTTACAAGCGTGCCGGATGGGCTGCCTGCCGCCGGATGGACCACCATGCCTGGCGCTTTGTTGACGACAATAAGGTGCTCGTCCTCGAATACGATATCAAGCGGGATGTCTTCAGCCTGCGGCTCTGGGTCCTCGGGTGCAGGGATATTGACCTGGTAGCTTTCACCCGCTTTTATCTTGCGCGATGCGCTGATCTTGCCGCCTGAATGCAGCTCAAGAACCTGGCCGCCTTCAATCAGGGCCTTGAGGCGGGAACGCGAAATGTCTGGCATTGCGTCCGCAAGCACTTTATCAAGGCGGCTGCCGACCTGGTCCGGCCCGATATCGATTTTGAATGTGTCGCTCATGGAGACATCTTATGATGCCACAAGACGAAAAAGTCACGCCCCAGAATGAAGGTGCTCCGGTTTCGGGGGCTGAAGAAGAGGCAGTGCCGAAGCATACCGGCATGAAGCTCTTAGTGATCGGGCTTGGAATTGCCATTCTCGCGATGGTTGGCTTGATGGTCTACAAAATCTCCGAACGTGCCGCTGAAAGCCTGATGGATGAAGGGGATGCCGGTCCCGTGGTTGCCGAACCTGCTGCAGTACCTGCGCGGTCTTACGGCGATTTCTCTGTTGAACGGCCGGTGGGCGCGACGCTTGTGTCCGTTAGTGCCGAGGGCGCTGAAATGATATTCCATTTCCGCTCTAACGAAGGTGACACCATCGTTACGTTGAACCGCCTGACGGGCGAACAGGCCAAAGTGGATGTGCCGCTGGTATGGCAGAAGCAGTAACGGTCCGGCTGAGCACCACCCTTGTGGAAATGCTGGAGCGGACGGCCTGGCAGGCTGAGCCCCATGAAGCGTGTGCCCTTCTTCTGGGGGAGGCGGCAGGAGGTGTTGTTACCATCACCCAAGCCGTTGTGACCGAGAATGTCACCGAAGGTAACCCGGAAACCAGTTTCGAGATTGATCCCGGTATGCACATACTGATGCAGAAGGCGGCGCGGGCAGGTGGGCCACAGATTGTCGGCGTCTGGCACAGCCACCCCAATGGCGTCGCCAGACCGTCCGATGCGGACAAAGCACAATCGGTTGAGCGGGGATGGGTGTGGTTGATCACAGCGGCAAAGGATGGTGTGGTCGATCATGCGGCGTTCCGCGCAGACCCTGATGACCCGCATCAGTTGGATAGCTGCACGCTTGAAGTCACCCAAGGCTGACGAAAAAGCGTCACAAAGCGTTTGAAAAGCGTTGGTGCAGACCTATAGTCAAACAAACGCCTGAATCTACCGCTGTTTGGGAAGGCAGCGGCGTTTTGTTTTCGATTATGGGGAGAAGTCTAAGTGCTTGGACAGATGCAAGACTGGCCGTTGCTGGTATCCAAATTCCTGGAGCATGCCGAAATAAACCATCCGCGCCGCGAGATTGTTGGGCTGCTGCCTGAGGGCGGAAAGTTTGCCTATACATACAGCGACTGTGCTGTGCGTGCGAAGAAGTGCGCGCAGGCGCTGGCGCGTCTTGGTGTCGGCATAGGTGACCGTGTGGCGACGCTTGCCTGGAACAGTCACCGGCATATGGAGATCTGGTACGGTGCTTCCGGTATGGGGGCAGTGACCCACACGGTGAACCCGCGCCTGTTCCCGGAACAGCTGATCTACATCATGAACCACGCAGAAGACAAAGTGCTGATGCTGGACATCACCTTTGTGCCGCTGATTGAAGCGATCCATGAACATCTCAAGACCATTGAGCATTATGTGATCATGGTTGGTCGCGACCACATGCCGGATACCAAGCTGCCGAATGCGCTGTCGTACGAGGAGCTGCTGGATGCGGAAGACGGCAACTACAGCTGGCCGACGTTCGATGAGAATACCGCTTGCGGTCTTTGTTACACATCCGGAACGACTGGCCACCCGAAAGGGGTTCTCTATAGCCACAGGTCTAATTTCCTGCATACACTGCTGGCAATTTCCGGGGATACGCTGGGGATTTCATCCCTGTCGACCATTTTGCCGGTTGTGCCGATGTTCCATGCAAACAGCTGGGGTATCCCATATGCGGCGGCGGCCACGGGCGCGAAGATCGCCTTTAACGGCCCGCACCATGAACCTGACGTGCTGCACAAACTGATCATGGACGAGGAAGTGACTGTAACTGCAGCAGTGCCCACCGTATGGTCCGGTATGCTCAAGTATCTTGAAACAACGGGCAAGGACATGGGTAAGCTGGGAATTGTTACAATTGGCGGGTCCGCCGTGCCCAGAAGCATGATCAAAACTTTCCAGGAAAAATACGGTGTTCGCGTGAACCACGCATGGGGCATGACGGAAACCAGCCCACTAGGCAGCCTAGGCAGTGAAAACGCAGCTGTTGCGAACCTGTCGCCAGAAGAAAAGCTGGATGTTCAGACCAAACAGGGCCGGTCGGTTCTGGGTGTTGAGATGTGCATCAAGGACGATGACGGCAACATCATGCCGCGCGACGGCAAGACCTCTGGCCGCGTGATGGTGCGTGGCCCATGGGTGATCGACAGCTACTATAAGGGCGACAGTGGCAAGATCTTGGATGACGACAACTGGTTCGACACCGGTGACATCGCCTGCATTGATGAATACGGCTATATGCAGATCACTGACCGCGCCAAGGATGTGATCAAGTCTGGCGGAGAATGGATCAGTTCAATCGATCTCGAGAATGAGGCCGTTGCGCATCCTGACGTGGTGGAAGCAGCTGTTATCGGTATGCGTCACCCGAAATGGGACGAACGTCCGCTGATGATCGTTGTGCCGGAAAAGGGCAAGACGGTCACTACCGAAGATATGAACGCCTTCCTTGAAACCCGTGTTGTCAAATGGTGGTTGCCTGATGATGTGGTGATGGTGGATGAGATTCCGCACACTGCCACCGGCAAGATTTCCAAAAAGGACCTGCGCGACCAGTTCAAGGATTATAAGTTCCCTGGCACCTAAAACGGGCCGGATCAAAACCAGAAAGCCGCGATACCAAGTGTCGCGGCTTTTATTTTGTCTATTCCGGTTTCTTGCCGCCCATCCAGTAGATGAGCTTTTTGGCGGGCCAGATCCACAAAAGGCCTGCCACAAGATAATAGACGCTCTGGATCGCGACTGAGCTTTCCGCCAGCTTGCCGCCTATGGCAGCCGCCAGGAAAGCATAGGCCATCAGACCGAAAATCAGGGCCAGCATCCCAATCGCACTGCGGGAGGATGGTTTATTGTCGGTCATGGTTAGTGCCTTTCGCTAAGCTGTCGCATCTTGTCTGCCGCCAGTTCGATCAGGCGGCGGGTTTCTGTCCATAGCGGAAGGGCAAGGGCTTCATCAAGAGGGAAAAAGCGGGCATCGACCGCATCTGTTCCCGCAACTGGGTGGCTGTCTGTCGTGAGCGCAAGATAATCAATCAACGTATAGTGAAATTCGAGCGAGCCATCAGGTGCCCGGTCGATATAATCGACCACGTCCAGAAGGCAGGTGGGCTGGATAACGAGGCCGGTTTCCTCCAGCACTTCGCGCGCAACTGCATCATAGGTGGTTTCGCCCAGCATCTGGGCCCCGCCAGGCAGGCTCCACTCATTTTTCTTGGGGGGCTTGCCCCGCTTAATCAAGAGCACATTGTCGCCGTTCATCACCACAGCGCCGACACCAACGATGGGGCGAGTGGGATTTTCCCTAACCTCCGGCTTTTCACTTGCTTCGGTCATAAGCATGCTATTTCTTTGGACATGGTCCCAACAATGGGTGCGGAAGGCAAAAGAGGCAAGGCTTTATGTGTGGACGCTATCTGATGACATCGCCCAAGGATGCGATGATAAAAACCTTCGGCGTGCGTGCAGATGCTCATATTCCCCCGCGCTACAATATTGCCCCCAACCAGCCTGTGCTGATTGTCAGGAACGCTGAGGGCGGCAGGCGCGAGCTTGCTGCCGTGGAATGGGGGCTGGTGCCGGAATGGAAGAAGGAGCGGGGCGACAAGCCGCTGATTAATGCGCGGATGGAAACGGTGATCGAAAAGCCATCGTTCCGCTCTCCAATGAAGCGGACGCGCTGTCTGGTGCCCTTTGACGGCTGGTTTGAGTGGAAAAGCCTGCAGGGACGAAAGCAGCCGTTCCTGATTACGCCGGTTGGCGGCGGCTTACAGGCTTTTGCCGGCATCTGGACCACCTGGCATGGCCCAACAGGCGACCATTGGCTGGAGACGATGGCGATCCTGACAGGTCCTACGCTCGGGCCAATGCGTAGTTTGCACAGCCGTATGCCGCTGGTGGTAAAGCCCGGCCAATATGATGCCTGGCTAAAGCCCCATGACCCGTTGCCGCGTGGCTTTCTTGAAAGTTTCGACTTCATGCCCGAGACCGCCTTTGAGTGGCGTATGGTCAGCAGCCGCATGAATGATGTCCGTTCCGAGGGGCCAGAATGTATTGAGGCACCTGAGCAGGAACGCCAGCACAGCCTGTTTTAAGGCCAGCAAAACTTGTTTCAAGGAAAGTAGAACCGCATGACCGACCTGAACGATCCAACAAGCCCAGTATTTCTTGAAAAGGATGGTGCCATCGGCCGCCTGGTGCTCAATCGGCCCGACAAGCGAAACGCCATGTCGGAAGCCATGTGGGCGTCTATCCCGCATGCTGTAGCGCAGCTTGACGCTGATCCGGATGTGCGGGTGATCATTGTATGTTCATCAAGCGACAAGGCTTTCTCTGCGGGCGCTGATATCGCGGAGCTCGAGCAGATCGGTGGCTCACCAGAGCGTCAGGAAAGCAACCGCCTGGCTATCCGGGATGCGCAGCGGACGCTGGCGCGTGCCAAGAAGCCGACCATTGCCCAGGTGTCCGGCGCCTGCATGGGCGGTGGGTGCGGCATTGCCATCCACTGCGATATGCGATTTGCCGCCAATACGGCGAGGTTCGGCATCACACCCGCCAAGCTGGGGCTGATATACCCGCTCAATGATACCAAACAGCTCATGGACCTTGTCGGGCCCGCGAAGGCAAAAAGCATGCTGTTCACCGGCAGGGTAGTGGACGCGGAGGAGGCTCTGCGCATCGGCCTGGTGGACGAAATTTTTCCGGCTGAAGAGCTATCGGAAAAGACCCTCGGCTTTGCGCACCAGATGGCGCAGGTGTCGCAATATTCGGTGCGGGGCATCAAGCAAACCATCCGTCTTATCCTTGACGGCCAGCACGACGACGATGGGGTTACTGCAAAAATGTTCAAGGACGCCCACAGCGCCTCGGATGCGGCCGAAGGGGTCAGAGCCTTTCTTGAGAAACGCAGCCCAGCGTTTCGCTGGAATGGTGAAACCGATTAAGAAGGGCGCAGGTCGCGAAAGTCAGGAACTTTGTAGAGTGCGGCGACATGCAGGGCTGAGGTCAGGTAGGCGACAAAGCCAGCCACAATTAGCGCCATACGAAATTCAAATTCTTCCGGAACCAGATTGATGGCCATGCTGCCCACTGTAAGGTAAAGCAGGGTGGTAAGCAGGAACAGGATCGCGAGTGACGCGGCGATAGGAACCATGAAAAGCCGGGCGCGCACAAAAGCGGACGGCAATGTTTCCCGCCGGTCGCGTGCTTCCGCCGCGATCGCGAGATGAGCTGTGCTGGTCAAGACAATTGAGGTCCACATCACAAAACCGGCAGCCACAATGGCCACAGCGTTTGTAAGCGGCCCTAGAGCTGCGGCGAGTCCCACAATCAGTGACAGGGCAAAAAAAGCTACCAAAATGCTGATGCCATTTGCAGCAACCATGTGAAGGAAGGACCGTAGCCCGCGGATCATGAAGGCGCGCATGCCGCCTGCAGCAGGGACAAGGTTGCCTGGGGCGGACGCCCGGGCAAAGGGGATTAACAAGAAAGTAGACACTGCTGTAGCCGCCAAATGGCCCAGCAACAGGGTAGATAACCCTTGATTGACAACAGAGGCAATTTCCTCATCTCTTTCGCTTGGAGTGCCCGTGTCTGGATAGACTTCGACCACATTCTCTGGATAGATTTCGATCAGATTCTCTAGAATTGTAGCAGCCGGCGCATAGACAATGCTGCTGCCGATACCCGCCAGCAGGGCCAGCAGAATCAACAGCTCTGTTCTGGCTTTTGCCGCCTGAAACGCGGCGCCGACAAGGCCTGTTATGGTCGGTGTCTGAAACTGCATATTGTCTGCTCCGATCCCCGCCTAACCTAAGGGAAGCTATTGGTTTTGCAAAGGGAATTTCCCTTCTTTAAGGTATAGGTCATTTGAAGCTGGCGGCTTTCGCCTTATTATTATTCCAAAGGTTCGCAAGGGGAGACAATCATGTTCGAGGGCCAAACAGTTTGGATCACGGGCGCATCGTCCGGTATTGGCGAGGCGCTTGCTCATCAGTTCGCGAAGGAGGGGGCCAAACTCATCCTGTCCGCTAGGCGCGCTGAAGAACTGGAGCGTGTGCGTGAAGCCTGCATCGCAGAAGGCGCACAGGGCGGAGACATGCTTGTACTCCCCCTTGATGTCACGGATGAAGCTTCGCTGCCGGGCAAGGTTGCTGAGGCCAAAGCCTTCACGAGCCGGATCGATATGCTGATCAATAACGCGGGCATTTCCCAGCGGTCGCTATGTGTCGATACGGAAATGGCAACCTACCGTCGCCTGTTCGAAGTAGATGTGTTTGGTCAGATCGCACTCACCAAACTGGTGCTGCCGGTTATGTTGGAGCAGAAGAGCGGCCACCTGGCTGTGACAGCATCGGTTGCGGGCAAGATTGGCGTATCACAGCGCACTGGATACTGTGCGGCGAAGCACGCCATGATGGGCTTTTTCGATGCGCTGCGGGCAGAGGTGGCGAAAGACGGTATTTCGGTTACCACCATCACACCGGGGTTTATCCGCACAAACATCGCCAAGCACGCCCTCAAGGGCGATGGTTCAGAGTTTGCGAAAGTGGACCAGAACATCGCCGGCGGCATGGACGTGGACGCCTGTGCCCGCGTGATTATGAAGGGCTTCAAGAAGGGGCGGAAGGAAATTCCTGTGGGCGAGGGCAGCGAGATGAAAGCGCTGTGGGTGAAACGCTTCTTCCCGAACCTCTTGTTCAAGATGGTGCAGAAAATGGGCTGAAGCCGCCCGAAGATGGCGCGGGAGCGTCAGTGTCAAAGCGAATATCCGTGGGAATATCCTTGGCACCTGTCTCCCGACCATCCTTCAGGAGGACCTTCAAGCATCCAGCAGGTTGTCGCTGCCGGGCCTTGGCTTTGAGGGCATGAATCGGTCCCACCAGCGGCTTTCCACGACGGGACGTGGGCGCGGTGCCGGTTTTTCAAATGTCACCAACGGCTTGCCCTGGCCGAGATCGATGAATTCAATGTTCGATACTTTCTGGTGGTCCAGCATCAGGCGGTCATTGATCCGGCCATAGCGTGGCTGTTTCAGGTAAACCGAACAGCCGATGATATATGTCGGGGCGCCGATCTCGTCCGCAAGCGGCAGATAGAGCGATTCCACTTCAGTGCTGTCGCCGTTTCGCCGCATGACGGTTTCCTGCATCTGCACGCCGCTGGGCTGGTCAAGAATGGCTTCATAGAGGCGGGCCGTGTTTTCGCGCATGTTGGGTGTTGTCAGGTCAAATGCATTGATACCTGCGATCGGCGTTTGCCACAGGCTGTCTTCGGACGTGCCGATCATGGACACCTGCACGTCATAGCGGTCAATACGCTTCATCAGCGAGATGCGTGGCAGCAACTCGTGCAAATCGGTTGGATGCAGCACACATTTTCTGGGCAAGGCCGCGCCTGCGTCGCGCGGCAAAGTGTGCCAATACTCAAGTAAACGCCCCAAAACACCGGAAACGGGCATACACGCCTCCTCTTCCCTCAGCTGGAACCCACTAGTGAAGAAATCATGAGGCGCGATTGCTGCCGGTTCAAGACAAGGCTGCTGACCTATTCTTGGCCTGCTTTTTGCCGCTCTTCAAATGCCTGAATCTGTTCAGTGATTCCCTTTGCCAGATCATTCGGCAGCGGGAAGGTGAGATGGTACTGAGAAATTTTCCAGCCGCCATTTGTGCGAATCAGCACACCTGTACCCCGGCTGGTGCCATATTTTGCGTTATCCAGCAGTTCGTCGAACCAGGCTGTGTTGCCGTCAGGCGCAAAATTGACGTGCCGCTCGCGAACCGTATAGGTCCAGCCGTTCGTTGGGCGGGCGTAAGCTTCAAAAGTTGGCTTGTCCCAGCGCTCAGATGCGTCTGTGCCCAGGAAGATGGCATCGTCGCTCATCAGGCCGAAATAGGTTTCCCAGTCAGCGCCTGCGGCTGCGTTGTGGAAGTTGTCCAAGGCGTTGTTCACAGCGATTCTGTCGGCTTCATCTGCTGCAAGCGGGGCAGAGCAGGCGGCCAGAAAGAGAAAACATACCATCAAATAACGCATGGACTTGCTCCAGAAGTTGGAAAGCCGTGCCAGCCCAAAACCGACGCGGCAGACCGATTAAGTGTTCGCTTTGATTTCGCCGGACCTCAGGCGCGCCAGATAATCCTTCAGGTCGCGCTTAAGCTCAGGGGCCATCAGATAGATACCGATCACATTGGGGACCGCCATCAGGAAGAACATGCTGTCCATCAGTGTATAGACTTCAGATACAGAGAACACAGCGCCCGGAACCAGAGCGACACAGAAAATGATTTTGAACAGGTTCATGGACTGATTGCTGCCCCCAAACAGAAACTCCCATACCTTTCCGGAATAGTAGCCCCAGCTGATGATGGTGGAGTAGGCGAACAGGAAGGCCGCAACAGCAAGTACCCATGGGAACCAGCTGATTACGCTGCCAAATGCTGTGGATGTCAGAGAAATGCCAGCCGCACCTGATTGGTCGAGGTAGACACCGGTGATAACGATCACAAGCGCGGTCATGGTGGACACGACAACGGTATCAACGAAAGGTTCCATCAACGCAACCATGCCTTCGGAGACGGGCTCGTTGGTTTTGGCTGCGGCGTGCGCCATGGTGGCGGACCCAAGGCCTGCTTCGGTGGAATAAACTGCACGCTGCATGGCAATGATGATCGTGCCAATCAGGCCACCCATGCCCGCCTCAAGCGAGAAGGCGGATTCAAAGATGGTAACGAATGCAGCTGGAACTTCCGTGATGTGTGAGCCAATGATGATCAGGGCGCCAACAATATAGATGCCTGCCATCGCCGGTACGAGGCGCGCGGTCACGCTTGCGATAGACTTGATACCACCAATAATAACGATGGCTGTAAGCAACGCCATGATAACGCCGAATCCCCACCGGCTGGGCTCGCTGTCGATGCCGGTAACAGCCGCAACAGCTTCAAAAGACTGATTCACCTGCGCCACTTGTAGCAGGGTTGGTAGCGCCAGAAGGGCATAGCTCCACGCCAGGAATTTGCCAGTTTTACTCCAGCCCGCGCCGCGCGTTTTCAGACCACGTTCCAGATAATACATTGGGCCGCCAGCCACGGTGCCATCAGCGCGTACGTCGCGGTATTTTACGCCAAGCGTACATTCCGCGAACTTCAGCGTCATGGCGCAGAAGCCAATCAGCACCATCCAGAAAGTGGCGCCGGGACCGCCGGTTGAGATGGCTACGGCCACACCGGCGATGTTACCCAAGCCAACAGTGCCCGAAAGGGCGGTGGCAAGGGCCTGGAACTGGGTCACTTCACCATCCGCGCTATCGTCGTGATAGTCGCCTTTTACAATCCGCCACGCGCGTTTAAAGCTGGTGACGTTCACAAAACCGAAATAGAGGGTGAGGATAATCATCGGCAGGGCGAGGAAGGCGACGATCCATTCCACTTCCAAGCCGAAGATATTGATCGTGCTGAAAACGAAGTCGCCGAGGGCGTTTATTCCGTCGGCCAACATCTGCACGAAACCGCTGCGGGTGTCGCTATCTTGAGCCATCAATGGTGCGGTGAATGCCAAGCTGGCCAGCGTGGCTGCCAGAATACGCTTTAACTGAAACACGTCCTCTCCCCAGAGTTATCTTGTGTTATTTGCCCGGCAGAGTAGGCGAGGGGGCACAAGGATGGAAGCCCAAAATTGGCAGACTGCCCTCAAACGGCGGATTCCCGCACGAAATTCTGTTCCTGCCGGGTGGTGCCACAGATTTGACTGTAGTCTGCCAGGGCGCAGTAACGCCTAATCAGCCAGATGGAACGCAAAGCGGTATTTGACCCCAGTTGTGTCTACTGGCTGACCATTTTCATGTCGCGCGGAGTATCTAAATTTTTTGGCGGCATCAATGGAGGCCTTTACGAAGGCATCGGGGCCATATCGTTCCATGACGCGAAAATCACTGGTGCGCCCATCCTTGGTGACGGTCAGTTCAAGCACCACTGTGCCCTCAAGGCCTCTACGTTGTGCCGATACAGGGTATTTGGGCTGGGCAAGGAACAGCGGCTCGTAACTTTCACCTGTTTCCACAGGATCCCGATTGGCTTCCTTGATGCGGCCAACGGCCTGGCAATGCTTGGTGGCCAAGTCGCTTTCGCCCATTTTTTCATAAGTCTCCACCAATAGCGCATGCATTCTTTGTGTCAGGCGTTCGTTAGGTGCGCCGCTATCATAGACCCTTACAGCGGCTTCCAGAAACTCTGCTGCATCATCATACCGCCTATCCAGCTTTTTCAGCTCGCCAAGGCGGTAGCTTGCCAAGGCTGTGCGGCCGTGATTTTCACCCAGTGTCGCCTGGAAAATCTTGTAGGCTTTTTTAAGATTGCTGACCGCCAGATTACGTTTTCCTGCGCCCATAACCAGTTGCTGCTCGGCCATCTCATAATAAAGCTGGCCGACGAGGGCGGAATCTTCCCCTTCCAGCTTTTCAGCTATTTCAACAGCGCGTCGATAATATTTCCCGCCCGTTTTCCCGCTCAGAAACTTTGTCTCTGCATGGCCGAGATCCATCAGTGGATCAATAACCTCTGGAGCATCATTTCCATACTGGTTCTGAAAAAGTACCAAGGCTTCCTCAAGGATTTCTTCAGCTTGTTCGCGCTTGTTTACAGACAAGAGCAGGCGACCATAATTCAAGCTGGCCTGCGCGAGATTTTTGGCATGCTTTTCGTCCAGGGCCGCTGCTTCTTTGAGCAATGAATAAACGCGATGTGCGTAGGGCTCGGCATAGTAACGCGACTCTTTCGTCACCCATTCCTCATAGGCTGCATAGGCTTCGCGCACCGTCATGGTTTTTGCACGTGCCTCATGTTCCTCGAGGCTGAGGCCCGCAAAAGCAGGGCTGGCAATACCAAGGGAAGCGAAAAGAAGCAACGCTACAGCAAAATGACGTTTCATGATAACAATCCCCCAAACGAAAGTCTCAAGGGCTTGTATCAAATACAATTACTGATGGCAATTGTGCGAGGCGCTATTTTTCGCCGTAACGGGGCATCATCTCAACGAAATTACAGGGGCGGTAGCGGTTGTCGAGCTGGGTAACCAGGATCTTGTCCCACGCGTCCTTTACAGCACCAGTGGAACCTGGAAGGGCAAACATCAGCGTGGTGTCCGCAAGGCCCCCTGTGGCGCGGCTCTGGATCGTGCTGGTGCCAATCAGTTCATAGGACAGCATGCGGAACAGTTCGCCAAAGCCTGGGATGGACTTGGTGTAGAGGGCCTCAAATGCTTCGGGCGTGACATCGCGCCCGGTCAGGCCCGTGCCCCCGGTGGCGATGATCACGTCAACGCCCTTGTCCGCGATCCAGGCATGCGCCTGTTCGGTGATCGCGGGGATGTCATCCTTGATGATCTGGCGATCAGCAACTTTATGCCCAGCTTCCGCAATCCGTGCGACGAGCGTGTCGCCGGACCGGTCGGTTTCCAGCGTGCGGGTGTCTGAAACGGTCAGTACGGCGATGTTCACTGGAATGAACGGGCGGCTTTCATCAATCTTCGGCAAGACGTGTGGTCCTTGTGGCAGTTCGGGTTTGCGCGCGCTTCATGGCAATGGCTGTCGCTTCGGTGTCAATATTGTCGAGGACTGGCCAGGCACCTGACGCCGTGGCATCAAGGCTCGGCGTTTCCTGCCCAAGTCGCATGCGGTACAGCCACAGGTTCGCCATGACCCGCTCAATATAGTTTCGCGTCTCATAAAACCCTATGGATTCGATGAACAGAAGCGGGTCTTGCTCGTAAATGACTTCCTTCTGCCATTCCATCAGGCTGCCGGGGCCACCGTTATAGGCGGCGAGCGCCATAAACAGGTTGCCTTCTGCATAGTCGGAATCGATCAGATATTCGATATATTGTTGCCCAAGCGCCATGTTGAATTCTGGCTCATAGAGCTTCTTGCGGTCGCGCCTCAGCCGACGGTTCTTGGAGATATAGCTGGCGGTTGCCGGCATCACCTGCATCAGGCCACCTGCACCTGCGTGGCTTCGGGCACGGATGCGGAAATCGCTTTCTTTGCGCACCATGGCGAAAATCAGTGCCCGGTCTACCGTGAAGCCGCCCGCGGGTTCCCAATCAGGCAGCGGGTAGCGCACGGCGGTTGAAGCCGGATGGCCAGTGCCGCCCACGCGGCCAAGCCTGATTTGAATGTTGGGCAAATTGAGTTTTGCGGCGAGCGGCAGAAGATCATCCTGTACTGCCGTTCCCTCGCGCCCCCACAGAAGGCGCAGTTCTTCATCCGCGATATGGTGCCAGCCGACTTCTGTCAGCGCGATAGCCCGCCGCGTTGCCGAATGCGGCATCAGGTTGTCTAGTGCCTCTTCGCTTAGCGTCGGTACAGACCAATCAATCCGGGGGCGAATGCCCAATTGACGTGCGGCGATCAGGCCGTAGAAGGTTTCCTGATAGGTCGCTGCGGCGCGCAGGTGTTCGGTGGCTGTGACCGGGTCTCCAAGCTGGTAGGCTGCGCGCGCAGCCCAGGCATGCCCACCAGAGGCCAGCCAGTCACCGGCGCGTTCGGCTTCACCGACATATTTGAAATGCTCATAAGCGCTCGCAAAGTCGCCGTCCCGCCAGTATGCCAGACCCGCGATCCAGTCCGCATGGGGTTCGATCTCCCGCGCAAGGTCTGCAGCAAGGGTCGACAGAATCCGCGCCTTGGCATTGTTGGATTTGTAATAATAGCTGGATGCGATGCGCTCAAGCGCTTCAGCCCGCTCATGAGGCACCAGCAGGCCGCGTGCTTCCATGGCCCAGTAGCGCTTTTCCGCGCGTTCGGGCAGGCCCTTGCGTACGTACCGGCGCACATTGGCAAAGAAGCGAGTCACTGCCGTGCGTTCAAGGCGGTCGCGCCGTGGCAGCGGCGGCTTGGGGGCAGCGGCTTGGCCGGTCACGCCCGGGTAGCGCGTGTCGATAGGGCGCCTGGGCGCGCGGGCATTGCCCTGCCGTTTGCGGGCCAGGCGGTATACCTGCCAGGCGTTCGGGTGGTCGGCGTATGATTTCAGCCAGCCTGCAAGCTCGGAATATTTGCTGCGGTACCCGGTGGGATGCATATAGCGCTGGAACCACACATGCCCCATCAGAATCGGGTTCTCGACATATTTGATCATGCGGTCCGCTTTTTCCCAGCGGGCCTGTTCCTGTAGCTCGAAGATTCTCTGGTAGCGGTTGATATCCTCGCGGCTCAATACCTTCGGGATGTCCACTTCGGAAGCCATTGCGGGCGCCGCGGCAGATACCGCAGAGAAAAGCAGGGAAGCAAAAAGCAGACGAAACACAGCGCGGACACTCATGACAGGGACAGTTTCCTCTTCACAGACAGGATATCGCGCCAAGCGTGGCCCTTGAGCGCGGGCTGGCGCAGCAGATAAGCCGGGTGATAAACCGGCAATGCGGCGATTTTCTGGCCGCCGACCTCCAGCTCTTTCCAGCGACCACGCAGTCGGGTGATGCCTTCCTCAGTGCCCAGAAGTGCCTTGGCGGAAACGCCGCCAACCATCAGGATCACTTGGGGTTTGGCAAGCTCAATATGGCGCTTCACGAACGGCATACACATGGCAATTGTTGCACTGTCCGGCGTGGCGTTCCCCAAAGGGCGCCAGGGCACCATGTTGGTGATATAGACGTTTTCATCGCGGGAGAAACCGGCGGCACCCAATATCTTGTCCAGCAATTGGCCGGAAACGCCGACAAAGGGTTTTCCTTCCCGGTCCTCATCAGCGCCGGGCGCTTCACCGATCACCATCACAGGCGCGCCGGGTGTGCCATCTGCAAATACTGTGTTTTTGGCCGAACGCTTCAGAAGGCCGCCGTCGAACGCTTCCATGGCGGCTTTGAGATCCTCAAGCGTGCCAGCTTCAGCTGCCACGCGGCCTGCAGCTTCGGGGCCAGCGCCAACGACCGCCTGCACAGGCTTTGCGGCCACCGGCCTTGGGCCTATTGGTTTGGCCGCTTTAGGTACCTGCTGGACGGGTTTGGAGGCAATCGGAGTCTGAACCTCCGTGGTGAAACGGTCGATCGGGTCGATGTCTATGGCTTCGTCCGCGCCCATGGCTACGTGCCATGCCAGAAGGGTTGCCGGGTCCAGATTTTGGGGCTCAGGAGAACTCATTTTCTACCAATATTGTTTAATCGTCGGCCTCATTTAAGCCCACTATAGTCGGAGGGTGGTAAAAATTGCATTGAATTTTTGTTCAAAATTTCTGCTTTTCCCACGTCTGAAAGAAAGTACAAAATGTCCGTGCCTGACGTCGCGGCATCAATGACTTATGTTGCAGTGCGAAAATAATCTGCCGCCAAGCGTTTGACCTTTGTTTCCTCGCGCGGCATAAACACTTGAAAATGATTGTATTCGGTCCAGTTTGGGACTGAGGCCGCATGCTATTGGCGGCGAAGTTAGGCACCGGACGTTAGGGAAGTTTGAAGGAGCGCAACATGGAACGTGAATCCATGGAATTTGACGTAGTGATCGTGGGTGGTGGACCAGCAGGTCTTTCAGCAGCGATCCGGTTGATGCAACTGGCCCAGGAGAAAGACCAGGAACTGATGGTCTGTGTGATCGAAAAGGGCTCAGAGATTGGGGCACATATCCTGTCAGGCGCCGTGGTTGACCCGATCGCGCTTGATGAGTTGATCCCTGACTGGAAAGAAAAGGGCGCGCCGCTCAACACGCCGGTTGTGGACAACCAGCACTGGGTGCTTTCTGAGACCGGCCACAAATCCCTGCCGCATTTCATGATGCCGCCGCTTCTGTCAAACGATGGCATGTATACGCTGTCGCTTGGCAACCTCACGCGCTGGCTGGCTGAACAGGCTGAAGCTTTGGGCGTGGAGATATACCCGGGCTTTGCCGGTTCTGAAGTACTCTATCATGAAGACGGACGTGTTAAAGGTGTGGCCACTGGTGACATGGGTGTTGGCCGTGATGGTGAACAGAAGGCCGGCTATACACCAGGCATGGAACTGCACGCCAAATACACACTGTTCGCTGAAGGCTGCCGTGGCTCGCTCTCAAAAGAGCTTGAGGCCAAGTTTGCTCTGCGTGAAAACGGCCAGTTCCAGACCTACGGTATCGGTATCAAGGAGCTGTGGGATATTGACCCATCGAAGCATGTGCCGGGCCGAGTGATCCACACGCAGGGTTGGCCGCTTGGCAACACTGCGGGCGGTGGTTTCATCTATCACCAGGAAAACAACCAGGTGGCCATCGGTTTCGTGGTGACGCTGGATTATGAAAACCCGTATCTGTCGCCGTTTGATGAGATGCAGCGCTTCAAAACGCACCCAGAAGTGCGCAAGATTCTGGAAGGTGGCCGCCGCGTGGCTTATGGCGCACGGGCAATCAACGAAGGCGGGTTACAGTCTGTGCCGAAGCTTTATTTCCCAGGCGGTGCGCTTGTGGGCTGTGCAGCCGGTTTCGTGAACGTGCCGCGTATCAAGGGCACCCATAACGCCATGAAGTCAGCCATGCTGGCGGCGGAAAGCGCGTTTGACGCCATTGTGGCGGGTTCGAATGGCGAAACAGAGCTGAGTTCCTATGAAGATGCCTTCAAATCCAGCTGGATTTACAAAGACCTTCATAAGGTGCGGAATGCCCGCCCGGCGCTTGCCAAGTTCGGCGCCAAATGGGGCACGCTTTATGCCGGCTTCGACATGTGGATGAACACCATCGGCCTTGGGTTCATGATGCCGACGCTGAAGCATATCCACAAGGATAACGAAGCGACCAAAAAGGCAGCAGACTGCCAGCCGATCGATTACCCGAAGCCGGACGGTGTGATCAGCTTCGACAAGCTCTCAAGCGTGTTCCTGTCGAACACCAACCACGAGGAAGACCAGCCGATCCACCTGCAACTGAAGGATGAAAGCATTCCTGTCAGCGTGAACTGGGCGGATTATAACGGGCCGGAGCAGCGCTTCTGTCCAGCCGGTGTCTATGAATATGTTGGTGAAGACGGCGAGGAAAAGCGTCTTCAGATCAATGCTCAGAACTGTGTTCATTGCAAAACCTGTGATATTAAGGATATTACACAGAATATTAATTGGGTGGTGCCTGAGGGCGGCGGAGGCCCGAACTACCCCAACATGTAACGTTTTGAGCACAAAGGGCAGGCATGCAGCCTTTCAAATCATTGGCTTTCGCCTTGGCGCTGGTGGGATGCGCAGGGCAGGGTTCAGGCCCTGCCACGCTGGCCCCGGCGCCTTCGGCACTTCATAGCGAATTCAATGCGGTGGATGCGGACAATACCATGTATGGTCCGTTTCTGGCCGCCACGCTTGCCCAGCAGAATGAACAGCACGCCTCTGCGGCACACTATTTCCTTGAGGCCCTGAACGCAGATCCGGAAAGCGGCTTCGTTGCTGACCGCGCCTTTTTCCAGCTTCTGTATGCAGGTCGGATGGACGAGGCGGCATCGCTTGCGGTCAAGATGCAGCATTCGCCGAATCCAGCGCAGGATGACCTGTTGCACCTGATGTATGTGCTGGAAGCCTACAAAAATGAAAACTGGCAAGTTGTTCGTGAACGGCTGAAGGAACAGCAGGGGGCGGGCTATGGCTTTCTTGTCACGCCGATCCTGGAGGCTTGGAGCTATGCCGCCGAAAATAACCTGGTTGCTGCCAGCAAGGCCTTGGCGCCGCTTATTAACGATCCGCGTCTTGGCGTGATCGGGCAGGAGCATTACGCCTATATTCTTGATCACCTCGGTCGGTATGACGCCGCATCGACCGCCTATCAGACGCTGGCGGATGACGAGCGCCCAGCCTCCCTGCAGCCTTTGGTGGCTTATGCCGATATGCTGACCCGCACGGGCAAGGAACAAGCGGCACGGGAGTTCCTGGGCGAACAAACCAAACGCTTTGGTGACAACCGCTTCCTGCTGCGCGAAGGCATGCGTATCACGGGCGGTTTCGGCCCCAGCCAGGATGCCACCAATCCACGTGGTGCTGCGGGCCTCGTCTTCTACCGCCTGGCGACCGAGTTTGCCCAAAGTCGCTCCCAGCAGGCTGCGATTGTTTACTTGCGTGTCGCGTCCTACCTGACGCCCGAAGTATCTGAAATCTATTTCCTGCTTGGGAACCTTTTGGAGCAGATCGACACGCCGGAAAGTGCTGTGTCGGCCTATGCCACTGTGCCGCAAACAAGCCCCCTGAAGCCGCTGGCGGAGCTCAGGCGCATTGGCGCTCTCAGGTCTGCCGGGCGCGACGGTGAGGCTGAGGCCCTGCTGCGTGCCGCCCTGAGGGACGCGCCGCATTCCAGCGCGCATTTGTCTGCGCTCGCCGATCTTTTGCGCGACGCGGAAAAGTTCGAAGAAGCGGTTCACTATTACAGTCAGGCAATCGGCCAGATTCGCTCAGCCGAACAGTCTGACTGGTTCATCTTTTTCGCCCGCGGTGTCTGCTATGAGCGGCTTGGTAATTGGCAGCAAGCGGAAGCTGATCTGAAGACAGCGCTCCAGCTCAACCCGGGTGAGGCCAGCGTGCTCAACTATCTGGGCTACAGCTGGATTGACCGGGGTAAGAATATCGATGAAGCCAAAGCCATGATCGAACAGGCGGTGGAAGAGCAGCCTGACGATGGCTTTATCATCGACAGCCTGGGGTGGGTGCACTATCTCACTGGCGATTATCATGCGGCCGTGGAGTATCTGGAACAAGCTGTGCGCCTTGAGCCCACTGATCCAACGATCAACGATCATCTGGGGGATGCCTACTGGCGCGTTGGGCGCAGGATCGAAGCCCGCTTCCAGTGGCGTCATGCCATGGATAACGGCCCGTCTGATGATGAGCGAAAAACGCTGAAGGAAAAGCTCGAGCTGGGGCTTGAAGAGCCGTCATGAGCATGCCTCTGTGGGCAGCCCAGCCGCCAGTCAGTGTAACGGCGCCGGCCAAGGTCAATCTGTTCCTGCACATCACCGGGCGCCGTGAGGATGGATATCATGAACTGGAGAGCCTGTTTGTCTTTACCGAAAAGGGCGATCGGATCACGGTAGCGGCGGCACCAGAGTTCACCTTTCACCTTGAAGGTCCTTTTGCGGGCGCGCTGGAAGCTCTTGGCGGGGCAGGGGACGATAACCTTGTGGTCAAGGCTGCGATGCTTCTGGCAGCCCGCGTGGGCCTTGATCCACAGGTTTCAGTAAGGCTTGAGAAGAACCTGCCCGTGGCGGCGGGCATCGGGGGTGGTTCGTCTGATGCGGCCGCGGCGCTTCTTGCGCTCAACCGGCTCTGGAAACTGAAGTTGCCTATGACCGAACTTGAGGTAATCGCTCTTCAGTTGGGCGCTGACGTCCCTGCTTGCCTGCACCAGTCGCCCTTGATGGTACGCGGTATCGGCGAGGAGCTGACGCCGGTTAGCCTTCCTTGGCAAGCGGGAATTTTGCTGGTGAATCCGTTGGAGTCACTGCCAACGCCGGCAGTGTTCAAGGCATATCACGCCGCAGGAACAGTCTTTGATGCGCCGCTTGAGGACGCTGAAACGCTTTGTGCCAATATAGGTGGCCTTTCAGCAGGAAGCCGTAACGCGCTAGAAGGCGCGGCGCGGGTAATCTGCCCGCCAGTTGCCGATGTGCTTGATGAGCTGACCCGTCAGCGCGGCGTAACAATGGCGCGCATGTCCGGGAGCGGGGCGACCTGTTTCGCCCTTTTCGAAAGCTTAGAGGACGCTCAGTTTGCCGCTCGGAAAATTAGCGAAGGCCGCAGAGACTGGTGGGTTATGGCGGACCATGTGGGTGCAGGCCGCGCCTGAAAATGACGCTTGAAATTTTGTGAAGTTGATCCGTCACGGAAAACCCAAAAAAAGTACAAAAAAAAGTCTTTACAGTCCGGGGCGGTTCTACTAAAACCGCGCCACGAACCAGTTGGGGCGTCGCCAAGCGGTAAGGCACCGGTTTTTGGTATCGGCATGCGCAGGTTCGAATCCTGCCGCCCCAGCCAGTTCTCTCCTCTCAAGATTTTCCAGAAAATTTATCAAGAAAACATAATGCTGATGCGTTGTGTTTAAACATGTTTTCTGCAAGTGTGGCGCGCATGGACACTCAGGAAACATTGCATATCCGGTGCGGCAGCGACATAGAGGTTGCGCTCAAGGATGCTGGAATCGAAGGGGCCTTCCTCGATTTCTCCGATCCCTTCTGTCAGGGGCCGGTTCTTGACCTGCCACAGGAAGCTTTCCTGGAAAAGCGGCTCGACTTCGTCGTTGGCGCTTACGGGCTTGATCCAGTGGACGCTCGCAAGAAACAACGGTTAAGATACGCCCGGCTTGCCAATGCAGCGGCCTTTGCCCGTATCGTTCTGTGGTTTGAACACGATAGCTATGATCAACTGATCCTGATGTTTCTGCTGAAGCATTTTTCTGGCCTTGATGAACGCCCAGTGCTTGATCTTGTCTGTGTTGGGGACTTCCCGGTTGAGCCGCGTTTTATAGGCCTTGGCCAGCTTAGTCCCGCCGACCTCAAAGGCCTATATGACAACCGCCAGCGGGTTACCACTGACATGCTCGCGCTCGGGCAATCAGTTTGGGCTGCTCTTGTCGAAGAGACGCCGCATAATCTTGTACGCCTCGCCCAAAGCGACACGCCAGCCTTGCCCCTGTGTGCGCCAGCGATCATGCGCCACCTGAAGGAATTGCCCGCGCGGTCAAGTGGTCTCAGCCTGACCGAAGAGCTCACGCTGAGGGTGCTCGCCGCAGAGGGCGCCCGGACCGGCGGTAAGCTCTTCAAAACCCTGAAGTTGGAGCGTGAGCCCCTTCCGTATCTTGGGGACCAGATGTATTGGTATGATCTTGACCGGCTGCTGGCTGGCGGGGCGATTGAAAGGTTCGGGGATGATTGGCCTGCTGCGAGCGTGGCCATCACCCATCTTGGCCGAGCCTGCCTTGAAGGACGCGAGGACTGGATGGAGCATGTGGTCGCTGAGCGCTACGTGGGCGGTATCCGCGTGGCGCCAGATGGCAAGATCTGGCGCCGACAGGGTTGATTGGCGGCCCTCTATTCCAGAATGTCCTCCAGGGACTTTTCTGGTTCCTTCATTGCTAGGTTGCCTGTCTGCTTGAAAATCCAGAACAAGACCATGCCCAGCGGGAAATAAAGGTTCAAAACCAGCGGCGCATGTGGGCCTGGAGAGAGGAAGCCGGCGCCAAGTAGGCCGAACTTCAGTGGCTCGAATGCCGTCTCGCCAGTCGTCCAGTTCATTGTAAGGCCACCAGCTCCTATCAGAATGAACAAGAGCCAACGCTTGGGCCTTTTCAGCGATTTGCGCATACGGAAGGCCGCCACAAATGTCGTGATGATCAGAATTGGAGTGATGATCACAGCCAGGAACATCATGTGTTTGCCAAAGGAGGCCTGCCCCAGGTTGAAGGCGTTGATTTCCCGTAGGTCTCCAACGAGTGGGGTAAGGTGCAAATTGATCATGCTGACGGCTTCATCCTGTTCCCTGAAAACCATCTGAACATGAAGCCAGCCTTCCTCAAAACCGTATTGATATTGAAAGCGGTAATCCGTGTAGGAGACGCCGTTTTCCCACCGACTGGATGTGTTTACACCGGCAAGGCTGGTGTCAATGAGGTCCCCACCCGGGAGCTGGGCCCACATGTTGGCTGCTGCCATGTCGAAATCCGGGCCAATCGCGCTGGGATGGAGCACGCCCTTGATGCCTTCGGTATCGCGGGAAACGACCATTTCCCTAACCTGAGCAGCAAGCTCCTGAATATGCTCTGGAGCGAGTTTCTCGGCTGCCTCATCGAGCATGGCTTGGGAATCGCATCCAGCAAGGGTCAGGCACAGAACGCCTGCGAGAAAAAGGTGAAATGATCGCATGAAAACCCCCATCATATTGTCCGAAACACTATAATGAGGGCTGAGGCTAAAACAAGCAAAAGGGCTGAGGTCTAGGTCACGGCGCCTTTTTCGCTGAAGCGGGCTTCTCTCCAGAAGCCGGTCTCGAAAATGTCGGCCATGATCTCCACGGCGCGGTAGACATCTTCAAAGCCCAGATAAAGCGGCGTGAAGCCGAAGCGCATGAAGTTTGGCGCGCGGAAATCGCCGATGACGCCGCGTTCGATCAGCGCTTGCATCACGGCATAGCCGTTCTCGCACTTGAGTGACACATGGCTGCCGCGTTTTGAGGGGTTTTCGCTGGTGGCCAGGCCAACGCCATGGTCAGACAGCTTTTCCCGGCAAAGGGCGATGAAAAGGTCCGTCAGCGCTTGGCTTTTTTTCCGGACGACGCTCATGTCGACGCCCTCGAACGCATTCAGCGCTTCATCAAGCGCGCTGGCCGCCATCACGCTGGTAGTGCCCACCAGCATGCGGCGGATGTCGCCTGCGGGTTCATAATCATCAAGGAACTCAAACGGTGTCTTGTGGCCGAACCAGCCGGTGAGAGGCTGCTGGGCAGACGCCTGATGGCGCTCCGCCACATAAAGGAAGGCTGGTGCACCCGGGCCGCCGTTTAGATATTTATAGCCGCAACCCACGGCAAAATCGGCACCGGCGGCATTGAGGTCCACCGGCACCGCACCGGTCGAGTGGCTGAGGTCCCAGACCATCAGCGCGCCTTTCGCGTGCGCCGCTTTGGTAACGGCTTCCATATTGAACATATCGGCGGTGACATAATGCACGTGGGTCAGCACCACTACAGCCGTATCGTCATCGATGGCGTCGATAATCTTGTCGCGCTCCACGACCTGCAGCACCACATCGGGGCCGAGGAAATCAGACAGGCCTTGCAGCATATAAAGGTCAGTTGGGAAATTGCCGGGTTCGGAGATAATTTTCGTGCGGCCCTTGTTCATGCGGCAGGCGGCGGCGGCAACCTTGAAAAGGTTCACCGATGTGCTGTCGGCCATCACCACCTCACTAGGCCGCGCGCCCACAAGCGGCGCGATCTTCTTGCCAACGCGGGCAGGCAGATTGATCCAGTCAGCCGTGTTCCAGCTTTTGATCAGGTCCTTGCCCCATTCCTTGGTGACCACGTCTGCGATGCGCTCGGCCACACCTTTCGGCAGCACGCCAAGGCTGTTGCCGTCCATGTAAATCACGCCTTCGGGCAGATCGAAACGGTCTTTCATGGGCGCGAGTGGATCGCCCGCATCCTGTTGCTGGCACCAGTCAAGTGAAGTTGGAATCACGGTATTTCCCTCAGTATTGCACGAACGGGGCTGCCGTCGGCGCCCTCTATCTTGAGCGGTAGGGCGATCAGCTCATAGTCGCCCTCAGGTACATCGTCGAGCACAAGGCCTTCAAGGATAGCGATGCCTGCCCGGTACACGGCAAAATGGGCGTCCAGTGTTTTGCTGTCTTGCGGGTCCAGTGAAGGCACGTCCACGCCGATCAGTTTGCAGCCGCGTTCCGCGAGCAGGTCGATCGCCGCCGGGCTGATGGCAGGAAAGTCAGGGTCCCAGCCTTCGTGTGGGAAGGCTTTGAAAAGTTTGAGCAACACGCGGTCAACACGGTCCGGTAGCCTGTTTGCCAGGTGCGCCGCGTCCACGAGGTCATTTGCTACGACATCGCCGGACAGGTCGATCAGGGTTGCTGGCCCAACATAAGAATCAAGCGGTGTTTCAGCACAGTCTATCCCCTCTTCATCAAAATGAAGGCGGGAGTCGGCATGGGTGCCCGTGTGGGTGGACATCTTCATCTTGCTGACATTCACCGGGCATTCTTCTTCGATCACCCAGGTGCGCTTGAGCTTGAACTTAGCGTCACCGGGCCACACGGGAATGCCGGGGCGGATGGTTTGGCTGATGTCGTAAATCCTGTTCAAAGACTTGTCCTCAGTGTCCACAGTTCTGGGAAGAACCTCAGGTCCAGCGCCTTCACAAGGTAGGAGACCCCGCCTGTCCCGCCGGTGCCCTTCTTATAGCCGATGATTCGTTCCACGGTTTTCATATGGGCAAAGCGCCAAGCGTGGAAATGATGCTCAAGATCCACCAGCTTCTCGGCAAGCTCATAAAGGTCCCAATATTTGGTGGTGTCCTGGTAAATTTTGAGCCAGGCATCCTCTACGGCCTTAGATGCTTCATACGGCTCGCGCCAGTTTCGCTCAAGCTTGTCGGCCGGAATGTCGAAACCCCGTTTTGCGAGAAGCTGCAGGCACAGGTCATAGAAGCTTGGGCTATCGAGCACGTCTTGCAGGTGCTGGTAACGCGCAGGCGCGCCTTTGTGGGCTTCGGCCATGCGGGCGTTCTTGTTGCCAAGCCGGTATTCAATTTCGCGGTACTGGAAGCTCTGGAAGCCGGAGCTTTGGCCAAGATCATCACGGAAGGCGGCATAGTCCGCCGGCGTCATGGTGGACAGGATCTCCCACGACTGTTGCAGGTTCGCCTGAATTTTGGCCACGCGGGACAGCATCTTTTGCACGGGGCCAAGGTCATCCGCCGCCAGATGCTTCATTGCAGCGCCCAGTTCGTGGATGCAGGCTTTCATCCACAGCTCAGATGCCTGGTGGATGATGACAAACAGCATCTCATCATGCTGGTTCGAGAGCGGGTTCTGGCATTCGAGCAGGCGGTCCAGCTGCAGGTAGGAACCATAGCTGATGTCCTGGTTCCAGTGGATGTCTTCGCCTGAGACATCAACGGAGGTTGCTGGGCCCTGGTCTTCTTTGCGGTCGGTTGCCATCTTCTCACCTGCATTTATTTTAGGTCTAAACTAAATGCATCATATCTCATAAATCTGGGGAGTTCAACAAGCCTGAGCCGTCAGTTGCGCGCCACGTCTTCGGCTTTTTCTGCGACTTCCTTGGTGTCTGCCGCAAGGTCAATCACCTTGCCGGTCACGCGCACCACGGTGCTGGCTGTGTCCACCGTGGTCTCAACGGCTGCAGCTGCCACCTTCACCGGTGCGGTAACCACAGAGCAGGCGCCCAGCCCAACTGCCAAGCATATCATCAACAGATGTTTCACCCCTGTATCCTCCCCACATTGCCTAAGCAGTGTGTCCATCTTGAATCCCGGTGGCAAGGACATAATTCATGGGGAACGGCCATTGCATGCACGGCTTGCACCTGCTTTCCCTGCGGGGTAGGGTGCAGCCGAAATGGCGCCACAAGGAGTAACTGATGTTAAAAGCGCAAATTGTTCCGGTCACAGGCTTCCAGCAGAACTGCAGCATCATCTGGTGCGACGAAACGATGGAAGGTGCCTTCGTTGATCCGGGCGGGGAGGCGGACAAGCTTCTGGATGCGGCCAAGCAGTTGGGCGTGAATGTGAAACAAATTTTGCTCACACACGGCCATCTGGACCATGCGGGCGGCGCGAAGGACATCAAGGAAAAGCTGGGCTTGCCAATCATCGGCCCGCATAAAGATGACAAATTCTGGCTCGACCAGATCGAAGAGCACGCTGCCAACTATAACATGCCGGGCCTGCGTTGCTGCACCCCTGATCAGTGGCTGGATGACGGCGACGGGGTCAAGGTGGGCAATGTGACGCTGCAGGTTATTCATGCACCCGGCCATACGCCTGGCCATGTGGTGTTCTTTGAGCCCACGCACAAGGTGGCTTTTGTGGGCGATGTTCTCTTCAAGGGCTCCATCGGGCGGACGGATTTCCCGCGTGGCAATATGGATGACCTTGTGAACGCCATCACCAAAAAGCTTTGGCCGCTGGGGAACGAGGTGACGTTTGTACCGGGGCACGGGCCACTGTCCACCTTTGGGGCAGAGCGGCAATCCAACCCCTTTGTGGGTGACCGGGCGCTCAAGAGCGCCTAAAGGTTCTTCGCTCATAAGGCTGGCCTCCCAAAAACTCTTTCGGTATAAAGGCTTTAAGGGGCAAGAGAGGCAGCTTTATGAAAAAGCTTATCCAGAAATGGATTCTGCATTTCAAACGCAAGCGCTATCACAAGCAGCTGCGGGCTGAAGGCAATTATAAGACACTGGAAAATTCCATCCGCGAAACCGGGACGCTGTGTAGCAACTGTAATGCACCGCTTACCGGACCATTCTGCCACATTTGCGGCCAGAAGGATGACGACCTGAAGCGCCCGATCTGGACGCTGCTCAGGGAAATCCTGGATGATGTGATCTCGACTGACAGCCGGCTATTCAAAACACTGATACTACTGGTGCTGGTGCCAGGCGGGCTGACGCGGGCGTTCCGCGACGGGAGACGTGCCCGATTTGTGCCACCGCTTCGGCTTTATCTGGTGATCTCGATCATGTTCTTTGTGATTCTGAAGGTCGCCGACATCCTGATTCTGGATATCCATGTGACGCCGATCGACCGACCTGAAGAGGTGGCGGCACCGGCCGATCCTTCTTCCTCAGACCTGGCGCTTGGCGAAAAAGAGACAGGCGTGCCGACGCCCATGCCGGATGAGGCGATAGAAGCCCTGCCTGAGGCCGCTGATGGTACGCAAGTGGCCGATGCGGGGGAGGTTGTCGCAGGTGAGGCACGCGCGGCAAAAGCAGATAAGCCGGTCGCCAGGGAAGGGCTGTCGAGAGAGGATCTTGCAGCGCTCGGGCGGGATGATATGACGCCGGAAGAAAAGCTGCGATTGGTGTTGGGCGACGCAGGATTTGAAAGGCTGCCGGAAGAGACCAAGCAGGAAATCCGGACAGCCGAAAACGGTCAGGCCATCAATATCGATGGCGATGACCTGATCGGGTCTTTGATCAGCAATGACTCTGGCAGTGAGGGAGACGATGTCAAAATAGACACTGACTGGCCTTATGACGTCGATATCGCCATGTTTGTCAAAAACTCAAAAGAGCCTCGGGAAGGCCTTAAGCAGGAAGACATTGATGAAATCCTCAATGACCCTGACAGGCCTGTTTTCCTCAAGCGCGCCACGAGCGGGTTCGCTGAAGCCCTCAAGAACCCGGAAGCCTTCAATGAACTGTTCAACGATTGGCTACCGCCCGCGCTCTTTGTATTGATGCCGATTTTTGCCTTTATCCTGCGCATCTTCCATTGGGGCAAAGACCGAGTCTACCTGCAGCAATTTGTCTTCTCGCTGCATTTCCACACCTTCCTGTTCTTGTTGATGACAGCCATGACGGTGATTGTGCCAACCTATGGCGGGGACCTGAGCGTTTCCATCTTCTGGTGGGGTACGTCGCTTTACCTGATCATCGCGCTGAAGGTGGGCCAAGGGCAGGGCTGGCTGAAGGCCTTTTTCAAGGCGGGGCCTATATGGGTGACCTATTCCGCGGTGATGGTGGTCGTGATGCTATTCATTGTCTTCGCAGGCCTTGGCGATATCGATGTGGTTGACCTGTTGATGGGCGACACGTCCGCGTTTGAGGCCGAAGCCTGACCCCTGCTATGTTAACAGCAGGGGCGTATAAGTGGGGGGCTAGGCGGCCAACGCTTCGCTGATCTGGGACTTGGCGCGGGCCAGGCTGGCGTCGGCATCCATGGCCATCTGGTCAGCGGCGATGACAGTCACATCGGTAATGCCCACAAATGCCAGCATATGCTTCATATAGCTGGTGGCAAAATCGATCTCCGATCCCACAGGCGTGCCACCAGAAGCTACGAACAGATAAGCCTTCTTGCCAGTGAGCAGGCCTTCCGGGCCATTTTCCGTATAGCGGAAGGTAACTCGCGCGCGGGCGATCAGGTCCACCCAGGCCTTGAGCCCTGCGGGAATGCTGAAGTTGTAGACCGGTACGCCAATGGCGATGATGTCAGCGGCCTGAAGGTCCGCGATCAATGCGTCGGACTGTTCCAGTATCTGTTTTTGGGTGTCTGTGCGGTCTTCTTCCGGGGTGAAGTTGGCACTGGTCCAGGCTTCGTCGATCAGTGGCAGGCCACTCGCCAGATCATGGCGCAGCAGCGCGGTTTCCGTACCCAGGGTGAGGCTGTCGATAAAACGGGTCGTAAGGTCACGGGTGACGGAATCGCCGGTACGGACGCTGGCGTCAACGCGGAGGATGGTTTGGGTGTTCTTGGTCATGATCTCTTCCTTCAAATACTTCCAGAGTGTGGTGCGTTTGAAGGAAAGATAGGGTTGTGCGCGATGTTGCGGTAGGCCGATATGTGTCGATGCAGTGTTGCTTAATCGCGAACGCTAGTCATTACTTGGTTCCAGCCTGAGCGACGCGCTGTTGGTGCAATAGCGAAGGCCCGTGGGCTGCGGCCCGTCCGGGAACACATGGCCCAGGTGGCTGTCGCATTTGGCGCACAGGATTTCGGTGCGTACCATGCCGTGGCTGGTATCTGTCTTTTCCGCAACTGCGCCCGGTGCAATCGCATCCCAGAAGCTGGGCCAGCCGGAGCCGCTTTCATATTTTGTATCGCTTGAAAACAGCGGTGCATCGCACCCGGCACAGTGGTAGGTGCCGGGTGTTTTGGTGTCCCAATATTTGCCGGTGAAGGGCGCTTCGGTGCCGCCGCAGCGGCACACCGCATATTGTTCAGGCGTCAGTTCGGCCCGCCACTCTTCGTCTGTTTTCTCAATGTCTGCCACGGCTATTCAACCTTGCACAGCAGGCAAAGCGCGTAGCTGCCCATTGGGTCATTGAAGTTCAGAAGAAGCTCAGCCTCGCCCTTCAGTTTCATGGCGGTCTGCATCACAGGCGACAGGCCTGAGGGCGCGTCCGATTTGAAGCTTGAGCCAACGCTGGAATTCAGGATGTCTGCGATCATCTGGTCCCATTTGCTTGGTTGGTCGCGGTAGAAGACGACGTCATAGTCTTCGACGCCCGCTGCAGAGGCAGCGGCCGCCACGGCGTCTTCAAAGCCGCCCAAATGGTCAACCAAGCCGAGGTCTTTGGCTGTGGCCCCGATCCAGACACGGCCCTGCGCGATCTTGTCCACATCCTCTACCGACATGTTACGGCCTTCGGACACCAGCGACAGGAATTGGCTGTAGCCGTTCTCAATGGACTGCTGGATCACGTCTTTGGTCATGTCCGACAGGGGGCGTGCCGTTGAGAAGGCACCAGCCATCTCAGTGGTGCCCACGCCGTCTGTATGCACGCCGATCTTGGCCAGGGTGTTCTCGAAGGTGGGGATTACGCCAAAGATGCCAATGGACCCAGTGATGGTGGAAGGTGCCGCCCAGATTTCATCGGCGGTCGCGGAAATCCAGTAGCCGCCGGAGGCCGCAACCGGCCCCATGGAAGCGATAACCTTCAGGCCCTGTTCCTGGGCTGCCACAAGTTCCTGACGGATCAGTTCGGACGCAAAGGCCGAGCCGCCCGGGCTGTTGACACGAAGTACAATCGCCGCCGTATCCGGGTTGTTGCGCGCATTGCGGATATAGCCCACCAGCGTTTCCGCAGCGCTAACGGTAATCGGCCCGTCACCCATTACGATCTGGCCCTGTGCTGTGATTACGGCAATCTCGCTTGGGCCGCGATGCTTCTGCGGTTTGGCGGCCAGGTAGGTCTGATAATGGATTTGCTTGAAGGTGTTGCCGCCGCCGGGGTTGTCGCCAAACTCTTCTTTGAGCGCTTGACGCCATACAGTGCGGGGCGCCAGTTCATCCACCAGGCCACCATTCTGTGCCAGCTTGGCGAAATTGCCTTCGGCTTCGCGGAGGCGGTCAGGAAGGCTGTTGATGTTGTTCGTGAGCGCGCCTGCCTCAAGCCCGCGGGCTTCCACGACAGAGGTTTCATACTGATCCCACAGCCCGCCCAGGAAGGCGAGGTTCGCTTCCTTGGCAGCAGGGGACATGTCATCCCGGATGAAAGGCTCGACCGCGGATTTATAGGTGCCCACACGGAACACATTCACATTGGCCTCAAGCTTGTCGAGCATGCTTTTGAAATAGGTCGGGTAGAAGCCGTAGCCGTTAAGGAACACATTGCCGGCCGGGTTCATGTAAACCTTGTCTGCTTCGGCAGCCAGAAGATAGCCTGCCTGGCTGTAGGCCGTGGATAGGGCGTAAATCTTCTTGCCGCTCTCTTTGAAATCCCGAAGGGACTTGGCAATGGTGTGAAGGTGGCTGGGGCCGATGGGGCCGAGCGAGTCGGTAATCAGCGCGATGGCCGCGATCCGGTTGTCATCCTTCGCAAGCTTCAGTGCGCGTGTGATGTCATGGATGCTGGTTTGGGGTGGCCTGCGGTTGAATTCGGCCTCAAAAGCTGCCTCGATCGGGTCCTGATATTCCACCTGTTCCACAATCATGCCTGCTGGTTCCAGCACCAGGACGGCGCCGTTCGGCACGCTTGGGCGGGGCTCCCCGCCGCTGGACAGCGCCATCATGACCATGACGAGCAGGAATAGTGTGACAAGCCCCATAGTGAGGGTGCCCAAGCCCTGAACGAATTTGAAAATAGATTTAATGATTTCCCACACGCCCTTCATAAGGAGCTTCTCCAAACCTTGAAATATGCCTGCAAAAATGCCTTCTTAAGTATGAAAGTGCGATCTTCGGTCGCAAGCGTCAAGGGGCGCTCGCGAGAATGTGCCCGCATTTGACAATTTACAGATAAAAAAGAAGGAAGACAGCAGATGAATAGCCACGTCCCACAGGTGCCCGTAAGCCAGCATCATACCCGGTCGGACATGATCGCCGACGATGTGGATTTCGAGATCAAGGGTCACGAAATGCAATTTGTCGAAGTAGAGCTGGACCCGGGCGAGTCTGCCATCGCAGAGGCAGGCGCCATGATGTTCAAGGACCAGCACATTGGCATGAGTGCTGTGTTCGGTGATGGGTCGGGGCAGGAGGCTGGTTTTATGGACAAGCTTCTTGGGGCTGGCAAGCGTCTGTTGACGGGTGAAAGCCTGTTTACCACGGTCTTTACCCACGAAGGCAGCGGCAAGGCCCGCGTGGCCTTCGCGGCGCCCTATCCGGGCAATATCATGCCCATCAAGCTGAGCGACTATGGCGGGCGGCTGATCTGCCAGAAGGATGCTTTCCTGGCCGCCGCGCGCGGCGTGCAGGTGGGCATTCATTTCCAGAAGAAAATCCTGACCGGCCTTTTCGGCGGTGAAGGCTTCATTATGCAGCGCCTGGACGGTGACGGCTGGGCTTTTGTGCACATTGGCGGAACGCTTATTGAAAAAGAGCTGAAGCCCGGTGAAGTGCTGCATGTGGATACAGGCTGTCTGGCGGCCATGACCGATACGGTCGATATGGATATCGAACGCGTGGGTGGCATCAAATCCATGGTGTTCGGCGGTGAAGGGGTGTTCTTCGCTCGGCTTCAGGGGCCGGGCAAGGTATGGCTGCAAAGCCTGCCGTTCAGCCGCCTTGCGGGCCGGGTACTTGCCTGTGCGCCACAACACGGCGGCCGGGACAAGGGCGAGGGTTCCATCCTCGGCGGCGTGGGCCGTATCCTTGACGGGGACAATTTCTGATCAATGTCACTCAGGCGCGTCGCCTTTGGCGCGCCTAAACCTTAAGCGAGCTGTATGACTATCAAGACAAATCAAGACCTGCTGGCCAATGGCTATAGCACCTGGGGCGATGTTGACCCGTTCGAGGACCTGGTAGGCCCTTTCTACCTGAAGGACAATGGCGACGGAACAAATCGCGCAGCTTTCGTGGCTGAACGCGCGCGGCACTGCAACAATGGCGGTATGCTGCATGGAGGCCTGCTCATGAGCTTTGGTGACTTCGCCCTGTTCGCCATTGCCAAAGAAGTGCTTGAAGGCTCAGGCGTTACCGTGGCCTTTAACGGGGAATTCGTTTCAGCCGGCCAGCCTGGGGATCTGATCGAAGCAACTGGCGAGATCACCCGCAACACGCGGTCGCTGATTTTCGTGCGCGGCAAGATCTTCACCGGTGACCGGACCATCATGTCCTTCAGCGGCATCATCAAGAAGGTAAAGGGACCTGGAGAGCACAGCGGCGGGCAGACCTAGCTTTCTGCGATCTTCACCATTTCACTGATATCGGTGTGCTTGCGCCGGGGAGCTCCTCCCTCGGCCAGGGCTTCTTCTGAGGCTTCAATCTTCTTCCAGTCCTGGAAGGTGACGATGCGCAAGTCACGGTCCTTGATGAGCGCATCCAGTCCGGCCCTGCCAGGACGGCCGGCTGGCCGGATTTCCTCAAGGATTCTTTTGGCTACTTCGGCGCCATCCGGCTTGTTGGTGCCGATAGTGCCCGTTGGACCGCGTTTGGCCCAGCCGACACAGTAAAGGCGCGGCTCAATGAGGCCATCTTCATTTTCAAAGCAGCCGTAGCTTTCGTCATAGGGAACGTCCGGGATCGGGCTGGTGCGGTAGCCGATGCAGGGCACGACGAGCCCTGCGGGCAACACTTCTGTCTTGCCGGTGCCCACGCATTTGCCGTCTTCGACCTTGGTTTCCTCCAGCCTGAGGCCACACACGCATTCATCGCCCAGGATGGCCATGGGGCGCAGGAAGAATTTGATATGCAGTCGCACGGGCTTTGATGTCTGGTCATTTTCGGCCATCTGGCGAAGCGCTGACATATTCTTGCGCTGGGCGCCTGTCATCATGTCGTCTATTTCCTCGCCCGGCAGTTGCTCACCGGCCACAAGAGCGACACAGTTTTCAAGCTGGTTCAGTTCTCCCAGTTCCTTCGGCGTGAAGCTGGCCTCGAGTGGGCCGCGGCGGCCGATGATATAGATATCGCGGATAGGTGAGCCGTGGATGGATTTGGCGGCATGGTCTGCAAGGTCTGTCTCTGCCATCTCTCCGGCTGTCTTGGCCAGAATACGGGCCACATCGACCGCCACGTTACCGTTGCCGATGACGGCTACGGACGCCACGCGCAGGTCTGGGTTCAGGCCTTTATAGTCCGGATGGGCATTATACCAGCCGACGAAAGGGCCGGAGCCTATCACACCCTCAAGGTCTTCGCCGTCGATGCCCAGTGCCCGGTCCTTGGCGGCACCGGTGGCAAGCACGACAGCGTCGTAGATGTCCCTAAGTTCCGTCAGCGTGATATCCCGCCCCAGCGACAGGTTTCCGACAAAGCGAACATTTTCCCGTTGGTTTGTAGCTTCATACCGGCGGGACACATTCTTGATGGACTGGTGATCTGGTGCCACGCCTGCCCGGATCAGGCCAAAAGGCGTGGGAAGGCGGTCGATGATGTCAACCCGGACGTCTGCATCCGTTTTGGTCAGGGCTTCGGCTGTGTAGTAGCCGGCAGGTCCTGCGCCGATCACAGCCACCGATATTGTGTTCGACCCGTTCGCTGCACCGTCTGATGCCATATGTCCCTCCCTTATGACAGAGGGAAGAATGCCACGAATTGGCACTTGGGCCAAGAGCGGGCAAAAATAAGGCCGGTGGCAGCCGTAAACGTGAAAAGAGGGCCGATTGGCCCTCTTTTGTTACTCTTCGGAAAGATGCTTATTCGCTGGCAGGTGTGCCTGTGGGCTCTGCCGTTGCCATTTCCATGCCGAACACAGTGTGCCAGGTCTGCGGCGTGATGCCGGAGAGAGCCTCTTCCGTCATGGGGACGAGCGAACGCACGCTGACCCGCATCGGCTGTGAATCGGGCGCCATGAAGGCCTGGATGACCTCAGCAAGGTTCTCTGGTGCGCCTTCTCCCAATAGGGGGCCTGCCTGGGCGATTGCCATCATGGAAAACTGCTCGCGCAGCTGATCTTCCGGCATGCCGGAAAGCACAGAATATACCTTGAGACCGCGGGGTAGCAGGCCCTGGTCTTCAACACCAAGCGAGACGGAAACACCGTCATAGTATCCAGTGTAGACGCTAAGTGCTTCGGCTATCTGCGCGAATGGGTCCTGCTGCGGCGGTATCCCTTCCTCAGCCGCACGGAAGGTCTGTTCCATCTGATCCCTTTGGTAGGCGATCAGTTTTTCCGACATCTGAGCCGGCTTGAGGCCTGCTACAGAGCTTTCGCTTTCCAGGCTGATCAGCTTGTCCAGCTTGAGATCCATCTGGCTTGTAACATTGCCTGTGGTGTCGTCAAACTGGGTGCTGGAGGCCATGTCCAGACGAATGGTGTCCAAATCTGCCAGTGTCAGGATCTGCATTGCCTGAGGGGAGGTGTTCTGTACACCCTTCAGCTCAAAGGCGTCGATCTTCATCGTGCCGCCCAGAACGAAATCGGCCGGACGAACCAGGTCTTTCACCGACATTTCCTTTATCGATATGGCCATGCCCTGCATCGGTATGTCGAAGTTGAAACCCTCCAGGATGAAGCTGTCGATACCCATATAGTTGATGGATGTCTTGGCAAGCGAGAGCGCAGCAGCTTCGATAAGGGCGTCATCGGCGCCTTCTTCAGATTCCTCGGCCTTGCTCATGGCAACCATGTCGGTGATCCAGCCAATGTCGAGGCCATTGATCTGATACCGGTCGATTGCGATTGACGCTTGGTTCGAGACATCTACCACGAAGTTATCGATCAGCAAGTTGTCGACGCGCGTCTGGTCGTTATTGGTGGCGACGTGGGCGGTGTCCAGCGATATCAACACTTTCTGGGTTGGATTTTGGGGCGGTGACCCTTCCATATTCAAGCCACGAACGTCAATAAGGGTGAGGGGCCAGTTAGTGAGCTTTTCTTCCTTGAAGTCGTCTATGATGCCCACAAGGTCTTCGCCCCGAACTTCCATACTGTCCAGTGAGATTTTTCCCTGCGGCGTATCCATTTTAGCAGCAGTGACCCGAAAACCATCAATCGTTGCTGTACCTGAAAATGGGGAAAAACCGATATCCAGCTCAACCTTTTCGGTGCTGGTTGTGGCATCCGGATTGTCATGATCCTTGGTGGTGATCCCCTCAACGATGGCTGTGCCAGACAGCAGATCGACTTTCAGGCTTTGATATGTAAGGTCTGCCTTCAGGTCAGGATTGCTGATGAAGCTGTCAATTTGTGCCTGAACCTGGGTTTCGAAGCTGTTTGAAAGATAAAAATAGCCGCCAACTGCGGCGGCGGCGACCACGGCTGTGGTCACGACGGCTGTGCGTCCCATCTATAATACCCCCGAGAGATTTAATTTAATATAAGGCACCATATGAACTTGTCGGGGGTACGTAAACCTATGATTTATTCGGGTTCGCGTTTTTGGGGCAGCGACAGGCATCGCCGCCCCAGACCCGATATTATCAGCGCAGGCGCGGCAGCAGGCCGCCAACGCGCTTCTTATAGTCGCGGTACGTGTCGCCAAATTCTGCGATCAGGTCCCGTTCCTCATAATAAAGGCCAATAAGGATATAGACAATCATACCCAAGGCCAGCGTGGCCCGCCCCACTGTCATGTCCGGTGTGGCAAGCATAGCAATAAGTACGCCGGTCTGGATCGGGTGGCGCACCACCTTGTAGAACATGGGCGTGACGAATTCTTTCGCGCCCGCGTCCGGGTCATGCGGCTTGAAGCTCTGCTGCAGGCCGAACAGATGGTTGTGGTTCAGCATATAGGTTGCCGCCAGCGTGAAGGCCCAGCCGAAATAGAAAATGCCGGTGATCACCATGCGCGCGGTCTCGCCTTCAACGTGCCAGATGCTGCCGGTCATGGGCTGCCAATATTGAACCATCACCAGGATGACGACGGCTGTCATCAGCACATAGGTGCTGCGCTCCGCCGCTTGCGGCAAAAGCGCGACCAGGCGGCTTTTGAAGCTCTGGCGGGCCATAACCGTATGCTGCAGGCCAAACAGGGCAATAAGCCCGATATTTACCAGAAGCGGCATGGGCATGGGGCCTGTGTTGGCGTGGTCGATGCCCAGACTTGCATAATCCGGTAGCAATATGCCGATATGGTTGTTTGCAAATAGAATGAACAGCACAAGGCTGGCGACGCCGAGGACATAGCAGATCAGTCCATAGGCCATGATAAGTATACGTGACATGTTTAAGTTCCCCTTAGGAAGTGCTCCACTGGTTGCTCAAAACTGTCTTCCATATTTCCCCACCCCCGACTGTGCCCTAAATCACAGTAGCAGGCGAGAAAATTCTCAGCAGGGCTTTTAACGCGCCCTTCGAACACTTAGGTCTATTGGTACGGAAAATAGATGGGGGCCAGCGTGAAAACTTTCCTGAAGATTGCCGCGACTTTATTCCTGCTGTTCGCAGCCGTGGTCGCGTACGGTGTTTATGAGCTGTGGCCAGAACCCTATAAGCCGACCTACACAGTGGAACTGCCGATGCTGAATGGCGTGCCGGGCGTGGTGCTGGCCGTGGATGACCCCAAAAGTGAATTCGCCAAAAGCCTTTTCCGTGGCCCAGATGAAGTTCGGTTTCGTGGTAATCCAATTGATGGCTTTTGGCGGCCAAGCGAACCAGAGCTGGCCGAGTTTGAAGCAACTTTGAATTCCTATGTGTGGCAGCATCCCCCCTCGGATGCCATAGACGCACCTCACTTTATTCGTCCTATCCTTTGCTCCAATAACGAAGCGGATCAATTGAATGACCTTCTGACGAATAGCTTTCGGCAATATGTAGGCTTTTATGCTGACGGGCAGCGCTACCTGCAGGTCATTGCTGTTCCGCGCGCGACGGTGGAAAGTCTGGCACCGAACATCCCAAAAGAGGAATTGGAATGGAGACAATTTGGAACTGCTGATGCTGGTCCGACTTCCATTGCTGTCTACTATAGTTTCGATACTGGCCAGATTATCGAGTTGTTTTATGATGAATTTTTTGGTGGGGTTTCGCCCTACTGTTAGGTGAAGTATGACCACAAACGATTTCTATGACCCGATGGCGCCCTTTTATCACCTCGTGCATGGTGATTGGGAGGCCTCGATCGCGCGCCAGTCCGCGGCGCTCGACCAGATTATCAAGGATATCTGGGGTGGGGCAGGGACGGTTCTTGATGTCACGTGCGGTATCGGTACCCAGGCGCTGGGGCTTGCTGAGCTTGGCTATGACGTTACCGCAAGTGACCTGTCCGCGGATTCGGTGGCGCGCGCGAAGGCGGAAGCGGACAAGCGCGGGCTGAAGATCGATTTCAGCGTGGCGGACATGACCCGCGTGCATGAGATCCACCAGAATGCCTTCGATGTGGTGTTGTCCGCCGATAACGCGGTGACGCATCTGCTTTCCGAAGAGGCCATTCTTGGGGCGCTCAAGTCATTCTACGTGGCGGCCAAGCCTGGCGGGGGGTGCCTGGTTTCCATGCGCGATTATGACGCCGTTGACCGCGGCGGGGTGCAGCTGAAGCCCTTCGGTGTGCGCGATGTGGACGGTGTCCGATGGAGCGTCTATCAGGTGTGGGACTGGCGCGACGGCAATGACGTCTATGATTTTGCCATGTATTTCACGGCGGACGACGGGGCATCGGAGCTCAAAACCCACGTGATGCGCTCGGCCTTCTATGCGCTCAGGCCCGCCCGCATGGTGGACCTGTTCCATGAGGCCGGCTTCCAGGATGTGCGGCGCATCGACGATGTTTTCTTCCAGCCGGTTATTATTGGCACGAAACCTATATAGGTTGCCCTTGATAATCCCCTGGTAGTAATGTTGCGAGGCAATTGACGGTGGGGGTTCTATGAAACGCTTAGCCATTTTGGGCATGCTGTGTGTAAGCATGGGCGCGGCTGCCGAGGCAATCAATCATTATCAGGCAGTTTCGGGAAAGGCCTATGGCAGCTACTTCGATCAAATAGCAGCTTCGGCAGAACTGGGAAGTCGGGCGACCCAGCAGGCAGGGTGGTTATACGGCTTTGTGGGGCGATCAGACCTGATCCCGACACTGGGCGAAAGTTATATTGCACCTTCCCTTCAGCAATGTGAAGCGCCTCAAGATGCAATGGAAGTCGCCGACCCTCTAGGCGCAGTCCTTGATGCAAGTACAAACCACAGGGTGCTGCTGTTGAACGAGAGCCATACCCACAAACAGGCGCGATTGTTCCTTTATAACAATCTGGAGCGGTTATGGGCCGCGGGCTATCGCCATATTGGATTCGAGGCCCTTGGAAAGGCGCCTGTTAGCAGTATCGCTGACCTTGATGCCGGGGACGTGTCCCAAGGTTACTATCTGAATGACCCGCTATTCCGCGGCGCTGTCCGCAAGGCCTTGGCGCTGGGCTTCAAGGTGTTTCCATACGAATTTCGTGGCCCATACCCGGAAAGCGACGAGCCAGGCGCGCATGTGAAGGTGCGGGAGCATGGGCAGGCCCAGAATATCGCGGCCTATCTTCAAGAGCACGCTGGCGACGACAAAATTCTTATCTGGGCAGGCTACCGGCACATCGCCAAAAGCTGGAATGAGGAAGCTCCGAATTGGAACTGGATGGCCGCGCGCCTTGAGCATGAGTTCGGCATCAAGGGCTATTCAGTTGACCTGACAGCTTGCCAGTATGAAGGGCCGTCGCATGGCTCGGCGCGGCTCTACCGGAAAGATGGTCAATTTCTTGCCCTAGGGGCGCCGGGAACCCAGTGGGGTGTTGACGGGCAGTTCCATTTGCCAAGCCAGAAAGAGATAAAGCCTGGCTATTATCGGGCTGCCCTTGGACAGCCGGTTATGGTACCATCGTCGCTCCGCGAATCGTCTGCCTTTATGTATGTTGAGGCCTTCCGTGAGGGCCAGCCGCAAACGGGCTTTTCCTATGATTCGATCATGCTCAGGGATGGTGAGGACTTGCCCCTTTATCTGCCAGCCGGGGACTATGTTCTGGTGGCCTATGACAAGAATGGCCAAAGGCTTGGTGATCAAGCGGTTTCGGTTGCTGCCCAATAAGCCAAAAAAAATCACAAAAAATCTTCAGACTCCTCTTGAACCGTACCCGGCGCAGGCATACATAGGGACACGCAGTTAGCACTCCCTAGGGGTGAGTGCTAACAAACCCTAATTTTACGGTTTATCATTTAGGAGACAAACCATGGCACTTCGTCCGCTGCACGACCGCGTACTGGTCAAGCGTCTTGAAAGCGAAGCGAAAACAGCTGGCGGCATTATCCTGCCAGACACCGCACAAGAAAAACCATCCGAAGGTGAAGTGATCGCTGTTGGCGCTGGCGCCAAAGCTGAAGACGGCAAAGTGATCGCGCTCGACGTTAAAGTTGGCGACAAGATCCTGTTCGGCAAATGGTCCGGCACTGAAGTCAAGGTTGACGGTGTTGACCTGCTGATCATGCAGGAAAAAGACATCATGGGCATCATCGAGTAATCCACTCGGCTGACCCGTCTCGATTAGTTACATATAATCACACGAAATACAGGAGCCCAAATCATGGCTGCTAAAGAAGTTAAACTTCAGGAAGACGCGCGCAAGAAGATCCTCGCTGGTGTGGACACGCTTGCAAACGCTGTAAAAGTAACGCTCGGCCCTAAAGGTCGTAATGTTGTTCTCGACAAATCCTTCGGTGCACCACGCATCACCAAAGACGGTGTATCTGTTGCCAAAGAAATCGAGCTTAAGGACAAGTTCGAAAACATGGGCGCACAGATGGTGAAGGAAGTAGCTTCCCGCACCAACGACGTGGCCGGTGACGGCACAACCACTGCAACAGTTCTGGCACAAGCCATCGTTCGCGAAGGCATGAAGTCTGTTGCGGCTGGCATGAACCCGATGGACCTGAAGCGCGGTATCGATCTCGCGACCACCAAGGTTATCGAAGGCCTGAAAGCCCGCACCAAAGACGTGACCACCACTGAAGAGATCGAGCAAGTTGGTACGATCTCCGCTAACGGTGAAGTTCAGGTTGGTAAAGACATCGCCGCTGCGATGGAAAAAGTTGGCAAAGAAGGCGTGATCACTGTTGAGGAAGCCAAAGGCCTCGAGAGCGAGCTGGATGTTGTTGAAGGTATGCAGTTCGACCGCGGTTACCTGTCTCCTTACTTCATCACCAACGCCGAGAAGATGACCGTGGACCTTGAAAACCCACTGATCCTTCTGCACGAGAAGAAGCTGACGAACCTGCAGCCAATGCTGCCGCTTCTGGAAGCTGTTGTACAAAGCGGCAAGCCACTCCTGATCATTGCTGAAGACATCGAAGGCGAAGCGCTGGCGACCCTCGTTGTGAACAAGCTGCGCGGTGGCCTGAAGATCGCTGCTGTTAAGGCGCCTGGCTTCGGTGATCGCCGTAAAGCCATGCTGGAAGACATCGCAATCCTGACCGGTGGCCAAGTGATCTCCGAAGATCTGGGCATCAAGCTTGAAAATGTCGGCATCGATATGCTCGGTACCGCGAAGCGCGTGAACATTACCAAAGAAGACACCACCATCGTTGACGGTGTTGGCTCCGAGGACGATATCAAAGCCCGCGTTGAGCAGATCAAAGCTCAAATCGAAGTTACCACTTCCGATTACGACAAAGAGAAGCTCCAGGAGCGTCTTGCCAAGCTCAGCGGCGGTGTTGCTGTGATCAAGGTTGGCGGTGCCACTGAAACTGAAGTGAAAGAGCGTAAAGACCGCGTTGATGACGCCCTTCACGCAACTCGCGCTGCTGTTGAAGAAGGCGTTGTTGCCGGTGGCGGTACTGCGCTTCTTTACGCGACCAAGTCTCTTGAGGGCCTGGAAGGCGCAAACGACGACCAGAACAAAGGTATCGACATCATCCGTCGTGCCCTGCAGGCTCCGGTTCGTCAGATCGCTGCTAACGCAGGTGTTGACGGCGCTGTTGTTGCCGGCAAGCTACTTGAGCAAGACGACGTAAACTTCGGCTTCGACGCACAGAACGAAGTATACTGTGACCTGGTTGCCAAAGGCATCATCGACCCAACGAAGGTTGTTCGTACTGCGCTGCAGGACGCTGCTTCCATCGCTGGCCTGATGATCACAACCGAAGCCATGGTTTCCGAAATCCCAGAGGACAAGCCAGCCATGCCTGGTGGCGGTATGCCTGACATGGGCGGCATGGGCGGCATGGGCTTCTAAACCAGCCAACCAGCTACAAACTCAGTTACGAGTATCAAAACCCCCGGTGCGAAAGCGCCGGGGGTTTTCTATACAAATGGCCATGCGGTTGTTTGAGCCGGAGTGACGGCCTGCTGTGTATCTCCTGCCACCGGCAGGAACTTAGCTTGTCCATGGGTGCTTAGGGCGTGAGGTCAAAGTGCTGTGGAGCAAGCTGGAATGGGTAGGCACAGCTGTAGTCAACTGATTCCATTCTCGAGGTCACGGGCTGTCATTTGCATGACATCAAACGGGAACAATTGAGTCGCAAAGGCAGAATAGCTGTCACATTTCACCAACTCGGTAGTGTTGATATTTCGATCAATATACACAAAGCCTAATTAAAACAATGACTTAATGCTCATGTCAATTTTGTGTCACAGACTGTAATAAAATCGCAATATATTTGGCAGTATATGCGCACGTCACGAACGACAGGAGCCCGCATGGCTGTAACAAGCGTATGCAAGAAAAATAAGGCTTCGCGTTCTGGGACGAATAAAAGGCCGCAGTTGGGTGCGCGCCAAAAAAGATATGATAGGAAAATATGATGCTCAAAGGGAAACGTATCGCTGGCCTGATGGCCGCGACGGCCTTGGCCACGGCGATGTCCGCGCCTGTCGAAGCGCAATCCATTGAAGAGTTGAAAGCTCAGCTTGAGGCTCTTGCCAAGCGCATTGAAGAACTTGAGAAGAAGCAGGAAAAGGCGCCGAAGATCAAGAAGGCCGATCCGGCTTTCAGTCTTGCAAGCGACGATGGCCTGTTTGAATTCAATATCCGTGGCCGTGTACTGGCAGACTTTGGTTGGTCTTCCGACAGCGACGGCAGCATGGACAAGGATACCAGCGAGCTCCGCGCTTCGCGTATTGGCGTTGAAGGCAAAGCCTGGAAAGACGTGAAATACAAGTTCGAAGCCGACTTCGCTGGTAACGACGTTGAAGTCAAAGACGCCTACATGCAGTTCAAGACTGGCATGGGCAGCTGGACTTTCGGTCAGTTCAAAACGCCGAACTCGCTCGAGGAGATGGAATCGTCCCTGAATACGAACTTTGTTGAACGCGCGGCCTTCACCGACGCTTTCGCACTGGCGCGTATGATCGGTATCGGTTACGGCAATGGCGGCGACAACTGGACGTTCAATGCTGGTATTTACCGTGGCAGCAACGATGGTTCCGTTGATAACGAAGGTCAGGTGTTCGCGGCTCGCGCCACTTATGGCGACGCGTTCGATGGCGGTAACTGGATGCTCGGCGCGTCTGTTCGTTTCCGCGATGTTGGCGGCGACGGTGATCTGCTGCGCTACCGCCAGAAAGCTTACTTGCACACGGCTGACCGCCTTCTGGCGACAAGCCGCATTGCTGAAAAAGACAGCTTCTACGGCCTTGAAGGCGCACTCTCCTATGGTTCGCTGAACCTGACGGGTGAGTGGGCTGGCCTGACCGCGCAAAATGGCGGTGCTGGTGGCCGTGATGCCTTCTTCTATGGCGGTTATGTTGAAGCTGGCTGGTTCATCACAGGTGAAACCAAGACACTCAATCTGAAAAAAGCTGTCTGGAACCGTCCGAACATCAAGAATCCAGTTCACACTGGTGGCATTGGTGCATGGCAGGTTGCGGCGCGCTTTGACCGTGTTGACCTGACTGGCGACGGCGTCTATGGCGGCGAGCAGGACACTTATACCCTGGGTGTGAACTGGTACCTGAACCGTCACACGCGCTTCCTGGCCAACTATGCCCACGTCTCGATCGACAAGGCATTCGACGTTTCGGCCAACGGTGCCGACGGTAAAAATTCGGCTGATACGCTGGGCCTGCGCTTCCAGGTTGACTGGTAAGCCTTTTAATTCACCGTATGACTGGACTTCGGCGGCGGGCAGTGTCCCGCCGCTTTTTTTATGTCTGGTTTTGTTTTGGCGCCAAAGGGTCAGCGCTTGGCAATAATATAGACCGCGTGGATGATGCCGGGCAGGTAGCCACACAGGGTCAGGATAATGTTGATCCAGAAATGCTTGCCAAGCCCTTCCTGAAGAAAGACGCCAAGCGGTGGCAGAAGAATGGCGATAATGATGCGGATCAGGTCCATATGATGCTCCCTTGCTGGTTTAGAAAATTCAGCATACAGTGCATTTGACAGAATATTCTGCAGAAAAAGCTTGCCTAACAGAATAATTTGTTGTTTATGCGCATTTCTACTGCAACATATGTTCCGTATTTCGGACATAAAAGGATCATGTAAGGCATGGTAAAGACCACCCATATCAGACGGCATTGCCGAATGCGACGACGCTAAGCTTCTGGACTAAAAGCGTTATTTGTTCATTGGTGCTGTCTGCACCAGGATATGGGAAAAGCCGATGATCACAATTGATCGGGAACGGCCCTTCGATAAAGCAGCGATCGAGAAGCTGCTGGATGTGGCCTTTGGACCTGACCGGTTCAACAAATCTTCATACAGCCTTCGGGAAAACAACCAGCCGGTTGCCGGCCTGTCTTATGTCGCACGCAAGGCGGACAAGATTGTAGGCACCGTGCGCTACTGGCCGATCGAAGTGCGCGATCTTTTGGGCGGCAAGCCGGTGGAGGCTCTGCTTCTTGGGCCGCTCGCCGTTTCGCCTTCGGTACAGGGGCAGGGTGTCGGCGCCCAGCTGATGCACAAGTCCATGGCATCTGCAAACGGTGCCGGCCATGACCGGATTCTGCTTGTGGGCGACTATGCCTACTACCAGCGGTTCGGGTTTGAGCCAGTGCTGCCGCGGTACATTACGCTGCCGGGCGGCAAGGATGCACGGCGTCTTCTGGTGCGCCAGCCCGCGACGACCACGTCACTGCCATCGGTCGGTAAAATTGTTGTGCCGATGCCCGAGCCTGTGCTCGTACCGGTGGCTGGCGCCCTGCTGTCGGATGTTGCCTGAGGCACTCCAAAGCATATCTTTCTCACGCTGGAGCTTTTCTTTGCGCCACTATCTCCCATATAGTGGTGCAAGGAGGCCCGAATGACAGCAAATACCGATACCGGCTTGAAACTGGAAGATATTTTGAAACAACTGGAGGGCCAGAAGCGCCCGCCGGTCGAGAAATGGAACCCTGATTTCTGCGGTGATATCGACATGCGGATCGCCGCCGATGGTACCTGGTACTATATGGGCACCCCGATCACGCGTGAGCGCATGGTCAAGCTGTTCGCTACCGTTCTCAGGAAAGATGAAGACGGCAAGACATATCTGGTGACCCCGGTTGAAAAGATCGGCATCACCGTTGATGATGCGCCTTTTGTGGCTGTGCATATGGACCGGATTGAAGATGGCAGCCGCGTCGCCTTCAAATTCACCACCAATGTCGGCGACGAAGTGATCGCGGGGCCTGATCACCCGATCCGTGTAGAGGTGAATGAAAAGACCGGCGAGCCGCGACCTTATGTTCACGTTCGTGGCCGCCTTGAGGCGCTGATCGCGCGGCCCGTCTTTTATGAACTGGTGGAGCACGCGGAACTGAAAGGCGACAGGCTGCAGCTGACCAGCATGGGCGAACGGTTCAGCCTTGGCAGTGTGGAGGCCGGTGACGCATGAGGAATTGGCTTGCCGATGCGCTCAGTGAAGGCAACCCAGCGGCCCGTGGGCGCCGCAGCGACTATGACCTTAACCGAGACGCCAAGCTTCTGGAACAAAAGGGCAAGCCGGTGCGGGATGCCGCCGTGCTGGTGCCCGTAGTGAACCACCCGGGTGAGCCTACCATCCTGCTGACCAAGCGTACCGATCACCTGACCAAACATGCCGGGCAAGTGAGCTTCCCTGGCGGCAAGGTGGACGAGACCGACGCAGATGCCGTGGCAGCTGCCCTTCGCGAGGCGCATGAGGAAGTCGGCCTTGAACCACACCACGTTGAGGTGTGCGGGTTTCTGGACACATACCGTACAGGCACGGGGTTCGAGATTGTACCCGTGGTGGGGCTGGTGCGCCCGGGTTTTGAGCTGACACTTCAACAGGAGGAAGTTCAGGCCGCGTTCGAGGTGCCGCTGTCCTTTTTGCTGGACCGGGGGAACCATAAGCTTGAAAGTGCTGTCTGGCAGGGCATCCGGCGTGAATATTATGCCATGCCTTATGGGGACTATTTTATTTGGGGGGCCACGGCCGCTATGCTCGTTAATCTTTGTGATGTGATGGAAGCCGTGCGGGAGACTGCGACATGATTGCTGCAATTTTGCGGATAGTACTGCTGCTGTTGCCTCTTGTTGTCTTGTTGCTTTGGCTGCGATACCGCATGCGCACCAATCGCACAGAGGGCGAGCTGGAGCAGGAACGGGCAATGCTTCGCAAGGTGGTGATCACGTTGCTCATTGTCGGCGCCGCAGCCGGTATAGCCTTGAAGTTTGCCGACACCAACACAGGCGATGCCCGCACCAAATATATTCCGCCGCATACAGAAAATGGCCAGGTTGTGCCGGGCCGGTTCGTGCCTGTGGATGAAGCGGCGGATGAACCTGAGACAGCACACAAGGAAACCAATCCGGAAAGTGACGAGCCGCGTGAGCAAGATCCAAGCTAACTGGCTGAACTCCCCTTTCATTCAGGAAATCGCCGCCATTCTTGGGCCTGCCGATGTGCGGTTCGTCGGCGGTGCCGTGCGGGACACGCTTGTGGGGCGCACTATCAAGGATATTGATGCAGCGACCCGTTGGCTTCCGGAACAAGTATCGGAAAAGCTGCGCGATGCTGGCATCAAGGTGATTCCCACAGGAATAGATCATGGCACCGTCACCGCCGTCAGGGGCGCTGAAGTGATTGAAATCACGACGCTCAGGCGTGATGTGGCAACAGACGGCCGCCGCGCCACAGTCGCCTTTACAGACGACTGGCTGGAGGACGCCAAGCGCCGCGATTTTACCATGAATGCTATCTATATGGCGGTGGACGGCACGCTCTATGACCCGTTTGGGGGCGCAGAGGATGCCAAGGCTGGTCATGTGCGGTTCATTGGCGACGCGGCTGAGCGAATCCGCGAAGACGCGCTCCGTATCCTGCGCTTTTTCCGTTTTCATGCCCATTATGGCCGTGGCGCCCTGGACACGGATGGGCTAGCGGCGGTCGCTGCCAATGTCGTCATGCTTGAGCACCTGTCGGTTGAGCGCATCAGGGATGAGCTGTGCAAACTTCTGGCGGCACCTGATCCACGCCCGTGCCTGATGGCCATGACGGACGCCGATATCTGGTCGCACACGCCGGTGGTGGATATCGACATCAATGGTCTGGGCCGTATCATGGCGGCAGAGAAAGCATTGGGGCTAGACGCCGATATTCTTATGCGGCTTGTGGGACTTGTGGGCTCTCGTGCGGTCTCTGTGGGCAGGCTTCTCAAGATGTCCAACAGGGAAAGCAAGATACTGAAAGCCTTCAGCGCAGGTTTCACCGGCAGCCTGCCTGCGAACAGCAAGGCGATGCGGGTTTTTCTTTACCAGCATGGCCGCGACGCGGGGCAGGGGGCTGTGATGGCACATCCTGCATGTTGGGGTAGTGAACTGGCTGAAACGGCCTTGCGCTGGAGCATTCCTGAAATGCCGGTGCGTGGGCGAGACCTGATTGCTCGGGGCATGAATCCGGGGCCCGCTATTTCCGAAGTCCTGAGGCAACTGGAAGACATTTGGATCGACAGCGATTTCAGCCTGACGCCTGATCAGTTGCTGGAAACATTGTCAGCATAAGCCGTGCATAAAAAGAAGGGGCCTCGCGGGCCCCATCTTCATTTATTTCTTGTTCAGCTTCTTGTCCTGCCAGTATTTGGTGCCCTTGAGGGACGCCTGCAGGGCGAGACCTGTTTTGGTCATCTGGTAAACGCTGACCTTTTTGCTGAAGCCTGCTGCTTCGCCAATGTCACCGCCTTTTTCGTTCGATTTGGCAGCAGCGTCTGCCTCGCCCGAGAAATCCCAGCCTTTTTCGATAAAGTCGTTGAGGGCATCCCGGTCATGAAAGATAAAGACCGAGCGGAAGTCCTTTACGCCAAGGCCAAGGCCAACGCTGGCGTTGCCCATTTTCATGAAGGTGTCTTCACCAGTTTTCAGGTCACGAACCACACCACGACCGCCGCCGCCGCCAATCAGGAAAACCTGAACGCCGACATTCGAGAAAACGGCATAGCCTTCAGCCACGTCGATTTCGGCGCGGGTTTGTGGGCGTTCGGCAAACAGCTCGGCAAGCACCTGTTCCCGCATCTCCAAAATTTCTGCCCGTTTTTCATCCCGCGATTTTGCCGCAACCGGCAGGGTGAAGGCGCATACAAGCATCAGCGCCAGTACTGAACGGATCATGGTCATCATGTGCCCCTTTTTCTTTCAATCAATTCGTTGTTAGGCCCTAATCGTGGCAGCTCTGTGACACAAAATCACGATGCCGGGTCATTCCCTGCGATATCTTCGTCCCACAGCGTTGGTTTTTCACGGATAAAGCGCGCCATAAGGTCGGTGCAGCCCGGGTCGTCAAGGCGTATCACCTCAACGCCGTTTTCCCGCAGGAAGGCTTCATTGCCGTGGAAATTTTCTGCTTCGCCGATCACCACACGGGGAATGCCGAACTGCACGATGGTGCCGGCGCACATCATACAGGGGCTGAGTGTTGTGTATAGCGTAACACCGTCATAGCGGGGGCGCCTGCCGGCTGCGCGCAGGCAGGCCATCTCGCCGTGGGCTGTGGGGTCACCATCCTGCACGCGCCTGTTGTGGCCGCGTGCGATAACAGCGCCATTTTCCACCATCACCGCGCCGATGGGCAGGCCGCCCTCGTCATAGCTCTTCTGGGCCTGTGCCAGTGCCTCTGCCATGAAGGGTGCGTGGTTGGTCATTGGTAACTACCTGTAATAAAAGGAAACTTGATTCCAAGAATAGGCGTCTTAGGGTGCCAGCGCAAGGGCGTCAATGCCATACAGAATTGCGCCGTACCGGAAGGCTTTCCCGGCCGCTACCAGTGGGATGAACCACCTGAGCGGTACCCGGAAGGTGCCCGCGACAACGGTCAGCGGATCGCCGATCACCGGTGCCCAGGCAAGCAGGAGGGACCATCTGCCGTATTTGACAAAGAATCGTGAAACGCTCTCGAACTGTTGCGGTTTCACCGGGAACCAGCGGCGCTCCTTGAACTGGGCAATGCCGCGGCCGATCCACCAGTTCAGGATGGCGCCCAGCGTGTTGCCTAAAGTTGCCGCTATAAACAGAAGGCCTGGCTCACCCTTGCCAGCAGCCAGGAGGGCCGCGAACGTCACTTCGGAATAGGCGGGCAAAAGGGTTGCCGCCACGAAGGCGTTCAGGAACAGGCCGGCATAGATGGCAAGGTCGGGCATCGGCTGCTATTCCTTCGGCTTTTCGCCAAGAAATTCGGTGAACCGCAAGAGATAGCCGTCAGGATCCTGCACCAGGAACTCCTTTTGCCCAGACACTGTATCGCCGGTTTCGTACCATTCTTCGCTCATCTCTTCGAACAGTGGATAACCCGCTACCTGAAGCCGACCGTATATAGGCGCGATGGCTGTCAGCTCTAATTGGAAATTGACGCCACGCCCGAACGGAGGGGCGAGTTCCCCCGTTTGCCAGCTTTCAGCATGAAACTGTTCCAACATGATATGGACAGTTTCCTGTTCAAGATAGGCAAAGGGTGGCACTTCGCGTCGATTACGGACAGAAAAGCCCAGAAGGCCGGTATAGAATTCCAGTGATCGTCCGAAGTCGGAGACCGTCAGCTCTGGTACCATGCTGTTCCAGAATTTGCCTGCCATGCCCTTATGGCCACTTGGCTTCCGGCGGCAGGGACATCAGGATGGCCTCCACATTCCCGCCAGTCTTGAGCCCAAATGTGGTGCCGCGGTCATAAACCAGATTGAATTCGGCATAATAGCCGCGGTATTCAAGCTGCGTCTCGCGCTCTGCTGCTGTCCATGCTTCATTCATGTGCCGGCGCACCAGGGCTGGGTAAATCTCGTTGAAGGTGCTGCCTACATCCTGGGTGAAGGCAAAATCCGCCGCCCAGTCGCCACTGTTCAATTGGTCATAAAAGATGCCGCCTTCACCGCGCGCCCTGTTGCGGTGCTGGATATAGAAATACTCATCGCACCATTTTTTGAATTTGGCGTAATAATCCGGGTCGTGCCGGTCGCAGCATTCCTGGAAGGCTTTGTGGAAATCGGCCGTGTCCTTGGTGTTCGGCAGGGGGGCATTGAGGTCTGCGCCGCCACCAAACCAGCTTTTGGTGGTGGTGATGAAGCGGGTGTTCATATGCACCGCCGGAACGCGCGGGCTGTTCATGTGGGCCACAAGGGAAATGCCGGTGGCGAAGAAACTTGGGTCTTCGTCTGCGCCTGGGATGTTCTTGGCAAATTCGGGCGTGAAGGTGCCGTGAACTGTTGAGATGTTTACACCGACCTTCTCAAATACCCGACCGCCGCGCATCAAGGACATAGTACCGCCGCCACCCTGGGCACCATCGGCCTGGTTTGTACGCTCCCAGGTTTTGCGCTCGAATCGGCCCGCCGCGCGGTCCGCCATCGGGCCAGCATTATCATCCTCGATAGCCTCAAAACTCGCACAAATCTGGTCGCGCAGATCCTTGAACCAGTCAGCAGCTGCTTGCTTTTTTTCTTGTAATTCCATCGTGTTATCCCTGCTGCCCGCTTTTGGGCCAAGTGTCTGTTTGTCTAAGTGCTTCACCGAGAACCATTGCCAGAGAGACCGCCACATTAATTGATCGGGCGGCCTTTTGCATCGGAATGGTGATCCGGGCATCTGCCCCATGATGCACGAAATCCGGGGCACCGGCAGATTCGCTACCAACTATCAAAATGTCGCCGGGTTCAAAGGCGAACTCGGTGTAGGCGCTATCGGCCTTTGTGGTCAAGAGGACGAGTCGCTTTCCTTCAGCTGTCCGCCAGTCATCAAAAGCCTGCCAATCCTGGTGATGGTGCAGTTTGACGAGGTCTGCATAATCCATGGCAGAGCGCCTGAAAGCCTTGGCTGAGAACGGGAAGCCGCATGGCTCAATGACGTGCGCAGGCACGTCCACACAGGCCGCAAGGCGCAGCATTGTGCCGGTATTCTGTGGCTGGTCGGGTTGAAAAATGGCTATATCCATGGCGGCGAAGCTAATCGCTTGGCGCAAAAGGCGCAACGACAAGCAGGATGATGGGGCTAAAAACAGGTATTTTTTTTGGAAATATTCTGGATAAAGCCTTGCCTCTTTAGGCCCAGACGACTAAACAAATCCCAATTCGCTGGGCAGGGGCTGTCCGGCGATTGAATTTATGGTAAGCAAATGCTGCGACTTTGTGACGCGGGACTTTGCCACCAAGCTCGGGTAGAAATACGCGCGACTGGACATAAACTTTCGGGAAGCAAACGATTGATCGCCTTTCGCATCGCGTTCCTGTCAGGGAAGATTAGATGAGCACAATCAACGAAACAATTGAAGGTGAAGAAGGCGCCACACGGCGTGATTTTCTTCATGTAGCAGCCACCGGTTTGGGTGGCGTAGGCGCCGTTATGGCTGCCTGGCCATTCATTGACCAGATGAATCCAGCGGCCGATACACTGGCCCTGGCCACTGTTGAGGTAGACCTCAGCGCCATCGGCGTGGGCGAAGCCATTAAGGTCATGTGGCAGGGTAAGCCAATTTTCATCCGTCATCGTACGGCCAAGGAGATCGAGGAAGCTCGCTCCGTTGACATGTCTGAGCTGGTTGACAAGCAAACCGATGCAGAGCGTGTTCAAGAAGGTCGCGCCGAGTGGTTGGTGGTGACAGGCATTTGTACGCACCTTGGCTGTGTACCTGTCGGTACATCCGACGGTGAAGATAAAGGCGACTTTGGCGGCTGGTTCTGCCCATGCCACGGTTCGCACTATGACACGGCTGGTCGTATTCGGAAGGGCCCGGCACCAAAGAACCTTGCGGTGCCAACATACGCCTTCCTCAATGATACGACGTTGCAGATCGGTTAAGGGGAGCAATCATGGCTGAATGGATTGACGCAAAGCCTAAAAACAAGGCTGCCGCCTGGTTGGAAGAACGCCTTCCGGTCATCGGTCTCGTGAATAACGTCGTGGGTGTTGATACGCCAACCCCGCGTAACCTGAACTACTGGTGGAACTTCGGTTCCCTGGCTGGCCTGATGCTGATGGTGCAGATCATCTCCGGTATCGTGCTTGCAATGCACTATACACCGAACACGCTGATGGCTTTCGACAGCGTTGAGCGCATCATGCGCGACGTCAACTATGGTTGGCTGATCCGCTATATGCACGCCAACGGCGCAAGCTTCTTCTTCATCGCTGTGTATATCCACATCCTGCGCGGTCTTTACTATGGTTCCTACAAGGCACCACGCGAAGTACTGTGGATGCTCGGCCTGGTGATTTTCCTTCTCATGATGGCAACTGCCTTCATGGGTTACGTGCTGCCATGGGGCCAGATGTCCTTCTGGGGTGCGACAGTGATCACCAACCTGTTCTCTGCAATTCCGGTTGTGGGCGACAGCATCGTGACCCTGCTGTGGGGTGGCTTCTCCGTTGATAACCCAACGCTGAACCGCTTCTTCAGCCTGCACTATCTGCTGCCGTTCGTGATCACCGGTGTTGTGATCCTGCACATCTGGGCCAAGAAGGTATCCGACAGCGGCAACCCGCTGGGTATTGACGTGAAATCCAGCGCAGACCAGATCCCGTTCCACCCGTTCTACACGGTGAAGGACGCTTTTGGCGCCGCTGTATTCTTCGCGATCTTCGCCCTGTTCCTGTTCTACATGCCGAACGCGCTTGGTCACCCGGACAACTACATTCCGGCTGATCCGCTGGTAACGCCAGGTTCCATCGTTCCTGAGTGGTACTTCCTGCCATTCTACGCGATCCTGCGTTCCATCACGTTCGACATCGGCATTCCTTTCACCGACGTTGTGATCATCCCCGCGAAGCTTCTGGGTGTTATCGCAATGTTCGCAGCGATCATCGTGCTGTTCTTCCTGCCTTGGCTGGACCGCAGCAAAGTTCGCTCCGGTAAGTTCCGTCCGATGTTCCGCTGGTTCTTCTGGTTCCTGGTGATCGACATGGTTGTTCTGACCATCGTTGGCGGCAAGAAACCTGAAGGCATCTGGCCTGTCATCGGCCTGATCGGTACGGCCTACTATTTCGCACACTTCCTGATCGTGCTGCCGCTTCTCGCCAAATTCGAGAAAACGCTGCCACTGCCAGAGAGCATCGCGAACCCAGTAGTCAAAGCTGCAGAGTAAGGGGAATATGACGATGAAACTTGTTAAGAATATCGCGATTGCCCTCACTGCTGTTGCTGGCCTTGCCGGTACTGCGATGGGCGCGGGTGCTGCGAAGCATCCAATGCAAATGGAATGGTCCTTCGAGGGCCCGACCGGTACGTATGACCGTGCATCCGCTCAGCGCGGCTGGCAGGTTTACCAGCAGGTTTGTTCCGCATGCCACAGCCTGAAATACTTCCGTTTCCGTAACCTGGCTGAGCTGGGCTACGAAGACGACATGATCAAGGCATGGGCTGCTGAATACACGGTTGTTGACGGTGTGGACGACGCGGGTGACCCAAAAGAGCGTAAGGGCCTGCCACAGGACGCGTTCCCAAGCCCGTTCCCGAACCCAGAGGCTGCTGCGGCATCCAATGGCGGTGCGGTTCCTCCGGATTTGTCGCTGATCGCCAAAGCCCGTCATGACGGCCCGAACTATCTGTTCAGCCTGCTGACCGGTTATCAAGATGCACCGGCAGACCATGAGGCACCAGCTGGCAAGAGCTACAACCCATACTTCCCAGGTGGCAACATCTCCATGGCGCCTCCGCTTGCCGAAGGTATCGTTGAATATGAAGACGGTACAGCAGCAACGCAGGAGCAGATGGCTAAGGACGTTGTGAACTTCCTGATGTATGTGGCCGAGCCGAAGCTTGAGGCACGCCATCACATGGGCCTGAACGTCCTCCTGTATCTGATGATCCTGGTTGTCGTTCTGTACTTCTCCATGAAGAAGATCTGGAAGCCGGTTAAGGAAGGCAAAAACTTCTATAAGAAGTAAGCCTTTCCAAAGAGAATGACTGAAAGGGCTGCGCGTTGCGCGGCCCTTTTTCTTTGCGCGGGGCAGAAGGGTTCCAAGGCTTGCAACAGGCCGAATATGTGCAAGCTTGTCGTCGGGCAACAGTTATGATTAGATGGCGTTGAAAATACATTTTAAGGCGCGTGCGAGGGGGATAATCTGCCTGATTTTGAAATTTCCGATGCCCAGCATGCTGTGATCGATCAAGTTGTCGAACTGCAGAATAACAGGGAGCATAATTCCCTGAAGATTGCAGAAACGCTGCGTTATATGGCGGCAATGTATGTCAAGCCGCTCAGGGATCATGTGCACATCGAGGATGCGGTCCTGTGCGACTGTGCCGCTGGCTTTGGGTGGTTGGCTTTCGCGTATCTTTTGTCCGGTGGCAAACACGCTATCCTTGTTGAACCGCATGCCGGGAAGCTTGAGGCGTCGCGCAAGTTGGCTGCCGTCCTTGGTGTTGCGGACCGGTGCGAATTTCGGAACGATCTATTGCAGGACCTGTCACTCGCTGACAAATCGGTTGATGTCTTCGCCTCGATAGAGACCCTGGAGCATGTGGGGCGCAAGAACATACGGGCGGCGGTGGCCAATATCGCGCGCGTTACCCGGCGGGTGGTTCTGCTGACAGCACCAAACCAGCTGTCTCCCCTTGTCAGCCATGATGCGGGCGTGCCGTTTTCACACTGGCTGCCCATTGGCTGGCGCAGGCCCTTCTGTCGCATGCTTGGCGTAAGCCATAGCGAGTACCACCATTTTCCTGCTCCATGGCACTTGGGAGGATTGAGGAAAGATTTCCGCCCAAGCGCGTCTGCGCTGGTTTTTAGGGATTTCCGAGCTTGGCGCGACCACTACCCCATCTATAGTCCCTATGCTGGAGGCAGGTGGAAAATGGCTCCCCCGGTTGGCTAAGCATCTATATTAGAATTACCGCCGCCTTGTTCGGTCGGCATTCCTTTTGGATCAGCCCCAACCTGGCAAATGTGTGGGTGGCTCGTTCTACGCACTAGTATGATCGCTCGGCTGGCCCTGTTGTTAAGGTCCATGCGCGAGGCTACTATCCCATGCAGCTTCAAAAAAAGGATAAAAACCTGTGAAAACATTTGTCAGACTGACTGTTGCTCTCATCGCCATGTTTGCCCCTACAGCCACTTCGGCGGACGAGCAGGCAACACTGCCGTTCTCAAAAGCGGTGCGGGTTGGTGACATGCTTTACCTGTCTGGTGAACTGGGCGCGAAGCCAGGTGCCATGATGCTGGTGCCGGGTGGCATCGGGCCTGAGACCCGGCAGACCATGGAAAACATTAAGGCAACGCTGGAAGCCAGCGGGTCAGACATGGATCATGTGGTGAAATGCCTGGTGATGCTGGCAGACATTGGCGAATGGGCGGAGATGAACGAAGTTTATCGCACCTATTTCAAGCCTGGTCGGTATCCAGCACGCAGTGCTTTGGGCGCGTCTGGGCTGGCGCTGGGTGCTCGGGTCGAGATCGAGTGTATGGCCCGAGTGAAAGAGGACAGTTAGGTTCCCTGCGGCTTTATATGGCTGCCTGTGCCGTCGCCACTGGCGAGCCAGGAGCGGGCGCGGTTCTCCGCCATCTTGGCCGTAACCTCTTCGGTGAGGTTGAGGCCATTGAGCTCCATCAGGCGGTAAAGAAGTATGGCGATGTCCGCCGTTTCCTTACCGATTTCCCGCTTGTCACCCTGGGCCGTAGCTTCCAGCAGTTCATCAAGCTCAACCTTTGCCCTGCGCACAAGGACAGTTTGGTCAGAGACCGGGCCGAAGGTCTCCTCAGCCCATTTGGTAATGGATTGTTGCGTTTCGCTGGCCATAGCTAGCCAATGGTTTCCACATCAAGTGTGATTTTCTGCTTTGCCCGAACCTCCGATAGGTCCCCGTTGTGGATGTCGAAAATAAAGCCGACGACGGATAGCGTGCCTGCGTCCACGCGCTCGCGCACGAAGGGGAAGCTCTTGAGGTTCTGCAGGCTCAGGTGCACGGCTGCGCGCTCCAGCATGCGCTTGCTTTCGGTCTCATTCCGCTCGTCGAAGTCTTCATGGGTGCGCAGCCATTCCCTAAGGGGGCGCATCCAGTTATGGACAAAACTGTCGGTTGGCATGCTGTGGTCGATAACGCTGGCGACGCCGCCACATCCGGCGTGTCCCATGACAACGATATTGTCCACTTCAAGCACGGTAACGGCAAATTCGATGGCTGCAGATGTACCGTGATAGCCGCTGTCTTTTTCATAGGGGGGCACCATGGCCGCCACGTTACGGACAACAAAGAGGTCGCCCGGGCCGGCAGACAATATCTGCTGGGGCAGGACACGGCTGTCGGAACAGGCAATCATCAATGTGTGAGGCCTCTGGCCCGATGTGGCCAGTTCTTCATAAAGGGCGCGGTCACTCTCGAAAACCGTATCCCTGAAATTTTGATAGCCCTTGATGAGGCGTTCGTCGATCTTGCTCATAGTGACTAACTTGTCCATTTTGCGACGTCTTGCAAGGTCAATCTTTCCGCGTCTTTGTTCGTACTATTTCTGTGGAAGATGAAATTCTCTATGTAGGCGGCAGGGGCGCCTGCGCCTAGGTCAAGGTACCGCAAGTCTTTGATGTGATCGTCGCTCTGGTCTTCAAGGGGGCGCATGCCTCTGTCGTCAATGGCTTTCCGGCCGAGGCCATAAGCCATGACATACCGAACCTTCCCGGCGTCATCGGCCAGGGGGAGGTGCAGCGTTTCATGCAGGTAGCGGCTACCGCTGTTGGTCGAGATAATGTCCCTTACAAAAGCACCGCAAGGTGTGTCCACGATATAGTCATGGAAAGCAGCGACGGATTTCCTGAACTGATCGGGCAGGAGGTCATAATAATTGACGCCGTTCAGGGGGTAGCCTGCTGCACGCTCAAAGGCGCTTCCAGCATAACGGATAGGCAGGTTCATTTTGCCTATCATCTCAGTTACGCAAATCTGCGGCAGAAACTTACCGAACCTCATGGGTGACAGGTCAGACCGGCGGGGCAGCAACGGGTGTGCTTCGCGCGGCAGCTGTAACCACCGTTCAGTGAACGGCAGAAAAGACTCAGGTAGGATGTTCATGCAGGACCCCTCGTGCAAGTCAGGCCTATCATCGCATGATGTGGCCTCAAGTTCAATTTGATACGAACGATGCCGGGCTGCGGATCAGCTTAAGGGGGCGTTTGTATATTCAGGCAGCGCTGAACTGAAAGTCGGCGACATGCTCGCGCGGTGCTCCATTACCGACATCCATATAAAATAGTTCCTTGATGTTGGATTCGTTGTGGTTGCCAGTTGACCGTGGTGAAAGGTCTCCATAGGGCTTGCGGCCTACGCCATAGACCAGCAGGTAGCGAACAGCACCTTCGTCGTTCACCAGGGGCAAGTGAACTGTATCATGGACGTATCGACTGCCTGATGCCGCAGTTATGACATCACTGACATAGGCGCCGCAGGGGGTGGTCTGGATCAGGTCATGAAATCTTTCGGTCGCGGCCAGGAATCTCTCCGGCAAGATGTCATAGTAATTTTCAAGCTCAGAGCCAAAGCCTGCTAGTCGTTCGAATTCGCTGCCGGCAAATCGGATCGTCATGTTTCTAGGGGCCAGGAACTCGGTGATGCAGACAAGGTGCAGGAATTCGCCAAAGAGGACAGGGCTGATATCCTTTTTATGGGGCAAAAATGAATGCGCCCTGCGGGGTAGCCCCCGCCAAGCCTTTATGAATGGAGCAAATTCACCCGGTGGCTCGAACATATTGATCCCGTTGCTACGACATTGCCCAGTCTATCGTGAGGCAAACCCGTTATTTTTCAATTAATAGCTACGGGGCGGGCAAGATGTCGGTTCATTCGGGGGGGGGCTTTATTTTTCAATCTGCCGCAGAACGGCTTCGCGCTCGTCTTCATTCACGATGTTCAGAAGAACTTCCCAAAAGCCTGCGACTGCTTCGGGCCCGGCCTTTTTATAAGCCTCGGCCACGCGCTGACGCTGGGTTTCAAACAGTTCTTTTTCGAACGCCTTGCCTTTGTCCGTCAGGTAAAGAAGCCGTTGGCGACGGTCCTCGACGCCTGATACCTGGTCCACATAGCCTTCTTCGACAAGTTGGCCCAAGACCCGTGACAGGCTCTGCTTGGTGATCCGCAGGAGACTGAGGAGGCCCGAGACTGTTGTGCCAGGGTTGCGGCCAACGAAATAGAGCACGCGGTGATGCGCCCGGCCAAAGCTTGAGTCTGCCAGAATATTGTCCGGGTCGCGTGTAAAATCGCGATAGGCGAAATACAAAAGCTCAATACCGCGCCGGAGTTCTTCTTCACGTAAATAAAGGTTCGAATGTGGTAATTTTCTTTGCATAAGCCTGATAAGCGATATATGTCAGTGATGTTGACATAATATCGACAGAATGTTACATCGATCAAGTAAAAAGCGACATAATCTTATTTGTTTCGTGTCTGTGGAGAACAAAAATGGCATCTGCCCCTTATGATGACCGCGATGGTTGGATCTGGATGGACGGTGAATACCGTCCCTGGCGCGATTGTACCGCCCATGTGTTAACCCATGCCCTGCATTATGGCGGCGCGGTCTTTGAGGGACAGCGGGCCTATAACGGTAAGATATTCAAACTTAAAGAACATACCGAGCGTCTTTTCAAGTCTGCTGAAATGCTGGGCTATAAAATTCCCTACACGCAGGACCAGATCAATGATGCCTGTATGGAGCTTTTGGACAAGAATAATCTGGTAGATGCCTATTGCCGTCCGGTCGTGTGGCGCGGCAGTGAAATGATGGGCGTTGCAGCTCAGAACAATACCATCCATGCCGCTATTGCCGTATGGGAGTGGCCTTCCTATTTCTCTCCGGAGGCTCGCATGAAAGGCCTGCGACTGGATATTTCCAAGTGGCGGCGTCCGGCGGCTGACACGGCGCCTGTACATGCCAAGGCATCCGGCCTTTACATGATCTGCACCATGAGCAAGCACGCAGCCGAAGCCAAAGGCTTTGATGATGCGCTGATGTATGATTATCGCGGTCAAGTGGCGGAAGCTACCGGGGCCAACATCTTCTTCGTCAAGGACGGAGACCTGCATACGCCAACGCCTGACTGTTTCCTGAACGGCATAACCCGCCAGACAGTGATCGAGCTTGCGAAAAAGCGCCAGATCAAGGTGATCGAGCGCGCTATCATGCCGGAAGAAATGGAGGGCTTCGAGCAGGCATTCCTTACAGGTTCCGCAGCCGAAGTGACGCCACTTTCCGAGATCGGTCCATATAACTTTGAAGTTGGTGATATCACGAAAGCGCTGATGCTTGATTATGACGCGCTTGTAAAAGGGGAAGCCTGAGCGGGCTCCCCGACCCCCGGTTGCGTGTAGTCCTGACCTCAAGAGGTCATGATTTTTGAGTCCTTTATCGCGCGGACCAGATCGCTGAGCGCATCCCGGACATTCACGTTCGGGAGCGTCTCAAGCTCTGGAATGATCAGGTCCATATCCGTGATCTTGCCGCTCAGGATTTCATCTCCCGCCGGTAGTCCCTCATAAAAATCGGACACTTTTGTTTGCAGGATATGTGCAAGAAGATAAAGCCGACCGGCGCTGACACGGTTCTGGCCGCTTTCATATTTTTGTACCTGCTGGTAGGAGATGCCAAGGATATTGGCAATGTCCTGCTGGCTGAGTTCAAGTGCTCGACGGCGGTCCCGAAGGCGCCTGCCGACATGCTTGTCAATCAGGTCGGCCTTGCGCGCCGACAAGCCACCCTGCTTGTCCTCAATTTCGTCACTTTGCGGCGCCATAGAGTCTCCTTCGCTCTTGAAAGGGCTATTCCCCGTTGGCGCTTGCGGCTTCCTGTGCTAGAGAATTCGCCTACGCTGAATTGATGGGTGGGAATTACCTTTCAGTGATTGTTGAAAATATACTAATGGTTGCATTAGGCTGAGACTAGAAATCTTATGCAAGAATTGCAAGCATGCATTTCAGATGTGCGGGAGTAAGGTACTGACATGGCAGCAAATTGGCTGAAAACATCTATTCTGGGCGTCGCGCTTATCAGTGTTGCTGCGTGTAGTTCCAAAGATGAAGAAGACGTATATGTCGCGCGAGATGTTGAGGTTCTTTACAACCTTGGCCAGGACAACCTGAAGAAGAAGCGTTTCCGTCTGGCGGCTGCGGCGTTCGATGAAGTGGAGCGCCAGCACCCTTATTCGGTGTGGGCACGGCGGGCGCAGCTTATGGCCGCATACGCGCACTATCAGACCAACAATTATGATGATGCGGTTCTGGCGGCTGAACGCTTCCTCCAACTGCACCCAGGCAACCGGTCGGCACCTTACGCCTATTATCTGATTGCGTTGAGCCACTATGAACAGATTTCAGACGTCGGTCGTGACCAGGCGCAGACGCTTAAGGCCCAAGCATCGCTGACCGAAGTTATCCGGCGTTTCCCGGACACCGAATATGCGCGGGACGCACGGCTGAAACTGGACCTGACACTTGATCACCTTGCGGGCAAGGATATGAAGGTTGGTCGCTTCTATATGAAGCGGCAGGAGTATCTGGCGGCCACCATGCGTTTCCGCAATGTCATCCAGAATTACCAGACCACCAGCCACACGCCGGAGGCGTTACACCGCCTTGTAGAATCATATCTGGCGCTTGGTGTCTACGACGAAGCCAAAATGGCGGCCGCCGTTCTGGGCCACAACTATCCTGGCAGCAAATGGTATCGCTACAGCTATGCGCTCCTGAGCGGCAAGGATATGAGGCCAGAAGGTAAGAGCGGCTCCTGGTTGGGTAAACTCTGGCCATTCTAAGGGAATCGGCCAATTAAGGGGAGAGCGCGATGCTGACCAGTCTCAGCATTCGTGACATTGTATTAATCGAAAAGCTGACCCTGTCCTTTTCGGCGGGCCTTACGGTTTTGACCGGTGAAACCGGTGCGGGCAAGTCCATCCTTTTGGACAGCCTTGGCCTTGCGACCGGCGCGCGGGCAGACCGGGCCCTTGTGCGCCAAGGCCAGGAAAAAGGCATGGTTTCGGCGGCCTTTTCCGTGGCAGCAAGCCATCCGGCCTGTTTGCTTCTTGAGGATCAAGGGCTCGATGGCGGCGACGGGGAAATCATCCTCCGGCGCCAGATCACCGCAGATGGTCGCAGCAAAGCCTGGGCGAACGACCAGCCGATCGGGCAGGGGCTCCTTTCGGATGTTGGCGCGCTCTTGGTGGAAGTGCATGGCCAGCACGATGACCGCGGCTTGCTGGACAGTGCAGGGCACCGTGCTCTTCTTGATAATTTTGGCGACTATGGCGCGGAGATGAAGGCTGTTGCTGGCGCGCACAGCGAACTTCGCGACGCGTCAAAGGCGCTGATGGATGCGGAAGAAATGCTGGCGAACGCCAAGGCGGACGAGGAGTTCCTTGAGCATGCAGTGGCCGAGTTGGATACGTTGGGCCTTGAAGAAGGCGAAGAAGAGGCACTGGCGGAGCGCCGCACACTTATGATGCAGGGCGAAAAGCTGGCCGATGACCTGAAGACCTATCAGGACGATCTGGCTTCGGACGGCGGCGTGGATGCAACCGTGCGCGGCGTGCTTCGGCGCATGGAGCGCACGGAAGGCGCAGCCGGTGAGCTGCTGGCCCCCGTAATCGAAGCGCTGGACCGCGCGGCGATTGAGCTTGGCGAAGGCATGGCAGCGCTGGATCGGCTGGCGCAAGACCTTGATTTCGACCCGCATGAGTTGGAGCGGACGGAAGAGCGCCTGTTTGAGATCCGCCGCCTCGCGCGCAAGCACAATTGCCAGCCTGACGAGCTTCCTGCGCTGCTTGAAAACCTGAAAACCCGATATGCAGCCGTAAGTGCGGGGGATGAGATGGTGGCTGAGGCCCGCGCCCGCGTGGCTGCTGCCCGCAAGGCCATGACCGCGGCGGTGGAGACCCTGAGCGCCAAGCGCAAGGCCGCAGCTTTGGAACTTGATGCCCTGGTGATGGCGGAATTGCCGCCCCTGAAGCTTGAGAACGCCCAGTTCCGCACGGCGGTGGAGACCCTGCCGGAAAGTGATTGGACGGCGCAGGGCGCAGACCGGGTAAGCTTTGAAGTGAAAACCAACGCAGGCACGCCCTTTGGCGCACTGGTCAAGATCGCATCGGGCGGTGAGCTGGCGCGCTTCATCCTGGCGCTTAAGGTTGTTTTAGCGCGTGGCTCCAGCACACCGGTGATGGTGTTCGATGAAGTTGACAAGGGCATTGGTGGTGCGACTGCCAGTGCCGTGGGCGAGCGCCTTCGCCGCCTGTCCGATAGCGCGCAGGTGCTGGTTGTGACCCACAGCCCGCAGGTGGCCGCACGTGGCAACCGCCAATTCCAGATTTCCAAAGGCGACCATGGAGCGGAAACCCGTACCGATGTGGTTGCCCTTGAAGACGAGGCCCGGCGGGAGGAAATCGCCCGTATGCTGGCCGGCAATGTGATTACCGATGCAGCCCGCGCGGCCGCAGACCAACTTTTGCATATCGATGGATAATTGATGGCTGATTTGTTTACAGTACCCGCCAAGGATTTGACGGAGGATCAAGCGCGCCGCGAGCTGGCGCAGCTGGCGATGGAGATCGCCACCCACGACCGCCTGTATCACGGCGAGGACGCCCCAAAGATTTCCGACGCGGACTATGATGCCCTCAGGCGCCGCAATGACGAGATTGAGGCCCAGTTCCCGCATCTGGTGCGGAAGGACAGCCCATCAAAGCGCGTGGGCGCAACTGTCCGGGCCAGCAAGTTCGAGAAGATCAAGCATGCAAAGCCCATGCTTTCGCTCGATAACGCCTTCAACGATGACGATGTGCGCGAATTTGTGGGCAGGGTGCGGCGTTTCCTAGGCGTGGGGGACAATGTTCCTGTGGCGCTGACAGCCGAACCCAAGATTGATGGCCTCTCATTGGCACTCCGGTACGAACAGGGAAAGTTAGTGCAAGCAGCCACGCGCGGCGACGGCACGGTGGGCGAAAATGTCACCACCAACGCCCGCACGCTGGACAGCATCCCCGAAGAACTTCAGGGAGAGGGCTGGCCCGATGTCCTTGAGGTGCGCGGCGAAGTTTATATGGGCAAGGAAGATTTCCTCGCGCTCAACAAGGCGCAGGAAGGAAAAGGCGCCAAAGTGTTCGCGAACCCGCGGAATGCCGCCGCGGGTTCTTTGCGCCAGCTTGACAGCAGCATTACCGCCTCGCGCCCACTAAAATTCTTCGCCTATGCCTGGGGTGAGGTATCCGAGATGCCGTCCGGCAGCCAGATGGGTATGATTGAGCTCTTCAAATCCTGGGGTTTCGACGTGAACCCGCTGATGGTGCTGTGTGATGGTGCGGACAGCGCGGTTGAGCATTATCACAAGATTGAAGTTGAGCGACCAACCCTCGATTACGATATCGACGGCGTTGTCTATAAGGTTGATGACCTGGCGCTGCAGGACCGCCTTGGCATGGTGGCACGTGCCCCGCGCTGGGCCATTGCGCACAAGTTCCCGGCTGAAAAGGCTATGACCATCCTGCGGGATATCGATATCCAGGTTGGCCGCACTGGCGCCCTGACGCCCGTGGCCAAGCTGGAGCCTGTCACAGTAGGCGGTGTGGTGGTCTCCAACGCCACCCTGCACAACAGGGACGAGATCGCCCGCCTTGACGCCCGTATTGGCGATACGGTCGTTATCCAGCGGGCAGGGGACGTGATCCCGCAAGTTGTGTCTGTTGTGCTGGAACAGCGCCCAGTGGATGCTGTGCCGTTTGAGTTCCCGGAAAACTGCCCGGTGTGCGGCTCTCACGCCGAAGCGTCGGACGATGATGTGGTTATCCGCTGCACGGGTGGGCTGGTATGTTCTGCCCAGCAGGTGGAGCGCCTGCGCCATTTCGTCTCGCGTGGCGCCTTCGACATTGAAGGTCTTGGCGCCAAACAGGTGGAACAGCTGTTCGAGCGCAAGTGGATCGCCGAGCCCGCCGATATTTTCAAACTCGCGGAAAAGAACGAAGCCGAGGGCGGCGCTATGCAGAAATGGGAAGGATGGGGAGACCTTTCCGTTTCCAACCTGATGGCCGCGATCGAGGAGCGCCGGGACATTGATTTCTACCGCGTGATCTTCGGCCTTGGCATTCCGGGTATCGGCGCAGAGACCGCCAAGCTGCTGGCCCGCAATTTCGGCACGCCGGATGCGATGGTGGCTTATCTGGCGCGCGGGCTAGAGCTGATGAACGGCTTGACCGCCAAGGGGCTTTCCGCCCATGAGGTCAGCGCCATCAACTATTGTTTGCTGGCCTTCGGACACCTGAAGGATTTTGAGGCCGCGCTGCAGCCGACAGACCTGTTCGTGGCTGGCGAAGGCTTTATTGGCCTTGTGGCCGCGCGGCTTGCCCGCATTGATGCAGGGACATTGAAGGCGGAAAATATCCGCGTCAGCCGGCTGCGCACAGTGGCGGGGCTTGAAGGTGTCAACCTTTCAAATGAAGGGCTGCGGGCCTTGCGGGCACACAACAGCGAACTGACGGATATCGACGGCATCGGCGGCGATGTGGTGCTGAGCCTTGCTGACTTTTATCTGGAAGAGCGCAATCGCGCAGTGCTGCACCGGCTTTTGGATGCGCTTAATGTGCGTGAAGTGGAGGCGCAGGCGACCGACAGCCCGGTATCGGGCCTGACAGTGGTCTTTACCGGTAGTCTTGAAAAGATGACCCGCAATGAGGCCAAGGCAAAGGCCGAGTCTCTCGGTGCCAAGGTGGCGGGGTCCGTTTCCAAGAAAACCGATATCGTTGTGGCTGGCCCGGGCGCGGGCTCAAAGCTAAAGAAAGCCGAAGAACTGGGCGTGCGTGTCATGACCGAAGACGAATGGCTCACACATATCGGCGCGTAGGGGGCCTGATGCGGATAATCGCGGTTTACATTGTATCTTGTTTTGCTTTTAGCGGCATGGTTGGCGCAGCCCAGCAAGTAGCTCACCCCCTTGGCATTCCAAAGGCGTCTTATATCAAGCGATACGGAAAGGGATTGCCACCCCCGCCGAAGGGTGAGTGCCAGCTTCTAGCCGAGCGCCTTGGAGAAGATCACGTTGAAGCCTTGCAGTGCCGCGCTGCCGATAATGACGTCGTGGCGATGTACCTTATTGGCAGGCATCATGAATTCAAAGTATCTTCGCCCGAAGATATTTCGTTCGCCGTAGAATGGTATGAGCGAGCGGCAGGCGCTTTGGATGGGCCGCTCTGCGAAGAAGTGGATGAAGTCTTTACGGGTATTTCAGGTCAGAAACTGTGCCTCCCTTTGCTAGATTACGGAACGCCTGTTGCGCAATATCATCTTGGACTGCTTTATGCGGCTGGAACCAAGCTGGATCGGGACCTCAAACAATCCCGGTTTTGGTTGCTGGCAGCAAAGGTGAGAGGGCTGGAACAAGTCGACGCGGCGCTAGTGGCTCTTGATGATCTTGAGCGCCGGATCGCCGAGCGGCAGGCGAAGGAAGCCGAGCAATAAGCTTCTTGCCTGCATAGCATCCCTTCGCTAGGCTTTTACCCTTAGGGGAGAAAAGCTATGCCGCTCAAGATGTTGCATGTCACGGTGCCGGTTGCGGCCGAAGCGCAGATCAGGAAGATCGCCAGCGCCAACAGCGTTATAAGCTGTGAACGGGCTGCTGAGCTTGAAGATGATCATGTCCAATATCACTTGCTAACACGGGCAGGCGAACGCCAGAAGGTCATTGACGATATCCAGAAGCTACTGGGGACCTCAAGCCGGGCGCGGATCAATATCATGCCGGTTGAAGCCACTTTGCCTGACGTGGAAGCGCGTGAAGCAGGCGACACCCGCGAAGAGCTAATGATAAAGATGCGCCAGGGCGCCCATCTTGACAGCGGCTATACGGTGCTGACGCTGTTGTCGACCATCGTGGCGCTGATCGGCCTTGTGCAGGACAATGTGGCTGTCGTAATCGGCGCCATGGTGATCGCCCCGCTTCTGGGGCCGAACCTTGCATTCGCTTTCGGCACCTCCCTTGGCGACAAGAAACTAATGAGCGAAGCCTTCACAACCGCCTTTGTCGGTATGTCCCTTGCTGTGGCTATGGCGGCTATCGTGGGTGTGATTTGGGGCGAGCTGCCAGAAAGCCGCGAGCTCCTCAGCCGCACGGAAGTGGGCCTTGGCGGCATGGCCTTGGCGGCTGCAAGCGGTATCGCGGGTGTCTTGTCGCTGACATCCGGGCTTTCAATGACACTGGTCGGGGTGATGGTTGCGGTTGCACTTTTACCGCCTGCCGCAACCTTTGGGTTTATGCTCGGAATCAAACAGTGGCAGTTGGCAAATGGCGCGCTTCTTCTCCTGATTGTTAACGTCGTTTGCGTGAACCTTTCCGGCCTTCTGGTGTTCTTTGCCAAGGGTATCCGGCCCAGGCTGTGGTTTGAGCGGCGGATGGCTACACCCTATATTTTGTCGGGTATGGCGGTGTGGGGCCTGCTGCTGGTACTTCTTTTTTTCGTCATCGACGCGACACCTTCCTGAAAAAACTGACCAATATCCTCCTTTCTTTATTCGTTCAGCGGGATGCTAAAACTTTCAAGCTATGCGTTTTATGCATAGCTTGTCTGCGTTTTTAACGTCTTCTTAATCATGCGACGGAGGCCTATCTAAGCCCTGTCAGCAGGGGCTGGCGAAGCCCACATAAGGGCACAAAATTGGTTAAGGAGAAGACCAATGGCTGCGACAGCAAAAATGAACGAACAAATTTCAGCATTCAGCTTCATGGGCCTGATGGCCGCTGAAGGCAAAATTCCCGGTGTTGTAAGCGGTTCCACTGAAACGCACTCTCTCTTCGCGGCTGGCGAAGAACTGATTAGCGAAGTGGCATCCGACCTGACGGCAACCGGTGACTTTTTCACCCTGATGACCGAAGCAGGCATGATGCGCCCGGTTGAGCCAAAGCAGAAGACAGCGTTCCAGATCAAAATCACCCGCCCAAGTGGCCTTGGTGGTGGTTTCGGTGGCATGAGCGGTGGCGCTTTCGGCGGCGGTGCGTTCGCTCACTAATCCCTGCGGTTGGCCGGGGCTTGAGCCCACAGGCCAATCCCTAGAATTTCCCAGTGGGGCAGTCTTCTCCTGAAACAAGGCTGGCCCACTTATCCCCGAGGCATTTTCCTCCCAAAAATGCTTCACGGCTTGCGTAAAACAAGCGCGAGCCACTCCCCTTTCTCTACTCTGCCCAGAGATACTAGTCCTCGAGCCAGATATGGTTCGAGGACTTCTTTTTCCTGGGTCACGAGAAGCCCGGAAAGTACAAGCGTGCCACCTTTGGAGAGCGCGTCGACAATATCTGGAGCGAGATCCACAAGGGGGCCAGCCAGGATATTGGCGGTGATCAGGTCAAACGGCTTCTCGCCATTAAAGGCCGGGTCATCCAACCCAGGGGCCACGACCACAGCCATGCCCGGCAGACCGGAACCAATCGCACGTGGGATACCACTATTGACGGTGATATTCTCTTCGGTCACCTCAATTGCGATGGGGTCGATGTCAGACGCGACAATGCGCATCTTGGGCCATACCTTTTGCCCCGCCAGTGCCAAAACGCCGGAGCCAGTACCCAGATCGAGCATGGTCCTCGGTTTGATCTCATCCGCCAGCTGGTCCAGCACTTCAAGGCAGGCAGCAGTGGTTTCATGCTTGCCGGTGCCGAAGGCCTGGCCTGCGTCAATCTGCAAGTTGATGGTCTCTGGCTTTGCCTTGTCGGCGTCGTGGCTACCGAAAACGAAGAACCGGCCCGCTTCCACGGGCGCCAGCAGTTTCTGGCTTTCGCTGACCCAGTCCTTGTTTTCAACGGGCGCCAGCTCGTGTTGCCAGTTTTCAAGGCCCATGCGGGAGAGTACGGCATTCAGGAATTCACTATCTGGGCGGCTCGGGAAGAAGATTTCAACGCGCCAAAGCGCTTCGCCCGGTTGTTCGAAATAGGACAGCGTGGGCGGAAATTCACCGCGCTCGTCCGCTGCAAGCTCAAGGGTTGCTTCAAGCTCGCGCGCACGGGCTTCCGGCAGTTCGCCATTCAGGCACCAGATATCGCTCATTCTTGTCTCCTCAGGCGCGGGTGACGAAGGTGTCAACCACGCGCTTGGCGCCGGCCTTATCGAATTCGACGAGCAGCTTATTGCCTTCGACGTCCTCAACCATGCCGTAGCCGAATTTGTCATGAAATACCCGCTCACCGATCGCGAAATCGCTTATGGGGGCAGGGGTCTTTTTCTTCGGTTTTGAAGGCTTCACCGTGATGGTTGGCGGTGCGCTGCGGCGCGGCCGCTGGTCAAACGACTGCTGCTCCTGCCGCCAGGTTTGTGCCCGCTGCCAGCCGGGGCCGTATTTGTCGCCGCCAGAGGTGTAATAGCCTTCGTCAGAGAAGTCATCGCCCCAGCCGCCGCGGCTCTGTCGCTGGTTGCCGTACAGGCCCTGGTTTGATTCCATTTCGATATGGTCTGCCGGCAGCTCGTCAATGAAACGGCTTGGCAGGCTGGATTGCCACTGGCCGAATACCTGCCGATTGCCTGCAAAATAGATGTTGGCTTTCTGTTTGGCCCGCGTGATGCCCACATACGCCAGGCGGCGCTCTTCCTCCAGCCCCTTGACGCCGGTTTCATCCAGCGCGCGTTGGTTCGGGAACAGACCTTCCTCCCAGCCTGGCAGGAAAACGGTATCGAACTCAAGGCCCTTGGCACCGTGGAGCGTCATTAGCGACACTTTCTCGCGGGTGTCGTTATTGTCGTTTTCCATAACGAGCGCGATATGCTCAAGGTATCCCCCAAGGTTCTCGAACTCGCCCATGGCAGAGACCATCTCCTTGACGTTTTCAAGCTTGCCCGGAGCGTCCGGTGATTTGTCATTCTGCCACATTTCCATATAGCCCGATTCCTCGAGCATCATTTCCGTGACTTCCACATGGCTGTGGGTGTGCAGCATCGCGCGCCAGCGGTCAAAATCATCCATCAAGCTTGAGAGCTTGTTGCGTGCGGCGGGCCGCAGGATATCCATGCCGCCGATCATGCGCGCGGCATACGGGAGCGACACACCGTGCGACTGCGCAAGCGCATGCACCTTCTGGATGCTGGCAGTCCCCAAGCCCCGTTTGGGCACATTGACGATGCGCTCAAACGCCAGCGCGTCGTCTGGCTGGGCAATCACGCGCAGATAAGCCATCACATCGCGGATTTCGGCACGCTCATAAAAGCGCGGGCCGCCCACAACGCGGTAGGGAATGCCAAGGGTAATCAGGCGTTCCTCGAATTCGCGCATCTGGAAGCCGGTACGCACCAGAATGGCAATTTCGCTCAGTGCATGCTGCTTTGAATGCAGGTTTTCAATCTCTTCACAGATGGACCTTGCTTCCTCTGGCCCATCCCATACGCCTTTGACTGTGACCTTCTCGCCTTCGCCAGCGTCGGTCCACAGGGTTTTGCCAAGCCGCCCTTCGTTTGACGTAATCAGCGAAGAGGCCGCCGCGAGGATATGGCCGGTAGAGCGGTAATTCTGCTCAAGCCGCACAACCGTGGCGCCCGGGAAGTCAGTGGAGAACTTCAGGATGTTTCCCACTTCGGCACCACGCCAACCGTAGATGGATTGGTCATCGTCGCCCACGCAGCAGATGTTCTTACTGGCCTGTGACAGAAGGCGCAGCCACAGATACTGGGCCACGTTGGTATCCTGATACTCGTCCACCAGAATGTAGCGGAACTGGTTGTGATATTCCTTCAGGACGTCCGGGTGGGATTGGAACAGCGTGATGCAGTGCATCAACAGGTCGCCGAAGTCGGCGGCGTTCAAAATCTTGAGGCGCTCCTGATAGGCGGCATACAGTTTGCCGCCCAGGCCGTTAGCGTAAGCGTAGCTTTCGCCTTCCGGTACGCGCTCAGGCGTCAGGGCCTTGTTTTTCCAGCGGTCGATGAGGCCTGCGAGTGCCCGGGCAGGCCAGCGCTTGTCGTCGATATTTTCGGCCTGAATCAGCTGCTTCAACAGCCTGATCTGGTCGTCGGTATCCAGAATGGTGAAGTTGGACTGAATGCCAACCAGCTCCGCGTGTTTCCTCAGGATACGCACGCAGATCGAGTGGAAGGTGCCGATCCACATGCCTTCGACCGGGCGGCCGATCACGCGGGCGACCCGTTCCTGCATTTCCTTGGCGGCCTTGTTGGTGAAGGTTACTGCCAGGATGTTCCAGGGTGCGGCGCGGCCCGTCGCCATCAGGTGGCCAAGGCGGGTCGTCAGCACACGGGTTTTGCCGGTGCCGGCGCCCGCGAGCACAAGCACAGGTCCTTCGGTGGCCAGGACAGCGTCGCGCTGCGGCTCATTCAGGCCGTCCAGATAGGGCGGCGGCATGTCATTTTGCGGCTGCGGCGCTTGTGGCGCTGGGCTCAGGTCATCTAAATCGAACGGATCACTCATCATGAGGCGTCTATAGCACCCTCGCGCGCGTGCGGGAAGCAGCAGTTGATAAGATTTTGGAAGATGTCCCAGGCTCAGGCGCGTCGGCCCATTTTATGGTCCTGCCCCTGGCTTTCCAGAAGGGCCCGGTTATATTCCTTCATCACATCGCGGTGGCGAATCAAGCCCACAACCACGTTGTTCTGGCTTGGGGAAATAACGGGCAGCACCTCCTCGCCGCTCATCTCCAGGCGGTGAAGTGCAAGCTGCAGGGCATCGGTGGCTTTCACTTTCTGCGGCGCATCGCGCATGAATTTGGCAACCGGTGTCTGGGCCTTTTCCGGGTTGTCGAAAATATCCGGCGGCAATTGGCTGAAGGTCAGGCTGCCGGTCATGTGGCCGGCTTCATCTGTCGCGATCAGCAGACCGCCGCCCTGAGCGACCAATAGTTCCCTGGCTTTTACGGCCGGTTCAGTATCGCGCACTGTGAAGAAGTCGCGGGTCATATGGTCTGCCACACGGGCGGATTTCAACAGGTATGTCGCCTTGCCGCCTTCAAGCCGCACACCGCGGTTTGCAAGCTGCATCAGGAAGAAGGAGCGCTCGAAGAAGGCGCTGGTGACCATGCTTGCGACCGCTGAGGCAATCATTACTGCGATGGTGACGTTATAATCCCCCGTGATCTCGAAGACGATCAGCATTGTGGAAATGGGTGCGCCAAGCACTGCAGAAGCCACAGCCCCCATACCCACAACAGCATACAGGCCGGGGGTGGACGCCAGGTCCGGGAAGATGGCGGCTGCGACAATGCCAAAGGCGCCGCCAAGCATGGCCCCCAGGAACAGGCTGGGGCTGAAAACGCCGCCGCCGAAACGGCCCGCATAGGAAATGACGGTTGCGGCCATCTTGGCCACCATCAGCGACAGGAGAAGCTCGAACCCATATTCGCCGTTGAGGGCCCGGCTTGTGGCTTCATACCCAACGCTGAGGATTTCCGGGTAGAAGATCGCGATGGCGCCAACAAACAGCCCGGCTGTCGCAGGCTGCAGCCAGTATGGAATTTTGCCAAGCTTGATGCGGACCTTGTCGCCCCAGTCCATGCCAGCCATGAAGGTGACCGCCACAAAGGCGGCACCGATGCCCAGGATGAAGAAAGCCGGAAATTCCCAGAAACTGGCAATCATATATTCCGTTGTCTCAAATGCCGGGAAGTTGCCCAAATGTGCACGGCTCACCAACGTACCTGCGATAGCAGCGATCACGATGGGGGCAAAGGCGTGCAGGGCATAGTGCCCTAGAATAACCTCAAGCGCGAAGAAGACCCCGGCGATTGGCGCATTAAAGGAGGCCGCGACCGCGGAAGCGACACCGCACCCCAACAGGGTTCTGGCAGCCGATGGGTTCAGGTGCAGCGCCCGGGTAAGGGCTGAGGCCATTGTGGCCCCAAGATGCACCACCGGTCCTTCGCGGCCCATAGATGCACCCGAACCCAGTGAAACGATGGTGGCCACAGCGCTTGCAATGCCACTTTTGATGCCAAGGCGACCGTTATGAAGGGCTGCTGCTTCAATCACGTTGGGCACGCCGCGGGCCTGGTGCTTGTTGATGAAGCGTAAAATCTGTCCGACAACCAGGCCGCCGCCCACAAGTGCGGCCATGATGTGCCATACGGGCAGGTGCTTGGCACCGGAGGCCAGTTCGGCTTCGCTCAGGCCGTAAACCAGTTCGAGGAGGGCGCCGATGGCAAGATAGAAGCCGATGGCAGCATAACCGCTGATGACGCCCACAATGACCGCGAGCACGGTGATCGCGCCGAATTCATACCCGCCGGCGGAAAACAGCGTGGTACGGACACGGCGCCTGATGCGGCCAAAAAAACCTGATTTTTTGCCAGACATCGGCATATGGGGATTCTCTCCCAAAAACTTCAACGCATGGTCTGGCCGCAAGGTGTGCTTACAAGGCGTAATCACCCGTTTGCGCGATATTCGGCCAGAGAACCAAGGTACCTTAGTGTTTGAAATCAAAAAGGTTAAGCGAATTCGCCGCATCAATGCCCTATTCTAAAGGCAGGCTTGCAAACTCCCCTTGTCAAAGGGGGATTGATTTCGCACTGTTCTCATTGAGGGCAAGTGAATTTGAACGGAGCCAGCTGTGAAAACCGGTAAGTTGTTGAAACTGACATATTGGCTGTTCGGGTCGCTGGTGGCGCTTTTGCTGCTGGCATCTGTAGCAATCGGTTTTCTGGATTGGAATCAGTATCGCGGCACGCTGTCGGAACTGGCATCTTCGCGGCTCGGCATGCGGGTCGATCTGGCCGGGCGGGTTACAGTCGGCCTGTTCCCGCGTCCAGAGGTGTCGGCAGAAACCGTGCGCCTGTATCCAGCAGCCGACCCGGCGGCTGATTTTGTCGCAACCGCAGACCGCATTGATATGCGGCTTGGGTTTGGTGCCCTTCTCAAAGGGGATGTTGCTATTCAGCACCTGGGGTTTGACGGCCTCAATGTGGTGGTGCAGGAAGACGCCGAGGGGGCATGGAACGTAAAGGGATGGCCAAAGGCCGAAACTAAGACGGAAACATCAGCCGTTGCCATTCAAATGGAGCGTCTGAAAATCGTGGGCGGCACGGTTGAGCTTGTGGATAACGCGGGCGTCAGCCGCACCATTGAAGGGTTGTCGTTTAATTTGAAGGGGCAACTGCCGGACGGTCCATTGGAGTGGGACGGGAGTTTTGTTGCAGCTGGGCAGACAGTCACATCCTCTGGTCGCCTGCGACCCAGCAGGGGCGAAAGTACCCTCTCGGTGAAGACTGACATTGGCATGGCCGGTGGGGCGCTGCATATATCCGGCCGGCTGTTCGGTGACGGTTTTGCCGGTCGTATTCAAACAGAAGGCGATAATCTGGCGTCATTTGCCACGGCTTTTCAGTCACTGATGGGCGATACGGCCACTGCGTCTTCGCTACCGGAATCGAATTTTCAGTTGGACGTGCAGGTTGACCGCGAGGCCGGCGTCTATAGGGCGATTTCTCGTACGATGGATGTTGGCGGGACGCGCGGACGCCTTGACCTGACAATTGCCCGCAGAGGCATCGGCTTCCACGCTGCCGGTTCCGCGTCGCTTGGCATTATCGATCTGGCGCCTTGGCTTGAGGCCTTGGAGAAGACTGACGGCCAGGAAACCGCTGCCACTGAGCCGGCGGGCACTGGTCGCCTGACCGGTGCGCTGGACGTGGCAGTGGAAGGTATTGAGGTCGGCGGCGGCGTCATCCAGCAAGTGGATGCCGTGGTGCGCTTTACCGAGAGTGGCTTGGCGCTCACAAACCTGCAGGCGCTTTTGCCGGGTGGCTCGGGGCTGTTTTTCACGGGCTCTGTGACGCCGACTGAGGGGCAGGGGAAACTGCAGCTGATGTCGGGCAATCTGCCGGTTTTGCTGCGGTGGATGCAAATTGACGTGTCGGAACGTATTCCGGCGGGGCGGCTGGCAACCGGTGAATTGTCCGCAGACGTCACGATCAGGCAGGATGAATGGCGGCTGTCCGGGCTTGAGGCACGAATCGATACATCGAATTTCAAGGGACAGGTGATTGGCAGTGCGGGCAGCATTTGGCCGACGGCTGTTGAACTGGCGGCTGATGCCCTCAATCTTGATGCTTACCTCTCAGACAAGGCTAGCGGTGCGGCGCCCAGGGATATCTTTGCGGCCATGCCGGCAGTGCCGGTGTCGGTCAAGATGACGGCGGACGAGGTTCTTTGGGGTGGTGCCAAATATTCAGGGCTTCAGCTAACAGGGGATGTGGGCTCGGAACAGGCCAGGCTGACGGGGCTTTCGGTCAGGCATGCGGGCGGGAGCCTGAACTTGACAGGCAGTTTGCGCCCCATGGGCGATACCCTGGATGTAGAAGCGGAAGCCTCTCTCTCTCGTTGGGCATTCCCGGCTCTGCGCGAAGGAAGCGAAGAGGCGGCAGGTTATCTGCAGGCCCTGGGTCTTAAGGGCGTCAGTGGCACGCTGTCTGCGGCTGGGCCACTGGAGGCCATGCGCTTAACTGTCAGACTTGCTGAAGGAGAACAGCGTAACCTGACGCTTAGTGGCGGGGTGGGATTTGCCGGCGGCGCGCTGAAGATCGACGGCCTGCAGGGAACCCTTGCTCACGAAGACATGTCGCGTCTGGCCATGTTCGAATCGTATGCTTTGCAGGGCAGGGTGCCGGTAGATATTACTTTTGCAGTTAGCGACAACGCTGAAGGCACAAGATCCATTACATTGAGTGGCGTTATTGCAGGTGGCCAGATGTTGGCCGAAGGCAGTCAGAAGGGTGATCGCGAGGACTGGCGCCTCAGCTATGATCACAAGCGCGCGGCGGATGTGCTTGCCCTTTTGGGCCGCGAAGGACAGTTACCACATCCTGCTGAGCCGGTAAGGGCGCGGGCGCGTGTAACAGCCGCAGGCGGCGGCTGGAACGCAGAAGATATTGAAATCCGTAACGGTCCAGCGCGGCTTGCTGGCGCGCTTTCCATGGGGGCGGACGACAAGGTCGCGGGCAAATTGATGGCTTCGGGCCTCACATACAATCCGCTTTTGGGGCAACGGCAGGGTAATGTGCCAACAACGCCAGAAACTGGGCAGGTACCAGCATTCTTTGACCTGGCTGGTCGGGTGGATCTTGCACTCGATCAAGTGGTGATTTTGGGGCAGAAGGTTTCAGCACCAAACGCAAGCCTGCTGGCCGGTGACCGCAGCCTGCGCTTTGCGCTGGGCGACCAGGCGACGGTGAATGGCGGTGGCTCATCAGTAACACTGAATTTGATTGCCGGTGAGGCTATGTCTCTCAGCGGGCAGGTCGATGTTGCCAATATTGATATCGGCGCGATGTTGCGTGCAGAAGGGCTTGCCGCGGCTCTGCAGGGCGCGGCTTCGCTGTCGCTATCCTTTGACGGGCAGGGCGACAGTCTGGACGCCATTCTGCGCGGGCTTAAGGGGCGGGGAGAAATGAAAGGGCAGGCAGGCAGCCTTAATTTCCTGGGTGTACCTACGCTGGTGCGGGAAATGAGCAGTGCGCCGACGGCGTCCGCCTTCCTTGGGTCCGTTGGTAATTGGCTGCGACAGGGCAGCACAAGCTATAGCACCCTTAATGCGCGCTTTACATTGGACGCTGGCACGATGCTTCTTGAAGAACTGACTGCGGCTGGGGGCTGGGGGCAATTCGGCCTTGATGGCCAGATCAACTTCAGGGATTCATTCCTGAACCTCAAGGGCCTGCTGGCCCTGACAACGCCGCCTGACACGCCTGCCATTCCAGTGGAATATACGGGGCCGCTGGATAATCCTAGTGCGTCATGGACTAGCCGGGCGCTGGAGCGATTTGTTATCGCCGGGATAGAGCGGCGGCTTCGCGGCAGCCTGGCTAAAGACCTGGAGAAAATTCAAGGCGATCAGCCGGTGACAAACCCCGGCGCTGAAGTCTTCACGCGGGCTTTTGACTTGTTGTCCCGTTTGAAGGCGAAGCAGGATGCGCAGAAGAAAAAAGCTGAGGATGAAGCTACTGATTCTTCTCAAGAGACTGAAGAACAAAGGCCCTGAGCGCGCCGGAAAGAGAACCGCTCCTGGCTTCATCGATTAGCCGCACAAGCTCGTTCATCGACAGGTCCTGCTCTTTGGCCAAGTGGCGCAAATGACGCCAGAAGCATTTTTCCAGCGAAATTGAGGTTCGGTGGCCAGCAATGGTTACCGAATGTTTTTCCAGTTTTGCATCATCAAGATCCAGCATGGTGCTGATCATGCACCGGAATTGGCGTGGGTCAAGAAGTGTTGCGCGCTTTAATCGCGCTGACAATTTCACCATGCAGTTTTGCGGTGATGGGATAGAAGAAGATCAGCAGGCCGGAAAGCACCAGCGCGGCCATAGGGATCAGGGTGAATATATGACGTATGCCGTCCGCCGTGTTTGCCATGAGCGGTGTGTCCGCCTGATAACCTACAATATTCAACAGGTGACCAAGCGCGAAGGCCGACAGCCCGATGGAAATCTTCTGGAAGGATGAGGCGACGCCGATCAGCAGGCTTTCGTTTTGCACCATGCTTTTGAACTCGCCATACTCAATCGTGTCCGGCAGCATGCTCCAGAATATGACAGAATAAGAACTGAGCCCCAATGTCACCACAACCATGGCGCCAAGGGCTAGAGCCGCGTCATTTCCAACCCCACCAAACAGGAGCGCCAGCCCAATGCTTGCAATCACGCTACCGGCCAGCCATGCGTTCCGCTTGCCGATCTTGAGCGCAATATAGGCCCAGAAGGGGATGCAGAAGAGCCCCGCGCCAGACATGATGAAAATGGCGGTGTTTCCGGGCGCGCGGTCGCCGATCTGGCTTTCAAAGAAATACAGGACGCTTTGGCCGATAATGGTGTTGGCCACTGTCACCAGCATGATGCCACCCACCAGAAGCAGAAATGGTCCGTTGTGCAAAATGGCCGAAAGGCTTTCCCCGATGGCGCTTGGGTGCCTGTCGGGCAGGTCTTCCCGCAGTGTGTGGCGCGTTGAAAAGAAACATATCCACAGAACCACAATGCCAACAATCGCGGCGCTGTAGCCCATGACCGAGAAGGCGATATCGTCTGCCATGCTCTGTTGCAACCATTTGGCAAACGCCGTGATGGAAACGCCGCCGAGGAAACCGCAATACATGCGGATGGCCGCCAGGCGGGTTCGCCCGTTTGATGCCCGGGTGACCCTTGCGCTTAAGGCGGAATAGGGAATGGAAACAAGCGTATAGCAGGTTCTGAATAGCAGGAGTGTGGCCAGGATGTAGGCTGCCTGCCAGAAGCTGTCAGCAAATTGGACAGGCGTGAACAACAGCGCAAACGATATGCCTAGAGGTACGGCGCCGAGCAAGAGGTATGGCCGGTAAGGCCCCCAGCGCCCCTTTGTGCGTTCTGCCAGATAGCCCATGACCGGGTCGGTTGCGGCATCCCAGACCATGCCAATCAGGAAGATGGTGCCGACGACCTCGGGCGGCACGCCAACAACATCTGTGTAAAAGAAGAAAAGGTAAAAGCCCACGCTTTGCCAGAACAGGTTCAGGGCGTAATCGCCCGAGCCATATCCCAGGAAGGATTTCCATTCTTGTCTGGCAGCCTTCTGGTTCAATCCGGTCCCCTGGATGGCCTTCGGCAGGCGGTCATAATGAGGTTAAGTGGCTGACAGCGCTATCATATTTACGTGACTGTCGCAATAGCAACGCTATAGTGTTATTCAGGCTTTGTCGAGCGACGCAGGAGTGTAGAAGTGGATGATTTAAAGGGAAAAAACGCGACCATCAGTGATGTCGCCCGGCTTGCTGGCGTGTCGATGAAGACCGTCTCCCGCGTGCTTAACAACGAAAAATATGTCTCGAAGGACAAGAAGGAAAAGGTGCTGGCCGTTGCGGCTGAGCTCAACTACCGCCCGTCGTTGCAGGCCCGTGGGCTTGCAGGCAACCGGTCTTTCATGATTGGCCTGTTTGTTGATGACCCTAGCGGTGATTATATTTCCAAGGTTCAGCGCGGCATTCTGCGTCGGTGTGAAGAAGCTGGCTGTCATTTGGTTGTCGATGTACTCAGAGAACGCGGCAACGATGCCAAACTTCGTCAAATCCTGAACAGCATTCGGTTCGATGGCGTGGTCCTGTCGTCGCCTGTGTGTGATGATGTGACGGTTCTGGACGCCCTTCGGGAGCGCCAGGTGCCCACCGTGCGGATCGGTCCAGGCGTGGATGCCAAGGACATGGGTCAGATCGAGATAGATGATTTCAAGGCCTCTTTTGAAGCGACCGAATATCTGATCAAGGCTGGGCACAAGCGTATCGCTTTCGTCAAAGGTGACCCGAACCACGGGTGTTCCCTTGACCGGGAGCAGGGCTATTCCAAGGCCATGCGGGCCCACGGGCTGCCTGTCAGTAACGATCTGGTTGTGCCCGGCATGTTCTCGTACGACAGTGGCTATCAAGCGGCCGAAAAGCTGCTGGCGGTCAACGGCCGGCCAACCGCAGTCTTTGCTAGTAACGATGAAATGGCTGCAGGCGTTGTCGCCTGTGCCCAGGCGCATGGATTGCGTGTGCCGGGTGACCTTTCTGTCATGGGGTTCGATGACGACTTCCTGGCAACCATCATATCACCCGCAATTACCACTGTCCGGCAACCGATCGAGGACATGGCCGCGCGTGCGGTCGACCTTATTCTGGAAGCGAAAGGCAAAAGTGCCGCGCTCGAAGATAAGACCATTACCTTTGATTATGAGCTTGTTGTCCGTAAATCTGTTCAGAAGGTTTCTGCGTAAGAAACATCAAATCAGAATTAACGGTTTCGCCGGAATCGTGAGTCGCTACATGGGGCAGGTTTAAACCTTTTCAGTATACATTTGGCGTATTTTCCCCAAATAATTGTCCGGTAGGACTGTCTTGATGCTGCTTTCTAAGTAACTGAAGTTATTGCGGGAAAAGATATTTTGCGGATTTTTGTTGGCTATAATATGACAGCGCTGTCTGAAATGTCTGGACAAATTGCCGCTGTTTTTATAGTTAGATAAGACAGCGCTGTCATGTTTTGGGAGATATGGCTCATTTAAGCGCCTATTAGGGAAATGTACTTAGCTTAGGGGAACGGAAGGGAAATTCATGAGACCTGGAAGCATTTATCGAAATTCGGTAGCGAGTACCATGTCGCTTATTATGGCGGCTGTTACGGCCTCTACCGCAGTCGCGCAGGAGGCTGATGACGCCTCGGCTGATGACCTGGGACTGGAAGAAATCGTTGTTACGGGTATTCGTGGCAGCCTGAAGCAGGCGATGGATGTCAAGCGCGACGCTCGCGGTATTGTTGACGCCATCAGTGCTGAGGACTTCGGTAAGTTCCCCGACACGAACCTGGCGGAATCACTTCAGCGCATTACCGGTGTGTCCATTGACCGCGTCAACGGCGAAGGCAGCAAGGTAACGGTTCGTGGCTTCGGTCCAGACTTCAACCTTGTGACCCTGAATGGCCGTCAGATGCCGACATCCGGCCTTGAAGATACGTCTGCGTCAGCCTCGCGTTCGTTCGACTTTGCGAATATCGCAGCAGAAGGCATTTCTGGCGTGCAGGTATATAAGACTGGTCGCGCCTCCGTACCAACCGGCGGTATCGGTTCCACGATCAATATCTCCACGACCCGTCCGCTTGATGCGCCCGGCATGAAGGCGACCATTGGTGCGAAGGCTGTTGCTGATACGTCAGACGACGACGGTACATCCGTAACGCCTGAGATTTCCGGCCTCTACAGCAACACCTTTGCTGACGACAAATTTGGTGTTGCCCTGACAGGTTCCTACCAGAAGCGCAAGGGTGGATACACGCAGGCATCTGCCGGTTGGCGCGGCGCGTTTGAAGGTACCCAGAACGACTGGGGGACTTTGCCGCAGATCCCGGATGGTGGCACGGAAGCTGACATCAATGTCACCAACCGTCCTGGCGCTGGTGACTATTATTCCACAACGCAGAACATGGCTTATTCCATGACTGGGATCGACCGTGAACGCATCAACGGCCAGCTGACCATGCAGTTCCGCCCGGTCGATACCATCACTGCAACAGCGGACTACACCTATTCACAGAACAAAATCGGTACCGAGCGTCATGACATGTCCGTTTGGTTCAACCATGGCGCAACAACAAGCGCATGGACGGACGGTCCGGTTGCAGGCCCGCTCTTGTATGCCGAAGATTTCGGCGGCAGCCCAAGCGACCTTTCGTTTGGCGGCGTTGAGTTCGCCACCAAGAATGAAAACAAGTCCCTTGGTTTCAATGTAGAGTGGACACCGACCGACAATTTCGAGCTTGAGCTGGATTACCATAACTCTAGCGCGGAGTCCGGTGCAGATAGCCCTTATGGCAGCAACGTCGCGCTCGGCACTGCAAGCTTCACGCTTCAGTCGCAATCGATTGATTTTTCGGAAGAATTTCCGGTTCTGTCCATCTCGCAGGTCGATGGCCTGACGGGAATTGACCCATCACGCATCGTGTCCACAGGCTCGAGCTTCCGCAACAGCTACATGCGGACGGATATCGAGCAGGCGCAGTTCAACGGCTCCTGGCACTTTGATGAGGGTATCGTCGAAAGCATCGACTTTGGCGCGTCCTATACGGAGAATAAAGTACGGTCGGCTTACGCCAACGTACAGCGTGACACCTGGGGCGGTGCAGGGCCGGCTTCGGACCTGCCCGATGACATCTTTGAGGTTATCAGTGTAGCTGACAAGTTTGACAATCTCGATGGCTCCGATAATGCGGCGCTCTTTAACGAGTGGGTCGTCTATGACTTCGAGACCATGGTTGGTCTGATCGATGATCTTTACGGCGCATGTGGCGGTAACGGACAATGTGCTTCTACCGACTGGCAGGTTGATCGTCGCACCACTGAAGAAACCTTTGCTGCCTACTTCCAGGTGAATGCAAGCTGGGAAGTCTCCGGTAATCCGCTGAATATTGTGGCTGGCCTGCGCTATGAGGACACGGATGTGACGTCTCGTGCACTTGTGCCAATCGCGACCGGCACACAGTGGGTTGCAGCCAACGAAGCTGTGGTAATCTTCTCACCGGATCAGGATTTCACAGAACTGACTGGTGGCTACGATAACTGGCTTCCATCCATTGATATCGACTTCTCGCCACTTCAGGATGTGGTGTTGCGGGCGTCCTACTCCAAGACGATCGCACGTCCGAACTATGCAGACATCCAAGGTGGCCAGACCATTAATAATCTCTTCCGGATTGGTGGCGGTACGGGTAGCCAGGGTAACCCGGACCTACTTCCATTCGAATCCACCAACTGGGACTTCAGTGCTGAATGGTACTATGACGATGCAAGCTACTTCGCTGTTGGGTACTTCAACAAGAAGGTGAAAAACTTCATCGGCACGGAAACCATTACGGCTACACCATTTGACCTGCCGAACCCATTCGGAGGCCCACGTTATAACGACGCCGTGGCAGCTGTAGGCAGCGACGACCTGGTGGAAATCCGGAATTGGATTTTCGCGAACGCGGACCCAAGCACCGTGGAAGTCACGGGCGTTGACTCCAACGGCGACACCACAGGCAACATCCTGGGTGTAGCGGGCGAAGATCCAACGCTTGAGTTTGTGGTAAGCATTCCGTCAAACCAGCGGTCTGCCAAGCTGAATGGTTGGGAATTTGCCCTGCAGCACACCTTTGGTGATAGCGGCTTTGGTGCGATCCTGAACTACACCATCGTAAACGGTGATGTTGGGTTTAATGACCTGACGAACTGGAACCAGGAACAATTCGCGCTTTACGGTCTTTCGGACACAGCCAACATTGTCGGTTTCTACGACAAAGATGGCCTTCAGGTTCGTGTCGCCTACAACTGGCGTGACAAGTTCCTGTCCGGGATTATCCAGGGCGAATATGCACAGCGTCACCCGAACTATGTCGAGGCATACGGCCAGTTTGATGTGAACGTCAGCTATGATGTGAACGACCAGATCACGGTGTTTGCAGAGGGCATCAACGTGACGGGCGCCACGCAGCGGAGCCACGGGCGGAGTGAAAACACCGTCCTTTGGGCAACACAGGCTGGTGCGCGTTACCAGGTTGGTGTTCGCTACAAGTTCTAGGGCAACCTCAACTTTCCCAAGCCCAAGGAAGGCCGCCATTCGTGGCGGCTTTCTGCCCAACAGGGGTAAAGCGTCGGTTCAGTGAGCCATGTGCCTTGTCTGGGCCGCCCGAAAGGGCGTAGCATAAACAGCATGCCGGTTCTGGGGAGATGCCGGATAAGCTGATAAACAATAAGAATACCAGTAGAGTGGAAGAGAAGGGTGATGACGCAACATGTCTTGCTGAACAATGTGGATCACAGGGATCTGCGAATTATCACGGATCGGTCGGCTGCGCTTGGCGACGCCATCATGAGCTGCCTCACCTTCCCCATCGAATTCCGGGATCTTCAGGCCCACTATCCGATCCTGTTTCAGAAAGACCCCAATTCAGGTGCTTTTCAGGCCGTGACGCTCCTTGGCCTTGCCCAAGGTGAAAACCTGTTCCTGACCGACAGTGGCTGGGACGCCCACTATGTACCCATGGTGGTGGAGATGCAGCCTTTTGTGATCGGTATTCAGCAGCGCCCAGGCGAAGAAGCGCAAACGGTGATCCATGTGGACATGGACAGCCCGCGCGTTAGCCAAAGCGAAGGACAGCCGGTTTTCCTGCCCCAGGGCGGCAACACGGATTATCTGGAGCATATCGCAGCCATCCTTGACCGCTTGCACATGGGGGCAACCGCCAGTGCTGATTTCTTCCAAGTGGTGGACAGCTATGGCCTTCTGGAGCCTATGGCCGTTGAGATTGAACTGAAGGATGGTTCAACCAACCGGCTGGTGGGCTTTCACACAATCAATGAAGAAAAGCTCTATGGCCTCGACGGCGAGGCGCTGAGTGCACTTAATGAGAAGGGCTACTTACAGCCGCTTTATATGGCTGTTGCGTCGCTTTCGAATTTGCGTGACCTGATTGAGCGGAAAAACCGGACATTGGCCTAACCATGCATGACCTGAAGACCATCCGTGAAATTACTGGTGCTACGGGCGCAGACCTGACGGACGAGCTTTTGGCAGGCCAGGAGCCTGTTGTGCTGCGTGGGCTCGCCGCGGATTGGCCGTTTGTGGCTGCAGGCAGGAAATCGTCCGCCGACGCCCGTGCTTACCTGAAGGGGCTCTATAATGGCTCCGAGGTCATTGTCTCCCACGCCGGGCCTGAAGCGGGTGGCAAGCCCTTCTACAAGGAAGACATGAGCGGGCTGAATTTCGACTATAAGCGTATCAAGCTCGACAAGTTTCTTGATCTTCTGGAGAGACACGAGGAGGAGGCGGATGCGCCGTTCCTTTATGTGGGTTCCACCGCCATCGGAGATTGCTTACCGGCGTTCAGCGACGAGAATAGCGTACCGCTGGGCGACAGGCGCTATATTGAAAGCATCTGGATCGGCAACCGGACGCATATTTCGGCCCACTATGACCTGGCTGACAATGTGGCCTGTGTGGCGGCCGGTAGGCGGCGCTTCACGCTGTTTCCGCCAGACCAGTTGCCGAACCTTTATGTTGGGCCGCTTGATTTCACGCCGGCGGGCCAGCCTGTCAGCATGGTGGATCTGCATGCACCGGATTTTGAAAAGTTCCCGCGCTACCGGGAGGCGCTGGCGGCTGCGCAAACAGCCGAGCTCGAGGCTGGCGATGCCATCTTTATCCCCAGCATGTGGTGGCACGCGGTGGACGGCCTCGCAGCTTTCAATGTGTTGGTGAATTATTGGTGGCGCCAGTCACCGGCTTTCATGGGGCCGCCCAATAATGCGCTGCAGCTTGCGCTTCTGGCGCTCCGTGACCTGCCACCTGAACAGAAAAAGGTCTGGCAGCAGATATTCAATCACTATGTCTTTGAAAACACAGATGAAACATCGGCGCATATCCCGGAACGGGGCAGGGGCGTTCTGGGGCCAATGACTGACGAAAACGCACGGCGTATCCGCGCCTTCCTTTTGAACGGGTTGAACAGATGACAGCACAAACGATTAAACGTGTGGTGATTGTGGGCGGAGGCACGGCTGGCTGGATGGCGGCCACAGCGCTCTCGAAAATCATGGGCGGCGTGCTTGATATCACGCTCATCGAATCCGACCAGATCGGCACTGTGGGAGTGGGCGAGGCGACGATCCCGACGCTCGTGAATTATAACCGGCTGATCGGCATTGATGAGCAAGCCTTCATGGCCGCCACCAAGGCTACCTTCAAGCTGGGGATTGAGTTTGTTAATTGGAAGCAGAAGGGTGAAAGCTATATCCACTCCTTCGGTATCACCGGCAAGGACCACTGGACAGCAGGCTTCTGGCATTTCTGGCTGCGGGGACTGAAGGAAGGCATCGACTATAAGTTCGGTGACTACTGCCTGGAACTGATCGCCGCCGAGCAGAGCAAATTTGCACACCTGCCGAAGCTTGGCCTCAATTACGCCTATCATTTGGACGCCACGGCCTATGCGGGTTTCCTCAGGAAAATGGCGGAAGAACACGGCGCCAAGCGTGTTGAGGGCAAAATCACCAGCGTTAGCCAAAACGGAGAAAGTGGCTATGTTGAAAGCGTGACGCTTGAGGGCGGAAAGGTGATTGAAGGCGACCTGTTCGTCGATTGCTCTGGCTTCCGCGCGCTGCTGATCGAAGGGGCGCTGCACACCGGCTATCATGACTGGACGCACTGGCTGCCGTGCGACAGCGCCATCGCGGTTCAGACGGAAGCAGTCTCTGAGCCGATCCCTTATACCAAGTCCATCGCCCACGACAGTGGGTGGCAGTGGCGCATCCCGCTGCAGCACCGCGTGGGCAACGGCCTGGTCTTCTGCAGCAATTATCAGGACAACCAGTCCGCAATCGATACACTGATGGCGAATATTGAGGGCAAGCCGCTGGTAGACCCGCGGGTGATCAAGTTCCGCACGGGCACGCGACGCAAGCACTGGAACAAGAATGTTGTCGCTGTGGGGCTTTCAAGCGGCTTTATCGAGCCGCTCGAGAGTACAAGCATTCACCTGATCCAGCGTAGTATCTTCCGACTGATGCAGATGTTCCCGCACACCGGCATCGTTCAGGCAGATATTGATGAATTCAACGCCCAGACGTCTTACGAGATGGAACATATTCGCGACTTTATTATCCTCCATTATCATGTCACCGAACGGCGCGATACGCCGTTCTGGCGCCAATGCGCAAACATGGATATCCCGGACGGCCTGAAGCACCGGATTGCCCTGTTCCGCGATGCCGGTCGTGTGTTTCGCCCGAACGACCAGTTGTTCGCAGAAAACAGCTGGGTACAGGTGATGTTGGGGCAGGGGATCATGCCCGGTCAGTATCATCCGATCGCGGACCGCATGACCGAAGAAGAGCTGCATAATTTCCTCGCCCATATCCGCACGAATGTGGAGAAAACGGCGACGCAGCTCCCCTCTCACCATGATTATGTGCAGCAATACTGCAAGGCCGCTGAGATGATGGCGAAGGGGGCCGCATGACTTTCAGGAAATTGCTAACTGCAGCCGGTGCCCTGGCTGCCATGAGTACGGCTGCCATAGCAGAGGATCGCTATGAGCTTGTCTGGTCGGATGAATTTGACGGCACGGAGCTTGATGAAAGTGTCTGGCATGTGGTCGAAGGCAATGGCTGTCCGTCCAACTGCGGTTTCGGAAACAATGAGCTTCAGTCTTATCGGGGCAAGGATAAGAACCTGCGTCTGGAAGACGGCAAGCTCATTATTGAAGCCCGGATGGGCAACAAGGTGACTTCGGCCAAGATTACGACCGAAAACGTGCCCGGCTGGACCTACGGGCGTTTCGCAATGCGTGCCAAGTTGCCGTCTGGTGTCGGCACATGGCCTGCTTTCTGGATGATGCCGAAGGACGCGCGCTATGGCCCTTGGCCCAAGTCTGGTGAGATCGATATCATGGAGCATGTGGGCTATAATCAGGGGCAGGTTCATGGCACCATCCACACGGAAGCCTTCAATCACCGTATTGGCACCCAAAAGGGCGATTTCATGCAGGTGGCAGATGCTTCAACCGCTTTTCACGACTATGCTGTCGAGTGGGACATGGGCGAAATCCGTTGGTATATTGACGGCCGGGAGTACTTCCGCATCGAAAAGCAGAGTGGTGATGGCCATGCCGAATGGCCCCTGGATCACCCTTTTTACATCATCCTGAACCTTGCTGTTGGTGGCGATTGGGGCGGTGCCAAGGGTGTTGATAAGGCGGCTTTTCCAGCCCGGTTTGAAGTCGATTGGGTGCGTGTTTGGCAGAAACCTGCGGATAATTAAATTGGCTTAAATCTGACAGCGCTGTCAGATTTTCATGGACATGTGAAATTTTCATGCTAGGCTGAAGAAGGATATGACAGCGCTATCATATTGGAAGGGAGTAGCGTTGTCGGTAGGGACGCGAGTCAGGGAAGCGGACGTTATGAAGTATCTTGATTACAGAATTTTTATGGCAGCAGTCGCGCTGACCCTTGCTGGCTGCGATGACGCGCCAACGGCAACGGAAAGCAAGGCCGGGCCGGTTGATTGGCCAGCGATTGAGAGCCCGGTCAGGACAGACTTAGCCACCGAACAGAAGGTGGCGGACCTTTTGGCGCAGATGTCAGTTGAGGAAAAGGTTGGCCAGATCATGCAGGTGGAAATCCAGCACATCTCGCCGGAAGAAGTGAAGGTCTATCATATCGGTTCTGTCCTGAACGGTGGTGGTTCGCTGCCGAACCGGAACAAGCATGCGACGCCACAGGAATGGTTGGCGATGGCCGATGCCTTTTATGACGCCTCAATGGACATATCCGACGGCGGTCAGGCGATTCCGATCATCTGGGGCAGCGATGCGGTGCATGGCCACAATAATGTTATTGGTGCCACACTGTTTCCCCACAACATTGGCCTTGGTGCTGCCAACAACCCGGAGCTTCTGCGCCAGATCGGTGCGGTAACAGCGCTTGAGATGCGCGTCACCGGCATTGACTGGACATTCGCGCCAACACTTGCGGTTGCCCAGGATGACCGTTGGGGGCGAACTTATGAAAGCTACTCCGAAAGCCCGGAAATTGTAGAGGCATATGGGCGCGCCATGGTGGAGGGCGTGCAGGGCATTCCGGGCACGTCAGAGTTTCTTGATGTTGACCATGTCGTTTCAACGGCCAAACACTTTGTCGCCGATGGTGGCACCGAAGGCGGTGATGATCAGGGCGATGCGAAGATTTCTGAGCAAGAGCTGCTGGACATTCATGCCGCTGGCTACAAGGGCGCGCTTGCAGCTGGCGTTCAGTCCGCGATGGCAAGCTTCTCCAGCTGGAACGGCCAGAAACTTCATGGCAGCAAATATCTGCTGACTGATGTGCTCAAGGGGCGGATGGGCTTTGAAGGTTTTATCGTGGGCGATTGGAATGGTCATGGCCAGGTGCCTGGCTGCACTAACGCATCCTGCCCGATAGCCATCAATGCCGGCCTTGATATGTTCATGGCAATTGAGGAATGGCGAGACCTTTACAAGAATACGCTGGCCCAGGTGAACAGCGGCGAAATTTCTATGGCCCGGCTTGATGATGCCGTGTCACGTATCCTGCGGGTAAAAATCCGGGCTGGCTTGTTTGAAAAGGGCCGCCCGTCTGACCGTGGTGCTGCGGGGCAGGACGGCATCATCGGCCAGCCGGCGCACCGTGCGGTCGCGCGCCAGGCAGTGCGCGAAAGCCTCGTGCTGCTGAAGAACAATGGCGGCCTTCTGCCGCTCAATCCATCTGCGACTGTTCTGGTTGCCGGTGACGGCGCCGACAACATCGGCAAACAGTCTGGTGGCTGGACCATCACCTGGCAGGGAACCGGCAATGAGAACAGCGATTTTCCTGGCGCGACCTCCATCTTCGCCGGTATCCGCGATGCGCTTGAACAAGCGGGTGGCAGGGCCGTGCTTTCAAAAGATGGCAGCTACAGCGAAAAACCTGACGTGGCCGTCGTGGTGTTTGGCGAAGACCCATACGCAGAAGGCCAAGGCGACATCGATACGGTTGAATTCGAGCCGGGCAGCAAGAAAAGCCTCGCGCTTCTGGAGAAGCTGAAGAGCGAGGGCATCCCTGTGGTGTCTGTGTTCCTCTCTGGTAGACCGCTCTGGGTGAACCCGGAACTTAATGCTTCTGACGCTTTTGTCGCTGCATGGCTACCGGGTTCTGAAGGGCAGGGTGTGGCAGACGTGCTGATCGCGGATGCGGACGGCAACCCGCGCCATGACTTCAAGGGGCGGCTTTCCTTTTCCTGGCCGGCTAACCCGCTGCAGGGCAGGCTGAACCCACAGGATGAAGGCTATGCTCCGCTTTTCCCATTTGGCCATGGACTGACCTATGCTGGCGCCAGTTCCGACCTGGGTGTGCTTCCGGAAGATGTGCCGGGTGTCGCAGCCAGTGGAGGAGGCGACCTGGACCTGTTCGCAGGTCGTCCGCTGTCTCCGTGGCGCTTGTTTGTCGCCAATGATCAGTCCTCGCAGGTGATCAGTGGCTACTATGCCCAAATTCCGGGGGGCGGCATGACAGCAGAACTTGTGGACAAGGATATCCAGGCGGATGCCGTAAAGGTGAATTGGCTTAGCGATGGGGATGGCTATTTCTTCATGGGCGATGCGCCGGCGATGGACGTGAGCGATCAGGCAGTGGCAGGTGCGGCGCTCCGGTTCGACCTTCGCGTGGACAGCTTTGACGGCGAAGGCGCCAGCCTTTCTGTTCGCTGTGGCGAGGCCTGCAGTCGCTCGCTTGATATCGACGTATTCCTGAAGGCTTCCAACGGCAAAGGGTGGACTACAGTATCCGTGCCCCTTGCTTGCCTCTCGAATGACGAAGCCGACTTTGAAGCGCTCTTGGAACCGTTCCGGTTCAGCGTGACAGGGAAGGCAAGCATGACTTTCGCCAACATTGGTTTGGTGAAATCGGGGGAAAACTCCGGCTGGTGCGATCCTGGCGCCAGCCCAGTCGCCAACTGACCCTTTGCAACTTAACCTCTCAGCCTATTGGGGCACTAGGGTCCGCACCTCGCGGGCCCTTTTTTTGTGAATCGCCTAGCTAAAGCCCCGCCGGGAAAAGGGCGGGACAAGACGAGTTGTTTCATAATCAGGAGATGACAGAAGGCTCGGTTCGGCCGGTATGTTTTGCGATTTCCGCCAACTCACCGGCGGTCTCAATGAGCGGCGCTAGAGCTTCCTGGGTGTCTTCATTCAGGCCTTCAGGCCCTGCCACATATCGTTCGATATAGACACGGAGCGTCGCACCTTCAGTTCCGGTGCCAGACAAGCGATACACCACGCGGGAGCCGCTTTTGAAGATCACGCGGATGCCCTGGGCGGATGCGACAGAACCGTCGACAGGGTCAGAGTATGAAAAATCGTCCGCGAGCTCGACAGTCTCGTCGCCGAACTGTTCGCCTGGCAGGTTGGAAAGTTTGGCCCGAAGGGCAGCCATCAGCTCCTGCGCGGCGCGAGCGTCGACCGCTTCATAGTCGTGGCGGGAATAATAGTTGCGGCCATAGGTGCGCCAGTGGCTCGTCAAAAGGTCAGCAACACTGCTGCCGGTTTCCGCCAGGATATTGAGCCACATCAGCACAGCCCAGATGCCGTCTTTTTCACGCACATGGTCTGACCCGGTGCCGGCACTTTCCTCCCCGCACAAAGTTGCACGCCCGGCGTCCAGCAGGTTGCCGAAATATTTCCACCCAGTCGGTGTTTCAAAGCAGGGTATTTTCATGGCGGCAGCCACTCGGTCCACTGCGCAGCTAGTGGGCATGGACCGGGCTACGCCGCGAAGCCCCTGGTTATAGGCAGGCACGACCTGGGCATTGGCTGCCAGCACCGCAAGGCTATCTGACGGGGCCACATAGGTGCTGCGGCCCAGAACAATGTTGCGGTCGCCGTCGCCATCAGACGCTGCGCCCATGTTGGGGGCGTCCGGGCCAAACATAATGTTGAACAGGTCCTTGGCGTAAACGGGATTCGGGTCCGGGTGGCCGCCACCGAAATTCGGACTTGGATCGCCATTGATAACGGTTCCTTCCGGTGCCCCGAGCGCTCCTTCGAAAATCGCTTTGGCGTAGGGGCCAGTGATGGCGTGCATGGCGTCAAAACAGAGGCGAAAGCCCCCCTTGAACAGGCTTCTGATGGCGTCAAAGTCAAACAGGTCTTCCATCAGCTCGATATAGTCAGCGACCGGGTCAACGATCTCGACCTGCATGTCGCCAAGGGTGACTTCCCCAAGAGCCCCCAGATCAAGGTCTGGCGCTTCAAGCATACGGTATTCGCTGATGGTTTGCGTTCTGGCATAGATGGCGTCGGTGATCTTTTCCGCCGCCGGCCCGCCGTTCGAAGCATTATATTTGATGCCGAAATCATCGTCCGGGCCGCCCGGATTGTGGCTGGCGGACAGGATAATGCCGCCCGTGTGCTTCCCCTTGCGGATCACACAGGACGCAGCTGGGGTGGACAGGAAACCATTCTGCCCCACTACAACGCGGGCAACGCCACTCGCGGCCGCCATTTTCAGGATGGTCTGGATGGCAACGTCGTTATAGAACCGACCGTCACCTCCTAGCACCAGCGAAGCGCCTTCGACGCCGCCAAGAGCATCAAAAATGCTCTGGACGAAATTTTCCAGATAGCCGGGTGTCTGGAAAACCTTAACCTTCTTCCTGAGGCCCGATGTGCCGGGCTTCTGTCCTTCGAACGGGCTGGTCTTAACGGTTTTGATGGTCATTGTTCTCGCTCCCGCAATCGTCTGCCTGGCTAGGGCGTATGCCTGTGACGGCTGTCAAAATATCCGATACCGCTTTGTCGCTAAAGATTGTTTCAATTGGATGAGACAACTTGCGGCGCCAGTTCGGTTGTTCTGACGTGGTGCCGGGCACGTTCATCTGCTCCACCTGACCCAGAAGGTCTTCAATCTGAACGGCAATCAAGCTCGCGCCCGTGCTGGCCAGGAACCTGTGCAGGCCTATGATAACATCTTTCTCGTCATCTGTGTCTTGCGCCAGCATGCCGGCGTCACGCAGCATGGCCTTGATGCGGAACCTGTCAGTATCACGGCGGGCGCGGGCGTCTGCGAGTTGCTCATCCGTCGCCCCAATGCCCAGTTCTTCCCGCCAGCGGATGTCTGCGCCGTCCAGAAAGCCTGCGATGGTCGGGAAATCATGGTTCGACAGGGAGGCCAGCCTGTTCGGCGGATAGTCGTATGGTTGTTTGAACGAGCCGTCCTCATAGCGCTCGAACAGGAAAAGCGAACAGCCCATCAAGCCGTTGCGCCCCAGCGTGTCGCGGAAGCCTTCTGGCACCATGCCCAGGTCTTCGCCAACAACAAGGCAGTTTGACCTGTTGGATTCAAGCGCGATGATGCCCAGCAGGTCATCCAGTGGATAGGTCACATAGCCGCCTGGCGTGTCAGATCCAAGCGGGCTCCAGAAACTGCGGTTGGCGCCCAGGATGTGGTCGATGCGGATCATCCCGGCTGAGGCCATCATATTCCGAAGCGTCTTGCGGAACAGGGCATATCCGGTTTCCTTCAGGGCATTTGGGTCAAGCGGGGAAAGGTGCCATTTCTGGCCGTCCGGGTTGGCGTCATCGCCCGGCGCACCCAGACTGGCGCGGGTTGCGGTGGCTTTCTGGTTGGTCCAGACCTCCGCGCCGCCTGGCACCATGCCAACAGCAAGGTCCAGATAGAGGCCAATATCCATCCCGGCGCTGAGTGCAGCCTGCTGGGCGTGGTCTATCTGTTCGGCGGCGATCCATTGCAGGTAGGCATAGAAGTGGATGCGGCTTCGGTTCTCTGCCTCAAAGGATTTGCAGGCGCGCCCTGAAGGCCTGTGATACGCCTTGTCCCATGCCTGCCAGTCATAGAGCGGGGTGTCCTCGCCGCCCAGATGTTCCGCCAGCACTTCATACAGGCAATGATGCCAAAGCGCCTTGCCCTTCTTCTTGAGATACCGGCGATAGGCGACTTTCCGCGGGTGGCGGTCGGGGTGGCTTTCAAAAATGCTGAAAGCCTTTTCAAATGCCTTCAGTTTGAGCGCATAAACCGCCGGATAGTCCACATGGTCAGTGTCGCGGGCCTTTTTGAGCGCGGCCATGGTGGAACGGGATTTCATAAATTTCTGGCCGCTCTCGTCTTCCCAAAATTCCGCGATGCGGTCGACGGCGATGTGCATCACATTGAGGAATTCGCGGCTTGAAGGCGAATAGGGGCTATACATGCCGGGCGCCTTCGGAAACAGCGCATGCACAGGGTTGATGCCGATGAAGGCCGCGCCTTGTTCGCCCGCCGCTGTTGCCAGGTTGGCCAGGTCTTCAAAGTCGCCAATGCCCCAGTTGCGGCTGGACTTCAGCCCATAAAGCGGTGTGGTGATGCCCCAGCGCTTGCGGCTGCTGTCCACATGCCGGGCCGATTGGGGGGCGATGATCAGGAAGCTTTCTTGCATCGCGCCGCTATCGGGCCACAGCTCAAGCCGGTGGTATCCAAGTGGCGTGTTGCTGGGGATTTCAATGCCATTATCGCTGCGCGCCTCGCCTTCAAGAAAATTGCCGTCTTCCATGATCAGCCGCCACGGGATTGTATGATCGTCCGCGCGGGCAGGCCAAAGGGTCATGCCCTCGTGGGCGTAGCGGATGACAACCGTGTGCGGCAGCGGGCGCCGCTGGTCTTCCTCGCGGCCCAGCAGGTGCTGCCAAGCGCGCTTTTCATCGCCGATCGGCACGCCGAAGTTTTCAAGCAGCATGTTCCTGGTTTCGGCTGACGCCTGGTGAAAATGGCCGCTCAGGTCATGGAAGCCTTCCTGAATGCCATACGCGTGGCAAAGCCGGTGCAAGAGTTCGCCATCAAGCATGTGGGCTGCCTTTCAATAGCATGACACTTTCGCCCTTGAGGCTGATAGCCTGGCTATCGGTGCGGGTTTCTTTAAATGGCGTCTCGCTGCCGGTGTCTAGCACGCATGCCCAATCTCCGCCAGGCAGGCGGAAGTCCACATCTGTTGCGTCCGCGTTCATCAGCATTAACAGCGCTTCCGATTGGCCCTTCAAGAGGCATCCGAAATGGCTGGTGTCGGAGTGCCAAGCGCTGCCTTCAAGCGGTCCGCCACCGGCGTCCAACCATTCAACCTCGTTGGCGTCATGCAGGTATTTCTCTTGTCTTAGCAAAGCGTTGGTTTTCCGTAATCGGATTAGCCCCGCCACAAAATCCGTCAGGTCGGCGTCAGTGCCTGCCCAATCAAGCCAGGTGATTTCATTATCCTGGCAATAGGCGTTATTGTTGCCTTGCTGGCTGTGGCCGATCTCATCTCCCGCCAGCAGCATCGGCGTGCCCTGCGACAGCATCAGCGTGGCCAGAAGGTTGCGCTTGCGCCTTGCGCGGCGTGCCAGAATGGCCGCATCATCCGTCGCGCCTTCATGGCCGCAATTGTCACTGATATTGTGGCCGTGCCCGTCGCGGTTCTGTTCGCCGTTGGCTTCATTGCGTTTGTGGCTATAGCTTACCAGGTCCGTGAGGTTGAAGCCGTCATGGCTGGTGATGAAGTTCACGCTATCCTGCGGTTTGCGGTGGCGCGCATCGAATATGTCGGCAGACCCCAATAGGCCGCCTGCCAGGTCGGCCTTCGCGCCCTTGTGGCCGCGCCAGTAGCTGCGCACCTGGTCGCGGTAGCGGTCGTTCCATTCGGCCATGCCTGCCGGGAAACTTCCAAGCTGGTAACCGTGCGGTCCCACGTCCCACGGTTCCATGATGAGTTTGACACCTTTGAGCACCGGGTCCTGCTGCATGGCGGCTATGAGAGGGGCATCGGCACAGAAGCCTTCTTGGGTGCGGGCCATGGTGGGGGCCAGGTCAAAGCGGAAGCCATCCACATGCATGTCTGTAACCCAGTAGCGCAGGCTGTCCATTACCATGCACATCACCATGGGGTGGTCGGTACGCAGGCTGTTGCCGCAGCCGGTGTCGTTAACGTAAAAGCGCGGGGCATCCGGTTGCAGCCGGTAATAACTGGCGTTGTCAATGCCGCGGTAGGAAAGGGTTGGGCCAAGTTCCCAGCTTTCGGCTGTGTGGTTATAGACCACATCCAAAATGACTTCGATCCCGGCTGTATGCAGCGCACGCACCATCTTCTGGAATGATTGTTCGCCCGAAGGGCCCATATAGGCGGGTTCGGGAACAAAATAATTGATGGGGTTATAGCCCCAATAGTTAGTGAGCCCCATGTCCGTCAGGCGGGGCTCCGGGAAGAAGCTTTGGACCGGCAGCAGTTCAATGGCCGAGACGCTCAGCTTGACCAAGTGATCCAGCATCTTGGGTGCTGTTAGCCCTTCAAATGTGCCGCGCGCCTTGGCGGGAACGCCCATATGCAGGCGCGTCAGGCCTTTCACATGGGCTTCATAGATAATGGTGTTTGCCATGGGGGTGCCTGGTGGCGTGTCCTCGCCCCAACGAAAGGCAGGCGCGCCGACCACACATTTGGGCATGTGGGATGCGCTGTCTAGCGTGCAGAAGGACAGGTCTTTCTCTGTGTGGCCGGGATCATACCCCAGAAGGACCCGCCGGTCGCCGAAGGTGCCCGACAGCCTTTTGGCATATGGGTCGATTAGCAGTTTGTTGGCATTGAAACGGTGGCCTTCCTTGGGCGCATAGGGGCCGTGAACACGGTAGCCATAAAGCTGGCCGTCTGTCACGCCCGGCAGGAAGCCGTGCCATATGTTGCCTGTACGTTCCGGCAGCGCATGGCGCGCGACTTCACGCTTGCCATCTGGCGCAAAGAGGCACAGGTCCACCCCTGTTGCGTTCTCGGAAAACAGCGCAAAATTGGTGCCGCCTTCAAGTGGTGTGGCGCCAAGGGGATTCGGTCGTCCCGGCTGGATCACAGCCCCTTTTGCCATCAAACACCCCTCAGTCTTTGGTCAGCGCGTCATAGACGGCGGCGTAGGCTGCAGCCGGTGCTTGCCAACTGACGTCATATCCCATGGCGCCACGCACCAATTTGCGCCAGGCGGCTTTGTTGCCATAGGCCTTAAGCGCCCGGTCAAATGCAGCGCGCAGGGCATCCTGTGTGACCGGGCTGAACATAAAGCCGGTGCCGGTGCCCGCCTGCAACGCAGCCAGGTTGGCGTCAATCACGGTGTCAGCAAGGCCACCCACCCGTGCCACCAGCGGCAGCGTGCCATAGCGCATGGCGCAAAGTTGTGTCAGGCCGCAGGGCTCGAACCGGGACGGGACAAAGATCACATCCGCCCCCGCCTGGATGCGGTGGGACATGGCTTCATCATAGCCGATTGTGGTGCTCACCATACCAGGGTGGTCTTTGGCGGCTTTCATGAAGCCGGCCTCCAGATCCTTGTCGCCGGATCCGAGCACCGCGAGCTGTGCACCATTACCGACAATATGCGGCACGGCCTCCAGAAGTAGATCAAGGCCCTTCTGGTCTGTCATCCGGCTGATCACGCAGAAAAGCGGTGTTTTGGCGTCTTGCTTCAGGCCCATTTCTGCCTGCAGCGCCTGCTTGCATTTTGCTTTGCCTGCAGCCTTCTGACGGCTGTAAGAAGCGGGGAGGGTAGGATCTGTTTCCGGGTTCCAGACATCCGTGTCGATGCCGTTCACAATGCCCGAAAGTTTTGGGCCCAGGCTCGCCAAGAGCCCGCCAAGCCCCATACCTTTGTCTTCTGTGGCGATCTCCGCCGCGTATGACGGGCTTACTGTCGTGACATGGTCGCTATAGACTATGCCTGCCTTGAGGAAGCCGATCTGGTCCCAATATTCGATCCCGTTCTGGTGGAATAGGCTGCGGGGCAGTTTAAGGGAGGCCAAGTGCTTTTTGTCGAACAGGCCCTGGAACGCTAGGTTATGGATGGTGAAAACGGTTTTGGGGCGCGGGCCGTCTTCAAGGGCGATGTAAGCCGCTGTCAGTCCCGCCTGCCAGTCATGGGCATGGACAGTATCGGCCTCCCAGTCAGTGTGCCGACCCATGGCCAGTTCCGCCGCAGCAAATGAAAGCGCAGCATAGCGGATATGATTGTCCGCCCGGTCCTTGCCTTTGCTGTCCAGATATGGGTTGCCTTCAATGTCATAGAGATGCGGTGCATCCAGCATGAACAGCTTCAGTCCTGTTGCCGCCGTTGCGCTATAGAGCGCTGCTGGCCCGCCGAACAGGTCCTTGATTTCCGCCAGTTTCTTTGGGCGCTTCGCCCCAGCTTTCACAGCCGGGAAGGCAGGCAGCAGCATGCGCACATCGAGACCCGATTTGGCAAGCTCAAGGGGCAGGGCACCAGCAACATCCGCCAGCCCCCCGGTCTTCAGGAGTGGAAAGCATTCTGACGCAACGAAGAGAACTCGCCGCGCGCTGGACTTGGGCATTAATTGTCCTCCAGCTTGTCGATCATGGTCTGGGTGATCAGGCAGACGCCTTTATCTGTGCGGCGGAAGCGGCGCGCATCCTCGACAGGGTCTTCACCCACGACAAGCCCTTTGGGAATGGTCACGCCCCGGTCAATCACCGCGTCCTTGATGCGGGCATCCCGGTTGATGGTTACGTAGGGAAGCACAACCGTTCGCTTGAGGCGGCTATAAGAATGCGCATGCACGCCGGTGAACAGGAGAGACCGGTCAACCCGGCTACCTGACACGATGCAGCCACCGGCTACAAGCGAGTTTACGCCCGCGCCGCGGCGGCCGTCCTGGTCGTGAATGAACTTTGCGGGCGGCGTGATTTCCGCGTAGGTCCAGATGGGCCATTCGCGGTCATAGAGGTTCAGGCCAGGCTCAATGGTCGCGAGGTCGAGGTTGGCTTCCCAGTAACTGTCCACTGTGCCCACATCTCGCCAGTAGGCTTCTCCGCCGGGTACGGCACGCACGCAGGATTTGGTGAAGCGGTGGGCGAAGGCCTTCCCGTTTTCCACGATGTAGGGGATGATGTCCTTGCCGAAATCTCGGCTGCTTTTCGGGTTTGCGGCGTCGCGGCGCAGCAGGTCAAAAAGGAACTTGGTCTCGAACACATAGATGCCCATGGATGCCAGGCAGGCATGCGGCTTGCCCGGAATCGTGGGCGGGTCCGCCGGCTTCTCCAGGAAGTCGGTGATGAAGTCGCCATCGTCCACATGCATCACGCCGAAACCTTTGGCTTCCTCGGGCGTTACTTCCAGGCAGCCGATGGTGACATCCGCGCCAGAGTTCACGTGCTCCTCCAGCATGATTTCATAGTCCATCTTATAGACATGGTCGCCCGCCAGGATCACCATGAATTTAGGCGCGTATGATTCGATAATGTCGATATTCTGGTATACCGCGTCTGCCGTGCCTTCATACCATTGGTTCTCGGTGACGCGCTGGCTTGCCGGTAGAATGTCGAAGCTTTCGTTCCGTTCGGCGCGGTAGAAGTTCCAGCCCCTTTGCAGGTGCCTGATCAGGCTGTGCGCCTTATATTGGGTTGCAACCCCGATCCGCCGGATACCCGAATTCATGGCGTTCGATAAGGCAAAATCGATGATCCGGCTTTTGCCGCCAAAATATACAGCTGGCTTGGCGCGCTTGTCTGTCAGCTCCTTCAGGCGACTACCGCGACCACCGGCCAGAACATATGCCATGGCATGACGAGAATACGGTTTGGATGCGAGTGGTGGGGTCAAGGTTGCCTCCCTGTTGAAATGCGGGCATAAATCTATAATCTGGCAAATAATATTGCAATGACAGCGCTATCATTGCATAAATAGTTCAAAGCGTGCAACTGAAACACGCAAAGAAAAACCGATTTGTGCTGAGTGTGCCACACAATGAAAACATCATCGGCAAATAACCAAACTGCAACATATTCGGTTTTCTTTTCTATACATCCGTCGATGGCAACGAAGCCCCCGACCGCCATGACCGATTACCCCAGCAAGGCTAAGATATTATGACAGATACCAAGCTTGAGAAGTTGCCCGAATCTCTCGACCCGAAAAATGTTCCCCTCGGTGAGGCCGTTCTTCGGCACCTTGTTTATTCCGTGGGCAAGGATGCATCGCACGCGGTTCGGCGTGATTGGTGTGCGGCCCTATCGCTTGCGGTGCGGGACCGCATGGTGGACGGCTGGATGGATACCACTCGCCGCATATACAAGGAAAAAGCCAAGCGGGTTTATTATCTGTCGATGGAGTTCATGATCGGGCGGCTTCTTGAAGACGCCATCTCAAATATGGGGCTGACCGCTGAGGCGAAGGGCTTTTTCTCAGAGCATGGTCTTGACCTGCAGGAAATCCTGGAGGCAGAGCCCGACCCTGCGCTTGGGAACGGCGGGCTAGGGCGTCTGGCGGCCTGTTTCCTGGATTCGATGGCCACAGTGGGCGTGGCCGGCATGGGCTACGGTATCCGGTACGAGCACGGCATTTTCCGCCAAAGTTTCCAGGACGGCTGGCAGCTAGAGGAGCCCGAAGACTGGCTGATCTTCGGCAATAACTGGGAATTCCACCGGCCTGAAGTATCCTACCCCATCAGTTTCGGTGGCTCTGTGCAGCAGGACGCGCAGGGCAAAATGGTGTGGACGCCAAGCGAGCGCATCCTGGCCGGTGCTTTCGATACGCCGATCGCAGGCTGGCAGGGCAAGCATGTGAACACGCTTCGGCTGTGGTCTGCCCGCTCGGCTGAAACGCTGAACCTGCATCAGTTCAACCAGGGTGAGTTCATGGCCGCATCGCGCCAGCAGGTGCTGGCGGAATCGATCACTAAAGTGCTTTATCCGGGCGATCATACGGCGGAAGGGCGGGAACTTCGCTTGAAGCAGGAAGTCTTCTTCACGTCCGCCAGCTTGCAGGATCTGCTGCACCGGTTCCTTCTCGATAACAAGGACCTGACGGCGCTGCCGAAGCATGTCGCGATCCAGCTTAATGATACCCACCCGGCGATTGCTGTGCCCGAGCTGGTGCGCTTGCTGGTGGACGAGCACGACATGGAGTTCGTGCAGTCGTTCGAGATCGCGCGCGGTTGCCTGAACTATACCAACCACACGCTTCTGCCTGAAGCGCTTGAAAAATGGCCGCTTGAGCTGATCGAGCGCTGCCTGCCACGCCACCTGCAGATCATCCGCGAGATCGATAATCTGTTCGCAGCCGAAATTCGCGCCAAGTTTGAAGGCAAGGACCCCGCACCGATGCAGGCGATTGACCCGCACCATGGTGGCTGGGTTCGCATGGGGAACCTGGCCTTCATCGGGGCGAAACGGGTGAATGGCGTATCGGCGCTGCATACCGAGCTGATGAAACAGACGGTGTTCAAGGACCTTCACGAAGTGTATCCCGACCGCATCCTGAACCAGACAAACGGCATCACGCCGCGCCGCTGGCTGAAGGAGTGCAACCCCGGCCTTGCGGAGCTGATTACCGAGACAATCGGTGAGGATTGGGTTGGGGACCTGAGCCATATTTCTGAGCTTGTGCCTTATGCCGAAGACAAGGCGTTCCGTGATAAGTTCAAAGCCGTAAAGCTTGAAAACAAGAAGCGGCTGGCGGCCTATATTCAAAGCGAAGTTGGCATCAAGGTGGACCCGACAGCGCTTTTCGATATCCAGATCAAGCGCATCCATGAATACAAGCGCCAGCTGATGAACGCGCTGGAGACGATGGCGCTTTATAACGCCATGAAGGCGGACCCTAAGGCCGGATGGCAGCCACGCGTGAAAATTTTTGCTGGCAAGGCCGCGCCAAGCTATACGCTGGCGAAGCTGATCATCAAGCTGATCAACGACGCGGCCAAGGTGATCAATAATGACCCAGACGTGGACGGCCTTCTGAAGCTCGTGTTCCTGCCGAACTACAACGTGTCGGCCGCGGAAATCCTGATCCCGGGCGCTGACCTGTCGGAACAGATTTCAACGGCGGGCTTTGAGGCCTCAGGCACCGGCAATATGAAATTTGCCCTCAATGGTGCACTGACCGTTGGCACACTTGATGGCGCGAATGTTGAGATCAAAGAGCATGTCGGTGACGACAATATCTTTATCTTTGGTCTGGAGGCAGACGAAGTGGCTGCCCGCCAGCACGGCGGCTGCCAGCCTTGGGTGACAGTGGCGGAAACGCCGCGCCTTCAGGAGGTGGTAACGCAAATCTCAAGCGGTTTCTACTCAAATGGCGATACCGAGCGCTTCAAGGGCATTGTCGACAATGTCCTTGCGCATGATTATTTTCAGGTAACGCCGGACTTCCAGGCCTACTGGGACATCCAGCGTAAGATTGATGGCGAGTTCAAGGACCAGGATACCTGGCAGCGGATGGCGGTGCTGAACACAGCCAACATGGGTTGGTTCTCGGCTGACCGGACAATCCGGGGCTATGCGAACGATATCTGGAAAGCGCTCTAGTGTGCGAGGGGACGGTATGAGTTCACACAGTAACGGGACCTTGGCGGCTGAAGACGTCAGTGCGCTGGAAGCGGGCCGTCATGGCGATCCGTTTGCATGCCTTGGTCGCCATCCTTCGGGCAAAACTACCGTCATTCGCACGATGGCACCTGGGGCAGAGCGCGTGGAAGTATTCACGCCAAAGGGCAGGGCGCCAGTCACAACGCTCAAGAAGATTGGCGACCACGGCCTGTTCGAAGGTACGCTCGCGGCCTCAAAAGCGAAAAGCGGTTACCTTTTGAAAGCCTGGCAGGGCGAGCAAAGCTGGACCTATGACGACCCATACCGCTTTGGCCCTGTGCTGGATGATTTCAACCTGCATCTCCTGTCAGAAGGCAGTCATGAGCGGGCCTATGAATGCCTTGGCGCGCATGTGATGACGTATGAGGGCGCAGATGGCACGCATTTCGCCGTTTGGGCGCCATCGGCCTCTAACGTGAGTGTGGTGGGGGATTTCAACCATTGGAACGCGGCCCAGCACCCCATGCGGTCGCGTGGTGCCAGCGGTATCTGGGAACTTTTTGTGCCGGGCATCGAGGACGGTGCGCACTATAAATTCTGTATCTTCGGGGCAGGCGGCAGGCAATTGCCGCTGAAGTCTGACCCCTTCGCCTTCGGCACCGAATACCGCCCGAACACGGCTTCTGTCGTGCGGGACCTTAAGGGCTATGACTGGACAGACGAAGGCTGGATGAAGGGCCGCGGCGCCCTGCAGGACCGTACCAAGCCGATTTCGGTTTACGAGGTCCATTTGGGGTCATGGCAGCGCACATGGGACGCGGAAAACCCGTTCCTGGACTATCACGAGCTGGCTGAAAAGCTGATCCCTTATGTCAAGGGGCTTGGCTTCACCCATATAGAGCTTTTGCCGGTGACGGAGCATCCATTTGACGGTTCGTGGGGGTACCAGCCCGTGGGGCTTTATTCGCCCACGCGCCGGTTCGGCACACCTGCGGACTTCAAAGCCTTTGTGAACGCCTGCCATGAAGCGGGCATTGGTGTGATCCTTGATTGGGTGCCGGGGCACTTCCCGTCAGATGAGCACGGACTGGCGCATTTTGACGGCACGCACCTTTATGAGCACGCCGACCCGAAGAAGGGCTTTCACCCGGACTGGAATACGCTGATCTTCAATTTTGGCCGCCGGGAGGTGGAGAACTATCTGGTTTCCAACGCCCAGTTCTGGCTGGAGGAATATCATCTGGACGGCCTGCGCGTGGATGCCGTGGCTTCGATGCTTTACCTGGACTATAGCCGCGAGGACGGCGAGTGGATCCCGAACGAGCATGGTGGCAACGAGAACCTGGAGGCGATCCAGTTCCTCAAGCATATGAACGAGCGGGTCTACAGCCTGTCAGACGGCATCATGACAGTGGCGGAAGAATCGACGGCCTGGCCTGGTGTTTCCACCCCCACAAGCGCTGGTGGGCTTGGCTTCGGCTTCAAGTGGAACATGGGCTGGATGAACGATACGCTCGATTACATGAGCAAGGAGCCAGTTCACAGGAAGCATCATCACCACCAGCTAACCTTCGGTATTAATTATGCTTTTTCGGAAAATTATATCTTGCCGCTCAGCCACGATGAAGTGGTGCACGGTAAAGGTTCGCTGATTGGGCGCATGCCGGGGGACCGCTGGCAGAAGTTCGCGAACCTGCGGGCCTACTACGGCTTCATGTGGACGCATCCAGGCAAGAAATTGCTGTTCATGGGGGGCGAATTTGCCCAGGAACGGGAATGGAATGCGGATGCCAGCCTAGACTGGCATCTCTTGGAAAACGCCGACCATAAAAACATCCAGACACTGGTGAGTGACCTGAACCGCCTTTACGCCAGCACACCAGCCCTTCACCGCCGTGACTGCACGGCCGATGGCTTTGAGTGGATAGACGGCGGGGCGGCGGAAGACAATGTAGTCAGCTTCCTGCGCTGGGGCGACCCCGGCGACCCGCCATGCCTTGTGGTGTGCAACTTCTCGCCCGTGCCGCGCCATGGCTACCGCGTTGGTGTGCCTTATGGCGGCCACTGGGCGGAGGTGATGAATACGGATTCCGCCCATTATGGCGGATCCGATGTTGGCAATTATGGTGGTCACGCGGCAGAAGACGTGCCGTGGCATATCAAGCCCTATTCGCTGATGCTGACCTTGCCGCCTCTTGGCACTGTCGTTTTCCGGCACGAAGGCTAGGGGGCAGGGGGTGGCCTCAGCCACCCTTTCTGCGTTGCACTCGCATATAACTTTTGGAGAATGCCGCTTTCTTGGTAAGCTTGCCGCCAAATTGGCAGGAAAGCGGGAGGCCCTTCATGCAGCTTACAGTCAACGGCACGTCCTATGATGTGGATGTGGAAGACGATATGCCCCTTTTGTGGGTGCTTCGCGACGAACTGAACATCAAAGGCGTGAAGTATGGCTGCGGTGTGGCCCAGTGTGGTGCCTGCACTGTGCATATTGACGGTGTTGCCATGCGGTCTTGCCAAGTGCCTGCGGCGGATGCTGTGGGCGTGGAGGTCACAACCATTGAAGGCCTTGGTACGCCAGATGCCTTACATATCGTGCAGGAAGCTTGGATTGAAAAGCAGGTGGCCCAGTGCGGCTATTGCCAATCGGGTCAAGTGATGCAGGCGGCTTCCTTGCTTGCGGAAAACCCGAACCCATCCGATCAGGATATTGATGATGCCATGTCGGGCAACCTGTGCCGCTGCGGCACCTATCCGCGCATCCGCGAGGCCGTCAAGGCCGCGGCTGCCAAGCTGCAGGAGGCTTGAGCATGGGCAAGATCAAAACCTATACCCGCCGTGCTTTCCTCGTGGGATCAGCCGCCGTAATCGGCGGGGTGGCTTTCGGTTTTTATATGGTCAAGAAACCGCATGCGAACCCGCTTCTTAAGAACCTCAAGGACGGTGAGGCGGCGCTAACGCCTTGGGTGAAAATCGACGCAGATGGTGTGACGCTGATCGCGCCCCACGCAGATATCGGGCAGGGTGTTCGCTCCATGCAGGCCATGCTGATTGCTGAAGAACTGGACGTTGATCCGCTGAAGGTGAGGGTAAGCCCCGGGGATCCAGCGCCAGCCTATTATAACACCGCGCTCGCGACAGAGGCAGTACCCTTTATGTCCACGGACGAAAGCTTCGCAGCAGAGACCATGCGCGATGTGATGGGCGGTGTGATCAAGCTGATGGGGGCGCAGGTAACGGGTGGCTCAAGTGCTGTGCCGGACTCATTTGACAAGCTGCGTCTTGCAGGGGCAGTGGCGCGCGAAACGCTGAAGAAAGCCGCTTCAAAACAGGCGGGCGTGCCAATAAGCGCGCTCAAGACCGATGCGGGCACTGTTGTGCTGCCGGATGGCACACGTGTGCCCTATGAAGAGTTGGCGGCAGCCGCGAGCCAAATAGAACCCGTTACGGATGTCAGCCTGCGTGAGCCCGGCGAATGGCGTTACATTGGAAAGCCGCAGCAACGCCTTGATATCGTCGCGAAATCCACCGGTACGCTGACCTACGGCATCGACCTCGAATTTAACGGCATGGTGCACGCGACAGTCAAATTGAACCCGCGCCAGGGTGGTGAGCTTGTCAGCTATGATGCCGCTGCTGCTGAGGGTATGCGGGGCGTGAAGAAAATCATGCGCGTTTCGGGCGGTGTCGCCGTAGTGGCGGACAACACGTGGCGCGCCATTCAGGCGGCGAACGCTATCGACTGTAACTGGGGCCCGGTGAGCTACCCGGCTGAGATGGAAGGCCACTGGGACCTGCTATCGAACAGCTTCACGGAAGAGCATGTGGATAATGTCTGGCGCGAGGAGGGGGACGTAGAAGCAGCGCTTGCGGACGCAGATGTGATTGAGGCCGAATACCGTGCACCCTATGTCGCCCACGCACCGCTTGAGCCGATTTCGGCGACAGTGCTGGTGACAGATGGTGGTGTGGATGTCTGGACGGCGGCTCAGTTGCCGCGCTTCGTGCAGGCCAATGTGGCCCAGATTGTGGGCGTGGAGCCAAGCCAGGTGCGGCTTCACAACCAATATGCGGGCGGCAGCTTTGGCCACCGGCTGGAGGACGAGCATGTCAAGCGCGCGGCTGAGGTTGCCATGGCCATGCGCGGCACGCCGGTGAAGCTGACATACAGCCGCGAAGAAGACTTCGCCCACGATTTCCCGCGCCAAATTTCCATGGGACGGATGCGGGGTGTGGTCAAGGACGGCAGAATAGAGGCCTATGACCTGGGTATCGCCAGCCCGTCTGTTCAGGCGTCCCAACTGCCGCGCCAGAACCAGGTGGCCCCTCCGGGTGCGGATCGGCAGATCGCCGCTGGCGCCTGGAATATCCCATACGACCTGCCGCATTTCCGCATGACAGGCTACCGCACAGATGGCCTGGCGCCTGTCAGCAGTTGGCGGTCAGTAGGGGCATCTACAAACGGATTTTTTGCTGATTGTTTCCTTGATGAGCTGATCCATGCTGCGGGCGCTGATCCGCTGGAGGAGCGCATTCGTCTGTGCGCTGAGCCGCTCGCGCGCGGTGTGCTTGAAGCGGTGGGGGAGATGTCAAGCTGGGGCAGTGACCTGGGCCCAAACCGGGGCAGGGGTGTGGCTTTCGTTGAAAGCTTCGGTGTGCCGGTTGCGGAAGTGGTGGAAGTCACCAACACGGAATATGGCATCAGGATTGACAAGGTCTATGTGGCAGCTGATGTCGGCCGGGTGATCGATCCCGTGAACTTTGACAATCTGGTCAAGGGCGGTGTCGTGTTCGGGCTTGGACACGCCATGAACTGCGAGATCACTTATTCCGACGGTATGGCAGAGCAACAGAATTTCTATGACCATGAAGCCATGCGGCTTCACCAGTGCCCGGAAATCATTGTCCGCGGGCTTGAGAATTCTCCCAAGATCCGGGGCATTGGCGAGCCGCCAGTGCCGCCCGCGGCGCCTGCTCTTGCGAATGCTATCTTTGCAGCGACCGGCAAACGGCTTCGTGAAATGCCGTTCTACAAGCATATCGATTTCGTTTGACATGAGCCATACGCTGGGAGGGCAAAGTCTCGTCCTCCCTTGCCGTGGTTCTTCTTCCTCAGGTCTTGATATTCACAAAGCAAGTTGAGAAAGCCGATACAGTTTTGTTCGCTTGGTTCTGCGCGGCAGTAAGCCTTCGATTTCTTCCGGGGAGGGGCATTTGTATTGAGGCCTTATAGCATCAAAACATATCATGATAAAATATCATTGAATTATGAAAATCGATCATATCTTGTCATGATTTAAGCCCCGCCGTTATATTTCTCTTCCTGAAAGTCCGCAGAAAACAGCGGATGCGCTCAGGTAAGGAGGAAAGCAAGTGACTTGGAATGTGAAGTGGAAGCGCAACCAAAAGGTGGTTTCGCGTGTAATGAATACTGCGTCTGCAGTGGCGCTGATGGCTGGGGTGGCCGCGGGTGCTGCGTACGCGCAGGATAATCAGGAAACAGAAGAAAAAGCGGATCAGTCCGCCTTTCAGTTTGAAGAGATCGTAACGGTCGGTACGCGTTCCCAAGGCCGCTCGGCTCTCAGTTCGCCAGCGCCGATCGATGTGATTTCCGGCAGGGATTTCGAAAGCCAGGCCGACAATGACATCAGCAACCTGCTACGTACGGTCGTGCCGTCCTATAACGTAAGCGCACAGCCTATCAGTGATGCGTCTACCTTCGTGCGACCTGCCAGCCTGCGTGGCTTGGCTGCGGACCACACGCTTGTGCTGCTCAATAACAAGCGTCGTCATCGCTCTGCTGTGATCAACTTCTATACGGCGGGTGAATCCAACGGTGCCCAGGGGCCGGATATTTCTGTATTCCCGACGATCGCCCTGAAGCAGGTTGAGGTGCTGAGGGATGGTGCCGCGGCGCAGTATGGTTCTGACGCGATCGCGGGTGTTATCAACTTCCGCCTCAAGGACGATACAGAGGCGGGGTCCATTGAAGCCAAGGTTGGCAGCACTTATGAAGGCGATGGCGACAATCTTCTGATTTCCGCCAACAAGGGTTTTGAGCTTGGCTCTGACGGCTTCATCAATATCAGCGCATCCTATGGCGAGAGCGACCCGACAGACCGGTCCGTTCAAACCGCAGCGGCGGCTGAAGCCGCATCACTCGGCTTCTCAGATGTGCCAAACCCGGCACAGGTTTGGGGCACGCCGCGCGTTCACTATGACTTTAAGTCTGTCGTCAATATGGGCGTGAACATCAGTGATACCACGCGCTTCTATGCCTTTGGTAACTATGCCAAGAAAAAAGCCACGAACGGCCTATACCACCGTCCTGTGCTTAGCCGTGATGGCGTATACACGTTTGGAGAAAATGCTGCGATTATCGACCTTGACGGTGACGGCGGCGAAACATGTCCGACTGTAGCAGCAAACGATCTCGCTGGTTTGCAAGGCTTGTCGGCCAACTGCTGGTCTCTCTTCAAGGTCTATCCTGGTGGTTTCACACCGTCTCTGACGGGCACCGTGACCGACTATTCCATGGTGGCTGGCGTTGAAGGCGAGTTGGATAACGGCCTGACATATGACATCAGTGCAAGCTATGGCCGCAACAAGACGGGCTTTATTGTAGATTCCTACAATGCATCCTATGGACCTGATTCAGCCACGGAAATGAGTGCCGGCGCTTTCGTGCAAAACGAGACAAACCTGAACGCTGATTTCACCTATCCTGTGGCGATGGACAGCCTTGCGGACGACTTGATGGTTGCCTTTGGGCTGGAATATCGCCGTGAAGAGTTTGAGTCGATCGCGGGCCACCTGCATTCCTATTCTGTGGGCCCTTATGGCGAACTTGGTTTTGGTGGGTCATCGCAAGGCTATGCCGGTGTGAACGCTGCGGCAGCCGGTAGTGCGTCGCGTTCCAACATCGCGGCCTATCTTGATCTTGAAGCACAGGTTACCGACAGCCTGCTGCTGACAGGAGCCGTACGCTGGGAAGATTTCGACGGCTTTGGCTCCACAACCAATACAAAACTGGCTGCCCGTTGGGATGTTACGGATACCGTAGGGCTGCGTGGGTCCTTCTCAACAGGTTTCCGCGCGCCAACGCCGGGCCAGGCGAATGTGCGGAACATCAGCTCGCTTCTGGATGCAGGTAATATCACCCTGAGCGGTATCGTTCCGCCAACTGATCCACTGGCGGTCAGCGTTGGCGGCACCGAGCTTCAGCCGGAAACATCAACCAGCTTCACGGTTGGTACTGTCATGTCCCTGGGTGACATCGACCTTACGGTTGACTATTTCGACATTACGATCGATGACCGTATTTCCCTGTCGCCTTTCTTTGATGTGGATAGTCCGGATTTCGCTAATCTGCGGTACTATTTCAATGACTTCAAAACCAACACAAAAGGTATTGATGTTGTTGCGACCTATTCCGTGGAAATGGGTAATGGCACGACGTCCTTCTCGCTCGCCGGTAACTGGACCAGCACCAAGGTGAAGGAATCCGCAAGCCTAGACCCACTGCGTATCCGCACCATTGAGGACGGCACACCAGCCATCCGCGGCAACTTCACCATCAACCACGTGAACGACAAATGGCGCGCGCTTGTGCGGGCCAACCATTTCGGCTCCTACTACAACGGCCACATTTCCTTCACGGACATGGTGCCTGGCGCAGAAATGACGTTTGACCTGGAGGTTGGCTATAATGTCACCGAAAATGTGGAACTTGTTGTTGGCGCAAGCAATATCTTCAACAACTTCCCGGACGAGGTTCCAGACGAAGGCCTGCCAATGACAACACTTCTTGGTACAGACGCGCTGTTTGACACCAAAAGTGCCTGGGGCGCCAAGTATCCGGAATTCTCCCCTATGGGCATCAATGGCGGGACATATTATGTCCGAGTTCGGTATGCCTTTTAAACAAGGGTAATCTCTGAGGCGGGTTTGAAGGCCATTCCCGTCTCATCCCGTTCCGGCCCTCACCAGAGTTGCGGTGTGGGGGCTGCCTATTTGGAGATATGCCTTGGTGGCGCCTTGTCTTCGTTTTGATCCGGTGTCGCCACAATCTTCCCCACCCCCTTTCGATGGCGGGCATATATCTCCAGATACCGCATGTGTCGGCGGCTTGCCTAAGCTGCCATCCCATTTGTCGCAAAGGGAAGTGCCGGCACATGCTCCCTTTCTTCCAAACAACAAAAACCCCGAACTACCTTGAGGGGCAGTCCGGGGCCAAGTGAGGGAACGCTAAGCTTGCCTATTTGGCAGCCAGGTTCTTGAGGGTAGTTGCGAGGATGTCCAAGCCTTCCTCCAGCACCGCGGTTGGTGCAGTCAGGGCTGGCAGGAAGCGGATCACATTGCCGCGGACACCGCAGCTCAGAAGGATCAGGCCGTTTTCGGCGGCTGCCTTCACAAGCGCGCCGGTCAGGGCCGCATCTGGCTTGTTGGCGTCGCCATCCTCAACCAGTTCCATGGCGATCATGGCGCCAAGATTGCGCACATTGCCGATCACATTCGGCAGTTCTGCCTGCAGTGAGGTCAGCCGTTTGTTGAACAGATCACCAATCTCATTCGCGCGGTCGCACAGGCCGTCTTGTTCGATGATTTCCATCACCTTGAGGCCTGCCACACAGCCAAGCGGGGAACCGCCATAAGTGCCGCCAAGGCCACCGGGTGCAGCCGCATCCATGACATGGGCCTTGCCCACAACGCCGCTGATCGGGAAGCCGCCAGCCATGGCTTTGGCCACAGTCATCAGGTCAGGCTCCACGCCGCTGTACTCAGTCGCGAACAGTTTGCCTGTGCGGGCAAAACCGGTCTGGATTTCGTCACAGATCAGCATGATGCCGTGTTCGTCACAAATGCTGCGCAGGCTTTGCATGAAGGATGGGCTGGCCGCATAGAAGCCGCCTTCGCCTTGCACAGGCTCAAGGATGATGGCCGCCACGCGGGATGGCTCGATATCCGCCTTGAAGAGGGCGTCGAGCGCGTTCAGGCTGTCTGCTTCGGTGATGCCGTGATACTCGATCGGGTAGGGCGCGTGGAACACGTCTGACGGGAACGGCCCGAAGCCGATCTTGTATGGTGCCACCTTGCCCGTAAGCGCCATGCCCATCATGGTGCGGCCATGGAAGCCGCCTTTGAAGGCGATGATGCCGGGGCGGCCAGTCGCTGCGCGCGCGATTTTCACCGCGTTTTCAACGGCTTCCGCGCCAGTTGTCAGGAAAATGGATTTCTTCGGCGTGTCGCCAGGCGCTGCCGCATTCAGCTTTTCCGCAAGCGCGATGTAGCTTTCATACGGGTTTACCTGGTAGCAGCTGTGTGAAAATTTATCGAGCTGGTCCTTGACCGCCTCAACAATACGCGGATCGCTGTGGCCGGTGTTGTTCACGGCGATGCCTGTGGCGAAATCGATATAGCGATTGCCTTCAACGTCCCACAGAACCGCGTTCTTGGCGTGCGAGGTGAAGCGGGCGTGCATGGTGCCAACGCCGCGGGCAACGGCGGCCTCGCGGCGCGCCCAAAGGTCTGCGTTACTCATATTAAAGGCCTCCTAACAGACAGTATTTGATTTCAAGATAGTCATCGATGCCGTAGCGCGACCCTTCGCGCCCCAGCCCGCTTTCCTTGACGCCGCCAAAGGGCGCCACTTCGGTTGAGATGATGCCTTCATTGATGCCCACCATGCCGTACTCCAGCGCTTCCATTACCCGGAACACGCGCCCGAGGTCGCGGGCATAGAAATAAGCGGCAAGGCCGTAAGGCGTGTCGTTGGCCTGTGCAACCACTTCAGCTTCGTCCGTGAAGCGATAAACAGGTGCCACCGGGCCGAAAATCTCGGCCTGGGTGATCGCCATGTCGTGGCGAACGTCCCGAAGCACGGTTGGGGCATAGAAGTTGTCGCCGGCATCGTGGCGCATGCCGCCGGTGACTGCTTTGGCTCCGGCTTCAACCGCGCCCTCAACAAGGCCGGTCACTTTCGTGACAGCAGCCGTATTGATCAGCGGCCCACAGGTAACGCCGTCATGGGCACCGTTACCCACCTTCAGCTTTTCCACAGCTGCGGCGAACTTCTCGACAAAGGCGTCATAAACGCCGTCCTGCACATAGAAGCGGTTCGCGCACACGCAGGTTTGCCCTGCATTGCGGTATTTGCTGACCATGGCACCGGCGACAGCGGCGTCGATATCGGCGTCATCAAATACGATGAAAGGTGCGTTGCCGCCCAGTTCCATCGAGGCTTTCTTGACCGTGCTGGCGCACTGCACCAGAAGCTGTTTGCCAACGGCGGTTGAGCCAGTGAAGGAAAACTTGCGGATGGTTGGGTGTGTGGTCAGGATTTCGCCAACCTTTTGCGGTTTTTCTGACGTCACGACCTGCAGCACATTCGCTGGAATGCCGGCTTCAAGTGCGAGCACTTCAAGCGCGATGGCAGACAGCGGCGTGCTTTCAGCAGGGCGCACAATCGCCGTGCAGCCTGCGGCCATTGCAGGCGCCACCTTGCGGGTGATCATCGCCACCGGGAAGTTCCAGGGCGTGATGGCGCTCACGACACCGATCGCCTGCTTGATCACCATGATCCGCTTGTTGGGCAGCGTTGCGGGCACCATGTCGCCGTATACGCGCTTTGCCTCTTCCGCAAACCACTGGATGAAGCTGGCCCCATAGGCCACTTCGCCGCGTGCTTCCGCCAGCGGCTTGCCGCATTCAGCAGTGATGATCTGTGCCAGGTCTTCCTGGTTCGTCATGATCAGGTCGTACCAGCGCATCAGCGCTGCGGCCCGTTCCTTGGCCAGGGCATCGCGCCATGCGGGCAGGGCGACTTCGGCGCGGTCAATCGCGGCCAGCACGTCTGCCTCATTCATGTCCGTCACGCTGGCGATCACATCGCCCGTGGCTGGGTTTGTCACTTCAAAACTTGTGGCCCCGCTTTCACGCAGCAGGGATTTGTTTTCTATATTCAGCATAGTCACCAGATACTCCCATGGAATTCTGGTGAGTGTCGCGCAAGTCGCGATTTTGGGAAATACCCCCTTGGGGGGATGGGTAGACTAAGGACCCAGGTAAGCCTTGAGCGGGTCCTCGCCGGACGCGGTGTCTGTACCCTCAAGGGCCGCAAGGAACAACGAGAACAGCTCGGCATGGGTGCCGATATCCAGCTTGGCATAAATGCGCTTGCGGTGGACCTTCACGGTTTCCATGGAGATATTCAGGCGGTCGGCGACAGACCGTGCAGGGTGGCCGTGCATCAGCATCTGCATGATTTCAAATTCGCGCGGGGTGAGGATGTCGCGGCCAAAAGCTCCAAGGGCAGACTGCAGTTCAGCATGCAGTCGCTTCCCCTTTTCGGTTTCCTTGTGGCCGCCACTGCAACGCGTGGCCAGTAGGCCGCATACAACGGGCGCGATCATGCGCATGTCTTCCAAGTCCTTTTGGGAAAAACGCGGGGCATCAATTGTGCGGGCGAGCGAAAGGGCAACTACATTGCCGTCTTTCAGGCGAGCCATGAAATTGACTTCGTCATTGAGGCCTGATTGCTGGTACCAGGCTTCGAAATACTCACTTTTGTGGAAGTCTGGCGGCGTGATTTCTTCAAGCCCCAACAGGCCGTCTTCCTTGAGGCTGAGCGCGGCCTGATAGAAGGGGTCCAGGATATAGAAGGCGGCGATATAGTCGTCGAAATTATTTTTGCGCCAGTTGTGGCCGGTGTCGTTATGCAGGAACACGGGGCTGCTGTCCGCCCGGTAGATCATCAGGATGACGCTATTTGACCGGAACAGTCCCTTGAGGTGGGCGACAAGTCCAGACAGCGCCTTATCATCATCGCTTTCGCGCAGAATGTCGCCAAGGCACTCATGCCAAAATGTCAGGGCTTTCCGGTCCATAAGTCGTGCACAGTTCCTCTGGTGATGTGGCATGGGGCGAACCCCATGCGCTAACCTAGAGCTGATTTATCGTTTGTGCGACTGACTTTTCAAGCTTTTCGACCATTTCATCCACTTGGGCTTCAGAAATGATGTAGGGCGGGGCCAGAATCACATGGTCGCCCTTGATGCCGTCGATGGTGCCGCCGTTGGGGTAACACATCAGGCCGTGTGTCATGGCCGTCTTTTGTAGTTTGGCCCAAAGCTGCTTTTCAGGTGGGAAGGGTTCCTTTGTTTCCCGGTCCACGACGAATTCGAGCGCCTGCATCAGGCCACGACCACGAATATCACCTACATGGGCATGCTGCCCGAAGCTTTCTTCAAGCCGGGCACGCAGGTAGGCGCCTTGCTTGGCGACATTGGCGATCAAATCCCGGTCGGCAATCTCCTGCTGCACCGCGAGGCCTGCCGCGCAATTGAGCGGGTGGTTCATATAGGTATGGCCATTCGCGATATAGCCGCGCCCGTCCTTTACGGCATTGATGATCTTTTCCGAGATCAGCAGCGCGCTGATCGGCTGGTATCCACCGCCCAGGCCCTTTGCCATAACCAGAAGGTCAGGCAGCACGCTGTCCTGCTCGCAGGCATGGCGCGTGCCGGTTCGGCCCATGCCGCAGAAGACCTCGTCAAGAATCAGCAGGACGCCATACTGGTCGCAAATTTCCCGGATGCGCTTGAAGTAAACGTCATCTGCGGCCACGCAGCCGTTGGTGGCCCCCACGACGGGCTCTGCGATGAAGGCCGCGACGTTTTCCTGCCCAAGTTCGAGGATCTTTGTTTCAAGCTCGTTGGCGACACGCAGGCTGTATGCTGCGGCTGTTTCGCCTTCGCGCCGCTCGCGGTAGGCATAGTGGGGCGCAATCAGGTGTGTGGGCGCAAACATGGGCGTATAAAGCTGCCGCCGCCCTATGTGCCCGCCAACATTGAGCGTACCCAGGGTCATGCCGTGATAGCTTTGCCTGCGGGCGATCATGATGGTGCGCGAGGGCTCGCCCCGGTCCACATGATATTGCCGCGCGATCTTGAGAGCGCCTTCAACCTGCTCCGATCCGCCGCATCCGAAGGTGGCGTATTTCAGGTCACCGGGTGCGCCTTTCGCCAGTACTGCGGCCAGTTCTTCGGTCGGGTCATTGGTATAGAAAACCGAACTTGCGAAGCACAGCTTTTCGGCCTGTTCCTTGATGGCGCTGATGACGCGCTCATTGCTGTGCCCAAGGCAAGAGACGCCCGCGCCTGAAGACCCATCCAGATATTTGTTGCCGTCAGCGTCAAAAACATAAATGCCTTCACCGCGAACTGCCTTGCGGTAAGTCTCCTTGAGAGAACGATGTGCCACAAAACTCATGCAGCTAACCTTTCAAAAACACGCGTCCCGATTTTCTTTTGGGCGCATTTGCTGAAAACACAGTATTCATGATTTTCCGATTTCACACCAGCGGCTGATAAAGAGCGCATAGGTCTTCAGCGTTTGGCGGATGGACTCGATGTCCACGCATTCATCCACACCGTGGATGCGTTGTGCCACGGGGCCATAACAGGTGCCTGCCGTCTTGTTATAGAAATGGAAGGCGCGAAGGTCGGTAGTGCAGGTGGCATAGAAGCGCTCGGGCTCGGCGTTTGTCAGCGCATGATGGCAGCTGGACAGAAGCTTGATGCCCGGGTCCTTGAGGTCAACCAAGTGCCCTTCCGAACGGAAGCCGTGGAAGCGCAGTTTGGGTTTCTTGCCCGCGAAGGCCGCAAGCTTGTTCGTCGCGCCTTCAATGCAGTCATTGACCATCTGCATGATTTCTGATGCCGCCATGCCCGGAGGGAAGCCAATGCGGGCTTCCATTTCGGCGTAGGAAGGCACACTTGATGCCCAGTTGCCACCGTTGAACTTGCCGATGTTCAGATTGAAGGGATGGTCAAACTCGTCATAGGGCGGCGTGCGGTATTTCTCATTAAGCTCGGCTTCAAGATATTGCAGGAAGGGGATCAGAAGCTGAAGTTTCTGGATCGCATTTTCGCCAGCTGACGTGTCCAGCACGTGCACAGGCGTGCCTTCAATTCCAACCTTGAACCACAACACACCCACTTGTCCCGCGAATATCTGCGGGCCGAATGGTTCCGGGATCAGAACAAAGTCACCATCATAGCCGCGCTCAAGGCAGGCCAGCGCGCCGTTGCCGGTGCATTCTTCCTCAACCACTGCCTGGATGGTCAGAGGAGACTGGATATCAAAGCCTGCGTGGCTGATGGCATGCACGGCATAAATCATTGCCGCCACACCCGACTGCATATCGCCGGAGCCGCGACCATAAAGCCAGCCGTCCTTCTCCCAGGGCTCATTCGGGGGTCGGGACCACATGCTGAACGGCGTTGCGTCCACCACATCCAGATGGCCGTTCAGCACCAGCGTTTTGCCGTCCGCGCCAGGGTTGAGGGGAGAGACCAGATTATATTTCTTGTCATAACCCCATTCAACAGGGGCGAACAGGGGATGCTTGCCAAGGCGCTTGACGTCGATCGGTACGCGCTGAACGGGCAGGTTCAGGTCTTTCATCTGGCGTTCGACAACATCCAGAACGCCTTCTTCCTGGTTCAATACGCCATACTGCTTGACCATATCCTTGGTGAAATCGATGACGCGCGGGAAGATGGTGTCGCAGCTCTCGAGGATTTTCTGTTCGGTTGCTGTGATCATTTAAAATCTCCCAATCTCTTCGCCCAGGATAAGGTCAGCATCTGTGGCCTGAACCACTTGTTCGATTGTCAGTCCGTCTGCGATTTCCTTGAGCAGCAGGCCTTCCCGCGTGACATCCATCACTGCCATATCTGTAATGATGCGGGTCACGCACTTTTCCGCGGTCAGTGGCAGGGTGCATTTCTTCAAAATCTTCGAGTTGCCGTGCTTGTCCTGGTGTGTGCACAAAATCAGGATGTTCCTGGTTTTTTGCGCCAGTTCCATGGCGCCACCGATGCCGGGCGAAAATTTTCCAGGGATTTTCCAGTTGGCCAGGTTGCCTTCCTGGTCCACCTCGAACGCGCCCATCACAGACAGGTCCAGTTTGGACCGGCGGATCATGGCAAACGACACAGCGCTATCGAAAAAGGCGGCGCCGGGACGTGAAGTGATATAGGTGCCGCCCGCATCAATCAGCGACGGGTTAGCGGTTTCGTGCGTGGCTTTGGCGCCCGAGCCCAGAATGCCGTTTTCAGAATGGATCATTACGTCCCGTTCGGGTGGCAGATGGTTCACCAGCATGGTTGGCAGACCAATGCCCAGATTGACGGTCTGGCCATCGCAGATTTCCTGCGCCGCGCGTGTCAAAATGCGATCAAGGCTCATAGCGTCCCTCCATCAGGCCATATTCGTTACCGCTTGTGTCAACCTTCACAACCGACGTGACAAAGGCGGAAGGCGTGTGCACCGTCTCGGGCACGATGGTGCCGGGTGTCACCAGGTTGGGGGTTTCTGCGATTACTACGTCAGCCGCCATAGCCATCAGTGGACAGAAGTTCATGGCCGTTGCCCGGTACTGGAGGTTGCCGAAAAGGTCAGCCTGGTGTGCGTGGATAAGGGCGACATCGGCGTAAAGCGCAGATTCTACCTTCACCTTGCGGCCCTGCCATTCGATCACGTCCTTGGGATTGGTGATTTCGCTATGAAGGCCGATATCGGTCAGGAACCCGAAGCTGCCAGACCCTGCGGTGCGGATTTTTTCCGCCAGGATGCCCTGCGGGAAGAAGGATACCTGCAGGCTGCCATCGTTCATCATTTCGACAATTTTCTTGTTCAGCCCGATGTGGGTGGTGATCAGCTTGTCAACCTGACCGGCTTCGATCAGGCGGCTGATGCCAAGACCTTGTTCGTTGGCGTCATTCTTGACCAGTGTAAGCCCTGTCTGACCCTGCCTTAACAGTTCATCCAGCAGGCTGAAAGGGGTACCGGGAGGGCCGAACCCGCCCACCATGACGGTCGCACCATTCGGTACCTGTGAAATCGCCTCTTCGATAGTTGCTTTCTTGCTCATTCGCGTAAAAACTCCAGGCGGTACTTATTCCGCGGGGACAGAGGAATAGGTTCTTTTGCTCTCGATATCGCCTTCGCGGAACATGCATGTGTTTGTAAGGGCAAACACAATTGTAACCGCAGGCACAATCAAGCCAAAGAAGGTGTAGGGCAGGTAGTCCAGCGTCGCGACGCCAAGTACCGACGTGTAGTAAACTCCGCCGAGCCCCCAAGGCACCAGCGGCGACGTGGCGGTGGCGGAATCCTCGCTGACGCGGGAACAAACCTGGGGCAGCAGTTTTTGCGCCCGATATACCGGCACCAGCATCCGGGCCGGAATGATAAGCGCCATGAACTGGCTGGCAGACAGAAGGTTTACGGCAAAGGATGAAAAGACGTGGGTGACCACCAGCCCGCCGGTGGAATGCACCAGGTGGCGGATTTTGGTCAGGATCACTTCCAGCATGCCGGTTTTTTCCATCACGCCGCCCATCGAAAGCGCAATGAAACCAAGCGACACGGTCCACATCATGTTCTGCAGTCCGCCACCCGACAGGATCTTATCCACTTCCGGGATGCCGACCGAAGATTCAAAGCCAAAGTTCATGAACACAAGCATCTGATCCAGTGTGTATCCCTGCAGGCCGGTAGCCAGTGCCATGCCCACAAGGGAGGCGATGATCATGACTGCGAGCCCGCTCATCTTCCGCATGATCAGCACCACGACCAGCACAGGCGGCAACAGCGTTATGGGATTAAGCGAAAAAGTGCCGGAGATGCCGTCCAGGATGGATTGTACCTTGGTGTCATTCACGATAGCGCTACTGTCGAACATGAGCCCCATTACCAGATAGATGACAAGTGCAATCAAAATGGCGGGCACAGTGGTGTAGATCATGCTCTTGATATGGTCGAACAGCTCCGCCTGCGCTACGGCTGATGCGAGATTGGTGGAGTCGGAAAGCGGCGACATCTTGTCCCCGAAGATAGAGCCGGAAATAACAGCGCCCGCTGTATATTCAGGGGGGATGCCAAGCCCCAGCCCAATGCCCATGAAGCCAACGCCGAAGGTTGCTGCTGTTGTCCAGCTGCTGCCGGTAGACAGTGAGCCGATGGAGCAGATCAGGGCGGCGGAAAACAGGAAATAATCGGGGTTCAGAAGCTTTATGCCGAAATAGATCAGCGCAGGGATGGTGCCGGCGGCTGTCCAGCTTGCGATCAGAAGCCCAACCATCATCAGGATCATCATCGGCAGCATTGCCATGTTGCAGCCATAAAGGATGGCGTTCTGGATTTCGTGCCAGCTGTATCCGCTTGCCATGGCGACAATGGTCGCGAAGGCCGTGACGATGATAAGGGTAACCTGCGTGGAGCCGGTGTTTCCCAGAACAAAAACCTGTACGCCAATGGCAACCAGGAGGAACAGCACAACGCTTACAGCACCAATAATGCCTACGCCTCTGCGGTGATTGTCTTCGGTTTCCATCGGGCCTCCTGAATTATGTATCTGCAGTGGTCGTCACCCCCCCCCGCGGCGACTCTGCCGGATATTGGGCATGAATATACACTTGAAGGGTAGGGTATAACAACATATGATAATTTTACATCATATCATGAGTATCTATTATGCCTGAGCTCAATCTTACGTCTCTCAAGTCTCTGACGATCTTCAAAACCCTGTATGAAACCGGGTCTGCCACCAAGGCCGCGAAAGCGCTTGGAATTACGCAGTCTGGCGTCAGCCGGTCGCTCGCGGTGCTGGAGGAAAATCTGGAGCTTTCGCTTTTCATTCGTGACAAGAACAGGCTGGTCGCCAAGCCTGAAGCAGAGGAGCTTTACAAGGCGATTCTGGGTCTGATGTTCAATCTGGATGAGCTGAAGCATAGCATTTTTGCGCTGAGGGAATTTGGCGTGTCGCGCATTCGCATTGCGTCAATTCCTGGGCTGGGTTTTGGTTTTGTCCCACGGTTGGTTGCCAGCATGCTCAAGGACAACGCCAAGCTGAACGTCTATTTCGATATTATGTCGACGCCTGAGGTGGTGCGCGGCGTGGAGGCCGGGCAATTCGATGTCGGCTTTGTCACCATGCCGATATCGAGCGAACAACTGCAGACCGACCGGATCGCACAGACAGAGGCTGTTTGCGTCATGCCACAAGGACATGCCCTTGCGTCAAAGAAAACGGTTTCTGTGGATGATCTGGCGGGCCAGCACATGATTTTTGCCAACCAGCCCAATATTGCTGCGGACAAGGTGCTGAAGCTGATTGAGGAAAGGCAGATCAGCCTGGCCGCTAAGACAGAGGCGAATATCGCCAGCATTTGCAGCCTGGTGGAAAACGGCGTGGGGCTGAGTGTGATGAACCCTATCACGGCAGCGGATTGTGTGGGGGAAGGTACGGTTATCAAGCCATTCAGCCCTAGTATCAGTTATTCGTTCGGGATGGTTTACCAGAAGCGCTGGCGCGACAATCAGATCATAAAATTGGTGCATGCCAACCTTGCTTCCTGAGAGGTGCGCAGGGCACTGGCGCCCCATGGTCCTGTTGGCAAGGCTGTCCTAATTGATGGTAACCCTATGTCCGTGGGTTGCAAAAATATTTTATGCAGCTATAAAAAAATATGTGAGTTAAGAATTTAAAAGAGGGACTGGAGAAAACCATGGTGGGGCTCAGGGAAAGACAGAAAGCGCAGCGCCGTGCACTTATTGAAAAGGCAGCAGCGGACCTGTTCGTTGAGAAAGGGTTTGCCGATACCACAATAGAAGAAATCGCCGAAAGGGCGATGGTGTCGGCTCCAACTGTCTATAATTACTATGGCACAAAGGGCGACCTGTTGCTGGCGCTGGTGGCGCGCGGCGAAGAAGGAATCGAAGAAGCGCAGGATGACTTCTCCAAGCAGACGGGAGATCATACGCCGTCTGAGTTGGTGGCCAAGGTTATCCATTCCAACGTCAACGATACTTTGTCGGCCTTGTCGCGCGAATTGTGGGGCCATGTGGTTGCGTTCGTGGCAACCGCGCCGGACCCAGAGGTAGCGCCGCGGTATCTTGAAACCATTGCAAGCGGGTTGGGGACAGCCATCGAAAGCGTACTGACCAAATATCAGGAACAGGGGAGACTGCGTGCTGGCGTTGATATGCATCAGCTTGCTTTTCTGCTGACGCGGATGGAACGCATTCATTTCCTTAACTTCGTTTATTTGAAGGAAATGACGGTGGAAGAGCTGCACAAGGCCATTGCGGTGGATGTGGCAATGATTGTGGGTGCTTACGAGATTTGAATAACTTTTAGTCAACTAAAAAAATAGTCATAGATAAAAAGATAGTTGACTATAAAAAATTAGCCTGCCATAAATTTGTCAAATGACATCGAAATGGGAGGAATAGCCATGAAGGCTATGGGTACAGTTTCAACATTCGCTTTGCTTTCAACCACAGCCCTGTCCGCAATTGTTGCTCCGGTGGCAACTGCACAGGATACGGCGGCTGAAGAGCTTAATTTTGAGGAAATCATGGTTACGGCGACCCGTCGTAGCCAGTCGGTTCAGGATATCCCCTACAATATCTCTGCGGTTTCTGGCGCTGCTATTGACGCTGCCAAGGTAATTGATGCCTCTGAACTGCTGCGCAACATTCCTGGCGTGGCCGTCAGCGACAAGGGCGCGCGGAACGCGGGCCAGGTGAACGGCATCCGTATCCGTGGCCTGAGCGTGGATAGCGCCAACCGCTCTGACGTACCTGTAACCAGCGCGCCAACGGTTGCCACCTACATCAACGACACGCCGGTGTTCGGCAACATGATGATGAGCGACCTTGAGCGCGTTGAGGTGCTGCGCGGCCCGCAGGGTACGCTCTATGGTTCCGGCTCGCTTGGGGGCGCGGTTCGCTATATCACGAACAAGCCGGTTTTGGGCGAATTCGAAGGGTCTGTTGGCGGTACGCTGACGACCACAGCAGGCTCCAGTAGCCTAAGCTGGAGCGGCGAAGCCATCGCCAACATCCCGCTTGGTGACACGCTGGCGCTTCGCGTGGTGGGCAGCAAGATCGATGCTGCCGGTATTATCGACTATGTGAATGTCTATGAACTGGATGCGAACGGTGCGCCTGTGGTGCCTGGTGATGTTACTGACACCGATGCGGTCTTCACGTCGGTCAAGGATGCCGACACGGTGGATATCGACTTCTTGCGTGTCAGCGCGCTGTTTGCGCCAAGCGATGCCTTTGATGCAGTGCTTACATACACGCGTCAAAGTGACGAAGTGGGGGCTCGCCGTGGCTCCGCAGAGGGTTTCCTGGACGGTTTTGGTGATGAGTATGGTCGCTATGAAGCCGGGTCTGTGCAACTAGAGCCTTCCCACTCGGATCTCGAACTTGCAAGCCTTGAAATGAACATAGATCTCGGCTTCGCGACCCTCACTTCGTCAACCTCCTACTATGAGCGCGATGGCCGTTCCGTCAGCGAGAACACGGGCTTCTATGCCCAGAAAAACTGGCTGTCGGGCTTCTATTATAACTCGCCGCGTCCTCTGGCGCGGGCTGACCGCGGTTATTCCGACGAAGCCTTTATCCAGGAAGCGCGCCTAGTGTCCCAAAGCGACGGACCGTTCAACTGGGTTGCGGGCATCTATTATCACGATCAGGAACAGACCGCTGACCAGATCTCAACGCTGGCGGGCTACAAGGCCTGGGCGTCCACAGTTTTCGGCTGGATGTCTGATGGCTATGGCTACTCCGACATCGATAATGATTTCGATTTCGACAGTGTAACCAAGATCAAGGAAACCGCTCTCTTTGGTGAAGCCACCTATGATGTTTCAGACAGGCTGAGCCTGACTGCCGGCATCCGCTATTTCGATAGCAAGGTCACGGCTGATGCCACCGTTGACCTGCCTTTCTGGAACTCGCTGTTCCCGGCTGCCGTGATCGAGGGCGAGACATCCGGCAAAAAGGATGCGCTGTTTAAATTCAACATGTCCTATGACGTGAACGACGACACCATGATCTATGCAACGGTGTCGGAAGGCTACCGCCGCGGTGGTGCGACAGCTGTTCCGCTCACGGGCAACTTCGCCGAAGATCCAAGATGGCTCTCCTACGGGTCTGACACGACCCGTAACTATGAGATTGGTATCAAGGGTGCGACCAATGATATCCGCTATACAGTCAGCGGCTTCTATGTGGATTGGTCCAACCCGCAGATCAACACTGCGACCAGTAACTGGGGCTTCTTCACTGTTGCAAACGGCGACAGCGCCCGCTCGATCGGGATTGAAGCCGAAGTTGAAGGCTATATCGGCAACGCGCTGCACTATAACCTTGGATACGCCTTCTCTGATGCCAAGCTGACGAGCGACTTCCTGTCGCCGACCGGCAGCCTGATTGCCGAAGATGGCAACCGTCTCACCGGCGTGCCCAAGCATATGCTGAACATCGCGTTTGATTACACCACAGATATCACCAGTGATATTGTGATGGTGGCACGGGTGAATGGCTATGTTCAAAGCAACAGCCAGAACTATATCAACAATGATAGTGAAACCCTGGGCGCAACGCTTGATGGCTTCTCCATCTGGGGCGCGGGCCTGACCTTCACCAAGGGTGATGTTGATGTGACGCTGTTCGCCAAGAACATCTTCAACAACCGCGGCGTTACCGCGGTGTATGGCGAAGCCTACATGGGTACAGACGCAAGCCAGAACTATCTGGGGAGTGGCGCCAAGAGCGAGATCACGCTGCCACGCACCTTCGGCCTTGCGGTCAGATACAACTTCTAAAGCCTCAAGTGGGAAGGGGCTTCCCTTCCCACCCTCAATTGCCGCATGCTTGGGCGCAATATGTGTCCAGGCAGCGGAGAGAGCCCGTGGAAATCATGACCGCACTTCAACAAATAGATGCCCTGATGAAGGAGCGCCGTCTGGCTGAGGCCGGAGACCTGGCAAGCCTTCTGGCAGAGACGCATCCAGCCAACCCCGACGGGTGGCGTCGGTTGGGGCGGGTTCAGGAAGCTTCGGGGGATTTTGACGGTATGTTGGTCAGTTTCCAGAAGGTAACTGAGCTGGCAGGCGATGATCTCCACGCACACCTCAAGGTCGCCCAGGCACTGATCCAGAAGGGCGATCTTGAAGCCGCGACCGCAGAGCTGAACCGGCTTCGTGTCCTGGCGTGGGACGATAGCTATCTTCTGCTGCATGTTGGCCAGCTTTACACACATCTCGCGATTTATGATCTGGCCTATGAATGTTTCGCGCGCTCGGTCGAGCTTGCGCCCACGGATGCCCAAGCCCTCTATAACCTAGCCACGGCGGCTACGGCAGTGGGCAGGCTTGAGGAAGCGCTGGCGCTTTTCGATCAGGTGATCAGCCTGAAGCCAGACGATTATGACGCCTACTATAACCGCGCCACGCTCAGAAAATGGACGCGGCAGGAAAATCATATTGCCGAAATGGAAGGCCTTCTGAAATCCGGTGTGCCCGATATGAAAGGCGCTGTGCAGCTTTTCTATGCGCTGTCGAAGGAATATGAGGATCTTGGCGAACCCGGCCCCAGTTTCGCGCACCTTAGGCGCGGTGCGGACCTGCGCGCATCCATGATGGCCTATCATGTCAGTACTGACACAGATGCGATGGCGGATATCGAACGCGTTTTCGGCGCAGACTTCTTCGAAGCTGGTGTGGCGCGGTCCGATGAACCTGGCCCCATCTTTATTGTTGGGCTGCCGCGCACGGGCACAACGCTGGTGGACCGGATTTTAAGTTCGCACTCAAGCGTTGCCAGCCTTGGTGAAATCCACGACTTCGCACAGTCTCTGATGCGGCATGCGGGCGCGGCCAAGAACAAAACAGATCTGATAGAAAAATCAGCAGAGCTGGATTTCAAAGCCTTGGGTGACGCTTATCTTGCGAGTACCGCAGCCCGCGGTCAGCCCGAAGCCTTCCTGGTGGACAAGACACCGGCGAATTTCCTTTATCTCGGCTTGATCGCACGGGCGCTGCCAAACGCGCGGATCATTCACCTGACGCGGAACCCGATGGACAGCTGTTTCGCCATTTATAAAACGCTGTTCCGCCTTGGCTATCCCTATAGTTACCGCCTTGAAGACCTGGCGGACTATTATGTGGCCTACCATAAGCTGATGGTGCATTGGCACACGATGATGCCGGGGCGCATTCTGGATATTTCCTATGAAGGGCTCATCGCGGATACCGAAGGACATGTTCGGGCAATGCTGGACCATTGCGGCTTGCCGTTCGAAGAGGCCTGCCTGTCGTTTCACAAAAACACAAGCGCTTCTGCAACCGCGAGTGCCGCTCAGGTGCGACAACCGATTTATGCGTCGTCTATCGGGCGCTGGAAAGACCATGCCGAGGGGCTTGCTCCCCTCAAAGCACGTCTTGAGGCTCACGGAGTTGCTTTGTGAGGATAGGCAAAGTCATATCGCTTTCTGTTGCAGCCTTTCTGGGCTTCGTGGGGCTGACATCATGTGCTGCCCAAAGCGACATTAATAGCCTTTTTGGCGGTGCTGCTTTTACCAAACCGCTGGATTATTCAGCATTCGCGCCGCCGGAAGGCGCGCGACCCACGAACCAACTGATTGACGGGCACCTGACCTTTAAAGGAGGGCAGGTGGCCAGCGGTTTTGAAGTGCTGCACGACCCAGACGGGATAACGGGCAACGCTAAAAACCGTGTCAGAAGATTGCCAGCAATGGACATCTGGCTGGTGCAATCTGGTGATGCCATCGTGCCTGTGGTTCGCGGCATCATCAAGTCGCCGCACCCATATTTTGACTTGGTCTTTTCACCCGGTGCGGTGTGGCAGGATGATAGCGACTACAGTCGAATCTCACTGCCCATGGCGTTTATGGAAAAGAATGCCAACTGCATCCATAACGGTGTGCTTACAGCGCGTATCAGTGGCACGGGGCAGCTGTCGAAAGTGCTGCTGCAGGTGGCAAGTGAAACTTGCGGCTATTTAAAATTCAACATGTGGGGCAGCTATGATGCTGCTTGGCAAGGTGTGCCTCCCGCTGGCGCTGATACGGTACGTGAAGCGTATGAAGAAGAAGTCGCGAACAGGATGCCTGTGGCTCCTCTATCCAGGCTTGAAGGTACGGATGCGACCGTGTTTGCCCAAGCAGGCACCATCGATCCTACGGATATGACCGCCTACGGCGTTGTGCATGAAGACACGCATTATGTAGGCGGCTGCGACACGCGCTTTGGAACCTATCCTTATTGCGACAGCATGGTATTGCCGTCCTATTCCTTGGCCAAATCGCTTGCGGGCGGGATTGGCCTGATGCGGCTTGAGAAGCTGTATCCCGGTGCTAGGCATGCCCTGATGCGCCACCATGTTCCGCAGTGCGATAGCCGCCGTTGGCACGGCGTGAGGCTTGAGCATCTCGCCGATATGACAACAGGTAATTACGTCAGCCCGGACGCGCATGTGGACGAGGGATCAAACGGCTATCTGCCTTTCTTCCTTGTGACCACGTCGGCCGAAAAGACCGAGTTTTCCTGCAGCTACTTCCCGCGCAAACGTCGGCCCGGCGAGGCCTGGGTTTATCACACGTCGGATACCTATCTTTTGGGCGTGGCCATGAACGGATTTCTGGGAAAACGTCGCGGGCAGGGCGCGGATTATTATGATGATCTGGTGGCGCCGCTATGGCAGGCCCTTGACCTGGGGCCGCTTACAAAAGAAATCAGGCGTACAGTACGCGCTAACCCTGAGCCCTTCAGCGGTTATGGCATGCTATTTTACAGGGATGATATCGCGCGCCTTGCCACAGCCCTCGCCGGGCGTGACCAGCGCCTTGAAGATGCCCTCGATGCTGACCTTCTTGATGGCGCCATGCAGCGCAACCCGATGGACCGAGGCCTTGAGGCAGGCAGTAGCACGCTTCGCTACAATAACGCCTTCTGGGGCTGGAACGCCAAGGACACGCTTGGCTGCGCAGACGATGCGTGGCTGCCCTTCTTTTCAGGCTATGGCGGCATTACGGTGGTGATGCTGCCCGGAGGCAGCGTCTATTATTATTTCAGTGACGGTTACAACTTTACTTTCTCTGAACCTGTCAAAGAGTTGGCCAAGGTCAGCCAAGTATGTGGAGTAACCGAATGATTGATACCGGCAACAAGACGCGTTTTCCTGTAGCGGCACCTGACGGCCATATTGCGAGCGTGCTGCTGGCCTTCCTGACCACTGCCGGCCTCTTTTATGTGAATATCATGCCGGCGCTGGTGAGCGGTCTTGTTGAAGGGCTTGGTTTTTCGAAACAGGCGGCAGGGCATGTGGCATCTGCAAATGTTTACGGTGCAGCGCTCGGTGCGTTTGGGTCTGTTTTCGCCATCAAGCATTTTCACTGGCGTCCAACCGCGATCACCGCGCTTTTGATGTTGATCGGGCTGGATATCCTGTCCAGTACAATGACAGACTCCACCATCCTGATTGGGGCTCGTTTCATTCATGGCAGCACGGGCGGCTTTCTGGTCGGTATCGGCTTTTCCGTGATCGCCCGGACGCGTGTGCCTGATCGCAGCTTCGGCATGCTGCTTATCGTTCAATACGGGTTGGGTGGCGTGGGATTGATGTTCCTGCCGAAGCTGGTGCCTCTGTACGGGACACAGGTTCTGTTTTATGCGCTGATTGCCTTCAGCCTGGTCACGCTTTTGATGGTGCCCTTCATGGGCACCTATGCGCCAAAGCCGAAAACTGCGCTTTCGAACGACAGCGGCAGCGAGGACAAGGTCTATCTCAAGCCGCTGCTGATGGGGCTTTTTGCGGTCTTCTTTTTTCAGGCGGCAAACATGGGCCTTGCGGCCTATGTCATCGAACTGGGCAAAAGCTATTCGCTGGCGACATCTGACATTTCCACAACATTGGGTATCGCAAACTGGATCGCAGTTGGTGGTGCAGCGCTTGTCTATGTTGTGGGGATCAAGTTTGGTCGCCTGCTGCCGCTGATGGGCGGCATGGTTGTGACGGTTTTGGGCATGTTGATGTTCAAGCTGTCGGCAAGCGAAAGCATGTTCTTCTTAGCCAATGTTATTACGGGCATTACCTGGGCCTTCCTCATTCCTTATCTGCTGGGCATGTGCTCGGCATTCGATGGGCATGGCCGAATGGCAGCGCTTTCGGGCTTTTTCTCCAAGATGGGGTTGGCGTCCGGCCCATTCATCGCCGCGCAGGTGGTGGGGGAAGGCAACTATGACTTGATTATCAATCTGGCCGTTTCCGGCATTGTCCTTTGTACGCTGGCAGCGTTTTTGCCTGCCCGGTTGCTGGACGAAAAGGAAACAGCCCAAAAGGCGCCGGACCAGGGTGTATTAGAGTAGGGAAGGGAACCAACCATGAAACCATTTGCTATTGCGGGGCTGCAGCTTGACCTGAAGCCGTCAGGCAATTTCGATCTTGTTGTGAAGAAAATTCGCACCACACTTGTCCGCTACCCGTGGGTCCAGATGGTGGTCCTGAGCGAGCTTGCCATTTGCGGTGCGGGCACAGGGTCGGCCGAGCCAATGCCGTCCGCCACGGAAGATAAGCTGGCGGCGCTGGCTGCAGACCTCGGTATCTGGCTGGTGACCGGATCGCTTTATGAAAAGGTCGGGGACAAGGTCTATAACACGGCATCTGTCATCAATCCGTCCGGTGACGTGGTTACCCGGTACCGCAAAATGTACCCCTTCCTTCCTTATGAGGCGGGCGTAACTGCCGGCAGTGACATCTGTGTGTTTGACATTCCTGGTGTGGGCCGGTTTGGCCTGTCAATCTGCTATGATATGTGGTTCCCGGAAACCAGTCGCGCGCTGGTGCTTGAAGGCGCGGAAGTCATCATCCACCCGACACTGACCAACACAGCCGACCGCGACGTGGAATGCACCATGGTGCGGGCAACCGCCGCCCAACAGCAGTGTTACATGATTGATATCAATGGTGCGGGCGAGCAGGCCTATGGCCGCTCGGTGATCGCGGGGCCGGACGGCGAAGTGATCCATGCGGCCAGCACGGAAGAAGAGATCATCGTCGTGGAACTGGACCTGGACCGCGTGACCCGCAGCCGGGAGCGTGGCGTGCTGGGCCTTGGTCAGCCGCTCAAGAGCTTCCGTGATGCCGGGCACAGCTTCAAGGGCCCTGAAAGCAGTGATAGCCTGAAGGCCCTGGGGCCGCTTAAAGTGCCAAGCCGCCATGGGTAAAGCGTCGGCTCTTTAGGGTACAGCGGCGTAAGCCCAAGTGACATAGGCGGCAAAAAGCACGAGGAACAGGACGCCCTCAATGCGACTGATCACACGTCCTGTTCTTGCTGCGACATACATCAGGCCTGCAACACCCAGCATCAGCCAGATATCTGTACTGGCAATCCGGCCTTCCATGGGAATAGGGGCGACCACGCTGGTTGCCCCAAGAACGCCAAGTATATTGAATAGGTTGCTGCCCACAATATTGCCGATGACCACGTCGCTGTGTCCGCGATAGGCGGCCACGAAGGCGGTGGCCAGTTCAGGTAGCGATGTCCCGACAGCCACGATCGTCAGGCCGATTACGGCGTCTGGAATGCCCAGGCGTGTGGCGATGCTGGTGGACCCTTCCACCAGGAAATCAGCCCCTACAGGCAAGCAGAAAAGGCCAAAGGCGCAGGCGATGATCGCAGCGGTCAGCGAGAGGCTTGGTGTTCCCACATCTTCTTCGACATGTTCGCGAAAGCGCATTTCTTTCAACAGGTTCGTGCGTTCCGTGCGGTAGGCATAGAAAAGATAGACGCCAAGCGCGAGCAGCATGCCTACGCCGACATACCAGGGCACAGCGCCAAGGAAGCTGCATGCCGCGACGATAAAGCTGGCGATCAGAACGGCCAACATATCACGGGACACTTCACGCTGCCCGCAGGCAACCGGGCTGATGGCCGCGCTGACACCCAAAATCAGAAGAACATTCGCAATGTTGGACCCAACCACATTGCCGAGCGCTAGGTCTGGGACACCGCCGGTCGCGGCCGTTACCGACACGATGAGTTCCGGCAGCGATGTGCCAAACCCCACAATCACCATGCCGATCAGGAGCTTTGATAATTTGAAGCGTTCAGCGAGCGCTACACTGCCGCGCAACAGGCTCTCACCGCCTGCGAACAGAAGGAGGAAACCCCCAGCTATATACAAATACTCCAACCCACAATCCTCCTGGCTGGTATGCCAATCACATCAGGCTGTTCGGTAGCATCACTTAACGCTGTCTGGCCAGTTGTTTTGCTATCTGCCCGACAATTAATGGGGCCAGCCCAAGGCCCAACACGACCTGCAATCCGCTCAGGTCCAGTGGGGAGAGGGAAAGAACGCTCCGCAGAGTGGGTACCAGGCTTGCTGAGGCCAGAAGGCCAAGGCACAAGACGATCGCCAACCATACATAGATGTTGGCCATGACCTGATTCCTGAAAAGCGCGGCCTTGCGGCTGCGCATGTTGAAAACGTGCCAGAGTTGGCCGGTGGCAAGCGTCATGAACGCAACCGTTCCAGCATACTGAGGTGCCTTGTCTGGCTGCGCCAGTGCCCAAAGATAAGCCGTATAGACGCTCGCAGTCATCAACAGGGCATAGCCTACAATTGCCTGCCAGTGGCGCGGCTGCAGCAAGCCTTCATTTTTGGGGCGTGGCGGCCTGTGCAGAATTTCGCTGTCGCCCTTGCCGAAGCCTAGGGCAAGCGCTGGGAAAACGTCCGTCACCAGGTTCAGGAACAGGATTTGAAGTGGCAGTAGCGCCAGCGGAAGCCCCATCAGGATGGATAATGTCACCACCAGTACTTCACTCAAGTTACAGGACAGGAGATAGATCACGAACTTACGGATATTGGAGAAGATCACCCGGCCCTGCTGTACGGCCATGACGATGGAGGCGAAAGCGTCATCGCGCAGGATCATCGCCGCTGCTTCTTTTGCAACTTCGGTGCCGCGCTGTCCCATCGCGATGCCCACATCGGCTTTCTTGAGCGCGGGGGCATCATTGACACCATCGCCTGTCATGGCGACGACGGCGCCATTTTTCTGCAGGAAGTCTATCAGTTCCAGCTTATGGCGTGGGGTCATGCGGGCGAAGATGGCGGTGTTCAGCAAGCGGTCCCGTTCTTCCGTTGTCGCGTCTTCTCGTGGGGCTATGGTGTCGCCTTCAAGGGCAGGGAATGCGCTGCCCTGATGGATGCCGACAGCTTCGGCAATGTTGGTTGCTGTCCGGGCGTTGTCTCCGGTTGCCATCACAACCCGAATGCCTGCGCTTTGCGCGTCCCGTACAGCGGCAGCCGCATCGGCGCGCGGCGGGTCTTCAAGGCAAACAAGGCCGAGAAAGGTCAGTTCCTCATAGCAGGGCTGGTGCAATGCGTCCCCTGTTTTTTCCGCCAGCGCCAACATCCGGTGGCCTTTGCTGGCCATGTCTTCGGCCCGACTAAGCCAGATCTCGCGCTCGCCTTGATCCAGCGGGCTGTTGCTTGTACCTGCCGCCTTTTGGGTGCAGGCAGCCAACACCGCTTCGGGTGCGCCCTTGACCAGAAGCAGTTCCCGTTCGCCATGCTTATGCCGTGTAGCCATCATCCTGAGGTCCGGGTCGAAGGCCTCTTCTTCAATCCGCGGATAGTCTGCCTCCAACGCCTCCACGCCAAAGCCAGCCCCGGTTGCGGCATCGATCAGGGCACGCTCCATTGGGTCGGCAAGGTGGCTGGCATCGTCGCCGCTGAAGCACAGAGCGCAGACGCGAAGGGCTCTTTCGCGGCCCGGAGTGGCGGCAGCTTTGGTATCCCCTTGTGGCCCATCCGGTGTTTCGATGGCGACTACCGTCATGCGGTTTTCGGTTAGCGTGCCTGTCTTGTCGCTGATGATTGTGGTTACAGACCCAAGGGTCTCAACCGCAGACAGGCGCTCGATCAGCGCGTTACGCTCCGCCAGCCGCCACATGCCGCGCGCCAGGGCAAGTGTGGCAACGATGGGCAAGCCTTCTGGAATGGCAGCGACGGCCAGTGCGACACCGGTTTTGATCATCATCAGGCTATCGCGCCCGGCCAAGATGCCGAAAACGATGAGAAGCACCATAAGAATCAGAACGATCCAGAGCAGTTGCTCGGTTAGTTTGCCTAGCCGCCTTTCAAGTGGTGAGACAGAACCCTGGGCCTGTTCTGCGAGATCGGCGATTTGCCCCAGTTCAGTCTGTCGCCCGATAGCTGCGACCCAGCCAGTGGCAGTGCCGCGTGTGATAGAGGTGCCTTTAAATAGCTTGCCAGCCTTGGCTGGTTCCCCAGTTTCACTTCCGCTGACTGATTTGTCGACCGGGACGGATTCGCCAGTCAGCAGCGATTCATCGCTTTGCAGTCGGGTGCTTTCGGCAAGGCTGATATCTGCCGGCACGATATCGCCGGCTTCCAGAAGGACCACGTCGCCTGGCACCAGGGTTTCTGCGGGAATGATGTGTACTTGGCCGTCGCGCCGGACGCGCGCGGTGGTGCGCCCGAGCTGCCTGAGCGCCGCCATCGACCTGTCAGCCTTATGTTCCGCCCAGAAGCCGATGGTGCTGTTGATAATGATAACAACGACAATAGCCAGGCCTTCCGCAAAATCACCAAACGCGAAAGACAGCGCAGATGCAGCCACCAGCAAAAGCGTCAGCAGGCTTTTGAACTGATCGGCAAGGATCAGCCAGAGCGGCTTTGTCTTGCTTTCCTCAAGCCTGTTTGGCCCAAAGGTGGCCTGCAAGGCGGGGATTTCCGCGCTGGAAAGACCATTGGCCAGATTAACTTGCCCTGGCGGTGATTGATCCCTCTGTTCCTGATTCGGTATCGCCGTCGTCCTTTTAGCTACGGAATGTTGGTCTTCAGCTCAGAGGCCTTCAAAGGCGACAAGTAGCAAGCTGACATGGCCATCACCCCACAGTGGCAACATCAGCCGCTGGTAAGCTGGGTGGTCGTGCTCCCTGTCTGCGGGCGCTTCATAAAAAGAGGCCTTGCCGCTTTCCACAGTGGCACTTGATTGTGCCCGAATATATTCGAAAGGAAATGGCAGCTCGACTTCGTCCAGAAACTTTCCGTTCAACGCCTTGGGCTGAACCGCTGTCATCTCTTCGCCGATATAGCAAAAGCGGAACCGTTCAGGGCGTTCGAAAACCTCAATCAATGCCAGCTGGGGCTTGAGGCCCGGAAGGTCTTCAAGCGACAGGTCGTCGGCAAAGGGTATCTCGGCGCTGCCGCGCAAAAGCCCATGCCAGTGATCCTTGACCCGGTCAAGTTCGGCGTCCAGAGTTTGCGGCAATGCAAAGGGTAGTGTTGAGGTTGTCATAAGGGTGCAGTCCTTTTCCCGACAGAAGTGCGATCATTGTTCAGTTGTTTTTTACAGGATAAAGGTGAAGAGGTCACGCGCATTGACTATTATCAATGCCAGAGGCCCCTCTGAAAGCGATTGGTTGCCTGATGAAGAAAATCCTGACCATAACCATGAACCCGGCGCTTGATGTGTCTGCGGATACAGACCGTGTTGAGCCTGTACGCAAACTGCGCTGCGGCCCGGCGCGGCGCGAGGCCGGGGGAGGCGGGGTGAATGTAGCGCGTGTCCTGAAGCGGCTAGACGCGCCAGTTGCAGCCCTTTTTCCAGCAGGTGGATACATCGGCGGGTTACTTGACCATTTGCTGGCGGGCGAAGGACTGGAGCGTTTGGTCGTCCCGATTTCGGGTGAAACGCGGGAAAATTTTACAGCCAGGGAAACCAACACAGGCGACCAGTATCGATTTGTTCTCTCCGGCCCTGAATTGAGCGCCGCAGAGTGCGAGAGCTGTCTTGAACTTTTGGCGCAAAATTTTTCATCGGTAGGCCTGCTGGTTGCTAGCGGCAGTCTGCCGAATGGTGCGCCGGCTGATTTTTACGCCCGGATGGCGGGCATGGCAGCGAAGCAGGATATCCCCTTTATGTTGGACACCTCAGGACCCGCGCTTGCTGGTGCGCTGGGGCCTGGGATCGATATTATCAAGCCCAATCTTAGGGAACTCAGCGACTTGGTTGGTATGGAGCTTGCCGGCGAAGCGTCTCAGATCAGTGCTTGTGAGACGCTGTTGGCTGAGGAGAGAGCAGGGGCTGTTGCCCTGACCCTGGGGCGCGATGGAGGGCTGCTGGTCACAGGAGAAGGTATCTGGCGCGCCAGGGTGCCCGACGTGACCGTAGAAAGTGCGGTCGGTGCGGGGGACAGCTTCATGGCGGGTATGGCCTGGGGGCTGGCAAAAGAGTGGCCGCTTGAGAAAGTTTTTTCCCTGGGGATTGCGGCAGGGACGGCTGCCGTCCTTACGCCAGGCACGGCCCTGTGTCGCGCAGAAGATGTTTGGCACCTTGCCAGTCAGATTACCTTGGAAAAGTTGTAAGCTTCTTGGGAATTACGGCTAATATCCTGGGGCAGTTTTCTAGCGGCTTGTGTGGTCGGAGATAACGTCCTTAGCGGCTTTGAAGGCGCTGACGGCAGCGGGGAAGCCGCAATAAACAGACGCGTGCAGAAGCACTTCCTTGATCTCATCCTCCGAGCAGCCGTTGTTGAGCGCCCCGCGAACGTGCCCCTTGAGTTCACCTGTTGCCCGAAGGGCGGTCAGAAAGGCGATGGTGACCAGACTGCGGTCACGGCGGGAAAGGCTCCCATCGCGGGTCCAGGTGGCGCCCCAACCATGTTCACATACCAGTTCCTGCAGGTCCGCGGTAAAGCTGTCTGCCTTTTCAAAGGCCTCGTCGACGAACGTATCCCCCATGACGTCCCGGCGGATGCGTTCGCCTGCCGTGCGCTTGTCTTCTGTCATCTGTTGCTCCGGTGATTACATGCTGGGCGGCCAGTCTTCCCTGTCCAGATAGACGAGGGCGCGGCCTTCAGCGACCATGTTGCCGTTTTGGTCTTTGCAGGTTGTGGAGAGGTCAATCAGCTTTTTCTCTGGCCTCAGGTTGGTGATTTCCACCGTGGCTTCAAGCGGGCGGCCGATGGCGGCATCGCCTTTGAAGCTGGTTTCCTGCTTGAGATACATGGTGCCGGGGCCAGGCAGCTCCACCCCCAAAAGATAGGAGAACATGCCGCCAATCAGCGGTTCCGGCACGGTGTTGCTGCCTGCGCAGGCGCCGCCCATCTCAAGATAGGTCTTGATGTCTTCGGGTGTGAAAGTGCGTGAAATGCTGTGTGTTGCACCGATGCGGATCATGATGGGCCTCCACTGCGCTCGAATATGCTTTCAATCAGGCAGGTATCCTTGCCTGTTGTGGTGTCTGCAGCCTGCATCCTAAGTGTAACCTGCGCGCCGTCTTCTGCCACAACCTCAGCCCGGAATGCGATCGGCCGGTCAGCATAGGTGGGGGAGGGGAAGACAACCGAATGAGAGAGCTGCCTGCCGCCCGGCACCAGCGTGTCCGCGAGGCCGCGCAAGATAGTGCATAGGAACAAGCCGTGGGCCACGGTGGCGCCAAAACGCGTTGTTGCGGCGAAGGCTGGGTCCACATGAATGGGATTGTCATCGCCCGACAGGTCGGCAAAGCGATTGAACTCGTCCTGCGTCAGGGTGCGAGTTATTTCTGCCACTTGGGACATGAGATACTCCGTTACGGTTTCAGAAGATGCTTTTGAATTTTGCCGGCCGCCGTGCGGGGGAAATCGCCTACGAAAACGAACTCTTTCGGTATCTTGTAGGCGGCCATGTTTTCACGGCAGTAGGCGCGTAGCGTGTCTTGGCTCATTTGCCCCGCACCCTCGCGCAACATCGTGAAGGCGACTCCCACTTCGCCCCATTTTTCGTCCTGTTTGCCGACAACGGCAACCTCGAGGACGGCAGGGTGGTCGCACAGAATGTTTTCAACTTCCGCGGGGTAAACATTTTCCCCGCCTGAAATGAACATCTCCTTGGCGCGCCCGACGATATAGAAGAAGCCGTCTTCATCTGCTTGCGCCAGGTCGCCTGTCCTAAGCCAGCCATCTTCGGTGAAGGCTGTCGCTGTCGCCTCTGGTTTGTTCCAGTAGCCCGGTGTCAGGCCCGGCCCCTTTAGCCACATTTCGCCGACATCGCCTTCAGGCACATCCGTGCCGCTTTCGTCCACAATGCGGACTGCAGTCATGATCTGTGCCTTGCCCACAGAGCCGATCTTTTCTTTCACATGGGCAGGGTCCATCAGGAAAACGGTGGGGCCGGTTTCTGTCATGCCGTAGCCGTTGCATACCACGATGCCGCGGTCCTGATAGAGGGTCACCAGCGCGTCGGACAGGGGCGCGCCGCCGCACCCCCAGTTGCGTACCTTGGTCAGGTCGACCTCCCCGAAACGAGGATGTAGGCTTAAAAGCTGATAAACCGCAGGCACGCCGAAGAATGTGTCCAGGTCGCCGGCTGCAAGCAGGTCGATCACCACTTCTTCATCAAAGGCGGGCAGCACGGTCACGGTGCCGCCGGCGATCAGAGTTGGCAGGGTATAAAGATTTATCCCGGCCGTGTGGAACAGCGGCAGGAAATTGAGCGTACGGTCTTCACTCGTCAGGTTGATGGCCTGCCCGAGGTTGATATAGTTCACAAGCGCCATGCCGTAGGTCTGGACCACCGCCTTGGGCACCCCGGTGGTACCGGATGTGTAAAGCAGATACCAGACGTCATCTGCAGGCCAGGACAGCCTTCCCTTGTGCGGCTCAAAGCTCTCGCGCAGGGCGACAAGGTCATCAGCCGCGTCACTTACCAGCGGCGCCGATTTGGCGACGCCCAGCGCTGTGGCGGTTTCCCGAAAGGCCTCATCAAAAAGCAGGAGCCCAGGCGTGCAGTCGGCGGTCAGTGTCCTAAGTTCATTTGCAGGCATGCGCCAGTTGAGCGGCACAAGGACGGCGCCAAGCTTGCCGCAGGCAAACAGCGTTTCGAAAAAAGCGATACTGTTCTGGCACAAAACCGCCACCCGGTCCCCCGGATTGATGCCCTGCGCAGCCAGGAAACTAGCGGTTTTCGCGGCGTTCTGGTCCAATGCAGAATAGGTGACCGACCGGCCTGAGCCGGGTTCATCCATCGCGACCTTGTCACCGTCAAGTGACGCACGTTTGGCTGTTATGTCAAAAAGGGAAAACATGATGGGTGTCCTATGCGGTGCTTGCCTTTTTTCGGGGGGCTACAAATGCCTTCATTTTTTCAATGCACGACGGTTTGGTGATCGCCTGCAGGAATGCTTGTCTTTCTGCCTCGAGAGCGCGGCTTGCCTGTTCGCACCGGTCTTTGGTCCAGATCAGTTTTTTCGCCTGGGCGAGTGTCTCGGTATCCTGCGAAAGAATGCGGTCGCAGATGGCAACGGTTTGTGTTGGGAAGGCGTCGGCGTCCGCGACTGCGTCAACAATTCCCATCTCGAAAGCCTCACGGGCACTCACGCGCCGGTTCTGTGAAATGATGTCCATCGTCCGGCGCGGGGCAATGATGGTTGGTAGTAGGGCGGTCCAGCCGCCATCCGGGGCAAATCCGACTTCTCCATAATATGGCTGAAGAAAGGCTTTTTCTGCCATCAGGCAAGTGTCTGAAGCAAATAAAAATCCCGCGGCCCCGCCAGTGACAAGGCCTTGTGCCGCAACGAAGATTGGTTGCGGCGCGGTGATCATAGCGACTAATGAGCGGTTCAGCGAGCCTACCAGTTCAGCGGCATAGTCTTGCAGCGCGGCGGAATTTTCCGCCTGCTCAAGAAAACCTGTTATGTCACCACCGGTTGAAAAGCTCCGACCTTCTGCTTTCAGCAGGATCAAATGGGCGCCTGACCCGCATGCCTGGGCGAGGGCGCCTTCGATGGCGCGCATGAAGGGTAAGGTCAGGCTGTTGTGCCGTTCCGCCTTGTTGAGCGTGACAGTGCAAAGGTCTCCATCAATTGAAACGTCAACCTGCGCCATGGTCTAAGAGCCCTTGCTTCCCTTCAGGCCGTAGGTGATCAGGTCGCCCACGGCCGCCGCGATTTCGCTGGCAGATTTCGTTTCGTCCCAAAGACCATAGTTCATGCCAAGGAATACGTTCATGCCGATCAGGGCCCAGGCGCGCTCTTCTTCATGGCCGGCTTCAATTTCGCCTTTTTCCGCAGACATCTTGAGATTGTCCCGGTATGCCTCGGCGAAAACCCTGTAATATTCGCGGTAAGCATCTTCCGCGACAAACTGAGCCTCGCCAATGATGCGGTAGTTGTTCTTGTTGGCACGTGTGAACTCGATAAAGGCTTCAATCCCGCGCCGTTCGGCCGTGATCCTGTCGGGTGCCTTGCCGATTTTTTCGGCAATTGTCGCCCGTGCCAGTTTGCCCATGTAAATCACCAACGCGCGGAACAATTCCTCCTTGCTTTCAAAGTAAACATAGAAGGTCCCAAGGGCGACTTTCGCCCTTTGCGTGATGCTGGTGATCGACGCTTCGTGATAGCCCCGTTCGCCAAATTCTATTTCTGCGGCCTGAATGATCTTCGCCTGCGTCTTGCGACCGCGGGCGGTTCTCGGAGTCTTCAGGTGGTCTAAAAATGAAAGTTGATTCATGTTTCATAATATGGCATAAGCTCGACCGTGTCGCAAGGCAAAACAGGTCGAAAAATCAACTTTTTTGCGCTGCTTTTAACGAGGAACGGATAGCCCATTTATGGCGATGATGACCCTACAGGACGGTGGAAAAATGGCTTATGTGGACAGGGGTTGCGGTCGACCGCTGCTTTTTCTGCATGGCTGGGGAACTGGTTCTGCCTTCTTTCATAAACAGCTGCAGTATCTCGAGTCGGATTTTAGGGTAATCGCGCCTGATTTTCGTGGTCATGGGGCTTCCAGTCCGTTGCCGGAGGATGGCGATATTCATACCCTGGCTAGGGATCTGGGCGCTTTCCTTGATCATCTTGATCTTCAGGACGTCATTGTCTGCGGGTGGTCGATGGGGTCAATGGTGCTGTGGGATTTTCTGGCCACCGTTGGCTGTGACCGCATCTCGCAATATGTCGTGGTCGATATGACCCCCAAGATCAGCAACGATAAGGGGTGGGGCCTAGGGCTTTTGTATCCTGCGCGTCGATATTCCGACATTCGGGGTGGGGAAGAGGGTCGCTCCAATTGGGACAGGACGTGCGAAAGCTTCCTGTCGAAACTTGCTCCAAAAGGCAGCGATCCAGTTGTCGCTGAGTGGGAGCTCAAGGAAGCCAGGCGCTGCGACCCAGCATCGATGTTCCGTCTCTGGAACAGTCTGGTTTCTGAAGATTATCGGGAGGAGGTCTCCTCTCTCGGTATTCCCGCATTACTGATCTATGGCGAGCAAAGCCAGCTTTATGGGCCTGAGACAAGCGCCTGGCTGGATGCTCATTTACCTCAGTCCAGCAAGATTGCTTTCAAGCGTTCGGGGCATGCCCCGCACCTTGATGAGGCTGAGCGGTTCAATAGTGAAATTGTTGCGTTTGCCAATCGGGAAGGGTTGGCGAAGGCACCATGTGATGCCTCTTTCGGGCATGCAAGTTGATTGAAGGTTGGGTTGGCCAAGGGCTGATTTGAAAATGGGAGGATCCAAGGATGGACCAGTTTAAACGGACTAATGGGAAATACAGGAAAAACCGGGCTTTAGCAGCAATGTTGGCGACAGGCGTTGCTGCGTCTGCGCTCAGTGTTCCGGTGGCGGCGCAGGATACCGGTACAGGTGTTCAGCTTGAGGAAATTCAGGTTACCGCGCGTCGGCGCACGGAGTCTCTGCAGGATGTGCCGGTTGCAGTTACCGCCCTTGGCGGTGCGATGCTGGAAGACCAGGGCTTGCAGGATATTGTGGAGGTGGCCAAGTTCGCGCCCAACTTGACGCTTGAAGTATCTCGCGGCACCAACACCACGCTTACCGCCTTCATTCGCGGTATCGGCCAGCAGGACCCGGTTGCGGGCTTTGAGGCTGGTGTTGGCCTTTATGTTGATGACGTATATCTGAACCGTCCGCAGGCTGCCGTTGTAGATATCTACGACGTGGAGCGCATTGAGGTGCTGCGCGGTCCGCAGGGCACGCTTTATGGCCGGAACACAATTGGTGGTGCTGTCAAATATGTGACCAAACGCATTTCCGATGAGCCGGAATTCAACATCAAGGGGTCGATTGGTACCTACGAGCAGCTGGATCTGGTAGTTTCCGCCAGCGCGCCAATTTCTGACACAGTTCGTGTGGGCGGCGCGCTCGCCACCCTGAACCGCGACGGGTTCGGTGAAAACCTCACGATCGAAGGTCTGGACAACTATAACAAGAAGGTTCTTGCGGGTCGCGGCTCAATCGAATTCCTGCCGTCAGACAGTTTCTTCTTCCGCGTCGCGGCTGATTTCGTGGATGACGATTCCGACCCACGCCAAGGGCACCGCCTGATCCCGGGTGTGGCATCGGGCGCACCGGTCCTGGACGATGTCTATGATACCCGCGCGGGTCTTGAGAACCCTGAGCAAAGCGTTAAGGCCTATGGCGGTTCGGCGCTGATGGAATGGACGGCCTCGGACACGCTGACAGTCAAAAACATTCTGGCGTATCGTGAAGATAAATCCAGAAGCCCGATCGACTTCGATAGCCTCGCTGTGGCTGACCTTGACGTGCCGGTTGATTATGAGAATAAGCAATTCTCTGAAGAATTCCAGGTTCTGTATCAGGACGATAAGCTCAGCGGTATCTTCGGCTTCTATTATCTGGATGCGAACGCATTCAACGAGTTTGACGTGATCCTGGACGAGCTTGGCCAGCTGATTGGCCTTCCTGGTCTGAACGCTAATACGCTGGGCGATGTAGATACCAGCACTTGGTCCCTGTTCGCGGACATGACCTATGACGTGTCCGACAAGATCAGCCTGTCATTTGGCGGCCGTTACACCAGCGACAAGCGCACGTCGCAGGTGCTTCGCCGGACGTTTATCGGCGGCGCATCCGAGCGCTTTGGCGGCGATGCCACACTGATTGCGACAACGTCTGACTTCAACGGCAGCGATACTTTCAAAAAGTTCACGCCGCGTGGCTCCATCAGCTGGAAACCGAATGACGATAACAATATCTACCTGAGCTACAGCGAAGGCTTCAAGGGCGGTGGGTTTGACCCGCGCAGCCAGACGACAGCAGCGCCGGACCTTGATGGTGACGGTGATATCGACAGCGAGGATGTCTTCGCGTTCATGTCGTTCGATTCCGAAACGGTCAAAACCTTCGAGCTGGGCTGGAAAGGCTCTGCCTTCGATGGTCGCATGGACTTCAGCATTGCGGGCTTCCTCTCAAACTATACCAATATCCAGATCCCAGGTTCTGTTGGTACGCCTGAAGGTACCTTCATCGGCGTGACATCAAACGCAGGCGATGCGGATGTGAACGGTATCGAGTTTGAAGGCCGTGCTCTGCTCGCAACCGACATGAGCGGTAGCGGCGACAGCCTCAATATGACTTGGGCCATCGGCTATCTGGATGCCCAGTTCAATGAGTTCATTGACGCCTTCGGTGTGGATGTGGCTGATGAGCGTGTGTTCCAGAATACGCCGGAATGGACCGCCAGCGGCTCGTTGAACTATACGCGGCCAATGTCCTTCGGTTCGCGTGACGGTGCGCTGTCGCTGATTACGTCACTTGCTTACCGCAGTGCAGCCAGCCAGTTTGAAACTCCTAACGCGTTTTTGGATCAGCCAGGCTTCGCTCTTTGGGATGCAAGCATTGTCTGGAACGCGGATGATGACGATCTTTCCGTTGGTCTCCACGCGAAGAACATCACCAACAAGCGCTATATCGTGGCTGGCTATAACTTCGTGACAGCAGCCGGTGCGCCAACACTTGGTACCGAAGGCACGCTGACCGCCTTCTATGGCAACCCGTTCACGCTGACAGCCACCATCTCGGTAGGCTTCTAAGGGACCTGAAAACTTCCCTCCAGGGATGGCGGCTTTATTCAACTTCCCGCCGCCATCCCCTTCCTCAAGAATTCCGGGAGAGTGTGTCATGAGTAACCGCCAGCCAGGCGTTCAGAGCAGTGTCAGCACGGGGCCGAAAACCAACCGTGTTGCGGTAATGGCGATGTTGCTTCTGGCCTACACCTTCAATTTCATTGACCGGCAAATCGTTGGAATCCTAGCGATCCCAATCAAGGCAGACCTCGGACTGAGCGACGCCGAACTGGGCCTTATGGGTGGTCTTGCCTTCGCACTTTTCTACACATCGCTTGGGATTCCCGTCGCAATGCTGGCAGACCGGTTCAACAGGTCCTGGATCATGACAGGGGCGCTTTTTGTCTGGAGCCTGATGACGGCCGTTTGTGGCCTGGCGCAGAACTTCTGGCAGCTTTTTGCCGCACGGCTTGGGGTCGGCGTTGGCGAAGCGGGTGGTGTGGCACCGGCCTATTCGCTGATTTCAGATTATTACCCGCAGCATGAGCGCGCCCGGGCGCTCAGCATCTATTCGATCGGTATTCCGGTCGGCAGTGCGCTTGGGATTGTCGCAGGCGCCTATATCGCGACCGAAATCAACTGGCGCGTGGCCTTCTTTGCTGTAGGCATCGCGGGGCTCATTCTTGCGCCGCTGTTCAAGCTGGTGGTCAAGGAACCGCCGCGCGGTCAATTTGACGCTGCCACCAAGCATGGTGAAAAGGCCCCAAGTGTCGTCGATGTGTTTCGTGAAATCGCCGGCAAGCCGACATTCTGGGGGCTTTCCGTGGGTGCGGCATGTTCTTCCATGATGGGATATGGCCTGTTTTTCTGGCTGCCGTCCTTCCTAGTGCGATCCTTTGAAATCTCGGTTCTGGACGCTGGGCTTTCCTATGGGGCGCTTTTGTTTGTTGGCGGCTCCATTGGCATCTATGCAGGGGGCTTCCTCGCTGACCGGTATGGGCAGGCCAACAAGGCGCTTTATGCCCGCATTCCGGCCATCGCTTTTGTCGCAACCATCCCATTCTACTTGATGGGGATCTTATCCACGAACCTTTTGTTTGCAATGCTGGTTCTTGTGGTGCCGACAGCGCTGGGCCTTGCGTGGCTTGGCCCGATCCTGACAGCGATCCAGCATCTGGTGCCGGCCAATATGCGCGCGACGGCCTCGGCCATGTTCCTGTTCATCAATAACCTGCTGGGTATTGGCCTCGGGACGGCGCTTCTTGGCTATCTGTCAGACATATTGCAGAGCAACTTTGGCGAGGAATCGCTGCGCTATTCCATTTTGGCGGGCACGGGCTTTTATGTGGTAGCTGCGGTTCTATTCTTCTTGTCCAGCCGAACGCTGGCGCGCGACTGGTATCAGCCTGCTGAGGCAGCAGGGCAGACAACAAATGGATAATGGCAGGTTGGCGCGCGCTTTGCGGCCATGCAGCAGGTTGAAATCAAGGGAAGGTGGGCGCAGCATACGCGCATACCCCAAATTTGGAGAACACTATCGTGCTTGAAGGAAAGGCCGCACTGGTAACAGGGTCCACAAGTGGTATCGGCTTTGGTATCGCCAACCATCTGGCGGGCAAGGGCGCCAATATCATGCTGAGCGGTTTCGGCGACCCGAATGCCATTGCCGCAATCCAGGATGATCTCAGCAAGCAATATGGCGTTACCGTAGCCTATTCTGGCGCGGACCTGAGCGATCCGGCCGCGGTGGCCGACTTGATGGCTGAAATGGAAAGCACATTCGGCGGCGCCGACATTCTGGTGAATAACGCGGGCATCCAGCATGTGGCCCCGGTGGAGGAGATGCCGGTGGAAAAATGGGACGCGATCATCGCGATCAATCTGAGCGCTTCGTTTCATACGATCCGGGCGGCTGTGCCGCAGATGCGCCGCAAGAGGTGGGGACGGATCATTAATCTCGCCTCCGCCCATGCGCTCGTTGCCTCACCCTACAAGTCGGCTTATGTGGCGGCCAAGCACGGCATCGCCGGGCTGACCAAAACGGTGGCGCTTGAAGTGGCGCAGGAAAATATCACCTGTAATGCCGTTTGCCCGGGCTATGTCATGACCGATCTGGTCCGTGGCCAAATTACGGACACGGCAAAAGCGCGCGGTATTTCCGAGAAACAGGTGATCGAGGACGTCATGCTGGCGGCGCAACCCACCAAGAAATTTGTTTCGATTGAAGAAGTAAGCGAAGTGGTCGGTTTCCTGTGCAAGGATGCCGCCGCTTCGGTGACGGGGGCCATCTTGCCGGTCGACGGCGGCTGGTCCGCGCAATAGCAATTTTGGAGTAAGGTATGAATAAGGTCTATTCTTCGCCGGAAGCTGCGCTTGATGGCTTGCTGTTTGACGGCATGACCATGATGGCCGGCGGTTTCGGGCTTTGCGGTATTCCTGAGAATCTGATCGCTGCCACACACAAGGCAGGCGTGAAAGATCTGACGGTTATTTCCAACAACTGCGGTGTGGACGGCTTTGGCCTTGGCATCTTGCTCGACGCCAAGCAGATCAAGAAGATGATCAGCTCCTATGTTGGCGAGAACAAGGAGTTCGAACGCCAGTATCTGGACGGCGAGCTTGAGCTTGAGTTCAACCCGCAGGGCACGCTGGCGGAACGCATCCGCGCAGGCGGCGCTGGCATTCCGGGTTTCTATACCAAGACAGGCGTTGGCACGCTGATCGCCGAAGGCAAGGAACACAAGGATTTTGATGGCCAGACATACATCATGGAAACCGGCCTTGTGGCTGATGTGTCCATCGTGAAGGCCTGGAAGGCAGACACCGAAGGTAACCTGGTGTTCCGCAAGACAGCCCGCAACTTCAACCCGATGATGGCAACGGCTGGCAAGGTGACGGTTGTTGAGGTTGAGGAACTGGTGGAGCCGGGCGAGATTGACCCGGATCACATCCACACGCCGGGTATTTTTGTTCAGCGGATCGTCAAGGGCACGTTTGAAAAGCGGATTGAACAACGTACCGTTCGTGAAAGGGAGGCTGGCTAATGGCTTGGGACAGGAACCAGATGGCGGCGCGTGCTGCCCTTGAGCTTCAGGACGGCTTCTATGTGAACCTGGGGATCGGCATTCCGACGCTGGTGGCCAACTATATCCCCGAAGGCATGCATGTCACGCTGCAGAGCGAGAACGGCATGCTGGGGATGGGCCCATTCCCTTATGAGGACGAGGTGGACGCTGACCTCATTAACGCTGGCAAGCAAACGATCACCGAACTGCCGACCAGCAGCTATTTCTCAAGCGCTGACAGCTTTGGCATGATCCGGGGTGGGCATATCAACCTTTCCATTCTTGGCGCCATGGAAGTGGCGGAGAACGGCGATCTGGCCAACTGGATGATCCCGGGCAAGATGGTCAAGGGCATGGGCGGCGCCATGGACCTTGTGGCTGGCGTTCAGCGCGTGGTGGTGATCATGGATCACACCAACAAGGCGGGGGAACCGAAGCTCCTGAAATCCTGCACGCTGCCGCTGACGGGCACACAGGTTGTGGACCGCATCGTCACCGGCCTTGGCGTGTTCGACGTAACGGAAGGCGGCCTGAAGGTTGTCGAACTGGCGCCCGACGTCACCATGGACGAGGTTCGCGCCAAAACAGAAGCCACCATCGTGGGCTAAGGAAAAGCCGTCCTGTATGAGGCTGCGGTGACCGAGATCAATGGACTACAACGATCACAAACGCGCCATCATGCTTGAATGGTGGCGCGTTTCGGCATAGTATTCGCCCGCTTGATAAGGAAACGGCAGGCAGATGACAGCAACTCTGGTCAAAAAACATGTGGCGATAACAGCGCTTTTTGCGCTGATGTTTCTGCGTTTTGTTGACTTGGCTGTTTTCGATGCTGGACAGGGCGAACCACTTTCACCGCATGCGAAGGCGCACGCCAGTGGGATCGCCCACAGCCACACGCCCGCTGAAGTGGCGGAGCATGACACCATGCACGGGTCTTACGCTCATGTCGGCATTCATACGCTTCTGAACGTCTTTGTTGATGCGGATGCGCCTGAGGTGCTTGCGCTTCAGCAGTTTACACCGCGCTTTGGCTTTTCTGCCAAGGAACAGGCGCGTGCTCAAGCATATCGTCCGCCCATTCCACCTCCTTTGGCCTGATCTTTTCAAATTCTGACACCTGCGCTGGGCTTTCCTGGCGCCCATTGTTGTATTTGATGAGAGTTAGGCATCATGACATTACATAAAAGGGCAGCATGTGCTGCTGTCGGCTTGTTGGCTGGGTTCGCATCTGTTTTTGCGCCGGCCTTGGCCGAAACGCCCATAAGCAAGGACGCTGCGATTGCACGTGTTCTTGACGCATCCCCAAGCCTGGAGGCCGCCCGCGCCCGCATGGCCGAAATGGACGCGGCAATCACCCAGATGGGTGCAAAACTAAACCCCACGATTGGGGCGGAAGTGGAGAATTTCACAGGTAGCGGGCCGTTCACCGGCCTTGACCGGACTGAAATGACCGTCACCTACGCCCAGCAGATCGAGCGTGGCAACAAGCGTAGCCTCAGGACCTCACTGGCCCGCGAGGAAGCAGGCATCAGCGAAGCCGAATGGCATGTTCGCCGCCTTGATCTGGTTCATATGGTTGAGAAAGCATATGTGGAAGCGGTTGCGGCCAAAGCCCGCGTGAACACCCTTGAAGCACAGCTTGTTATCCTGCGGGACATCGAAGCCGCGATACGGAAGCGCGTGGAGGTGGGTAAGGATTCTGACCTAGCGGCCCAGAACGCAAGTATCCGCACGCTGAATGCAGTGAACAGGCTGCAGGAGGCCAAGCGCGAATTGGAGGCCGCCAAGCTTGCGCTGGCTGGCCTTTGGGGGGGCAGCGCCATTGATTTTTTACTGGAAACGGAAGGCATGCTCAGCTTGCCGGATGCAGTGACCCCGGTCACGGCAGAGGCGGTACTGGACGGCCCGGATATGGCAGTATGGTACAAGAAAGAAGAGGCGCGGTCTGCAGCCCTCAGGTTAGAGAAAGCCAATGCGGTGCAGGACCCCACGGTTCGCGTGGGTCTTAGGTATCATCAGATGACCTCCGATGTTGCCGCAGTGGCGAGTGTCTCAATTCCGCTTGCGCTCCATGACACCAACAAGGGGAATATCAGCCGTGCCCGAGCCGCTGTCACTCGCAGCCGGTTCGAACGGTTGGAAGTGGAGCGGCAACTTTCCCGACAGTTGATGATGGCGCACACCCAACAGATGACGGCTTTCCAGACGGCCCGGCAATTGGAAGCCAATTTGAAGGCCGCAGAGGCTGCCGAAATGCTTGTGATGGACCGAATGGCTAAGGGAGCGGCATCTTACCTGGATGTCTTCGCAGCCCAATCGCTTCTGGCTGATATCCAGGCACAGCAGCTTGACGCGGTTACCCGCTTTCATTTGGCGCAGGCAGATATCAATCGCCTGACAGCAACCTATTCCACAGACGTGGTCACGCCTGCCGCCGCACTCGCGCGCGATGAGGGCGACCAAACAGACCGCGAAGGATACTGATATGACACTGAATATTTTGAAGAAACTATCGACCCTTGCCGCAGCTGCACTGATGCTGGCTGCGTGTGGCCAACCCTCCACCGATCAGGGTCAGGAAACTGGCGGGCACGGTGAAGTCGCCGAAGCCCAAGCGCCCAAGGGCCCAAATGGCGGTCGCTTGCTCACAGATGGCGATTTTGGCATTGAAGTAACCATATATGAACGGGGCACGCCGCCGCAGTTCCGGCTGTTCGCCTATGAGGGCGGCAAGCCGGTTTCACCACAGAATGTTGAAGCAAGCATCACGTTGGGGCGTCTGGACGGTGAAGAAAACTTCTTCCCCTTTGAGGCTGAGGGCGATTATCTCACCAGCGATGGTGTGGTAACGGAGCCCCATTCCTTCGATGTGTCCGTTGAGGCCAAATATAAGGGCAGGACGCACCGCTGGACATATGACAATTACGAAGGCCGCACCACCATCAGTGCATCGATGGCGAACCAGATGGGGATCACGGTGGACTCCGCGGGTCCGCAAATCATTGAAAGCACACTTGATCTTCTGGGTCGTGTGGAGTTTGCGCCGGACGCCCAGACCACCCTGCGGGCTCGCTTCCCCGGTGAGATTCTGGAGGTTCGGAAAACCGAAGGCCAGTTGGTTAAGGCGGGTGAAGTGCTCGCCCGCGTTGAGAGCAACGAAAGCCTGCAGCCCTATGATATTACGGCACCGATGGACGGTGTGATCGTAAGCCGCACGGCACAGAAAGGCGATGTTGTTTATGACCGTCCGCTCTTTGTGATCGGCGACCTTACGCGACTGCGTATCGATTTCCACGTCTATCCGGGTGATGTTGCCACGGTGAAACCTGGCCAGAAGGTGATGATTTCTTCCGTGGACGGAAAGCGCCGCGGGGAGACAGAGCTGGAGTTCTATCTGCCGACAGCGGAAAGCGCCACCCAGACGCTGATCATGCATGCGCATCTTCCAAACCCGAATAAGATCTGGATGCCGGGCATGACAGTGAAAGGTAAGGCTATTGTTGAGCGCCGCGAGGTGCCGCTTGCCGTAAAGCCAGAGGCGCTTCAGCGTTTTCGCGATTTCACGGTGGTGTTTGCCAAGGTAGGCGAGGCCTATGAAGTGCGCATGCTTGAGCTTGGCGAACGGACACCTGAGTGGGTTGAAGTGCTTGGCGGTATCAAGCCTGGCCAGGACTATGTCACCGGCAACAGCTTCCTGATCAAGGCAGACGTCGAAAAAGACGGCGCTGCCCACGACCACTAGGCGTCCAGAGGATATATCATGTTAGACAGAATAATATCTTTTGCGATCGCCAAGCGATGGACGGTCCTCGTTCTCGTGCTCGCGGTCGCGGCGCTCGGCGCCTTCAACTTCCAGCGGCTCCTGATTGATGCCGTGCCTGACATCACCAATGTGCAGGTGCAGATCAATACAGAAGCGCCCGGCTATTCGCCGATTGAAGCCGAACAGCGCATCACCTTCCCGATTGAGCAGGCATTTGCCGGCTTGCCGAAGCTTGACTATACCCGCTCGATTTCCCGCTATGGCCTGTCGCAGGTCACTGTAGTGTTCGAAGACGGCACCGATGTCTATCTCGCCCGCCAGTTGGTCAGCGAAAAATTACAAATCGTGAAGGGCGAGTTGCCGCCGGGGGTCGAACCCGAGCCGGGGCCGATCGCCACGGGCCTGGGTGAGATTTACATGTATACAGTCGATGCCTTACCGGGTGCAGTGAACGCGGATGGTGAAGCCTATACACCCACGGATCTGAGAACCATTCATGATTGGGTCGTGCGGCCACAATTGGTGACAGTGAAGGGGGTGACCGAGGTTAACACCATCGGCGGCTTCCAGAAGCAGTTTCACGTTACGCCGTGGCCTGACAAATTGTCAGCATACGGGTTGGGGCTGAGCGATATCATCGATGCACTTGAGCGCAATAACGCCAACGTAGGCGCGGGATATGTCGAACGTGCGGGCGAGCAGTATCTGGTGCGCGTGCCAGGGCAGGCTGACGGGGTTGATGACCTGAAAAAGATCATCATTACCCAGCGGCATGGTGTCTCCATCCGGCTGACGGATGTGGCCAACGTGGCCCTGGGAGAGGAGCTCCGGACCGGCGCCGCCACACAAAGCGGGCATGAAGTGGTGCTGGGCACTGTTTTCATGCTGATCGGCGAGAACAGCCGCATTGTCTCCAAAGCCGTTGATGAAAAGGTGGCGGAAATCAATGAAACGCTGCCCGAAGGTGTCGTGATCAAACCAGCTTATAACCGCACGGTGCTGGTGGACAAAACCATCAATACAGTGGCCAAGAACCTTATCGAAGGGGCGCTTTTGGTCATTGTGATCCTGCTCTTCATGCTTGGTAACGTGCGTGCTGCGCTGATTACCGCACTGGTGATTCCGCTTTCCATGCTTATGACAATCACGGGCATGGTGGAAAACAAGGTGTCCGGAAACCTGATGAGCCTGGGGGCGCTTGATTTCGGCCTGATTGTCGATGGGGCTGTGATTATCGTTGAAAACTGTCTCAGGCGGTTTGCAGAGGAACAGCACAAGCTCGGGCGGTTGCTTTCAAGTGATGAGCGACACGCTTTGGCGGCGGATGCAACGCGTGAAGTGATCAAACCCAGCATCTTCGGCGTGGTCATCATTGCGGTGGTTTACATCCCGATCTTTGCGCTTACCGGCGTGGAAGGAAAGATGTTCCATCCGATGGCCTTCACCGTGGTGATGGCGATCCTGAGCGCGCTTGTGCTTTCCATCACTTTTGTTCCAGCGGCGGTGGCGACCTTCGTGACCGGCAAGGTGCAGGAAAAGGAAAGCGCGGTTGTGCGGGCGTCCAAATCGCTTTATGGGCCGCTTCTGGACTTCGTGCTGAAGGCGCGCCTTCTCGTGGTTGTGGCGGCTGTAGCCCTGTTGGGCGCAACAGGTTATGTGGCCTCCAAAATGGGCTCGGAGTTTATTCCAAGCCTTGATGAGGGTGACATTGCCATGCATGCGCTCCGCATTCCGGGAACCAGCCTCAGCCAGGCTATCGATATGCAGCTAGCGCTTGAAGAGCGGTTGCGCGACTTCCCGGAGGTGGACAAGGTTGTTTCCAAAATCGGCACCGCCGATGTAGCGACAGACCCGATGCCGCCAAACGTGGCTGACACTTTCATCCTGATCAAGGACAGGAAGGAGTGGCCAAACCAGAAGAAGCCGAAGGCCCAATTGATTGAAGAGATCAAGGCCGTGATGGTCACTTTCCCTGGCAACAAGTATGAGTTTACCCAGCCGATCGAGATGCGCTTCAATGAGTTGATTTCTGGTGTTCGGGCGGACCTGGCCGTCAAGGTTTTCGGCGATGATCTGGACACGCTGCTATCGACCGCTAAGGAGATCGAAAGCGTGATGGGCACCATTTCCGGTGCGGCAGACATTCAGGTGGAGCAGGCAACCGGTCTGCCGATCCTGTCCGTTATCCCGAACCGCGAGGCGCTGGCACGCTACGGCCTTTCGGTTGCTGACGTGCAGGATGTGATCTCCACGTCTGTGGGCGGCAGGGTATCAGGCCAGATATTCGAAGGCGATCGCCGTTTCGATATCGTGGTACGCCTGCCTGAAGGTCTGCGCGACAATGTGGCCGCAATCGGTCGCCTGCCTGTGCCATTGCCAGATCATCTGCGGCAAGGGGATGAGGGTGACCTCTCTTTCGTCCCGCTTTCAGAGCTTGCCGTGATCGAAGTGGCGATCGGGCCAAACCAGATCAGCCGCGAAAACGGTAAGCGCCGTGTGGTGGTGACCGCCAACGTGCGGGGCCGTGATCTGGGCAGCTTTGTGGAAGCAGTGCGGGCAACAATCGCTCGTGACGTTGATGTGCCAGCTGGCTATTGGGTCACATACGGCGGCACGTTTGAGCAGCTGATTTCAGCGGCTGAGCGGCTTCGTATCGTCGTCCCGGCGGCGCTTCTCCTGATCCTGGGGCTTCTCTATACGCTCTTTGGCCGTTGGCGGGATGTGTTTATCGTCTCAAGCGGTATCCCGCTCGCACTTACGGGTGGGGTGGCGGCCCTGTTCCTCAGGGACATGCCCTTTTCCATTTCTGCGGCCGTTGGTTTCATCGCGCTTTCGGGGGTGGCGGTTCTAAACGGCGTGGTGATGGTGTCTTTCATCCGTAGCCTGTTGGATGAGGGCAAGGCATTTGCCGAGGCCATCAGGGAAGGGGCGCTTGCGCGCCTTCGACCGGTGATGATGACAGCCCTTGTTGCCAGCCTTGGTTTCGTGCCAATGGCGCTCAATGTCGGGATTGGCAGCGAGGTTCAGCGTCCGCTTGCCACAGTGGTGATCGGCGGTATCATCTCCTCGACGCTGCTGACGCTTGTGGTATTGCCAGTGCTCTACAGTCTGTTCGGCAGCGTCAGGCGAAAGCACGGCGACGCTGAAGCATTGAGTAACAAGGCTTAAGGAAAGTGAGGGGCGGCTGTGTTTCAGTCGCCTCTTTCATTTAGGCCGCAGCAGTGAACCAAATGCTCGCTTTAGCCCAACAGGGGATTTTTATTGAATATTCGTTCAATTTAAAAAAAAGATACACATTCATGGCCTAGAGGCTCCATGAGGTTGGCGGTTCCCAAGTCAATCCAATCAGCATAGGAACCAGGGCGCTTGTCGATGAGCAGAATTTCCCGAGAGCAAGACAATGTCAATTCGCGGGGCAAGGCGTCAATCCGAAACATGAAACATGTCTTCTCTGCCGTTCTTGTGTTCGTGGCGGTGGCGAGCCTTCAAGGCACAGTGGTGGCTTACCGCGCAGGGCTTAGTGAGGCAGCAGCTACGCACGCGGCATATCTTGTAGCTGCTTATTTTGCGGGGCTTTTGGGCGGCGCGGTTTTGGCTCCCAGGCTGATCAGATATTCGGGCCATGTGACACTTTTTGTGCGGGCGGCGCTGGTTGCCTCCGTCGCACTTTGTGGGTACGCCTATTTCCATACGTTCTGGGCCTGGTGTTTACTGCAGTTGGTCACGGGTGCAGCTGTTGCCTGCCACTATGTGGTTGTCGAAAGCTGGTTCAATCTGGAATCCAGCCCGCAAAGCAGGGCCCGGGTTTTCAGCCTTTATATGGTGTGTTGGTTTATAGGCGCTGGCCTGGCGCCGCTCCTGATGAGCATAAGCTGGCTGCATGGGGATACGATCTTCTTCTTGATGGCAGCGGCAGTGGTGGGCGCCGGCAGCATGCTTCACTTTGGTAAACAGGCGCCAACCGAACTTGACCATAGCCAGCGAATGCCCTTGGGCGCGGTGCTTGCGGCGAGCCGGGTCGGCTTTATGGGAACCTTAGTTGTTGGCGTAAGCTTCGGTGCCGTGTTTGGGCTGACAGCCGCATTCGCGCAATCCCTTGGTTGGAGCGAGTGGCACGTCAGCCTTTTTGTCGCGGCTTTCATTGTTGGTGGCGGCGCCTTCCAATATCCCCTGGGGCATCTTTCTGACGTGATCGGAAGAGAGCGGGTCTTTATGGCCTGCGCCTTGTCGGCAGGTGTCAGTGCATTTTGCCTGCTGCTGCCACTTTCATTCCCCGTCATGCTGGCTTTTGCTACCCTGTTTGGTGGATGCTCATTGCCACTTTACGCGTTGTCTGTGTCGCTTGTGCATGACCGGCTTGAAGACAAGGACCGCCTGGCCGCAAGTGGCGGACTGTTGCTTCTTAACGGCAAAGGGTCGTTTCTGGGGCCGCTTCTTATCGGGGTATTGGCGGGACTGTGGGGGCAGTATGCCGTCTTCATCATGCTGGGCGCAGGGCACCTGCTTTTGTTCCTGACATGCCTGACACACAGGTTTGCAGGCGAGCGATTACCTTCAGCGCAGTAATGATTTGACCCAGCCATAGGCGCTGTGGCAGCAAGACACTTCATGATAATGCAAAGGGACAAACGTGCCTAAGGTTGGAATGCAGCCCATTCGGCGTCAGCAACTGATTGACGCGACCATTCGTACTATTGCCAGTGTTGGCTATGCGGATACCACCGTGGGACGGATTGCAAAGGAAGCGGGTCTGTCCGTGGGCATCATCTCGCACTATTTCGGTGGCAAGCAGGCTCTTCTTGAAGCTACGATGGCTCGGGTGCTGTTTGAACTGCATGACGCATTCCTCAATCGTCTTCAGAATGCTGTAACGCCGCGTGAACGGTTGTCCGCCATCGTCGCAACCAATTTCGATGACGAACAATATGAACCTCAGATTGTTCGGGCTTGGCTGGCCTTTTGGGCGCAGGTTCCTTTTTCACCGGAATTGAAGCGGCTTCAGCGCATCTATAACAGGCGTCTTCTTTCAAATCTTCGGTGTGAATTGAAGGCGCTTGTCATGCCCGAGGCCGTCGCCCCAGGAGCCGAGATTTTTGCCTCCCTGATCGATGGGTTTTGGCTCCGGTCTGCGACCAGCAGCAAGGCGCCACTTCTGGATGAGATTCGCCTACAAGTCGAATCAAGTTTTGATCGATATATCCACGCGTGGTCTTAACCGGTCACCTGCCTAAAATCTTACCTCTAATACGCATTGATCCGAGTGTAGATGCCGCCTTCAACAAGCCATTTCAAGGGTTTGATGGGGCTTTCCAAGTTTTTCTGAACTCTCATGAAAGTGTCACTAAAGCGTAATTCTTTCAGCGCATTAACACGCCTGCGACATTTTTATTGAACATCCATTCAATAAAAATAGAGAACAATTTTAAACACTCAAAGGCTCAGGAATATGACACTCAAATTAAATAAATTCGCACTGCTCGGCGCATGCAGCATCCTTGCTGTATCCGCGGCAGCTACTGCGGAAGAAGCAGCAACCGAAGCTGCTTATGACGCATCATCGGATTTCGAGGAAATCATCGTCTCAGCCCGCAAAACCACTTTTGCGAACAACGCGACAGACCCGGTTATGCTTGATCAGGAACCAGACGCCGCCAGCGTTCTGTCCGTGATCGACAACCTGCCAGGTATTTTCGTTTCTGAAGGCGGCACCTTCGGGTCTGATGATTGGTCCACAAGCCTTTCTGTTCGTGGCTTTACCGTGAGTCTCTCAGAGCAGCAGATCGGCATGACCATTGACGGCCTGCCGAACGGCAATTCCAACTATGGCGGCGGTGCGAAAGCCAACCGTTATATCGACAGCGAAAACCTGGCGCGTGCCATCGTTTCCCAGGGTACGGCTGATATCGCCTCGCCGTCCCACGAAGCCCTTGGCGGCACCATCGATTTCCAGACCAGCAACCCGCTTGAAGAGCGCCGTTTCTGGGCGGGTCTGAGCTTCGGCGAAAACAATGCCGAGCGTTATTTCTTCCGCTATGACACTGGCGAGTTCGCTGAGGGTACCAGCGCCTACTTCAGCTATTCGACCCAGTCGAACGACGCATGGATCGGTAACGCAGGCGGCACCGAGCGCGATCATTTCGCAGCCAAGATCGTGTCCGAGCAGGACGAATGGACCTTCACGGGCCGTCTTTCCTGGGATGATACCTGGGAAAACAACTATCAGCGTATTTCCATCGCACAGTTCGAAGAAGACCCAGATTGGGACCGCCTGACCGATACAGTCACAGGTGTTCCGTATGTTGACCAGGTTTACCGTCCGGGCTGGGGCACGCTGCGGGAAAACTGGTTCGCTTATGTCAAAGCTGAATACAAGGGCGAAAATCTGGACTTCACCGTAGCACCATATTTCCACGACAATTGGGGCCGTGGTGACTGGACGCCTCCTTACCTGGTGGCCGTATCCGGCGGCGACGTGCAGTCCAATGGCGCCATCTATGGCGGCAGCATCGCAGGTGCCTATACCTTCACCGACAATGGCGGCAACCCGCTCGCGCCAAATGCTGACTGTACAGCCACGCTGACCTTCCCATATGGCGGCGGCTCGCCAGCCAACAACCCGGCTTGTTATGATGCGACAGCGATCCCTGTTGGGTCCTACCGCCACACTAACTATGGCAAGCAACGCTTTGGCGTAACGGCTGACATGGCTTACCGCATGGGCGAAAACAACACGCTGCGCGCTGGTCTGTGGTGGGAAGATAACACCCGCGACGAATACCGCACCTGGCACGAACGCACCAATATTCTGGCTGGTGTCGAGTTTGATGAAACTGAATACTGGCGCCAGTATGACCGTACATTCCAGACCGACACGATCATGCTTTATGCTGAAGACACGTTCGAGATCGGCGACCTGACACTGCGCGGTGGCATCAAGAAATTCTTTGTGGACCTCTCCCGCGAGGATAATTTCGGCAACGAAGCCCAGCAGGAACTGGATAGCGATTCTGACATCCTGATCACCGCCGGTGTGGTTTATAACGCCACAGACAACCTGGAAGTCTTCGGTGGCTTCAGCCAGAACTTCGCCGCCATCAAGGACAATGTGATTGAAGGTCGTGCCAGCGCCTCCAACCCGAATATTCCGGACCTTCAAGGCGAAACAGCCGACAACTTCGATATCGGTATCCGTTATTCCAACGAGTGGCTGCGGGCAACGCTGACCGGTTACTATATCAAGTTCAACAACCGCATCACTTTCGTATCTGCGGGCGACGGCACCAGCGGTATCGATTATCTGGAAGAAGGCGAAGGTACTTACCTCAACGTAGGCGGCATCAAGTCCAAGGGTATTGAAGCCAGCATCTCCGCTGATTTCGCTGACTATTGGAACTTCTACAGCTCACTGACCCTCAACAACAGTGAGTATAGCGACACGACCGCCGATGTTGTCGAAGGCAACAAGGTTGCGCTGGCACCTGAGTTCCAGCTGGTTGGCACGCTTTCTTACGCAAACGAAGGCCTGCGCGCAGGTATCTCTGCCAAACATGTGGGCAGCCGCTTCGGCGATTTCGCCAACACGCAAGAGCTGGATAGCTTCACGCTGGTTGACGCATGGGTCGGCTATTCGCTGGACGAGGGTGTGATCCCAGGCGTTCAGGCGGTGGATGTGAGCCTGAATGTGACCAACCTTCTGGATAAGAACTATCTGGGCGGCGGTACGCCGGGTTCTTACTTCATCGGTGCTGACCGTCAGGTTACTGCAAACCTGACCTTGAAGTTCTAGCATTCCCAACGGCGCACTACGGTGAACCAACTGGCAGGTGGCTCCGGCCGCCTGCCGCTTTTTCTGAGAATATGACGACGGAGCAGTGAATTGACCACTAGACGCGATACACTGAAGCTGATGGGGGCCGCGGGCGCGGCGCTGATGGTTGGCCTGCCGGACGCTGGCGCTTTCGCCAAAACGGGGGCAGCAGGCAAGCGCCTGTCCCGCATTCTTTTTGGCTCATGCGCCCATCAGGACAAGGCCCAACCGATCTGGGAGCCAATCCAGGACCTGGACCCTGATCTGTTCGTGATGCTGGGCGATAATATTTACGGCGATACACGCGATATGGCGCTGCTAGCGGATAAATACCGACGTCTGGCGGCCAAAGAGGGCTTCGCGAAGCTGCGCCGGAAGACGCCGGTGATTGCCACATGGGACGACCATGATTATGGCGAAAACGACGCGGGCCGCGAATACCCCATGAAAGAGCAGTCGAAAGACCTGTTCCTGAAATTCTGGGGGGATGAAGGCGGCGCCCGTCGCCGGGATGACGATGGCATCTACCATTCCTATGAATATGGTCCCGCGCATGAGCGTGTGCAGGTGATCCTGTTGGACCTCCGCTGGAACCGTACGCCGATCAGGCACGTCAGTGAGGCTGAAGCCAAACGGCGCGACCAGATGGCGCTCGGGCCCTATGTGCCGGTGACGGATGCGGGGGCGACCATGCTTGGGGAAAAGCAGTGGTCTTGGCTTGAGGGCGAGCTCAGGAAACCCGCGAAGCTGCGTATCATTGGCTCAAGCCTGCAGTTCATCTCCACTTTCCCGGGGTGGGAGGCCTGGAGCCTGTTCCCGAATGAGCGCCAGCGCATGATTGACCTGATTGGCAAAACGCGGGCGAACGGCGTGCTGTTCATCAGCGGTGATACTCACTGGGCTGAAATTTCGCGCCAGGACGATCACGCGCCTTACCCCCTATATGATTTCACCTCCTCAGGCCTCACACAGACCTGGCATAACATGAGCCCAAATGCCTACCGGCTGCCGGGCTGCATGTACACGAAAGTGAATTTCGGCGTGATCGAGATTGACTGGAATGTGCCTGATCCGCTGATTGTCCTGCAGGCGCGGGACGCGGATGGCAAACCTGTATTTGAAAAATCTCTGCTGCTCAGTCACCTTTCCCCGTCCTGACGGCTCCGGGGCTCTAGAGCCTTTGAGCCATCCCTCCCTCAGGTAGCGTGGCTGAACCTTCCAAGTGGCAGGCTTGGCGGGGCAATTGCCCCGCCATTTTTTCGTCCTGCAGCTTATCTCGCGGCCTCAAGGGGCGTGTCCATCATGCTGGTGATCGGCGCACCGGCTTTCACGGAAGGGTGGTCGCTCTCGAAGGTGTATCCCAGGAAACGGGCGGCAGTAGCGGCAATCTGGTTGGTTGTTACCTCATGTCGGCCTTCAACTTCGCCCAGTGCGGGTGTGTCGGGCCCGATAGCGGCCATCCAGATGGCGTCGTCGCCCTTGAAATCGCTGATGGCTTCTGCGCCATCTTCTTTGGTGTAGGGGAAGCGACCGTGATGGCGCCATGCGTCGAGGCTGTCGCTGCCGCGGCCATGGTCTGTGGTGATCAGCAGTGTGGTTTTGCCGCGGTATCGGTCATCCGATTGCAGCCAGGTCCACAGCTCTGCGATTGCGGTGTCCGTGCGGTGGGCGGCCATCGCATATTGATCATAGTGGCCGTCGTGGGCGAAGTCGTCCGTTTCCCCCAGCGCGATATAGACGAAGCGCATCTTTTCGCGCTTCAGCGCCGCGCGGGCATAGCCCATGGTGAAGGCGTCCAGACGCACGGTATCCCAGGGACTAGGAACCTCGCCCTGCAGTTTGTTGAGGAACGCAACCTTTTCGTCACCGCTAGCGGGATAATCCTCAAAGCCGGCGTTTACGGGAATGCCTGCGCGTTCCTCATTCAGGATGTAGGGGAATACGTCCCATGAACCGAACGCTTCTACCTTGCCGTCGTTCTCCGGCTTGGCGGCCAGCCATTCCGGCAGCGTGCGGTTCGGGTTCAGGATTTTATCGTTACTGGTGATACGCGCGTCATCCGCAATGCCCGTCAGGATTTCCGAATAGCCGGGGTAGGAGAAATGGAAACGGTTGGTCAACCGCCCCACGCTGCCCTTGTTGCGGTTGCCATAAAGCTGGCCTTCACGCACAAGTGTCGACCAAAAGAAAGGCATCAGGGCCTGCCGCCGGGCCTCAGGTGTTTCCGCGCCGAATTGTGCCTTGAATGCCTCATGGTGCTTCTTGTGGGCAATATAGGCTTCCTGGTCGAAGAAGGCTTCATCCACGCCGGTGAAAACCTCCTGCCAGCGAAGGCCGTCGATGGTGATCAGGATTACGGTTTCTGTTTTCGTTTCAGCACTGGCGGGAAGCCAGCCTAAAAGCAGGATTGTGACAATGGTAAGTAGATTTTTCATGGAACTGCCTCGTTACTGGTCGGGCCGGATGTGGCCTAGAATACAGGGCAATCTTCCACATCCACATGACAGGAGTTTTGCAGTGCCGTTTATTTTTGAACGAGTGCTCAATAAAAAATGACCGGGATAAAAGGTGTGTTGGCAGGTGTTTATACAGTGCCAGAATCAGGGGTTTTTTACGGGAAGTATAACAGCTGTAACACACGCCTCATACACCTCAAGTGCACCTCTGACTAAATTCTACTGAAAATTAAACCCAATAAAATCAATAGGTTGTTTGTTTTGTGGCAAGAAAAGTGATCTCGCCTCTTGCCAAGTCTGACATGGTGTTATACATAACTAATACACCGGCACGATAAAACGCCCAAACAGACACTCAAGCCACTCCAAGCACGGCACAAGAGGCAAGGGCAAAAAACAAGAGCCAAAAGGCTCAGCGAGGAACGCCGGTACGGGACAAGAGGTGAAAACACCCGGCCCGAGTGACGACAGCAAAGAACAGAAGCGAGAGATAATCTCGACAGCGAGGAAAACGAGCAGGGGGCCGGACAAAAATATAAAGACCCGGCCCCCGCCCCACCAAGAGCCGAAAAGGCCAAGGGGTAAATGCTCAAAACTGACGACAGCATAACGATAACAAGACGATAACAACAAACTCCGGGAAAACCGGATATGCGAGGAGAAACAAAAATGTCGATGAGATCCCAACATCACCTGAAACGCGAACATCGCCGCAGCCGCCGACTGGCGCGCGAGGCGAGTGTTCTCAAGCGCACCGCACAATCCGTGCACATCCAGCTCTTTGCAGCTGCAGCGTAAGAAAGGGGAGCACGTATGACGCCGGATTGGACGGACGATCAGCCGATCTACCGGCAGCTGAAGGACAAAGTGGTCACGGCCATCATGGAGGGCTCCCTCGTTGAGGGCGAAGCCCTTCCTTCCGTAAGGAATGTAGCCGTGGAAATGCAAATTAATCCTATCACTGCCTCAAAAGCCTATCAGGAGCTTGTCATGGACGGACTGGTTGAGAAAAAGCGCGGACTGGGAATGTTCGTGGTTGAAGGTGCACGCGACAAGCTGATGGAAGCCGAGCGCGAGCGCTTCATTAATGAAGAATGGCCCCGCGTGATGGACACCATCCGCCGCCTGGGTCTTGATACAGAAGAGCTGCTCAAAAGCAGCCGCAGTCACTAGAGGAGGGCCAAATGACAGACTATGTAATTGAAGCAAGAGGCCTTTCCAAAAGCTTTGGCGATTTCCAGGCGCTTCGGAGCGTGGACTTCAAGGTGCCGCTCGGTCGTATTCTGGGTGTTATCGGCGCGAACGGCGCGGGCAAAACTACTATGCTGAATGCTGTACTCGGCCTTTCGTCCTATGATGGTGAGCTGAGCGTGCTCGGCCTCGATCCATCGAAGGACCGCGACGCGCTGATGCAGGATGTCTGCTTCATCGCCGATGTGGCGACTTTGCCGAAATGGATGAAGGTTGTGGAGGTCCTTGACTATGTCGAGGCCGTTCACCCCAAGTTCAACCGGGCCAAAGCCATGGACTTCCTGAGCCGCACGAAAGTGCCGCTTGAGCGCAAGGTGCGGGCCCTGTCAAAAGGCATGACCGTTCAGGTGCATCTGGCGGTGGTGATGAGCATTGACGCCAAGCTGTTGGTTCTGGACGAGCCGACGCTGGGGCTTGATATCATCTTCCGCAAGCAGTTCTATCAAAGCCTGCTCGAAGAATATTTCGATGAGGAGCGGACGGTTATCATCACCACCCACCAGGTGGAAGAGGTGGAGCATATCCTCTCTGATGTGATGTTCATCAAGGACGGCGATATCGTGCTTGAATCCGATATGGACGAGCTGACACAGCAGTTCATCGAGGTGATGGTAAGCCCAGGTAAAGAGGAAGAAGCAATGAAGCTTGGTCCGATTGCAAAGGGCTCAACCTTCGGCAAATCCACGTGCGTATATAAAAATATTGACCGCGAAACGCTGGCCAAACTGGGCGAAACGCGCCGCCTGGGCCTTGCGGATATTTTCGTGGCGACCATGACAGGAGAGGCATAATGAATACGTTCACAGCCCTCATTAAACGCGAACTTCTGGACGGCAAGAACGGCTACATCCGGGTGCCGGCGATCCTTGGGGCCTTGTCGGTCTTCCTGGTGATCGTATCGACCATCGGTTTTGGGGCCACCATCGAATTCGACGGTGTGTTCGACAGTCATCCTGAAATCAGGAACTTCGGCGAAGCCATCGATATGGCAGCCAACAGTGACAAGGGCGAGCATGAACTGCCAGCTGCTATTACCCTGAGCTACTGGGTGATGGGTGGCATCAGTTGGGTGGCTCTGCCGTTCGTGGTGTTCTTCTCGCTTCTGTCTGCGCTTTATGAAGAGCGCCGGGACCGGTCGATCCTGTTCTGGAAATCCATGCCTGTGGCCGATTGGCAGGAAGTGTTGGCAAAGCTGATAACGCCCGTTGTGGTTGCGCCGCTGGTGTTCCTGGGTGTTGCGGTGGCCGCGCAGATAGTGATTGCCTTGTTCCTCAGCCTTGTTGTGCTGTTTCAGGGCGGACCGGTGCTGGAAATGTGGCCGCTGGGCCTGATGTTTGGCACATGGTCGCTGTTTATTGTGCACTATATCATGTCAACGCTTTGGGCGTTGCCGCTGCTGGCCTGGGTGCTGTTTGTGTCCTCCTACGCCTCGCGTCTACCCTTTATGTGGGCGGTGCTGCCACCGGCTGTTGTTGCCGCTGTTGAAGCCATCCTGTTTGAAACCACAAACTTCCTTGAGTGGTTCGGCACCCATATGGGTGGTTGGCAGGTTCGCTATGGCAACCCGCATGTGGATATCGATGGCCCGAGTGACTTTCTGAACCTTGTGTTCGGCGAAACCTGGGAAGCCTTGTCTTACACGCTCGCAAACGGCCAATTCTGGCTGGGCCTGGTGATTGCAGGCGGCTTCGTCTATGGCGCGATCGAGATGCGCAAACGCGCAATCTAAAGAAACCCATCTCAACTCTCCCAAGAACCTGAGATAAGGAAAGGGCCGCTCCCCGGAGCGGCCCTTTTTCTTACTTGCGCTACCGGGTCAGTCCAGAAGCATCGTCATTGAGCCGATGTCCTCAAGCGTCAGGCCGATGAGGAACACACTGTTGCCGTCGCCGGTGTCAATCAAAAGCCCGACCTTGCCGCCAATGGCTGTCTCAGTCGCTGCTGCCGCAACACTTTCGGCATCGGTGAAGTCTGTCACTGTGGCCGTCAGCCTTAGTTCATCCTCAGTCACGCTGAAATCGGTGACCGTATCGTTGCCCGAGGACGCCCCGAAGGCAAATACGTCGGCGCCGCTCCCACCCGTGAACAGGTCGTCACCGCCACCGCCCCAAAGGGTGTCGTTGCCATCGCCGCCATCCACTGTGTCGTTGCCCGTGCCGCTATAGAGATCATCATCGCCGTCGCCGCCCAGAACAAAGTCGTTGCCGTCGGACGCGAAAATCATGTCGTCTCCATCGCCGCCATCGATCACGTCATCGCTGCCGCCCTCGCTGCCACGGCCACCATAGACCTTGTCGTTACCGCCGCCGGCGTTCACCCGGTCGCTGCCGTCGCCGCCGCCCACGGTGTCCGCGCCGTCCGCGCCGATGATCAGGTCGTCACCGTCTCCACCCCAAAGGCTGTTGGCCGCAAGCTCATCGGATGCCTCTTCGCCAAGGCTGAAGGTGCCGTCGCCGGAGCTGTCGTCCCAAGCCCCGCCGATCAGTGTGTCGTCGCCGTCACCGCCATAGAGGATATCACTGCCTTCGTCGTCGCCGTCATCTTCGCCCTTGCGGCGGTTGCCGCCAACGATGAGATCATTACCCTTGCCGCCGCCGATCACATCGTTGCCGCGGCCGCCTGCGAGCCGGTCATTGCCGGTGTCGGTCGCGCCAGCCCAGATGTGGTCGTCGCCGTCGCCTGCTTCGAGGTTATCGTCGCCGTCGCCGCCAGTGATGGTGTCGTCGCCTTCTGATCCCTCAATGGTGTCGTCATCGTCCGAGCCTTTATGGCGGCGATTGGTACCCGAAGAGTTGCCAGGGTTGCTTTCATCCACCCCGTCTTCGTCGTTGCCGTGGCCATTGTCGTCATCGTCATCGTCATCGTCATCGTCATCGTCATGGTCTCTGTCGGCATCGCCATCGCCATCGTCATCGTTATCGTTATCGTTATCGTCATGGTCGGTGTCGTCGCCATTGCTGCCGCCTGAATTGCCCGGATTGTCTTCGTCTAAGCCATCCTCATCATTCCCGTGGCCCTTGTCATGATCGCCATCATCGCCGTCGTCTGCATCATCCTCATTGCCTCCGGGCAGGGTGTCGTCGTCGTTGCCGCCACCCGCGTCAGAGACTTGAAAGGATGCGGCAAATCCCAAAGAAGACAGGCCTTTAGTTGTAAAATTAAATGCATTTCCGGCATTGTCTGCGCCATAGATGCGGATCGTATATTCACCTGAGGCATAATAGTCCGGAATAGTGAAGGTGTGGGTGGCGCTGTTCGTGTCGTTGAAACTCATTGAAACGATCTGTTCCGATGGGGAGATTAGCATCACAGTAAAATATTTGATGCCTGACTTGTCATCTCCCAGTTCCACGCCCAAGGTTACATCTCTGTCCCCGGTTGAGAAATCAATAACAGGATCTTCAATGGCAAGATGGACCAGGTACGGGCTCTCTGTATCAGGGTCAGAGCCGATGATGGTTACGGTTGAATTGAATCCAAGGTTTTCTAGGCTTTCAGCGGAATAGGCTCTTGTGTTTCCTGCCGTGTCTGTAACCGAGAGGGTGACGCGATAGTCACCGTTTTCCACGTTTCCAGGAAGATCGAGTGTTAGGGAGCCCTCACTGGCGTTAGAATTGCGACCGGTAACAATCTGCCCTTCTTCTGTTCGGATGTATATCCAGATCATCTCAATGTCTGATAAAGCGTCTTCGACAGCATAGTTGATGGTAACTTGCGTGTCCCCGGTCGACCAATCGACCAAGGGGTCTTGAATTTCGAAAGCAACTAGGTCTGGAGGGGTACCATCACTTGCGGTGTTGATTACTTCTACAGAGCTTGTAAATCCCAGTGCCTGTAAATCTTCGGAAAAGAGATTCTTCGAATTGCCTGTCTTGTCGAACAAATCCAAGCGAAAATAGTATGTGCCGCTTGGGAAAGTGTCCGGAAAATTCAAAGTTATTGTTCCAGATTCGGTGCGCAAATGGCCCTGAACATTCAATTTTAAGCCATCATCATTGTAAATGTATAGGGTTGCAGCGGATACGCCGGATAAGTCGTCCGACAACGTCAGTCTGACAGTGGCTGACTGGTCACCGTCTGAAATGTTCACGACGGGATCAAGGATCGTCAGGTCTTCGAGTTCAGGCGGGGTTATATCCTCTTCGGCATTCACCACCGTTACGGCCACTTCAAACAGGCTTGATAGGTCAGCGCCATCATAGGTGCGGGCGTTGCCTGCGGTGTCGGTTACCACCACTTCCGTGACCTTATATTCGCCCTCGGGCTTGTCGTCGGCGATCGTAAACGTCAGTTCGCCGGATGCGGCGCCCAGCATTTTTACCATTGTGCCGCCCTCCGGGTCTGTCACCGTCACGCGGATGGACGCCACTTCGCTGTCGGCATCAGAGGCGGCCAGCAACACCGTTACACTGTTGTCGCCTTCGCCCCGGTCAACGATGGGGTCCTTGATGGAAATGCTATCGAGTATAGGAAGGGTTGTGTCCAGAACCGCTTCGTCAGACATAGGTCACCTGTTGTCGCAAAGGTGCGCTGCCAACACACCTGGCTTCAATTCGGCGGTATTGGAAAAGTCTCATCTGCCAATGAGTACATTCCGGTTGGCTCCGCCACCTCATGCGACTCATTGTGTCTTATATACGTTTAAGGGCTTGTTTACGAAAAAAGACCTTTTTACAATAACTTGTGTAAATTTTTAGAGATCACGCAAACAAAAGGCCGCCCAATCTGGACGGCCTTTCAGTCTGCAGCGTCCTTCAACCAATTAGCCCTGATGCAAGTGCTTCATGAAGTCCTGTACGCTGGCGCGCAGGTCGGCACCTTGCTGTTGCAGGCTTGAGACCTTCTCGGTTACCGCACTGGCGGCACCCTGCGTCCGTGATGTGGCGTCCCCCATATGGTCAAAATCGCTAATCACACCGCTTGTTGCCTCAGCGGCCTGCGCGGCGCTGTGGCTGATTTCCTGCGCTGCGGCAGCCTGCTGGCTGACGGTGCCGGAAACTTCGCCCGCGATCTCGTCCACTTCCTTGATGCGGCCGCTGATTTTCTCGAATGCGGAAACGGCATCCGTGGTTGCGCCCTGAAGCTCGTTGATCTGTTGGCTGATCTCATCCGTTGCCCGGGCTGTCTGGGTTGCCAGCGCCTTCACCTCGGACGCCACAACGGCGAAGCCCTTGCCTGCTTCGCCCGCACGCGCGGCCTCAATGGTGGCGTTAAGCGCCAGCAGGTTTGTCTGGCTTGCGATGTCGTTGATCAGTTTGATCACTTCGCTGATCTTCTTGCCGGATTCGTTCAGCGTGGCAATCAGGCGGGAAGCGTCATTGGCCTCCTCAAGCGCCTTTGCTGTCACTTCTGCGGCGCGGCCCATCTGTTCGCTGACATTGCCGACAGAAGCCGAGATTTCTTCGGTCGCACCCGCGACCGCGTTGACACTTGAGCCGGCATGGCGTGCTTTTTGTTCCGCATGCTGCATGCCGTCCACGGTTTCCTGCGTGGCGCCATTCATGGTGGCCGCAGCGCTCTCCAGCTCGTCTGCGGTGCCGCCCAGCCGGTCAATGGCCGCCAGCACCGACGTTTCGAATTGCTGCGACAGGTCGCGGCTGTTTTTCTCTTGTGTTTCTTGGTTCAACATACAACTCCCCTTCAAGCGTCAGGCCCGTAAGGCTCACGTCTGGTTATTCTTATTTTCAGGAAAATCCCCAATCCTGATCGGATCACACCCTAGGCGAAATCGACCCACAGTTAAACCCTGAATAACTGCGACGGTGTTCTTGAATGTGGGGGCTTATTCGGTGGAGCTGATGGTGCCGTCCGGCAGTTCCAGGGTCTCGAACATGAACTCTGGCGCAACGATGCAGCTCACGAGCGACCAGCCGCCATTGCTGCGCGCCCGTTGCCAGTGGTCCGCTGGCACCAGGATTTGCGGCCGTTCGCCAGCCAGTATGTCGGTGCCAAGGGTCTGGGGTTGCGCGGTGTTTTTGTCGCGGCCGATCTCGAGCGTCAAAGGGGCCCCGGCGTGCCAGCACCAAAGTTCATCTGCGTCTATTCGGTGCCAAAGGGCAAAGTCCTGTTGGTCCAGCAGATAATAGATGGCGGAGCAGTGGCCCCGCTTGTCGCCGTTTGCAGCATTCCTGTAGGTGCGGCGGAAATAGCCGCCTTCGGGGTGGGGCTTCAGCCCAAGCTCGTTGATAATGTCCTGTGCGCTTGTCACACTGTTTCCTGTCTTGCGGCTTTACTTGTCTGCCGGGCGGCTTTCGATATGCAGGTCGAGTGTCTCGAAGGTAAACTCGGGGCTGACGACGCTCGAAAACAGCGTCCAGTCGCCGGTGCTGCGAATGCGCTGCCAGGTATTGCCGGGGATAACCAGTTGCGGCTTGTGCCCTGCAACGACGTCCATGCCCATTGTGTGGCTTTCGTCTGCAACCGTATTTGCGCCCATCTCTATAATCGCCGGGGCGCCGCCGTGCCAGAACCATAGCTCGTCTGCGTCCACCCTGTGCCACAAGGCGAAGCTCTTTTGTTCGATCAGATAATAGATGGAAGACGCATAGGCGCGCCCATCCACCCTTCGGTCGTGGCAATAGGTGCGGCGATAGTAACCGCCTTCAGGGTGAGGCGAGAGGTTCAGCTTCTCAATAATTTCTGCGGCAGTGGTCATGCTTTCCCCATTTCATAGAGCGCGATGGCGGCTGCATTGGATACATTCAGGCTTTCCACCTTACCTGTCATAGGGATTTTGGCAATGGCGTCGCAATGTTTGCGTACCAGCGGTCTCAGGCCTTTGCCCTCTGATCCCATGACAATGACGACATTGTCGCCCATGGATATATTGCCGATCTCCGTGTCTGTATGCCCGTCCAGTCCCACATGCCAGTAGCCCATGTCCTTCAGGGCCTCTAGCGCCTGCGCCAGATTGGCGGCGCGGACCCAGGGCAAGGTCTCCAGCCCGCCGGCGGCAGCGCGCGCGAGCACACCGGATTCACCGGGGCTGTTTCGGTCCTGGGTTATCAGGGCACGCGCACCAAGCGCGGCGGCAGAACGCAGGCAGGCCCCCACATTATGCGGGTCAGTGACCTGATCAAGCATCAGGATGATGTTCTTCTCGCCAGCGGTGGGCTCCAGGTCCAGAAGGTCCAGGCCGGGCAGGGGGCGCACTTCCAACAGAATCCCCTGATGCGGGGAATCGGCCGGGACCGCACTCCTGAGCACGCTATCGTCTTCTATTATGTCCACATGCAGGTTCGGACGTATCGCTGCCAAGCCCGATGCCTGAACAGCCTTTGGCGTGCCAACAAGGCGAATACATTCGCGCTTCTGGTTCCTGAGCGCTTCTTCGACCGCATGGCGACCGAAAAGGAAAAAACCGTTCTTGTGTTTTGGTGTCAGCGCGGGGCCTGATTGCCTTGGCCGGCCTTCGCCGTGGGGGCGCGGGCCCTGATGCTCTGTCCGCTGCCCGCTCGTGTGTCGTGTCTTGCCTTTGGGTGTCCGGCGGTCCGGATTCTTTTTAAAGTCTTTCTTGGCCATCGCCTGTGTGCTTCCTGACATGGGCGGCAGGTGAATTACCCGCCGGAAACGTGGAGATTGTTGCGTGTCACTTATGCTAAAGTGAGGGAATTATAAAGACCTAACAAAAAAATACGAATTGTTCCGAAGTTGCTGTTGACATGCGAATTTATATGCGCATATTGCCCCTCACCGCGACGCCAGTTCGGAGTGGGATTTTGTCCCGAGTATCGCTGGCGGACTAGAATATACGTGGAGGGGTTGGGGAGCGGTCAAACCCATCAGACTGTAAATCTGACGCTTCGGCTTCACAGGTTCGAATCCTGTCCCCTCCACCACTTATCCTTCCTTGTACAAAGCGCCTCCGGGTGCTGCGCGCGGGAAGGCTTGTCGTGTTCGAGAGGAGCCGCTGGCTTGTGCGGGTGTAGCTCAATGGTAGAGCAGAAGCCTTCCAAGCTTACGACGAGGGTTCGATTCCCTTCACCCGCTCCAATTAAGTCCCTCTCGGGCGACATCATCATGTGACTTCCCGGGTGGGTGTCACGGGGTTAAATGGAAAGCTCGCCTGAGTGTGAACAAAGGCGTGATTGCTTGCAAAGGTAGACGGGCAATGGCTAAAGAAAAGTTTGAACGTAATAAGCCGCACTGCAACATCGGTACTATTGGTCACGTTGACCATGGTAAGACGACGTTGACAGCTGCGATCACGAAAGTTCTGGCTGAAGCATACGGCGGTGCAGCTGTAGACTTCGCGAACATTGACAAGGCTCCAGAGGAGCGTGAGCGTGGTATCACGATCTCTACTGCACACGTTGAGTATGAGACTGAAGCACGTCACTATGCGCACGTTGACTGCCCAGGTCACGCTGACTATGTGAAGAACATGATCACGGGCGCGGCTCAAATGGACGGCGCTATCCTGGTTGTTAACGCAGCAGATGGTCCAATGCCACAGACACGCGAGCACATCCTGCTTGCTCGTCAGGTTGGTGTACCAGCGCTTGTTGTGTTCATGAACAAAGTTGACCAGGTTGACGACGAAGAGCTCCTCGAGCTTGTTGAGATGGAAATCCGTGAGCTTCTGTCTGAGTATGATTTCCCAGGCGACGATATTCCGATCGTAGCTGGTTCTGCTCTTGCAGCTCTCGAAGGTCGTGACGACAACATCGGTAAAGACAAGATCATCGAGCTGATGAAAGCCGTTGATGATTACATCCCACAGCCAGAGCGTGCTGTTGACGGTGCATTCCTGATGCCTGTTGAGGACGTATTCTCCATCTCCGGTCGCGGTACTGTATGTACTGGTCGTGTTGAGCGCGGCATCGTGAAAGTTGGCGAAGAGATCGAGATCGTTGGTATCCGCGACACTCAGAAGACAACTGTTACTGGCGTTGAAATGTTCCGCAAGCTTCTTGATGAAGGTCGTGCGGGCGACAACATCGGTGCGCTGCTGCGTGGTGTAGCTCGTGATGACGTTGAGCGTGGCCAGGTTCTGGCACACGTTGGCTCGATCACGCCACACACCAAGTTCACTGCCGAGACTTACATCCTCACTAAAGAGGAAGGTGGTCGTCACACGCCGTTCTTCGCGAACTACCGTCCACAGTTCTACTTCCGTACAACTGACGTGACCGGTAATGTTGAACTGCCAGAAGGCACCGAAATGGTAATGCCTGGTGACAACGTGAACCTGACTGTTGAGCTGATCGCTCCGATCGCCATGGATGAAGGCCTCCGCTTCGCAATCCGCGAAGGTGGCCGTACCGTTGGCGCCGGCGTTGTAGCTAAAATCATCGCGTAA
>NZ_LRUB01000036.1:0-352500 GCF_001550065.1 Kordiimonas lipolytica
GCGTTAACAAAACGCGGCTATACTTCTCTCACACCCGTGCAGAAAGAAATGCTGGCCCCGGGCCTTGTTGGCGCTGACGCTCTCGTTTCTGCACAAACGGGGTCTGGCAAAACAGTTGCTTTCGGCCTTGCCCTTGCGCCCGATATTCTTGAGGGGGCTGAAAAGCTCACCCAGGCACACGCGCCACTGGCGCTCGTGATCGCGCCCACGCGTGAGCTTGCCCTTCAAGTGAAGCGCGAGCTTGAATGGCTCTATGAACTGGCTGGGGCAACCATTGCCACCTGTGTTGGCGGGATGGATATGCGCACGGAGCGCCGCAGTCTGGACCGGGGCGCGCACATTGTGGTTGGCACACCCGGCCGGTTGCGCGACCATATTGAACGGGGCTCGCTTGATATGACAGCGCTGCGTGCTGTTGTTCTTGATGAAGCTGACGAAATGCTTGATCTCGGTTTTCGGGATGATCTGGAATATATGCTGGATACAGCGCCGGATCACCGCCGGACGCTTTTGTTCTCTGCGACCGTGCCGAAATCGATTATGGGGCTTGCCAAACGCTATCAGCGCGATGCCATCCGCATTGAAACCAAAAGCGATACGAAGCAGCACCAGGACATCGAATATCGCGCCCTGATGCTGGCACCCAATGACAAAGAAAACGGCATCATCAATGTGATCCGTTATTTCGAAGCGCCGAACACCATCATCTTTTGCAGCACGCGTGCTGAAGTGAACCATATGACGAGCCGCCTCAATAACCGTGGCTTTTCGGTTGTGGCCTTGTCGGGTGAACTGAGTCAGAACGAACGCAGCCACGCCCTGCAGGCGATGCGGGATGGGCGCGCGCGCGTCTGTGTTGCCACTGATGTTGCTGCCCGCGGGATTGACCTGCCAGGACTTGAGCTGGTGATCCATGCGGATATCCCGAAGAACAAGGAAATTTTGCTCCACCGAAGCGGGCGTACGGGCCGGGCCGGGCGAAAAGGTGTCTGTATCCTGATGGTCCCCTATCCAGCACGCAGGCGCACAGAACGGCTGCTCAGCAACGCCCAGATTGATGCGGCGTGGGCCAAGCCGCCAACGATGGAGGAAATCGCCGCCCGCGACCGCGAGCGTTTCCTGAATGATCCCGTGCTGACTGAAGCTGTGACCGATGAGGAACGCCCTCATGTCCAGGAACTTCTTGACCATCATAGCGCGGAACAGATCGCCGCAGCCCTGGTTCGCTTGCAGCAAACAGGCAGGCCAGTGGCGGAAGAGCTGTCGGACACCGGCCCGATAGGTGATTATGGCCGGGACAGGGACAATGCCCGCGACAGATCGAAAGGCAGAGACAGGGGAGAGCGCCCCCAAAAGAACCGTCAGGACTTTAGTGATGGGACGTGGGTGTCTTTGTCGGTTGGGCGCAAGCATAACGCCGAACCACGCTGGATTTTGCCAACCCTTTGTCGTCATGGCCATATCACGAAACAGGAAATTGGGTCGATCCGCATTCATGAAAATGAAACGCATGTCGAGCTCGCGCCCGATATCGTTGACAAGTTTTTTGAGGCCCTTGGCCCCAGCCGCAAACTGGAGAAGACGATCACTGTCGACAAACTCCGCGGTCCTGTGCCTGAAGCCGAAAGCAGCCGCAGCAGAAAACCTGTCCGGGAAAAAAGAGCCTTCGACAAGCGCGGCCCGGCAAGGGCACCTGAAGGCAGGCGTGATGACCGGAAGGAGCGGCGCAGCATGCCGGAGGGGGACGGCAAGGCCCGTTCAAAGCCGAGGTACAGCGAGGACAAGCCCGCTGAGGAAAAGGCGAAAAACGCCACGGCTGCACGGGACACTGAGACAAAAACAAGTGCGGTGAAAAAAGCGGAGAGCAAGCCGAAGGCCAAGAAAGCTAAAGGGGCCAAGAAAAAGCCCAAATGGACTGCGGCGCAGAAACGCGCGCGGGACGAAGCTAAAAAGGCTAATGAAGCTGGTGCAAATGCGAAGTTAAAGCGCAAATAACTCGGCGATAGCGGGTGGCTTTGCGATCGTCCCCTTTGGCTGAAAGCTGCCTGGCCTTAATGTGATAGGCCAGCTTGCCTTTATCGCAGCCGTCCTACATGACCATTAAGGAACACGGTGTGCGCCGGGCCGATATCCGGCGGGCGTGCCACTAGCCGCCATCGCAAAAGGGAGACACCAGCATGAGCACAACGGGTAAGCAACTTTTCACCACGCTTGAAAGCAACGGCACGCTGACCGTGGCGATCGAGGATGTGACCTTCCCTGATCCCACCGGCAATCAGGTGCTGGTAAAAATGGAAGCAGCACCCATCAACCCGTCTGACCTGGCCATCTTGACCAGCGCGGCTGATCTTGAGAATGCCGATTATTCACCCGGCAAATATGTCGCCCAAATGCCTGAGCCCTTCAATACGGGCTCGAAAGCGCGGCACGGCCTCAAGCTGCCCGCGGGGAACGAGGGCGCGGGGACAGTGGTTGCCGCGGGTGACAGCGACATGGCCAAGGCCCTTGTGGGCCAGCGCGTCGCCTGTGTGCCGGGCAATGCCTACAGCCAATATGCAATCGCGGATGCGGGCATGTGCCTTCCGCTTGGCGACCATTCGGCGGAAGACGGCGCGAGCGCTTTTGTGAATCCGATGACGGCCCTTGGCTTTGCTGAAAACGCCAAGATGGACGGCCAGGACGCCATCCTGCACACGGTGGGCGCATCCAACCTGGGCCAGATGCTGACCCGCATCTGTAAGGAAGACGGCCTTGGGCTTGTCAATATCGTGCGCAAGGATGAACAGGTCGAGCTTCTTGAGAAGCTGGGCTCAACCCACGTTGTCAATTCCGCGGCGGACGGTTTCATGGGCAACCTGCGGGCTGCGATTGATGATACGGGCGCTTTCTATGGCTTTGACCCGATCGGTGGTGGGCAGTCGGTCGACACTGCCTTCAAGGCGATGGAACAGGTGGCTGTGGGCAGAATGACAGAATATTCGCGCTATGGCTCCAACCAGCCAAAGCGCATGTTCATTTATGGGCGGCTGGATGTTGGGCCGACAATCCTGTCGCCAAGCTATGGCTTCGGCTGGACGCTGTCTGGCTGGCTGTTGTTCCCGTTCCTCCAGTCGGTGGGCATGGAAACGGTTGGCCGCATGCGCAAGCGCGTGCTTGAAAGCCTGACCACGACATTCGCGAGCAGCTACAAGAAGCGCGTCAATCTGGAAGAAATGCTGACCAAGGAAGCAGTGACGGATTACCGCGCGATGCGAACCGGCGAGAAATATCTGGTAACGCCCTGGTCATAGGCGCAGCCCAGTCACAAACACAAACACAGACACAGACACAAAGAGCGAGAGCGACCATCCCGGTGGTCGCCCCTCAATTGTCTTGGCTATGTGCCGCGTGGCTTGGCGCGGGCGGTGGCCTCAGCGCCTGCCGGGTCATCGGGCCAGAAGTGTCGCGGGTAGCGGCCCTTCATATCTTTGGCGACCGCAGCCCACGAGCCCTGCCAGAAGCCCGGCAGGTCCTGCGTCATTTGTATCGGCCTATGCGCGGGCGACAGCAGGATAAGGAGAAGCGGCACCTTGCCGCCCATGATCGCCGGGTGGGTGGTCAGCCCGAACAGCTCCTGCACGCGCACCTCAATCGCGGGCGCGGTTTCATGGGCGTAATTGATGGGAATGCGCGACCCGGTCGGCGCCTGGAAATGGGACGGCAGCAGCGTATCGATCTGTGACCTCAGCTCCCACGGCAAGAGGGCAGACAGCGTCCCTTCAAGCATATCCGGCGTGATTTTCGAGATGGCGGTGACGCCGGAAAGATAAGGCGCGAGCCAGCTTGCGACGTCCTCCCCAAGGGCCTTGTCGCTCAGGTCCGGCCAGGGCGCGCCAAGCTTCTCATGCAAATAGGTCACCCGCGCCCGCAATGCCTGCTGTCCCTTGCTCCACGGCAAAGCACCGGCACCCAGGTCCTGGATGCCTTGGCACAGGATGTCTGCGGCGGCTTCGGTGTCCTCAACCCGGGCAGTGGCGTCCGCGAGGATTACCTGGCCGATGGCGCGCACGCGGCGCGCGCGCACGCTCCTTGATCCGGCGTCAAACTCAAGCCGCGTTTCCTCCGTGATATGCCCGGCGAAGGTCTCTTCGATTTCCTGGATATCAATCGGTGCGGCTGCGCGGATGCGGCCGTTCGCCGCCTGGCCTGTGATGTCTGTCACCACCAGATACTTGTGCTTCGCCAGCGCGTGCGTCTCAGGCAGGCTTGCGGCGCGGCCATTCACCAGCCTGTAACGGCCTCGCGACCCTGCGGCCTGTGCCAGCCGGTCGGGGTAGGCGTTTGCGAGCATCTGCCCGATGCTCATAGTCTCGCGCGGCCCCTGTCCGCACCCCGCCAGCTTGGCCCAGCGACGGGCGAGCGCCTTGGCGTCCTTGGTCCGCGGGCTACCGTCATTAAGGAAACGGTGCAATCTTTCTTCAAGGTCGATGGCGTCACCACCCAGCCCGTGTTCTGACACCAGCGCCGCCAGTTCTGCCGCCTGTTGCGCATTGCTGCCCGTGCCCGCGCGGTGGATCATATGCGCCAGCCGTGGGTGGAGCGGGAAGGCCGCCAGCGCACGGCCCTCATCGGTGATCTGCCCACTGCCATCGGTGGCATCCAGGCTTGAAAGAAGCGCAGTGGCCTCTGCCCACGCAGGCGCGGGCGGCTGGTCCACAAACTGCATTTGCGCGGGGTCCGTGACACCCCATGACGCTAGGCTCAGCGCCAGCGGCGCCAGATCAGCCGCCAGGATTTCAGGCGTGTCGAAGGCGGGGAGGGCTGCTGTTTGGCCCCTAGCCCACAAGCGGTAGCAGACGCCGTCTTCGGTGCGGCCTGCGCGGCCCTGCCGCTGTGTGGCGGCGGCCTGTGAAATGCGCCTGGTCTCCAGCCGCGTCAGCGCCGTTGCGGGCTCATAGACCGGCACGCGGGCCAGCCCACTGTCGATCACCACGCGGATGCCCTCTATGGTCAAGGATGTCTGCGCAATGGTGGTTGCCAGCACCACTTTGCGCCGGCCTGCGCGCGCGGGCGCGATGGCCCGGTCCTGCTCCTTGGGCGTTAGGCGGCCATAAAGCGGGGCGATGTCTGTAGTGTCCGCCACTTGGCCCATGAGGCGCTCGGCAACCCGGCGGATTTCGGCTTCCCCCGGCAGGAATACAAGGATGGAGCCATGCTCCTCCCGAAGCGCCTTCATTACCGTGGAGACGACATGGTCTTCCATGCGGACATCCGGCCTCATGGGCACATAGCGGGTCTCGACGGGGAAGGCGCGGCCTTCGCTTTCAATCAAGGGCGCATCTGAGAGCAGCTTGGACATGCGCGTAGCATCCAGCGTGGCCGACATGATCAGGATGCGCAGGTCATCCCTTAGGACGGCGCTGTCGAGCGCAAGCGCCAGCCCGAGGTCGCCGTCCAGGCTGCGTTCGTGAAACTCATCGAAAATGACCGCCGCGACGCCAGTAAGCTCCGGGTCATCCAGGATCATGCGGGTGAAAACGCCTTCCGTGACCACTTCAATCTGTGTCCTCGCGCTCACGCGGGTGTCCAGCCGCACCCGGTAGCCCACCGTTTCGCCGACTTCTTCCCCCAGCGTTCGCGCCATAAAGTGCGCGGCGGCCCGCGCCGCGATGCGCCGGGGCTCCAGCATGATGATGCGGCCACCTGCGCGCCAATTCGCACTCAGGAGATGGAGCGGCACACGTGTGGTCTTCCCCGCGCCCGGTGCTGCCACCAGAACGGCAAAGGCACTCTCGCGCAGCGTTTCCTGCAGCTGCGGCAGCACGGCGTCAATGGGAAGCGGGGAGGGTGCCTTGGTCATAGCCCTTACATAAGTGAAACGCCCCATAGTGCAAAGCCCTATTGCGCGACAGAGCAACCACTGAACGGGCGGAGCTCTGCGAACACCCGGATTGTGTGCCTGATGGTGCATGTGTATGGTTGGGGCACAGGGTTCTGGCTTGATGGGGGAGAGCATATGAAAATCACCTGGAAAACAGTTTTGTCCTTGATGCTCTGCGCTTTGGTGGGGGCGGTGTTTGGTGCGATGGTGGCCAGATACGGTGATGATTTTCTGCCGAGCCTGTCGGAAATGGGGCTCAATAAGGCGACGATCATTCCACTGGTGATCATTTCCCTGCTCATTGGATATTTCTTGTCAATCCTCGTTCATGAACTGGGGCATATGCTTGCTGGGCGCCTTGTCGGCATGCGGCCACTGGCTTTCGTTGTGGGGCCTTTTGTCTGGTCCTTTGACAAAGGGCGGCAGCTTCCCTCCTTTGAGGTGCGGGGCTTTTTTCCCGGCGGTTTTGCCTATTGCCTGCCTGAGCACGGAGAGCAGGTTTCAAGGCGGCAATATATGGTTTTTGTTGCAGGAGGCCCCATTGCGTCGCTTCTTTTGTTGGTTTTGTGCGCTTTGGGGCTTGGGGCGCTACCTGCGCTGTATTTCTTTCCGCTGATGTGTACCTTGCTGATCACAGCCTTCATTGGCGTGTATAATCTTATGCCCATCACCATTGCGGGGCTCCATACCGATGGCAAACGGTTTCTTGAGGCACTACGGGAAACGGCAGGGTACCGTGTTGCGGTTGCCCAGTTTCATATGTCTGCACTGGTGATTGGGAAGACCGCGATTTCAAGTTGGCCGGATGAATCCGTGAAAACGCTGATACAGGCGCCCAAGGGCAGCCCCGAATGGCGCGCCGGGCACTGTTTCAGATATTATCAGGCCAGAGATGCGGATGATCATGGGGCCGCCCGGCAGCATCTTGAGCATATGACCAGCGATATTGAAGGGCTCACAGCCTTTGCGCGTGATGGCTATGTGCAGGAAAAGCTGGTTTTTCAGGCCCTCTATGAGGGAGGCTTGGAGGAGGTAGCCCCTGCGCTCGCAAAAACCAAACCCACAGCACTGCAGGATAAACACAGCAGGCATCAAGTGCGTTCCATCGCAGCCCTCGCACGCGGGGAAGTGGGTGCGGCCCTGTCGGAGCATGCAAAGGCTGTGGCGGCGCTGCCTAAGGCGCGCTTTTCAGCCCTTACTCCCCTGACAGAGCAAGACCTCGCCCAGCTAAAACGGTTGATCGACGCGGCGAGTTAACCCGCCTTTATCTAAATCTCATTGTTGGCCCGCAAGCGCGTGGATCAGGAGCGCGGCTTTCTGGATGTTCTTCCTGAAGCTGGTCATGTCGGCGGTCTCGTCCTTGGTGTGGCCGCCCTTGCCCATCAGCCCCATGCCGTCCAGCGCCATGTCCACATGGTCTGCCGCGAAGGAGATATCCGCCGCGCCCGCCTTCCTGGGGTTCACGGCTTCAATGGCGCCGTATCCCAGCTTTTCGCTGATCTGGCTATAGAGCGCCAGAAGCTTGGCGTTGCCTGCCGTTGGTGCCATGGGCGGGTAGCCGGGCTCGAACGTCAGCGTGGCTGAGGTGTGCAGAAGGTTCGCGGCCACAATCGCCTGCATTTTGGCTTTGGCTTCCGCGAGCTGTTCGGGCGAGAGCGCACGGATGCCGCCGGTGACAAACAGTTCCTTGGCGACCACGTTGGTTTTGCCGAAGCCGGAGGCTGTATCGGTGGATTTGTCATCCTTCACCCGCGTGCCGCCCACAATGCGGCCGGGGTTGAAGGTCAGGTTCTCCATGCCTTCAAGTTCAACGCGCCAGGAATTCAGGATGCGCGCGGCCTCTAACACCGCGCCGTAGCCCACGTTTTCTGTGAAAATCTGGGAGCTGTGCGCGGGGCGGCCTGTGACCTCAAGCGTCCAGTTTACGCTGCCGCGCCGTGCTGTGACGGCGGTCTTGATATTGCCGTCGCCGTCCTCGAAGCCGAGCGCGATATCCGCCCAGATGGCGGCGTCCACGATGGCTTTCTTGGAGGCCGAAAGCGGCTTGCCGCTGGATTCCTCGTCCCCGGTCATGACAATGCGGATGCTGACGTCATCCAGTACGCCTGCGGCCTTCAGGGCGCGGACTACCTCGATGATGATCACGTCGCCGCCCTTCATGTCGGTGATGCCGGGGCCTTTGATGCGGCCATCCGCAAGCGGGGTGAAATTCTGGAAATCGTCGTCCTTGGCGAACACCGTGTCCAGGTGCCCGATCATCAGGATCTTCGGGCCGCGCGTGCCGTGTGAGGCCACCAGATGTCCGGCCCGGCCAAATTCCGTGCCGTCCACCCATTCGGTCGTGAACCCGATGGCGTCAAGTTCCGCGCTGAACAGGTCCCCCACGCGTTTTACGCCTTCAAAGTTCAGTGTGCCGCTGTTGATACCCACGGCCTTCTCCAGAAGCACCTCGGCTTTCGGCAGGTTCGCGTCAATCGCGCTCAGGATGGCATTCTCGGCTGCGTCATCTGCCTGCAGGGCAGGGGCGGCAAAGAAAAGGGTGGCGATGAGGGCAAGGCAGGGTGCGCGCATGGTGGCTCCTTCTGGTTGGACGCCAAGACCCTGCCAAAAGACGCCGCGAAGGGCAATGGCTTTCACGCCGGAACGGTTTTTGAAATTAATGTGTCGGGCCATTTCTGGCTTTGATTTTTTCGGGGCGGCTGCTTACCTTGCTTTGGGGCGCACGCGCAGGCTGCGAAACGTGAAATGTCAGGGGGCTTTATGACCGAAGAGACTAAATCCGTATCCGAATCCGAAGGGGCGGGCATCGGCATTTTCGAAAAATGGCTGTCCCTGTGGGTGGCGCTCGCCATCGGTGTTGGCATCCTTCTGGGGCAGCTGTTGCCGGATGTGTTCGCCCTTCTGGCCAAGCTTGAATATGCCAATGTCAATCTGCCGGTCGCCGTTCTGATCTGGGCGATGGTTTACCCGATGATGGTGTCTGTCGATTTTTCCAGCATCACCCATGTGGCGGACCAGCCGAAGGGCCTTCTGATCACGCTGGTGGTCAACTGGTTGATCAAGCCTTTCACCATGGCGGCGCTGGGTGTGCTGTTCTTTGGCTATGTTTTTGCCGATTTCATGACGGCGGATGATGCGTCTTCCTATATCGCGGGGTTGATCCTTCTGGGCGCGGCGCCCTGCACAGCGATGGTGTTTGTCTGGTCCCACCTGACGAAGGGCGACCCGAACTATACGCTGGTGCAGGTCAGCGTGAATGACCTGATCATGGTGTTCGCCTATGCGCCCATTGTTGTGCTGCTGCTTGGCGTGACGGACATTCCCGTGCCGTGGGACACACTGGTTCTTTCAGTGCTTCTCTATGTGGTTGTTCCGCTGCTGGCGGGCTGGTTCACCCGGCGCAGGCTTTTGCGCGGGAACGCCAGCGAGGAGGCGGTGTCCGATTTCACGGCCCGGCTCAAGCCCTTCTCGATTTTGGGGCTCTTGGTCACCGTTGTGCTGCTGTTCGGCTTCCAGGGGCAGGTGATCCTGGCGCAGCCGCTCTTGATTGCGCTGATCGCCGTCCCGCTTCTGATCCAGTCGTATGGCATTTTCGCGGTGGCATATGGGGCGGCCTGGGCCATGCGGGTGCCGTTCCGGATTGCGGCGCCCTGCGCCATGATCGGCACGTCCAACTTTTTTGAGCTGGCCGTGGCTGTGGCCATCAGCCTGTTCGGCCTGAATTCCGGTGCTGCGCTGGCAACTGTGGTCGGGGTGCTGGTGGAGGTGCCTGTGATGCTGTCGCTGGTGGCATTCGCGAACCGAACGCAGGGTCATTTCCCGAAGGGCGACTGACCTGTATCCTTAGGGCTGAATTCCAGGAAAGATGACGAGATGCAAAAACACAAAGACTGTTACGGCACCATGTTTCACGACAGTTTGCATGTCCATGACAATGAAGACATGAAGGGCAAGGCCTTCGATTTCAAGCTGAGCTCCATGGGGCTGGGGACGGCAGACCGGGCGGTCAGCGTGAAGATGGAACAATGGGACGACTGCGTGGCGTGCGAGGAGTTCGAGCATTGCTACAAGCTGTGCGCCGCCAAACTGATGCTGGAAACCGCCATACGTTAGAAAACCGGGAGCGGCGCGTGTCAGCCCCGCTCGATCACGGGTTCATGCGCCACCGGGCAATTCAGGCTGTTGGCGATGAAGCATTCCTTGTTGGCCACCGCGTGCAGGCTCATGGCCGTTTCCATGTCGCTTTGGCCTGAGATGGTGATGCGCGGGCGGAGGGTGATTTTCTCAAACTTCGCGATCACATCCTTGCCTTCCACCATCACGCCTTCGGCGTCATCTGTGTAGCTTGTCACCACCACATTATTGACCGCGCACAGATGCAGGTACCACAGCATGTGGCAGGCGCTGACGGAGGCCACCAGCATGTCTTCCGGGTTGTGGCGGGCCGGGTCACCCCTGAAGGCGGGGTCTGATGAGCCGAGGATGTCGGCCTTGCCGTCCATGCTGATGGTATAGTCGCGGCTGTAGCTTTTGTAATTTTTTGTGCCGTGCTCAAGCGCGCCGGTCCAAGTGGTGCGGGTGTTGTAGGTGTGCTGTGCCATGTTTCGCCTCCTCGCGGTTCGGTAGGGCGAAACTACGCGCCCGCGGCCCTGCGCACCAGTGCCAATTTACAAGATGGGCGTGGGGCCAGTGGCATTTTCCGCCAAAAAATCGATGCCTGTCAAAAATCAGTCAAAAATCGGCTTGACCTTCGCCCGCGCGCATTTTATACCGGCGCAGCTTTCGGCGGCAGTGTAGCCGTTTTGAGTAGTCTTGAGTTGTTACAGACGCGTCGGAAGCCTGTATATTTTGGCCGAGTAGCTCAGCTGGTTAGAGCAGCGGAATCATAATCCGCGTGTCGGGGGTTCAAGTCCCTCCTCGGCTACCAATTCAAAAGCCAGTCCCTTGCGGGGCTGGCTTTTTGTATTTGCGCTGGTGCAATCTTTTGTGGACCCCTGATCTGTTATTTGGCACGCTGACGGCATAGCACCCTTGGTGATCAATGGAGGCAAAGTGTCTCACATGTTCTGACGCCATATAACCGGCATGACCATCCGACATGACACTGGACACCGCAAATATCATCCAGCTTCTGTTTGTTTTCCAAACCGCTTTTTTTGGCGTGCTTGCCATGCCCCGCGCGCGGCTGAGGGCCTTTGCCCTCCTGTTGTTTGCCTTCGCGCTGCATATGGCCCTCAACCTGCTGGCTGAAACCGGTAACCTCGGCGCCTTTCCGAACATCACGTCTGCCTTCGGTTTCGCCTATGGGCCGCTTGTGTATCTCTATGTGCGGGATATCACGCACGAGACACCGCTTCTGGGCAGGCGGGACCTGGTGCACGGCATTCCCTTTCTGGCTGCCATGCCCTTTTCGCCCTCGAACCTATTGTTCGACGTGCTCGGTTTCACAAGCATCGCGGCCTATTTTTATGCCACCTACCGTTATATCCGGGCCTACCACAGGAGCGTGTCCGAAAATCAGGCCAATGAGCGTCAGGCGCGGTTGGATTGGCTTGCCCAAGGCTTCATCGCGCTGATCATCGTTGGCCTCTATGACGCCGGGCGCATTTTCATGGGCTATGTTTTCGCCGCCGCCAACAGCGATATATTCTACATCATCACGCTGATGGGCGCCTTTATGGTGATGAACTGGCTGATCCTGCAAAGCTTCCGGTATCACCTGATGTTTGACGGTCTGCGGACAAGTGAATTTCTGGCGGTCCCACCCGCGAAGGAAACCGCGCCCCTTAGTGCTGAGGAGGTGAAGGAGGCCGAGGCGGCGCTGCGCCTTCTGGAAACATCGAAACTTTACCTTACGCCCCAGCTTCGGCTCGAGCAATTTTCAGATGCCAGTGGCATCGAACCTCGACGCCTGTCGTCGTTGATCCGCGGACACACAGGCGAACGGTTCCCACAGATCGTGAGCCGCCTGCGGGTTGCTCACGCCCAGAAGCTGATTGAAGAGGCCGCCCCTGAAAAATGTAATTTCCTCAGGATTGCCTATGATGCAGGGTTCAATTCAAAATCCGCTTTCAATCTGGCTTTCAAACAGGTTTCGGGAATCACGCCAACCGAGTACCGCGTGCGCCAGCGTGAAGAATAGCGTCCAAATTCCTGTTTCTGGACGCAATAGGCGCACGCCAGCGGCATATATCCCTCATCCAATAACCAGAAAAAAGGATTCGACGATGAGGAAAACCCTGAAACACATAATCACCGCAGGCGTGATAGCCATTGCCACCACAGCCACTGCCCATGCAGACGATTTCAAGCCTGAGGCTATTGATTTTGACCAGTCTCTTCCGTCCATGCGGACGGTGTTGTCAGCCGTGTGCAGCAGCACGACCGAACGCAACATCGACCCGATCGAGATTCCAGGTACCCGCCGCGCCCAAACCCAGATTGATTGCACGGGCCTTTCCTTCGGCGGAAAGCTCCGGTTGGCGGAATTTGTGTTTCGGGATGACGAGCTTGCGCTTGTCTGGGTGCTTACAGACAAGGTAGAGGAACAGGCGATTGAAGCCCGAATGACCAAACTGTTTGGCACTCCCAGTCACAAGGCAGGCTCGGCCACAGCCTTCACCCACGCCCATACTGCGCTCAGGAAAGATATAGCCGAAGTGCTGTTCTATGCTCCAAGCGTCGCCCCCATGTTTGAGGCTTGGTTTGATCAGATGGTGGACGCAAAAAACGAATAAACGGATCAGCCAGAATATTCGCGCTGAAAGGCGGAAATGGGTAGTCGTGTGCGTCTTATTAAGTGCGCCGGCAACCGCCTCATATTTAACTGTCCTCGGCTGCCAATCAAAAGACCCGTTGGTCCAGTTGGGCCAGCGGTTTTTTGCTTTTTGGTCCCTATTCCCCTCGCTGCCGCCATTTCTCCGTCGCCGCATTGATGCTGGGCTCGAACTGCACGGCCTCTGTGATATGCCCGAAGCGGCGGAGGGTTTGGGCTACGTCTGGTGACGCGCCGGTCAGATACACGGTGATGCCGCCTCGCGCGGCTTTGCGCGCCAGGCCTTCGATGGTGCTGACAGCGGTTGAATCCACAAACGGCACGGCCGAGAAATCAATCACCAGCGCGCGGTGATGGTCTGCGATGCGGTCAAGCACAGACGCGATAGAGGCCGCAGCCCCGAAGAAGAAAGCGCCCGAAATGCGGTAGATCACCATATCGGGGTCTGTGGCGCTGGCGCTGTCATAAGGCACGCGGTCCTCGGCACTGGCGTCGGCTGTGTCTTCGGCCACGAGCGGCATGTGCTGTTCGATCATGGTGGTTTTCGACATGCGGTAGATAAACACGAGCGAGCCGAGCGCGAAGCCCACGATGATGGCTTCCGTCAGGTCCCGGAAGATGGTCAGAAGGAAGGTCACCAAAAGCACCGCAGCGTCGCCCTTTGACGCGCGCACAAGCGTGGCGAAGGCCTGTTTTTCAACCATGTCCCACGCCACAATGGCCAGCACGGCGGCCAGCCCCGCAAGCGGGATAAAGCTGGCGAGCGGCGCGGCGATCAGGATGAACAGCAGCAGGAACAGCGCGTGCATCATGCCCGCCACCGGCCCGTGCGCACCGGCGCGGATATTGGTGGCGGTACGGGCGATTGTGCCGGTCACGCAGATGCCGCCAAACAGGCCTGACGCCACATTGGCGCAACCCTGGGCCACCAGTTCGCAGTTGGAGCGGTGGCTGCGGCCGGTCATGCCGTCTGCCACCACAGCAGACAGCAGGCTTTCGATCGCGCCCAGAAGCGCGAAGGCCCCGGCGCTTGGCAGCATGGTGATGACCTTCTCAAACGTGAGGGTCGGCAGCGCGGGCGTTGGCAGGCTTTGCGGGATGCCGCCGAATTTGGTGCCGATGGTCTCCACCGACAGGCCCAGAAGCGTGACCGCGACGGCAGACCCCGCAACGGCGATCAGCATCACCGGCAGGTTGGGCCTGAGCCGCTTCAGCACGATGATGACAAGGACGGTCGCGAGCGACAGGATAATCGCGGGTGTCGATGCGCTCGGGGCCGCGTGCCATAGCGCCATGAGTTTGTCCACGAGCGGGCCGGGCTCTGCCCCCGTGAGGCTGAGGCCCAGCAATTCCTTCAGTTGGCTCGCGAAAATAATCACCGCAATCCCGGCGGTGAAGCCCACGGTGACGGGGTAGGGGATGAACTTGATATAGGTGCCAAGCCGCAGGTATCCGGCGGCCACCAGCATCAGCCCCGCGAGCATGGTGGCGATGATCAGCCCGTCCATGCCGTGCGCCTGCACGGTAGCGGCGACCAGCACGATGAAGGCACCCGCCGGGCCGCCGATCTGGAAGCGGCTGCCGCCCAGGAGCGAGATGATGAAGCCGCCGATGATGGCGGTATAAAGCCCCTGCGCAGGCGTGGCGCCGGACGCGATGGCGATGGCCATCGACAGCGGAATGGCGACGATGGCGACCGTGAGGCCCGCGATCATGTCGGCCCGCAGGTGGCCGAGGCCGTATCCTTCGCGGAAGATGGTGACAAGCTTGGGCGTGAAGAGGTCTGCGAAGCTTGGCCGGGTGCTTGCCGGGGCTGATGAGGGGCGGGTGGTGGTCGTCATGGTGCCATTAAGCCTTAGAGTTAAGGCGGCGGTGTCGTCGAATGCTTGTCGGCGCGCGCCGTCGCGTGCTGAATGTGGTGTCGCGATACTGCTATGGGGCGGCCTTGAGCCGCACACCGCGCCCGCCGCCTGTGCTTTGCTGTCCGTCGCCGATCAGGTCGACGCCGGCAGCATCCAGCGCTTCCACCACCTTGGTGAGCGTGGAAACCACGCCGCGGACATTGCCGTCGCTGGCTTCCATGCGCTGGATCGTGGGCACGGACACCCCTGCCAGTTCGGCCAGTTTTTTCTGGTCTATGCCCAGAAGCGCGCGGGCGGCCCGCATTTGCCCGGATGTGATCATGAAAGCTTCCTGTTCAGGTATCTATATAGCAGTATGAAATATTTATAATGATATATAATAAATGAATATATTTATGAAAAGTAAAGATATGTGGGCAGCGCCTATGGCGCGCCCTTGATCCTTATGGCTTCTTGATCCTGGGGGCGATGCCGCCTATACCCAGCTGCATGCAGATTTTTGACGGAATCATATCGGACCGTGGGTCCAAATACGCCGTGTCGGGCGGGCCGTGCGCCAGCCCGGACGAGGCCAAGGCCTTCATCAAGCAGCTGTGCCGCAAGAAGAAGTTCGCCAAGGCCACGCACAATACCTGGGCCTATATGACGCCCGAGGGGCCGGTGAAGAATGACGACGGCGAAACCGGCGCCGGCATGCTGATGGCGCAGATGCTGGAGCGCGAGGGGCTGATGCACCATATCGTGGTGGTCACCCGCTGGTACGGCGGCAAGCATCTGGGCGGCGACCGCTTCCGCCACGTGCAGGACAGCGTGCGCTATTATCTGGATCACGCGGATCTGGGTTAAGTCTGCCGAAAATGCTCAAGGCGATTTCTAAAAGGCTTAATAATCGATTTAGGCGATTGCAGGAATCTGGTCTTCCAATTTCCCAAGTGTCATGAAACAGGTGTATGATCTGTTCTACCATGAAGGGAGCGCAGGCCTGCGTGAGGAACGTCTTCATCGCCACCAACAAGAAGAAGCGAGCAGACGGGACAGGTCCACACTCTCCAACAAGTATGTTTCAGCTGCAAAGGCTGGCTGGCAGCCTTTTGCCCAACTTGAAGGAGGTAGGTAATGCTGAAGAGAACTCTACCAATGATTGCTGTTCTGGCTATGGGCACTGCCCTTGCCACTGCGCCTGCAGCCGCATCCATGGACAACCATGGCGGCATGAGCGCGGAGATGAAAACAGCGCCAACCAATGATTACTGGTGGCCGAACCGCCTGAACCTGGATCCGCTCCGGCTCAACCTGCCGGATGCCAATCCGCTGGGGGCTGATTTCGACTATGCAGAAGCCTTCAAGGATGTGAACCTGGATGAGCTTCGCGCAGACATGGAAGAGCTGATGACCACGTCGCAAGACTGGTGGCCAGCTGACTATGGCCATTATGGTCCGTTCTTCATTCGTATGTCCTGGCACAGCGCCGGTACCTACCGCATGATCGATGGTCGCGGTGGTGCTGATGGCGGCATGCAGCGTTTCGCGCCGCTCAACAGCTGGCCGGACAACACCAACCTTGATAAAGCCCAGCGTCTCTTGTGGCCGATCAAGCAGAAATACGGCAACAAGGTTAGCTGGTCTGACCTGATCGTGCTCGCCGGTACCATCGGTATGGAGCATATGGGCTTCAAGACTGCGGGCTTTGCCTTTGGCCGTGAAGACGCCTGGATGCCTGAAGAAGTAAACTGGGGCCCCGAAGGCGAATGGCTTGGCCGCGCTGAAAGCCGCCACCGTATGGGCAAGCTCACAGGTGCGCTTTCCGCAGCGCGCATGGGCCTGATTTACGTGAACCCGGAAGGCCCGAACGGCGTGCCGGATCCACTTCTGGCCGCGCAGGAAATCCGCGACACGTTCGGCCGCATGGCCATGAACGATGAAGAGACTGTGGCGCTGATCGCCGGTGGTCACACCTTCGGTAAGGCACACGGTGCGTCGAAAGGGTCGAACCTGGGTGCGGAGCCTGAAGCTGCAAGCCTTGAAGAGCAGGGCCTGGGCTGGAAGAACAAATATGGTTCCGGCAAAGGTGCAGACACCATCACCAGTGGCCTGGAGGGCGCCTGGACGATCAGCCCGGCTGAGTGGACGCACAACTATCTGCAGAACCTGTTTGCCTTTGACTGGGTACAAACCAAGAGCCCGGCCGGCGCAACCCAGTGGGTTCCTGCTGATGACGCCACCAGCGAAATGGTGCCTGACGCGCACGACCCGGACAAGCGCCACAAGCCGATCATGTTTACGACCGACCTGGCGCTGAAGGAAGACCCGGCGTACCGCAAGGTTTCCGAACGCTTCCTGAATAACCCGGAAGAGTTCGAAAAAGCCTTCGCCCGTGCCTGGTTCAAGCTGACGCACCGCGACATGGGCCCAACTTCCCGTTATCTGGGTGCCTGGGTGCCGGACGAAACTTACGTGTGGCAGGACCCGGTTCCGGAAGTTGACCACAAGCTGGTGACCAGCCGCGACGTATCCAAGCTGAAGAAAACCATCCTCGACAGTGGCCTGAGCCACGCCGAGCTGGTGCGCACAGCATGGGCGTCTGCTTCCACGTTCCGCGGCACGGACATGCGTGGCGGTGCAAACGGTGCCCGCGTGCGTCTTGCGCCTCAGAAAGACTGGGCTGCAAACGATCCGGCTGAGCTTTCCCGCGTGCTGGACGTGCTGGAAGGTATCCAGGCTGACTTCAACAAGAAGGCTCGTGGCGGCAAGAAAATCTCCATGGCTGACCTGATCGTCCTTGGCGGTGCGGCAGCGATTGAAGATGCAGCTGCGAAGGCAGGCCACAAGGTGACGGTGCCGTTCACTCCAGGTCGCGGTGACGCGACGGCTGAGATGACGGACGCTGCTTCCTTCAGCGTGCTGGAGCCAAAAGCAGACGGCTTCCGCAACTATTTCGCGGAAGGCAACGACCGGTCGCCTGCAGAAATGCTGGTTGAAAAAGCCGCACTTCTGAAGCTTTCGGTGCCTGAAATGACGGTGCTGGTGGGCGGCATGCGCGCACTGGATGCCAACACAGGCGGTGCCAAGCACGGTGTCTTCACCGATACGCCAGGCCAACTGACGAACGATTTCTTCGTCAACCTCCTGGACATGGGCACCGAGTGGAAGAAGTCTGATACCGCCGGTATCTATGAAGGCTTCGACCGCACGTCCGGCGACAAGAAATGGTCTGCAACACCGGCTGACCTGATCTTCGGCTCCAACACCGAGCTTCGCGCTGTGTCTGAGGTCTATGCCCTCGACGGGTCTGAAGAGAAGTTCGTAAACGACTTCATCTCAGCCTGGACCAAAGTGATGAACCTGGACCGCTTCTAAGCGCCCAAGAGGTTAGAAAACAGGAACGGCGGTGCATCATGCGCCGCCGTTTTTCTTGGCAACCACCATCAATGTCTGGTCCGTTGCAAGCTAGTCGCCATCTTTGGGGTAAAGGCACTTGGCCCCTTTGTCGACCGTCATGCGTGCACGGCCACACTCAACAGGCCGAACAGTGAAGCTGCTGCAGTCCTGCACGAAGGCATAATAGGATTTTGTCAGGTCAATCGTGCGTCCGCCTTGAGCCGAGAGGAGGGATGCGGGCACCTTATATCCATAGACAGAACTGAAGGGCATGCCGCCTTCATCCGACACCAGATGTTCGCCGAAAATATGCCATTCCCCCACAGACCCGATATAGCGGGCTGACGTACCCAGCCTTGCAAGGTCGCCCAAGCTGAAGGTTGGGAAGGTTTCGATGCTCGATGCTGTTATCTCAAGCTCGCGTTCGCCCGAAAAGGCTGCGGCCTGAGGGCCTATGAGTATGGCAGCGAGAAAGGCTGTGGTGACTGTGCGTTTCATGGTTTTTGGTACCTCCCGCAAGAAGAATAGTCCGCCTTATATGGACCTCTGATGAATATCATCCGGCTGCCGTTTCCCGGTCTGGTGTGATGGCCACGAGGAAATAGCCAAGGCTTCTGTGCAGATACAGAAGAAAAGGCCATACAGCCAGATACAGGTTCCCACCGAAAACCAGGTTCCCCAAGGTTATCACCACCAGTATCACAAGCGGCGTCAGAATCAGATATTCCGCGCGGCGGCTGTAGCGGCTGGCGCTTGGCGCTTTCTTCCCCGCCAGCCAGCGCAGCACAAGCGGCAATGCATAATCGATAAACACCCACACGATGAAAAGCGTGTTGCCAAAAAGGATCATGGCCTCCAGGGGTGGGGTGACGGTGAGCCAGTTGTTCAAGGCGGCGGTTATGATTACGAACAGCGGGGCCGATACGCCCACAAGCGCCACAAAGAAGCGCCAGACGGCGCGCGCCTTGCGCCAGCCTTCAAGCAGGCTGATACGGCCGGTATGAAAAGGGATCATCAGGCAGATGCAGAAGGCCTGCAGGTAAAAGGAGAAATCCCAGAACCAGCGCGTGCCGATAAGGTCTTGCTGGCCGGTCCAGGGCAGGAAATAATTCCCCATGATGATGGACAGGTGCAACCCCACCAGGATCACTGCCGTTCCAGCCGCCAAGGCACGCTTGTTTTCCACCCTGATCATTAGACCAGTAAAGCGAAAGCCGCGCGGGCGCGCAATGGTTTTCGGCAGCAGTGGGCTTTGCGGGCGCTAAAATAATGCCCCGGGGGTGGTGGCCGCAATAGGCCGTCCCCGGGGCGGAGCACATGGGGCGCCGCCATCGCCCCACATGCTTCAGGAGTGTCAGCTGTATGTCAGCTTTGTTGGCTCCAGCGTCAGTTCAAGCTTTGCCACATTCGCCGGGTTGAGGTTCACCAGCACATGGGCGAAGCGGTCGGAATAGGCGAAGTTATAGGCCTCCGACAGCGGCGCCAACGTGGCCGCCCACTGGTTGAAGTAAGGCTTGTCTTTCTGCATGCCTTCGAAGAACAGGCTGCTGTCCAGCGTGAACCACTTCTGGCTGAAGAAGGAGCCGACAACGCCGCCATCGGTTTTGGTCTGGCTGCCAACGGCACCGATATTGATGCCGGAGAACAGGTCCCCGCTGATCCAGCCATACACATCGTTGCCTGGCGCGGTGGACGTGCTGGCGCCGTCAAAATAATAGGGCGCATTGCCGCCATAGATACCGCTTGGGTTCAGAAGATCATCCTTCTTGAACAGCATGGTGGTGCCGTCTTTCACGGGCACAAATTTCTCTACGGGGCCTTGAACGACCAGGTCGGCCTGCGTCAGCAGGATATTGAGGCCTGCGTCGATCGTGGCCAGATATTGGTAGTTTTGTTTCGATTGCGGGCCTGATGGCGGCACATTCGGGCCAACGCCCGCGAACTCGCCCTTGATGATGGCGATCACGCCGTCCCCAAGGTTGGGCACCACGCCACCCACCGATGTTCCGGGGCCGTATGTCTCCTTCAGGAAACCAAGATAGTCTTCCATCAGGTTATAGGGCATCACCGGAATACCGATTGTGGGATAGACCGAAGGGTAAGACGAAGGGCCGATCACGCGGGCAAAATTGGTGCCTGGTTTGGGGCCTTTGCCATACTGCTTGAAATCGCCGGGCACCACAGCGGGAAGCGGCGCACCGTCAGTCCCGCCGGGGCCCGGCAGCCCTGAGACTGGCGGTGTCGTCAGAGCTTTAAGCTCGGTGTAAACCTGCTCAGACGTCGTGCTTCCCTTGAGGCCGCTGTCCTGTTGAACCACTGTGCCGCCTGAATTGTAGCTGGTGAGCGACATGGGGATGGCCCAATAGTCGATGCTGGTCAGGTTGGCGGCGTCATATGGACTGCCGTTGAAGGTGATTTCCATCTTGTCGTAGCGCAGGTAGAAATTGGGGTCTGTGACCGCCTGGCCGGGTTCATAGCCTTCATATTGCGGCGTCCAGGGCGTGCCATAGCACACATAGATGCGGCCGCTGAAATGGCTGATGCTGATGCCGTCTGAAAGCTCCTCAAGCGTGTACCAGTTGCCGTCGGTCACGGAATAGACGGACGCGATCGCGTCCCCTGTCTTTGTGTTGGTGATATCGAGCGGTGCGCCGGCACCTGGGATAAAACCGATATACACGTCGCCTTCCGGCAGGCTGCTGTTGTTGGTGAAAGTGAAGTCCAGAGCGGCCATTAAGTCCTCCTGCTAATGATTGCCAAGGTGCAATCATTGCGCGAAAAATTCAGGCAGGAAAGCGCCAGTTACTTTTAATTACAAACATTAGGTTGTATCGGCGCGAGTTTGCGCGCCAGCACGATACCTTTATCGCACTGACGACGGGGCAGGCCGCAATGTGTGAAGGGCTTTTTCGGCCTATGCAGCGATCACGCGCACCGGTACACGGTTTATCCGTGGTGCCCATCTTTCTCGGGGAAGGGGCGAAAACAGCACGTGTCGTGGGGGGTCAGAGAATTTCCAGTTTTTCCAGCACTTTGCGATGCTCATCACGCCGCGCCATGATGGTGCGGATTTGTTCCTTCTCGTCGTCAGAGAAGAAGGCATCTCCCCGTCCGGTTATGCCCTTGTTGAACCGGAGGGATGCCTTGTGCTTCATGCTCTCATCAAGAGCGGCCTGTATCTCTTCATCTGAATATTCGTGTTTGGGATCAACATGCGTGACGATCTTCCGCAAGAGCTCGCGAGGCTCTTCAACCAATTCCGCGTACCGCGACCAGAGAATGGGCTGTTTTTCAGTGTTTTTGCTGTCATTGTCGTACTTTATCCAGCTGGCGTAAAAGCGAGAATACCAGACAGTCCCAACATTGATCAGGTTCCAGCGCCTTTCCTCTTCCGTCATGGCGGAATAGTCCTGATCGCTTTGCAGGAAAAGTGCGTCGTCAATATATTTGCCTTCAGCCTCAAGCTTTTGCTGGTGGTTATAGAGGCTGACCAGCGTATCAAATATGTTCCGCGTATTGATCACCAGCCGTATGTTGAAAAGTTCACACAAGGCAGTGACCGGCCGTGTGGCGATCATGTGATTGTGGGTTATCACGGCAAAGGGCTTCTGTGCAGAGGCAAAGTGGAAATGCAGCAAGCTGGGGAAATAGAGGTCACGGGCCTGGTTGGTGGATGCGTAAGACCCTCTCTTGAAGGTGGCGGTATAATTTTTTCTAAGCAATATCGTAAGTGCGGTCCGCAGAAAAGTTCCCCCAACTTTCGGGGGAAAATTCATCGTAGTCATCAGGTTTCTGCTCGGGTTTCTGGCGATTGCTTCTTTGAGTTGAGCATTTATCTCGCCATCTTGCTCGGGGAGCTGCTGCACCAACTGATAAAGCACCTGAAATTTATCCAAGTTACCTCTCCTTCATATGGCGCTCTACGTAAGCACATGGCGGAAAGCTGGTCAAGTCGGTGGTGCTGAACCATTATATGGCTCTTTAGACCGCTTGCGGCTTGGCTGGTTCAACCGATACAGGTACACCGTTGAGTGCCGCGTTGCCGCTGACGGTGTCAAAAAACTTATCGTCCGTCAGGATGTTGCAGTTGACGCCCGCCTGTTCACTGGCCACCGAAAGCTTCACGCCTTTTTCCCTGTGGCCCCAGCCGTGGGGCAGGCTGACAACGCCGGGCATCATGTCTTCGCTGGCAATTACCACTGTCTCCACCGCGCCCACGCGGGAGGCAATGCGCACGCGCGCCTCATTTTCAATGCCGCGGGCCGCCATGTCATCCGGGTGCATCATCAGTTGCCAGCGCGCCGGGCCCTTGGTCAGCCGGGTGCTGTTGTGCATCCAGCTGTTGTTGGAGCGGACATGCCGCCGCCCGATCAAGAGCAGTTCGCCTTCGGCCACCCTGTGGCGGCTGTCCATCAGGCGCTTCAGGTCATCAAGCATCAGCTCAAGATCAAGCTTTGCGGGGCCGGAGAGACGCTCTGGCATGCTGGGCTGAAGCGGGCCAAGGTCCAGCCCGTGCGGATGTTCCATCAGTTTCTCAAGCGTCAGGCCCATTTCTGCGCCTACAGCCTTGCCGTAGGGGCCATATTGTAGCCCCTGATCCAGCAGGATATGGGGTGCGGGCAGGGGCTTATAGTCCTGCCCTTTGCGTCTGGCGATGGCGCTGGCGAGACCGATCATGATCTCCCAGTCATGCTTTGTGCCTTCAGGTGGGTCGAACACCGGCGCGTTGTAGCGGGTGATGTTCCGAACCGCCAGCCGGTTGAAGCTGATGTCATAATGGTCATGCTCCAGCGCCGAAGTCGGCGGCAGGATCACATCGGCGTGCCGCGTAGTTTCATTCAGGTAGATGTCGATCGACACCATGAAATCCAGCCCCTCGAACGCCTCGTTCAGGTCCTGCGCGTTGGGCGCGGAAAGCGCGGGGTTGGCCGCAATGGTAACCAGGCCTTTGATCTGGCCTTCGCCCGGGGTCATGATCTCCTCTGCCATGGCCACAGCAGGATATTCACCCGAGAAGATCGGCAGGCCGCTGACACGGCTGTGCTTGGTGGCGAAATAGCCGGCACCGCGCGCGCCGGGCGTGACATTGCCGAACGCAGGCGTCGGCACCATGATGCCGCCGGGCACATCCATATTGCCGGTGATGATATTCAGGACCTGGATTGCCCACTGGCAGAGGGTGCCGAAGGCCTGGGTGGAAACCCCCATGCGCCCGTATGCTGCGGCGCCGTCGGTTTCAGCCATGGTGCGCGCCAGGCCCCGGATCACATCGGCATCGATGCCTGTTTGCCCGGCCGCCAGCTCGGGCGTAAACGGCCTAACGGCCTCGCGCACTTCCTCAAGCCCCGCAACATGGTCAGCCATTGGGCCAAGGTCCACAAGGCCGTCTTCGAACACAGTCCGGATCATGGCCAGCAAAAGGAACGCATCGCTGCCGGGGCGGATGAAATGATGCTCGTCCGCGATCATGGCGGTTTCGGTGCGCCGCGGGTCGATCACCACAAATTTGCCGCCGCGGTTCTGGATGTCCTTCAGCCGGTTCTTCACATCCGGCACGGTCATCATGCTGCCGTTTGACGCCAACGGGTTGCCGCCGATGATCAGCAGGAAATTGGTGTGGTCGATATCCGCCACCGGCACCAGATACTGGTGGCCATACATCAGGTGGCCAACCAGCATGTGCGGCAACTGGTCAAGCGACGTGGCGGAAAAATGATTTTCCGTGCCTACCGTGCGCCTGAGCTCCCCGCCGTGGGTCAGCGTGCCATAATTGTGAACGCTGGGGTTGCCCGCGAAAAAGCCGATGCTGTTTTCGCCGTGCGCTTCCTGGATCGCCGTGATCTTGTCCGCGACCAGCTCGAACGCCTCATCCCAGCTGATCTCATGCCAGTCGTCGCCCACGCGCTTGATGGGCTTGGTCAGGCGGTCCGGGTCTGTGTGCAGATCCTGCAGCGCCGTGGCCTTGGGGCAGATGTGACCGCGGCTGAATGGGTCTTGTTTGTCTCCCTTGATGGAGACGATCCTGTCGCCTTCCGTCTCAATCGCGATACCGCAGATGGCCTCGCACAAATGGCAGGACCGGTAATGGGTTTTCCTTACGTCTGTCACAGCCTTCCCCTCCCGCTTGACATGGTCATGATTAAATCATGCTTTAGACTTGTGAGCTATGGTGAATGGGCGATGTTTCAAGCTAGGATCGGCAGGCGTTGCCTTATCCGGTTTTGCCTGATAGGCCTTTATGCCGAAAAAAGGAATCGACTGTTTCAGTTTAGGAGGATGTGTGACCTTACGCGCGACACTATTGGGCATTGCCGCCCTGCTTCTGGGGGCTGGCGCCCTCAATCTGGGAATGGGGTTGCAAGCCTCGCTTCTGGGTGTTCGCGCGGGCATGGAAAATTTCCCGACTCTGCTGATCGGTGTGATCATGTCGGCCTATTATGCTGGCTTTGTCGCGGGCAGCCTCTATGCGCCCAAGGTGGTGGCGCGGGTGGGGCATATCCGCACCTTTTCGGCCTTCGCGTCCATGGTGTCGGCAGCGGCTATCTGCCATGCGGTGTTTGTTGATCCCATCAGCTGGATCATCTTCCGGGCGCTGACGGGCTTTTGTTTTGCGGCCCTCTGCCTTGTGGCGGAAAGCTGGCTCAACGCCCGGGCCAGCAACCTAAACCGCGGCACTGTGGTGTCGATTTATTTTGTCGTGATGCTTGCGATGACGGCGGCGGGCCAGGCCTTCCTGATGATGGCGCCGCCATCTGGCTATGACCTGTTTGTTTTCGTGTCTGTGATTCTGTCGCTCGCGCTGGTGCCGATCGCGCTGACATCGACACCGAGCCCCGAAATTTCAGAACCCGACCGCATGAGCTTCAAAAGGCTTTACAACGTCTCGCCCGTTGGGGTGGTGGGCACCTTGGCTGCGGGGGTGATCACCGGGGGATATTGGGGGCTTGGTGCCGTGTTCGCGCAGGCCAAGGGGCTTGTGTCTGATGATATCGCCATCTTCATGACGCTTCTGGTGCTGGGCGGCGTGGTGACACAGTGGCCATTCGGGCGCCTGTCCGACCGGATGGACCGCCGGATCGTGATCGGCTTTGTGGCCATCGCCATTTCCGCTGTGGGCATCCTTGTGGCGACAGATGTATTACCGGACGATCCATGGCTTTATGTGATGGGCGCGGTGATGGGCGGGCTCGTGCTGCCGCTGTATGGCCTGGTGCTTGCCCATACCAACGACCACCTTGAGGCTGAGGATTTCGTGCCAGCGGGGGCTTCGCTGCTGATGCTATACGGCATCGGTGCGGTAACAGGGCCACTTCTGGGTACGGTTGCCATGCGCCTTGTGGGGCCGGGCGGTTTGTTCCTTTGTCTGGCGATTGCCGGCGTCGTGCTTGCCACCTTCACGGCTTACCGCATGACCCAGCGCGCTGGCGTGGACGCGGAAGATACAGAAAGCTTCGTGCCTGTCACCAGCACCACGGCTATGGCCTATGAGCTGGACCCACGGGCTGAGGAAGAAGACGATCTGGGTTTCGAGGAAGACCCGGAGGCGCAGGCCGTACAGATTGCCGACCGTCCTTGAGGGCAGTGGGTCACCGAACCTGTATCTAATCCATTTTGAGCTACCCCCTTCTTGCGCTACAGTAGCGCCACGCATGGGGGCATGCTTATTTTGGGGCCGGGAGCCAATATGACAGAAGAACCATTCGACATTGTCGTCTTCGGGGCAACGAGCTTCGTGGGCAAGATTTTGTGCGACTATATGATGAAACATTACGGCCTGGATGGCAGCGTGCGCTGGGCTGTGGCCGGTCGGTCGCCGACCAAGCTGGAAGCGCTCAGGGAAAGCCTTGGCAAGGGTGCTGACGGGCTGGAGCTGATCGTGGCCGACGCGGCGGATGAGGTGGCACTGAACACCATGGTGGCGCGCGCGAAAGTGATGATTTCAACCGTTGGTCCATATGCGCTCTATGGCGAGCCGCTGGTGAAAGTGTGTGCTGAGACCGGCACCGATTATGTCGACCTGACAGGCGAAACTCAGTGGATCAGGCGCATGGTTCGCCGCTACGAGGATATGGCCCGGCAGTCGGGCGCGCGTATCGTTCACTGCTGCGGGTTCGACAGCATACCAAGCGACCTGGGCGTGCACTTTCTGGAGCGCGAGGCGCTGGCCAAGTTCGGCGCGCCGGTAACGCGGGTCAAGATGGGTGTTAAGGCGATAAAGGGCGGTATGTCCGGCGGCACGGTTGCCAGCCTGATGAATGTGCTGAAAGAAGTTGCCAAAGAGCCTGAACTGAAGAAAGAGCTGGCAGACCCCTACAGCATCTGCCCGCGCGAACATGGCTTCCGTGCGAAACAGCGCAATATCACCGGTGCAAAATTCGACAAGGATTTCGGTCGCTGGCTCGCGCCCTTCATTATGGCGGCGATCAACACGCGGGTCGTGCACCGGACCAACGCACTAAAGAACAAGGCATACGGGCCCCAGTTCCGGTATGACGAAGCCATGTTCATGAAAAGCCGGATGCAGGCCACCATGGCCGCGTTGGGCATGGGGGTTTTCATGGTGCTGGCCTCACTTGCGCCCACCCGGTATCTGCTGGAGCGGTTCGTGGTGCCGAAACCCGGCGAAGGCCCAAGTCCGGAGGCGCAGCGCACCGGCTTTTATGATCTGCGTTTCCATGGCAAGGCCGACGCGGGCGATGTGCTTCGCGCCAAGGTGAAAGGTGACCGTGACCCAGGGTATGGCTCAACCGCCAAGATGCTGGCGCAGGCGGGTATCTGCATGGCGCAGGATGTCGCGAAAGAAGATCTGGCTGGCAATTTCTGGACCCCGGCCACAGCCATGGGCGACAAGCTGATCGGCAGGCTTGAAAAGCATGCGGGGCTCACGTTCGCATTGGACGAGTGACAGCCTCTGACGCTGCGACAAATTGCCAGTTGGGGGCAAGCCCGTAACCAGACACAATGGACTTCCGAAACTGGGAGAATGCCATGAGCGTGTCAGCTGTAGATTTGCCGAAATCAAGTGCCCTTTGGGCCCATGTTCAGGCGGGCGACTTTCTGGATTGTTACCGCGCAACTGCAGTGCCCATTGAGCTGGGCATGGAAGAGGCTGTGCGGACCGCGCTCAATCACATGCCGGGCTGGGTCCGGTGGTTGATGGATATTCGCAACCGCATAGTCGGGCCCCTGGGGCTAAAGGCCGGGAAGCACAGCCGGAAAGGGGAGGCTGGCGAGGACGCCCCGCTGGAGATGTCAGCGCCGAGCGAAAGAATCGTCTTCACAGTACGCGAGCGCTATGAAAATGAGATCATCTTGGGCGAGGATGATCGCCATCTGGATTTCCGGGTGAGCGTGTTTCGCACGCCGGTGGCCTGGTATGTGGCCACATGGGTGCACCCCCATGCCTGGTATGGCTGGCTTTACCTTTATACCATTATGCCATTTCATAAGGCGATCATGTATCTCAGTGCCAGGCGGCTGGAAGAGGTCCAGCGTCCGCTGGCCTGCGATCATTTGTAGCCTGTTAACAATTTGCTGCATATGATGAAGAGGCGCATGGGGTCGGTCTGGAGTTTGGATGCGTTTGGTTTGGATAGGTTTGCTGCTCTTGATGTTGTCTGCACCCGCGTCGGCGCAGACCTTCAAGCTCGTGACCGAAGAACAACCCCCAATGAACTTTCGCGACCCGGAAACTGGCCGGGTGGTGGGCATTACCACTGAACTTGTCGAAGCCATCATGACCAAGGCGGGCTTTGAGTATGAGCTGTCGCTGCTGCCGTGGAACCGTGCGTACCGCTATGCCCTCAGGGACGCCAATACCTGCATTTTCACCACGGTTCGCACGCCCGAACGCGAAGGGCAGTTCAAATGGGTTGGCCCGCTTTACACCAGTGGCTGGGCCTTCTACCGCCCCGCCGGGGCAGGGATCGTGGTCGACAGCCTCGAAGACATGGCGGGCAAGGTGGTTACCGCCACAACAGGCACCATCAATATCTCGGGCATCAAGGAAATTCCGGGCATAAAGCTGCTTGAAGTCCCGACAGACCACCGGGCACTGGTGCTACTGAACGAAGGCCGCGCGGATTTGTGGGTATCCGGCGTGTTCACCGCCTTTATCGGTGGCGACAAGGCCGGTGTGGTGCCGGAACTGGCTTTCCTATGGCGCCCGATTGAGCTGTCGCTGGCCTGCAATAAGGCAACCAGCGACGAGGCTATCGCCCGGCTGAATACGGCCAATGTGTCCCTTGATGCCTTGCGGCAGCAACTGAAGGCGCGCCACTATTATTACACCCGCGAACGGCACCCGGCACTGCAGCCAGACTAGTTTTCAGCCTCCTCCATATCTCCGCTTATTTCTTCGAATATATCTTTGGTTTATCGCCTGCCGTATCACGCATTTGTGGGCTTGCGCGGCCTCAAGGTTGACCCTACGGTGTTTCGAAACATCATGAGGGGATACAATATGCAATTCAGGGAGCTTGGATGGGCCGCCGCCTTTGGTGCCGCGCTTGCGATCAGCACCAGCGCCACTGCCATGGAAGCCAAGGAAAAATGGGATGTCAACAACCCGCCGGTGTCCGGCGAGGCCAGAGAAGTTCTGGTTGATACGGCTGAAGGCACATGGATGAGCCTGGATGTCAGCCCGGACGGTCGGATGATCGCGTTCGACCTGCTCGGCGATATTTATGTGATGCCGATCGCGGGCGGCAAGGCTACCCCGATCGCCAGCGGTGTGGCGTGGGACATGCAGCCGCGCTTTTCGCCTGACGGCAGCGAAATCGCCTTCACCAGCGACCGTGCGGGCGGCGACAATATCTGGGTGATGAAGGCTGATGGCACTGACGCGCGGCAGATCACCAAGGAAAGCTTCCGCCTGATGAACAACCCGGCCTGGAGCCCGGACGGCGAATTCATCGCGGCGCGCAAGCATTTCACCACGCGGCGCTCGCTCGGGACAGGTGAAATCTGGCTCTATCACGCGTCGGGCAAGGCGTCTGGTGGGCTGCAGGTGGTGAAGCGCCCGAACGACGCCTTCCAGAAAGAACTGGGCGAGCCCATGTTCAGCCCGGACGGCAAATCCATCTACTACACAATGAATGTGACGCCCGGTAATACCTTCCTTTACGCGCAGGACAGCAACACGGAAGTGTTCCAGATCAAGAAAGTATCGCTTGAGGACGGCAGCGTGGAAACCGCTGTTGGCGGCCCGGGTGGGGCCGTGCGCCCTGCACCCTCGCCAGACGGATCGAAGCTGGCGTTTGTCAAGCGCGTGCGCGCCAAGTCCCGCCTGTTTGTCAAGGATATGGCAACGGGTGAGCTGACCATGCTGGATGACGATCTGGACTATGACATGCAGGAAGGCTGGGCTGTGCATGGCCTGTATCCGAACATGGACTGGACGCCGGACGGCAAGGAAATCGTTTATTGGTCGCGCGGGAAAATCTGGCGCATTGATGCCGCGAGCGGTGAAAAGGCGGAGATCCCTTTCCATGTTCAGGATACGCGCACGGTTTACGCCCCGCCGCGCTTCAAGGTGGATGTGGCGCCCGACGTGTTCCGCACCAAGATGGTGCGGTTCGCCACCCCGTCACCGGACGGCAAGTCTGTCGTGTTTGAAAGCCTGGGCAGCCTTTATGTGAAATCAGGGGACGCTGAGCCCAAGAAGCTGACACGCAGTGGTGACTATGGCTTTGAGCTGTCGCCCATCTGGTCGCCTGACGGCAAGACCATCTATTTCATTACCTGGGACGACGAAAAGCTGGGCAGCATCCAGCGCGTCAGCGCCCGGGGCGGCAAGCCGAAGGCGGTGCTTGGCGCGCCAGGACATTATGCCGATCTGGCGATTGATGACGCTGGCGACACGCTTCTGTTTCAGAAGCGCGGTGGTGGCTATTTGCTGGATGACACCCATGATGAAGCCCAGGGCATCTACCGTTTGGGCGTAAAAGGTGGCACGCCTGAGCTGGTCACCAAGGAAGGCAGCGACCCGGCGTTCGGCCCGGATGGCCGCATCCTGGTGCAGCGCGGCAATGCGCTCGTCAGCCTGTCTGCGAACGGCTATGACGCCCGCACGATTGCCAGTGCGCAATATGCGTCTGACCTGCGCCTGAACAAAACCGGCAGCCATATCATCTGGCGTGAAAATTATCATGTTTACATGGCGCCTGTGCCCGCGACCGGGCAGGCGGTTACGCTCTCTACCTCTGGCGGTAGCGTACCGGTAGCTAAGCTCACGCGCGACGGCGGCACCTATATTGGCTGGGCGGATGACGATACGGCCTTTTGGTCCATCGGCCCGGTGATGAAGCAGGTGGATGTGGCTGATGCTTTCGGGGCGGATTTCAAGGCGCCTGAAGGCGGGCTTGACCTGTCGCAGGAAGTCGCGACCGCGAAGCCTGAGGGCATCACTGCCATTATGAACGCCCGCATTGTCACCATGGAAGGCGATGAGGTGATTGAAAGCGGCACCATCGTCATCGACGGCAACCGCATCCAGGCGCTGGGCGTGGATGTTCAGGTGCCCGAAGGTGCGACGGTGATTGATGCTGCGGGCAAAACTGTATTGCCAGGCTTTATCGATATCCACGCCCACGGCCCCTACGGCAGCGGCGAGATTGTGCCGCAGCAGAACTGGTCGCAGATGGGCCATCTGGCGTTCGGTGTAACCACGACGCATGACCCATCCAGCCGCGCGACGCTTGTTTTCTCGGCGGCTGAATATCAGCAGGCGGGCAAGATCCTGGCGCCGCGCACTTTCTCGACCGCTGAAATCGTTTATGGTGCCAAGTCCAGCTACTGGGCACCTGTCGATGAAATCAACGATGCGCTTGCGCACGCCCGCCGCCTGAAGGCGCAAGGTGCAATCAGCATCAAGAACTATAACCAGCCGCGGCGCGATCAGCGCCAGCAGGTAGTGGAAGCCGGTCGCCAGTTGGGCCTCAATGTGGTGGCCGAAGGCGGCTCTCTGTTCCATCAGGACATGAACCTGATCGTGGACGGCAATACGGGCGTTGAGCACACGCTGCCCAACCAGCATATCTACGATGATGTGCTGCAGTTCTGGCCGCAGACGGACGTGGGCTTCACGCCGACGCTGGTGGTGGCCTTTGGTGGTATCGGCGGCGAAGATTACTGGTACAAGCATATGGATGTGTGGAAGCACCCGCGCCTCAGCCACTTCGTACCGCCAACCGTCCTTCAGCCGCGGTCTGTGCGGCGGGAAATCGCGCCAGAGGAAGACTATGGCGATGCGATGAACGCTGCCTTCGCCAAAGACCTGATGGAGCGCGGTGTCAGTGTGCACACGGGCGCACACGGCCAGCGTGAAGGCCTGGGCACTCACTGGGAGCTGTGGTCCTTTGTGCGCGGCGGCATGACGCCCCACCAGGCGCTTCAGACTGCCACAATCAACCCGGCCCGCTATATGGGCATGGACGCCGACATCGGCAGCCTGAAGGCGGGCAAGCTTGCGGACCTCATCATCATCGACGGTGACCCGCTTGCGGACATCAAGGACAGCGACAAGCTGACCCATGTGATGCTCAACGGCCGGCTTTACCGGGCTGATACGCTGGCGGAAGAGGCGACGGGCGACTTTACGCCCAAGCCGTTCTATTGGGCCGACCGACCTGAAAGCAGCATTCGGTAAAAAGCGCCGGATACCGGAATTTGGGGAGGCTTCGGCCTCCCTTTTTTATGGGCGTTTGCAAGCTGTTAACCACTTGTTTGCTAGGCTCTTCTTAGGGATAAGGGGAATACTGCAATGCGCTTGATTGTGGGTGTGATCATATTGCTTTTTCTGACGCAGGCGTCAGCCGCGCAGACCTTGACGCTTTTGACCGAAGAAAACCCGCCACTGAATTACACGGACGCCGAGACAGGCGAAATCACCGGGGCAGCCACCGAACTTGTTACGGCTATTCTGGATGCAGCCGATGTCGATTTCACCATTCGCAGCCTGCCGTGGGCGCGGGCGTTCCGGCAAGCCAGGGATACTGCCAACCACTGCGTTTTTGCTACCGTACGGTCTGAAGAGCGGGAAGATAGGTTCGAATGGGTGTCGCCGCTTTTTGTCGGCGGCTGGGCGCTCTATAAGCGGCCCGGCAGTGCGCTGGATGTAACAGCGATCGATAAGCTCGAAGGTCATGTTGTGGCCGCCATGGCCGGGACCGCCGCGCTGGCCAAACTTAAAAGCGCCACCAATGCCGAGGTCGTGACCGCCCAGCGCGATGATACAGCACTTGCGCTTCTATATCATGGCCGGGCAGACCTTTGGTTGTCGGGCGTGTTTGCAGCACCCCATTCTGCCAAAACAGCGGGTCTTCCGATGCCGGAAGTCGCCTTTATCTGGCGCCCCAGCGTGATCGCGCTGGCGTGCAGCAAGGGGACGGACCCTCAGCTTATGGAGCGGCTCAGGCAGATCAATGCGGGCCTCAATGACCTGCACCTGATGGCCCGCTACCATTATGGCGCGCCCTGATCTGCCGGGAAGAGGCCGTCCATGATGGCCTGTGTCTTGTCCACTTCGCCCTTGAGCCAGGCAGCGAATTCCTTGTATTTGTCGGTTTCCGCGAACTCGTAGGAGCACACAAGCCAGTCTGACGGCTGTACCGGATAGGGGCGTCCGAGCGGCACAAGGAAGCCGTTTTCAACATCATGCTCATAGAGCAGCGACCGGCCAAGCGCGACACCAAGTCCGCTCATGGCGGCCTGCAGCGCAAGGTCAGTGCGGTCGAAACGGCTGACCGGGTCTATCTTCTGTGAGAAGTCGGGCTCGGCTTCATCGAATTCGCGCCAGCCGAACGGGATGGGATCCACCTCAGTCACATGATCCATCAGGATGTCATGATCCACCGTCCAGGGGCGGGAAGGGTTGATGCCTTTTTCCTTGATATAGGATGGGCTGGCCACTGCCTGCATCATGGATGTGCCCAGTTTCACGCACCTGAGGCCAGGGTAGGGGCCGATGCCGTAGCGGATGGCCACATCTGCCTCGCCACGCGTGAAATCCACCAGCCGCGTTTGCGCCTGCACCGAAAGGGTCAGCCCGGCGGCGCGTGCCTGCATCAATCGCGGCACCATCCATTTCATCGCAAGCGAGGGTGGAACGGACACGCGGATCGCGCTTGAATGGCGCGCCTGCAGGATGCGGTCAAGCGCGTCTTCAAGGTCATGAACACTGGAAAAAGCTGCCCGGCACAGGATTTCACCGGCATGAGTGAACTTCAGGGACCGGGTTGTGCGCTCAAACAGCTGCATGCCCAGCATGTCTTCGATGGCGCGCACCCGGTGGCTCACGGCTGTCTGGTGCACGCCCAGGGCTTCTGCGGCCTTTGTGAAATTCTGTTCCTGGTGCAGGGCCGCCAGGAAAGGGCTTGCCTGAACCAGTTTTACCAATCTGCTATTCATGAATATATCTCATAATTTTAAGAGAAAAAACTATCCTATAAAAACGCTGAAGGCCACAGATATTATTACTCAGACGAGGATAAGGAGTAAATATAATGTCTATAAGCCATGAGTATATGTCGAGACTATTGGCCTTTGGTGTGGTGATTTTCCTGGCGGCGCTGTTCCTCCTGAGCGTGCCGTCGAATGCCCAAGACCAAGTCATCTATGTGAATGCCGACCGCAATATTGAAAAGGGCCAGGATGCCATGCGTGATGGCGATTATGAGCGCGCGGTCCGATATCTGAAGAAAGCAGCGCGCCGTGGTCTTTCAAGTGAACACCGCGCGATTGTCCAGAACAGCCTGTGCGCATCCCTTTATTTCCAGGGGGCCTATGAAGAAGCAGCCACTGCCTGCACGGATGCCATTACCGAAGACGGTCGCTACTGGAAAGCCTTTGTTAACCGCGGGCATGCGCGCAAGGCGCTGGGTGACATGAGCGGCGCGCTTGCCGATTACTGCGAAGCACGCGAGTTGAGCCCGAAGCACGTCAGCGGAGTCTTTCAATCCCAGTGTGAAGGATAACAGAGTAGCTCTCGCTCCTTCACAGCCTCGGGCTGCCCGATGGAACCCCCGGCCAGCCCGATTTTTTATACCCTCTTCAGGCTTGCCGGTTATCGCTTTCCCTGCGTAGAATGCCTGCGAGGATGGATGAGGGGGCAAGCACTTGGTGCGGCTGGATAAACTTCTGAACACAAAGGACTTTCGCAAGGCAGCCAAGCGTGCGCTGCCCGCGCCCATGTTCCATTATCTGGACGGCGGGGCGGATGACGAATGGACGTTGGCGGAAAGCACGGACGCCTTCGCGCGCTACCGCCTGTTGCCTGAGTATCTGAAGGACCTGAGCGTGGTGGACACCAGCACCCGGGTGCTGGGCGCTGAACTGAAATCCCCATTGATCCTGTCGCCCACCGGTATGAACCGGCTGTTCCACCATGAGCGCGAACCGGCTGTGGCACGGGCTGCGGCGAAGCATGGGCTGATGTACAGCCTTTCCACCCTTGGAACCACCAGCATGGAAGATGTAGCGGCGACCAGCACCGGGCCCAAGATGTATCAGATTTATGTCCACAAGGACCGCGGCCTGACCATGGAGTTTGTCGAACGCGCCAAGGCGTCAGGCTATGACGCCCTGTGCTTGACTGTGGACATGGTGGCAGGTGGCAACCGCGAGCGTGATATGCGCACCGGGTTTACCATGCCGCCGAGGTTGACGCTATCCAGCCTTGGCAGCTTTATTACGCATCCAAAATGGACATTCAATTTACTGCGTAACAGTGATTTTCGCCTGGCCAATGTGGCGCACCGTCAGGACGCGCTGGCGGGTGGGGCCATGGGGGTGATCGGCTATGTGAACAGCCAGTTCGACCATAGCGTGACCTGGGGTGATGCAGCAAAGGTGATCGAGGCCTGGGGCGGTCCTTTTGCCATCAAGGGCATCCTGTCGCCGGCGGATGCTGTGCGCGCCCATGACGCGGGGGCAACTGCTGTGATGATATCGAACCACGGCGGGCGGCAGCTTGATGGTGCCGCGGCTCCGATTGACTGTGTGGCGCCCATGCGTGATGCGGTCGGTGACAAGATGGAACTGATCGTTGACGGCGGTGTCCGGCGCGGCAGCCATGTGGTGAAGGCCCTGGCGCTTGGAGCGAATGCTGTTTCCTTTGGTAGGCCGTATCTTTATGCGCTGGCGACAGCGGGTGAAGCCGGCGTGGACAGGATGCTTGGCCTGATGACCAGTGAAATTCAGCGGTCCATGGCGCTTTCGGGCTGTGCCAGCGTGGCGGACTGTGGCCGTCACCTCATTATGGAGCCGGGGAACTGACCGGGCTTGACCAATTTTGAACTACCCGGTCCCATGGTATGGGAGCAGGAAGGTATGGGGGACTATATGTCTGTTCGGACGACCATTGTTTTGATTTTGCTGGCGATTGTCGGCCAGCCCGCTGATGCGCAGACGCTGCAGCTGATCACGGAGGACAATCCGCCCTTCAATTATACCGAAGGCTCGACCGGGGTGCTCAAGGGTGCTGCTCATGAACTGGTAGTTGCCCTGATGGCTGAGGCAGAGGTGCCGTTCACCACCACCCTGCTGCCCTGGCACCGTGGCTACCGCCGGGCACTTGAAAACCCGAACAGCTGCATCTACGGCATCAACCGGACCCATGACCGGGAAGAGCTGTTTGAGTGGATCGGGCCGCTATTCGAAAGTGGCTGGGCCTTTTATAGCTATGACAAGACTATCAAGCTCCATAGCCTGACAGACATCGAGGACCAGATCGTTGTGGTGAAATCCGGCGACGCGGTCGCAAACGCATTTGCTGCCGCCCGACCCGACGCCCGGGTGCTGACCGTGGAAACCGACAGGGTAGGGGTGCGGCTCCTGGAACGTGGCCGCGCCGATCTGTGGCTGACGGGCATTGTGCATGTCGGCAAAAGCGCGGAGCTCGAAGGCCTGCCGGTGCCGGAACTCAAGCTGATGTGGCGCAGGTCGGTGGTCTATATGGGATGCGCCAAAGGCACTGATGCTGCGACGCTTGCCAAGCTCCGCTCGGCTATGCCGGTGCTTGACGGGCTGCGCGAAAAGGTCATCGCCAAATATTGGTAAGCTGTTGGCCACCTTAGGCTGCCCACTGTACTCGGGCGACAAAAGCCATTACAGTCTGATCATACGCAAGCAAGGAGCTGAACCATGAGCACTGCTACCATGAGCAGGGATTATTCACTGGGTGAAGAAATCGCGCACGCGATCAGCCACGGTGTGGCGGCAGTGGCTGCGATTGTCGGCCTTGTGTTCCTGGTGATCAAGGCAGCGGAGGTTGGTGGCGCGCTGGAAATTACAGCGGCCGCGCTTTACGCGGGCTGTATGGTTTTCATGTTCACGGCTTCGACGCTCTATCACAGCCTGTTCAAGACCAAGGCGCGCGACTTTTTCAAGATGCTTGATCATTCGGCCATCTATTTCAAGATCGCCGGCACTTACACGCCTTTCGCACTTGTCACGCTGCCTGTCTCATTGGGGGCGTGGGTGGCCGCAGGCGCCTGGGGCGCCGCGCTTCTGGGCACAGTGCTGAAGGCACGGGCCTATGTCCGCAAGTCAGCCAAGAAGTTCAGCCCGCTTTCACTCGGTCTGTATCTGGCCATGGGGTGGGCGGCTGTCCTGATGATGGGCGAACTGGCAGAACGCCTGCCGGGCGTAGCCATCAACTGGATCATCGCGGGTGGTTTGGCCTACACGCTGGGGGCCATATTCTATGCGCTCAAGAAAGTGCCCTATACCCACGCGGTCTGGCACGTCTTTGTGGTGGCAGGCGCGGCCTGCCATTTTGTGGCGATTTACCTGTATGTGATCTAGGCGTATTTGCGCACGCTAAAATCCGGTTGCTGTTTTGAGTTTCGGGGTCAATTTCGGCCGTTTTCCGGCACGCTTGCTGATGTGACGGGTAACCGGCCAGGGGAGGGTTTCATTATGACATTCAAAACTGTATTCGCGGCATTTTGCCTTTTGCTTCTGGGCGCCTGCGGACAAGAGGGCCAGAACGCCGAGACCGCTGACCGCGTGTTCACCCACGGCCAGATATGGACCGGTGGCGCGGCAAAGGGCGTGGACGCCGAAGCTTTTGCGGTCAAGGACGGCAAGGTTTTGGCTGTGGGATCGTCAGCTGACATGGCGGCCCATATTGGCGCGGATACAGACGTGATCGACCTTGAGGGCGCGTTTGTCGTGCCCGGCCTGATCGACAACCATGTTCATTTCTTTGAAGGCTCTTTCACGCTGACGCAGGTACAGCTTCGCGACGCTGCAACGCCAGAGGAGTTCACCCGGCGCATCGCGGAGGCCGCGGCCAAGGCACCCGAAGGGGCCTGGGTACTGGGCGGCAACTGGGATCATGAACTGTGGGGCGGGGAACTGCCGGACCGCACCTGGATTGACGAGTTAACAGGCGATGTGCCTGTTTCCGTTAATCGGCTGGACGGCCATATGGTGCTTGCGAACTCAAAAGCGCTGGAGTTGGCGGGCATTGACGAGACAACGCCAGATCCGGAAGGCGGCGTGATCGTGCGTGACGCAGATGGTCGCCCCACAGGTGTGTTGAAGGATGCTGCCATGTTCATGATGGATAAGGCGGTGCCTGCGCCATCCGATGACCGGATGGATGAAGTTTACCGTATGGGCATGGCCTATGCCGCTAAAATGGGCGTCACGCAGGTGCGTGACATGGCCTATAATTACCGGTCATTGGAAGCGTACCGCCGTTTGAAATCGAAGGATGAGCTGGCGCTCAGGATTTATGCTTACACCCCGCTTGACCAGTGGCAGCGCATGGCAGCTTATGTGGATGAAAACGGCCGCGGCGACGACATGCTGCGCTGGGGCGGCCTGAAAGGATTTGTCGATGGGGCGCTTGGGTCCACCACGGCCTGGATGTATCAACCCTATGCCGACGCGCCTGAGACATCTGGTTTTCCGCTTTTGCCGATGGATGAATTGCAGGAAAGCGTGCTTGGCGGCACGCAGGTGGGCCTGCATGTGGCGGTGCACGGTATCGGCTTCAAGGCCAACGACATGCTTCTGGATATCTTTGAAAATGTCGCCGAGCGGGTGGACCGAAAGGATCTCCGCTTCAGTATCGAACACGCGCAGCATCTGACGGAAAGCGCCATCAAGCGCTTTGCTGAACTGGATGTGACGGCCTCGATGCATCCCTTCCACCTGATCGACGATGGCCGCTGGGCGGAAAAGCGTTTGGGCAAGGACCGGCTAAAGGGCACCTATGCCATCGGGTCTGTGATGCGCGCGGGCGGGCGCGTGAGCTTCGGGTCAGACTGGCCGGTGGCGCCGCTTGATCCCATCATGGGCATTTATGCCGCCGTGACCCGCCGCACAACAGACGGCGCCAACCCGGACGGCTGGATACCAGACGAGAAGATCAGTGTCTTGGATGCCCTTCGGGCCTATACGGTGAATAACGCTTACGCCAGCTATCAGGAAGACAGGTTGGGGCTGATCAAGCCCGGTTATCTGGCGGATTTTGTGGTGCTGGATGCCAACCTGTTTGATGTGGACCCAGTGACCATCAAGGACACCAAGGTTCTGCGCACCGTTATTGGCGGGATAGACCGCTACCAAGCAGAAGACTGACGCTGAAAGTAAAAAGGGCGCCCGGATGGAGCGCCCTTTCTTTTTAATGAAATCCCACCGCCAGCTAGCGCCATAGGTTGGCGACATTTGTTTCCTGAATGGTGGATTCACGCTCTGACCAGTGCGGGAAGAAATTATAGCCCGTCTGGTCCTCGATGCTACGGATCGTCACCAGCGAGTCCCTGTAGGCGTTATAATCCAGCTTCTTGTTATCCAGCACAAAGGCAATGGACCGCCGCCGCGTGGTGTCGAATACGATCTTGTAGAAGGCATCCGGAATGCGGACCTTGGTTTCACCCGAGGAGCTATCCATGAAGCGCTTTTCCGCGTCGGTCTTATAGATGGGCCCCGTGATCACGATCAGGCTGGTGCCCGGTCGGCTTTCCGCCCATCCGCGCACAACGCTTTCAAGCTTGCGCCAGGCGCCCCGGTTGAAACCGATGCCCACCTGTGGCGCCATGTTGGTGAGATAGAAGCTTTCCATCATCACTTCGTCGCTGCGCTTCATGTCGCCCGCCGGGGCCTGGTGGCCGCGGTCAAAACCGCTGCCTTTATAGTCGGGCAGGGTGGCGCGGGTCTCCACATTCATGCGCGTAAGGTCCGGGTCTGCCTGGAACTTGGCGTCGTCCCGATCTGCTGTGCCCTTCAGGTTCTGCGGGTTCAAAACTTCCACCACCCAGTCCGGGTTGCGGGTTTGCGGGTTGAAGCGCGCGGCATAGGCCACGCGGCACAGGGTTATCATGCCCGTCAGGTCTCCCATGTCTTCAGGCTTCCAGGCCATGAAGGGCGATTTGTCACAGTCGACGCTTGAGACCGCGGCCTCGGCATCCGGGGCGGCGGCAGGCGCGGCTGCCGTTCTTTCAGGCGTGGCAGCGGCGCTGGCAGCAGGGACTTCGCTATCCTGTGCCCAAGAGGCCCCACCGATCAAGGCTGCCGCCAGAAGGGGTGCGCCGCCCTTTAAGAACCGCGCGATCCTCACTTGCCGTCTCCGTCGGTGGCCGGCGGGTTCGAGGGGGCTGGCGGCTTTGACATGGATTTGCCCATGGCATAGCCCGCGCCAGAGATGCCCAGAAGCACCAGCACGTTGCCTGGAATTTCCACAAAGGTACCGGCTTCGATGCTCAGCGCCAGGAAAAGACCGGCGATGACAAAAGTGAAAATCAGGAACTGGAAGCGCGACAGGCTGGCTTTGGTTTTGCCCACCAGAAGCTGCGTGATGTCGATCTTGCCGACCCATATTTTATAAAGAACGGTGCCGGCAAACCCCAGCAGGATGAGGCTTAAGACCCCAAATGTGACAAGGCTGATAAGTTCCGGCCCCTTGAGTGCGCTGTCCATGAAAATTCTCCCCTTCTATGGTAAACGCCTGTTGGCAAAAGTATGTTTTCCGAAAAGATAGATGCCATTACTGCCGGCAAAAAGTGTGACCACTGTGTCGTCCACGTCAGGCAGGCTGGTTGCCCCTGTGCCCAGCAGCGAAAACCCCTGGAAGGCGTAATAGGCGACGGCCCCGATAGACATGAGAAACAGTTGGGCGCGTTCAGGGGCCAATGTGCCCTGGTGTTCGTGAGCCATGGCTTCTGTCAAGGCGATGTCACCCTGCAGCATCTTGACGACAACCGTCGCAACCATAAGCGCCAGCCAGACCTGGAGACCCCAGTATAGCCAATCATGAATTGCCATGATTTTCTCCCCTTAGGCGAGATAGTATCGCAAAAAGTTTATATGCAAAACTATAAAGAGATTAGGGTTGGCAAAGCCGGTTGAATCCGACAGCCAAGCAAGCGTGCTTGTGCTATAATGCACCGCTCCCCCATACCTCCATGCCCATATGGGGACTTTTCAGACCCACATTTTGGAGGACCATCATGACTATTGCCCCGCGGCTCCAACGCTATATGGAGCAAAACGGCATTGATTATGAAATCATGCCCCATGACAGGGAAGTTGTTGCGACCAAGATCGCCCAGGCTGCCCATATTTCCGGAAACGCCATGGCGAAAGGCGTGCTCCTGAAGTCGGACCACGGATTTATGATGGCCGTTGTGCCTGCATCGCATCATGTGGACCTGCAGGAGCTGAGCCACCGGGCGCATGCGCGGCTCGGGCTGGCCACCGAAGAGGAAGCCTGCAGTATCTTCGATGACTGTGACGCTGGCGCCGTACCGGCCTGTGGTAGTGCCTACGGCATGCCCATGATTATCGACAGTTGCCTTGATGACCAGGATGACCTTTATCTGGAAGCGGGGGATCACCGAAGCCTGCTGCATATTGACCGGATGGCCTTTGCCAAAATGACGGCCGATGCAGAACACGCCCGGATTTCGCGTCCGCATTGATGTGCCAGAGAAGAGGTATCAGGGCCGCCCGAAGGGTGATGAATGAAGAACGGGTGGCGTTATGCCGAACGCCACCCGTTTGCCTGAGGGTAATTTTTTTGGGTAATTGATGTTAGCGGCCGGAAGACGCCGTTGCCGTTTGTGGCAGGTAGCGGACGGGGCCGAGTTCCTGCCAATGATCCGCGCCCGCTACTTCGCGCATGCGCCACTGATAGGGGAACTGCTCCCATGGCGCACATTCAGGGAAGCGGATATCACAGACAAGCGTGCCGTCTGAGGTCTCAACCGTCAGGACCGCGTGATACTGGCTTTCTTCCGTATAGGCCGTGGCGATAAGGAACGAGCCACTATATGCGGGGTAGCGGCCGCGCAGGATGCGGCGCATGGTCAGGGCGAAATCTTCGCAGTCGCCCGGGCCGACATCGCTCAGGCTTTTCCAAACATCTGTGCCGTTTTCATCTTCAGGAATGACCAGCGCTTTGGTTTCCGCGTGGGCTGAGGCAACTTCGCCAAGCACCGCATCTGTGCTAGGCAATTTGCATTCACCAGGGTTGCGCGCACAAAACTCTGAAAAGGCCTGTGGCGCGGCTGTTTTTGTGCCGGCAGGCATGGCGGATTTGGGCGCAAGGGTGCTCAGGGATGCAACAGGGCCCATGCCTTCGCCGGTGCCCATGCAGGCCGGGAGGAAAAGCGCCAAACTCAGAATTAGCAATTTTTTGAACACGATTACTTCATCCTATCAAACAACAGGTTCGTCCCTTGCCGGTCAAACCGGCGTGTATTCTCTTTTGCCTGATGGAAATCCGGCCGGTTTTTCCCGTGCCGGTTTGCGATTTCTTTGTGCTCGAGCGAGCTTTGCCTGAAAGAATCGCAAAATAATTCGACGCCAAAAATCTACGAAACATATCGTCGTCGCAATATTTCGTCCGATTTTTGCGAAAAATATAATAAAAAATGGATGACTTTATTGACCTTTGACTGGTTCTGTTTTGAATAAACCTAAAATATCGATAAATTTTTCGATGGCATGAAATCTCGTGTATTTAATGTGGCTTATCGGGTAATTGGCAGTTGGAACTCTGGGGCGCATTTTGCTAATGTGCGCCGGTTTTGAGTGGCACAGGCGTTGGAAATGGCATGATTTCGGCCTCAAAAAAAATTATCAGCAACCAGTCGGGCATCCATGAAAATCTGGAATCGGTTGTAAAAAAACACCTCGAATCAGAATTCAGGAAACCGGTGGCAGACCACACCAAGCGGGCGTTTGATGCAGTGTGCAGGCGGCTGGATGACGCGCCGAAGCGCCCCCTTATCCTGGATGCCTGCTGCGGCGTGGGGGATAGCAGCCGGACGATCGCTGAACAGCATGAAGACCACTGGGTCATCGGTATCGACAAGTCGGAAAGCCGGATCATGCGCGAGCGCCCCACGTTGTTCCGGGATAATCTGGTGCTGATGCGGGCGGACCTGAATGATTTCTACCGCCTTGCTGTGGCGGCGGGCTGGCGCCTGGCGCGTCATTATGTGCTGTACCCCAACCCTTATCCGAAATCGGTTCACCTGAAACGGCGTTGGCACGCCTCACCGGTGTTCCCCCATATGGTGAAGCTGGGCGGCGTGTTTGAGATGCGCTCGAACTGGAAGCTGTATCTGGACGAGTTTGCTGCGGCGCTTGATGTGGTCGGGCACAAGGCCGATGTGGCAGAGTTCGAGGCTGCCGATCCGCTGACGGCCTTCGAGCGCAAGTACCGTGATAGCGGCCAGCCCCTATACAGACTGACCGCTGATCTGGGTTAGTTGTCTTAATTGGTCAGGGCCAATGGCCCCATGGCGGCCTCATTCACCTGGCCATCATATTTATAGACCGTACCGTCTTTCATCACGAAGTCGACGCGGGACAGGAGGTTGATGTGGCGAAGCACATCGCCCTTCACACCGATGATGTCGGCATATTTGCCCGCCGATACGGTGCCCTGTTTGTCAGCCACACCCATCATAACGGCGGGCCAGTATGTGGCGGCGCGGATGGTATCCATCACCGGGATGTCCATCACATTCACCCACACGTCCATTTCGTTCCAGGTGCTCTGGCAGTGGAATTTCATCGGAATGCCGCTGTCGGTACCCACAAGGAACACAAGGCCCGCTTCCCGAAGCTGTGCGATCTTGCGCTTGAGCGTAGGTCGCCTAAGCGGTGTCAGCTGCGTATAGCCAAGCTGGCCGGGGTTCTGGATGGACTGCTTGATATCCGCGATGGTGTCATCCTTCAGGCCGCGGTGCCAGCAATTGCTGTCCAGCTTTTCGGGGTTGTCGACCGTATATTGGAAGTTCCACAGGCCCTCGACCGTGGGTGTCCAATATAAAGGCCCGCCCGCCACGCGGCCGGTGGCTGTGCGTTCCTTCAGCTTTTCCATGACATCAGCTGGATATTCAGGCGCGGTCGTGAGGCCCGTATGCTCGAAATTATCGACACCAATCTGCAGCCCGCGGCGGATTTCATCAGGGCGGTGGGAGTGGGCTACCACCTTCATGCCGTATTTGTGGGCGTGGTGAACGATGGTTTTCGCCACTTCATAGTCCATCTTGTCCTGGTCGATCAGCTTGACGATATCGACGCCTGCTTCATGGAGTATCTTCACCTTTTCCCGAGCCTCAGAGACCGATTTCACGCCCCAGCGGAAGGCTTCCGTGCCGGGGTAGGGTTCATCCTGCAGGAAAGGGCCGGAGATAAAGAGCCGCGGCCCCGGCGTTTCGCCTGATGCGATGCGTGCCTTGACGGATACGGAAGCCTCTAGGGGCGCGCCCAGATCCCGCGCAGAGGTCACACCGGCCAGCAGCAGCTGTGCTGCGCTTGCGGGCATGATCTCGTCCGCCAGGCGGTTAATGTAGGCCTTGTCCCAATGCTCATAATCCGCGTGTCCGTTCAGCATCAGGTGGGCATGGCTTTCCCACAGGCCAGGCAGCAGGTCCATGCCTTCGGTGGACACAACATTATAGCCTTCGGGCACCTTGAGCGTCTCTTTGGTGCCGACCTTTTCGATCACGCCGTCCTTGATCAGGATTACGCTGTTGGCGATGGGCCGGTGGCCGAAGCCGTCAATGAGCCTGCCGCCCACAAGGGCGGTCTGTTCCGCCTGGGCGCTGAAGGCCAGAAGCGCGCTCGCGAGTGCGGCTTTCAAAATGTGTCGAAGCATGATGTGTCCCTCCCATGGTTTCTTTGATCATAAGATGGCACGGATTAAGTTTATGTCCATGGTTGATGACCACATTGGTCTGTTGATGCGCTCTGCCAGAAAGGCGAGTTGGGCAGTTTAACCTTTTTGTAATGCTCGCTGCCTATGGTGGCGCTTATCGGGGCGAGAGTATTGTTGGCGGCACAGGCCGCCCAGACATTGGATGTATGCATGTTTGTGCGCGTTCTCGGTGTATTTTTATGCTTGGCAGTAGGCCAACTGGCGGCTTTCCCGGCGTTTGGGAATGGTATCTTGCCGGATGCCGGTCAGTCGGATGAAGCTGGCGACCCGCCGAAATTCCTGATGCTGACAGAACAGAATCCGCCCTTCAACTATAGCAACCATGAAACCGGGGCCATTGTAGGCGCCAGTGTTGAACTGGTTCATGAGATGATGCGCCGCGCGGGGTTCGCATATGACATTCGGATCATGCCGTGGCGCCGCGCGTTCGCTCAGGCGCAGGGCGACGCCAATGTTTGTCTCTTTTCCATGAATTATACCGAAGAGCGCGCCCCGCTTTTTAAATGGGTCAAGCCACTTTATGGCGGTGGCGGACTAGCCTTCTATGCCCGCGCGGACGATCCGCGCCAGTATGAGACGGACGCAGACATAAAAGGCAATGTGCTTCTGTCGCGCACGGCAGAGGCAACAAGCAAGCGCCTGGAAGATTTCCCCAACATCACCATTGTCAAGGTGGACAGTGATATGGACGGCTTCAACCTGCTCGCGCGTGGGCGGGGCGATCTTCTCATGTCAGGCCTGCTGATGTCGAAAACCTTGCTGGCGCGAACCGGACGCGAGGAAGAGTTTCGCGTGGCCTATGTGCTGCAGGAAGCATCCGTTGCCATTGGCTGTTCGCTGAAAACAAGTGACGAATTGATCGACCGGCTGATAGCGGCTAACGACAGCCTTGAGACGGTGAGGAACAACGTGCTTGCCCGCTATTGGCAGCAGGACCAGTAGCCGCTTCCGCTGATGTAGGTGCTTACTCTATGCAGTCCTGGCCCAGGGCCGCGACTTCCGTTTTACGCCGTGGACGGGCATTGAAAGCAACAGCTGACGTCAGAACCACCAGAACACCAATCCAGCCAAGCATGTTGACGTTGGTAAAGCGGATCACGTCCGGCCACAGCAGGTGCCCTACGTAGCTCGCAATGATGGTTGCGACCGGTGTCGTGGCCACGACGCTGGAGATGTGGGTGGATGGCCAATATTTCATGCTTTCCGAAAAGGTGCTGTAGGCAATAAGCGTGTTAAACGCGCAGAAGGTGATGATCATCCAGTCTGCGCTCTCAAGCGCGCCAAAGCTTGTAAGGTCAGACATCGGTAAAAGGCTGACAACGGCGGCAAGATAAATGAACAACAGGATATTGGCTGATGACAGCCTGCCGATCAGCTTTTTCTGCAGCGCCGCGTATAGCGCCCAGATGAAGGAGGCTGAGACAGCAATCAACACGCCGACCAAAAAACCTTCCTGTCCGAAATCCAGTTCAGCGATCGAGGCATTGAAAAAGAGGCCCAGCCCAACAAACAGTGTCAGGAAACAGGCTGTCTGGAACCGGTTCAGGCGTTCATGGAAGAACACCACGCCCGTCAGTGCCAGAAACACCGGCGTGGTCTGGGAGAAGACCGCCATGGCAGAGGGCTCAAGGTAGGTCAGGCCATAGATGAACAGCACATAGTCTGCGATCAGGAAGATGGCCGCGAACAACAGCATCAGCCATTCCCGCCCTGTCAGGCTCAGGAACTGGCGCAATTTGCCGCGCCACGCCTGAATGCCTGTAACCACAATGGCGGCCACCAGAAAGCGGAACCATGTGATCGTCACCCCGTCCTGCAGTTCAAGCGCGAACACCAGTGCGATGGGCAGGATGCCCCAGAAAAGCACGGTGTTGCATACCAGGATAAGGCCGGTCAGAAAGGCGTTTGGGGACTGGGACTGCATGACTATTGTCCTTCGATGGAAGCAGGCTCTTGTGGCATAGCGCGACCATCTTGGGAATAGGGGAAATAGCCCCATAAGCAGAGAAGCTGGATTTATTCTACTTGCCCAGGTGGCTGGTGGCGGCCCGCAGGCCGCCCCGCTCTGAATTCACTGAAGCTTAAGCTGCCCAGTCCAGGATCACCTTGCCGGATTGGCCTGAGCACATCACGTCGAAGCCCTTCTGGAAATCATCCACGCCGTACCGGTGGGTCAGGATCGGGCTCATGTCGAGGCCGCTTTCAAGCATGGCGATCATCTTGTACCAGGTCTCGAACATCCGGCGGCCATAGATGCCGTGAATTTCAAGGCCCTTGAAGATTACATGGTTCCAGTTGATGCCGGAGCCTTCAGGCAGGATGCCCAGCAGCGCAACCTTGCCGCCGTGGTTGATGGTTTCCAGCATGTTGCCAAACGCCTGCGGTACGCCAGACATTTCAAGCCCCACGTCGAAACCTTCGGTCATATGCAGGTCCGCCATGGTGTCCTTTAGGCTGTCTGTCGTCACATTCACGGCCTTGGTGGCACCCATCTTGCGCGCCAGATCAAGGCGAAAGTCGTTCACATCCGTGATCACGATATTGCGTGCGCCCACCTTGCGGGCGATGGCAACCGCCATGATGCCGATGGGGCCTGCGCCGGTGATGAGCACGTCTTCGCCGACAAGGTCGAACGACAGCGCCGTGTGGGTTGCGTTCCCGAGCGGGTCAAGGATCGCACCAAGTTCGTCTGAAACCCCATCCGGCAGCGGGCAGATGTTCACCGCAGGGACAGAGATATATTCCGCAAATGCGCCCGGGCGGTTCACCCCAATGCCTTCGGTATTGCGGCACAGGTGGCGTTGGCCCGCGCGGCAGTTGCGGCAGTGGCCGCAGGTGATATGGCCTTCGGCAGACACGCGCTGGCCGATCTCAAGGCCTTTGACCTCAGAGCCCAGTTCCACGATCTCGCCCGCGAACTCGTGGCCCACATGCATGCCCACCGGAATGGTCTGGGATGCCCACTGGTCCCATTTGTAGATATGCACGTCCGTGCCGCAGATGGCGGTTTTCTTAACCTTCACCAGAACGTCGTTGTGACCGACTTCCGGCATCGGCACGTCTTCCATCCAGATGCCGGTTTCGGCTTTTGCTTTGACCAGTGCTTTCATGGCCTTTGTCCCTCACTTGTGCCCTTTTGGGCTTTAGCTGATAATACCCAGTTCGCGGCCTACCTTGCCGAATGCCTCGACCGCACGGTCGATCTGTTCCGGCGTGTGTCCGGCGGACATCTGTGTACGGATGCGCGCCTGTCCTTTCGGTACGACCGGGAAGGAGAAGCCGATGACAAAAATGCCTTCACCCAACAGCTTGTCTGCCATGTCGGCGGCCAGCTTGGCGTCGCCCAGCATCACAGGGATGATCGGGTGGTTAGCACCCGCCAGCGTGAACCCAAGCTTTTCCATGCCCTCGCGGAAGCGCTTTGAGTTCGCATGCACGCGGTCACGCAGCTCAGAGCCTTCTTCCAGAAGCTCCAGCACCTTCACGCTTGTCGCCGCAATCACAGGCGCCAGCGTGTTCGAGAACAGATAAGGGCGGGAGCGTTGGCGCAGCCAGTCCACAATCTCTGCGCTTGCAGCGGTGTAGCCGCCGGATGCACCACCCAGCGCCTTGCCAAGCGTGCCGGTGATGATATGAACCCGGTCCTGCACGCCGAAATGCTCGGGCGTGCCCGCGCCACTTTCGCCGATGAAGCCCACGGCGTGGCTGTCGTCCACCATCACCATGGCGTCGTATTTTTCCGCCAGGTCACAGATGGCGGGCAGGTTCGCCAGAATGCCGTCCATGGAGAAGACGCCGTCGGTGGCGATCAGGCGGAAACGAGCATCCTGCGCGTCCTTCAGGCACTGTTCCAGCTCGGCCATGTCGTTGTTGGCATAGCGGAAGCGCTTGGCCTTGCAAAGCCGCACGCCATCAATGATGGAGGCGTGGTTCAGCGCGTCTGAGATGATCGCGTCCTCAGGGCCCAGCAGCGTTTCAAACAGGCCAGCGTTGGCGTCAAAACAGCTTGGGTAAAGGATCACATCTTCCATTTTCAGGAATTTCGCCAGCTTGCCCTCAAGCTCCTTGTGCACATCCTGTGTGCCGCAGATGAAACGTACGGACGACATGCCGTAGCCATGCTCATCCAACGCCTTTTTGGCGGTTTCGACCAGGATATGGTCGTTTGACAGGCCCAGATAGTTGTTGGCGCAGAAGTTGATGAAATCAGTGTCGCCACTGCCTTCCACATGCACGGCAGATGACTGCGGCGTGGTGATGACGCGCTCTTTCTTATAGAGCCCCGCTTCTTTCACCTCTGCCAACTGTTCCTGAAGATACGCTGTGTAGCGATCGGTCATGCCCAAAGTCCTCCTGAAATACCACTTGTCATGCTGAACTTGTTTCAGCATCCATGCCCAAGATTATTGCCGTATCCAGTGGGGTTTGCCAATGGACCCTGAAACGAGTTCAGGGTGACGGCTGAGTTCGATATGTTAAATACATTGTTCAATATATTGGTCAATAGCCAATATAATCCGTGATACTGTGCTTTTATGGCGCCAGAACCAGCATCAGGGCGCGGGCGGGATTTTGCCCTTTATTTTCAATAAAGTGCGGCACGTCCGCCTGATAGCGCGCCGAGTCGCCGGCTTCAATTTCCTGTACGCTGGTACCGACGCGCACGCTGAGCGCGCCATCAAGCACCGTCAGATGCTCCATTGTGCCGCTGGCGTGCCCCTCTGATTCGAGGATGCCGCCAGCCTCCAGGCGCATATCATACCATTCTGTTTTGCTCACCAGATCAATCGGGCCCAGAATGCGCAGCGTACAGCGGCCGTCGGCGCTTTGTATCTCTGGCGTTTCATAGGCTTTGGTAAGCTTGATTTCAGGCCCGCCCGGTGTTTCGCCTGCGCCGTCATCGAGAAGCGACGCGATATCGATCCCCAGCGACTGGGTCAGGCTCCAGAGCGTACCAAGCGTCGGGTTCGTGAGCCCCCGCTCGATCTGCGACAGCATGGATTTCGACACGCCGGACATTCTGGCCAGACCGTCCAGCGTCAGCTTTTCGGCCGTTCTCAGGGCCTTGATTTTCTGGCCCACGTCGGGCGGCGAATTGCGTGTCATGCTTCTGTCCTTATCGGGCTTTTGTTCACTATATTGAATTTTGGTGCCCGATCCAGCGGGAAATTTGGTAGCGACTTGACCTCGGTCAACACTCGCTGAGGAGAAGTGAAGTAGAAAACCACATAGTTACAAGTGAAACTATATGGTGACAAGCATGACGACCAATCAAGCAAGCGGGGCCTACAAGGCCTTTTTTCTTGGCCCCAAGGCGGAAAACGAAGCCTGGGTGCGTTCCGAATTCCAGGCGATCCTTGAGCATTGGTTCCAGTGGCGGAAAGACCTGTTCCCCGGCGACGCGCCGGTGTCTGTGAAAACCGAGCGCCGCACACCCGCCTATCTTGAGGCGCGGGAGCGCATGATCGCGGGGCTTGAAGACCTGACTGAGCTTCTTGAGGATGAGCTTCCCAAGTTCACGCCGCGCTATATCGGCCATATGGTGTCTGACTTGACGCTGCCGGCGCTGATGGGCCATTTCGCCATGCTGTTGCATAACCCCAACAACACCAGCCGCGACGCCTCCAAAGTGGGCCAGAAGGTGGAGGCCGAGGTCATCGCCATGCTGGCAGAAATGATGGGGTTTGACCCAACCCGCGCCACAGGACACATCACCGGGGGCGGCACGGTCGCGAACTTCGAGGCCGTCTGGCGCGCCCGTTTCCGGCAGGATCATTGGCTGAGCCTGGCGCTCTATCTTGCAGAAGAGCGCGGCGTTAAGCTGGACCTCTTTTCCGCTGCTCATATGGGCTGGAACCGCTTCGCAGAGCTGCTGGCCGAACATAATGTTCCGCTTGACGACCTGCGCGGCTATAGCGGCGTGGCCACCAACCCTTATGAATTCGGCGAGCGCATGACACGGGCGTTTGACCAGCCCTATCGCGGACCAATCCTGCTGGTGCCGGAGAACAAGCATTTTTCCTGGACCAAGGCGACCAACATTTTCGGCTATGGCGAGCATGCCTTCTGGCCTGTGGCACTGGACGCGCGCGGCAAAATGGACGTGACAGCGCTTGCGGGGCTGATCCAGAAAGCTAAGCAGGAGACGCGCCCCATCAGCATGGTGGTGTCGGTCGCGGGCACGACGGAAACCGGCGAGATCGACCCCGTGGATCAGGTGCAGGCCGTACTGAATGCAGTGCGAGAGCGCGAGGGCTGGGACATCTGGCACCATGTGGATGCGGCCTATGGCGGTTTCCTGTGCAGCCTGTTGCGCGGTGAGCCCTCAAGCGTGCTGAGTGACGCGAACACCGCGGCGCTGGCGGCCATCGGGCAGGCGCATTCCGTCACCATCGACCCCCATAAGCTGGGCTATGTGCCCTATAGCTGCGGGGCGATCATCACGAAGGACGAACAGGCTTATGCGGTCTCAAGTTTCAAGGCACCGTATCTTGAGCGTCAATTGGAAGTGCCCGACAAATGGTCGACCACGCTTGAAGGCTCGCGCTCTGCCGCCGGAGCGGCTGCCACATGGCTCACGGGCAAGACCATGGGGTTCGACACGTCCGGCCTTGGCGGCGTGATCGCGGAAACGATTGTCGCCTGCCGGGCGTTCCGGGAAAGGCTGGTTGCTGAGCTGCCATTCGTGCGCCCCTTGGACCCATCAGAGACCAACATCCTCTGTTATTCGCTGGCGCATGAGGGCATGAGCCTGAAGACCTCAAACGCCGCCACGGAAGCCGTGTTTGACCGTTTCGTTGCCTGCCCGGAATTTTCCGTTTCCAAAACCACGCTGTCGGGCAAGGCACACGCCAAGGTGATCGAGCGCCATGTGGGCGCCTATGGCGGCGTCTTGGATGATGACCGGCTGGTGCTGATCCGGTGCGTGTTCATGAACCCCTTCTGGCGCGAACAGGCCGTGGCGGAAAAGCTCACGGCGGATATCATCGGGCACCTCAAGGACTGGTTCCTGCCCGCGAAGGCGGCTTAGGGCCTAGAGCGGGGAATAGATAAGCGGCGTATCGGGGGCGGCGCCCAGCGCAGCAGTCAGGTCTTCGCGGCCGATGGCGGCTTGCACCACGCGGAGATCATCATCTGCGCGGGCGATCAAGGCGCTTGCCGCAAGGTCTTCGTCTGAAAGGTCGCCAGCCGTGCAGGCGCGCGCACCGCGGATGAGCGGGATATTTTCAAGATCTGCCTCAAGGCAGGGGCCTGCATCGAATACATCCACCTGGTTTCTGAAACGGAAACCCTGCTTTTCAAGAAGCGCGCGGGCAGGCCGCGTTTTGTCGTGGGTCAGGCCGATCACCCGCTGCGCCTCATCGGGCAGCAGCTCGGTGTATATCGGTACCTTGGGCATCAGGTCAGCGATAAAGCGGTTGGATACGCCCGAGCGCATATCGGCTTCTGCGAAATCCAGCTTGAAGAATTTGCGGCCCACGGCTTCCCAGAAGGGCGAGCGCCCATCCGCATCTGTCCAGCCGCGCATCTCCGCCATGACCTGTGGGCCGAAACGCTCGCGCATGGACGCCATCAGCATGAAACGGCTGAAGGACAGGAGCGTGCCGCGCCCGCCGCCGCGCATGGCAGGATCCAGAAACAGGGTGCCGATCTCGGCGTAGCCATGAAAATCATTCACCAGCGACAGCACAGTGGCTTCACACGAAACGCCAATCTCTGGCGCGCGCGCTGCGTGTTTGGAAAGCCGGTAGCTATAAAAGGGTTGGCCCTGGCCCAGGTTGGTATAGATGGCGCTGACGCCGGATAGCGTGCCGTCGGTCTCTTCAAGCACCAGAAGATATGTCTCCGCGCTCAGGCTGTCTGCGGGCCGGGCAAAGGAAGTGAGCGAGTCCTCGATCCGCTCCTGCCAGCCGGCCTCATTTTTCGGCAGCGTGGTCAGGCCCTGTCCGGCCTTGGCGGCCAGCGTCATCAGCTTTTCGGTGTCAGTATCTTTTGCAGGTCGAATAATCATTGGCGTTCCTTCCCTTGATACAGTGGTAGCATGTGGTCGCCTGATTTTTTGCCGGAAGATGGGCTGCCTGACCGCAAAAGATGCGGTTGACGAATAATTTTCCGCCATTCTTTCGGCATCTTTTGTGCTCATATGCAGCCATTAACCAAGCCCAAGGGACAAGGGATGACGACAGAGACGAACAGCCCACGCAAAGGCCAGGCGCCGCACGCTGTAGTGATGGTGCTACCCCACCATTTTTATCCCAATGAAGAAACGGCGGAAGACAACGCCTTCCAGGTGGAGGGCGGCAACCGGGAACGAACCGAAAAGCGCGCCTTTGATGAGGTGCAGGGTGCGGTGGACGCCCTGCGTGCAGTTGGTGTGACGGTTCATTTGTTTGAAGACAAGGGCGTGGACACGCCAGACAGCGTGTTCCCCAACAACTGGTTTTCCACCCACCCGGATGGCCGCGTGGTGCTGTACCCGATGTATGCGCCGTCCCGCCGGGCGGAGCGCCGCGATGACATCATCGATTTCCTGCGCGAGAGCTATGATGTCGCGGGCGTGATCGATTATTCGTCTTTTGAATATGCTGAAAAATTCCTCGAGGGTACGGGCGCCATGGTGCTGGATCATGCGAACATGGCGGCTTATGTGACGCTGTCGCATCGCGCCGATGAAGATCTGGTGCAACGCTTTTGCAGCGATTTTGGATATGACCCCGTCACCTTCGAGACGCGCGGACCTGACGGCAACCCTATCTATCATACCAATGTGATGATGAATGTGGGCACCAAGCTTGCGCTTGTTGGCCTGTCAACCATTGTTGGCGCGGACAAACGGCAGGAAATTGAAGACCGGCTGGCCGCCACGGGGCGCACCATCATTGACTTGGGCGCAGACCAGATCGCGCAGTTTGCCGGTAACGCCCTTGAAGTACGGACGGCCAAGGGCCTTGTGCTGGTGCTTTCCGACACTGCACTTGCCAGCCTGACACCCGACCAGATCGAAATGATCGAGGCTGAGATGCCGCTCGTGCCGCTTCATGTGCCGACGATTGAGAAAGCCGGCGGCAGCGCACGCTGCATGCTGGCGGGCATCCACCTGAAGCCGAAGGCCTAGGCACGCGGGAATTTCCCTTTGCATTCGATGCTGAAATCGGTTGTTCTACCTGTCGAACGGATGGGGAGAATGACTGGTGAAGAAGAAAATCCTGATTGGTAGCGGTGTGCTTGTTGTGGCGGTGGTTGGTTTTGTTCTCAACACCCTCATGGCGGCGGGCACGTTCCGCAAGATCAACCCGCACTATCACGGGAAATGTGACGCGGTGACCGGCGTAGTGGGCGTTGAGGACATCACGATCGACCCGGATTCTGGCTTCGCCTACCTGTCCTCCCATGACCGGCGCACCTGGGCCAAAACCGGCGAGGCAGAAGGCGATATCTTCCTTTACCGCCCTGGCAGCCTGGCGACCCCGCTTGCCATGCCGCATGACTATGAAGGGTCTTTTCACCCGCACGGCATTTCCCTGTGGCTCGACGCCACGGGCCCGGACCGCCTGATGGTGGTTAATCACCCGAACAGCGCGGATGCGGGCGGCATGCCCCTTAGCCAGGTTGAAATTTTTGAGGTCGGCCCCGCGCGGCTCACTCACATTCGCACGGTCAAAACGGACGGGCCCTACAGCCTCAATGACGTGGTGGCCACGGGGCCTGAAACCTTCTATGCATCGATCGACAAGGGCAGCGAGACAAAGCTGGGCCGCAGCCTTGAAAGCTATCTTCGCCTGTCGCGCGGCGGTATCGCCTATGGGGATGAACACGGCATGCGGCGGGTAGAAGGCGGCCTTGTGTACCCGAACGGCATCCAGTGGGACGGCGTGCATCTGTATGTCGCGGAAACCACCGGTCGGCGGCTCCTGAAATTCAAGCCGAGCGAAACCCCGATGGAGCTGACCCTGGTGGCGGAAGATAACCTGAATACCGCGCTCGATAACCTGGAGTGGGACGCCGACGGCAATCTGTGGATTGGCGCGCATCCCCAGACGCTCAAGTTTGTCGAGCATGCCAAGGATGCCGCCAATCGGTCACCCAGCCAGGTGTTAAAGGCGACGCTTGCGGACGGCGGCTTTGATCTGCAGGAAGTGTATCTGAATGACGGTGATCCCATTTCGGGCTCAAGTGTTGCAGCACCCTATGCGGGACGCATGCTGATCGGCAGCGTGTTCGACCCCTTTATTCTCGATTGCAAGCTTTAGGCTCGATCGCAAGATGTAGGCCTGCCAAACTGTCGCAGGGGCGGGTTGTCGCAGGGTAATCTGATCTCCTCTCTCCTATATTCAGGTCACGGGCACGACGCTTGGAACACGCCGCCGCCCGGTGACCATTGAGTATGGGAGAGATGAGATGCAAACCACGACGAAGCCAGATCATGGCTATCAGAACCCCCACCATGTGCCCAAAGGCGCGTCGGACCGTATCGCGTTCGGCTTTGTTAAGCTTCTGCGCTTCTTTGCCGATACATTCTTTGCCAAACGCTATGGCCACCGGGCGGTGGTGCTGGAGACCGTCGCGGCCGTGCCCGGTATGGTTGGCGGCCTGTTGCAGCACCTGAAGGCGCTTCGCCAGATCCGTGACGATGAAGGCTGGGTGAAGGAATTACTCGAAGAAGCTGATAATGAGCGCATGCACCTGATGACCTTCATCCATGTGGCACAGCCAACGCTGTTCGAGCGCGCCGTGATCATGGTGACGCAAGCCATTTTCTATAATCTCTATTTCTTCCTCTATCTGTTCGCGCCCAAGACCGCGCACCGCGTGGTGGGATACTTCGAGGAAGAGGCGGTAACGAGCTACACCAGCTATCTGGCGGAGATTGACGCCGGGCGGCACGAAAATGTACCCGCGCCGCAGATCGCCATTGATTATTGGGGCCTGGGCGCAGGCGCTACGCTCCGTGATGTGGTGATTGTCGTGCGTGAGGATGAAGCCGGGCACCGCGACCGCAACCATTTGTTCGCCGACCAACTGGCCGCGGGTGAAACGCCCAAGGGGTCGAGCTTGAAGGCCTGATGGCGGGCTGATGGATGCTGAACCAAGTTCAGCATGACGGTTGAGATAAAACCAGTTGTCACCCTGAACTTGTTTGGCGTGCCGCTAGCTTCGCAAACAGGGTCCATAGCCACAGAGTTACAGAAATTCGACCCTTAAGGCCGCGCCGCTTCCCATGGCCCCAGCGGCCTTATCAATGGCATCGCCGAACTGGTCCAACACCCGTTCGCGCCGCACTTTCATGGTGTGGGTCAGGATGCCGTTCTCGATGGTCCAGGCCTCCGGCGCCACCAGCACTGCGCCCACCTGCGCGTGGCGCTCAAGGGTCGGGTTGATCTCAGCCACTCGTTCGCGCACATGGGCTTCAATCGCGTCCCGTGCCAAGCCTTCTGCCAGCTCAGCGATCACCAGCAACAGCACCGTCTGCGGCATGCCGTGGCCCACAAGGCAGGCCTGATCGAGATAGTCGCTTTCAAGGAATTTGGCCTCAATCGGCATGGGCGCGACATATTTGCCCTTGGCGGTCTTGAAGGTTTCCTTCACCCGGCCTTTCAGGATCACGAAGCCATCTTCGTCCAGTTCCGCGCGGTCGCCAGTATAGACCCAGCCGTCACGGAATGTTTCCGCCGTTTTTTCCGGCATCTTATAGTAGCCAAGGCTGCAGCCGGGGCCGCGGGCGATCAGTTCGCCTTCTTCCGTGATGCGCACTTCAACACCGGGGGCGGGGCGGCCTACCGTATGGGGCTTGTTGGACCCCATGGGCGTGGTGGCCAGCGGCAGGATTTCCGTCTGGCCGTAGCCGTCCATCAGCGGCAGGCCGAAAAGCTTGAACCATTCCTTGATGTGGGGCGGCACGGGGGCCGTGGTGGACACTAGCTTCTCCACGCTCGCGAGGCCAAGCTTGTCACGTACGGCAGCGGCCGCCATATCGGCATGCGGCCCGGTAAGCGCGGCCCTCAAGGCCTCAGTCCCGCCTTCAGTGCCTGCGATCACGGCGGATGAAAGCTTGTCCCAGATGCGGGGTACGCCGAAGAAATAGTTGGGCTTGGCGAGCGCCAGGTCTTGCCCGAATGTTTCAAGACTTTCGTTGAAGAATATGGTGCCGCCGATCCGAAGCGCATGCAGTTCAATAATCAGCCGTTCCGCCAGATGCGCCAGCGGCAGGTAGGAAATGAAATTCCAACCAGTACCGGATTCCGTTTGCTCTACCAGCGTGTGGGTGGCGCGCCCCAGGCTGCCCATGGAATGCATCACGCCCTTTGGTTTTCCAGTGGTGCCTGAAGTGAAAATCAGTGTCGCGACATCTTCTGGTCCGTGACCTTGAGGGGTGGGTTTCCCGTCCCCAAGCGCCAGAAACTCGTCCCATGTCATGTCGCCTTCGGCTGCATCCACGCCCGGCAGGGTGACAATGGTGATGCCTGCAGGCACATGGGCTTTCACCTCCGCCCAGTTGGCGCTTTCGCCCAGGAACAACAATTCCACATCGGCGAAATCCAGCACATAATGGAAGGTCTCTGGCCGCATGGTGGTGAACACAGGGACGGCCACGCTGCCGGACGCAAGGATGGCGAGGTCCGCCAGTATCCAGTGCGCCCGGTTCTTTGATAGGATCGCCGTCTTGTGGCCACTTTTGCCAAAGTGGGTGTGTATGGCGCGGGCGGCGCGGTCCACGGTCTCGGCTGTTTCCGCCCAACTGACCGGGATTTGCTCGCCTGCCTTCAGGTCCACAAGGAAAGACACGTCTGGTTTTTCCTTGGCCCAGAAGGCCAGGTCTTCCATCACCGTCTTGCAGCCGATTCCTATTTCATTGCCTTCCCACATGATCGTCTCCCCCACGATTATTGTGTCTATTTCAGCAGCTCCTGCGCGATGATCGTCTGCCGTATCTGGTTGGTGCCGGCGCCGATCTCGATCACCTTGCCGCTTCTATAGAGCCGGTTCACTTCCGTTTCGCGCATGAAGCCCATGCCGCCGTGAATTTGCACCGCGCTATCCAGCACGCGCATCAGTGCCCGGCCCGTGTGCAGCGCGTTCATGGCCGTCCGCATATGAATGGTGCCGCGACCGCCGCCGCCTTTTTCCAGATCGTTGATCTCTTTCATCAACTGGTAGGCGGTGGCGCGCATGGTCTCCACGTCCGTGTACATGTCGGCTAGTAAGCCCTTGATCAGCTGGAAATGCGCGATTGGTTTGCCGAACTGCTGGCGTTCCTTGGCGTAGGCGACGCTGAGGTCAAGTGCCCGCTGCGCCACGCCCACGGTGGATGTGCACAGGAAAGCACGCTCGATATTGAGGCCGCTCATGACCACGGCGACACCATGGTTTTCCGCGCCCACAAGATTTTCAGCTGGCACGCGGCAATTGTCGAACACCAGTTCGCCCGTTGGGCTGCCGCGCCAGCCCATCTTGTCAAGCTTTTGGGCGACACTGAAGCCTTCGAATTCTTTTTCAACAATGAAGGCGGAAATACCGTGCGGGCCAGCAGCCGGGTTGGTTTTTGCATACACCAGCAGAATATCCGCCACCGGGCCGTTGGTGATGAACATCTTGCGGCCATTGAGCACATAATGATCACCGTCGCGCGTCGCCGTGGTAGCCATGGACCCCAGCGCGTCAGACCCGGCGCCGGGTTCCGTGAGCCCCAGCGCACCGATGGCGCCTTTCACAAAGCGCGGCAGATATTTTTCTTTCTGCGCATCGTTTGCGTTCCTGACAATATTGTTCACGCACAGGTTTTCGCTGGCGCCCCAGCTGGCGCCGAAGCAGTGGTTCCAATATCCGAAGGCTTCCGCAACCAATGCCTGGCTGGTGAAGTCAAGGTTGGCACCGCCAAGTGCTTCCGGAACTGTGGTGCCCAGGAAACCCACATCCGCCATGGCGCGGTAGGCCGCATCCGGGAACCAGTCCTCGTCATCCATCTTCGGCAACAGCGGCCACAATTCCTTCTCGGCGTACTTGTACGCTGTGTCGTAAAGGGCCTGGTGTTCAGATGTGAAGCCGAAGCTTTTAAGATCGGGGATCATGCCTGCCTCCAGTCCTGGGTGGCCAGGTGTGCGCGGGTTTCCTCTGGTGTCGTGACCTCGCGCCCGGCATTTCGCGCGCAGGCCGCCAGCGCCTCGATCATCTCACCGTTTGACCGTGCCTTGTCACCCGATGGCAGATAGAAACAGTCCTCAAGGCCCGTGCGCAGGTTGCCGCCCAGCTCCGCCACCCGCTGGTGCACGCCCCAGACATCTGCCCGCCCGATCAGCGTGGCCTGCCAGGGGCTGCCTTCCGGGCGGTATTTCACGAGTAAGGGGAGCAGGTCCGCGTCGCACGGCATGCCCGAGGCCACGCCCATGACAAAATTCACGTCCGCATGATCAACCATACCATTCTGGATATAGAGACTGACGGAGCGGAGGATGCCAATGTCGAAACATTCGAATTCTGGCACGATATTGTGTTCGCGCATGCAGTCCAGCATCTCGGCCACCTTATCGACCGGGTTCTGGAAAGTCATGGGCGGCCAGGCCCAGCTGCCGTCCTTCCGGGTCTTCAGGTAATTCAGCGTGCCCGCGTTCATTGCCGCCATCTCTGGCTTGCAGTGTGCAAGATAGTCCAGCACTTCCGTCTGGTCCCGGCCCACAACGCCGGTGGTCATGTTGATCACCACGCCCGGGCAGGCGGCGCGGATGGCGTCGTTGATCTCAAGCGCCAGCGCACCGTCCCAACTAGGCAGATGGCCCTTGCCGGACTCCTGCTGCCGGTAATGGCAATGCATGATGGTGGCGCCCTGGTCATAGGCGGCCTTGGCCTCAGCCGCCATCTGCTCGGGTGTCACCGGCACATTGTGCTGGGTTGGGTCCGTCAGTACGCCCGTCAGCGCACAGGTCAAAATGGCTTTGTCTGTCATGCGGTATCCCCCGAAATAATAGTGGCAAGGGGCGCGCGGCTTTTCACTTGCGCGCCAATGCTTGCGGATAACTCTTCAATGGTGCCGTCCATGTCGGCCCGGATGTGATGTTCCATTTTCATGGCTTCGATCACGCAGATCAGGTCGCCGGATTTCACCAGCGCGCCTTTTTCAACCTGTACGGCCACGATCTGCCCGTCCATTGGGGCGGTCAGCCTGCCGGTGCCGCCAGCAGTGGCCCTTGAAGCCGGGGCGTGGGTCACGTCCCGCCCGGCAATGTGCCAGCGGCCGAAATCTGCTGAATGCTGATCGCCGTTTCGGGCGTGGGCCACCCGCAGTTTTTCGCCCTTGTAGGTGAAGGTCTCGCCGTCAAATAGCGTGCTACGCGTTTTGTCGGTTGTGCTGGCTGTGATTTCCCAGCCGGTGGCGGTGCGTGACTGGCGCACTTCAACGGGCACGCGCGTGCCGTCCACTTCAAACACCCGCCGGGTATAGTTTCCTGCATGGGTTCGCCATCCTGCCAGCGCGGCCATTGGGCTGGCCTTAAGGGCCGCACCCTGCAACAGAAGCGCAAGCGTCAACGCCTGTGTCTCCGGTGGCAGCGGGATGAAAGGGGTGGCATGATCCAGCGTGTGGGTGCGCATGGTGCCTGACCGGAAGGGTTCATCGTTCAAGAGGTAGGCCAGCCACGCCTTGTTGGTTGCCATGCCTGCGATACGGCTTTCAGATAGCATGACGGAAAGGCGGTTTCTTGCCTCCTCGCGGGTTTTGCCATGCGCGATCAGCTTCGCCAGCATCGGGTCATAATAGGGGCTGACTGTATCACCCGCCACCACGCCGCTGTCGAGCCGACAGCCTTCCCCGATGGGGATGTCTAAGGCACCCAGCGTGCCGGTTTGCGGCATGAAGCTCTGGGCCGGGTCTTCGGCATAAAGCCGCGCCTCGATCGCATGGCCCGAAAGCGTGATGTCATCCTGACTGACGCTCAGCGCCTCGCCTGAGGCCACGCGGAGTTGCTCGGCCACAAGGTCTATGCCGGTCACCAGTTCCGTTACTGGATGTTCCACCTGAAGGCGGGTGTTCATTTCAAGGAAATAGAAGGCACCGTCTTCGTCCACCAGGAACTCGACCGTGCCAGCACCCGTGTAGCCCACAGCTTTCGCGAGCTTCACGGCAGCATCTGTCAGGCCCGTGCGGGTCTCACTTGTGATGGTGGCGCAGGGCGCTTCTTCAATCACCTTCTGGTGTCGGCGCTGGGATGAACAATCGCGCTCAAACAGATGAATTACATTGCCATGGGTGTCGCCCAGCACTTGCACTTCCACGTGCCGGGCCTCGGCGATCATCCGCTCCAGGATGATGCCGCTGTCGCCGAAGGCGGAGCCCGCTTCGCGCCGGGCGCTTTCAAGCGCTTCGGTGAAACCCTTCAGGTCATCCACGCGCCTGAGGCCGCGCCCGCCGCCGCCGGCTGTGGCCTTGATCATCAGGGGCGTGCCGATGCGCTTTGCTTCCTTCAGCAGCAGGGCGTCGTCCGCATCAGCGCCGTCATAGCCGGGTACGGTGGGCACACCGGCTTTGTCTGCGATGCCGCGCGCGGTGCGCTTGTCACCCATTTGGGCGATGACGTCAGCGGAAGGCCCGACAAAGGTGATGCCGGCGTCTGCGACAGCTTTTGCGAAGGCCGCGTTTTCGGACAGGAATCCATAGCCCGGGTGGATGGCATCCGCTTCTGTTTCTCTGGCCGCTGCGATGATAGCGTCGATCTTCAGATAGCTGTCTTTCACGGGTGAGGGGCCGATGTGAACGGCGCGGTCCGCCATTTTCACATGCTGGGCGCATGTGTCTGCGTCGGAATAGACGGCGACGGTTTCAATGCCCATCGCGCGCGCGGTGCCGATGATCCGGCAGGCAATCTCCCCCCGGTTGGCAATCAACAGGCGCCTTATCATTTGTCGCCCTCCATCCATTTGGCTGGGCGTTTTTCAACGAAGGCTTTGGTGCCCTCCAGCCCTTCGCCCTGAAGCGACCGCGCAAACAGGTTGGCGGCCTCATCCAGCGTTTCAGGCGTGACCGTGTCCCCCATGTCCATCAGCAACTTCTTGGTGGCAGCCACAGCGCCGGGGGCTGCTTTCCTGGCCTTTTCAATGGTGTCGGTCAGCCTGCGGTCCATGGCTTCGACAGTGGGTTCGGAATAATGCACAAGGCCCACTTTCCGGGCCTTTTTGCCTGTGATGATATCGCCTGTGAGCGCCATCCTTCGGGTTTCCGTCAGCCCCATGCGGGCACGCACGAACGGCGCGATTTGCGCCGGGATAAGTCCCAGCGTCACTTCCGGCATGCCAAAGCGGCAGCTGTCTTCCGTGATGGCAACGTCCGACACGCACACAAGCCCGAAGCCGCCGCCCATGGCCGCGCCGCGAACGAAAGTGACAAGCAGTTTCGGAAAGCGCTGGGCGCGCTCCAGCAGTGTGCCGAACCGGCGGTTGCCGATGGCGATGTCATCTGCGTTCTTGTGGCCAGTGCTGAAGTCTTTCAGGTCGCCGCCCGCGCAGAAGACGCCGTTTGCACCGCGGATTACCATGATGCGCACGCTGTCGTCTGCCTCGGCTGTGTCAAACGCATCCATCAGCGCGTCAACCATTTTGAAGTTCATGGCGTTTTTCACCTCAGGCCGATTGAGCGTCACGTAGAAAACGCCGCCGGCCTGGCTGATGAGGACGGGATCAATCCCAGTGTCAGCCACAGGATCAACCATTGGACATGCCCATCAGTTTGGTCAGGATACGGAGCATGGTCTCGTCCGACCCGCCACCGATTGAGGACAAGCGCCCGTCGCGGTAGCTCCGCGCCACCAGGTTGTCCCACATGAAGCCCATGCCGCCCCAATACTGCAGGCAGGCATCCGGCACTTCGCGGCCCAGTCGCCCGGCCTTCAGCTTGGCCATGGTCGCGAGTTTGGTTACATCAATGCCGTTGATATATTGCTCGGTCGCGTGCCAGATCAGCGCGCGCAGCGCCTCCACTTCCGTCTGCAGTTCCGCCAGCCGGTACTGCACCACCTGGTTATCCAGCACGCTGCCGCCGAAAATCTGCCGGTCCTTGGTATATTCAATGGTGCGCTGGATGGTGTCTGACATGCCTTTGGGGCCCAGCATGGCGGCGCACAGGCGTTCCTCCTGGAACTGCATCATCTGCATCCTGAAGCCGTCACCTTCGCGACCGATCCGGTAGCGCTGCGGCACGCGCACGTCATCAAAGAAAATCTGCGCCGTGTCGGATGACCGCATCCCCGGCTTGTTCAGCTTTTCCGAAAAGCTGATGCCGGGCGTGTTCGTCGGCACAATGATCAGCGATTTGTTCACATGCTCCTGCGCGTCGCCGGTGTTGGCCAAAAGGCACAGGAAATCCGCCTGGGTTGAGTTGGTGATCCACATTTTGGTGCCGTTGATGACATAGTCGTCACCGTCCCTGACTGCGTTGGTCTTGATCGCCGCCACGTCAGAGCCCGCGTGGGGTTCGGATACGGCGATGGAACACACCATGTCGCCCGCGATGGCGGGGGCGAGGAATTCGTGCCTAAGCTCGTCCGACCCGAAACGGGCGAGGGCAGGGGTGGCCATGTTGGTCTGCACGCTGATGCCCATGGGCACGCCGCCGCAGTTGATGCCGCCCAATTCTTCGGCCAGCACCATCTCGTAGCTATAATCCAGGCCCAGGCCGCCGAATTCTTCGGGCTTGGAGATGCCCAGAAGGCCAAGGTCACCCATTTTCTTGAACAGCTCATGCGCCGGGAAAATGCCAGCCTCTTCCCATTCATCCACATAGGGGTTCACTTCTTCCGCAACGAAGCGGGCGACGGTGCGGCGGAGTTCATTATGTTGGTCAGTAAAAAGCATGTCGTGTTCCCCCTAAAAGCGTGCAACGCCAAAAGTGTTGGGCCGGGTTTCGCGGCTGTCCGCGTCCCGGCAGATATCCAATAGGTAAATCAGTAGGTTACGCGTATCGCGCGGGTCGATGATGCCGTCATCCCACAGCCGCGCGGTGCCATAGAGCGCGGTTGAGCAGGCGTCCATCTGGTCGGCTGTCGCCTTTTCCATGGCCGCCAGCATGTCTTCATCCGGCGTTTCACCCATGCGTTTGGCTTTCTCTGTGCCCACGATCCGGAGCACCATACCCGCCTGCGCGCCGCCCATCACGGCGGTGCGGGCGTTAGGCCAGGAGAAAACAAAGCGCGGGTCCACACCGCGACCGCACATGGCATAGTTGCCAGCGCCGTAGCTGCCGCCGATATGAATGGAAATTCTGGGCACCCGCGCGTTCGTGACCGCCTGAATAAGCTTTGAGCCGTGCTTCACCACGCCGCCCGCTTCCGCATCCTTGCCCACCATGAAGCCGGTGGTGTTATGGAGGAACAAGATGGGCACGCCAGACTGATCACAGAGCTGCACGAACTGGGCGGCCTTTGTGGCACCGATGGGCGTGATGGGGCCGTTATTGCCGATGATGCCCACGGTCTGGCCTGCGACGCTTGCGTGGCCGCATACCGTCTGGCTGTCATAGTCATTCTTGAAATCAAGGAAATCTGAGCCGTCCACCAGCCGCGCGATCACCTCGCGCACGTCATAAGGCGTTTTGGCGTCTGCGGGCACCACGCCGATCAGCTCATTGGGTGAGAAGAGCGGTGCTGGATAGTCGTCCTGTTTCGTACCGGGCGCTTTCCATGGTAGGCGCTTCATTATTTCGCAGGCGTAACGAATGCCGTCAGCGTCATCTTCGGCCAGATATTCGGCTGTGCCGGTGACTTCCGCGTGTAGTTCTGCGCCGCCAAGTTCCTCATCTACGGCGATCTCGCCGGTGGCAGCCTTCAGAAGTGGTGGCCCCGCAAGGAACACTTTCGAGCGCCCGCGCACCATCACGACATAATCCGATAGGCCGGGCTGGTACGCTCCGCCCGCCGTGCTGCTTCCGTGCACCACCGTGATTTGCGGAATGCCAGCGGCGGAAAGGCGCGCCTGGTTTGCGAAGCTGCGCGCGCCTTCAACAAACATGTCGGAGACATGCTGCAGGTTCGCGCCGCCGCCTTCCATCAGGCCGACAATGGGCAGCTTGTTTTCCATGGCGATATTCTGAAGGCGCAGCCCTTTGTTGAGGCCTGCGGGCGATACTGTGCCGCCTTTGACCGCACTGTTTGACACAATCACCATGCAGCGCTTGCCGCTGACATAGCCGATCCCCGCGATGGAGCCGCCAGCGCCAGACCCGTCCCGGTCATCATACATCTTGTAGCCCGCGAGAGCCGATAGTTCCAGAAACGGCGTGCCGGGGTCGAGGAGTAGCGCGAGCCGCTCCTTGGGCAGAAGCTTGCCGCGCTTGTCAAACAGCGCACGGGCCTTTTCCTGCGCCTGCGCTTTCAGGTCCTCAATGGCTGCGATCTCATCCAGCGCGGCCTGCATGGAGGCGGCGTTCGCTTTGAACGTGTCGGACGATGTATCGATCTGGCTGTCAAGTTCGGGCATCAGTCTTCCCCACCCAGCAGTTTGGGCACACGATAGCGGTGGAAGCCTTGGTAGCTTTCGCTGTTCTTCGCACCCTGGGGCGGGAACATGGGGCTGAACAGGCTGCCGCCGCCATCCACGCGCAGGCTGGCGCCGGATACAAACGCCGCACCGGGAGACAGAAGGAACACAATGGTGCTGGCGATTTCCGCTTCGGTGGCGATGCGCCCAAGCGGCACGAAATTCTTGAGCTGCGGCAGGATCGCCTTCACCTGCGGGTCGGTATAGGTGTCGAAGCCCGAGGAGGCCACCCAGCCGGGGGCCACCGAGTTTACCCGCACGCCGAAGCGGCCCCATTCGACCGCCGCGGTTTTGGTGAAATTATCGCACGCCGCGCGCGCTGCACCTGAATGGCCCATGGTAGGCATGCCGTTCCAGAAATCGGCGGTGATGTTCACCACTGCGCCGCCGGTGTCCTTCATGCTTTGCGTAACCAACTCACGCGTCACGTTAAAGGCGCCCACCACGTTGGTGCGCAGCACAGTTTCAAACCCTTTGGTGGAAATGGCCTCAAGAGGGGAAGGGTATTGCCCGCCCGCGTTATTCACCAGGCCCGTCACGGGGCCACCCTTGAGGATGTCTGCAATGGCGGCCTTTACGGCCTCTTCATCGCGGATATCGAAGGCGCTTGTTTGGCACGTGCCGCCATCTTCAGTGATTTCAGCCTGAACTGTGTCCAGTTTGTCCTGGTTGCGGCCGGTGATGATGACCTCTGCGCCAAGGCTTGCGAGCTCATGCGCGGTGCAGCGCCCGATGCCGCTGCCGCCGCCGGTGACGACAATACGTGTCCCCGTAAAAAGCCCGCCCTTGAAGACAGACCTGTATCCCGATTGAGCCTCCCCAGACATCGGTATCCTTCCACTTGATTTAATTGTTGGCATTAATTAAAAACAAGCAAGCGCTTGGTTGTCAAGCGTTGTCGGATGGAGTAGCCTTCCCGCATGACAGTTGCTTTGGAAAATCAGGTCCCGGATGCCTTTGAAATCAGCCGCGCGAAGGAGCGGATTTTGAAGGAAGCCATTGATCTATTTTATGAAAAAGGGTTCGAGCGCACGACTGTGCGGGACATTGCGGCGCGTGCCGGCATCCTGTCCGGCAGCCTGTTTCATCATTTCAAAAGCAAGCAGGAAATCCTTTATACAGCCATGGCGCTGACGACTCGCTCCATGGGTGAAAGTGCCGAGAAGGCGGTTGAGGGTCTTGACGATCCGGTCGAGCAGCTCAGGGCGCTTGTCTTGAATGAGCTTAACAGCATTCACCGGGAAAGCGGCCATGCGGCTTATGTGCTGGTGGACGAATGGCGCAGCCTGGAACCGCAGTACCGCGATGCTGTGCTGGCCATCCGGGACGGCAGCTACGATGCCTGCTGGAACAGCGCGCTCGAGGGCTGTGCCGCCAAGGGGCTTCTCAAGGGCGACCCCAAGATCACACGTCAGCTGATCCGCGGCGCACTTGCCTGGACGCGGAACTGGTTCCAACCAGACGGCAAGATGACCCTGAAGGCCCTGGCGGATGAGGTGCTGACTACCTTCCTTCAGTCCTAAAGCAGGCTTGTCATGCCGGGCGAGCGCCAGAAGGCGCGAGGGAACGGCATCCATGACTGCCTCAAGTGGCAGGGATTTAGTGGTGGACCCTGAAACAAGTTCAGGGTGACGGCTAACCATCCGTCGCAAACGCCCCGCATTTCGCCGCATTCCTTGTGTCTTGCCAATATCCCCGTTTATAACTGTGCCCCTAGAAAAAGAAGAAGGCCCGACAAGGGTAGGGCCGCACCAAAACAGACCTAAGGGGTTACCATGAAAAAATTCAAGAAAGCCGCGCTTGCAGCGGCGCTTATGGGCATGGCGCTGCCGATGGCTGCACCATCCGCGACAGCTGAAGACACCAACCCGTTCTTTGAGGAATGGACCACGCCGCATGGCCTGGCGCCTTTCAGCCAGATCGAAAACGCAGACTATATGCCCGCGTTCGAGAAGGCCTTTGCAGAAAGCCGCGCGGATATTGATGCCATTGCGAACAACCCGGACGCGCCAACCTTTGAGAACACCATTGCCGCGCTGGATAAGTCAGGCAAGCTTTTGAACAAGGTAGCTGGTGTTTTCTATAACCTCACCGGCTCGCATACCAACCCGGAGATGCAGGAAATCCAGGCCACGGTTTCCGGCATGTTCAGTCGCCACAACAACGAGACGCTTTTCAACAAGAAGCTGTTCGACCGTGTGGACGCGCTTTACCAGAAACGCGACAGCCTGGATCTGACGCCTGAACAGGCGCGCATGCTGTGGCGCACGCACCTGGATTTCACCAGCGCTGGCGCAAATCTGGATGAGGACGCGAAAGCGGAACTGGCGAAGCTGAATGAGGAAATCTCGGGCCTGACGACAAAGTTTGGGCGCAACGTGCTGGGTGCCACGAACGCATTCGAGATGATCGTGGAAAATGAGGCGGATCTGGCGGGCCTGCCTGATTTCGTGGTTGCGGCAGCGGCCGAGATGGCCAAGGAACGTGGGCATGAAGGCAAATGGATGTTCACCGCCACGCGCTCCAGCTTCACGCCGTTCATGACCTTCTCCACCCGCCGGGACCTGCGCGAGAAGCTGCATAAGGGCTATATGGCACGCGGCGCCAAGGGCACCGAGTTCGATAATACCGAGATCGTAAAGGACATCCTGCAGGCGCGCGAAAAGCGGGCCAAGCTTCTGGGCTACAAGAACCACGCTGAATATCAGATGGCGGACCGCATGATGGGGCACCCTGACCGGGCGTTCGAGCTTTTGAACCGTATCTGGGAACCTGCGCTGGAAAAAGCCAAAGAAGAGCGCGCAGCGCTTCAGGAAATGGTGAACAGCGAAGGCGGCGATTTCGAGCTGGCGGCGTGGGACTGGTGGCACTATGCCGAAAAAGTCCGCAAGGCGCGCTATGACCTGGATGAGCAGACGCTGAAGCCATATTTCGTGCTAGATAACGTGCTGAAGGGCGCGTTCCACACAGCAAACAAGCTGTGGGGCCTGACGTTCAAGGAACGCACGGATATTGACACCTATCACCCCGATGTCCGCACCTTCGAGGTGTATGAAAAAGACGGCAGCTACCTGGGTCTTTACCTGACAGACCATCATGCCCGTGCGTCCAAGCGCGGCGGTGCCTGGAACAACAGCTTCCGGTCCCAGAAGAAAGTGGACGGTGTCGCGACGCCGATTGTGGTCAACGTGATGAGCTTCCCCAAGGGCTCTGGCGACGTGCCGCCTCTGTTGTCTGCTGATAATGTGGGCACGCTATTCCATGAGTTCGGCCACGCCATGCACACGCTGATGTCTGACGTGACCTATGACCGCATGAACAGCATGGCCTGGGACTTTGTCGAATTCCCGAGCCAGATTTTCGAAGGCTGGGCGTGGGAGCCAGAGGTGCTGCGCGTTTACGCCAAGCACTATAAAACTGGTGAGGTGATCCCGGAGAACATGATCGAACGCCTGGAAGCGGCTTCGAAGTTCAACCAAGGCTTCGCGACAGTTGAATATGTGTCTGCCGCCCTTCTGGACATGCACTGGCACACCCGCAGTATTGCGGACGACGTTGATGTGGCGGCGTTCGAGAAGCAGGTGCTGGATGAGATCGGCCTGATCGACGAGATCGTTGTGCGCTACCGCACGCCATACTTCAACCACGCCTTTGGTGGTTCGGCCTATGCGGCGGGCTACTATACTTACCTGTGGTCTGAAGTGCTGTCGGCTGATGCTTACGCCACCTTCGCGGAAGAGGGCATCTTCAACCAGGATGTGGCGGCGCGTCTGAGGCATTCGATCCTTGAGCCACGGGGCGCGCGCGACCCGATGGAAATGTTCGAGGAATTCAAAGGCCGCGAATACAAGCTGGACGCTATCCTTGAGGCCCGCGGCCTGACCGACTAGGTCTCGCACACAGCCAGAAAATACGAAGCCCCGGCCTGCTGGTCGGGGCTTTTGCTTTATGGGTTTGCTGATCCAATGCGTTTGGGCTGTCGTAAGCCAGACGAAACAAACTTCAGGAGGCCGCCATGGACTGCAAGGAATGTGAAACCATCCACGCCCACATCTTCGAGAAGACGTTCTTCTGGATTTACGTTCCAACGAGCAAGGCTGCCGACCGGCTGAAGGAAATCGCCAGACATCGTGGGCTTGAGGGGGAGGCCTTTGACCAGACATCCTACCGCATCGTCATGGGCAGGGCTGATGTGGGGGCGTTTCTGACCACCCTCTTTGGGGAGTTCAACGGCCAGGAACTTGCCAACACCAAGATCGTCACGACAAAGGATGAAACCCTTTCGCCGTCAGACATGGGGCGTGTGTTCCAGGCTGATGTGTTTATCAATCGCTTCCAGAGCCAGTGGATTATCGAATCCCTGGAGGCAAAACGCTATGAGACATGGTTCCAGCCCATCTTCCACGCCAAACAGCCGGACCAGGCCTTTGGCCAGGAAGGGCTTTTCAGGCTGCGCGATGCTGAGGGCACCATCATTCCACCCGGTCACGTCTTTGATGTGGCTAGCAAGTCTGACCTGCTGTTCACTGCAGACCTTCTGGCGCGTAAAAGCGCGGTTGAGGCTGCTGCGGCGGGACGGCTGAAAGGCAAGATTTTCATCAACTTCAACCCATCCAGCATCTATGATCCCGCCTATTGCCTGCGCGCAACGGCCGCGGCCATTGAGGCCGCCGGGCTCAAGCCTCGCGACGTGGTTTTCGAGCTGACGGAAACGCATCAGGCGCGGGACAAGGCACACCTGAAGGGTATTCTGGCGTTTTACCGGAGCGCAGGCTTTGGCGTGGCGCTGGATGATATCGGCTCGGGCTGGTCCGGTCTTAATATGCTGCACGAGATGCGGCCCGACTATGTCAAGCTGGACATGGATCTGGTGCGGGATGTCCATGAAGATGTTTTCAAGCAGACGATCGTGAAACGCCTGCTGCAGATTGCCAAGGACAACGGCATCAAAACGATTGCTGAGGGCATTGAATGTGCAGAAGAAGCCCAGTGCCTTACGAAAATGGGCGCGGATTACCTGCAGGGCTATTATTTCGCCAAGCCCGCCCCGGTGTTGCCGGCGGACGAGAACCCGCTGGCCGAAGCCAGCTAAAATGACCAGCTAGAAGATCGCGGCCGCCGCGACGCTGAGACCGATAGCGAACAGCGCCCAGATGGCGATGGGGCGGTGGCTGGCGTCGCCGTATTTCTCGAATAGCCAGTCGCCGGTCCTGTTGCCGATCAGCATGGCAGGATAACAGACGGCGAACAGCGTCAGCTCCTTCAGCCCGATGATGCCCTCAATGGTGTAGCTTGTGGCAGCGAAGGCGGCAGAGAAAAGGAAAAAGCCCATAAGGAAGGCGCGCGCGACGCGGGCCCGGTCATAGACCGCCATCGAATAGATGATCACCGGCGGCCCTGGGATGGCCAGTGCCCCATTCAGGAGGCCGGACATCAGCCCAGAGCCAAGCCCGAAGATGCCACCCGCCCGGTGCGGTGCGGGCTTGTATTTGGCCAAGAGGAAACAGGCCAGCATCACCGTGCCGCCGATCAGCAGCCGGAAAGCATCGGGGCTGAACAGCAGCAGAAGATAGGTGCCGAGCAATGTTCCAACGGCAGACGTGACGATCATGCCTGCCATATCCCTTATCGGTACGTCCTTCCAATAGGTGCGGATGGTCTGCAGCGATACTGTCAGGGTCAGCAGCACGATCACGCTTGCCGCCGTGGTTGGCGCGATCACAAGGCTGAAGACCGGCAGTGCCGCCAGCGCGAAGCCGAAGCCGGTGAAGGCGCGAAGGATCGCTGCCAGAAGAACGGTTGCGGCCAGCCCCACAAGTGTGAGGAGGCCAATTTCGGAAAGAATGTCCGCCACGTTTGTTATGCCGCCTTTGAGCCAAGCCTTACCAGACGGCCGGGCCTTAGGCCTGTAAGCTTGTCGTTCTCAAGAACCACTTTGCCGTCTACAATCGTGGCTATATAGCCCGTGGCTTCCTGAAGCAAGCGCTGGCCGCCCGCCGGAAGGTCCTTGACCATATGCGGCGCGTGCAGGCGCAACCTCGCATGGTCGATCACATTGATGTTGGCTTTCTTGCCCACCTCCAGCCTACCGCGATCCTTGAAGCCGACATAATCTGCGATCTCGGACGTCAGCATCTGCACAGCGCGTGCGAGCGGGATCTGTGGCCCCTGCTTGCGGTCCCGCGCCCAGTGGCACAACAGATAGGTCGGGAAGCTGGCGTCACACACGGTGCCAACATGCGCCCCGCCGTCCGACAGGCCCATGATCGCCTGCGGGTGGGTCATCATCTCGTGCACGGCGGTATAATTCAGGTCGGTATAATTATAGATCGGGAAATAGAGGAATTCCTGCCCGTCTTTTTCCAAGAGGATGTCGTAGATCTTTGATAACGGCGTTACGCCGTCTTCCTGGGCCATCTTGTAGACGCTGGCATTCACGCTCTGCTCATAATCCGGGTTTTCCCCCAGCTTGAACATCTTGCAGCTGATGAAATCAATCTGCTGCAAAAGGATGTCTGCAAGGGGCGGAATGGCCGTGCCGTCGCCCGCGACCTTCTCTGATTTCTCGCTCAGCAGCTGTTCCTTGAACTCAGGATCGCGCATGGCTTCCACACGCTCGTCCAGTGGCAGGTGGCTGATGCGTTTGTAGCTTGGGAAGCCAATGAATGGGTGGAAGGTGCACTGAAGCCCCAATATCACGCCAATGCCGCGCGGCGCGGTCTGCAGGCGCATGTTGATGCCCTTGTCTTTAGCGCCTTCGGCGCGGGCAATGATGTTCTTCCACTGTTTGGGCGCGAAGTCCCGCTGCATCAGAGACAGCGAAAAAGGCCGCCCGCCGGATGCGCCCGCGAAGGCTTCAAGGAGGTCGAACTCGCGGTCGAAGGCCGCCGGGTCACCGCGCTCAAGGTCGAAATCATTCACCGCCTGCAACACGCCGTGGTCCAGCCCTTTGAAGGCTTCGGCGATGCCCACGAGCTCTTCCTTCGTGGCTTCGGATGCAGGGGTCCAGTCGCCGTCGGCTGTGCGGTGTACGTCTGATCGCCCGGTGGAGAAACCAACTGCGCCAGCCTCGAGAGCCGCGCGCGTCAGTTCGCGCATCCTGGCGATATCCTCATCGGTCGCGGGCTCGCCTGATACCGCGCGGTCGCCCATCACATAGACGCGCAGCGGGTCATGCACCACTTGGGCCGCATAGTCGATGGTGTGCGGGAAATCGATGGCGTCCATATAGTCCGCGAAGCTTTCCCAGTTCCAGCTGAGGCCTTCCGCCAGCGCGGTGCCGGGGATGTCCTCAACCCCTTCCATCAGGCGCACGAGGCGGTCATGGTCTTTTGGCAGGACAGGCGCGAAGCCCACGCCGCAGCTGCCCATCACTGCGGTGGTCACGCCGTGGTTGACGCTGGGCTGGAGGTCCGCGTCCCAGGAAACCTGGCCGTCATAATGGGTGTGCAGGTCAAGGAAACCGGGGGTGACGATGGCGCCTGCGGCATCGATCACGCGCTCGGCCTCTCCAAGGCCCAAACCGATGGCGGCAATTTTGCCGTCCTTGACCGCCACGTCGCCCGTGGTGGGCTCGCCGCCGTTGCCGTCATAGATGGTGCCGCCCTTGATGATCAGGTCATATGCCATGTGTGTCCTCCTGCAATTTAGGGGGTGAATAGTGTGTTATGCGGTCCGCCAGCCGGAACAGGCCGGTAACAGCAAAGCCGCCAATGAAATGCCAGATGCCCCAGGTGGCGAGAACCATCGCCCCGGAGCCAAGCCCGCCAAACTGGCTGAGCATGATAAGAAGGCCGAGACCTGAATTCTGGATGCCGATCTCGAACACCAGCGCGCGCCGGGCGGCACGGGTCCTGAGGCCAAACATGCCAACAAGCCCACCAAGGATGAAAGCAGCCGTGTTGTGAAGCGCCACATAGGGCAAAATCTGGTCGCCAAAATGCTTGAGAAGGTCAAGGTTGGTCGCCAGCCCCACGGCCACAATCACCACAATCACCGCGACCGCGAGCGGCAGGCACATGCGCTGCAGCTTGTGGGCAAGCTTGGGCCGGTAGTGTGACAGCACAATTCCGAACCCGAGCGGCACAAGAAGCGTGAGGCTGGTGTTCAGCACAAATGACAGCCGGTCCAGATGGATGGCTTCCACAAGGTCCCGCGTGGGGCCATAAAGGCTGGTCCAGAAAAGGATCGCAAGCGGCAGGAAGGCGGCTGAAAACAGGCTGGAGCATGTGGTGAGCGAGACGCTGTAGGCCACATCGCCCCGGCTGAGCCGCGTGAACAGGTTGGATACATTCCCACCCGGGCAGCAGGCCACGATGATCATACCAAGGGCGATGCCCGCCATGGGTTCGAACAGCGTGAGGATCGCGAGTGTGACCAGCGGCAGGCCTATAATCTGTGCCATCAGGCCATAGAAAACGCTGCGCTTGTGGGTTCTGAGGAATGAGAAATCATCGGTCTTGAGCCCCAGCGCCACAGAGAACATGGTGAAGGCGAGAGAGACGGCGAGCGCGAGCTGCGTGCCCGGCTCCAGCGTGATCACGGCGTCATTGATGGCGCTTGCGTCCATGCTTTTCCATCCCTCCCAAAGTGTCCCCTTCCCAAAGGACGCGGTAAATCTACTTGACGATTGCTGCCTTGTGAATGACAGTCGGCGTCTAAAAATTGATATTTTACGCCAAGAAGATCAAGTGAACGATACCGTCCTTACCCGCTATCTGGCCACGCTCGTGGATGTGATGCACGCCGAATATGGTGTTGCACCCGGCGCGCTTTATAAAGCCGCGGGGATCGCGCCCCTTGCGGAAGGGCGGGTCGGCGAAGAGACCGCTGAAGCCCTGTGGGTGGCCGCCGAAAAGCTATCGGGCGACGGGCTTTTGGGCCTGAAGGTTGGGGCGCGCGTTCGCTACAGCAGCTATTCCACCCTTGGGCATCTTCTTGTGACCGCGAAAACGGTGGGCGAGTCGCTCAAGGCTGCGTGTGACCTGGCCTTTTATGTGGGCGCGGCAGGACAGCTTCACATGGAAGAGGCGGCGGACGAATGCGCCATTGTCTATGAACCGCTGCGGGCAGACTGGCGCGCACCCTTTGTGCGGTCAGAAGCCGTTCTGCTGCCCATGGTAAGGTTTGCGCGCTGGGCTTCGCCGGGTGTGGAGCCCAAACAAGTGATCCTGACCCGGCCAATCCCACCCAAACCCCAGGCCTTTGTTGATGCTTTTGGCGCGCCGGTTACATTTGGCGGTCGCCGTCATGCAGTTGTCTGGGATGCGGCGGCCCTCAGTCAGCCGATGAATGATGCCAACCCTGCGCTCAATGAAATGCTGCGCGCCCATGTGGAAGCGGAAATACCAAAGAAGGAAGGCGTGCTGGCGCAGGTAAAGGCCACCCTTCTGAAAGCGCTTTCTGACGGCACCGACGTCAGCATCACAGCGGCGGCAAAGGCGGTCGGCATGTCTGAACGCAGCCTGCAGCGGGCGCTGGCGGCGGAAGGGGCGGCCTTTCGGGATATGCTTACAGAGGTACGGCGGAACGAGGCCTGCCGCCTTCTGAAGGAAACAGCATTGCCGGTCTCGGATATCGCCATAAGGCTTGGCTATTCGGAACCCGCGGCTTTTGTGCGGGCTTTCCGGCGCTGGTTCCAAGCCTCTCCGGCGCAGTGGCGCAAATTGGCGCGCAAGTGATTGGCGGGGCTTAACCGCTGGGCTAGGGTTAACAATTGAGACACAGGTTTCAGGCTAGGATGAGACAGAGAATGATAGCGAAAACAATGGCAAGAGTGGCGGGTTTGATCGCCGCTTTCATGACAGTTGAAGGAAGCCTTTTCATGAGTGCAGCTTCGGACAAGACCCCCGTAGATATGATCGTTCATGGCAGCTATCTGGTGACCATGGATGACGCAAAAGGCGTGATCGAAGGAGGTGCGGTTGCGGTCAAGGACGGCGCGATAGTGGCCGTGGGCACAGACGCGGAAATCACCGGTGCTTACACATCCGATCAGGTTATCGCGGGCGAGGGCCGGGTGCTGATGCCGGGCCTTGTGAACGCGCACACGCATACGGCCATGACCCTGTTCCGCGGTATGGCAGACGACCTTGAGCTGATGACATGGCTGACCAAATATATCTTCCCCATGGAAGGCCGCTATGTGGACCCTGACTTCATCAAGGTGGGATCGGAACTGGCCTGCTGGGAGATGATCCAGAGTGGCACGACAAGCTTTGTCGATATGTATTTTTACCCGGAAGTGATCGCGGGTGTGGTGGATAAATGCGGCCTGCGCGCTGTGATCACCGCGCCGATGATTGACTTTCCGAGCCCTGGGTTCAAGGGCTGGGATGACAGCTTCAATGCTGGTGTCAAGTTCGTGCGCGACTGGCAGGGCAAGAATGCCCGCATCACCCCAGGGCTTGCGCCCCACGCGCCCTATACGGTGTCGAAAGAGCATCTGGCGGACGTTGCCAAAGTGGCGATCGAGCTGGATGCGCCTATCTCGATCCATATTGCGGAAGATAAATCTGAGCTCGATACAATCCGCGGCAAATACCAGCAGACCTCCATCGAAGAACTGTCGGATGTTGGCATGCTGGACGCACAGGTGATCGCGGCCCATGTTGTCTGGCCATCCGACAGCGACATGAAGCTTGTGGCGGGCAAAAACTTCGCCGCGATCCACAACCCCACATCCAACATGAAAACCGGGGCCGGCTTTTCGCCCGTGCCGAAGCTGCTGGAAGCGGGTGTGACTGTGGGGTTGGCGACAGACGGCGCGGCATCCAACAATAACCTCAATATGTGGGATGAAATCCATCTGGCGGCACTTGTTCACAAGGGCGTGGCAACCGACCCCACGGTGCTGCCGGCGGCGACCGCGCTTGACCTTGCAACCCGCATGGGCGCCAAAGCCGCAGGGCTTGAAGGTGTGACCGGTGTGCTGAAGTCGGGCCTTCGGGCTGACATGATCCAGGTATCGATTGACAGCCTTCGCATGCAGCCGCTTTATGATGTGGTGTCGCAGCTTGTCTATGTGGCGGATCAGCAGGATGTGGTGACCACTATTGTGGACGGTAACGTGCTGATGCAGGACGGCAAGGTGCTGACCATCGATGAAGATGCCCTGCGTGCCCGCGTGCTGGAGATTTCAGCCCGCATCCGGGCAGATGTGGAAAAGACCCGGGCGGCCAATTAGGCTGCCTTTCCGCATCGTTTACAGCCCTATCTAATAGTTGTATCTTTAACACTGGTGGTTGGTGGCTATTTGCGTCGCCAACTGCAATTAGGTGGGGGATGCAAGATGAGATCTTTGGGACTTTTGTTTGCCGCTGTGCTTGTGGCAGTTTCCAGCCCTTTGGCTGCGCGGTCAGCAGATACGGATGCTGATGTTGCCGCACCGGCCCAATATGCGGTGATTGAGGTTGTCGTGCATCCGCTGTTTCAGCGCGGTGCTTTCGTCAAGAAAGTTTATGAGAATTACGATGAACGACTGCTGCTGAATCAGGCAGTGATGGACCATGTAAAATATCGCCTGGGAAGTGCTTTGATCGCAGACAAGCTTTTCACTTCCCGCACGCCGCTGGAAATAAAATTCGACCTGTTGCGTGTCGATCTGATTGGCGAGCGAGAGCAGATCGACCCAGTTACCAAGGAAAGATTCGCAACGCTGGGTACGAACGGACACGCCATCGCCGTTGCGAAGCTAAGTTTTGACAAGGACGGCAAGACCTTCGAACGTCGATACAAATCCACGGAAGACCGGAAGCTGAAATTCACGTCGGATCAGGCAACGAACAGGGAGCTGTTGAGCCTTGCGCTCGATAGCCTGATCCAATCGGCTCTGTCCGACCCTGACGTCGTTGAGTTTCTGGCAAGCTGATGCTTTGATGCCTGATCGAGTTGCTTTGAGTTCATTCAAATTTGAAGCAATATTTTACATGACCTTAAAATCCGTGTGTTATGAGGGAAAGAGAGTAAATCAGGCACATCAAGTATTTAGGTAGGCGAGGGCGTTGTGAGCGAGCCAGAATTCAGCTTATTCCTTGTCAAAAAGAGCTACATCGACAAGGCGGATGATCAGTTCAAGACGATCATGCGGTGGAAGGATGTTGATCTTTTCAGGCAGCCGCTGAGTTTCCTGTTCCCTGCTGACGCCCATGACCGGGTGGAGCGCCTCTTGGACCGCGATGATGTGTCCATCTTCCAGAATGTGGTGTTCCCGCGCGTGCCGCTCCGGCTCAAGACCGGCGGCTATATCAATTTCGACATGAAGCTGGTGACTGTGGCGGAAGGCGGGCGCCGCCTGGACTTCTACAAGCCTGGCCGCGCGGATGATCTGAACGCAGCACAGACAGCAGAGGCCGCTGCACCCGCCGCTGATATGTACAGCTTCTTCAATTTCGTTGAGGACCTGCTGGCGTCCCCGTTTGAAGGCGACCTGGACCTGACGATGGTCAGCATGGATGCCCTGAGGGACGGCAGCGATGCGGGCCTGACGGACGAAGAGAAAGACAGCGCACGGTCTGAATTTGAGGCCAACCTGCAAAAGCACGCGGTTGGCGGCAAGGTGGGTAAGCTGGATGAAGCGTCCTATGGCCTCCTGACCGCCAGTGGGTTCGACGAGGAAGCCTTCGACCTTGAGATGCAGAATGTGGCGGCGCGGCTGAATATCGCGCCGGAAAAGCTCGCGCTCAATAAAGCCAACATGGCGATCGATGACCGTGATGTGGCGCCCGAGAAACTGCACCAGGCGCTTCATCAGGCGCGCGGCGTGTTTGTGGGCGAAATTGAAGACGAGCACGGCATTGAAAAGCTCACCGGCGTTATCGACGGCATCGAGCATAACAGGAAGCTGATTCAGGAAGCGATCAAGCGCTACAAGTATCGCACCAGCCCGCGGTCTGTGTCAGACAACGTGGCGTCGGTTTCCATTGCAGTGCTGCAACAGGGCAAGGTGAATCTTGAGGGCCAGATCAGGCGCCCGGATGAGATTATCGTGCTGGCCGACCACCCTGATATATCGATCGAACATGACCTCGCACAGCTGGAGGACCTGATCCGCATGCGGGTCAGGAAGCCAGCGGATGAACGCGAAAAGCCGGACTATTATGAGCTGTGCCGGTCCACCATGATTCAGGAGCGTTTTCAGGAAGAGCTTGCCGCCATGCTTGAGCGTCACGGCGAAGACGCGTCGCGCATCGGCTTCCGCATCAAGGGTATGCCGCCCGTGCGCCGCGGTGGCCTGCACTGGGACGCGCTGAACCGTTTGGCGGCAAACGGCCACCCCATCTGGATCGACCGTTTCGGAGACGCGGTGGTGGCGCCCGAAGCGCTTCAGTGCCTGAAGGGCGGGATGATCGAGATGCCGCCACCAATGATGAAAAAGCTCGCCGGGCATTTTGACGGCAAGGAAATGATGAGCCAGCTTGTCGCCACGTGGCAGGCCATGAACGTGCGTGTGGTCTCGGCGGATCTGCCGGACTATGACATGAAAACCCTGGCGCAGGAGCTGGGCATTACCATCGCGGTCGAGGACGCGCCCGAAGCCCGCGCCTCTTAACCGACTGATCCTCCTTCCAATTCGGTCCTGTTGGTTCCCATAGCGGAATGAGGCCGCACAATTTTTTCATTGATTTGCCCTCCGTCAAATCGCACCTTCCAAAAAAGATATGCTAGAATGCATCAAGAAGACCAAGAGGGGGCGGAATTGGCCGAAAACTTGAGCCAGTCACAGCGTGTTAACCATGACCTGATCACAGCCCATGTGGGGGAGGTCGGCGGCCTGATGCGTGCCTTGAATGCGCTGCAGGAGCATGACGGCTATATTGATGCCGCCAATGTTCCAAAGCTTGCCAAGGCCTTCAATATCACCAAGGCCGAGGTGAAGGGTGTGATCAGCTTTTATGATGATTTCACGCGTGCACCCAAGGGCAAGCATGTGATCCGCATCTGCCAGGCTGAGGCCTGCCAGGCGGTGGGCAGCCGCGCGCTGACGGCTGCAGCGCTTGAAAAACTGGGTATCGGCCTGGGCGAGACCACGCCAGACGGTAGGGTGACGGTTGAGGCTGTCTATTGCCTGGGGCTGTGCGCGTCCGGCCCTGCCGCCATGGTGGACGGCGAGCTGAAGGGCAGGGTGACGGCGGGCCTCTTTGATGCTTTCGCGGAGGATGAGGCATGAGCAAGATTTACGTCCCGCTCGACAGTTCCGCGGTGGCCATGGGCGCTGATGCTGTCGCTGAAAAGATCGAAGCCATCACCGGTATTGCCCCCATCCGTAACGGTAGCCGCGGCATGGCGTGGCTTGAGCCGCTGGTGGAAGTCGAAACGCCGGAGGGCCGCGTGGCCTATGGCCCGGTGACAGCCGATGACATTGAGGGCTTGATCCGCGACGGCATGATGGAAGGCCGGGCGCATGCGCTGTGCCACGGCCTGACCGACGAGATTCCGTTTCTGAAATTGCAGGAGCGCCTGACTTTCGCGCGCTGCGGCATCACGGACCCGCTTTCGGTGGAAGATTACGCGGCCCACGGCGGCCTTGAAGGCATTCAGAAAGCCATCGGCATGTCTGCTGAGGCCATCTGTGAAGAGGTGATGACCTCCGGTCTTCGTGGCCGTGGCGGTGCGGCTTTCCCGGCGGGTATCAAATGGAACACTGTGCGGGGCGCTGACGCCGACCAGAAATATATTGTCTGCAACGCGGACGAGGGCGACAGCGGCACCTTCGCCGACCGAATGATCATGGAAGGCGACCCGCTTCTGCTCGTTGAAGGCATGGTGATCGCGGGCCTCGGTGTGGGCGCGACCAAGGGCTATATCTACTTGCGGTCTGAGTATCCGGTGGCGAAACGCCTTTTGGCTGCCGCCATCGACCGGGCCTATTGGAAAGGGCTCTTGGGCGATGACGTGCTGGGGTCTGGCAAGGCCTTCCACCTGGAGCTTTTCATGGGCGCAGGCGCCTATATTTGCGGCGAGGAAACATCGCTTCTGGAAAGCCTTGAAGGCAAGCGGGGTCAGGTGCGCGCCAAGCCGCCCATACCGGCACTTGAGGGCCTGAACGGCAAGCCCACGCTGGTCCATAATGTGATTTCCCTGTGTGCGGTGCCGACCATTCTGGCGAAAGGCGGGGCATATTACCGTGACCTCGGAATGGGGCGCTCCACCGGCACCATGCCGTTCCAGATTGCGGGCAATGTGGCCCATGGCGGCCTTGTGGAAAAAGCCTTCGGCGTCACGCTTGGGGAACTGGTGAATGACTTCGGCGGCGGCACCCGGTCTGGCCGTCCGGTCAGGGCCGCGCAGGTGGGTGGGCCTTTGGGCGCCTATATCCCTGTGGGTAAGTTCGACATGCCGATGGACTATGAAACTTTCGGCAAAATTGGCGCTGGGGTGGGCCATGGTGGTATAGTGGTGTTTGACGACACAGCCGATATGGCGGCACAGGCCAAATATGCCTTCGATTTCTGCGCCCATGAAAGCTGCGGCAAATGTACGCCGTGCCGGATTGGCGCGGTCCGCGGCTCGGAAGTCATGGCCAAGGTGATTGCGGGCGAAGATGTCGATACCAATCTTGAGCTTATCGAAGACCTTCTTGAGGTCATGGAAGACGGCTCCCTGTGCGCGATGGGCGGCATGACGCCCGTGCCGGTGAAAAGTGTCCTTGAATATTTCCCCGAGGCCGTGGGCCGGGGCCAAAAAGACATCAGCATGGAAGGAGGCGAATAAAATGGCGCTCCTGAAAGAACCAGATTTCGGAACCCCAGAGGTCAAGTCGGACGAGACTGTGACGCTGGAAGTGGACGGCTTCAACGTGACTGTGCCCAAGGGCACCAGCGTGATGCGCGCGGCGGCAGAGGCTGGGATTTCCATTCCCAAATTGTGCGCGACCGATATGGTCAAGCAGTTTGGCAGTTGCCGCCTGTGCCTTGTGGAAATTGACGGCCGTAAGGGCACGCCTTCAAGCTGCACCACGCATGCAGAAGACGGCATGGTGGTGCATACCCAGACAGACCGGCTGGCGCGCCTTAGGCGCGGGGTGATGGAGCTCTATATCTCTGACCACCCGCTTGACTGTCTGACCTGCCCCACGAACGGCGACTGTGAGCTGCAGGATATGGCGGGTGCCGTGGGGCTCAGGGACGTGCGCTACGGTTATGAAGGCGAGAACCATCTGGACCTGACGAAAGACGAAAGCACGCCTTACTTCACCTATGACCCATCCAAATGCATTGTCTGCTCGCGCTGCGTGCGGGCGTGTGATGAGGTGCAGGGCACGCTCGCGCTGACCATCGAAGGACGGGGGTTCGAAAGTCGCGTGGCAACCGGCACAGACGATTTCTTCAGTTCGGAATGCGTGTCATGCGGGGCCTGCGTGCAGGCCTGCCCAACCGCCACACTCGCGGAAAATGACCTGATCGAGCACGGCGTGCCTGACCGCACGGTGATCACCACCTGCGCCTACTGCGGCGTTGGCTGCAGCTTCAAGGCGGAAATCAAGGGCGACCGCGTGGTGCGTATGATCCCGGAAAAAGCGGGCAAGGCCAACCATGGCCACTCCTGCGTCAAGGGCCGGTTCGCCTGGGGCTATGCCACTCACAAGGACCGGGTGACCAAGCCGATGATCCGGGAAAATATCACCGACGAATGGCGCGAAGTGCCGTGGGATGAGGCCTTTGAATTCACCGCGAAGCGCTTCAAGGACATTCAGGCCAAGTACGGCAAGAAAGCTATCGGCGGGATCACCTCCAGCCGTTGTACCAACGAGGAAGTCTGGCTGGTTCAGAAGATCGTCCGCGCGGCCTTCGGCAACAACAATGTGGATACTTGCGCGCGGGTTTGCCATTCGCCCACCGGATACGGCTTGAAGCAAACGCTGGGCACATCGGCAGGCACGCAAAACTTTGATTCCGTCGAACATTGCGACGTGATCATGGTGATCGGCTCCAACCCCACGGACGCCCACCCAGTGTTCGGCAGCCAGATGAAACGGCGGCTTCGCCAGGGTGCGAAACTCATCGTGATCGACCCCCGGCGTATTGACCTGGTGGAAACCCCGCACGTGAAGGCGGACTATCACCTGGCGCTGCAGCCCGGCACCAATGTGGCGGTGGTGAACGCGTTGGCGCATGTGATTATCTCCGAAGGGCTGCATGATGAAGTTTTCGTGCGCGAGCGCTGTGAAATGGACGCATTCGAGGAATGGAAGGCCTTCATCCTTGATCCGGTCAATTCGCCTGAGGAAGTCGCCAAGGTGGCGGGCATCAGCGCAGACGATATCCGTGCGGCGGCCCGGCTTTATGCCACGGGCGGCAATGGGGCCATATACTATGGCCTCGGCGTAACCGAACACAGCCAGGGGTCCACCATGGTGATGGGCATGGCCAACCTTGCGATGGCGACCGGCAATTTCGGGCGCCCGGGCGTAGGCGTGAACCCGATGCGCGGCCAGAACAATGTGCAGGGCTCGTGCGATATGGGTTCCTTCCCGCATGAATTTGCGGGCTATCGCCCTGTGGCAGATGATGCGGTCAGGAAAACATTCGAAGATTACTGGGGTGTGGGACTGGACGGCGAACCCGGCCTTCGCATTCCCGGTATGTTTGATGAAGCCCATGCGGGCAAGTATCGCGGTATCTACATTCAGGGTGAAGACGTGGCGCAATCTGACCCGAACACGCTTCATGTGGAAGCAGCGCTGAGGAACATGGACTGCGTAGTGGTGCAGGACCTGTTCCTGAATGAAACCGCGCGTTTCGCCCATGTGTTCCTGCCCGGTACCAGCTTCCTTGAAAAAGACGGCACTTTCATCAACGCCGAACGCCGCCTTGGCCGCGTGCGTCCAGTGATGAAAACCCAGACCGGCATGGAAGAATGGCAGGTGACCGCGAAGCTTTCTGAAGCGATGGGGTACCCAATGCCATATTCGAGTGCGGCTGAGATCATGGATGAGATCGCGGCGCTGACCCCCACGTTTGCAGGTGTTAGCTTCGCCCGTCTTGACCGGGACGGCAGCCTGCAGTGGCCCGTGAATGACGAGGCCCCGGATGGCACGCCGGTGATGCATGTGGACCATTTCGTGCGCGGCAAGGGCCTGTTCGTGGTCACGGAATATGTGCCGACGGAAGAAAAGACGAACCGCAAGTTCCCGCTGATCCTGACGACCGGCCGTATCCTCAGCCAGTATAATGTTGGCGCGCAGACGCGCAGGACCGACAATAACCGCTGGATGGAAGAAGACGTGCTGGAAATCCACCCGTCTGACGCGGAAATGCGCGGTATCCAGACCGGTGACTGGGTGTCTGTCAAATCACGCAAAGGCGAGACGACGCTTCGGGCTGAAATCTCAGAACGTATGGCGCCGGGCGTGGTCTACACCACCTTCCACCACCCGGAAAGCGGCACCAATGTGGTGACCACCGAGCTCAGTGACTGGGCCACCAGTTGCCCCGAATATAAGGTGACGGCGGTGGATGTTGGGCTGGCGAACCATAAGTCTTCGTGGCAGGAACATTATGCGGCGGAAGCGCCGACCATGCGGCGGGTGAAAGCGCCCACGGCGGCGGAGTAGGGCGTGTCACTGACGTATGCCAGCAAACGCGGGTGGTCGGTTGACGTTGAAGTGACCGGCCAGTGTGGGGACGCTGCGGTTCATTGGCATGTGCCCGAAGAAGCGCCGGTGGCGTTGGTATACGGCGGCATCAATCATGTGGTGATGCTGGCGTCGCCCGCAGACCTTCAGGATTTTGCGCTTGGGTTCACTGTAACTGAGGGCATCGCCCGCAGCCCGGAGGACATTCGCAAGATCGAAGTGGTGGAAAAAGACCGGGGCATAGACCTGCTGGTCACCCTGGATGACGCCGCGCTTGAGCGCTTCAAGCTGAAGCAGGGCCGCCGGGCAATGACCGGCCGCACCGGCTGTGGCTTATGCGGTATTGATAGCATGGAAGAGCTGTTCCAGAAGGTTCGGCCTGTCGCAAGCGCTCCCGTACAGCTTGACCCGCAGGTAGCCGGAAAGGCCGTGGATGACTTCCGCGCCCGGCAGCCAATGAGAGAACTGAATAAGTCTGTCCATGGTGCGGCATGGGTGACGGAAGCGGGCGATATCACGGCTGTTCGCGAGGATGTCGGGCGGCACAATGCGCTTGATAAGCTCCTAGGTGCGCTCCTTAAGGATGGCGCAGACCTGAAGGCAGGTTTTGTGCTGATCTCAAGTCGCGCGTCATACGAGATGGTGCAAAAATGCGTGGCGGTGGGTGTGCCGGCCCTTGTGTGCCTGTCTGCGCCCACGGCCTTTGCGATCCGCATGGCGCATGAGGCCAACCTCACGCTCGCCAACTGGTCTCGCGACGGGCTCGTTACTTTTTAGCGCTTTGGCTTCAAGAGAACTTCATCCAGCGGCCTGCGCTTGGGTGCGAAGCTGTTGACCTTGTCGTCAGCCTTATAGCCGATCGAGATACCGCAGATCAGCTTGTAGTTTTCCGGAATCTCGAACCGTGCTTTCACCGGGCTGGCCCAGGTGGCCAGTGCTGCCTGCATGCAGGTGCCAAGGCCGCGTTCTTCGGCTGCCAGCGCCAGAGACTGCATGAAAATGCCGGTGTCGAGTGCGGCATAGGCCCCAAGGCTGTCCTCACAGAAAACAAACAGGGCCGTGGGCGCGCCGAAGAAGCTGAAGTTTCGGGCCATCTGGGCGTGCCGCGCTGCCTTGTCGTGACGTTCGATGCCCAGCATGCCATAAAGGCCATGGCCGGTGTCGCGGTAGCGCGCGCCCAGCTCAGCCGGGTATTTCATGATGGTGTTATAGTCGCCGTCCGGCTTGACGCCGCCTTTGAGAAGCGCGCCAAACTTGGCAAATAGCCCCGCGCGCTGGACCTTGGCAGCGGTGTTGAAGCGGGCTGTCAGCTCAGCCGCGATCTCTTTCGCCGTGTCGCCAGAGGCCACAGCCACGCGGTAGGGCTGCACATTGCCCCATGACGGGGCCTGAAGGGCTGCCTCAATAACCTCATTCAACAGGGCTTCCGGCACGGGGTCGGGCTTGAAGGCGCGAATACTGCGCCTGTTTGCCAGTGCCTGGGTTACAGTCCCTTTTTCCGTCATTGCTGCGTCCTCCCGTTTCTCCTGCCTTCTATCATATTGGGCGTGTCATTGGCGGGGCAAGGTTGGGGCCCAAACGAATATGAATTGCCTGCTATTCAGACGGTTTCAGCTTGGGCTGGCCGTGGGTTTTGATCTCGAGCGCCTTGACGCCACGCAGGCTAAGGGCGCACCGGTTGGTGAAAGTTGGGATGGTGAGGTTGAAAGCCGATTTTTCATGAATACGGATGACGGCAATCTTCCTTACGGTTTCAGGCGTGGCAGCCACGTGAAGCTGCCCTGACCAGATATTTTTAAATCGCGGAATTTTTCAGGGTAATTCTCGCTTACCCACGACTTGGGCGGTATTGGCCTTTGCTGTTCCGCCCACTTTTCCGCGCCCATATTTTACCTTACAGAGCAGGCCTTGATCCGGTCAGGCTGTACACCGTGTCGTTTCAGTTCACTTTCCACCACGTTGGAGAAGGCCAGATATCTGTCATCCGTGCTTTCTTCAAACATTGCCATGGCCCATTCAATATGGGTCCAATTGTTGTAATCGACCCTAAGGAGGTCCGGCCCCAGAGCAGCTGCGACCGCGCGCATGGTGTTGGCCGCGTTTGAATAAGACTTGCTGTGGGTGGCGGTGTATTTGATGAGGCTGATATATTCATCATATTCAGCCGCGCAGTAGGTCTGGATAATGAAATCCCGGATGGACATGCTTTTGTATGTTGGATGGCTTTTTTTTAGCTGTGCAATTGTCAGGGTCACCGCGCTCCAGTCCACTTCCGCCGCGCGGCAGATCATGTCCTCGTGGCGGTCCTGAATATCCACTTTCGGCAGTGGGGGCAGTGTGGGGCATTCCGCTATGGTGCCGCCTGATGAAAAAATCATTAAAGCCAATGCAAGCTGTTTCATGGCCACCCTTTTTCGTCCATCCGTATGATGCTGACATATAGCAGAAAAGGCGGGGCCATAAGCCCCGCCGCTTCTTTTCTCAGATAATCAGGCCTGTGATCATTTGATGTTTTTCAGGCAGTTGGTCACTTCTTTCTGCAGGCCTTGCGCAACTTCGGTCAGCCGGTCCGCAGATTGTTGAACCGATTGGGCAACATCAGCAGCTTTGCGGGAAGCCTGCTCCACTTCACCCATGTTGTCTGACACCTCGCGGGTGCGCTGGGCCGCCTGGTCCACGCTTCGGGAAATTTCCTGCGTGGCTGCGCCCTGCTGGTTGGTGGAGCCGTCGATTTCGGTGGCAATCGCAGATACTTCGCCAATGATCCCGGAAATTTCACTGATGGCTTCTACCATGCGGCGTGACTGTTCCTGGATGGCTTCCACCTGCTGCGAGATATCTTCCGTCGCCTTGGCGGTCTGGGTCGCGAGGCTTTTCACTTCGCTTGCCACAACGGCAAAGCCTTTGCCTGCTTCGCCGGCACGCGCTGCCTCGATGGTGGCATTGAGCGCCAAGAGGTTGGTCTGGTCAGCGATATCGTTAATCAGTTTAACCACATCGGAAATTTTGCCGGACGCTTCGGAAAGTTCCTGGCCGACCGAATTGGCCTGTTCGGCTTTTTCGCTTGCGTTATCGGAAATCTTGCTGGCATGGGCAACTTGGTCTGCGATCTGGGCGATCGAATTTGCCAGTTCTTCCGTCGCTGCGGCAACCGCTTGCACATTGTCTGTCGCTTCACTCGATGCGTGCGCGACTTTGGATGAGATGCCAATGTTCTGTTCAGCGATCGATGCCATCATCGTGGCCTGGTCCGCAAGCGATGCGGTTTCGCCGGCAACGTCCTGGGTTGACTGGGCTACTGTTTCTTCAACCTGTACCTGGGCTGTGATGACCGACCATGTCGCGATTGGGCCCAGATAACTGCCGTCTTCGCCCATGATGGCGGCAATCTGCAGGTTCAGCGTTTCAGGGCCCAGCTTGATGTGGGTGCTGAATGGCAGGTTTTTCGGATCACGCAGGATGCGGCGCTGGTGCTCCGGGTTCTTGTGGAACACATCAATGCTTTGGCCGATGATGTCGTCTACCTGGATCGGCAGATATTTCTGCAGCCCTTGAAGCGTCTTGCGACTGGCCTCGTTCATATAGGTCATCTCAAGCGTATGCGGGTCACACATCATGGCGTTGATGGGCATCTTGTCGACCATCTGCTTGAGCCGGTCAGCGTCCGCCCGGAATTTCTCCCGCTCCGTTACCTTGTTCCATGACAGGACAGCACGGCGATAGTTGCCATTGTTGTCCAGCATGGCATTGACCCGAAGTTCCAGTTTTTCCGGGCCGAGCGAAATAACCGCCCGGTGGGGCAGGTTTTTCGGGTCAGCCAGGATGTTTCGCTGGTGTTCTGGATGTTTGTGGAAGACATCAATGCTGGTGCCAACAATATCATCTGCCTTGATGGGCAGATAGTCCTCCAGCGTGCGCAGGGTTTCCCTGCTGGCCGGATTGGCATAGGTGATGATCCCGGTTTTAGGGTCGCACACAATAATATTGTTTGGCAGTGAATCGAGGACGTTAGTCTCAGTCACTTCCTCAAGTGCGTTTTCATTGTCTTCTGATTTGGCTTTTGTACTTTTAACTTCGGTCTTGAATCCCAGTTTATTAAACATTTTGCCTGTATCCTGTCTCGATCCCCCAAGGTCTGTTTCCCCACTCGAAACTGGTGTGCCGCAAAGTTAGATTGCGTTACCCGGACGACAAGAATCTTGATCTTGATAAGTTAAGGTATTGTTAAATATTGCATTTTTATGACAGATTGAGGGGGTTGCTCTATTATAGATGTGCTCTTGGACACGTTTTGATTGTGTTTTTCGGCGTCTATCAAATTAATGGGTCAAAAAAATTCCCAATTTCGGTAAGCTGTGCGTCCTTGATCTGAGGAGACATTCATGACGTCGCCAGAGAGGCAGAAAGACGAGCAGGAAACAGCTGAAGGGGCAAGCCCTTCGGATGACGCTCGCGCGCTCTCTCAGGACGAAATCAAAGCGCTCTTCAAGAACCATAATGAAGAACTGGTGCGCTATCTCACCAGCCGCCTGAAGTCGCACGAGGAGGCGGTGGAAGTGGCGCAGGAAGCGTATGTCCGGCTTTTACGGCTGGACGACACCAGCACCATCGGGTTCCTGCGGGCCTTTTTGTTCCGCACGGCGACGAATATTGCGATAGACCGCATCCGGCGGAAGGGGCTTGCCCAGTCCTATGTGGATCAGGAAGCGCCGCAACAGGTCAATGAGATGTTCGGCTTTACGCCTGAGCGCTCGATCGCAGCCAAGCAGGCGCTTGCCAGGGTTCTGGAGTGTGTATCCACGCTGCCGCCCAAATGCAGGCACGCGTTTGTGGAGTATAAGTTCAAGAACCGCAGCTACGATGACATCGCCCAGGAGATGGGCCTGACATCGAGCATGATTAGAAAATATGTGTTACGCGCGCTTGTGCACTGCTCAGACAAGATGAGCGACGAGCTGGATGCGTGGAGTCTTTGAGTTAAGGATATTGGTAGATGCCCAAGAGCCGCCAAATTGAGAAGAAAGTGCTGGATCAGGCCGCAGAATATTATCTGGACCTGCAGGACGGCACCATGGGAGCTGAGGAGCTGAAAGCCTGGCAAGGCTGGATGGCGGCAGATGGCGACCATCGCCGTGCGTTCGCGCGCATGGAAACCCTTTGGGGTGTTCTGGGTGAAGCTCAGGCAGATGACTGGCGGGATCTTGCGGCGCAGACCGAAACCGATATGGCAGCAGGGGAGGGGCAGGCAACTGTAGCGGTTCATCCATCAGCGGGTGGATCGATCCTTTCCATGGTGGCGCCAGCGACTGAACAGCCTTCAGTTCGCAAAAAGCCTGCGTACGCCTGGGTGGGGGCTATTGCAGCTTCCTTCGCGGCGGTTCTTGTTGCCACTTTCCTCCTCATGGGCTCGCCTGAAAGCGGGCAGGCTGTGCGGACCTTGCACTATCAAACTGCCGCCGGGCAGCAACGCGTTATCAACCTGACTGACGGATCGATTGTTGAATTGGGCGCAGGTAGCTCTGTGTCGGTAACCTATTCTGAAGAAGATCGGTCTCTCACTCTGGATCAGGGCGAAGCTGTCTTCACGGTTGCCAAGAACCCGAAGCGTCCTTTCATCGTGCGCGCGGGCCAAGGCAGTGTGACCGCTATTGGTACGGTCTTCAATGTTCGCAAGTCTGACACTAATGTCGAGGTGCGGGTGCTTGAAGGGACGGTTGCGGTGCGCCCGATTGACGATACGGCTGACCGTGGTCGCAGCCGTGGCCGGGATGCCTCAAGCGCTGTGACGCAGCCAGTGGCATTGGTGACCGCCGGTCGCCAGACGGCATATTCGCCTGCTGGCCGCATGATGCCAATCATTGAAGCCAACGTGCATGAGGGCCTGTCCTGGCGCGTGGGTGTGTTGACCATGGTTGACTGGCCGATCGCCGACGTTATTCAGGAGCTGAACCGGTATCTGACGGACGAAATCACCATTGGGGATGAAGCTGTTGGCACGATGCGTTTCACCGGAACAGTCTATCCGGACCAGGTTGACGCCTGGCTTGAAGGCCTGCAGCAGGGCTATCCCATTGAAGTGGTGCGTTTGGGCGGTAGCACCATTTTGATGTTTGATGAAGAACAGGCCGGGACATAAGTCCGCTGCAATAATCCTGTAGGCAGCTGGCACAAATCAGGATAACAAGGTGGGGACGTCCGAGAATACGGGCGAGGTTGCTTTGGCGCTGCCAGAGTAGCGGGAGGATCGTATGAAGTTTAGGGGGCGCACCGCCGGGCCGAATTTGGTCAGGCAGCGTAAAGTCCTGACCATCAGTGCTGTTGCGGCCTTTGGCGCGGCAGCATTTGGCGTTTCAGCACCTTCCCTGGCTATGGTTTATCAGGATGGCCAGCCCCAAGCCACCCGCACAGTCGAATTCAATATTCGAAGCCAGCGCCTTCAGGACGCCCTTCTCGCCTATTCAGAGCAGGCAGGTATTCAGATCATTCTGCCCGGTGACATGGCTTCCGACCCACAGCGTCGCAGCCTGCGGGGTTTACATGACGTGGCCGAGGCGCTGGAAAGTCTTGTGGCGGGAACCGGGTACAGCTTCAGCTTCACAGGTGAAAACACGGTTGTCGTGCGCCGGCAGGTTCACCTTGGGGTTCCTGTGGCTCCGGTGTCGGCTGATTCCAATAAGAGTGAGGACAAATCTGAAGAACAGACCCTGTCCCAGCGCCAGGAGGCGGAAGAACCCTATCTTGAAGAACTGGTAACTGTTGGCACGCGAAACCGCACGCGTACTGTTACGGAAACCGCCGTGCCGGTGGATGTCATCGGCTCCGCGGCGCTGCACCGGAACGGCTATACCCAGACAGGGAGGCTGTTACAGGCGCTGGCGCCCAGTTTTAATTTCACGGAAACCACGATTTCAGACGGAACGGATATCGTGCGCCCGGCCACGCTGCGGGGGCTGGGGCCGGATCAGGTTCTGGTGCTGGTCAATGGCAAGCGCCGCCACAGCCAGTCATGGGTCAATGTTCAGAATACGGTGGGCAAAGGAGCTGTAGGCACCGATATGAACACCATTCCGGTGGGCGCGATCAAACGGGTTGAGATCCTGCGTGACGGGGCGGCAGCGCAATATGGGTCCGACGCCATTGCAGGCGTTGTGAATATCGTCCTCAAGGACTATGACGACGGCTTTTCGGGCGCCGCCAGTTGGGGGCAGACCTACGAAGGCGACGGTGACACGTTCTTCGTGTCCAGCACTGCTGGACTACCGCTTGGGGTTGGTGGGTTTTTCAATGTGACGGCAGAATATCAGGACCGCAAGGCAACCAACCGGGCTGATCCATCCTCCATCACGGGCGATGTGGTGATGCGCATTGGTGAGACCGATGTGGATGCAACGGCGGTCATGTGGAATATGGCCTTGCCGGGCCGCGGTGGCGGCGAGCTTTATGCCTTTGGCGGCTTTATGGACCGCAATGGCGTGTCCGGCGGATTTTACCGCCACGCCCATCAGGCTGCGCGGTCTGTGCCTCAGCTTTACCCTGAAGGCTTTTTGCCGCTTCAGCGAACGGATGTCAGCGATTTCAGTCAGGCCGTGGGCTTCCGCTTCGATGCCGACGACGGTTGGCAATATGACCTGAGCGCCACCTATGGCCGCACGCGGTTTGCCTTTGGGGCCGAAAATACGGTGAATGTGTCGCTGGCGTCAGCGGCATTCTATAACGGCCTGGACCCGTTGGATTATAGCTTCACGGAAGGGTTTTCAGGGGCGCTTGAGTTCGAACAGCTGACAGCGAACTTTGATGCGGTAGGGCGGGCTTGGGTCGGTGATGTTCCGTTCAACCTGGCCTACGGCTTTGAATATAGGAACGAGCTATACGGGATTGAGCAGGGGGACGAGGCCTCCTACAGCTGTGGTAGGGTAAATGGCGAATTTGCCCCGTCTATTCTGGACCCGGAGGTGACAGCGGTATGTGGGTTCCAGGGCTTCCCGGGCTATAGCCCCGATGTGTCGGGGGAGCTTGGGCGCTCCAGCTACGCTTTCTATGTGGATACGGAATGGGAGCCCGGCGACAATTGGTTTTTCACCACGGCGGCCCGCTATGAGAATTTCGGTCGCACCGGCAGCAAGATTACCGGGAAATTGTCCGCGCGGTATCAGGCGGCAGAGGGGCTTGCGCTCAGGGGCGCAATATCCACCGGTTTCAGGGCGCCTGCGCTGGCGCAGCGGGCCTTTACGTCGGTTATCACCAACACCAGTGCTGAAGGACTTACGCAGACCCTGGTGGCACCCGAAGGCCATGTCATCCCACGCACATACGGGGTGAACAAGCTGGATCATGAGACCAACACCAACATGTCTGTTGGCCTTGTGTGGAAACCAGACAGTGATCTGAATGTAACAATCGACGCTTACCGGATTGATATTCGCGACCGTATCGTATTGGGGCCAACCCTACCGATCCCGGAAGGGCTTAACCTGGGGCCCATAGAGGCGGGGTCGTTCTTCTCGAACGGCATCGATACCCGCACAGTGGGGGCCGATCTTGTGGCCTGCTATGAGATGACGCTGAAGGACGGAGCTTCGCTTGACTTTGTAGGCTCGCTCAGCCTGACCAAAACAACCATTCGGGAAATCAATGCCCCGGAAGGTGTGTCGGAGGACGAATTCTTTCCCTTTGCCGAAAGGGTGAATGTGGAACGTGGTCAGCCCCGGTTCCGCGCCGCAGGCACGGTGGATTATCGGAAAGGGCGGATCGGCGCAATTTTGCGGGTGAACTATTATGGCAATACGGAATCGGCTTTCTATACGCCGCTTGGCAACAATATTCCGCAGGACATTGCTGTTGATGTGCTGGGGCTTGACTACAGCCCCACAACGAAGGCGGGCACAGCTGCCATCGTGGATCTGGAGATTTCCTATGATGTTGGGGAAAACCTGACGCTCGCCATTGGCGCCAACAATCTATTCAATACCTACCCGGATGAGCTCGTGAACAATGATATGTCGCGCTGGATATCTGAAGGGCGCCAGATCGGTGCTTTTGGCAACTTCCGCTACCCGTGGGTGGTTATGCCCTGGGGCATTCGGGGTGGCTATTATTATGCGCGGATGGCGTTTGAGTTCTGACCGTGAAAGTGGGCTGAGCACGTGAAAATATTCTCATATCCCATCGCGCACTCGTCTCAACCATTGGTAGATTTATGCAATCATATAAAGGAAGGAGGGCACATATGACCCTGAGACCAGCCGTGGTTGGTAGCTCGGATGGGCTGCTGCGGCTGATGGTAATACTGATACTTGGGCTTGTTATGTCAGTGTCCGCAACAGCGGATGATACACCGGAAATCCGGTTTGATATTGCGCCTCAGCCGCTTCGGCAGGCGCTTCTTGAGTTTTCAGAACAGGCGCGGATTCAGTTGATCCTTGCCGCAGATACAGAGGACATCCCGGCCAGCCGGGGCGTAACCGGCACGATGACAGCGGAAGAAGCCCTGGTGCGGCTGACTTTGGGTACCGGGCTCGAGTATCATTTTTCAAGCGGCAATACCGTTACCGTCAGACGGCAAAAAGTGAAACCGGAGCCTCCCTTGAGGCCAGAAAAACCAGCGGGGCAACAGGATATCGACCAGCTATCCATTGCCCCGGCTTCGTTTGAGGAGATCATCAGCATCGGGACACGCGTCAGGGGGCGTACGGTTGGGGCAACCTCTGTGCCTGTTGATGTTCTTTCACCCACAGCGCTTGCATCCACAGGGCAGGCGGAGACTGGACGCATGCTGCAGATGCTTGTGCCCAGTTTCAATTTCTCCAGTTCCAGCGTGTCGGACGGCACTGACGCCCTCCGACCGGCCACGCTTCGGGGCATGAGCCCGGACCAGACATTGGTGCTTCTGAACGGCAGGCGGCGGCATGCCAGCGCACTGGTGCATGTGAACACGTCTGTTGGGCGTGGGTCAGCAGGCACCGACATGAATGCTGTACCCGCCATAGCGCTGGGGCGCATTGAGGTGCTCAGGGACGGGGCGGCGGCACAATATGGGTCGGACGCCATCGCCGGCGTGATCAACCTTGCCCTGAGGCGCGACAGGGAAGGCGGCAGGATCAGCGTCAGCAGGGGCGCAACATATGCGGGTGACGGTGATACCACGACGGTGAACGGCTTCATCGCTTATCCGGTCAGCAGCCGTGGCTTCGTGAACCTGAGCCTTGAATACCGTGACCGGGCGCCAACGAACCGGGCGGGGTTGAGCGCGAACCAGCAATATTTTGGCGCAAATGGCGAAAGCGACTGTGCTGCTACGCCAGATCCAGCCAGTTGTTATGACCCGCGCGAATATACGTTCGACAGGCGGAATTTCCGCATTGGCGACGCAGCAAGCGAACAGTTTGCCGCCGTCTTCAATGCTGAAATCCCGTTCGGTGATGTGGGCCACTGGTATGGCTTCGCGACCTATTCCGACCGCGACAACATGTCGGCTGGGTTTTACAGGCGGGTTACCCAACCAGAGCGCACGGTTGCAAGCCTTTATCCGGACGGCTTCCTGCCCCTGATCAATACCGAAATCACTGATGTATCCGCTGCAAGCGGGTTGGTGCTGAAGTCCTTGGCAGGATGGCATGTGGATTTGGGTTTTGCCCATGGGCGTAACGAATTCGCCTACCGCATCAAGAACAGCCTGAATGCGTCGCTGGGGGCTGACAGCCCGTTTGAAGCTGATGCAGGCAGCCTGCTTTTCTCCCAGTCTGTGCTGTCGCTTGATGCTGTTCGGGAAGGGAGCTTGGGGGGCAGGGACGTGACGCTGGCAATGGGGGCGGAGTACCGGCGCGACCGGTATGAGATCAGGGCAGGGGAGCATGCTTCCTATAGTGATGGCGGCCTTAATAATACCAATTGCCCGGGTTGTGACGTGGCCCCCGTTCGCTACCAGCAGGGTTTCCAGGTGTTCCGTGGCTTTTCGCCCGATAATGCGGTGGACCGCAAACGGGATAGTTTCGCGCTCTATAGCGATCTGGACCTTTCGGTTACTGCCGTCTGGCGACTGTCAGCTGCTGCCCGGTTCGAACACTATGACGATTTCGGCAGTCGCTTGACTGGAAAGATGACCAGCCGGGTCAAGCTGACAGAGGGGCTGGCGCTTCGCGGGGCTTTATCCACGGGATTTCGGGCACCTTCTGTGCAGCAGAAATATTTCAACAGTGTGTCCACACAGTTTGTCGATGCCGGCGGCCTTACCGTTGCGCAGGAACGGGGCACCTTCCGGAACGATAGCGCACTTGCCGTTGCCATCGGTGTGCCGCAGTTGAAGGAAGAAACAGCCATCAATGTCAGCGCCGGGCTTGTCTGGACCCTGCCGAACTTCACGCTGACGGCAGACTATTATCATATCGATATCGAAGACCGGATCGCCATTTCAGGTAGCGTGGATATTGCCCGCCTGTTCCCGGATGTCAGCAGCCGGATGGGCATTACGAACGGGCAGTTCTTCTTCAATGCAGCTGACACGGTCACCAAGGGCGCGGATATAGTGGCGGTATATGACTGGCCGCTTTCGGGGGACGACAGCCTTGAGTTTTCGCTCGCGGCCAACTGGAACAGCACGGTGGTCAAGGATGGCAGCATCCGCACCACCATTGGCGATACGCTGGCGGTACCTTTGTTCACCCCGCAGGATATCTCCATTTTGCAGGACTGGCAGCCGGAAAGCCGTGTGATGCTGGCAGCAACTTATGAAACCGGGCCTGTCAGCCTACTGTTGCGTGCCAACCGTTTTGGTGGCTACCGAATTTGCGAAGGGACGTGCGACCAGCTTTCGGGCGACGGGCGCAATGTACAGGCTTTCGGCGCGGAATGGGTGTTGGATGCGCAAGTAAGCTATGAATTTGAACGCCACGGCGTTACTGCGACCATCGGCGCCAACAATATCCTGGGCCAGTATCCGGACCGTAATCTGATCGGACAGGCAGGGGCGGGTGATCTGCCGGGTATATTGTCGTCCGAAGGGGTGTTCACCTATTCGCGCCGGGCTGCACCATTTGGCTTTAACGGCGGCTATTGGTATGCGCGCCTCAGCTTCAGCTTCTGATCACAAGAGCACGTTTATTGTATCCAAATCATCAAGCACGAGGCCGATAAGGAATACACTGCCGCTGGCGCCAAGGTCGATCAACAAGCCTTCTTGATTGTCCTGCAAAACCTCCGATGCTGCAGTTTCAAGGGCTGTGATGTCTGCGAAGCGCGTGGTGATGGCCGTCAGGTCCAGCGCATCGTTGCTCAGGTCAAAATCCGTGATTGTGTCAGCACCACTGTTGGCTGCGAACGCAAAGGTGTCGGTGCCCAGACCACCGGTCAGCAGGTCATCGCCCGCACCGGCCCACAAGACATCTGCACCACCTTCGCCCCGGACCGTATCGTCGCCTGGGCCGCCGAACAGTTCGTCCGCGCCCAGCCCGCCCTGAAGGCGGTCGCCCCCCGCACCGCCAAACAGTGTGTCATCGCCGGCTTCGCCCCAAAGCGTGTCCGCATAGTCACCCGCGCCGCCAAACAATATGTCCGCGCCCGCACCGCCGAACAATTGGTCCAGCCCGAGCGCGCTATAGATCATGTCATCGCCGTCATGCCCAAAGATGGTGTCATCGCCTGTGCCGCCGCCCAGTTCGTCATCGCCTGCTGCGCCAATCAGCAAATCCTGGCCGGGGCCTGCCCATATCTGGTTGGCGGCCGTGCCGGAAATGATGGCTTCGCCGTCATCATAGATACCGTTGTCGTTTACAAGGCCATCGTCCCAGCCGCCGCCCAAAAGGGTATCGTTACCCTTGCCGCCAAACAGGATATCGGCGCCATCATCCAGTGAATTGCCGTTTGATGTGAGCCAGTCAAGAACATTGCCGTCATCCGCGCCGCCACCGATCAGGAAATCGTCGCCAGAGCCGCCGCCGATGACGTCAGACCCCGCGCCGCCTATGAAAAGGTCATCGCCTGCGTCCGCAGGGCCAGCCCATATCTGGTCATTGCCGCCAAGGGCGTCGATGACGTCTTTACCGAAGCCGCCGCGCAGCGTCTCACCCGCCTCACTGCCAACCAGATCATCGACGATCCTGATAAAGTCAGGCTGTTGGAACACTTCATCCAGCGCCCGGCTTTCCGCCACATAAAGCGGGATGCCAAGGTCATCCATTTGTTCGGCCAGCGCTTCAAGAACACCCTCGAACGCCTGCTGGCGGGTGCCGTTCAGATACTCGATCAGGAAGACTTCCTTGCCTGCGTTTTCCGCCAGTGTCAGCAGCGCCAGGCTGTAGGCCACGCTTTCGGCGCTCTGCACGTGGAAGTCGCTCTGGTTCGTGTTCTCATAGTAGAACTGCAGGTCTTCCTTGCCGACCCCATCGATGGCATTCAGATAGGTGCTGTTCTCCAGAAGTTCTTCACCATTCTGCCCGATGACGACAAAGGTGCGGTCGGGGTCTACTTCTGCCAGATAGGCTTCGGCGTGGGCGCGGATGGCGGCGACAAAGTTTGCCATTTCCTGCCGGTAATCAATGTTTGCATCTGGCTCCAGCTCTTCCCAATATTCATAGCCGTCTATGATATCCAGATAGAGGCCGTTGAAGCCGCCGTCGATGATGCGTTCGACATAGTCGAAGATCACCTGTTGCCAGTCATCCAACCAATAGCGGGCTTTGAAGTTGCCCACCCATTCGGGGTTTTCGTTTTCGATGATACTGTCACGGATGGCGATGAAATCGGGATCGTCCCAATAAAAGCGGTAATCTTCCGCTTCACCAATGCTGAGGTAAGAGACGATCAGCTTGTCATTCGTCCCGCGCATGATGTCTAGGTCAGCGGCGGTATAGGGCGTTTCCACATCAGCATAATTGGCGAATTCGATCACCACCATACCGGCCGTACTGTCGCCTATTTCCTGCAGTCGCGCGGTGTCAGTATCACCCAGGTGATAGAGCCAGCTGTCAACGTCGGAAAGTGGATTTCCGCTCATGATTAGTCCCCCGTATGGCGTGCTCGATATCACCTTATGCCGCATGGTGTGTACCCGTCGATAGCAAGGCGCGAAAAAAGCAATAAAAATGCGAAAATGGTTATTGACCAAATAGTCAGGAATGCATATCGTGCTGGCGTTGCGTTGAGAATGTCGGCCTCAAATGGGGCTGGCGGGCTCAAAGCCATGAAAGTGAAGGGCTCGTTTGGCTGCCATTCAGTGGTGGGCGCCTCCTTTGGCGGCAGAGCGGGCAGGACATGTCTTTCGGTCTGGGGCTTACGACCGACCTTCCAACCCATCTTTCATGTGCTTATGAATGGCGGTAGCCGGTCAAACCCGGCTGCCGCCTTCACTTTTTTGAGGTATGGCCTGTGGATCAGCCTGTCTTGAGTGCAGCGAAGGTCCCTGTGTAATCAATCGCAACTTCCTCATCCTGCATCACATGGGCTGTCATCTGGATACGGGCGCGACCGTGTCTGTCGAATGTCTTCAGGAACTGCTGCCAGCGCGCGGCGTCCGGCAGGCTGGCGGTGGCTGTGAAATCCGATGTCACGGGGCGAACATAGTCGATATTGCTGTTCGTGATTACAATCTCCGACGGGTCTGTGTCCTCGCGCAGGTTCACGTGCAAGAGCGTCCAGCAGGCCAGTGTAGCAACCGCCTGCAAGCTGCCACCGAAGACCGTGCGCTTGTGGTTGATATTGGCCGCAAGCGGTGCTGTCAGCGATATCTTTTCTGCGCTGGCGAAGGTCACCCGAACGCCCATGACGTGCGAGATTGGGATATTTTTATAGAGATAGGCTTCAAGGGCTTCGGGGCTTTCCATGGTCCGGCTCGTCAATTGCTGTCGGGCCTTAGCTTCAGGAAAATGGCAAGAGATGGCAAGCCCTCAGTTCCAGAGTTGGCGTCAAGCTGACTGCCTAGCGTACGCCTTCGCTGAGGCAGCGGCGCAGTTCCGCCAGGAAGGCTTTCCTGTCGATGGGTTTGCCCACATAGCCCTGCATGCCGCCAGCCTTCAGGTTATCAACCACGCCCACCACGGCGTGGGCGGTGAAGGCAATGGCCGGTATATCCCGGGCCCAACCGCCTAGTGCGCGGATTTCCTGCAGGGTTACCATGCCGTCCTTGCCGGGCATGTTGATATCCATCAGGAAAATATCGGGCGGTGGGGCACCCTCTTTCTGGAGCGCGGCAATGCGGCTGATCATTTCCTCGCCGCTTGACAGCACACTGACCTCAAAGCCTTCGCTTTCGCAAAGTTTCTTGAGTACCGCGCGGTTCACCGGGTTGTCGTCCACGGCGACCACCTTAAGGCCCGTCAGGTCACGGTCCTGACCGGGGGCGGCATCCAGGCCAGCATCCAAAGGTGCATCCGCTTCATCGAGGCGCAGGCTCACAACGAAGGTCGATCCCTTGCCAACCTCACTTTCCACGGCGACCCAGCCTTTCATCAGTTGCACCAGCTCCCGAGTGATCGCAAGGCCAAGTCCGGTGGATTTGCCGGTGATCTGGTTCTCCTTCACAGTTTCGAACCGGTCGAACAGCCGGGCCTGGGCGTCCCGCGGAATACCTTTGCCCGTATCCTTTACATTCAGGGTGACTGACTGCTGACCGCCTTCGACAGCCCGGGCGCTGGCGGAAATGATTACAGACCCGCTATCGGTAAACTTGATGGCGTTACCGATGAGGTTGATCATGATTTGCCGGAGCGCCTTCTGGTCTATCTTTAGCCACAGGTCTTTGGGCGTGTCATCCTTGAGGGTGAGCTCAAGATCCTTCTGGGAAGCCAGGGGTGCGAGGCTTAGGACGGTTCGGTTCAATAGGCCGCCAAGGTTCGTGGGCTCTGGCTTGAGAACCATCTTGCCTGCCTCAATGCGCGACAAGTCGAGAATGTCGTTGACCAGTTCCAGCATCATGTCGGCTGATTGGCGGGCCATAGAGACATAGGGGCGTGCAGATTCCGGCAGCTGTTCGCCAGACAGGATATCCAGCATGCCGACAATACCTGTCAGCGGGGTCCGTATCTCGTGGCTCATATTTGCCAGGAAGTCCGATTTGGCGGCGTTGGCCCGCTCCGCCTGGGTCTTGGCTGCGGCCAGGTCGTGCGTGCGCTCTTCCACGCGCTGCTCAAGCGTGCTGAAGGCTTCAGAAAGGCGGCGGGCCATGCGGGCGGAAGACCGGGCCAGTTGCCCCAGCTCATCGTTGCCAGCACTGCCCTTTGCGATGGTCGGCGGCGTGGCGCTGAAATCGCCGCGGGCCATATTCTGATTATGGCGCACCAGCGCCCTCAGCGGCGCGACGATATCGGACCGAATGGCAACCAACAGGCTTGCGAGCGCCAGCAGCAGGCCGACGAACCCGACATAAAGGAGGATGGTGGCGTTCTCGCGCGCGTTTGCCAGGATCAGGTCCTGCGGGTAAGCGGTGACGAAATACCAATCAGGCCCCTTGATGCGTCCAATGGCGACATAGTGACCCGTCGCCTCAACGGTAGTGACGAAAACATCATCATCCGGGTGTTCCTGGATGGCGCTGTAGATTGCCTTCAGGTTGGTGTTGGCGGATGCGGGGATATCCAGCATGCGGTCGTTTGCTTCCCCCTGTTTCGTCAAGCTGGGGTGGGCTATCAGCTTGCCGTCAGCCGTGATGATCATGTTGGTTGCGCCCAGGGGGACATCGGCGATGGCATTTTCAAGCAGTTTATCCAGAAGGATGCTGCTGCCAAAGGCGCCGACATGGGTGCCATTCAGGTAAACTGGTGTGTGGCAGCCGGTGGTCCAGGTTGTGCCTGTTTGGTCGTAAATAATGGGGCGCAGGCTAGTGCAGCGCATTTCACCTTCGGGGTTATTCTCCGGCAAGGTGATCTGCACCAGTTCCTGCGACGTGAAATCGAAAGAGGCGGGCGCTTCCTTGCGGTAGAACATCAGCCTGTCGGCGCGCGAGGGTGCATGAATGAGAAGCTCGTTATTCGGTGTGAAGAAGTAGAGGCTCGGCAAGTCCTGGAATTGGGCCTGGCCTACGTGATAGGCGGTTTCAAACGCGGTCATCAATAGCCGCTTGTCTGCAACTGTCAGGTCTTTGCCATTCTTGATGAAGGCGCCCATGCCGCTGATCCAGCCAGTAACGCCCTGGCGTGCGCCTTCGAACAGGAAATCGGCAGAACGCCGCGTACCATCCGGCTGCAGCGGGAAATAGCGGTCGAATGCCTCAAGGAATGCGGTCTCGTCCGGTCCCTCATTGTCGGCCTGGGCCAGTGCCTGATGAAGGGAAGCGGCCGCCTGCGTGTGGGCCTTGCTGATGGTTCGGAAAATTGCGCCTTCGCGTTCAGCGCGTTCCTGGATGAAGATGGCCAGCTCTTCAAGCTTGTTGTCCTCAAGCGCGCGGCTAATGATCAGGAAGCCGCCAACGGTGATGAAACCGATAACCAGGGCCACGCGCCAGCCAAGCCCCAGAAGGGCGGAATAAGCCAGCGATCTTTTGAAACGTCTGAATCTGTTCACGACACCGAACTACATTGTCGCCCCCTCAGCGCCCACTGATCTTGACGCCAATAGGTTAACAATCCAACAAAAAATTGACCTTGAGGATGCGATATTTCAAGCTGTGCGGGCAATTCAGGGGAGGGAATGCATATGGCTGAAAACATGCCCAGTGGCGAAAGCCAGAACCGCCAGGCCTATTGGCGGGCCAATTTGAAGTTGCTCGCTATGCTGTTGGTGATCTGGTTTGTCGTGTCTTTCGGATTCGGCATCTTGCTGGAAGACTGGCTCAACCAATATCGATTGTTCGGCTTCAAGCTTGGTTTCTGGTTCGCCCAGCAGGGGTCCATCTTCACCTTTGTGGTCCTGATATTCGTTTATGCGTTCCGCATGCGTGCGCTGGACCGAAAATTCGGCGTGGGGGACTAGGGCCATGGATGCACAAAATCTGACATACTTGTTCGTGGGCCTGTCCTTCGCGCTTTATATCGGTATCGCCGTGTGGTCGCGCGTGGCCAACACCAGCGAATTTTATGTCGCCGGCACGGGCGTGCACCCGGTCTTGAACGGCATGGCGACAGCAGCTGACTGGATGAGCGCGGCGTCTTTCATTTCCATGGCGGGATTGATTGCCTTCCTTGGCTATGACGGGTCGGTTTACCTGATGGGCTGGACCGGTGGCTATGTGCTCCTGGCGCTTCTTCTCGCGCCCTATCTTCGTAAATACGGCAAGTTCACGGTGCCCGAATTTATTGGCGACCGTTATTATTCCGATGCCGCGCGGCTTGTGGCCGTGCTGTGTCTGATTTTCATCAGCTTCACCTATGTGGCAGGGCAAATGCGCGGCGTGGGCATCGTGTTTTCCCGCTTTCTGGAAGTCGAGGTGGACCTGGGTGTGATCATCGGCATGGCGATTGTGTTCATGTATGCGGTGCTTGGCGGCATGAAGGGCATCACCTACACGCAGGTGGCGCAATACTGTGTGATGATTTTCGCCTATACCGTGCCCGCCATCTTTATTTCGCTATTGATCACAGGCAACCCGGTGCCGCAATTGGGGTTGGGTGCAGAGGTTGCTGACGGCTCCGGCCTCACGGTGCTGGAAAAGCTTGATAGCGCGCTCATCGACCTTGGCTTCACCGCCTATACGGACGGCACCAAATCAACGATCGATGTGTTCGCCATCACAGCCGCGCTTATGGTGGGCACGGCAGGCCTTCCGCACGTTCTTGTGCGTTTCTTCACCGTCCCGAAAGCGTCAGATGCGCGGATTTCTGCGGGCTGGGCGCTGGTGTTTATCGCCATTCTCTATACCACGGCGCCAGCGGTGGGGGCGTTTGCGCGGCTGAATTTCATTTTAGAGGTCAACGAGACTGAGTATGCCGAAACGCCCCAGTGGTTCAAGAACTGGGAAGATCTGGGCCTGATCGCCTGGCAGGACAAGAATGGCGACGGCGCGGTACAGTACCGTCCGGGCGCGCCGTTCGACGGCAAACCGGCGTTCGACGGTGACAAGCGCGGCGATCACGGCGAGCGTATGCTGGTGAACCCTACCACGGATACCGCAAATGAGGTCTATGTGGATAGGGATATCATGGTGCTCGCTAACCCTGAAATCGCCAAGTTGCCGGGTTGGGTGATCGCACTGGTGGCGGCAGGCGGGCTTGCGGCAGCTCTCAGTACCGCGGCCGGGCTCCTCTTGGTGATATCCACGGCTGTCAGCCACGACCTTCTCAAGAAAACCTGGATGAAGGAGATTTCCGACATGCAGGAGCTGCGCGCGGCGCGCATTGCCGCGGCGGTTGCGATCATGATTGCAGGATACCTGGGTATCAACCCGCCGGCCTTTGTGGCCCAGGTGGTGGCCTTTGCCTTCGGGCTGGCGGCCGCGAGCCTGTTCCCGGCGATCCTGATGGGGATTTTCTCCAAACAGATGAACAAGGAAGGCGCCATCGCCGGCATGCTGGCGGGGCTTTTGTTCACGGCCGCCTATATCGTGTTCTTCAAATTTGTTTCGCCTGAGATGAACACAGCTGACCATTGGCTGTTCGGCATTTCACCTGAAGGCATTGGCATGGTGGGCATGGTGCTGAATTTCGCGGTGGCTTTCACCGTGGACCGCTTCACGCCCGCGCCGCCTGAGGAAGTCCAGCATCTGGTGGAGGACATCCGGGTGCCCATCGGGGCAACTGGTGCCCAGGACCATTAGACATCAGGATCACCAGGGATAAGACAAAGAAAAGGCGGGGGAGAACCCGCCTTTTTCATGCCTGCTTTACGTGAGCGATTAGGCTGCCATGGTCACCGTGTGGCTGCCCGCGCGTGTAACCAGCGTTGGCCCCTTTCTCACGCTATAGTCGTGGCTTAGCACCGTTGAGACATAATGCCAGGTCGAAGACATGCTCTCCGGCGTGATGTCCAGCTCAAGCCAGCCGCGGTCCTTGCTGTTGAAATATGTCAGTTCCGGGCTTGCCTTCATGGTTTCCTCGCGCACGCGCGCTGGGTCGGCGGGGATATAGGCTTCCATGCCCGGCGAGCTGACGCTTGGCGTCGCAAACTCAACCGCGACATTGTCACCGTCTTTGTCTGTCAACTCGAAGCACCAGGCATTGTGCGTGTCGCCAGAAAGGAACACGGCATTGTTGGCATATGCCTTGACCGATGCGTAAACCCTGTCGCGGCAGGCCGGGTAGCCATCCCAGAAATCCAGGTTCAGCGGCATGCCCATGCTGCCCAGCATGCGGATGGCATCAAAGCGTTCGCGGCTGATGAACTTTGACTTCTCAAAGTCGACATCCTCGTCGGTCAGCATGGGGATACCTACGCGGCCGATCAGCAATTGCTGGCCCAAGATCTGCCAGGGGACGCCCGCTTCACTGGATTTCTGGAACTCGGCAGTCAGCCATTCTTCCTGTTTGGTGCCCAAAATAGTGCGCTCTTCAGCGCCCAGAATGTCGCGCCGGAATTTTTCCACGTCTGGCAGGTAGCTGAAGCCCTGCGGCAGTTTTTTGGGGTCAAGCGCCTTGATCTGGGCATAGTCCGTCATCGGCACAGGCTTTTTAGCACGCATATCGAACGGCACCGGGATATGTTTGACTGCGGCTTCCGGGAGCGCTTTCAGCGCATCAGTATCCAGCACTGCCTTCGGGTTCGCTTTGTCAGAAAAGTCGAACGGGATCGTGGTCATCGGCAGGTCTTGGGTATAGTCCAGCTGCTTGTCACGCCCCACAAGCCGGGTATCAAGCATGATCAGGCTGGCGAGCCCGCCAATGTCGAACGTGCGGTTGATATGGTCTTTGCCCTTGCCGCCCTCGCGGATCGGCAACCATTCATGGTAGGCCTGTACCGCGGCCTGTTTGCGGTCTTCAAACGCACCTTCACCATCATTGTGGTTTTCCGCGCCGCCTTTCCAGGTGTTGTTGGCGATCTCGTGATCGTCCCACACACAGATGAAGGCGTGGGCGGCATGGGCCGCCTGCAGGTCAGGGTCTGCCCGGTAAAGCGCATAGCGGGTGCGGTAGTCGTCAATCGCTACCAGTTCATTCTTCGGCTTGACGGCGCGGCCATGGGCGACAGCCGCATCGTTGGAATAGACCCCATCGGCATATTCATAGATATAGTCGCCAAGATGCAGGATCATGTCTACGTCACGGCCCGCGAGTTCCCTATAAACATTGAAGAAGCCCTGCGGGTAGTTGGAGCAGGAAATCACGGCCATGCGGGCATGTTGGGCGCCGTGGCCGGGCAGGGTGCGGGTGCGGCCTACCGGGCTCGTCTGTCCTTCCGCCAGAAAGCGGTAATAATAGCGGGTGTCGGGTTTAAGGCCGCGTGCATCCACCTTTACCGTAAAATCCTGTTTCGGCCCGGTGCGCGTTTGGCCCTGGCTGACAATGTCGGTAAAGCCTTCATCTGTCGCCACCTGATAGTCGACAGACACGTTGCTTGCCGGGCCGCCTTTCGGCAGGACACGGGTCCAGAGGATGACCCGGTCTTCAAGGGGATCGCCGCTTGCGACATTGTGGGTGAAACCGTGCGCCGGTTGGGCGCTTGCCCCGGTGCTGCGCACGGCGGCCAGTCCAAGCCCCGCGCCAATGCCGCCGAGTATATGGCGACGGTTAACGCTGGCCTTTTCGAAAATGCTCATCAAAATCTCCCCTTCACCCTCTGAGAACAGCGGGTTCCTTTGCCGAAAATACAACCGCGTAACACGGCCGTCTTCCTCTCGCCCTTGGTTTAGCAATACATTTGTGTTCCTATTTTGACAATATTGTTAATGACGCCCAAGTCCCTGAAATATGGGAAAAATACCTTCCTTTTTTGCTTTTTTAATTGTCGCAATTAAAAAGAATTTACGTTACGTTTTGCTAACGTATCTGTGCGATACAAGGGGTGGGGAAGTAACTGGCGTGACGTATGTCACGGGTATTAAAGACTTTTTATGAGCAAAGTACCGGGTAGATTTCTGGGTTACGCGTTTTGCGTAGGCGATTTGTTGCTTGAGCTGGATCTCGAGTTCAATATCCAAAGCGCAGACGGGGCGATTAAGAACACGCTGGGCGCTGTGGCCAGCGGTGGCAAGACCAATTTCCTGAACCTTCTGACTGAAAAAGGCCGCGGCATTATTGAAAGTGCAGCGAAAACCCTGACGGGCGCCAATCGGCTTGGGCCCTTCACCGTATCCATTGGCAAGGAAGACGGAAAGAAGGAAGACTATGCTGTCTTCATCGCCAAACTGCCCACCGCGAACGATCGCATCTATGCTGTCCTGTCCAAGCCTTATCGCATTGGTGCCGTAAAAGGCAAACAGGCACCCGAGAAAGTGGAAGACAAGAAACAGCAGTTCTTCGAGCGCCTTGAAGGCTTGTTCGAAGGCAACCCGGACGCCGCGGAAAATATGCTGGTGACCGTGCTGCAAGCTGGCGGTGGCCAGTCGATTGATCCGGAAAAACAGAAGGTGATTGAAGAATACCTGAAATCATTCTCTGTTGGCGGATCGCATGCAGCCATGCTGGCAGATGACAAGTTCGCGCTGGTTCATGACAAGACGGACAAGAAAACCCAGAAAGTGGATCTGGCAGCCCAGCTGCAGAAGGCCACGGGGGTGGAATTGTCTTCGGCGACCATTGATGCTTCAGAATCCAACCTGAGCGAAGAGGATAACCTGAAAGCGCTGGTGTTCAGCCTACAGAATTTCGCGCGGGACACAGGCAGCGGGGCGATTGCGGATATCAAGAAGAATTGCGCAACGCTGATCGGTGAAACCACAGAGCGGGTTAAAGCCTTCCGCAAGGTGCTGGAAGAGGGGGCCTTCTCGCTGGTGTTCCAGCCGATCGTGCATTTGAAGAAAAGCACGGTGCATCATTTTGAGGCGCTGACGCGGTTTGAGCTGCCGCCCATGATTAAAAGTCAGTGGGAAATGATCCGCTTCGCTGAGGATGTCGGATTGATTGACGATTTTGACTATGCCGTGGTCACGCGCGCTGTGCGCAAGATCCGGGAAATGCTGAAAAAGGGTGGTGCGCCAGGCATTGCTGTAAACCTGTCAGGCCGGTCGCTTTCAAACCCTGAATTCATGCTTGAACTGATCTCGCTCCTGCGCGGCAACAAGGACCTGAAGCAGTATCTTTCGCTGGAGATTACCGAGTCCGCTAAAATCCATGACCTGGATGCGCTTGGGGCTGCCGTTCAGGAAATGCGGACCATCGGCTTCAAGGTCTATCTGGACGACTTCGGCGCGGGTGCTGCGGGCTTCCAGTATCTGAAAAAGCTGAAGGTCGATGCGCTCAAGATCGACGGCGACTATATCAGGGACGCCATCAATAACAGTGAAGACCGCGCCTACCTTAGATCTATGGTTTCGCTCTGCCGGGATCTTGGGATCGTGACGGTGGGTGAATGGGTCGAAACCCAGGAATATGCGAAGCTGTTGACCGACATGGGTGTTGATTATGGCCAGGGCTATTTCTTCGGCAAACCCAGCCCCAATTTCCTCGTTGACCCCGTGAAGGCGGTTTAGCGCCTAGCGTTTTGGCGGTTCCAGGATCGCCTTGTTAGCATGGATCACCAGCTTTGTGATTTGCTTTGGCGTCAGTTCCATTTCGCGGATGCACCAGCGCTTGAGCGTCAGGATCGCCACATCATAGGCGATTTCCTGGCGCACGATGCGCGCTTCTTCTGGCAGGTCAGCCAGCAATTCATCATAATATTCATAAGCCTTGCCGAGGCCGATCAGTTCAAAGTCCTTGATGGCTTGCCTCAGGTCCCAGTCGGGCTGGGTGATGGCCTGGCACAAGAACAGGATATAGTGCTTGCCGCCGATTTCCTCTTCCGCGAGCTCCGCCAGCGGCAGGATCAGCACTTCCAACACCTCATCCAAGGTGGGCTTGCCTTTCCAGCTTTTCATCAGGTTCAGGCGCTTTTCGTCGATCTGGCGTGTACGCTCGCTGATGGTGGCCCGCATCAGGCCTTCCTTGGAGCCAAAATGATACTGCAGCGCAGACTGGTTGCGTTGCCCGGCTTCTTGGAGTATCTCTCTTGTCGAAACGGACGCGAGGCCCTTTTCCGCAATCAGCCGTTCAGCTGCGCTGATCAGCGCAGCCCTCGTGGCATCGGCGCGTTTTGCTTTACCGTCTTGCTGGCGGCTCACCCCTGTTCTCCCGCAGTTACCTTTCCCCAATCATTCTGATTAATGAAAACCATTAATATACGCAAGCGAATAATTTGAACGCTTGTTGGATTTAACGACTGTTCTGGTGGCCTGTCCACGGTGGGCAGCAACATACGGAAAGCTGTGAGCTGCATCTTGAGCACTCTCATGGACACAGGCTATTCCCCGAGCGGGTCCCGAAGTGTTTGACTGCATAATGAAGATCATTAATATGCTTGGCAAGAGGCTTGTTCAAAGCGCCATTGGGGGCTGACCGGGGCAGGCAAGGGGAGAGCATATGTCAATCAGAGCCTGGCTTGTACGCCGGAAAATACGGGCTGTATTCCGGCCCAGGGAACTCGCGAACGCGCCGCAGGAAGCGCGCCTCAAGCATTTTGAAGTGGCGCTGAAGGCCTCGGAAAGCAAGATGCCGGGGGCACCATCCGATGCTGTTGTTGAAACCGTGGATGAAGGCGTGGTCAAGGGTGAATGGATCAGCGTCCCGGGCGCACGGGAAGATCGAATCCTGATGTTCAATCATGGTGGCGGGTATGTCTGGGGCGGGCCAAAACAATATCGCGACCTGGGTGCGCGCCTGTCACGTGCCATGAAGGCGCGCGTGTTCCTGCTGGATTATCGGTTGTCACCCAAGCACAAGTGCCCGGCGGCCATCGATGACGCGCTGGCAGCTTATGACTGGATTTCGAAAAACAATCCGGGTGTACCCATCACGATGGCGGGGGATAGCGCTGGCGGCGGGCTGACGCTTGCGGCGACCCATGCCATTCGGGACAGCGATAGGACAAACCCAGTCGCGCTGGCGCTGATTTCGCCGTGGCTGGATGTGACCGGCTCGGGCGAAAGTGTCCAAGCCAACCGCGAAAAGGAAGTGATGCTGGAAGCTGACGGTATCAAAATCGCCGGGCAGGTCTATAGCGGGGAGCTTGGCCCAGAAGACCCGCGTCCATCGCCCTTGTTTGGCGATCAGGCAGGCCTGCCGCCCACGCTAGTGCAGGTGGGTTCGGAAGAAATCCTGCTGTCAGACAGCACGCGCTTCCATGAAAAGGCTATGGCGGCTGGTGTTTCAGTTCATCTGGACGTATGGCAGAAGATGCATCATGTCTGGCACATGCAGGCAGGGATTGTGCCCGAAGGCAAGCGCGCCATCGCTGATATGGCCGCCTTCTTCGAACATCATTGGGGGAATTAGATCATGGCCAAGCTTGAGACGGCATTTATCACTGGCGCCGCGTCCGGGATCGGGCTGGCGCTTGCGCGCGCCCTCGCTGCACGGGGTGCAACCCTTTATCTGACAGACGTGAATGAGACTGCTCTTGAGGAGGCAGCCGCTAGCCTGAAAGCCGCGCAGGTGAACGTATATTCCGCCAAGGTTGATGTGTCTGACCGGTGGGCGGTCGAGGCCGCAGTCGCGGACGCCGAAGCCAAAATGGGCGGCATCGACATTATCTTCAATAACGCTGGCGTATCCCTTTCCGATACTGTTGAAAAAATGACATATGCCGACCTTGAGTGGGTGATGAATATCAATTTCTACGGCGTTGTGCATGGCACCAAAGCGGTTTTGGACGGCATGCTGGAACGCGGGCGCGGGCATATCGTCAATATCTCAAGCCTGTTTGGGTTGGTGGGCATCCCCAGCCAGTCGGCCTATTGTGCCGCCAAGCACGCGGTGAAGGGCTTCAATGAAAGCCTTTTTTATGAACTTCAGGGCACCGGTGTACAGATACATTCCGTGCATCCCGGCGGGGTGGACACCAACATCGTGCGTTCGGGCAAGCACCTTCATAATATCGAAGGGGATATCGCCGAGGGTGAGACGCAGGAGCGGTTTCAGGAACTGGCGATCACCACGCCGGACCAGGCGGCGGCCATCATATTGGGCGGTGTAGACCGCGGCGAGTACCGCATTCTTGTTGGTAAGGATGCGCGCTGGGCCGACAGGCTGTCGCGCTGGATGCCGAACCGCTGGCGCAAGATGTTCATGAACAAGATGACAGACCGCAGCGGCAAAAGCCCATTTTAATATACCCCCATAGGGTTGTTTGACTTCGGCGCGTGCCCATCTATCCTTCAGATCAAACAAGAGTTCAGATGAGGGAGACGCGATATGCGCCAGCTTTACAAACATTATATCGGTGGACAGTGGGTAGAGCCCACGGAATTTGGGACACGGGACCTCATCAATCCGGCGACAGCGAAAAAGTCGGGTGAGATGATCCTCGGGAACGCCGCCGACGTGGACAAGGCTGTTGCCGCAGCGCGTGAAGCATTCGAGAGCTTCGCATTCTCCAGCCGTGAGGAGCGGCTGGAGCTCCTTAACGCCATCATCGCGGAATATAAGAAACGCATGGCCGACATGGCCGAAGTGATCACGCTTGAGATGGGCGCGCCCAAGACACTTGCGGAACGCGCGCATGCCCCAAGCGGCCTCGGCCATTTGATGACGGCGGCCAGGGTTCTGGAAAATTATGAATTTCACGAAGACCGTGGCCCAACCCGCATCGCCAAGGAACCCATTGGCGTGGTGGGCATGATCACGCCGTGGAACTGGCCGATCAACCAGATTACCTGCAAGGTGGCGCCTGCTATCGCTACCGGCTGCACTATGGTGCTGAAGCCAAGCGAAGTGGCGCCTTATAGCGCACAGCTGTTTACCGAAATCATGGACGCCGCAGGCGTACCGAAGGGTGTCTATAACCTTGTATACGGCGAAGGCCCAAGCGTGGGCGAAGCCATGTCGGCCCATCCGGGCATTGATATGATGTCGGTCACCGGTTCCACCCGCATGGGGGCGGCTGTGCAGGCGGCAAGTGCGCCCACCATCAAGCGGGTTGCGCAAGAACTGGGCGGCAAGTCCGCGAACATTATTCTGGACGATGCAAACCTTGAAGAGGTAGTGGCGCGCGAGACGCTTTCGGCCATGCGCAACACCGGCCAGACCTGCACGCTGCTGTCGCGCATGCTGGTACCGAAAGACCGCATGGATGAAGCGGCTGCAATTGCGCATCAGGCTGCGTCAAGCGTGGTTACGGGTGACCCCACCAAGGAAGAAACCACAATGGGCCCAATCGCCCACGGCCAGCAGTTCGAAAAGGTTGGCGTCATGATGCAGGAAGCGATTGATGAAGGTGCGCGCCTTGTAGTTGGCGGCCCTGGCCGCCCGGAAGGCTGTGAGGAAGGCTTCTTCGTCAAGCCAACCGTGTTCGCGGATGTGACACCTGACATGATGATCGCGCGCGAAGAAGTGTTCGGCCCTGTGCTTTCGATCATTGGGTACGACACGGAAGAAGACGCCATCCGTATTGCGAACGACAGCATCTATGGTCTTTCGGGCGCGGTTTATTCCGCCGATGTGGAGCGAGCCCGCAAAGTGGCAGCGCGGATGCGCACTGGCATGGTTTACATCAACGGTGCGGCCGGCGATATTTCGGCACCCTTTGGCGGGTACAAGCAATCTGGCAACGGGCGCGAGTGGGGTGATCATGCTTTTGCTGACTTCCTCGAGGTCAAATCGATCCTGGGCTACAACGCTTAAAAGGCAGGATGATGGACTGAGCCACACACCAAAGGGAACAGGGCTAGGTCTGACACACCGGCTTCAGTGAGACAATAAAGAAAGGCGCCACCCCGAAGGGTGACGCCTTTTTATTTGGCTTTTCCGGTTCCTAGAACTGGAAGGCTACACGGCCGTAGAAGAAGCGGCCTGGCAGCGCATGCACTGTACCGTCGAAGTTGTTCAGGTCACATGTTGTACACAGTGGTGGGTCCTGATCCAGGAGGTTCTGAACACCAAGCGTGATCGAAGTTTCACCTTCGAACCACTCTGGGCGGTAAGTAACCTGCAGGTCGGTGTAGAAGGTGCTGCCGAGCTCGTTACCGTCAGCGCCGTTCGTGCAGTACTGGGTGAAGCCGAAGCCGCCGATAGTACCGCCACAGCCTTCATCCACGCTGCCGAGGTAGCGGAACGTCGTGCCCACAGTCCACTGGTCTTTGGTCCAGTCAATGAACAGCGAAGACTTGAACTTGATGTAAGCCCGCTCTGGCGAGCCCAGCTCGGTGCCCGCGCGGTCAACGACATCAATGCCGCCAGACGCGTTCGGTACAGACTCTTCAAACTTGAACAGGTGGCTGTTCATCCATTTGAAGCGCAACTGACCCCAGTCTGCAGCTTCGGTTTCGGCGGTGATCGACCAGTCGAAGCCGTCGGTGTCGATGGCTGCAATGTTCGTCAGGATGCCATCGATCCGGGTCACGATACCAGTGGATGTCCGCTGAACATTGTTACAGAACACGTCAGCCAGCGTTTCAACGCAGCCCTGGAGAACGTCAGCCGCGTTTGGCGCCTGGATCACATTTTCCATGGAGATGTTGTAATAGTTGGCCTCAAACGTGATACCCGCAAGGCCCATGCTGTCAGCAAGCGCTGATGGGCTGTAGGTCACGCCGGCGGTCCAGGTTTCAGCCGTTTCAGGCGTCAGGTTCGGGTTGCCGCCAGTTGTTACGCTGATTTGCGCGTTAGGCTGCTGGTGGTCTGCAGGAACGCCAAGTGCGGCACAATTCGGGTGCTGCGTGCCGCCATTTGCAACAACGTCACATGGATCGGTAATCGAGCTGTCGAACCGTGAGCCGGTGTTGAACAATTCACCAATGTTTGGTGCGCGGAAACCTTCAGACCAGTTGGCGCGGACGGTCAGGTCGTCATTCACCTGCCATGCCGTGCCGATTTTGAACACCGTGTTGCTGCCGGAGGTGCTGTAATCGCTGGTGCGGAAAGCGCCGTTTAGGCTCAGGTTCTTGGCCATTGCCACGTCAGAAAGGAGCGGCACGTTGATCTCGCCGTAGAATTCTTTCACGTGGATTTCGCCTTCAGTCGGGCTTGCTGGTACACCAGCGGTTTCACCGCTTGAAACCACGCTGTCCGGAATGAAGCTGCCTTTTTCTTCGCGGTATTCCCAACCAAATGCCATACCCAGTGGGCCTGCAGGCAGGTCAACCACATCACCGCCGATGTTGGCGGAATAGTTGATCAGCTTCTGGCGGCTTTCGTCCTTCTGGACGAATGTCACATAGTCAAGCATGGCTTGTGTGATCGTGCCGCTGCCGTCGCCCTGACCGCCAAAGATGTTGAACGGCACACAGCCCGGAATGGCTGCGCATGCGTCCGGATCACCAAGGGCATCCTGCAGTTTGCGGGCGTTGAATGCACCGGTTTTCTGCTGGTTTGCCTGGCTTTGCGACCAGGTGGCGTTGATATCCCAGAACCAGGTCCGGTCACCGACATTCAGGTCACCGTCGAGCGTGGAGGACACATACCAAGTATCAACATTCTGGCGGAAGATACGCGGGCCAGCCTCAATCGGACGGCGGCCGCCAAAGACAAAGTTTGTTTCGTCAATATCAACACCGAACGGGTTGTATGGGTTATCTGCGGAGATAACCATATTGTCCATCCAGAAACCCGCGCCTGCGCCAGGGCCGAAGAACAGCGGTTCTGGCGCTGCCTGGCTGACGGACTGACGGTTGTTGTAGGCCGCCGTCGTGCGCAGGGTAATGGTGTCCGTAAGGTCGTATTCGGCTTTGGCGAAGATGTTCACACGCTCGTTCGGCGTGGACAGCTTGTTATAAGGCGAATAGTTGAAACGGTCCTGCAGGGTGAAGGCGTGATAGTCTGAGCCCGCACCGGTCGGATCGTTCGGGTCGAAGTTTGGAAGGCCGGTTACGCCGTCATTCAGGGTAATATCGCCCCAGTCGTTGGCAAACACGAGGCGCGCTTGCGGCGTGCCTGAAGATGCACCCAGGTTTTCAAACGGAATAGCATAGGCCGAAATGTCACGGTCTGCTGCTTCAACCGCACCCTGGTTGGTGTAGCTTACGTCGATAAGGACACGCCCGCGGTCATTCTGGGCCCCCCAGGAAACGTCATATTCCTGTGTCTTTCCGTCACCTTCATCATAAAGGCCGTAATATGCCGAGCCCTTGATACCTTCATAGTCGTCGCGTGTCTTGATGTTGACAACGCCGGCGATGGCATCTGAACCGTAAATGGTGGATGCACCGTCTTGCAGCACTTCGATCGACTTGATGATGCCTGCAGGAATGGTGTTCAGGTCAACTGCGCCCGAAACACCCGAGGCAGAGGAGCCGCGAACCCAGCGCTTGCCATCAACAAGCACAAGAACGCGCTTGGATGTCAGGTAGCGAAGGTCAATCTGGCTGGCGCCGGCGCCGATGCCGGAACCGTCTGGCGGGAAGCCAAGGTTACCCGACGAGTTGTTGGTGCGGTTGATGGCCGAACCAGCAATCGGCAGGCGCTGCAGGAAATCTGCAACGGAAACCTGACCGGATGCATCCATATCCGCAGCGGACAGGATCTGAACCGGGTTTTGTGCCTCAAGCGGGTTCTGGCGAATGCGCGAACCAGTTACCACGACTTCTTCAAATTCGTCGACTGTCGTGTCTTGGGCGATGGTTGGTGTAGAAAAAGTTACAGCGACGGCAGCGCAGCCGGCAAGCAGCTGGAGCTTTCGCATAGGGGCAATTGACTGTTTCATTGCCTTATCTCCCTTATTTGTTCCTCTCAAAGGCCGGGGCGGCAACGTACGCAGGCCTGATTAAGGCCTGAAGATATGTGTATCCTCCCCGGTATAGGGCCGATTTTTTTTGTGATTTCGACCCCACAGCAGCAGTAAAACCGATGGTGGTGCTGCTGGGTAACGAAAAGTCGTAAATAAGGTTAATTTTGAAAACTATATTACAGTTGTGTGACTGAAAAGCCGCAGCCTTATTGATATATTAGTCAGTAATGTATGCCAATTACACTTTGTTAGCTTTCGAATCCTGTATTTTACAATATTTTGGAACAAAAGTTTAACTGCAGATGCAAAAAATATGGCAGGAATGCTGCGTTATTGCTGCAACTATGGGTTATGTCAAAGTTGCGGGCCGCGCAGTTTTTCGTGAAAATGCTTGCGGCATAGCGCGATATAGCGGTCGTTGCCGCCAATCTCGATCGAAGCGCCTTCCTTCACGGCATTGCCTTTTGCGTCCACCCGCATGTTCATGGTGGCTTTCGCGCCGCACTTGCAAATGGTCTTGAGTTCATGAAGCTCGTCCGCGATGGCCAGCAGCCATTGGCTGCCTTCAAAAAGATTGGCCTGAAAATCGGTGCGAATACCGTAGCAAAGCACAGGGATGCCCAGGCGGTCGGCGACGCTCGCCAGTTGGAACACCTGGTCCTTTGTCAGGAACTGGGCTTCGTCCACCAAAATACAGTGGAGTGGGGTTTCATTCAGCTGGTTTGTAATCTTGACAAATAGGTCAAGATTTGTGTCGAATATGTGAGCTTCAGCTTCCAGGCCGATGCGCGAGGCAATGACACATTCGCCGAAACGGTTATCGATGGCGGCGGTGAACAGCATGGTGTTCATGCCGCGTTCCCGGTAGTTGAAGCTGCTTTGCAAAAGGGTTGTGGATTTGCCTGCGTTCATCGCGGAATAGTAAAAATACAGCTTGGCCATGGCCTGACTACCTTGTCACTGGGTGCCTATGTTCATTGATCCCTGATTGGGATAAAGTTTTGGCGAGCCTATTGAGTAGTTCGACTTTGGGCAAGCTTTTGGGGAGGAAAAAATGCGTGATGGAAAAAAATCCCTGACCGGGCAGGTGGTTCGCTTTTTGAAGGGCAGCCTTTTGGCCAGCATGCTTTTGGCGGTGGCCACACCCGCGACTGCGCAGGGTGATGACCAGCGCGCCCTGAAGGCCCGCATGGCGGGCACGGCGCTTTCATGGGCAGCTGAAAACGGCAGGCTCAGGCAATTCATGGAAGAGTTCCCCAAAGGGGGTGACATTCACACCCACTTGCGCGGCGCCATTTATGCCGAAAGCTGGATCGAATGGGCGGCCGCTGACGGCCTGTGCGCCGACATGAGCGTGCCGGCCCTGAAGCACAAGGCGAAGGAAAGCTGCGCGGCCTCCGGCTGGTTGACCGCGGCAGAGGCGCAGGCGAATGAGGAGCACCGCCGCGCGCTTATCAATTCGCTTTCGAACCGGTCCTATGTGCCCACGCTCAACTGGTCCGGCCATAATGATTTCTTTGCGACATTCGCGCGCATCAATGTTTCGCCTAAGCGATTGGGGGACCAACTGGCGAATGTGGCCTCCCGCGCCGGGCGGCAGAATATCCAGTATCTGGAACTGATGGAAACCATCATCCTGCCCGAATTGTTTCCGCTCCTCTCGGGCGTGCAGCTTTCAGGCGATCTGGCGGCTGATTACCAGATGCTGATGTCAGGCCCGTTCGGGCAGGCGATGCCCACACTGGTGGCGTCTGCGCGCACCCAGATTTCAGCGGCCATGGCACGCAAGGACCAGCTGCTTCGGTGCGGCACGGACCGGGCGGATGTGGGGTGCGATGTGAAGATCCGCTTCCTGCATCAGGTGATCCGCGAGTTTGAACCGGCCATGGTATATGGCCAATTCATTCTGGGCTGGGCGCTGATGAAGGACGAGCCCAAGGTTCTGGGCATGAACCTTGTGGCGCCAGAGGACGGCCATGTGGCGCTGAGGGACTACCGCTTGCACATGCGCATGATCGACCATCTTTATAACAATCTGGGCCCACGCAATGTGTCGCTGCATGCGGGCGAACTGACGATGGGCCTCGTGCGTCCTAAGCAATTGACCTTCCATATCCGGGAGGCGATTGAGGTTGGGCATGCCAAACGTATCGGCCACGGCATCGCCATCGCGCATGAGCGCGACTCCGAGGGCCTTCTGGAGAAGATGGCCGATGAGGGCATCATGGTTGAGATCAACCTGACCTCCAACGACACGATCCTGGGTGTGAAGGGCAAAGACCATCCACTGGTTATGTACCGTGACATGCAGGTGCCTTATGCGCTTTCGACCGATGATGAAGGCGTTTCGCGCATCGACCTGACACACGAGTATATGCGACTTTATACGGAGCACCGCGTGCCTTATTTCGAGCTGCGGCACAGCGCGCGCAATTCGCTAACATACAGCTTCCTGCCGGGCGGAAGCCTGTGGGAATCTGAGGCATGTAAAAAAGATGTGGAAACGGGGGCTGAAGCCGGGGCAGAATGCGCTGCGTTTCTAAAGACAAGTGAAAAAGCGCAGCTGCAGTGGGAACTGGAGGAACGGCTTCGCGTTTTTGAGGACGAGCGGCGAATCCCTGAGCGGAAGCGGACTTCGTTCAAATAAGCCCCGGGAAGGGGAAATGTCCGAAAGGGCGGCAGTAAGTAATTTAGAAGGGAAGTGTGGGGGGCTATGGCTGAAACCAACAAGATGCTGGCCGGTGTTGCGGCGCCGTCGTCGCAACTGGCGGCAGATACGAACGCGGGTGTGGCGTTTTTCCTTGATGTTGTGGTGAATATGTTCGTGCTGGCAGGCGTGCTGATGGGCGCGTTTGGCTATCCGGCGGAATATATGTTCGGCAAGATCATCCCGGGTGCCATTACGGGCATATTGGTGGGTAACCTGGCCTTCTTCTGGCTGACGAAAAAGACACGTGAGGCTACGGGTAACGAAGGGCTTACCAGTATTCCGCTGGGGCTCGACCTGCCGTCGGTGTTCGGCATGTGTTTCTTTATCATCGGCCCGACGTACGCGGCCAATGTGGACACCATGGGCGTGGATGCCGCCGCTGACAAGGCGTGGGTTCTGGGCATGGCCTGCACCTTCTGGATGGCGGCCATCAAATTCTGCCTGTCCTTCTTTGGCCGCGCGATGCAGCACCAGTTGCCGCAGATGGCACTTGTGGGCGCCATGGCCGGTATTGCTACCGTCTGGCTGGGCGCGGAAGCGCTCCTGGGCGTGTTTGCCCTGCCGGAAGTGGGTATCGTCTCGCTTGTGATCATGGGCTTCTCCCTGATCGCAGGTCACCGGCTGCCATTCAATATGCCTGGCGCTATTCTGGCCATCGTGGCAGCCACGGTGCTTTATTATATCCTGGCGTTTGGCGGCGCAGGCGACGGCTATGTGGTCAAGGAGATGCCTGACCTTGTGCCAGCGCTTCCAGTGCCGACATTTGGCGGCGCCATGGCGATCTTTGGAGATGCGACCAATTACCTGGGGATTATCTTCCCCTTCGCGCTTTTGATTGCTGCGAGTGCTGTGAACGTAACCGCAGGTGCGCGCATCACAGGCGATGAGTTTGACGCGGGCAAGGTGGTGCGCCTGGACGCCGCCGCCACGGCCATTAGTGCGCTCTTTGGCGGTGTGGTGCAAACCACGCCATACTTCGGCCACGCCACCTACAAGCGGATGGGCGCGCGTACGGGCTATGCCCTGGGCGCGGCGGGTGTGATCACCGTTGGCGGTTTCCTGGGCGTGATCGCGCTGGCGTCACAGATGATCCCGGAAGCGGTCCTGAAACCGATCCTTGTTGTCGTGGCGTGTGATATCCTCCGCCTGGCTTTTTCTGGTGGCGACGTTCGGCACGCGCCCGCGCTTCTGTTCGCCACGGTTCCTGCGATCCTGAATTACGCCCACACGAAGGTGTCTGACCTTTATGGCAGGGTGGCCACTACGGCGGGTGACGCCATCAGTTCCGATTGGATGCAGGGCTATCTGCTTCTTGGGGCCATGGCGCGCGGCTATATCCTGACAAGCCTGATCTGGGGCGCGCTGATTGTCTGGATTATCGACCGCAAGATGGTGCGGGCCGCCATGGCGGCGCTTGCTGCGGCCATCTTCACAGAATTCGGTGTGATCCATTCGGTAATGCCAACATCTGAGATGTATCTGCCTTGGGCCATCCCTGAAATGGGCGGCCTTGAGGTCTTGCCTCACCGCCTGGCTGTCGGTTATGTGGTGGCAGCAATCATGTTGTATCTGGCAGGCTTCATCAAAAATAAGCCTGCCTCCTGAAAAGAAATCTTGACCGCAAGGTCAGGATTTGGCTTTAAGGGCGGGACTATTTTAAATTCGGAATGAGCAATGACACCTGAGCCACTTGTTAATCAGGGCACGAGCTTCCACGCCGACTGGCTGGACGGTATTCGTGTCAACAAAAGTGCGGTGGAGCGCCGTACCGCCTCTCTGGGCGGACGCCGGGCTGTAAAGAAAGACAGCCAAATCGCTTTCATGCTTAAAGCCGTTAGCTGCATTGACCTGACGACGCTGGCGGGCGACGACACGCCTGGCCGTGTGCGGCGGCTGTGCCAGAAGGCCATGAATCCGGTACGTAGGGACATCCTGGCCCAGTTCGGTATGGAAGACATGGGCCTGACCACCGGCGCTGTGTGCGTGTATCATTCCATGGTGCCGGAGGCGGCTGAAACCCTGAAAGGCCGTGTGCCGATCGCGGCGGTTTCAACCGGTTTCCCCGCGGGCCTCGCGCCTATGGAAACCCGGCTTGAGGAAATCCAAAGGTCTGTCGCGGCTGGCGCCAACGAGATCGATATCGTCGTCACCCGCGCCCACGTGCTGACGGGCAACTGGCAGGCGCTTTATGATGAAGTTAAAGCCTTCAAGGCTGCTTGCGGGCCGGCGCTGATGAAAACCATTCTGGCAACTGGCGAACATGGTAACCTGACGCAAGTTGCCAAGGCATCGATGACCGCCATGATGGCGGGCTCCGATTTCATCAAAACCTCCACCGGCATGGAAGGTGTGAATGCGACCCTTCCCGTGAGCCTGGTGATGATCCGGCAAATCCGCGATTTCTACCGCGAGACGGGCATGAAGGTTGGCTACAAGCCTGCGGGCGGCATCAAGACGGCCAAGGACGCTGTAGCGTACCTGACGCTCCTGAAGGAAGAGTTGGGCCGCGACTGGCTTTCGCCAGAGCTGTTCCGCTTCGGGGCTTCAAGCCTTCTGGGTGATCTTGAGCGCCAGCTCGAGTATCATGCCTTTGGTGGCTATTCGGCGTCTTATCGCCACGCGATGGGCTAAGGGGAGTGTGACATGACTGTAAAAGAAAAGTTTGAAAGCATGGATTATAGCCCAGCCCTTGAAAGCCGTACCAACGCCGACAAGTGGCTGGATGCCAATGGCCGGTCCTTCGGCCTGTTCATTGATGGCGAGTGGGTGAAGCCGAAGGGCGCGAAACAGTTCGCGACCTATGCGCCGTCAACGGGCGAAAAGCTGGCTGACATCACGGAAGCATCAGAGGATGATGTGGACGCAGCCGTTGCCGCCGCGCGTAAGGCGCAAGGCAAGTGGGCGCTGATCGGTGGCCACGGCAGGGCGAAATACCTATACGCGCTGGCGCGGCTGGTGCAGAAACACAGCCGCGTGCTGGCGGTGCTAGAGAGCCTGGATAACGGCAAGCCGATCCGCGAAAGCCGGGACATCGACATCCCGCTCGTGGCACGGCACTTCTATCACCATGCCGGTTGGGCAGAGCTGATGGACGAGGAATTCCCCGACCATGAAGCGCTGGGTGTTGCGGGGCAGGTGATCCCGTGGAACTTCCCGATGCTGATGCTGGCGTGGAAAGTGGCGCCAGCCTTGGCGGCCGGGAACACAGTGGTGCTGAAACCCGCCGAATTTACGTCGCTGACAGCCCTGAAATTCGCGGAACTGTGCGTTGAAGCAGGCCTGCCGAAGGGTGTCGTGAACATCGTGACTGGCGCGGGCGAAACCGGTGCTGCCGTTGTGAACGCGGACGTGGATAAGGTGGCTTTCACTGGCTCTACGGAAGTTGGCAAGATCATCCGCCGCTCCATCGCGGGCTCAGGCAAGAAGCTGACACTCGAGCTCGGCGGCAAGTCGCCCTACATCGTGTTCGAGGACGCCGACATTGACGGCGCGATTGAGGGCCTTGTGGACGCCATCTGGTTCAACCAGGGGCAGGTTTGCTGCGCGGGCTCCCGCCTCCTCGTGCAGGAAGGCATCGCCGACAAGTTCCTTGAGAAGCTGAAAGCGCGCATGGCAACCCTGCGTGTGGGTACCAGCCTTGATAAATGCATCGACATCGGTGCCGTGGTTGATGAGAGCCAAAAAGACACCATCGAACGCCTGCTGGCGGACGGCGAAAGCCAGGGCGCCGTGGTCTGGAAAGCACCGTGCGAGATGCCGGAAGAGGGCGTCTTCTTCCCGCCAACACTGGTGACCGGCGTGGGCACGGACAATACGCTGTACCGCGAGGAAATCTTCGGCCCTGTGCTGACGGCTATCACCTTCCGCACGCAATCTGAAGCCGTGGCGCTGGCGAACAACACGCGCTATGGCCTTGCCGCGACTGTCTGGTCCGAAAGCCTGAGCCGCGCGCTTGAGGTGGCACCGGCCCTTGTGGCGGGTGTTGTGTGGATCAACGGCACCAACATGTTCGATGCAGCCGCCGGTTTCGGCGGCAGGCGTGAAAGCGGGTTCGGGCGCGAAGGCGGCCGCGAGGGCATGCTAGCCTACATGCGGCCCCGGTATGAGGCTGCGCTCAAGGATTGGGCGCCAATTCCGGCACCAGCCGAGGTGGCCATGCCGAAAGCAGGCTCCGGCCTCGACCATATCGACCGCACCGCAAAAATGTATATCGGCGGCAAGCAGGCCCGGCCAGACGGCGGCGACAGTGTGGCGATTGCCGACAAAAAAGGCGCGTTCGCGGGCCTTGTGGGCGAGGGCAACTATAAGGACATCCGGAACGCGGTTGAGGCGGCTGCGAAGGCTGCAGGCTGGGGCAAGTCCACGCCGCACCTTCGGGCACAGATCCTTTACTATGTGGCCGAAAATCTGAGTGCGCGCGCGGAAGAGTTCACCGACCGGCTGAAAAACCTGACGGGCGCGAGCCAGAAGGCGGCGGAAGCCGAGGTGGAGCTTTCGGTCAAGCGGCTCTTTAGTGCAGCTGCCATGGCTGACAAGCATGACGGCAGTGTTCATACACCACCGATCCGCGGTGTGGCGCTGGCGATGAATGAACCTGTGGGTGTGCTGGGCATCGTATGCCCGGATGAGCATCCGCTGCTGGCGTTTGTGACGCTGATGGCCTATGCGGTCGCGGCAGGCAACACGGCTGTGATGATCCCAAGTGAGCGCTATCCGCTTTTGGCGACTGATTTCTATCAGGTGCTGGAAACCTCCGACATGCCGGCGGGTGTGGTCAATATCGTCACTGGCGCGCGCGATGCCATGGCCATGCCAATGGCCAAGCATTATGGCGTTGACGGTATCTGGTATTTTGGCTCCCGCGAGGGCTGCGCCGAAATCGAGCAAGCGGCGGCCGACAACATGAAGCGCGTCTGGCTGAACTATGGCAAGGCCTATGACTTCACGAGCCGAGAGCAGATGAGCGCCCGCGGCCTAATGGAACGCGCCACGGAAGTGAAAAACATCTGGGTCCCATACGGCGACGCCAACGAGGGCGGCAAGTCTTACTGATACATTTGCATTTCCAAATAAAAGCAAGTCCGCTCTTTTTGGTGCGGGCTTGCTTTGATAGTGCCCAGAAAGGCCTTCGACTACAACTTATCTATCATTTAGATTTGTTGGGCTGGCTATGCACCGAATGTAGCGGAAGCTATATTGTTATTTACTAAGTAATTGTAGATAAATGGTTGTAGAGTGCTACTCCAGAGCTATTTATATGCAGTCAGCAGTATGATCGGGGTCAGCTATGTCTTTTTCGCCAGAAGCTTATAGGGCCATTGCGGCTTTTATGGGCCAGGTCGATAAAATAACGTCGATAAATGTTCTCAGCGATAGCTTGAAAAAGCCGCTGAGCTTGCTGGGCGTCAAGCACTTGCTCTGTATTTCAGCTTTCGGAATGCCTGCGCTCCAGGACCGGAAGCTGATGTTCGGGTTTCTCCACAACGACTGGATCACGCATTACGCGAAAAATCACTATTATGTGGACGACGCATTGCCAAACCACGCCTTGAAACTCAAGGATTGGGGTGAACCCTTTTGGTGGTCTGAATTTGTTGCAACGCAGGACCTTACCAAAACCCAGCGCAAGATATTTGAGGAAGCATTTCGGTATGGCCTCAAGGAAGGCGTGGTCATTCCACTGCCGGTTCGCGTGAACGACGAAACAGACGAAGTGCTGGAGTATGCCTACGTAAGCGCAGGTGGAGAGCTACATAGGTCAGATGAACTGGAAAATGTTATTCGGCTATTGTCTGTCGCTGCACACCGTACTGCTCGTCGGATTTACCTCAAGGATGCAAAAGGTGGTTTTGCACGGGATATCGTTCAGGTTGGCCCAAATATGGACTTTTCGACCCTCACAGCAAGGGAGCGAGAAATCCTCGCATGGATCATTGAGGGAAAGCAGCCAAGCGAAGTTGCTGATATCTTGGATATCAAGCGTACGACAGTGGTTACACATCTGCGCAACATTAAGCGTCGGTACGGGTTTGGTAGCACCACTGAAATGATTACGGCACTTCACCGCCATAAAGTGTTTATATAAACCAATGATTGTATCTCTCATTCTTTATGAGGAATGACCAACAGTCTCTTCGGTGGATATTCTTCTTGCATAGACTTAGCGAGCAAGAGGAGCTTCCCCATGATCCACATTATCAACAAGTACAATCGACAGTTTTATAGCGATGTGTTGCACAATATGTTTCAGCTGCGACACAAAATTTTCGTGGAGCAAAAAGGCTGGAATAAATTGGCTCAAGACGATGGCCTCGAAAGAGATCAATTCGATACAGACGATACGACCTATTTCCTGAAACTGGATGAGAACAGCAACATTCTGGGAGGGATGAGGCTTGTTCCGACAACAGTGGACACTCAACTTGGTACAATCTTCAAAGATTGGTGCGATTTCAAACCCGCGCCGGTAGGGAAGCATGCCCACGAATGGTCCCGCTATTTTATTGCGGATAAAAAGTACCGTAGCCCAGCTGGGTACCCGGTTCATTATGAGCTATTCTTCTCAATTCTGGAATATGCAGTTGATCGGGGTATCTCCAGTCTTACAGGCTTTCTGGAAGCAATCACGTTGCCACGATTGAACGCATTGCCTTGGGATGTCGAATACTTGGGTAATTTGGTGACCTATGGCGGCATTAATGGTGAACCTAAAGGAAAAGGAGCAGCCGTTCATGTGGGTGTCAACGAACGGATGCTGCGTATCACCAAGCGCCTGAAGGGTATAAAGAAACCCTATTTGGCATTGCCAATTGGCGACATGGGGCCTGCCCGTCAAGTCGCTTGCACGCCAGAGGTTTGCTTCCGGTATCTCGACTTCCTTGAGAACCATCCAGAGCACGCCAATACAATCGCAGCGATGTCCAGCATGATTATCGACTCACCAAGCGAAAGGCGCGCTGCGATCATTGATGTGTTCGACGGAATTGCGCAGGAGGAGGCTATGGCAGGCTTCCAGGCGCCGTTTTCAAAAGTCGTCGCGCCAACAAGCTATTCGCTAACCATGCAATAAAGCAGGTGAACCATCTTCCCCACAACCTTGAGGTAGGGCAGCGTTAAGGATTAATTGCGATATCGCAACTTTTACGCTATCTCTTTACCAATGATAGTTTGTGGGGAGGAAATCATGCCTCATCCGATTGACGTGACTGTCGGTGCAAGCGTTAGAACCTATCGCCGTCAGCGCGGGATGACTCAGACTGAACTTGGGGAAGCATTGGGACTGACGTTCCAGCAGATCCAGAAATACGAACGGGGCACCAATCGCATTTCCGCGAGCAAACTGGTAATGCTTGCAGAGGCGCTGAGGGTTCCTGTCGGCGCCTTCTTCGAGGGATGTGAAGGTGTCACGGACAATGAACAGCCTGATGAGATCAAAGCGCTGGTGAAGCACTTTGACGATATGCCTGAAGATATCCGTATGGATTTCCTGCGCATGATCCGGTCTATCGCAACCGCGAGCTACTAACGCGGGCACCTTGCCGGATTAAGGTCCAGGTTCATCCAATGAAAAAGGCACCGCAAATTGCGGTGCCTTTTTTGTGAAGAGGTCGAGGCTTGTTTCCTAGGACGCTTTGGCAAGAAACGCCCGCAACAGTTTCTCCAAATGAACCGCGGCAATGGCACCGTATTCCATTGTCTCATGGTGTGTCAGCTCGCCTTGCATGCCGGCCGCCAGATTGGTGATGGAGCTTACGCCAACAACCTTCATACCGCAGTGGCGCGCCACCAGGCATTCCGGCACCGTGGACATGCCAACAGCATCCGCGCCCATAGTGCGGAACGCCCGGATTTCAGCGGGCGTCTCAAAGTTCGGCCCCTTAGCCATGATATAGACACCGCTATGCAGTGTGATTCCGAGCTCTTCGGCTGCTGCATGCATCACTGCTGTCAGCTTGCGGTCCCAGGCTTCGGAAACATCCGGGAAGCGCGGGCCAAACCGGTCGTCATTGACACCCACCAGCGGGTTGATGCCTGAGAAATTGATGTGATCTGTGATCGCCATCAGCGATCCCGGTCCAGCTTCTTCGCGCAGGCTGCCGGCCGCGTTTGTAAGCACAAGCAGTTCAACACCAAGCGCCCACAGAACGCGTGTGGAAAAGGCCAGCTTTTCAGCCGGGTGGCCTTCATAAGCGTGCGCGCGGCCCTGCATGCAGATCACCGGCTTGCCGCCCAGCGTGCCAATCAGCATCCGGCCCGCATGGCCTTCAACCGTTGGCTCTGGAAAGCCGGGCAGGTCTTCGTATGACAGGACGGTCGCGCCCTCAAGCGCATCAGCAAGGCTGTTGAGCCCGCTTCCTAGCACCATGGCGATCTTGGGCATGTCGCCCGCGTGTTTGCTGCGGATAAACGCCGCGCATTCCTGGACTTCCTCAAAGCTCATGACGGCTTCTCCGATGCTCTGGGTTAAACGTCGATCTCAGGAAGGACCAGGCCCTTGTGTTCCTTGATCTCTTCTTTGGTCATGTCCGATAGTTCATGCGGGAAGACCAGCCAGTCATCGGTCTCATGACAGTAAAAATCAGGCGTCAGCTTGGTCACATTGCGCTCAGGCTTATAGAAAACGGTCGCGATCTTGATCACTTCCGGCGTGTTACGGCGGCATTTTTCCCTAAGCGTGGTAATGATGGCGTCGATGGAACGGCCGCTGTCGAACACATCGTCAACGATCAGCAGGCTGTCTTCGGCGTTGATGTTGGCCACGATATATTCAAGGCCATGCACCTTCACTTCTTTCTGCTGCTGCATGCCGATGTAGGAAGAGGTGCGGATCGCGATGTGGTCTGTGTGAACGCCATAATAATCCATGATTTCCTGTACGGCGATGCCGGTCGGGGTGCCGCCCCGCCAAACCCCCACGATGAATTTCGGGCGGAAGTCGCTTTTAAGAATCTTGAGGCCCAGCTCGAACGAATCGTCGAGGAGTTCCTGGGCAGTTACATATCTCTTGGTAACACTCATTAAGTTCAGGCCCCCTTGGTTCCAAATAATCTGTCGCCGGCGTCGCCAAGCCCCGGAACGATATAGGCTTTCTCGTTCAGCTTTTCATCGATCGAGGCCGTCACCAAAGGCACATCCGGATGGGCTTCGGTGAAGGTCTTGATACCTTCGGGTGCAGCCAGCAGGCAGACAAACCGAAGATCGTTCGCACCGACGTCCTTTATCTCCTGGACGGCGCGGACGGCTGAATGCCCCGTTGCCAGCATAGGGTCAAGAACCACGTTCAACCGGCTTGCCGTATCGAGAGGTACTTTAAAGAAATATTTTGTCGGTTGAAGCGTTTCTTCATCGCGCGCAAGGCCAATCTGGCCGACGCGGGCCGAAGGAACCAGATCCAGCATCGGGCCCAGAAGGCCGTCGCCTGCGCGTAAGACCGAAATGAAGGTCAGTTTTTTGCCCGCCAGTACCGGTGCTTCCATGGGGCACACGGGCGTCTCTATATCGATCTTGCCAAGCGGCAGGTCGCGCAGCGCCTCATAGCCAAGGAAAAGGCCGATTTCGCGCAGAAGCTTCCGGAATTCCGCTGTGCTGGCTTCTTTCCGGCGCATCAGGGTAAGCTTGTGCTGTACCAGCGGGTGGTCGACCACGGTTACATTTTGGGCCATCTTTGACTCCATAGATCTTCTGAAACTGACCATTTCATAGGGAACCTGAAAGCAAATGTCGAACGAATCTTGACCATATCGTCAAAAATGGTTGACCACGTCCCTTCGCTCTGGTTCCCTTGCGCCGTTCAGCATAAACAAGGCATAAAAGAATTGAACATTTATGTTGCCGGGGAGCAAAACGGGCATGACTGGATTTCTGAGGAAAATTGGCGCAACGATCGCGCTTGGTGTTGCAATTGCTTCATCCGCAGTGGCGGCTGATTTCACGCCTGTGCTTCTTTATGACATCGGCGGCAAGTTCGATAAGTCCTTCAATGAGGCAGCCTATGTGGGCGCCGAACGCTTCAAGGACGAGACTGGCCATGGCTACAAGGATTTCGAGCCCAACAGCGAAACCCAGTATGAGCAAGCGCTTAGGCGTTTCGCCCGCCGCAAGGCAGACCTGATCATCGCCGTGGGCGTGGGTTATTCGGTGGCAGTGAAAAACGTGGCCTCGAAATATCCCGATGTGAAATTCACCGTGATTGACGCCATCATTGACCTGCCAAACGTGCAAAGCATCACCTTCAAGGAAAACGAAGGATCGTTCCTGGTGGGCATGGTTGCTGCCATGAAAACCGAATCAAACACCATCGGTTTCCTGGGCGGCATGGACATCCCGCTGATTCGACGCTTCGAGCGTGGGTACAGGCAGGGTGCCGAATATGTGAAGGGTGACCTGACCTTCATTGAGAATTACGTGGGCACGACCCCAAGCGCATGGAATGACCCGATCAAGGCATCTGAAATGGCGCGGTCGCAATATGCCCGCGGCGCGGATATTATTTTCTCTGCCGCGGGTCCAAGCGGCCTTGGTTCAATCCAGGCAGCAAAGGACACGGGCAACCTGGCCATCGGTGTGGACAGCAACCAGAACCATGTTGCTCCCGGCTTTGTGCTTACCAGCATGCTCAAGCGCGTAGACCTTGCGGTATATGGCGCCATGTCGGCGGCTGAAGCTGGCGAGTGGGCGCCAGGCCATACGGTGATGGGGCTTGCCGAAGGCGGCGTGGATTTCGCGCTGGATGAGCATAACGCCGACCTGTTCACCGACGAAATGAAGGCAAAGCTTGAGGAAGCCCGCGCCAAAATCATCAGCGGCGAAATTGTCGTGGCTGACGTCGAAGGCAGCAATAGCGGCCACTAGGCCGGTTCTCTTGAGGGACGCCCGCTGGGGCTGAATAGCACTGGGGCTGGAAACTATGACCAACGCATTCGCGATTGAGGCCAGGGCGCTGTCGAAAAGTTTCGGCGACGTGAAGGCCAATGACCAGATTGCGCTCAAGGTGCCTTCCGGCACTGTGCATGGCATCGTTGGCGAAAACGGTGCCGGCAAATCGACACTTCTGAAAATGCTGTTCGGCCTCTATCGTGCGGACAGCGGCGATATTTTTGTTTCAGGGCAAATCCAGCATTTCACCGACCCTTCAGACGCCATGGCCGCGGGCATCGGCATGGTGCACCAGCACTTCATGCTGGTGGAGCCCTTCACGGTTCTTGAAAATATTATCCTGGGGGCCGAAGGCAGCGCGAACCTCGATGCGGCGAAGGACGCGGCGCGCGCCAAGCTGTTGATGCTGGAGGAGCAGTTTGGCTTCAACTTGCCGCTTGATACCCCGGTGGAGAAGCTTTCGGTTGGTGTACGCCAGCGCGCGGAAATCCTGAAGGCGCTCTACCGCGGCGCGGAAATCCTGATTTTGGATGAGCCGACAGCCGTGCTGACACCGCAGGAATGCGAACAGCTTTTCGCGCTGGTGCGGCAACTCAAGGAGCAGGGCAAGACCATCCTGTTCGTTACCCACAAGCTGCATGAAATCATGACCGTCACCGACGATGTCACCGTGATCCGCGCGGGCAAGACAGTGGCGGAATGCAAAACGGCTGACACCAACCCCGAGGAACTTGCGGAACTGATGGTCGGCGCAAAAGTGGTGCGCAAGACTGCCCGAAAGCAGCATGAGACAGAGGTCGCACGCCTAAGGCTTACCGGCGTGTCTGCGGTGGGGGACCACGGGCTTGAGCTGAAAGATATCAATCTCGAAGTCTTTGACGGCGAAGTATTGGGCATCGCGGGCGTGGCCGGAAATGGCCAGACGGAACTGCTGGAGATCATCACAGGTCTCAGGCCAGTCCAAAGCGGTGTGATCCATATGGGCGGTGAGATCATCGCGGATGACCGCCTTGTCACCAACCCGATCGCGCTCAGGCGCATGGGCATGGCGCATGTGGCTGAAGACCGGCTTAAGACCGGTGTGGTGGAAAGCATGTCCGCACGCGACAACGCCATTCTTGGCTATCAGCGCGAAACGGAATTTTCATCACACGGCATCCTGAAGCTGAAGGCAATTGCAGCGAAAGCGGCTGCCTATTTCGAAAGCCAGGACGTGCGGCCCCGCAACCCGGACCTGCCCATTGCGTCATTCTCGGGTGGGAACCAACAGAAACTGGTGATCGTGCGCGAGCTGGCGCACGACCCAGCGCTGATGGTGATCGGCCAACCCACGCGCGGCGTGGACATTGGCGCCGTTACCAAAATTCATGACCAGGTCACAGAGCTCAGGAACGCCGGGAAGGCGATCCTCGTTGTGTCTGCAGACCTTGATGAGCTCTTGTCGATTTCTGACCGTATCGCCGTGATGTGTGAAGGTGAAATCGTGGGCACCTTGAAGGTGGAAGACGCCACGGAAACCAAGCTCGGCCTGATGATGGCCGGCGACAAGCGGGAGGCAAGCTGATGGCTGCGCATAGGAAGCTTCCCTATTGGGCTGATGCCATCCTGTTGCCGGGCTTGAATCTTCTGGCGGCACTGTTTGTGTCTGGTTTGGTGATTTGGGCACTGGGCGAAAGCCCACTGGAGGTGCTCAGCCTCCTTATCGATGGCGCCTTCGGGTTTGAAGAAGGCGTGGGCTACACCTTCTATTATGCCACCAACTTTGTGTTCACCGGCCTCGCGGTATCGGTCGCCTATCACGCCGGGCTCTTTAATATTGGCGGGGAAGGGCAAGCGATGCTGGGTGGCCTTGGGCTGACGCTGGCGGTGTTCCTGGTGGGGGACTTGTCGCCCGTGCTGGCGGTTTTCCTTGCCATTCTTGGTGCGGCGGCCTTTGGCGGGGCCTGGGCGTTTATCCCGGCCTACCTGCAGGCCAAGCGCGGCAGCCATGTTGTGATCACCACCATCATGTTCAACTTCATCGCGTCGGCGCTGCTCGCCTACCTGCTGGTCGGGCCGCTGCAGCGTCCGGGCGGGCAGATGCCGGAAAGCTCTGATTTTCCAGAAGGCGTGTCGCTGATGCACCTGCAGGACCTGTTCGCCATGATGGGCTTCACTTATGAAAGCGGGCCACTGAACCTTTCCGCCTTGATCGCGGTCCTATGTGCGGTTGGTGTGTGGTTTATGCTGTGGCGCACCCGCTTCGGGTATGAGCTTCGCGTTGTCGGCCAGAACCAGAATGCCGCGCGCTTTGCAGGTATTTCCGTGACCCGCATGACCGTGATAGCGATGATGATCTCTGGCGCGCTCGCAGGTATGATGGGGCTGAATGAACTGCTGGGCGAACAGCTCCGCCTTCTGGGTAACTTCACGCTGGGCTACGGCTTCGTCGGTATTGCTGTGGCCTTCATGGGCCGCAACCATCCTGTGGGTATCATCATCGCCTCAATCGTGTTTGGCGCTTTGTATCAAGGTGGTGCCGAAATCGGGTTCGAAATTTCGACCATCACAAAAGACGCAGTGGTGCTTATCCAGGGTTTGGTGATCCTGTTTGCGGGCGCAATGGAGCATCTGTTCCGTGACCCTGTGGAACGCGCCTTCCGAATGGTATGGGAAAGGAGGGCCGCGTGATGGAATTCTTCGCTGACCTGATCCTTCTTTCTGACAGCACAATCAGAACCGCGACACCGCTGGTGCTGGCGGCCCTTGCGGGGCTGGTTGCTGAACGCTCGGGTATCGTGGATATCGGCCTTGAGGGCAAGATGCTGGCGGCTGCCTTTGCGGCAGCGGCCGCTGCGGCTGTTACAGGCTCGCCGTGGATGGGCATGCTGGCTGGCGTTGGGGCTTCGGTTTTCCTGGCGCTTCTTCATGGCTGGGTATCCATCGCGCAGCGTGGCAACCAGATCGTCTCCGGTATGGCCATCAATATTGCCGTGGCGGGGCTCGCGCCCACGCTTGCGAACTTCTGGTTTCAGAAGGGTGGCCAGACGCCGCTTCTGGGCGATGACGCGCGCTTCAGCACCATCACGCTGCCGTTTGCGGACATGCTCGCGGACGTCCCGGTGATCGGGGGACTGTATTCGGAGCTGATCTCAGGCCATAATCTCATTACCTATCTTGCGGCTGCGCTGATCCCGGCTGTGGCCTGGATGCTCTATAAGACGCGCTTTGGCCTTCGCCTGCGGGCTGTGGGCGAAAACCCCGAAGCGGTGGATACCGCCGGTATTTCTGTCACACTTCTTCGCTATCAGGCCATGGTGATTGCAGGCGTGCTGTGCGGGCTTTCGGGCAGCGTGCTGTCTACCGGCCTGGGCGGGGGCTTCATTCGCGACATGTCGGCGGGCAAGGGCTATCTGGCGCTGGCGGCGATGATCTTTGGCCGCTGGAAGCCGGTGCCAACGCTGCTGGCGTGCCTGCTGTTTGGCTTTGTTGATGCGCTGCAGGGCCGCCTTCAGGGTGTCGACCTGCCGCTTTTGGGCGAAATCCCAGTGCAGTTCACCATGATGCTGCCATACGTTCTGACTGTTATAATCCTGGCGGGCTTCGCAGGCCGCATGGACGCCCCGAAGGCGAGCGGCGTCCCATATGAGAAGGATCACTAGAATGGCGACAGACCTGAAAGTGCTGATTGACGCTGCCATGCGCGCGCGAGACGCGGCCTATGCGCCTTATTCCAACCATCCGGTGGGTGCTGCGGTGCTGACGGCTGACGGCCATGTATTCGCTGGCGCGAATGTCGAGAACGCGGCCTATCCGCTGGGCATTTGCGCCGAAGCGGGCGCGATTGCAGCCATGGTGCTGGCGGGTGAGCGCGAGATTGCTCATGTGGTTGTTGTGGGTCCGGGCGAAGTGGCTTGCACGCCCTGCGGTGGCTGCCGCCAGAAGATACGAGAGTTCGCCGGCCCATCCGGCAAGCCCATCACGATTTGCGATAAGGACGGTAACATCCTTATAGAGACAACAAGCGCCGAGCTATTGCCCCACGCGTTCGGTCCCGAAAATATTGACGAGGCCAAAGGGTAGACGGTCATGAGTGTTTTCATTCCCCAGGAAGTTATTCGCCAGAAGCGCGATGGTGGAACAATATCCAGCGCGGACATTGAAAAGTTCGTTGCGGGCATCACTGACGGCAGTGTCACTGACGCGCAGGTGTCTGCCTTCGCGATGGCTGTGTTCTTCAACGGTATGAGCCCGGAAGAGGGCGCGGCACTGACATTGGCAATGCGCGACAGCGGCGACGTGATGGACTGGCAAAGCTTTGGCTTTGACGCCGATGCGCCCATTGTGGATAAGCATTCCACCGGCGGTGTGGGCGACAAGGTCAGCCTGATGCTGGCGCCTATTGTGGCGGCTTGTGGCGGCTTTGTGCCGATGATCTCCGGCCGCGGCCTTGGCCACACGGGCGGCACGCTGGACAAGCTGGAAAGCATCCCCGGCTATAACCCGTATCCGGACAACGAGTTGTTCGCGGGCATCGTGCGCGATGTTGGCTGTTCCATCATCGGGCAGACCGGCAATCTGGCTCCGGCGGACAAGCGCTTTTATGGCATCCGCGATGTGACTGCGACGGTTGAAAGCGTGCCGCTGATTACCGCCTCGATCCTGTCGAAGAAACTGTCGGCGGGGCTGAACGCGCTGGTGATGGACGTGAAATGCGGTAACGGTGCCTTCATGGATTCCATGGAAAAGGCCGAAGAGCTAGCGGGCAGTATCGTGCGCGTGGCATCGGCGGCAGGTACGCCCACGACTGCGCTTCTGACGGACATGAATCAGGTGTTGGGAACAACAGCCGGGAATGCGGTTGAAGTGTTCGAGACCATCGAATTCCTGAAGAACCCGGGTCAGGCAGACGCCCGGTTGAAGGAAATCACGCTGGCGCTGGCGGCGCACATGCTGGCCCTGTCGGGCGCCCAGCCGGACCTCAAGACCGCCCGCAAGAAAGCCGAGGTCGCGCTGACAGACGGTGAAGCAGCAGAGATATTCGCCCAGATGGTTATCGCGCAGGGCGGCCCGGTAGACTTTATCGAGCGCGCTGCTGACCATATGCCGTTAGCAAGTGTGGTGAAACCGGTCACGCTCGGGCAGGCAGGCTATGTTTGCGGCATGGATACGCGTGCCATCGGCATGGCCGTTGTAGCGCTTGGGGGCGGGCGCACCAACCCGGCTCATGACGTGGACCACAGCGTGGGCCTCACGGGCATCTGCCAGCTTGGGGACCGGCTGGAAGCAGACCAGCCAGCAGCGGTGGTGTATGCTCAAAGCGATGATGCGGCGGACGCCGCAATCCAGGCAGTGCGCGCCGCCGTATCACTGAGTGACACGGCACCTGAAACGGCCCCGATTGTCGCGAAAATAATTGGAGGGTAAGACCATGGCTCGAGCCTTCATTCTGGTTCTGGACAGTTTTGGCATCGGCGCCGCCCCTGACGCGGACCGGTGGGGCGAGGCGGATGCCGACACGCTCGGGCATATCGCTGACTGGTGCGCGGCAGGAAACGTGGCGCCGGAGCGCCCGACCGCCGGGCCGATAAAGCTGCCCACAATGACCAAACTGGGCCTCGGCAAGGCTGCGGAGCTGGCGACCGGGCGCGAGCCCAAAGGCATGGAATATGCGGGTGAGATCACCGGCATGTATGCGGCCTGCGCCGAAGAAAGCTTTGGCAAGGACACGCCTTCGGGCCACTGGGAAATGGCGGGTGTGCCGGTGAAGTTCGACTGGGGCTATTTCCCACCTGAATTCCCAAGCTTCCCAGACGAGTTGATCGCCAATCTGGTGGAACGCTGTGGCCTGCCTGGCGTGCTGGGCAACAAGGCGGCATCTGGCACGGTGATTTTGGATGAGCTCGGGGGCGAGCATATGGCGAGCGGCAAGCCGATCGTTTACACCTCAGCCGACAGTGTGCTTCAGATTGCGGCGCATGAGGAAACCTTCGGCCTTGAGCGCCTTTATGAAGTGTGTGAAGTCGCGCGGGAGCTCGTGGATGAGTATAACATCGGCCGGGTAATCGCCCGCCCATTCGTGGGTAAGGACGGCAAGTTTGAGCGCACGGGCAACAGGAAAGACCTGGCAACTCCGCCGCCAAAGCCGACGCTTCTGGAAAAACTGGAAGAGGCCGGGCGCGAAGTGATTTCCGTTGGCAAGATTGCCGACATCTTTGCCCACAAGGGGCTGACGCAGAAGGTAAAGGCTAACGGCCTTGACGCACTTTTCAAAGCGTCACTTGAAAAGCTTGAAAACGCGCCTGACGGGTCGCTGACCTTCGTAAATTTTGTGGATTTCGACCAGAGCTTCGGGCACCGCCGCAATGTTGCGGGATATGCGAATGCGCTTGAGTATTTCGACAGGCGCCTGCCTGAGTTCCTGAAAGGTATGCGCGAGGGCGACATGGTGGTGCTGACGGCCGACCATGGCTGCGACCCGACCTGGCCGGGCACGGACCACACGCGCGAACATGTGCCCTTTGTGGCCTATGGCCCAAGCTTGAAACCGGGCAGCGCGGGCGTTCGTAAAAGTTTCGCAGACATCGGCCAGACTGTGGCCTCACATCTTGGGATCGCGCCGCTGGATGCAGGCACCAGCGCGATCTGATCAACACGCTCTAAGGGGGAGTATGATGGTACGAGTTCTAGTGGCGCTTTTCGCGCTTGTTGTGATGATGGGGCAGGCAGCCCAGGCATACGGCCCGACCGGCCACCGTGTGATTGCCGAACTGGCGTCCCGGCACTTGAGCCCGGAGGCGGCAGCGGCTGTTAAGGAGCTGCTGGGTGACGAGTTCATGGCGGAAGCTGCCAACTGGCCGGATGAGATGCGCTCTAACCCGGACGAGTTTTGGCGCCGTACGGCTTCACCCTTTCATTATATCAACCTGCCGGACGGCGAGACCTATGAGGAAAGCGTGAAGAACCCGGCGGGTGATGCGGTCACCGCGCTGGCGGCCTTCACAGCGACTGTCAAAGACAAAGACGCCCCGCTGGCTGAGCGCCAGAAAGCTCTGCGCTTCATCATTCATATTGTGGGGGATTTGCACCAGCCGCTGCATGCAGGCCGTGCGGAAGACTGGGGTGGTAACCGGATTGACGTGGTCTGGTTCGAGGAAATGAGCAACCTGCACAAGGTATGGGATGAGGACCTGATCAACTACAAGCTTCTTTCATTCTCAGAATGGGTGCGGTTCCTTGAGCCGAAGATCAAGCCCGACGATATAGCCACGTGGCAAGACAGCGAACCGCTTGACTGGGTGCGTGAACTGATCGCCATGCGTGGCGAGGTCTATAATGTGGGTAGCGGCATCCTGAGCTATGACTATGTCTATAAGTATACGCCGGTGATCAAGCAGCAGCTTTCAAAGGGCGGGATTCGCCTGGCGGGATACCTGAACCAGATGTTCGCCAGCGAATAAGCTAAACGAATCGGATAATCGGATCGATTGGAAAGGAGGCAATTTTGCCTCCTTTCTTTGTTCTAGGTGCCGGGGCCTGCATTTTTTGTCACAAGGAAAATCAAGGGTTTTTCGAACCACCTGTGCCTTTTGAACCACGCTTTGAAATTTAAAAAAGTTAATGCCTTTTTAAGCTTTCGGCGATTCTTGACACTTTCGTCAAAAAACTGAAATGAACGTCCCATAAAAGGTCCCGTGACGCACGGTTTGCGCGGCTTTGTGACTGGTGTTGACCTTTTGGTCAGGATTAAGTTTACTGTCGCGCAGTTTTGTGTGGGAACTTTTAAACAGCGAAATAGTTGTTCAGGCATTCGCCTCAAAGGGGCCTCTCGGCAGGGAGTGCGGATGCAAAATGGAGCTTAGGGAATGAAACGCCAAATGAGAGCTGCTCTTTGTAGCAGCGTCGCACTTGCCGCGATGGCAGCAAGTGTACCTGTTATTGCACAGGAAATTACGTCTTCGATCCGTGGTTCGGTGGTTGATACATCCGGTAACGCCCAGTCTGGTGTTGAGGTTGTTGTAATCCACGTACCTACCGGTTCGCGCTCGACTTTTTCTACCAACGCATCCGGCGCCTTCGTGGCACGCGGTCTGCGTCCAGGTGGTCCTTACACTGTGGCTACTATCGTGAACGGCAACGAGACCGTTCAATATGAAGGCCTGATCCTGAATGTGAGTGAGCCTCTGCCACTGACGCTTTATGTTGCTGGTGCAGGCGCTGGCGTCGAAGAAATCGAAGTAACGGCTGCCCGCATTCAGGCAATGCGTGCAGGTGGTGCGTCCTCCTACGGTTCAGAGCGTATTGCTGAGCTGCCGTCCATTGGCCGCGACATTAAAGACACCATCCGTCAGAACCCGTTTGTTGATATCGGCACTGGTTCCGGTGCTGCGATCTCCATCGGTGGCGGCAACAACCGTTTCAACAGCCTGACTGTTGACGGTGTTCGCCAGGACGACGATTTCGGCCTGAACGGCAACGGTTACCCAACCCAGCGTTCGCCAATCTCCCTCGACACTGTTGAGCAGGTTGGTGTATCTCCAGCGCCTTTCAACGTAGAATTCGGTAAGTTCACCGGCGGTCAGATCAACGTCGTGACCAAGTCCGGTACCAACGAATTCCATGGCACCGCTTTCTACCAGTACCGCAACGACAGCACGGCTGGCGACAAGTCTGTAACCCTTGAAGGTGAAGACTTTGACGTAGATCTGGGTGATTTCACCAACAAATTCTACGGCGCGACCCTTGGCGGCCCGATCATCAAGGACAAGCTGTTCTTCTTCGCAGCTTACGAGAAGTTCGAAGGCTCCACACCTAATACAATTGGTGCTGAAGGTTCCGGTTTCGCTTCTGAAGTACAGGGTGTAACCCAAGCCGATGTTGAGCGTATCGACCAGATCGCAAGCAGCGTTTACGGCATCGACAACCAGTTCAGCGACACTGGCGGTATTCCAGAGACTGACGAGAAGATCTTCCTCAAGCTCGACTGGAACATCAACGATAACCACCGTGCGTTCGCTTCCTACCAGAAGACTGACGGCAACAGCCTGAGCCAGACCGACCACGGCGGCAACCGCTTCTCCTACAAGTCTCACTGGTATAACCGCTCTGAAAAGCTTGAGGCTTATAACTTCCAGCTCTTCTCCGACTGGACCGACAACTTCTCCACAGAAGTTAAAATCAGCCGCAAGCGGAACGAAACTGGCCAGGTTGGCCTTGCGCTTGACCAAGGCATCGGTGAGATCCAGATCAACACTGAAGGCGGTGGCCGCGTGTACCTGGGTATCGATGACAGCCGTCACTCAAACGCCCTGAACAACACTACGTGGCAGGGCAAGTTCAAAGCTGAGTTGCTGGCTGGCGACCACACTATGACCTTCGGTTACGAGCTGGACAGCGTTGACGTGTTCAACCTGTTTATCCAGGAAACTCGCGGCGAGTGGCGCTTTGGTTCGATCGATGAGTTCGAAGCCGGCACGCCTGACTTCCTGATCTACCAGAACGCAATCACCAACAATCCGGATGATGGCGCAGCTGAGTTCAACCTGACGACGCACACCATGTATCTGCAGGACCGTTGGGACGTGAACGACAAGCTGACGCTGACCTATGGCCTGCGTGCAGACGTTTACTCGCAGCAAAAATCGCCAAACGAGAACCCGAACTTCATCGCACGTCACGGTTTCTCAAACGCGACTTCGCTGAACCACAAAACCCTGATCCAGCCACGTCTGAGCTTCACTTATGACATCGACGACAAGACCCTTGTTCGTGGTGGTGTAGGTCGCTTCGGTGGTGGTGACCCACTTGTTTGGGTTTCCAACTCCTACTCGCTGGACGGCGTGACGATCGACTCTGAGTTCGTAACTGACCCGGACATCATTAACGGCCTGGACTTCCGTTCCATTCCACAGGTGATCCAGGATGCGCTTGAGCCAGGTAACGGTAACACGTCTGTTATCGACCCTGACTACAAGATTCCATCGATCTGGAAGATGAACCTTGCTGTTGAGCGCTACTTTGACCTGGGTGCCCTGGGCGAAGACTGGCACTTCACGGCTGAAGCCATCTGGTCCCGCAACAAGAACCCTGTAGACTGGAAAGAACTGCGACGTTCCGTAGCTCTCACTGCCGCGGATGGTTCACCAATCTACGACCAACCAGGCGGGTTTGACCTGATGCTGACCAACAACACTGGTGGCGGTTCGAACGTGTATGCTGTTTCCTTCGACAAGTCCTGGGATAACGGTTTCAGCGTTTGGGGTTCTTACACCTACACTGATGCGTTCATTGCAAACGAAGGCACGAGCTCCACGGCTCAGTCCAACTTTAACTTCGCGGCTCACCTTGACCGGAACAACCGTGCAGTTGGCACGTCTCCGTTCGAGCGCCCACACCAGATCAAGCTTGGCGCAACCATGCGTAAAGACTTCTGGGAAGACAACTTCACAACTGTGAGCCTGTTCTATACTGGCCGCTCCGGCCGTCCATACAGCATCACCCTGGATGAATTCATGCAGTTCGGCGGTGATCGCAATATCGACAGCGGTGATGGTCACCTGGTTTACGTTCCGCTTGAAACCGAAACAGCGGTTCTTGGCACTGCCGGTGCTGATACTGCGAAAGTGGTATTTGCGAACTCTGACGTTCAGGCAGACTTCAACAACCTCGTGAACAACTTCGGTCTGAAGCGTGGCCAGTCTGTTGATCTGCAAGGCGAACGTGCTCCATGGACCAACGACCTTGACCTGCGTATCTCCCAGGAAGTTCCTGTGGGTCGCTACGGTAAGATCGAACTGTGGATGGATATGCAGAACGTGCTGAACTTCATCAACAACGGTTGGGGTGAAGTATACGAATCAAACTTCGCACAACAGGCAATGGTTGATGCACTGGTTAACCAGTCCACTGGCCAGTTCCTGTACACCAATGTTGAAGACGCACCGTTCCTGACGTTCCGTGACGTAGACTCTGTCTGGACCGTTCAGTTCGGCGTTAAGTACAAGTTCTAAGGGCGATTGCTCTCAAATTTTACGCCCGGGGGGCCTCTCCCCGGGCGTTTGTTTTTTAAACCTTTTTACCCATAGACCTTTTTTCATCGCTGTGGTTTAAACGGGAGCGCCGAAGGGGGACTCTGTTAAAATGACGAAAAAAGAAGAAAACGGCCACAAATCGGGCATCCGCAGAGAAAATGTTGCCAAAATTCTGGTAGCTGCCGAAACGGTTTTTGCGGAGAAGGGCTTCAAGGGCGCAAGCGTCGGGCTGATTGCTGAGCGCGCGGGCGTGCCAAAGCCGAACGTCTATTATTATTTCGGTGCCAAGGAAGACCTCTACAAGCGGGTAATCGAAGGAGTTTGTTCGATCTGGCTGCATGCCGCCGACACCTTCGACGAGACGGAAGACCCGGCAGAGGCCATCCGCACCTATGTGTCCTCCAAGATGGATCTGGCCCGCAACAGGCCGCACGGCTCGCGCCTGTGGGCGATTGAAATGGCGTCTGGCGCACCATTCCTGCAGGACTATCTGGTCGGCACGGTGAAGCCGTGGCTTGAAAGTCGGGAGGCCGTGCTGGAACGCTGGATCGCGGAAGGCAAGTTGGCGCCTGTGAAAGCGCGCTACCTTTTCTATATGATCTGGGCGACGACCCAGCACTATGCGGATTTCGAGGCGCAGATCAATGTGATGAATGAAGGTGAGCCATTAAGCGATAGCCAGTTCAAGGACGCCAAGGAAACCGTGACATCCCTTGTTCTGAAAAGCATCGGCCTTTGACGGCAGACGCGTCCAGCATGACCAATAAAGGCGGCCATTCAGCCGCCTTATTTATTTTCATTCAACAATCTGATGAGCCGGAGCCCGGCGCGCCTTATCTGGTCATCGCTTGGCTGCCTGCTGCCCGGTGATGGGGCTGGTGCCAGAAGGCCGTCCTGAAGCCGGAAATCCACACGGCCATCTTCGTCGATAACCGCGAAGCTTTTGGGGAACTCATAGTCGCAGCCTGTCAGGACTTCCAACTGGTTCGGGAAGGCCCTCAGGGGTGCAGCCCCCAGTTCCGCCCGGACAAACGGCAGGATGTCCCGGTGGCTTCTGATCCAGCCGGTCGGCATCGTGGCGCCGAGAACCAAAAGCGGTACCTTCGTCTGCGCGTCATTGAGGGTGCTACCGTGGCCGACTGTATCATTTTCGAAAACTTCTTCGCCGTGGTCGGAAGTGATGATCACCAGCGTATCACGGAGCAAGCCGCTGGCCGCAAGGCCCTGAACCATTCGGGCGATGCGCTGATCCGTTTTGCGGATCATTTCGCGGTAGACCTCTGTGGTGATATTCTTGTTTTCGTCATAGGAGAAATGCGGCCCACTGAAATAGGCCAGATGGGCCCATGGGATGCTGGTATCACCCTGAAGCCGCGCGACCGTTGAACGTGACACAAAATCGTCCCGCGCGGCATTGGTTCCTTCCGGCGCGATATCCCGCGCGGTGCCGGGCAGATAGGTGGCTGCCAGGTCATACCAGTCCAGTGACTGCGCCTCAGCCGAGCTTAACCTGTATCCGGCACCAGAAAGGGCGGCAAAGATGCCCTGGGCCTTGCCGCTGTGCCTTGCTTGCCTGAATGTGGTGGCCAGATCGCCTGAGAACAGCGTGTGCATGCCAAAGTGGGTGCAGTTGGCGACGCTGCTGTGGTCAAGGGACAGATAGCCCTTCTGCCCTAGTTGTAGCAGGTTGGGCGCGACTGTTGGATCAGCCTTCATGTCCATGGCGCGCATGCTGTCGATGACGATCAGCAACAGGTTTCTAGGGCTGGTTACTTCCCAGGTGTCACTGACTGCTCTGGGCCTTGCTGTCCCGTCGTAGGCTTGGGCGAATGGGTTCGGTGGACGGGGGCCGAAAATAGGTGTGAATATTTTCTCAGCGTAATAGTGGTGCAGGCCGGTGAAAAAGACGAGATGCCGTTGGCTGTTCAGGAGCCCAGCATCACGCTGATACAGCAGGAAGCCATATAGTCCCTGAGAGAGGGCAAGGGCGACAAATGTGACGGTCCACACCACACGGACTGACAACTGTACATGCCAGCGCATGAGCCGGGCGGTGAGATACGCAAGTCCTGCCACAAACGCCAGCAGATAGAATAGTGTGTTCGACAGGCCAATCTGTTCCTTCGCCTGCGGCTGGAAGGCAAGCGACAGGACAAACCGGTTCAGGTGCAGGCTGGTGAAGTGATGGACCACGATCTCAATCGCAAGGACGGATACGCAGGCTGTGAAAAACAGATGGGCCACCAGTGGGCGCACGCGCGCCAGATAATGCCGTATCAGCAGGAAGATGCCAAACAGGAAGAGGCCGTGTGCCATGGGTACGAGGACTGCAGCCTTGAAGGACATTGCCGGCCATAGCGATATGGCCAGCAAAAGAAATATTGTCACCGCCTCAAAGCGATTTGCTGCCAGCTTTGCCTCGTGCAATTTGTTCCCCACCTAGCGAATGATCGTCGGCTTAGCCTTCATCGCATTCCGGGTTGACCTATAGCCTTTGCACAGATTCAGCAAGCCGATGCCTGATTAGTCTTTGGCAAGGTCCTCTGGCAGTTTACGTCCGCCAGCCCAAAACAGATACCCTTTCACGATGGCGATACAGGTGCCGACCGTCAAGGCAGTTCTAAGGCCATCTGCCCCCGTTCGCGCAGCTTCGAAGTCACTGATGGCGCCCACAAGCACAGGCCCGAGACCCATACCGATCAGGTTCAGCACAAGGAACAACACTGCCGAGGAAAGCGCGCGCATGCTTGGCGGCACCAACCGGTGCGTTACGGCAATGGAAGGCGCTAGGTACAGGGTGGAAAGAATAACCACGATAAAATAGGTGCCCAGCATCAGCTCTTTGCTGCTTGTATGGTAGGTAACCAGCGCGAGAGGGATGGCTGTGACAGCCGTAAGACCTGGCAGCCAAAGGTACCAGCGGGCGTCCTTTTCGCCGAACCTGTCGGTCAGCGCGCCGCCAAGGAATGTCCCGATCATGCCGCCGATGCCGGTCACCAGCCCCAGTGTCAGGCCGATTTCGCTGGGGGAAATGCCGTGATAGCGGACCATGAAGCTGGGCATGAAATTACTGGTGCCATAGCTGACGAACGCTGACATGGCGCAGCCGAAAGCAATGAATGGGAAGGATTTCAGCCGGAACAGGATTTTGAAGGTCTCAGCGAGTGAATACCGTGTGTCGCTACCAGGCTTGTCATGCAGCCCGCGCGGGGGCTCCTGAACCGTCATGCGCAGAATGATGGCCAGCAGAACACCCGGGATACCCACAATCATAAACGTGGTCCGCCAGTCATAGGCTTCCTGCAGATAGCCACCAGACGTGTATCCAAGGAAAATACCAAGATAGAGCCCCGCAGAATAAACGGCCAGCGCTGTGGACCGGCGCTTGGCAGTGAACATGTCAGAAATCATTGAGTGTGCTGGCGGGCTCCCACCGGCTTCACCCACGCCCACACCCATGCGGGCCAGCAAGAGCTGAGTGAAGTTCTGCGCCATGCCGGAAAGGGCGGTCATGCCGCTCCAGACCGCCAGCGCAATGGAAATGATATTCCTGCGGTTCATGCGGTCTGCCAGACGGGCGATCGGCAGGCCAAGAACGGTATAGAAGATGGCAAAGGAAAAGCCGGACAAAAGGCCCAGTTGGGTATCTGACAGCCCAAGGTCTTTCTTGATGGCTTCCTGCAGGATCACCAGGATCTGCCGGTCAATAAAGTTGAACGCATATACTATTGTCAGAACAATAAGCGCATAGGTACGGGCTTTGTTCGACAGGCCGCTGACCGGCGGCGTCTCTACAGTCTCTTTCATACATCTCCCCTCGCTGCCCGGTTGACATGGCTGGCAGCTTGCGCCTTCCCAAACGCATACAGAACAAGCTAGGCTGCTTTTGCTGTCCGGCAAGGGCGGAACGTTACGGAAATCTTGAGGAAGGGCGGTCAATATATGAAAACCGTTATTCTGCAGTCGCATGCCGAGGAAGCGCTTCGGCCGTGGGTGCGCCGCTGCCTTGCGTCGGTCAAGGATTGGGCCACGCAGATTGGGGCGGATTACCGGTTTATGCACGATGAATTGTTTGACCATATCCCGGCCTGGATTAGGGAAAAGGTCGCCCCCCAGATTGTGATCGCAACGGACCTGGCGCGCCTGCGCCTGATGCAGAATGCCCTGCAGGAAGGGTATGACCGCGCCGTCTGGCTGGATGCTGATGTAATTGTGTTTGCCCCTGGGCAGTTACCGTTGCCGGATGGCCCTCACGCTGTGGGGCGTGAGGTGTGGGTGCAGGGCTCGCATGGTGATCTCAAGGCGTATAGGAAGGTCCATAATGCCTTCCTGATGACCTCGCGGGAGGACAGTTTCCTGCCGTTCTATGCGGACGCCGCTGAAAGCATGCTCGCGCGCGCCAAGCCGCCGCTTGTGCCCCAGTTTATCGGGCCGAAGTTCCTGACCGCCCTTCACAATATGACGGGGCTTTTTGTCGAGGAACGTATTGGAATGCTCAGCCCGCTTGCGCTCCGGGATGCCCTTGAAGGCGGGGGCAAGGCACTTGAAATGACGCTCGCAGGCCACAAGCATCCGCCCGCTGCCTTTAACCTGTCAGCCAGCTATTGCGCCCGGGAAGCGGACGGCGTGTGCAACACGGTAGCAGACTATGAAACGGTGATAGAACGGCTTTTGAACTCTTCTGCTTAAGGCCGGGTATCAGCGTCCTTTCCGTTTCTACATGGCGCGCTGGTCTATGCGTTTGCGGAATTCTTCGGCGCTTTCCTTCCGCTCGGAATAGCGGTCGACCATATAGTCTTTGTTGGCACGCAGCAGCAGCGTAAATTTTACCAGCTCTTCCATCACATCAACAATCCGGTCGTAGAAGGACGATGGCTTCATACGGTCGTCGTCACCGAATTCCAGCCAGGCTTTTGGCACCGATGACTGGTTTGGAATGGTAATCATGCGCATCCAGCGGCCAATAACCCGCATCTGGTTGACGGCATTGAAGGACTGAGACCCGCCGCACACCTGCATGATCGCCAGCGTCTTGCCCTGGGTTGGCCGCACGCCCTGAAGCGCGAGCGGAATCCAGTCGATCTGGGCTTTCATGATGCCGGTCATCGACCCGTGCCGTTCAGGGCTGCACCAGACCATACCTTCAGACCATGTCGCCAGGTCCCTGAGCTCCTGCACCTTCGGGTGGGTGTCTTCCGCGCCATCCGGCAGCGGCAGGCCCGAAGGGTCGAAGATTTTGGTTTCGGCGCTGAAGGCCTCAAGGATGCGGGCGGCCTCCTCTGTGGCGAGACGGCTGAAGGACCGCTCCCTCAAGGAGCCATAGAGCAACAGGATGCGGGGCTTTCTGTCCGGTTTGTCGAACTGAGTCAGTTTTTCTTCATTGATCGGACGCCAGCACTCTGGATCGATGTTAGGCATGTCTTTGGTGGTCATGGATGGAAAATTCCTTCAGGTCTGTGCGGTGATGATGCCTCTAGCACAAATAAAATGGCGCCGAAAGGGCGCCATTTCCGAAGCTTTAAATTGACCGGGCAGGCTTATTCCTGCTCGCCCTCCAGCAGCACTTCAACGGCTTTTTCAAGCTGCTTGTCGAGGCCCTTGGCCACCTCTTCAGGCATGTTCTTCACCCGGTGATCCGGCTCAAGCTGCTGGTTTTCCAGATAGTTGCCGTCCATGTCGCGCTGGCCCACCTGCGGGATGCCGAACACGATATCGCCCGAATGCAGCACTTCCCACCACACGGCGGTCATGGTGCCCGGCACCGGCATACCGACAGTTTCGCCGATATCCAGCGCCTTGTAGGTGTATGGGAAGGCATGGGCATCAGAATAGTTGCCTTCGCCCATCACCACGATGGATGGCTTGTACCACTGGTCAAGAGGGTCGCCTTCAAATTCGCGGCCGCGCACTTCCATCTTCAGATATTGTTCGCCCGACAGAAGCTTGGCCAGGTCATTGTGCAGCCAGCCGCCGCCGTTCCAGCGGGTATCGACCACAACACTGTCCTTGTCGAAGTTGCGACCCATCAGGTCGGAATAGACCTCACGGTAGCTGGAGTCATTCATGCCGCGCACGTGCACATAGCCCACCTTGCCGTCAGACAGGCTTTCCACCAGCGCACGGCTACGTTTCACCCAGCGTTCGTACATCAGCTGGTTCTCAGCTCCACCGCTGATCGGCTTGATGACTTCATCAAAGCGGGTGCCGTCAGCCTTCTCGAATGTCACACGCGTGCGCTCTCCGGCCTTGTGATTCAGAAGCGCATAGAGGTTCACGCTCTCGCCAAGGTCGGTGCCGTCCACTGCCACCAGCTTCATGCCGGCTTCGACATCGCTTTTGGCTTTATCGAACGGGCCCTTTTCCAGCACTTCCTCAACCACTAGCGCGCCCGAAGGGGCGGAAAGGTCGAACAACAGGCCAAGAGAGGCAGTGGCGTCGCCGCCTCGGCCGCCGATATAGTAGGCACCGGTGTGGGAGGCGTTCAGCTCACCCAGCATTTCTTCCATCATGCGGGCGAAGTCGCGGTTGTTACCCACATTTTCAAGTTTGGTACCATATTCAAGCTTCATGTCGGCCCAGTCCACGCCGTGCATGTCAGCGGTGTAGAATTTATCCTTCACCTGACGCCAGATATGTTCGAAGAAATAGTCGCGCTCGGCTTTGCCGTTCAGTTCCATGCTGGCAGAAAGGCTGACGCCCTTCCGGTTTGCGCCGCCACCGTTCAGCTCGAACTTGGAGATCTGGCCGCCCGCCAGCACGAACAGCGCCTTCTCGTCTTTCGACAGTTCAATGGTGGCGTTGTCGGCGTTCAGTTTTGAGAGAAGCTTGGTCTCGTTTTCGCGCAGGTCCTGCATCCACAGGTCATAGCCGCCTTCAAACTGGGACAGGTAGTAAAGCTTGTCCGCGTCCTTGGTCAGCACTGCGTCTGCGAGATTCGAAGAATGCACGGTCAGGCGCACTGTGCGGTCCTGCATGCCGTCCCATTCAATCTCAACCGGCTTGGTATCGTCTTTCTTTTCGTCCTTTTTATCGGCTTCCTTGGCGTCGGCTTTTTCGCCCTCAGCCTTTTCGCCTTCTTCGCCGTCAGTCTCGTTGGCAGCCTCTTTGGCTTTTTTCTCTTCTTCCTCTTTCTTCTTCTTGGCGTCTTCTTCCAGCTCTTTCATCAGCTGGTATTCTTCCTTCGACATACGGAAGCGGTCATAGGCGTCCTGATTGAGGAAACTTGCCATCACGTCAAATTCACGGCCCCAGCTGCCGTGGTCGCGCTGGCCGTAGCGGCTGGAGAACCAGAGTACAGCCTCGCCGCCGGCGTGCCACTTGGGCCCGCCATCCTGATAGCCCGAGAGGCTGATGTCCACAGGGGCGGCAGAACCATCAGCTGGCACAATCGCCACATTGGTGATGAAGATGCGCTTGCGGGCAATGAAATCGATCGTCAGCCACTTGCTGTCAGGTGACCAGTCAAAGGTGATATCGCCGTCCGCATAGCTATAGTTATGCTCTGGCCCAAGCACCTTGACCGCCTCGCCAGATTCGATATCCAGCACCTTCAGGCTGTCGCGGCCAGACAGGAAGGCCACCTTCTTGCCGTCCGGCGAATATTTCGGCTGGAAGGCTTCGTTGTCTGCGTCGAACAGGACTTTTTCGTCGATCAGCGTGCTGGCGAAGAAATATTTTTCGTCCGCGTTACGGAGCTTGGCTTCCACAAGCGTCCATTTACCGTCGCGTTCCGCCGCATACACTAGGCGGTCGCCATCCGGGTGGAAGTCGACGCTGCGTTCCTGGGTTGGCGTATCGGTGATGCGTTTGGTTGTCTTGAATTCAGTCGAAGTCACGAACACTTCGCCGCGCGCGACGAAGGCGATTTCCTTGCCGTTCGGCGATACTGTGAATTCACTGACATTGCTTGAAACCGGGATGGTCTTGGCGTCTACACCGTGGCCGTCCACATTAATGTTGATATCGAGCGCCTTTGGCTTGCCCTTTTCACCAGTGGTATAAACCGTGCCGTGATGCAGGAAGGCAAGCGTCCCGTCCTTGGCGCGTGTCAGCTCGCGTACCGGGTGTTTGGTGAACTTGGTGATCTGGTTCTGCTCAAGGCTTCCCAGGTCCAGCTTCCAGACATTGAACGTGTCGTCTGCTTCGTCCGACGTATAGAAGATGGTGTCACCCTTGCCCCAGACAGGGTTATGGTCGCCGCCCACATGGTTGGTCAGCTGTTTGTGAGTGCCTGCCTCGCTGTCATACAGCCAGATATCGCGGGCAAAAGCGCTGTTGTCATGCTTCCTGAGGTCACTTTCGAGCGCCTTTTCCTCGCGGTACAATAGCTTGCTGCCGTCCTTGTTCCACTGGGCTTCAAAGGCGGGGGTTGTCAGTTCCATTTTTGGCGTGCCGCCGGATGTGGAAACGCTATAGAGCTCAGACAAGGCACCACGCGGGAAGCCGCTGCTGGCGGCGCTGTCTGTGCGGGTGGAGCTAAAGGTCACGGCCTTGCCGTCCGGTGTGAAGTCGTGCGGGATGTCGTCGGCGCTGTGGTGCGTCAGCCGTGTGGCTTCGCCGCCTTCGGCAGGCATCACATAAATATCCAGGTTGCCGTTCCTGTCGCTTGCGAAGGCGATCTGTTTACCGTCTTTTGACCAGACGGGGTGGCCGTCCCAAGCCGCGTTAACCGTCAGCGGAACGGCGGTGCCACCCTTCGATGATACGCTGTAGATATCGCCCTTGTAGGCGACCAGAACGGTCTTGCCGTCCGGCGAGATGGCGGCGTCGGTGAACCAGTCACCATTTGGTGCTGCGGTGGCTGAAAGGCTGGTGCCAGCAAGAAGGCCCAGCACAAGTGCTGTCGTGTGTTTTTTGATCATGTGTTTCCCCCTTATGAAACGCAGTTGTTTTATGGGGCAAAACTGTAGCGAAAAAAGCGCGCGCGTCCAGTGTCAGATGTAACTAATGCCACAGGAAACGCACAAAAAAGCCGCCCAAAGTTGAGCGGCTTTCCTGTGATATGTCTTTGGTTTAGTTGGCAGCAGCGTAGGCTTCAACTTCCCGCCATACGCGCAGGATGTTGCCGCTCAGGATCTTCTTGATGTCAGCTTCCGAATAGCCGCGTTTCAGAAGGCCCTCAATCAGGTTCGGGTAACTTGCCACGTCCTTGAGGCCGGTTGGCAGGCTGTCTCCCACACCGTCATAGTCAGACCCGATGCCCACAGCGTCCACGCCGGCGATCCCGACTACATGGTCGATATGGTCGAGCACATCGTCAAGGCTTGCATATGGGTATGGGTTTTCTGACCGGTACTGTTCGGTGAATTGGTCCTTGAGGTCTGTCGAGTCTTCAAGCTCTTCGTCTGCCAGATACTCAAGATAGGCTTCGTCGCGACCAACATTATAGCCGTTGGCTTCTTCGGTCAGGAAGGCAGAGCCATAGTTGATCATGATCACGCCGCCCTTGTCGCCGAGCGCTTTGATCATTTCATCTGACATATTGCGCTCAAACCCTGGCGTGAAGTGGCGCGCAGAGCTGTGGCTGGCGATCGGAGGCACAGCGGCAATTTCCATCACGTCATAGAAGGCTTCATCGGAAACGTGGCTGACGTCCACCATGATACCCAGCTCGTTCATGCGCTTCACGGCCTCTTTGCCGAAATCGGAAAGGCCGTTCCACTTGCGCTCGGTGTCATAGGACGAATCTGAGATATGGTTGGCTTTCGAATGCGCGAGCGTCACATAGCGGATGCCGCGAGCATAGAAATAATCAAGGTTCGCGAGATCGCCAGAGATTGGCGAGCCGTTTTCCATGCCAAGCGGCAGGGCGATCACGCCGTCTTTCATGGCCTTTTCAACATCGGCAACCGTTCTGGCGATGCGGAATTTGGTAGGCGCGGTTGCCACCATGCGCTCGACAATGCCGATCATTTCTTCTGCGTGCTCTTTGGCGCGCGGTGTGCCGTCATAGCTTGCCGGCGTATAGATGGACATGAAAGGCACATTAAGGCCGCCCTTCACGGCGCGAGGATAGTCAAAATCGCCGCTCTGTGTGGCTTTCGAGACGTCTTCCCAGCCTGTGTCAAGGCGGTAAGGCACATCAATATGCGTATCGACGATCAGCGTTTCCTGCGCGATGCGGTTCGCGTCTGCGCTAAAATCTTTTTGGTTTTCTGCGCTTTCGGAACAGGCGGCAATGGCCAGCATGGATGCGGCTGCAAATAAGGCTCTCACGTGTTAGCTCCCCACTATTACGTCTTTTTGAAAATGACTTGCTAACGTGGCTACCTCAGATTCATGGCGACGGCAAGGCCGCCATGTGAAATTGATCAGATCAGGCGTCAGCCAATGAGCGCACTGGCCACCTGAAAGGTAATGAAGGACGCGATGTAAGCCAGGCCGAACAGGTAAGCCAGCATGAAAAGCGGCCATTTCCAGCCACCGGTTTCACGCCGGGCTACGGCAATGGTGGATACGCATTGCGGGGCGAAAATGAACCAGGCCAGGAAGGAAAAGGCGGTCGGCAGGCTCCAGTTCGCGGCGATGGCGGCACGGACACCGGCCTCTACCATTTCTTCGCTGCCGCCGATGGAATAGACGGTACCAAGTGCAGAGATCGCGACTTCGCGGGCGGCCATGCCGGGCACGAGTGCTGCCGAGATTTCCCAGTTGAAGCCGATGGGTGCAAAGATCACTTCAAGCCAGCCGCCGATAATGCCAACAAGGCTATAGGAAATGGGGGATGCAGCGCCTTCCGGTGCTGCCGGGAAGCTTGCCAGGAACCACAGGATGATCGTGACGCTGAGGATCATGGTACCCGCACGGCGCAGGAACAGGCGCGCGCGCTCATAAAGGCCGGTTAGCACATAAGGCAGCCGCGGGGTCTGATACTTCGGCAGTTCCAGCATGAAAGTGTGGGTCTTGCCTTTGGCGACCGTACGCTTCAATACTGCGGCAACAACCAGTGCTGCCACAATGCCTGCCAGATAGAGCGAGAACATGACCACGCCTTGCAGGCCAATCCAGTCACCGAACAGGGTCGTGTTCGGAATGACAGCCCCGATCAGGACGGTATAGACAGGAATGCGCGCAGAACAGGTCATCAATGGTGCGATCAGGATGGTGGTCAGCCTGTCTTTCGGGTCAGCGATCGTCCGCGCCGCCATGATGCCGGGGATCGCGCAGGCAAAGCTGGAAAGAAGCGGAATGAAGGCCCGGCCATTGAGGCCGACAGCCGCCATAAGCCGGTCCATCAGGAAAGCTGCCCGCGCCATATAGCCGGTGCTTTCAAGCACCAGGATGAAGGCAAACAGCACCAGGATTTGCGGCAGGAACACGATAACGGCCCCGACGCCTGCGAGAATGCCATCAGAAAGGAAACTCAAAAGCCAGCCTTCCGGCAACAGGTTGTGCACGCCCGCCTGAAGATAGGCGATGCCGTCCTCAATCCAGGTCATTGGCGCTTCGGCCCAGGAAAAGACCGCCTGGAACATCAGGAACAGGATAGCCAGAAGGATAAACGGCCCGGCAACAGGGTGCAGCAGCACGTTATCCAGAAGGCGCGTGGTCTTGTGGCCGATGCCTTCGCTAAGCGTCACGTCCTTGGCGATCTTGCGCGCGGCGCGCTGATAGTCGCGCACCGTGGAACCGAAATAAAGCGTGCTCAGCGTGCCCATCTGCAGGGCCTCAATGGCTTTGTCTTTAAGTTCTTCAAGCCCCTTCTTGCGCACAGCCACAGTTTCCACAACGGGAACACCAAGTTTGTGGGACAGGGCGCCCGCGTCGATGTTGATGCGTTCGCGCGCAGCCAAGTCTGTCATGTTCAAGGCAATGACCATGGGCACGCCAAGGGCGCGAAGCTCAATCACGAACCTGAGATGCTGGGCCAGGTTGGTGGCGTCCACCACGCACAGGATGGCATCCGGGCGCCTTTCGGCCTTGAACTTGCCCAGGAGCACGTCTGTGGTGACGGCTTCGTCCGGGCTTCGGGGTGTCATGGAATAAGTGCCAGGCAGGTCTACAAGCTCAATATGGTCATTACCCAGAAGGGGGCCTGTCCGCCGCTCAACGGTTGCGCCAGGATAGTTGGCAACCTTCTGCCTCAGTCCCGTAAGGGCATTGAAAAGGGCGGATTTACCACAGTTTGGGTTGCCGACAACTGCGACAAGCGATGGGGCACTCATACAAGCTGGACCTTGATAATATTGGCTTCACGGCGGCGCAGGGCAACGGTCATGCGGCCGATGCGGACGGCGATTGGATCACGCCCGAAAAGGCTTTGGTGCAGTACCTCAACCTCCAGGTCTTCCGCAAATCCCATCTCGCGCAGGCGGTCGGTCATATCGGGGCTGACATCAGGAATACCACTGGCATCAAAGGCAATTACATGCCCGAACATGCCGGGTTTCATGGTTCCAAGCGCCACGAGCGCTTTCTCTGCGCCGGTCGCTTCGCCATCTAGTTGCTGTTCCTGATTCATGGACCGCACGCACCTTGAAGACATTAAAATGAGAATGGTTCTTAATATTGGGTGGCTCTTAGCACGGAAGTCAAGAGTGAACAAGCATGAACGAAACTCTTGGGACTGGCAATTTGACGCAGTATGGTGGGCGAAAGGGAGAATTTATGCAGGCAGGCTATCCAACGAGCTGGTACGCGCACTCTGTGGGCGATCACGACGGCTATCCGGCGCTTTCAGGCAGCAAGCGCGCGGATGTATGTATCATCGGTGGCGGGTTCACCGGCCTCTCCGCCGCATGCACGCTCGTGGAGGCGGGCAAGAGCGTGATTCTGCTTGAGGCCCACCAGGTGGGCTGGGGCGCGTCCGGGCGCAACGGCGGACAGATGATCCGGGGCTTCGTTGGGCAGGAAAAGCTGGCGAAACGCTGGGGAGTTGAAGGCACCAAGGCGGTGGACGAGATGATGTGGGCAGGGCACGACCTGATCCGTCGCCGCATTGATGATTATAGTATCGCTTGCGATTTGACGCCCGGCTGGCTTGAGGTGGCGTCAACGCCCCGGCAGTTGGCAGCACTTTATCACCACTATAATGAGATGGAGACTAAATTCCCCGACCGCGGCTGGCATTTCATGGGCGTGGAAGAGCTGCGGGCCACCATGGGCGGCGACCATTTCCTGGGTGGGTTGTTGAGCCTGTCGGATGGGCACTTGCATCCACTGAAACTATGCCTTGGTTTGGCGCGTGGCGCCGCATCCAAAGGCGCGGAAATATACGAGCACAGCCCGGTCATAGGCATTGAACCTGGCGCCCAAGTGCGTGTCACTACTGCAGACGGCGACGTGGTGGCGGATCATCTATTGCTCGCGGCCAATGTGCACCACCAACTGCCGGTCAGGGAACTGACGGGCACATCAAGTGCGGCCGCCAGCTATATGATGGCCACCGAACCGCTTGATGCTGCACTACTTGCGGAGCTCAATCCCAAGGGCTATGCCATCTGCGACACCAAGAAGGTTTGTGATTATTTTCGTACGTCATCGGACGGGCGCGTACTGTTTGGCGGGCGGGTGAATTATTCGGGCCGCAAGCCAAAGTCGGTTCAGGCCAAGTTGTTGCCGCGCCTTCTTAAAATCTGGCCGCAGCTCGAAGGCGTGAAGATCACCCATGAATGGGGCGGTCGGTTGGGTGTGCCTTATGGGCAGGTGCCGCTGATCGGCCGTGTGGGCGACAACATTTGGTACGGCGCGGGCTATACGGGGCACGGCGTGAATATGGGCAACCTGGCGGGGGATATGTTGGGGCAGGCCATCGCGGGCTTGAATACCGCGCACTTTGACCTGTTCGCAAAAATGCCCAAGCGGCGGGTGCCGTTCGGGCATTTGTCCTGTGCGCGCTGGCTGGGCCAGCAGGCGGTCTCTCTCGCCGTATTTTACTACTGGCTGAAAGACAGGCTCTAGGCGTTAGCCCAACATGGCGCGGAGCATCCAGCCTGCTTTCTCATGCACTGTCAGGCGGTCGGTCAACTGGCCTGCAGTTACCTCGTCACCCATGTCTGCAGCTTCGCTGATCAGTGGGCGAATGCGGTTTGCTACTGTCTGGTTGGCGTCAACAAGGGCGCGCACCATGTCTTCGGCGCTGGCGTTTTCGTCACCTTCGCCAATGCTGCCCAGTTCCATGTAAGCGGACATGCGGCCTGGTGCTTTTTCGCCCAGTGTCCGGATGCGCTCGGCGATATCGTCAATCGCGGCAGCCAGTTCCAGATACTGTTCTTCGGTCAGCGTATGCACTGGCTGGAACAGGGGGCCGGTCACGTTCCAGTGGACGTTCTGTGTCAGCACATAAAGCTGCACCGTTTCAGCCAAAACAGGCTTCAGGGCTACGGCCATTTTCTGTTGGTCAGTCTGTGCAAAGCTAGTCATAAAATCCTCCGTTGCTTTGATGAGGCTTTTATAACAATGCTGCTTTAAGCAGTAAAATTGATTAAAACTGACGCTGTAATCGATTTTGCCGATCAATCATTCTTCCGCGCAGTTTCCTGCCGCCACAGTCGCCAACTATAGAAGATAATATATAAGGTTATCGGCAATATCACGCCTAGCACAAGCCCAACCAGATAGGGTGCTTCGATGAGGAAACTTCCCATGACGACCAACGCGCCTGCCAGGATAAACAGCTTGCCCCCAAGGCGGTGGGTTTTCTTCCACACAGTGTCGCTTGAAAGCGTCCAAGGCGTGCGAATGCCGATGAAGAAATTAGACTGTAGCTTGCCCATATAATTGCCGATGATGGCTAGCAGGATGCCGACAGCTGCAATGATGGTTTTCGGGCCCAAGGGTTCATAACCAAACGTCCCGGTTATAATGGCGGTCTGCGCAACGGCCAGCACACCCACTGTTCCAAAAACCACGGCATGTACCGCTTTTTGCGATTTGCCGATGTTTTCCTTTCGCGGCTCAAGAATAGGGAGGGCTGCGAAGATCAATAGCATCAAAAGTTGAAAGCCGGGTATCAGGAACAGGCCAAAAATGGGGCTGGCCCAATCGTCCACTTCGCCGTGCGCGTTCCAGTGAACGGGGATCAGCGCATCGGGCGCTACCATGAAAAACGCCACAATTCCGGAGGCTAGCGTTAAAGCAAACAAGGCCCATGCAAATCTAAACTTCGCCATCATTGTTCCTAGCTCCCTTTTCTTCTTTGCCGAAAATGCCAGCCATTAGCGCCAGCATGTCTTCAACCACACTTGTGTTCAGGCTGTATGTTATTGTTGTGCCATTGCGTTCCGCGGTTACCAGGTCCGCAGCCTTGAGTACGTTAAAGTGTCCGGAAAGCGTTGATTTCCCCACGTCTAACTGGTCCGAAATTTCACCCGCTGTCATGTCCCGGGCTTTCAGCATTGCCAAAATCTGTCTCCTGACGGGCGACGACAATGCATGAAATACATCTGCCATTTTTGGTTCCTATTTCAGTATTTCGCTAAATAACGAAATACTGATGAAAAGACGAAAAGTCAAGCGCTGGGGTCAATAAAACTTCAGAAGGATGGCACCGGCTGCGATCAGCGGCACCGCCAGAAGCCGGCGGCGGCTGACGGTTTCCTTCAACCAGAAGACGCCAATGGCAAGAGCAAAGAGAATGCTGGTTTCGCGGATGGCGGCAACTTCGCCCAGCGATCCGATGCTGTAAGCATAGAGTGCGATGCCATATCCGCTGTGCGCAATGCCAGCGGCCAGCATGCCTGGGCGCCAGACAGCCACAGCGTCCCTGAAGATTTTCGTGCCGCGCCTGTAGAGGCCGTAAGATATGAAAATCGGCGAAAAGCCGATGCCGGACCACAGGATATAAGTGAGTTCTGTGGGTGCGCGCCTGACGGCCAGGCCGTCAATCACTGTGTAGGCTGCTATCATGGCGCCGGTCAAAAGCGCGAACAGGATGCCGTTTTCCCGTGCGGAGCCGCCTGCTGCGCCCTTTGTGGAAGTGCTCAGGAAAATGCCAACAGCCAGAACCAGCACCGCCGCGACTTCCGCGAGCGACATTTCCCCGGTCAGGAAAAAATAGCTGAAGAGCGCCACAAGGGTGGGGCCCAGCCCACGCGCGATCGGGTAGATGAAGGTTAGTGCCCCCATCTCCAGCGCTTTGGTGAGCGCGAGTTGGTAGACAAAGTGGATGGCAAAGGATGCCGCGAGCCATGGCCACAGGTCAGCAGGCGGGAAAGGTGCAAGCCAAAGGAAGGGCAGGTACAGAATGCCCCCGAAGCCCGAGAGGCACATCATGGCGGCGAACTTATCGTCCGTGCGCTTCAGGATCGCGTTCCAAACCGCATGCATGCATGCCGAAACAAGGATCAGAATGGTGGCCAGCGTATTGTCGGGCACAGGAGCGCCTGTTTACTTTAGCTTGCTGCAGGCGTCCTGGATACGGCTGCAGGCCTCAATTAGGGCTTCGTTTGATGTGGCGTAAGACACACGGAAATGCGGGCTGAGGCCGAAGGCTGCGCCGTGCACTGCCGCGATGCCGTAGTCTTCCAGAATATAGGTGACGAAGTCTTCGTCTGTTTCCAAAAGCTTGCCGGACGGTGTGGTCTTGCCCATGCATCCCGCCACACTTGGATAAACATAAAAAGCGCCTTCGGGCGTTGGGCAGCTGATGCCGTCTGCCGCGTTCAGCATCTTGACCACAAGATCACGCCGCTCCTGGAACTTGGCAGCGCGGATCGGCAGCAGGCTTTGGTCGCCCGTTAGCGCCGCTACTGTCGCCGCCTGGCTGATCGAGCAGGGGTTCGAGGTGCTTTGGCTCTGGACCTTGGCCATGGCCTTGATCAGCGCCGGATCCCCACCCGCAAAGCCGATGCGCCAGCCGGTCATGGCATAGGCCTTGGCAACGCCGTTCATGGTTAGCGTGCGGTGGGCAATGGTCGGTACAGCCTGCGCGATGGTCCTGAAGGCGAAGTCGTCATAGATGATATGCTCATAGATGTCGTCCGCGAATACCCAGACATGCTCGTGCCGGTCCAGAACGCCGCCCAGCGCCCTGAGTTCAGCTTCCGTATAGGCCGCGCCCGACGGGTTCGATGGCGAGTTGAAGATCAGCCATTTGGTCTTTGGCGTGATCGCGGCCTCCAGCATCTCCGGCGTCATTTTGAAATTGGTGTCGATTGATGCGTGCACGAACACAGGTGTGCCGCCCGCCAGTTGCACGATATCGGGGTAGCTGACCCAGTAGGGTGTCGGGATCACCACCTCGTCGCCCGGGTTCAGGGTCGCCATCATGGCGTTATAGACCGTATGCTTGCCGCCTGCGTTCACTGTGATCTGGTCGGGGGTGAAATGCAGGTCATTCTCGCGCCGGAATTTCTCGATCACCGCGGCCTTGCATTCAGGTGTGCCGTCCACGGCGGTATATTTGGTCTGGCCTTCCCAGATGGCCTTGATCGCCGCTTCCTTGATATGATCCGGCGTGTCGAAATCCGGCTCGCCCGCGCCAAGGCCAATCACATCCCTGCCTGCGGCCTTCAGTTCGCGCGCTTTTGTGGATACGGCAATGGTGGGGGATGGGTTGATGCGGGAAAGTGTGTCGGACAAAAAGGCCATGGGTTTTCTCTGTTTAGCTGGTGCCTGATAGCAGCCGGAAAGGTTCCCGAATACCTTAGGTTGAAGCCACTGTACCCGCAACGGTTTGTTGCTGATCAGGCGACAGGTTGCCAGCTTTAGAGAATGGGGAGGAAGGCGGATGGCGCGCCGGCGTCTGGCAATTTCATGGCCGGGGCTGACGCGCCATCGTCCTCAGAGAAGGCAAGCCATAGCGACATGGTCTGGCCCATTTGACCCGGACAAGGACTTGGGAGAGAGGGAAGGGTCCGGGTCGAAGGTGGAAGACGGCCGGGTGGTTTGGTAGGGCCCAGCCGCCCTCCGAGGGACAAGGTAAGATCCTTGTTTCCTTAGAAGCTTGCGCTCAGCATGGCGACAACGCCTGCGCTGCCGATGCCGGATACGTTGGTGTCAACGTATGAAACAGACAGTGAATACTGTTCGAAGGCATAGGATACACCCAGGTTCCAGTCCCACTTATCATTGCCGAAGGCGCCGTCTTCATAGGCTACGTGGCCGGCAAGCGAGAATGGCGTTTCACCCAGCGGCATGCTGCCATCAAGATAAAGGTAGATGTTGTCTGTGCCGCCAACATTGTCCTGGTCCCAGACATAGGCTGCGCCCGCCGTCCAGCTGACTGTTTCCTGAATGGTGCCGCCGATGGAGCCGTAAAGCTCTACATAGTATGTGTCGCTGGAACCTGGGTAAGTATAGGCAAGGACACCAATGTCGGTGGAAAGGTCACCAATTTGCGATGCGTAACCGGCGTAGATGTCGAGCTCAAGCTCAGACCCGGCATAGCTTTCGATCGAGCTGCCCCAGGTGCCAACGTAGAAGCCGCTTTCGTGGCTTACGTCAAAGCCGCCCTGAAACGCCATGTCCTTGTCGGAAAGCGACAGGCCGCGGAAGCGGTAGTCGGTTACGAGCGCGGCGTTTGCGGAAAGCGAAAAGGCTGATGCGCTATCCTGTGCGGAAGCTGCAGGGGCCATGGCCGCGCCTGCAAGCAGTGAGGCTCCAAGAAGAAGGGCTTTTTTGGAAGGCTTTAAAGTTTTGGTGGGCATGGTTTCCTCCATAAAAAAATCTGTGTTTTGTTCCTATCCACCCCCCTAAACAGCAAAGCCTGTGCCAAATTGAAATAATCTTATAAAACCGCCGGAATCTGGGATATTTTCTGTTTCATTTGCAATCGAATGCTTTGCATAATGATTAAAATATACTCAATGGTTAAAAATTAGACATTCGGTCGTCACGAAATTGTGCAGCTGCGGGCTTGAAAACAAACCGTGAACAAGGCAGTCTGCCTGGACCTGAGTCTTTTGATGCGGAGCCCATGCATGATTCCTGACGGCGCCAATGTGCCTTTCGTTCCCCACCGGCCCGACCGCCCGGAGAAATCCGAGGCAGGGATCGCGTTTGAACTGGTGAGCGAATTCACGCCTTCCGGCGACCAGCCGACGGCCATCAAGGAATTGGTGGCGGGTATTGGTGACAAGGAGCGTGACCAGGTGCTTCTGGGGGTGACTGGCTCGGGCAAGACATACACCATGGCCAAAATCATTGAGGAAACGCAGCGTCCGGCGCTGATCCTTGCGCCCAACAAGACGCTGGCGGCCCAGCTGTATGGCGAGTTCAAGAGCTTCTTCCCCAATAACGCAGTGGAATATTTCGTTTCCTACTATGATTATTATCAGCCGGAAGCTTACGTTCCGCGCACCGACACGTTCGTCGAGAAGGAAGCCACCATTAACGAGCAGATCGACCGCATGCGCCATTCGGCCACGCGGGCGATCCTGGAGCGCGACGATGTGATCATCGTGGCCTCGGTCAGCTGCATCTACGGCATCGGCAGCGTGGAGACATACACAGCCATGACTTTCGCGCTGAAGGCTGGCACGGAAGTGGACCAGCGGGAGCTGCTGCGCCGCCTGGTGGCCATGCAGTACACGCGGAACGACACTGCCTTTCAGCGCGGCACCTTCCGCGTGCGCGGCGACGTGATCGATATTTTCCCCAGCCACTATGAAGACCGGGCCTGGCGCCTGATGATGTTCGGTGACGAGATTGAGGAGATCGTGGAGTTCGACCCACTGACGGGCGAGAAAGTCCGCGCGCTCGATATGGTCAAGATATACGCCAACAGCCACTATGTGACGCCGCGCCCGACGCTGGACCAGGCGATCAAGCACATCAAGGCGGAGCTGACGGAAAGGCTGAAGTGGTATGAAGACCGGGGCCGGATTCTGGAAAGCCAGCGGCTGGAGCAGCGAACGCGCTTCGACCTTGAGATGATGGAGGCCACGGGCGCCTGCGCGGGCATTGAAAACTACAGCCGGTACCTGACGGGCCGCCGTCCAGGTGATCCGCCACCGACCCTGTTTGAATATATCCCCGAAAACGCGCTTCTGTTCGTGGACGAAAGTCACGTGAGCGTCAGCCAGATTGGCGGCATGAGCCGGGGCGACGCCAAGCGCAAGGCCACGCTGGCGGATTATGGCTTCCGCCTGCCTTCCTGCATGGACAACCGCCCGCTGAAGTTCGAGGAATGGGACGCCATGCGCCCGCAGACGGTTTATGTGTCCGCAACGCCAGGCGACTGGGAGATGGAGCGCACGGGCGGCGTGTTCACCGAACAGGTCATTCGCCCCACGGGCCTCATTGACCCCGAAATCGACATCCGCCCGGTGGAAACGCAAGTTGACGATCTGATGCATGAGGCCCGCAGGCAGGCCGAAAAGGGCATGCGCGTGCTGGTGACCACGCTCACGAAGCGCATGGCCGAGGACCTGACGGAATATCTGCACGAGAACGGCGTGAAGGTACGCTACATGCACTCGGACATCGACACATTGGAGCGGATTGAGATTATCCGCGACCTCCGGCTTGGGGCATTTGACGTGCTGGTGGGCATTAACCTGCTGCGTGAGGGGCTAGATATCCCGGAATGTGGGCTGGTGGCCATCCTGGACGCGGACAAGGAAGGTTTCCTGCGGTCTGAGCGGTCCTTGGTGCAGACCATCGGGCGGGCGGCCCGGAACGTGGAAGGCCGCGTGATCCTGTATGCTGACAAGATTACCCGGTCGATGAAGGCCGCGATTGATGAGACCGACCGCCGTCGCGCCAAACAGCTGGCCTATAACGAGGCGCACGGCATCACGCCGCAGACAGTGAAGAAAAACATCGGCGACCTGATGGCGGATGTTTCAGCCGGTGATTATGTCACCGTGGATATCGGCGACGATGCTGGCCATCTGGTGGGCTCCAACCTTAAGAAGCATCTGGAGGACCTCACGGCGAAGATGCGCACAGCGGCCGAAAACCTGGAGTTTGAGGAGGCCGCCAGGTTGCGCGATGAAATTCGCAAGCTGGAGGCGGGCGAGCTCGGGATATCCGATCCGCGCGTCAAGCCCAAGGGCCGCGCCACTGGTGGCCGCCCCGGCACCCGCACCAAGAAGGCCAAAAGCCACAAGAAGATATATTAGGGGGCGATCATGTATTTGAGGGTAGGTGACCTCCAAGACGTGTTGCTTGAAATGGAGTTGGGGGACTCCGATTTTCAATTTGCTTGCGGCTTGAAGCGTTCGGATTACCCAAGGCATCTTTATGCTTACTTAAAGGCCGTTCCGTACTTCATAGATTGTTTGGGGTTCGTTTGCTATGAGCACCACCTATGGGGGCAGGTATATACTGAAGTGAAAAAGGAACCTATCCCGCCTAATATAGCTGCGGGCCTTAGTGTTCGTGCCAACATTGCAACAGATCTAACAGCTGCCGCGGAATTGGTGGCAATGGGTTTCGATGTGCAGGCTCGAAACTTGATTAGAGCCGCTCGAGAGAAGACAGATGTCGCATGGGCGGTTGCAGCGTTTCCTAAATTTGCAGCTGAATTTGTGAATTGTGATTCCGTTGAAGAATCAAAGGAACTGTATTTTCTTCGGATGGCAAAAGGAAAGTTGAGGAAGTTAGCAGTTCTGGCATTCAATGAATTGACGGGATCGGATGACAATCTTTTGGAACAATATTGGAATGATTTCCGAAAAGACACAGATGACATTTTATCTATCGCTGAACATCCAAACCATACGGTAGGGGTAATCTCGCTTTACCCAAATTTGGGACGGTCTAAAAGTTATGGAATTGGATTGCGTGGACAACCATCTACTATCTCAATTGCTACACTAAACATGATTGTGACGATTGTCTGGGAGCTAGGGCGGATCACATCCGTGTTGCAGCCGATTAGAAAAGAATTGAAGATCAGCAAAGTCTTGGATGACAAATCTATGAGAGCTTTTGGCCCAGAGTATGTCAAGCTTCTGCGCTTTGTTGATCGGAGTTTCTCACTTTTAAATGAGAAAAACGGGTGATTGAATGAACCGCGATGAATTCGACGCTTACTGCAAGTCTCTAACAGCCACCTCAAGCGTGGTGCAGTGGGGCAACTCAAGTGTCTGGAAGGTGGGCGGGAAAATCTTCGCCATCTGCTCGCATTGGGGCCCGGTGGACCGTGATTGCATCAGCTTCAAATGCGCTGACCACAGCTATCAGGTGCTGTGCGAATTGCCGGGCGTGGTGCCGGCGCCCTATCTGGCGCGCGCCAAATGGGTGCAGGTGCAAACGGACGAGACGCTCAGTGACGATGATGTAAAATCCTATATCGCTGACGCCCACGCCATCATCGCCGCCAAGCTGACCAAAAAGCAGCAACGGGACCTCGGCCTATCGACCGCCTGATTGGCAGGTTTGGTAAACAAACTGGCAGGCATGCCTGCCGCCGGGGTGATATAGTCGCCGTAAAGTATGGAGGCGACAGCATGACATTTATCAAAGCAAAAGATTTCACTGCCGACCGCGCCTGGGGTGCCATGGATGTGGCAACTGTGGAGGGCGCAAGTGTACGCCTGCACTGGACCGACCAGCCTTACAAGTGGCATGTCAATGAAGGCGAAGAGGTCTTCGTGGTGCTGGACGGCGTGGTGGATATGCACACCAAAGACGCTGCAGGCGAGGTGACGGTCACCCGGATGGAGGTGGGCGAAATCTATCACGCGGGCGTGGGCGACGCCCACGTTGCGCACCCCTTGGGCGAGGCGCGCATTCTGGTGGTTGAAAAGCCAGACAGTGTCTAGGGGGTGGTGCTTGTCGTGGCTTCGGCGAGCGTTTCTTTAAGCGCCATGATGCGCGGGTTTGCCCAGCCTTTCATATGGGCAAGACGCTGATCAGCTTCCGACAGGCGCATAAGGTACCCCAGCAGATAATCATAGGACACGGCAATGGTGAAGGGGTAAGCCCCGCGCGAGGGCGAACTCACTTCAACACGGAGTGCCGTGCCAGCCTTCACGGCGGCTGTGATGTCTTCAAATGCCAGTTGGATGATATATTCCTCAAAAAAGGAAGCATAATAGGGCGAATTATTGCTGTATCGATCAACCGGGGTGAGCCTGCGGCCCGCACCATTGCGGAGCGCTGCCCAGCGGTAATTTTTCCACCATCCGTTCCGATTTGCCATAGCTTCGGCGGTCATGCCTTTTTCGTACAGCATGTCCTGGTCTACAACGTCAGAGAAACTAACGGTCATATAAATCTGCGGGCTCAGGCCACCTGTAAGGGGGTTGAAGTAGGTGCGGATGAAATAGCCCACATGGCCGCCATTGCTGCTGAGTGCGAAAATCGCTTCCGATGTGCTGATTTTTGCGTCGGCGCCGCGAATGCGCAGGTTGCTGTAGCCCGGGTCGCGGTAGATGCCGGAATTTTTATAAACGGTTTCAATGAGGGCCAGCTGTTTTGTCGCTGCCTTGCGGGCTTTCCTGAGCCGCTTGGCCTCAGCCTTCGCACGCTTTTTCTCGGCCTTGATACGGGCCTTTTCGGCCTTTCTCTCAGCCTTTAAGCGCCTTTTCTCAGCCTTGATGCGAGCCTTTTCTGCCTTTTTCTTGGCCTTAAGCACCTTCTTCAGGTGTTTTCTTTCATCGCGGCTGAGTGTTTTTGTATCGACAGCCTTCAGTTCTGCGACTGTCATGTCTTCATAAGATTTTGAGGGCGCGTCCGCCAGCGCCGAGCCCGACAAAAGGCTAAAGACAAGTATGAGTACAAGCAGTTGTTTCATGGTCATCCCCCATCCTGGATTTGGGAGATGATAACAGGAACAAAACAAGAACACAAGGAAATTGCATCTCTGCAATTTTTGATTTAGTCAATGCCATTGATGCTGCTGCGGCGCTCAAGCTGCATATTGTCTTTCCACACACCATGCAGCTGGCCGATACGTTCCCGTACGCCGAAAACACGGAATCCGCAGGCTTCGTGGATCGCTCTTGAGGCTTCATTTTCAGGGAAAATGCCAGCCTGCAATGTCCAAAAGCCCAGTTCTTCGGAACGTGTGATCAACGCATTCAGCAACAATTTTCCCACGCCTTTGCCCCGCGCGTCTTCTCCCACATAAACGCTGACCTCCGCGACGCCACCATAGACGCAGCGGTCGGATACCGGCCACATGACGGCCCAGCCCAGAACATGGTCGTCTTCGGTGGCAACCAGCGTGCTGTTTTTGATGCTTTTGCCTTCAAAATCGGCCTGCGCCTTCGGCTTGGTCTCGAAGGTGGCGAGACCTGTCTTGATGCCTTCGCGGTAGATGCGGTCCACATCGGGCCAGTCAGTGGGGCTATAGTCGCGGGTTGTGATCATCCTCGGGCGCTCCTTGCAGCTGAAAACCTACAGCTGAAATTGTTCCTTGGGCAAGTCGCAACTTGCCATAAATCGATGATCTGGCCTCATGAATGAAGTCAGGGTGCGCGGCTGTCCGTTCGCTGCAGGGCGCGGCGGATGAAGCCCGGAAGGCGTGGTGTGATAAGGCGGATCTTGCTGTTGGCGACCGGATAGCGCCCGCGCGTGCGCCTGATCCAGCGGCGCATGCCAGGGTGGAAGGCGGCCAATGAGAAGCCAAGAGCAATCAGCACAATGCCAGTGGGAAGCGGCAAGGGCAGAGTCAGGAAACCGAGCACCAGCAGGATAATAGCCAAGGGTAATGCTACCCACTTGAGCAGACGTAGTCTGATGCGCGCTTTGTTTCTTTCAGATGAATTCATTATTGGCACCGGCCCTATACACAGATTGGCACTGTTCATGCCGATGAATTATCTCATATTTATGACCACGGGCCGCGGCGTGGTATTTTTCCGCAAATTGTGGCCTATTGGATGCAGACCAACAAAGATCGAGGGAGAGAATTATGGACAATGCACTTTTGGGGCCTGTGCTTGCGCAGGTGGCGCTTACATTCGTGGCTTGGCTTATCCTGTATTGGCGGCGTCTGCCTGCCATGGCGGCAGCGAAGCCAACCAAGGAACAGATGCAGGACAAGGCGAATTTGGCAAAACTGCCGCCGAAGGCCCGTTATGCTGCGGAAAACTACAATCACCTGTTTGAAATGCCGGTGCTTTTTTATGTGCTGTGCCTAGGCGCGATGATCACCGGTCTTGGCGATGGGCTGACGGCGAAACTGGCTTGGGCTTATGTGGCTCTGCGCCTTGTTCACACCCTCATTCATTCCAGTTACAACAATGTGATGCACCGTTTCACGGCTTTCACGCTTAGCGGCCTTGTGCTTCTTGTCATGTTCGGTCAGATTGCGCTCAAATACTGGAGCATCTGATGGCGGACTTTTTCGATCATATCACTGACAAGCACAAAGCGTTTGTGGAGGCACAGCCGATGTTTTTCACGGCGTCGGCCTGCGCTGAGGGGCGGATCAACCTGAGCCCCAAGGGCATGGATTGTTTTCGTGTGCTCTCGCCAAAGCTTTGTGGCTATCTGGATATGACCGGAAGCGGCAATGAGACAGCCGCCCACATCAAAAACGATGGCCGCATTACGCTGATGTTTAACAGCTTCACGCGTAATGCGCTCATCTACCGCATATACGGCCGGGGCAGGGTGGTAAGGCCGCACCATGACGGGTTCGGCGCCCTGAAGGCAAACTTCCCAGACCAGCCTGGCGCCCGCCAGATCATTCTGGTGGATGTGGAAAGCACACAGACAAGCTGTGGCTATGCCGTGCCTGAAATGGAGCTGGTGGCCGAACGTCAGACTTTGGTTAAATCCGCTGAAAGAAAGGGCGAAGACGGTATCCGCGCCTATCAGCAAGAGAAAAATCTGGTGTCGATCGACGGGTTCGACACCGGGTTGAATGATTGATGCCATGACGCAGGTATTTGAGGACCATAACCGTTTGATCCCGGTCCGGACCGGGCTGTCGGCGTCTGATGCCCAGCTTTTGAAGTCGGTGCTGAATGCCAACGGCGTTGACGTGTTTCTCACCAACGAGAATATGAGCGCGATGAATATCGGCCTGCGCACGGACGTGATGGTGCGGGCAATCGACAAGGTGCGGGTGGACGCTGTCCTCAACAAAGTGGCCACCATGCCGCGTTGCCAGCTGCCGACGCGGATGGATGAAGACGGCGAGGAACTCGCCTGTCGTCACTGCGGTTCGGAGCGGGTGCACCCCTTTGAAGGCGCGGTGCCCACCATCATCCCGGGGATCAAGCTGAAGGCCAGCAGGGGTGAGCGCTGGTATCACTGCCTGCAGTGCGACAGCTATTTCAAGAACAGCTTGTCGCGTACTGCCAGCTTCCCGCTCGCCCTGATGTGGGGCGGGGTGCTGGCCGGAATTACTCTCTTGATCATCTGGCTGATCGAATTCCTGCGCTGGCTTTAAGGCCCAAGAGATTCTCTGCAGTTACCATGGTGCGCAAGCGCTTACCGCAAGCCTTGTATCAATAGCTTAGCTGGTCAAACAGCGGCTCAACACCGCCCCAGGTGCCATGGTATTTGTGCAGGATCTGGTCAGCTGGGGTCATGCCGGTCTCGACACTTTCCCACAGTGAGTTCAGGAAACCCTGTTCGGTATCGCCGCTGGAGGACAGGCGGGCCCGGTTTTTGAGCCCCAGATCAGCGATCTTGAGAACCTCTTCGCCCAAATCGCGGAAGCAGCCGCCTTTGGGATCTTGGGCTTCAAGGCCGCGACGCGGCACATCGGCGCGCATTTTGGCGACATCTTCGGCGCTCCAGCGCTTGATCAGATCATGCGCGGCGGCTTGTGCCTCAGTGTCATACAGAAGGCCAACCCACAGTGCGGGCAGGGCGCACAGGCGGTTCCAGGGGCCACCGTCTGCCCCGCGCATTTCAAGGAATGTCTTTAGGCGCACTTCCGGGAAAAGCGTGGTCATATGGTCTTCCCAGTCGGTCATGGTTGGCAGCTCGCCGGGGAGGGCAGGCAGTTCGCCTTTCATGAAGTCCCGGAAGCTTTGGCCTGAGGCGTCAATATATTTGCCGCCGCGGCGCACGAAATACATCGGCACGTCCAGAACATGATCGACCCAGCGCTCGAACCCCATGCCGTCTTCGAACACGAATGGCAAGGTGCCGCAGCGGTCCGGGTCTGTGTCGGTCCAGATGTGGCTGCGATAGCTTTTGAAGCCGTTTGGCTTGCCTTCGGTGAGGGGCGAGTTGGCGAACAGCGCGGTCGCCAGCGGCTGCAGCGCGAGGCTGATGCGGAATTTTTCCACCATGTCGGCCTCATCGGCGAAATCCAGATTCACCTGTACGGTGCAGGTGCGCAGCATCATGTCCAGACCCAGGTTACCCTTCTTGGGCATATAGGCGCGCATGATGTCATAGCGCGCCTTCGGCATGATCGGCACTTCTTCGCGCTTGAGGGTTGGGTGGAAGCCAAGGCCCAGGAAGCCGATGTTCAGCCGTTCGCCAATTTCGCGGGTACAGCGCAGGTGGCTGGATGTTTCGTCGCAGGTCTGGTGGATATTTTCAAGCGGTGCGCCGGACAGCTCAAACTGCCCGCCGGGCTCCAGTGTCACGGATGCGCCGTTCTTTTTCGCGGCAATCAGTTTGCCGCCTTCTTCCACAGCTTCCCAGCCGTTGTCGACGAACGCCTGCAAAACATCCTTGATGCCGGGGCGACCGTTTTCGCCTTCCCAAGCAAGGGGGGCTTTAGTGTCGCGATGAAAAACGAATTTCTCGTGTTCGGACCCGATGCGCCAGTTCGACCTGTCAGGCTTCGAGCCCTGTTCCAGGTATGACACAAGCTGTGCTTTGGACTCGATGATGGCGCTTGACATAAAAGGGGTGTTCCTCGACCGAACTTTTGTACTTAGAAAAAGTAGGGCCTAGATAAGCAGCAATCAAGAAAAGTAAACCCCGGTCACGCGTTAGTTACAGATTTGGCGGGCTGGGATCGCTGACCGGTTGGTCGAAAAAGTCAGGGAATGACAGGCTTTTCACCGATGAATGCGTTCAAGTGAAAAAATCTAATTCCTGTGAGCAGATGGGCCATATGGTACATTGATGGCGCACGGATTGTCCGACAGGTCCATGCCGTAAACATGGATGGTTGTTGTCACCTTGTCGGTTGGGTTAAACAGGCGGTGAATACCTTCAGGGTTTGGATTAACCGTTGCGATGGCACCCTTGCCGGCGGTGATTTTCCCTGTCGACCGCACGCCGTTCTCGCCCTTGTCGCACTGCGCGTAAGTCTCACACCCGATTTCGCCGGATACCACGCCTACACAGCCCCAAGCGTTGTGACCATGAACAGGGGTTTCTGCGCCAGGATGCCACTCCACCTGCAGTACCGAAAAAAAGCCGGACGGATGGGAATAGAGGACCTTGCGGCGGTAGCCGCGGGCATTTACCGGGGTGTCTGAAAAGTCGTCCAGCTTGATGTGTGGCAGCACGCGTTCCATCAGGCGGGTAATTTCATCTTTATGGCAGTTAGCTGCGGCGCAGGTGACAGCCGTGCAGGCTTCCTTGACCAGGCTGGCAATGTCAACCGGTGACTGAAGGGATGGAATTCCATCTTTTGGCATTGTTATAACCTCTGTAACCTGCATGGCGCTGTTGATGAGGTACAATATACCAATATATTGTCAGAAATTGTTTGCTATTTTCTGATTTGTTATGGGGTGCTGTGAAAAATTTTTCTTCCACCACGTGATTTTGGGTCACCAATCACCTAGAGCAGATTGCCACAGGCTGATAGCTGACATAGCCGCTGTGTCGGCGCGCAATACGCGCGGACCCAGGGCAACCACTACCGTGTTGGGGTGTGCGCGAATGAGCGCCCGCTCGTGGTCGTCAAACCCGCCTTCGGGCCCAATCAGAATGCCCCAGGGTGCCGGGTCTGATTTATCATGGGCTGCCTGAAGCGCCACATGGGCGGGCGTACCGGAAAGGTCTTCGTCGCAGAACATGATCTTGCGGTCCATCGGCCAGTCGGCGATCAGTTTGTCGAGCTTGATGGGTTCGCCCACCGTGGGCACATTCAGCCTTTCACACTGTTCGGCCGCCTCAACGGCATTGGCGTGTAACCGGTCTGTTTTCACCCGGTCAACAATGGTGCGCCGCGTCAGCATGGGGATCATATGGCTTACACCCAGTTCGGTGGCCTTTTGCGCCATGAAGTCCAACCGGGCTTTTTTGATGGGGGCGAAGGCAAGCCATAGGTCCGGCTCCTTGCGCTGGTCCTTGAGCTTGGCGCCCAGGCTGAGCGTCACGGCCTTTTTCTGGACGCTCGCGATTTCAGACGCCCATTCACCGTCGCTGCCATTGAACAGAGCTACCGCGTCACCAACCCGTGCCCGCATCACATTCGCCAGATAGTGGGATTGGTCAGGCCCCAGCGTCAGCATGCCGTCGCCCGGGAGGGCGGCTTCCACATACAGGCGGTGCTGGATTTTCTTGCTCATGGGCGGATATCCCGGCGTTGTTGATGGCTTCCTGTTGGTGATGCCTTGATGCGCGCCTCGCCGCAAGGAAATTTTCTTGCCGCCCATCTGCGCGGGCCTATTTCACGTAGAAAGGGGAATACAAAGGAAGGGGAAGCATCATGATCAGGAAACTGGGCGCATACGCGCTTGCAGGCCTTATGGCAACCACAGCGGCATGGGCCGAACAGGTTGATATCACGAGCGACAGCTTCAAATGCCTGAACGACATGCAGAAGGTACGGCACTTTTTTGTCGATAACCTTTTGGGGGACCTTGAAGCCACGCTTGAAGTGGCCAACAGCAAAAAAGGTGGTGTTTACCCACCCGGCTCAGTCGTGCAATTGGTACCAACAGAAGTGATGGTCAAGCGCGAGAAGGGCTGGAGCCCACGCACCAAAGACTGGGAGTTTTTCGAGCTGGACGTGTCGGCCGACGGCAGCCTGATCAAAGTGCGCGGCACGGATCAGGCCGTGAATAAATTTGGTGGCAATTGCCTGGAATGCCATGAACGTGCGCGCCCGCAGTGGGACATGATCTGTGAACAGGGACATGGTTGCCTGCCGATCCCGATCACCAGGAAGCAGATCGCCCAGATACAGGCGGCAGACCCACGCTGTACGCCTGCCGAAGGGGATTAAGCCAGCTGCTTGACCATATAGCGCACCAGCTTGCCGCTCTTGAGCACGCCGGTGCCTACTTCCGAGAAGCCCATGCGGGCATGGAACGCGTCTGAGCCCGGGTTGGGCGGGTCGATATTAACCTCGCAGGTCACACAGGGTTTGCCCAAAGCCCGCGCTTTGGCGAACAGGTCGTTATATAGGGCGCGGGCAAGGCCCTGGCCGCGAGCGCTTTCTGCGGTGATCACCCGGTCAATATAGGCAAAGCTTTGGTACCTATCGCGGAACCAAAGGAAATTGGGGCTTTTGTAGTCTGCCGTTTCGTCAAAGGCGATCAGAAAGGCCTGTGCAGGTGCAACGCCGCACGCGTAAAAGGCGCCAGCAACCATGGCCTGATACTCTGCAGGCTCAAGGTGCGAGGTTTCGCGCACATGGGCTTCGTTCAGCGCCAGTATGTCCTGTTCCTTCAGCCTGCTAAGGGGTTGAATATCAACCATAAAAACTCCTTTGATCACGTATGCAGAATAGCGCAGATATGAACTTTGGTGCCACCATTAATTCAAATTTTATGCGTTCAGTGACAGCGTATGCGGGTTGTCGTACACTCTGGCCGAGCAATGAGGCTCCCAAAAGGGGAGCGGCAATTGGTTGGAAGAACCATGATACAGAATGTAGCGGGCGCATATGCGCAACAGCCGCGGTTTGCGGCATCAAATGGACAGGACGCAGATCGTGACGCGCTCCGCTTTAATGGGGCGCGCGAGCGAGGCTTTGCCTTTGGCAGGCGCAAGCACGACCATGTTGTCGATGAAATCAAAAAGCAGACAGAGACCACAGCAGCCGTGACCTATGGTCCGGGCGCTGGTGGTGCAGGCGTGCTGACCGCGTCCAATGGCGATGATGTTGCGAGCACGACTGCCCCAGTCCTGTCAGCCACAGAGGCAGCCACGACAGCAACAACAGGGGCAGACACCAACGCTGTGGCGGTCACGAAGGATGGCAGCTTCAATATCAATGTCACCATTACAGGCGAAGGCGGTACCGGCGGCAAGGGCGTGATCCATTTCGAGGAAGGCGGCAGCTATGCCTTCAGCCTTTCGGATCATCCTGGCGCCAAATATCGTCTGGTGGGCCTTGACGGCGGGAACGGATCATCGAACCCGAACAATATCAAGGGCACGATTTTCCTGAACGGTGCAGAAATCAAGCTGGGTGACCTGAAAGACAAGGTCAGTGAATTCCTGAGGAAGCGTGACGAGATCGCGGCCAAGCCGGATGAGGTTCCCGGGAAACAGAAGAAGCGCGCAGGCGATATCACGCTGGATGACCTGAAGGCCTTTAATCTTTTGCCCACGCCTGATGTGGGCGTATTGAACATCCATGACGACCGGTTCGACAAATCGAAATTTACGGACAAACAGGTGCTTAGCCTAAAGGTTGCTGCGAAGCTTGCGACCAACGAGCCCCTTAACCCGATCCCCGAGGATGAGGAAAAGGAAAGGGGCCAGGGACTTAAGCTCGGGCACGCTAAGGATGGCCACGCCTCCTACGGGCGCGGGTTGAAACTTGGGCACCAGAAGGATCTCGGCATCCTCGCCTTTTACGCCTGAAGTGCGGTGTCATTCGCCGACTTGATCGGCGAATCCATTAAATCAGTGGACTCGCCGGTCGAGCCGGCGAGTGACGATTTTTCCACCCCTAAAAGGCCACCACTGCATCAATGACTGCGCGGGCGTCCACGCCTTTGGGCAGGCTGCCGTAGGCGCCATGCCGGCCAAACGGGTCAAGTCGGGTGCCGATATAGGCGTCCGCCACATTTTCAGGCGCTCGTTCCATCAGGAGCTTCGCGGCGGCAAGCGTGGCCAATCTTTCTGTCAGCCAGCGCCCAAGCGCTTCATTCAGGCCGCCCGCGATATTGTCCGTGAGCTCCGCCAGCGCGTCGTCATAATGGCTTGAGCGGCCTTTGACTTCGCTCAGCCATCCAATAACCGCTTCAAGGCTTTCGCGTTCGCGGCTTGCCACGCGCAAGAGGTCCAGGCACATGACGGAGCCGGAACCCTCCCAGATGCTGTTGACTGGAAGTTCACGGTAGATGCGGGCCAGAACGCCGTCTTCCACATAGCCGTTGCCGCCCAGGCATTCCATGGCCTCGTACCCCAGTGTGGGGCCGCGCTTGGTGACCCAATATTTGGTCACCGGCGTCATCAGGCGGGCGTAGGCAGTGTTCATGGGGTCATCCATGCGTTCATAGGCGCCCGCAAGGCGAATGCTCAGGTGTGTGGCAGCGGCCACCTCCAGGCTCATGTCCGCCAGAAGCGCTGTCATCATCGGTTGGTCGATCAGCTTCTTTTGGAACACAGTGCGGTACTGCGCATGGTGCACTGCGCGCGAAAGCGCCTGCCGCATCAGTCCCGCTGACCCCAGCGCGCAATCCAGCCGCGTATAGTTGGCCATGGTCATGATGTTGGCGATGCCGCGGCCTTCATCGCCGATCAGCATGCCTTCGGCGCCAACAAATTCCACTTCACTTGAGGCGTTCGATTTATTGCCCAGCTTGTTCTTCAGCCGCTGGAAGCGAAGCCCGTTGATGGTGCCGTCGCCCGTGAATCGCGGCACGAAGAAAACGGATAGCGCATTCCCGGTTTGCGCCAATACCAGGAAGGCGTCGCACATGGGGGCGGACATGAACCATTTATGCCCGGTGATGCGGTAAAGCTGGCCCGGCCCGCCTGCGTCGATTGGCTCCGCGACTGTGGTGTTGGCGCGCACGTCCGTGCCGCCCTGTTTTTCGGTCATGCCCATGCCAATGGTGATGCCGGATTTATCGGCAATCGGGCGGAAAGTGGGGTCATAAGTGTGGGACAAGAGCTTCGGCAACAGCGCCCGGAACAGATCCGGCTGGTTCTGAAGCGCTGGGATTGCCGCGTGGGTCATGGTGATAGGGCAGATGTGCCCGGCCTCAACCTGGCTCATCATATAATGCTTGGCCGCGCGGGCCGCGCCCACGCCAAGGCCCTTTTCGCGCCCGTCTGTGGCCAGCCCGTCAAACGCGCCGCAGTGGATGCCCGCGCGCTTCGAAAGGTCCATGAAATGATGGTAGGCGGGGTGAAACTCAACCGTGTCCTGACGGTGCCCTTGCGTGTCGAACGTGTTCAGTTCTGGCAGGCGGGTGTTGGCCAAGTGCGCCTGATGGAAGGCCTCGGCCGTCCCCAGCTGTGCGCCGAAAGCGGAAAGCGATGCACCTGCCCAGCCTGCGTCCTCCGCCGCGAGCGCAGCCTTTAAGGGCGCATCCGTTTCATAGAGGTTCACATGGTCATACACCGGCGGCTGGTTGAACACCTCGTGCGTGTCGAACTGATTTTCCATCACATATCCCCCTTCACAAATACCCTACACCCAATTTAGGGCAGAGGGGAGGGATGGGAAGGGTGGATTTTGATAGTAAAGTTATCTACCAATGGTTTTGTGCTCTATGCGGTTATGAAAGGGGTGTTCATGCAATCGATCGAAGATTTTGTCGGCCTTCCAGACGATCCAGAAGAAGCTTTTCTTATTTACTGCGAAGAACAGCGTAGAATTTCTGAAGAAGAAAGGGGGAGGAGAAGCGATTGGGGGCCAGAACGATCATTGATAGATGCTGTTTGGGTTTTTCAGCAAGTTTATGACGTACAATTTGTCCGCCTAGATGGTGATTCAGACTCAATAGGGACAGCGGCGATAGGCGTAACATACGAACGATTAATCCGTGAACTGGATCGAACGACATTAAAATTTAAGCTGGAAAGAGCGCGACGCATCAAAGTAGGAGCTGAGAATATCTTGCTGTTAGATGAGGCGTCTAGAGCAAAAATTCGAAGTTTGGTCGATGCCATCAAGGGCAGTCTGAATGACCTGGATATTTCTCCGGAAAAAAGAGATGCAATGTTTGGCAAACTAAACGCTTTTGTTGCGGAGTTGGACCGCAGCCTGACCAGAACAGAAGCGTTTAATAACTTTGTTGTAGATCTGTTTAGGGCAGTTGGAAATGCGTCAAAAGAAATCGAACCAATTTGGGAGAGAATCGACCGTGTTTTAGATTGGCTAGACAAAGCAAAGAAATGGAGTGATAGCTTGCCGCCATGGAATGACCGCCAGCAAATAGAGCCCCCCAAAAAGGCACTGCCTAAGCCTCAAGATAAAGATGGGGATGAAGAGGTCCCGTTCTGATTTGAATTGGTATGAGAATATTTCTGCCCAGAGACATATGACCCTGTTTAATATTTTCTACTAATTGTAAAAAATAATTGACATATGCGCCGCACGCCCCTATCTGATGACGTAAATAATATTTTACATAAAGAAAAGGAAACCAGACATGGGTTTTTATGAAAAAAGCACGGCGGCGATGCTTGGGGGCACGGTCCTCGTTTACGGTTGGTATTTCAATCAGATGCTGGCCATCGCCGAAACTGCGCCAGTGGAAGAAGGCGCGGTGGCCATTGCATCCATCGCACCGGTTCTGGCGATCACCATTGCCGCGCTTGTGGCGATTGCCATCATTGCGCATATCGTGATCGCCATTGTGGATGTCACGCGGCATGGCGACGTGGAAGACACTGAAGACGAGCGCGACAAGTTGGTGGACCTGAAGGCCGAATATCGCGGCAGCTTCGTGCTGAGCGTAGGCGCGCTTGGCGTGCTTGTGATGATGCTGACAGGCTTCAGCATGTTCTGGACGGCCAACGCGCTGCTGGGCGCGATGGTGCTATCAAGCATCGTGAAGGGTGTGTTCCAGCTTTATTATTATCGCCGCGGGGTGTGACGATGGCGAAGAAAACCCGCATCACCAACGATATCCGCACGCTTCGCTTCATGGCGGATGAGATGACGCAGGCAGAGCTGGCCCGCCGCATCGGTGTCACGCGCCAGACAGTGATCGCGATTGAGCAGGGGCGCTATTCCCCTTCGCTCGAAGCCGCGTTCCAGATCGCCCATGTGTTCGGCGTGCCGCTGGAAAAGGTGTTCCAGTATCCAGGGCCGGATGATGGCTAGGGTGGTAGCTGAACGCCACTGATGGATTGCAACAGCCGGCAAAGCCTTTTACCGTCTGTTTCACGAGTGAGGCACAGGAGGGGGATCATGACGAAAGACGTTTCGGTTAGTTGCACATGCGGCAAGGTGAAGGGCGTGATCCATGGTCTGTCCGCCGCCAGTAGCAACCATGTCCAGTGCCCGTGCAAGGGCTGCCAGTCCTACGCCCATTATCTGGGCCGCGCCGCCGACATGCTGGACGAAGCTGGATACTCGAACATTTTCCAGATTGACCCGGTGACCTTCGAGATCAAGGAAGGGCTGGAGCATCTGGCCTGCGTGCGCATGACGCCCAAAGGGCCGCTCAGGTGGTATACAGATTGCTGCAAGACCCCGCTTGGCAACACATTGCCGAAGGGCGGCGTGCCCTTCCTTGGCGTGCTGCCCATCTGCACAGGGTACAAGGGCACTGACCAGGCGGTGGTGGAAATGGTTGGCCCCGTGCGCGCGGTGGCGAATGAGAAACGCCCGCAGACGCTCGCTGAGAAGCTGAAGGTTTGGGGCATGCTCGCGCATCTCATGCGCCTTCTATTGTGGTGGCGCATTCGCGGCGGAAAAAGCTGGAAGCCTTTCTTTGACAAGGATACTCTGCGCCCAATCAGGAAACCCATCACGATTTCAAAGGCTGAGAGCAAGGCGCTTGCCGAAAAGGTGGTCTAGCGGCCCGGGCGATTTGCCAGGCCGCTTGAGCGCTAGTCGCACTGCACGTTCGGCCCGCAGGTCGCGAGCGCATTGCCGCCATAATTGGTGTTGATCAGCCCCAGATAGTCATTGGCAAACTGGGTTTCAACATTGTTCAGGAAACTCAAGACCCACGATGCGCCCGTTGGGTCCTGTGCCAGCTTGCCTGTGCAATAGTCTTTGAAGCTTTGCGTCGTGTTGGGGTAGGGCGTGTTGGTTGCATCTGTCCATGCGGTTGTGAGCGTATTTTCTGCTGCGTTGTGACCGGCGGTCATGCTGATGCCTGTGCGGTAGACCGCAGGCTGGATGGTTGTGATGGTATTGAAGGGTTCCGATGCGGCATTGACCGCAAGTGCCGGACATGTGCCCGGGGATGGAGCGTTGACAGCACCAATCAGCGTTGAGTTGGCAGCCTGACCGGGGTATTTGCGCGCCACGGCAGCCATGCTGCTGACGCCGCCGTTTGGTACCGTGCCGGATTGGCACACATAGAAGGTCACGTTTTGCGGTGTGCTTGCATGGTTGGCTAGAAACACGGTCGCAAAGTCCGCGCCTGAGAAATCACCGACCAGATCCGTCCAGCCATGAAGGGCGATGAAAACATCATCTGAATCGTTGAAGGGGTTGGCGTGCCCGAGCGCTGTAATAGTGCCATTGCTGGCATCATTGCCCGAGAGGAAAAATGGTTGCACATTCTGGTTGTTGGCGTTGACCCAGGCGAAGTCGAACGAATCTGCCTGATTGTCGCAGATGCTGTCCCCGAGCAGCAAGGCGGGGTCTGCTGCTGAAACCTGGGCTGTCATCAGTGCGGCCGCGAGGGTCGCGGTAGCCCCTTTAAATGCATTCCTGTTTTTGCACGCCATTGTGTTTCCTCCGTTTATGAGATTTTCGGTCCAAAGACCTGTCCTTTATTGTTGAGAGACTCTTCGGCCTGTCATTCTGTGAAGGCGCATGCGCATCTGCTTGACATCATCGCCGCCGCCGCGTACGCCGCTATGCATGTTTTGGCGCAACAAAAAAGACGTGGTGAAAACGGCCGATGCGGTGGAAGGTAGCTTTGTCTACCGGCACGCGCCTGCGGCCCTCAGGCCATACCTGAAGCTCGCGCGGATGGACCGACCTGTTGGCACCTGGCTCCTTCTGTGGCCCTGCCTGTGGTCAACGGCATTGGCGGCGGACGGCGCGCTTACGTTTCATCACGGCTACCTGATGCTGTTGTTTGCGATTGGCGCACTGGTGATGCGTGGTGCCGGTTGCACCTATAATGATATTATCGACCGCAATTTCGACGGCGCTGTGGAACGCACCAAAAGCCGGCCCATCCCGGCGGGTGAGGTGAGCCTGAAGGGCGCCTGGGCCTTCCTTGTGCTGCAGTGCTTGATCGGGTTTCTGGTCCTGATCCAGCTCAACCCTTTTGCCATCATGGTGGGGCTTGGCTCGCTAGCGATGGTGGCGATCTACCCCTTCATGAAGCGTATCACCTACTGGCCGCAGGCGTGGCTGGGGCTGACGTTCAACTGGGGTGCGCTTGTCGGCTGGGCCGCTGTGCGCGGCAGCCTGGATTGGCCGGCGATCATTTTGTACGCAGGCGGGCTCTTCTGGACGCTGGGGTATGACACCATCTATGCCCACCAGGACAAGGAAGACGACGCGCTGATCGGCGTCAAGTCCACGGCGCTTGCCTTGGGGGCGAAAACCCGGCCTGCAATCAGCTTATTCTACGGTTTATTTATTTTTGCCCTTTTAGGCGCAGGAATCCTTGCAAATCTGGGCATAATCTATTATCCCGTGCTCGCGCTTGCGGGGCTCCACCTCGCCGCACAGATAAGGCGCGTCAATATCGATGATGCTGCTGTCTGTTTGGAAGTTTTCCGCTCGAACATCGCGTTTGGCTGGATCGTGTTTGCGGCCCTCCTTCTGGGGCAAGCGGTCCAGTAGCCTCCCCGGCGTCCACTCTGGTGTTTGTGCGATTTTTGAGTAGCCCCATTCTATTTCGGGGCAAATTGAAGGACGCATATCCATGGATATCAAGAAGATCTCCGTTGGCGAAAACGCCCCTTGGGACGTGAACGTTATCATCGAAGTGCCAGCCGGCACCGAACCCGTTAAATACGAGCTGGACAAAGAATCAGGCGCCCTGTTTGTGGACCGCATCATGCACACCAGCATGCGCTATCCATGCAATTATGGCTTCATCCCGCACACGCTGGCGGATGACGGTGACCCTGTAGACGTGCTTCTGGCAAACCGCACACCGATCATGCCGGGCGCTGTAGTGCGCTGCCGCCCACTTGGCGTGCTGATCATGGAAGATGAAGCTGGCATGGACGAAAAGCTTCTGATGGTGCCAGTGGACAAGCTGCACCCCTTCTACAAAGACGTACAAAGCTATGACGAGCTGCCGAAGATTTTCCTCGACCAGATCGCTCACTTCTTCCAGCACTATAAAGACCTGGAAAGCGGCAAATGGGTGAAGATCGTTGGTTGGGAAGGCGCTGAAAAAGCTGCCAGCCTGATCGAAGAAGGCATCGCGGCGGAAGCAGCTGCGAACAAGTAGGCGCCACAGCTTAACCAGATAATGAAAGCCCGGCTCAGAGATACTCTGGTCGGGCTTTTTTGTGTCTGTGATGTACATCACAGTTTGTTAACTAGGACCATGCTTAGATTGCGCTCTCCTGCATTGGCAGGTGACTTTGGGAAGAGGAAACAGAACAAAAGATGACACTTTATCAAGCAGTAGGCGGCGAAGCGGCCGTGAATGCGGCGGTGGACCTGTTTTACGACAAGGTAATGGCGGACCCATTGTTGGTACCCTTCTTTGAAGGCGTGGAAATGGGTGCGCAGAACCGCAAGCAGAAAGCCTTTTTCACAACCATTTTCAAGGGCGAGACCAAGGGCGCCGATGCCTATATGCGTAAGGCCCACGCAGGCCTGGTGGCGGAGAAAGGGCTGAGTGACGCGCATTTCGATGCGGTTGCAGGACACCTGAACGCCACACTCGTTGACCTGCAGGTGCCGGAAGACCTGATTGGCCAGATCATGGGCGCCGCCGCCGGGCTCAGGGACGCGGTTCTGAATCGCTAACCCCGCGGTACGACAGCAAGAAAAAGAAAGGCCCGGGATTCCCGGGCCACAAGGTAGGGAGAGGTGCTGGGACACCTCAGGGGTAAAGCTGTGCCCGCTGTTACGCTGCCGGGTTATAGTGGAAGAAATTCAGCTTGTTGCCATCAAGGTCGCGGAAATAGCCAGCATAGAAGGCTCCGTCTCCGCGTGGACCTGGTGCGCCTTCGTCTGTAGCTCCCAGTTCCATTGCTTTGGCATGCAGGCGGTCTACTGTTTCGGGGCTGTCTGCCGTCAGTGCGATCATCACGCCATTGCCAACAGTGGCGGCTTCCTGATTGAACGGCAAGGTGATGGAAAAGCCAGCGCCGTCACCGGTGGACCAGACCTTGAACATGTCATAGTCCATGGTGCGCTTGGCACCCATTTCCGCAAACAGCGCATCATAAAAGGCGGCAGCCTTTTCCATGTCGTTGGTGCCAACGGTAGTGTATCCGATCATCTTTTGTCTCCTCTGCTGATCGTGTCGTGGTGTTATGGTTTGGTGAAGGCGTTGCGCGCACGTATCACCTCAAGGCGGCTTTTGCAGGCCTCGGCGTGGTCGTTCACCAGCCCCATAGCCTGCATGAAGGCATAGACCGTTGTGGGGCCAACAAACTTCCAGCCGCGTTTTTTGAGTTCTTTCGAAAGGGCAACTGACTGGTTAGTGGTTGACGGCAGCTTGTGCTTTACTGCTTGTGCGTCATCGGCTTCATAGCGCCAGAAAAAGGCTGCAAGCGAACCTTCGGTCGCGACCATTTCCTGCGCGCGGGCGGCATTGTTGATCACCGCTTCGATTTTGCCCCGGTGGCGCACGATACCTGCGTCCGTGAGCAGGCGCTCCACATCCGCTTCGCCGAAGTTTGCGACCTTGTTAAAGTCGAACCCCTCAAAGGCGACGCGGAAGTTATCCCGCTTGTTCAGGATCGTCAGCCAGCTAAGGCCGGACTGGAACCCTTCCAGGCAGATTTTTTCAAACAGGCGGATGTCGTTATCCACCGGGAAGCCCCACTCATGGTCGTGATAGTGGATATAGCCTTCCGTGGCGGCGCACCAGTGGCAGCGTGGTTGCCCGTCCGGGCCTTCAAATATCTTGCGCATGAGTTTTCCTTCAGTCACAGGATGGCATAAGGAAAGCCAGCCGCTCTTCCGTCCGTGCGGGGGTGACTTCGTGGATTTCCGGCGCAGCAATGCCTTCCACAACGAACGGGTCTTCATTCAGGAAGGCTTCAAGGTCGGTGCGGCCAACGCCGTGTGCCAGGATTGCGCCGCCCAAGCCCGGTTCAAGCGTCCCGACGGCCAGGAAGGTTCCTGCGTCAAACCCCTTTCCGATCCACGCCTTATGATCGGCCATGAAGTCCGGGATGCGGCTTTTGTCGCCCTTAAGTTTCAGGAAAACGATAAACATGGTTTGTCCCCTCTTTCTGTCCGTTTGGCGGCCCCGAGTGGCCGGAACAGCGCCAGCTATTCAGCAGCCTCGCGTTCGAGCATGTACATGCCGTCAGGGTACCAGCGTTCCATCCCGCGTTCAAAATAGGCAATGAGGTTGTCATGCTGTGCCGTGATCGGGATTAGCCATGTCTTGATAGGACTGGCGTAAAAATTGGCAACGAAGCTGAAGACTGTAGCGTCCAGATACGTGGGCTGGTTCGCGAGGAACCAGTCCTGCTCTCCAAGAAGGTTGGCCAGGCAATCGATATCCGTTTTGATAAACTGCCGCTGCTCGTCGGCTGAATGCCGCCCGTATCCCGCATAAGTGTAGCCTTCACGAATCTCACGGCGCATGGTCTCGCCGAACCCGTGTGGGTCGCCCTCCATGAAGATTTCTTTTGCCTGAGCCCAGCCTTCATCTTCTACCCAGCGGGACCAGGCCAAGCCATAGATGGTTCGTTCCTCCAGCATGCGGCATACAGCGTGGCCTACAGCTTTGGCCTCAAGCGAAAGGCCCTGGTCAAGCGTGGCACGATACTTCTCGATCAGGTGAAGGCGGATGAATTCACTGTCTTCGATAATCTGGTCGCCATCCTTCAGTACGGGCAGCTTGCCTTTTGAAAAGCCTTTGGGGTCTTCGGGCATCACTGTTGTGAACTCAAGGCCAGCTTCCTTAAGCAAGATATCAACCTTGCCGCAATAGGGGCTTGCGTTGAAATAGCCCGGTGCTGTGGGGAATGCGTATAGGGTCAGGGATGTCATCTTTTTGCTCCTCGCTCTTGTGACTTGGGTCGTGGAGAAGCGTATACACCTGGCTAGTGACAATTATTGTCAGGAGAAGTTCAGAAATTTTAGATGTCAATTTCGCGGGTTTCTTTGACTTTTTAGAATGTAATGCTGGGCATTAGATTTTTCTGTGGATTTTCATTTTATTAGCCGTTTTTATGGTTGCGGTGTCGCGCCAGAAAACGTGACCCGCCGGATTGGGGCGAGGGGGCCGTGGTTCGGATAAAAAAGCGGGGAAACCGCAAAGATAGCGAGAGAGAAAAATGTTTAATCCAACCGTACTTTTTGGTTCTGAGGAACCGAAGGGCTGGAAGCCTTGGGCGCTTCTTGTCCCTGTTGTTGCCATTCTGTTTACCATCATTCCACTTGTAACCGGCGTTAAGCTGATGCGTGCCCTTAGCTTGCTTCCCGAAAGCGGTGCACCGATCCTGCCGACAGACCTGACAGCATCCCTGATTGTGCCGTTCGCCATCATGTTTGCTCTTTTGCTGTTGTGGCTTCGGTTTGTGGAAAAGCGGTCATTGGCTTCCATAGGCCTTGGTGGCGAAGCCAAGGTCAGCAGGTTTTCCGTTGGTTTTCTTGTTGGCAGCGCGATGATCGCTGTAACCGTTATTGGGATTTTGGCACTGGGCGGCTATGAAATCGGGGCTATCGCGCCCGCTTTTACCTCTCCTGCAGCCTTGGGTGCCATGCTCATGCTTGCTGTGGGCTACAGCGTGCAGGCCGGCGTCGAGGAAGTGGTGATGCGGGGATGGCTGTTGTCTGCCATGTCGCGCAAGGTGGGTGTGATTGCAGCTTCCTCTACCAGCGCGCTTCTGTTCACCCTGCTACACTTTGACCCGGACAATCCAAACATGCTGGTTGACGCTGCGACGTCCGTATTGTTCAGCCTGTTCGCATGCTACTGGGCAATCAAGGCGGGCAGTATTTGGGGCATCATCGGCTGGCATGCAGGATGGAACTGGTTTCAGGGCGTTGGCTTTACCATTCCGGTAACAGGGCAGCAGTCCACCGTTCCGGCGCTGGTCGCTGAAATGAAGGCGTCGGGGCCGCTGTGGCTTACAGGCGGAGAAGTCGGCCCTGAAGCCAGCATCGTTTGCGTGGTGGTTCTGATTGGAGCAAGTGTCTTGCTGGTGCGCAAGTTCAAAGCAAACTAGCGCCCTGAAGGATCAGTTTTGGCAAGCCCGGTTGGACAAGTCCTGCCGGGCTTTTTCTTTACCAGTCGAAATTGCCGATTTCGGTGCGCCGCAACACGCGGCGGTATGGGGCTGGTGCCCGGCGGGTCATGGCATCCATGGCGCGGTCAAACGTCGCAAACCGACCGCGCGCCCGGCGAACCGTCCGTGTCACCCATGGGGTTGTCGGAATCAGGAACAGGAGCCCGATCGCGAAAAAGATCAGCCCGAAAGGAATGGGCGTCAATACGCCCAGAATGCCAAAAAAGCAGAAGGCGCCGCCAATGATTTGGCACAAAATGCGTCCCACAAGGTGTCTCCGTTTCGCTGTCTGTCGGGCGGCATTTGCCGCACCATAAGTTTTGTCTATTTATAGGATCAATATAATGTGGCTTAACAATGGCTTCAAGGTAACCGATACAAGGAAATATATTCCTTGATGCAAGGAAATCTGCGGTTTGACGCTGCAAGAATTTGTTGCAAGTGAAACTAATTGGCGGTATCTGAGGCGGGCGGCCACTTTGGGCTGCGTCACTGGCTATGCCGGTGCTCTGTTATCCCTAACTTTTCAGGCGGGAGTCAGCGATGAAAAAAGTTTTTGATAGTGCCGAAGCTGCGCTTGATGGCTTGCTGTTTGACGGCATGACCATGATGGCTGGCGGTTTCGGGCTGTGCGGTATTCCTGAAAATCTGATCGCTGCCACACACAAGGCAGGCGTGAAAGATCTGACGGTTATTTCCAACAACTGCGGTGTGGACGGCTTTGGCCTTGGCATCTTGCTCGACGCCAAGCAGATCAAGAAGATGATCAGCTCCTATGTTGGCGAGAACAAGGAGTTCGAACGCCAGTATCTGGACGGCGAGCTTGAGCTTGAGTTCAACCCGCAGGGCACGCTGGCGGAACGCATCCGCGCAGGCGGCGCTGGCATTCCGGGTTTCTATACCAAGACAGGCGTTGGCACGCTGATCGCCGAAGGCAAGGAACACAAGGATTTTGACGGCCAGACATACATCATGGAAACCGGCCTTGTGGCTGATGTGTCCATCGTGAAAGCCTGGAAGGCGGACACCGAAGGCAACCTGGTGTTCCGGAAGACAGCCCGCAACTTCAACCCGATGATGGCAACTGCCGGCAAGGTGACGGTTGTTGAGGTTGAGGAACTGGTGGAGCCGGGCGAGATTGACCCGGATCACATCCACACGCCGGGTATTTTTGTTCAGCGGATCGTCAAGGGCACGTTTGAAAAGCGGATTGAACAACGTACCGTTCGTGAAAGGGAGGCTGGCTAATGGCTTGGGACAGGAACCAGATGGCGGCGCGTGCTGCCCTTGAGCTTCAGGACGGCTTCTATGTGAACCTGGGGATCGGCATTCCGACGCTGGTGGCCAACTATATCCCCGAAGGCATGCATGTCACGCTGCAGAGCGAGAACGGCATGCTGGGGATGGGCCCATTCCCTTATGAGGACGAGGTGGACGCTGACCTGATTAACGCCGGCAAGCAGACGATCACCGAACTGCCGACCAGCAGCTATTTCTCCTCGGCTGACAGCTTCGGCATGATCCGGGGCGGGCATATCAACCTCTCCATTCTTGGCGCCATGGAAGTGGCGGAGAATGGCGATCTGGCCAACTGGATGATCCCGGGCAAGATGGTCAAGGGCATGGGCGGTGCGATGGACCTTGTGGCTGGCGTTCAGCGGGTGGTGGTGATCATGGATCACACCAACAAGGCGGGCGAACCGAAGCTTCTGAAATCCTGCACGCTGCCGCTGACCGGCACACAGGTGGTGGACCGCATCGTCACCGGCCTTGGCGTGTTCGACGTGACGGAAGGCGGCCTGAAGGTTGTCGAGCTTGCGCCCGACGTCACCATGGACGAGGTTCGCGCCAAAACAGAAGCCACCATCGTGGGCTAAGGAAAAAGGGGCGGAAGCCCCTTTTTTTCTCACTGCCGCAAGTCGGCTAGCAGGAAATACAAGAGCCCTCGGCCTTTTTGGACTCATACATTTTTTTGTCGGCTGCGCTTATCAGGTCCTGCGTTGTCGGCGTGTCTTCTATCCCTTTCTGTGCCACACCAATGCTGAGGGTATGGTTCGGGAATTTTTCATTGAAGGCCGCGATGATGCGGCCGCAAATGATCCGGGCATCATCCTGGGAACAGTCCGGCAGGATCAGGCAGAATTCGTCGCCGCCATACCGGCAGCCAATATCCACTTCCCTAATACTGGACAGGATAGCCTTGCCCACGGCAATCAGGACCTGGTCGCCATACACGTGGCCTTTTTCATCATTAATGGATTTGAATTTGTCGACGTCGAAATAAGCGCAGCATAGCGTGCCCCTTTTACGGCGTGCGTGGGCAAGCTCCCGCTCGAACAGGTCAGCCATCGAGCGCCTGTTGTAGAGGCCTGTAAGCGGATCGGTGCGGGCGATACGTTCCAGCTCTTTTGTTCGCTGCTCCACTTTTCGTTCCAGGTCCAGCGCATATTTTTCGGTACGACTACGGGCGGCGTCAATCTCACTAACAAGGCTGAGGATATAGGCGTCAAAGACCAGTGTGGTGTCGAAATAAATCAGCTTATCCAGTGTATCTATGAGGCTGAAGGCCTTCTCAGCATCTTCAACCAGCGAGGAAATGACCCGCGAGAGGATTTCTTTCAATGACCGTATGGCGGCAAGGTATAGCTTGGGATCAACGCCGATGCGTTTGTGAACCATGCCGATGCGCAGGCGGCTGTTGGCATATTCCGCGTCATATCTGCCAGAGAAAAGCTCCAGCACATAGTCATACTGAGACCGCCGCAGCCGGGCGAGCGTCTCAGCGTCACCGATCAGCAGGATCACTTCATCAATCTGTGTCTGTTTCTGGTAAAATTCATCGACGATGGCGCCGAGAACAGCGGAGATTTTGTCCTGCAAGGATGCAAGCTGCTTCAAATCAGATTGTCTCAGGCCAAGCAACTTCATCCGGTTCGAGATTTCGAAGTCGCTGATTTGCATCTGGTCAAGCAGTGTCTGACGAAGGCGATCGATGATTTTTCTCCAGTGATACGACCCCGTACGTTAGGTACATAGTATTGTGCTGAAAGGGTAAATAAAGTCTTTTTACAGCTTCCTGGAGGCGGAACATCTTGACGCTGCTTCGAGCCTGGGACCTCTTCTCAGCTGTCGCGCCTTGTTAGTGCGGCAGATCATATGGCTTGAAACCATGTTCGGCCATGGCTTCACCAAGCGCTTTCAGGGTCGCTGAGGGCACCCCCTTGCTACAGGCAATGGCTATAGGATAGTCCGGGTGGGTGCCATAATTGGGGAGGGTCACCAGTGTATTGGTTTGTGGCATAACCCGCCTGGCTTCGTCCCACTGGTCCAGCGGCACGATGGTATAGTGGGCGCGGCCTGCCAGGACCATGTTCATCAGTTGAAAGTCTGTTTTACCGGTGCGGAGGATCCAGCTTGGGTTTGCGCGCACGATCGAATCTACTTCCTCGCCATATATGCCGCTTTCAAGGAGCGTACCGATCATGCTGCTGTCCTGCGCCAGCGAGACAATGTTGCCGTGGGCCTTCAGTCGGTCGCGGTATTTAGGCAATGTGAGGACAATATCACCGGGCACCAAGTCAAACAGGTAGGGCAGAAAGGCCCATTTCTTTACCCGCTCTGGCGTGGGCATGCGGCCCGTTGTGCAGATGGCCCGACGGCCTTCATTCAACATGTCGGCTTCTTCGTCAATTGTAGAAGCCATCCAGCGCACATCATAGCCTGCGGTATCGGCCACTGCGGTCAACTGATCGATATATTTACCCGTGGGTTTGCCGTTCACGACCCTGATGTCGGGCGGATAATGATAATAGGTGATCGTGATGGCTGGCCGGTCGTCAGCCGCCACTGCGGTCGTCAGAAAGACGATAAGGCTATATATTATAAGCGGTTTCAATCTCTCAGCCGGGCCTCCTATAGACTTTGCAGTATAGTGTTGTCGCCTTAACAAATCGTTCAGCTAGGGGCTTGTCACCAATTTATTGTGCTGCCCGCGAAAGTGTCGCAGAATTCAACAAACAGATCATCGCTGGGGAATGTTTTGTCCGCTGTACAAGAATTTAACTTTGAAATTCCGGCATTTGCGCAGGATCCTTCGATAAGGGCTTTTCTTGCGGCGTGGAACCGTTGGCGGGGGCAAGCCGTTGCGCCCAAACGCAGCGATATCAGGCCGGGCGATATTCCCGGGCTTATGCGCGGCGTGATGCTGATGGATGCCTTTGCGCCTGAGAAAATGGTCTTTCGCTATGCCGGGTCTCAGTATCAGGACATGTATAAGTTCGATTTTACTGGGCTGAATTATATGGATATCACGCCGCAGGAAAATCGCGCGCTCAGGGCCAAACGTCTCTGGGGCGTGGTTGCCCAGCCCGCAGCAGCGGTTTGGACCACGCCTCCCGTCGGCAATGTGGATTTCATAGGCGCAAGTGTTCCCATCCTTCCAGATGAAGAGGGGCACCCGCGCAAGATCATGCAGTTGACCGTGCTGTCGAAGGAAGTCCATGAGGCCAAGGTGGCGGCACGCGAATATGAACGCGAGACAGTCTATCTGTCCGACAATTTCCGCTACATCGACATTGGCGCCGGCAAACCGGATACGGGTGTGGAGGCCTAACCTGCAGTGCCCCCGACCGTGAGGCCGTCAATCCGGAGGGTTGGCTGGCCAACGCCCGCGGGGACGCTCTGACCGCCCTTGCCGCAGGTGCCCACACCGTTATCCAGCTTCAGATCGTTGCCGATCATCGACACGCGCGTGAGTACATCCGGTCCGTTGCCTATGAGCGTCGCGCCCTTGACCGGTTCCATGATCTTGCCGCCGCGCACGCGGTAGGCTTCGGTACAGCTAAAGACGAACTTGCCGGAGGTGATGTCCACCTGGCCGCCGCCGAAGTTCACGGCATAAAGGCCGTCATCGACACTTGCCAAAATCTCCGCTGGGTCCTTGTCGCCCGCCAGCATGAAAGTGTTTGTCATGCGCGGCATCGGGGAGTGGGCAAAGCTCTGACGCCTGCCGTTGCCGGTGGCCTGCATGCCCATCAGGCGGGCGTTCAGCCGGTCCTGCATGTAGCCCTTCAAGATTCCGTCCTCGATCAGCACAGTGCGCTCGGTCGGTGTGCCTTCGTCATCCACCGTCAGGCTGCCACGCAGGTCAGAAAGCGTGCCGTCGTCCACCACGGTCACACCCGGTGCCGCCACGCGCTCGCCCAAAAGGCCGGCGAAGGCAGAGGTTTTTTTGCGGTTGAAGTCACCCTCCAGCCCGTGGCCGATGGCTTCATGCAGCAGCACGCCGGGCCAGCCTGGGCCCAAGACCACAGTCATTTCACCCGCGGGGGCATCCACGCTTTCCATATTCACGGCGGCCTGGCGAATCGCCTCGTCTGCCTGTGCCTGCCAATGGGCCTCATCAAACAGGAAGTCATAGGCCTGGCGTCCGCCTGAGCCCTCATAGCCCATTTCCTGCCGGTCGCCGTCGCGCATCACCACCTGCACATTCAGGCGTACAAGCGGGCGGATGTCGCGCACCCGGTGGCCGTCAGCGCGGATGATCTCCACTGCCTGCCAACTGCCAAGAAGGCTTGCGCTGACCTGTGCCACGCGCGGGTCTTTGGCGCGGGTGTAGGCGTCAATTTCTTCAAGAAGCTTGATCTTGCGACCGAACTCGATGCCCATGAGCGGGTTTGCGTCGGTGTAAAGCTGCTTGTTGGTGCGCACGGGCGCCGGGGCCATGATGCCTGCGTTCCCGGTTTTCACCGCGCGCACAGTCTCGCCAGCGCGCCGGATTGCGTCTTCCGACAGTTCATTCGAATGCGCAAAGCCTGTGCTTTCGCCTATCACAGCACGAAGGCCAAACCCCTGGCTGCTGTCATAGCTCGCCCCCTTCAGGCGCCCGTCATCGAAGCTGAATGACTCGGAACTCGTAGCCTCAAGATACAGTTCGCCGTCTTCCATATCCGAGAGGGTATCGGAGACCAGCGCTTCTGTGCGCTTCTCATCAAGGTCCGACTCTTGGAAGAAAAAATTCAGCGACGCGGCTGCATCGGTCATGGAACGTCCCTTTCTATCGCTATGCGAGAATGATTCTATGATTTATGGGCCAGAAAGGCAGATTACACCGAAAGTGCGGCACAATGTCGCATTTTTGAGGCAATCGCTGGCGCTACCATGGTATGGAGATGTGGGAATGACAAGCCATCTTCAATAAATTATGGTGGCTTTGGGTAAAAAAAGGCAAAAAAACGGCATCAGGTGCTCACTCGGACTTGAGCCTTTGGGAACGTCTGGTATAAACGGGCCCGCATTCATATCGGCCACGGGGAGCAGGTTATACTTTTTCGAGGCTGATTACTGGACGCCACAGACAAGAATGGCGCCGGTCCCCCGCAAAGGGGTAGGAACAAAAGGAAAGCAGAACTATGAACGTCAAAAGGCTTACCGCCGGAATTATGGTCGCACTGACGACCCTGTTCGGTTTCTCGGTTAGCGCGCTGGCAGAGGACCGTCTCGGCGTTCCTCAGGACAAGGGTCTGTGGCTTCGTGAAGCCGCAAACGACCAAGCCAGCCGGGTAGTAGAGTTTAACGAGCTCCTTCTCTGGATCATCACTGTAATCACGGCATTTGTATTCATCCTCATGTTCTACGTGATGGTGCGTTACCGTGCCAAAGCGAACCCAGAGCCATCCAAAACAAGTCACAACACCCTGATTGAGATCATCTGGACGGTGGTTCCGATTGGCGTACTTGTGGTTATTGGCTTCTGGTCGATCCCGCTCCTGTATTTCCAAGATACAGTGCCGGAGACAGAGTTTGCGATCCGTGTAACGGGTAACCAGTGGAACTGGACCTATAACTATCCGGATCACGACGGTATCGAGTTTACGGCGATGGTTATTCCGGACGCCACGTTCAAGGACGCTGCGGAGAAAGCCAAGGCTGAAGCCAACCTATCGGCTTTCTTGGGTAAGGACGCAAAACTGAACGCTCGGCTTCTGGATACGGACTACCGACTGGTGGTGCCAGTTGACACCAAGATCAAGGTGATGCTCACGGCTTCTGACGTTATTCACTCCTGGGCTGTGCCTGAGTTTGGTGTGAAGCTGGATGCTGTGCCTGGTCGCCTCAATGAAACTTGGTTCGAAGCAGACAAAACTGGCATTTTCTACGGTCAATGCTCGGAGTTGTGCGGTAAGGACCACGCTTTCATGCCGATTGCGGTACAAGTTGTGTCCAAAGATGAATTTGCCAAGTGGGTGGAACGTGCGAAAGCAGAATATGCTGACGCGGGTACCACGGCCCTTGGTCGCTAAGACAAGTTAGGGAGAGAAGAGCAATGGCTCACGATAACCCAACTGGTTGGAGACGCTGGGTCTATTCCACCAACCACAAAGACATCGGTGTGATGTATCTTTGGTTCTCATTCTTTGCCGGTATGATCGGCTTTGCAATGTCCGGTCTGATGCGTATGGAACTGGCTGAACCTGGTGTTCAATTCCTGCCAGAATTCCTCGGCATCACCGAAGATCACGCCCGTCACATGTTTAACGTACTGACCACCGGCCACGGCCTGATCATGGTATTCTTCATGGTAATGCCTGCGCTGATCGGTGGTTTTGGTAACTATTTCGTGCCGCTCATGATCGGTGCGCCTGACATGGCGTTCCCGCGCATGAACAACGTCAGCTTCTGGCTGATGCCTCCGGCCTTCATTCTGCTGCTGCTGTCCACTGTTGTGGAAGGCGCACCTGGCATGAACGGTTTCGGCGGTGGCTGGACGGCTTATGCTCCGCTGTCGACGAGCGGTCACCCTGGTCCTTCCATGGATCTGGCGATCTTCTCGCTGCACGTGGCTGGTGCTTCGTCCATCATGGGTGCGATCAACTATATCACGACCATCTTCAACATGCGTGCGCCGGGCATGACCCTGCACAAGATGCCTCTGTTTAGCTGGTCCATCTTGATCACGGCCTTCCTGCTGGTTCTGTCGCTGCCTGTTCTGGCTGGCGCCATCACCATGCTGCTGACAGACCGTAACTTCGGCACGACCTTCTTCGATCCAGCAGGCGGTGGGGACCCAATCCTGTTCCAGCACCTGTTCTGGTTCTTCGGTCACCCTGAGGTGTACATCATGATCCTGCCGGCATTCGGCATCATCAGCCACATTGTGTCGACCTTCTCCCGTAAGCCGGTCTTCGGCTATCTGGGGATGGCGTACGCCATGGCGGCAATCGGCTTCATCGGCTTCGTCGTGTGGGCACACCACATGTACACCGTTGGTCTGGATGTGGACACGAAGGCTTACTTCGTGGCAGCAACCATGGTGATTGCAGTACCGACTGGTGTGAAGATCTTCTCCTGGATTGCGACCATGTGGGGTGGCTCCATCACCTTTGAAGTGCCGATGATGTACGCGATTGCCTTTATCCTGTTGTTCACCGTTGGTGGTGTAACGGGCGTGGTTCTGTCGAACGCTGGTGCTGATATCGTCCTGCACGACACCTATTATGTGGTTGCTCACTTCCACTATGTACTGTCGCTGGGTGCGGTGTTCGCTATCTTCGCGGGTCTCTACTACTGGATTGGCAAAATGTCGGGCAAGCAATACCCGAACATTCTGGCGAACATTCAGTTCTGGATCACATTCGTTGGCGTAAACCTGATCTTCTTCCCGCAGCACTTCCTGGGGCTGCAGGGGATGCCACGCCGCTATGTGGACTATCCTGATGCCTATGAATACTGGAACTGGGTATCTACGCTCGGCTACAAGATCACGGCTGTTGGTGTGCTTCTCTTCATCGTTGTGATGGCTATGACTCTATTCAAGAAGAAGAAAGACTGTGCCGACAACCCATGGGGTGAAGGTGCCACGACGCTTGAGTGGACGCTTTCTTCGCCTCCACCATTCCACCAGTTCAACGAACTGCCAAAGATTAAGTAAGCCCACCGGGCTTACTCCTTTGGGAAAAGGACAGACGTTTTGGCCGATAGCCTGACATCTTATGATCAAACCATTCAGCCTTCCGGTACCCGGGAGGCTGAAGCGCGTGACTTCGTGGCACTTCTGAAGCCACGGGTCATGTCGCTTGTTATCTTCACGGGCTTTGTGGGCCTTGTGGCTGCACCCGGCACCATGAACCCGGTACTGGCTTTCGCTGCGATCCTCTTGATCGCTGTGGGGGCAGGGGCGTCTGGCGCCCTCAATATGTGGTATGATGCCGATATCGACGCCATCATGGACCGCACGGCCAAGCGGCCGATCCCTGCGGGTAAGGTTACACCGGGTGATGCACTCGGCTTTGGCCTGACGCTAAGCGTCGCTTCGGTGGTGCTTCTGGGCCTGATCGTCAATATGACGGCAGCAGCGCTTCTGGCGCTTACGATTTTCTTTTATGTTGTCATTTATTCCATGTGGCTCAAGCGCCGCACACCGCATAATATTGTTATCGGTGGTGCAGCTGGCGCTTTCCCGCCGATGATCGGCTGGGCCGCAGTTACCGACAGCGTTACGATTGAGAGCATGGTGCTCTTCGGTATTATCTTCCTGTGGACTCCGCCGCACTTCTGGGCACTCAGCCTTTTCATTTCCAAGGACTATGAAAAAGTGGGTGTGCCTATGCTGCCGGTCGTGGCCGGTGAGCGTGAGACCCGGAAGCAGATTCTTCTATACAGCCTGCTTGTGGTGCCGTGCGGCATCGCACCGTATTTCCTGGACTTTGCCGGGCCCGTTTACGGCGTGGTATCCACGCTTTTCGGTGCCTGGTTCCTGATGCTGGCTGCGTTGGTATTCAAGGGTGTTGAAAAAGCCGAGCGAAAGCTTTTCGCATTTTCGATCCTTTATCTTTTCGTTCTTTTTGCGACGCTCGCTTTTGAGCGCCTGATAACGGGGTGGCTGGCATGAGTGACGACCATAGCGAAATGCACAAACGCATGAAAAAGCGCAACCGCGTGCTGGGCTTGTCGCTTGGCGCCTTTGTACTGCTTGTTGCGGTGTTCAGCTATTTCAAGATCAAGGGGCTGACACCTTGACGGCCGTGGCTGCAAATAAGAATACGCGTGTGGCGATGCTTGTCGGCCTTGTGGTGGCCGGCATGATCGGTCTCGCCTATGCTGCAGTGCCGCTTTATAACCTGTTCTGCAAAGTGACTGGCTATGGCGGCACCACGCAGGTTGCCGAAGTGGCATCAGGTGCTGTGCTGGACCGTGAAATGGACGTGCGTTTCAATGCCAGCGTTCACCGCGATATGCCGTGGGACTTCAAGCCTGTGCAGGTGCATCAGAAGCTGAAGATCGGCGAGCAGGCCATTGCGCACTATGAGGCTTATAACCCAACGAACAAGCCGATCGTGGGTACGGCCACCTATAATGTTACGCCGCACAAGGCAGGTGAATATTTTGCGAAGATTGATTGCTTCTGCTTTACGGAGCAGGTGCTGGAACCAGGCGAACGGGTAGATATGCCTGTCGTCTATTTCATTGATCCTCTGATTGCTGAGGATCCAAATTTGGATGACGTTAGCGAAGTGACGCTTTCATACACCTTCTTCGTCATGGAAGACGAGACGGCGCGTGTGCAAGCGGAACAGAGTCGCTAAAGCTAGGGTAACAATAAGGGAACGTCGGCAAATGTGCCGGTGCTTGTTAGGAGAGATTTTATGGCGGGCGATGTGAAACATGATTATCACCTGGTAAACCCAAGCCCATGGCCGGCATTTGGCTCATTTGCTGTTCTGATCATGATGGTCGGAGCAGTTTTCGCCATGAAGCCGGATGCAACGCTGTTTGGCATGTCCGGTTTTGGCAACTGGCTGTTTGGCGCAGGCCTTCTTGGCCTCCTCTACACCATGTTTGCGTGGTGGTCGGATGTGATCGACGAAGCCGAAGGCGGCGACCATAAGCCGGTTGTTCGTATTGGCCTCAAGTACGGCATGATCCTGTTCATCGCCTCTGAAGTGATGTTCTTCGTGGCTTGGTTCTGGGCATTCTTCAATGCTGCCCTGTACCCAAAGATCCCACTGCCTGAGATTGGCGCTTTCTGGGAAACGCTGAATAACGACGCTATGTGGCCACCAGCCGGTATCGAGACGTTCGATCCTTGGCACCTGCCATTCATGAACACGCTGATCCTGCTGCTTAGCGGTACGACCGTGACCTGGGCACACCACGCTGTGGTTGAAGGTGACCGCGACAGCCTGAAAAAGGGCCTGTGGCTGACCGTGATCCTGGGTGCGATCTTCACCTGCGTTCAGGTGTATGAGTATATGCACGCGGCATTCGAGTTTTCCGGTAACATCTATGGCGCGACATTCTTCATGGCAACCGGATTCCACGGTTTCCACGTACTTGTCGGCACCATCTTCCTGGCTGTTTGCTTGGGCCGTTCTTACAAGGGCCACTTCACGCCAGACCACCACTTCGGCTTCGAGGCTGCTGCCTGGTACTGGCATTTCGTGGACGTTGTTTGGATCTTCCTGTTCTTCTGCATCTACATCTGGGGCGGTGCATAAGGCATGCCTGCAGACATGCAGAATAAAGAAAAAGAAGCCGGCCGGGAGCAATCCCGGTCGGTTTCGCCTTATAGGGCCGGTTTCCTTGGCCGCTGCCCCAAGTGCGGCGAAGGCGCTTTCTTCAAGCCCATGAGCCTGGATATCCGCGATACGTGCGATGTCTGCGGTTTCGACCTAAGGGCGGCAGACCCGGGCGATGGCGCGCAGGTGTTCGTGATCCTGATCATGGGGGCGATTGCGGCCCTTGTCGGCTTTATCCTGATCGGCGGTATGCATATGCCGCCGTGGCTCGCCATGACCATCATCTTCGCCCTGATCCTGTTTGGCAGCATCTGGATGTTGCGGGTGTTCAAAGCCACACTGGTAGCGCTGCAGTTCCATCATGACGCCGCCGAGGGCCGCCTGACAGATGGCGAGGACAAAGATGCCTAAGGGCTTCAAACCTGGTGTGGCGCTGACAGTCTGTGCTCTATTGGGCATGATCGTGTTGATCGGCCTTGGTACTTGGCAGGCCAGCAAGGTTGGCCCCAAGACCGACCTCTTGGCGCGGATAGAGGCCGGGCTCGCGGCAGCACCCATGCCGCTGCCTGTGCATCTTGATGATCCGCTTAGCTTGGAATATCACCGCGTGTCTTTTACCGGGACAGTGCTGGATCGCGCGCCGATCAAGGTGTCGGCCACGAGCATGTCTGGCAAGGCTGGTTATCACGTTTATGCGCCGGTGCAGAAGCGCCACGGCATGGTCGTAGTCGTGAATTTCGGCTGGATACCATTCCACCAGAAAGAAATCCCGGCGCTGCCGTCAGGTGACATCACGGTAACCGGCGTGCTGCGCACCAGCGCTACGCCGGGTTCCATGACCCCGCCGAACGATGCGGCCGGCGGCAACTGGTTTACCGCTGACGTGCATGAGATGGCAGCCTATTGGGGCCTCAGGACCAAGGAATATTATCACTTCCGCATTTTCAGTGATCATGTGGGGCAGCCAGGTGCACTGCCGCAGGGCGGGCAGGTGCGGGTGGATATCCCCAACGATCACCTTCAGTATGCCCTTACATGGTATGGCCTCGCCATGACGCTCCTTGGTGTTTATATCGCTTTCGGCTTCAAGCGTGGCCGGGAAGAGTAGACTTTCGAAAAAGTCGGTCTTCACGAAGGCTAAAGCAATTATGCCGCAATCCGGCGCGCTTACTCTTGCATCCCGGTCGGTCTGCGCCTACTACTAGCCTTCGCAAGATTCGTAAAGTTGAGTGCACTGATCGTGAAATATATATCTACGCGCGGCGAAGCCGAAAAACTGGATTTTGAAGGGGTAACGCTGACTGGCCTGGCCCGGGACGGTGGTCTCTATGTGCCTGAGGAACTGCCAAAATTCAGCGCAGGCAAGATCCGCAGCTTCCGCGGCAAGCCCTATGCAGACGTGGCGTTCGAAGTGATCCAGCCTTTCGTTGCCGGAAGCCTGTCGGACGCAGACCTCAAAGCCATGCTGGACGCCACCTATGGCAAGGCCTTCCGCCACCCGGCTGTGGCGCCCTTGGTGCAGCTTGGCGCAAACGACTGGCTCTTGGAGCTGTTCCATGGCCCGACGCTGGCGTTCAAGGATTTCGCACTCCAACTGCTCGGCCGTTTCTTCGACCATTTCACGGCCAAGCGCGGGCAGAAGCTGACAATTCTGGGCGCAACGTCTGGCGACACCGGTTCTGCCGCCATTGAGGGCTGCCGCGGGCGCGACAATGTCACCATCTATATGCTGCACCCCAAAGACCGTGTGTCTGAAGTGCAGCGCCGCCAGATGACGACGGTCCTTGAGGACAATGTAGTCAATATCGCCGTAGAGGGCAATTTCGACGACTGCCAGGCGCTGGTGAAAGCCTGCTTCAATGACCTTGAGTTCCGCGACCGTGTGGGCCTGACGGCTGTGAACAGCATCAACTGGGCGCGGGTGATGGCGCAGATTGTCTATTATTTCACCTCCGCGGTCGCACTTGGTGCACCTGACCGCGAAGTGTCCTACACTGTGCCTACCGGCAACTTCGGGGATATTTTCGCGGGCTATATTGCCAAGGGCATGGGCCTGCCGGTCCGCCAACTGGTGATCGCCACGAACAAGAATGACATCCTGGCCCGCGCGCTGCAGTCGGGCGCTTACCGTGCAGACGGGGTGGAGGCAACGCTGTCGCCCAGCATGGATATCCAGGTGTCCAGCAACTTCGAACGCCTGATGTTTGATCTGGCCGGTCGCGACGCTGCGGAAATCCGGGCCTATATGGATACGCTGACGGCTGAGAAGGGCTTTGACCTCAAACAGGCGCACCTTGAGGCACTGCGGGCGTCTTTCGCCGCAAGCCAGGCAGATGACGCCCTGACGGCCAAGGTGATGGCTGATCTTTACAAGGCCAGCGGCTATGTGGCGGACCCGCATACTGCCGTGGGGCTGGCGTCTGCTGCCGTGTGCAACACTGACCCAAGTGTACCTATGGTGACGCTCTCGACCGCCCATCCGGCCAAGTTTGGTGCGGCGGTTACAGAGGCCACTGGCGTTGACCCAGCACTCCCCGCCCATATGGCAGACTTGCTTTCGCGCGAAGAAAGGCTTATCACGCTCGCCAACGACGTGACAGCGCTTCAGGCGCGAATAGAGCAAGGACTATAGATTGAGTGTAGAGGTTACCCGCCTGCCATCAGGCCTCCGTATTGTCAGTGAAAGCCGGCCCCAGCTTCAAACTGTGGCCGTCGGCATGTGGGTGGATATCGGCGCACGCCACGAACCTCTGAAGCTCAACGGCATCACGCACTGCCTGGAACATATGCTGTTCAAAGGCACGAAGCGTAGGACCGCGCGCGATATCGCCAGCGAGATTGAAGCCGTTGGCGGCCAGATGAACGCCTATACCAGTCGCGACAACACCACCTATTACGCCCGTGTGATGAAAGATGACCTGCCGCTTGCATTCGATGTTCTGGCGGACATCATCCTAAACAGCCAGTGTGATGACAGTGAACTTGTGCGTGAAAAAGAGGTGATCCTGCAGGAAATCGGGCAGGCGCTTGATACGCCAGACGATATCGTGTTCGACCACCTTCAGGACGCGGCCTTCCGCGACCAGGCCATCGGCCGGTCAATCCTGGGTACAGCAGACAGCGTGCGTAGTTTCTCAAGCGCTGATCTGCGTAGCTACCTGACCAGTAATTATACCGCATCAAATATTGTGGTCTCTGCTGTAGGCAATCTTGAGCACAAGGACCTAGTGGCTTTGGCGGAAGAGAAGTTGGCAGGGCTTAAGGCAGGCGTGGCCAGCAGCACAACACCCGCGCGCTTTACTGGTGGGGATATCCGCGAGAAACGCGACCTTGAACAGGTACATGTGACGGCGGCGTGGCCGGGCGTGTCCTTTACGGACGACAATTATTACGCCATGCAGGTCTACTCCACGATTTTGGGTGGCGGCATGTCTTCGCGTCTGTTCCAGGAGGTGCGGGAAAACCGGGGCTTGGCTTATTCGGTCTACAGCTTCACCAGCAGCCATCAGGACGTTGGCTTGTTGGGCATCTATGCTGGTACCGGCCCGGAAATGGCCGAAGGCATGATGCCGGTGATCAAAGGCGAAATGGAAGCGCTGACGAAAGGCCCGACAGACGAAGAATTCAAAATCGCTGTCGCCCAGCTGAAATCCGGTCTTGTTATGGCGCTTGAGGCGACAACGTCGCGGATGGAGCAGATGGGTCGCCAGATGCTTGTGTTCGATCGCCTGATCCCAATCGAGGAAATGATCAGCAATGTCGAGGCAGTCACGCCAGATGACGTTGCGCGTACCGCAGAGCAGTTATTGGTGAAACCCGATCTTGCTACGGCAATAGTCGGTGGCGGTGATTTGGACCGGATTACTTTCTCCTGATCGTGTTTTAGTGAAATCCGTTACTAAATTATAAGATTAATTCATACTCCTCTAAGTATTGCTGGCAGGCAGGTATAGTGATACCATGCCAGCCATAAAATATTCAGGGGGGACTCTTGTTGAGCCCGGAGTTGTGTCAATTACTGGCTTACTGGCATGATTTAGGCGGCGCGGATGCGTTGCCTGAACGCTCGCAGCTTGATCTTCGTCGGCTTACGACAATATTGCCCTGGATGTTCATCCTGGAAATGGGGGCAGATGGCTCGCTTCGGTATCGCCTTGCAGGTTCCAGCCTTGAAGAAGGTGTCGGGTGCGGCATGGCTGGCAAGACATATGCCGATATCTTCAGTGACCACGAGCAAGCCTCGGTAATGGAAGAACTGTATGCCACCTCTCTCGTGCAGGGCAGTGGTCTTGTGCGCACGGGTTCATTCTCGCTTGAACAGGATGAGACCTTCGACCTGGAAGTATTGGCATTGCCCTTTTCCGATACACGGGCGATGGCAGGGACCGTGCTTGTCGGTGTCGTGCGGCCCTTTGATATGCTGAATCAAGAATTTTCGGACCACTGGGGACGTTTTCAGCATGATCTGACAACGCTGATGGTTGTGCCTTCGCCGCGCGTGCTCTCGAGAGAGCAGTTGTCTGACCGGGTTAATGCGATGCTTGAGTTGATCGGCGTTGAATTGCGCGCCCTTGATGTGCCCAAGGTTCTGGCTCTCTATCGCAGCGGCGCAAACAAGTTGCCGGGGCAGGAGATACCTTCCTTTGATCTCGACCGTCTGTCAGGCCAGCAGGGACATACCCTTAACTGAATTGGGGATGGTGGGTCAGGCGTGCCCTGCATCCGATGACAGCATCGAAATATTGATGCCCAGTTTAGCCATGGCGCGTGGCCATTTTTGTTCGAGTTCCGTATTGAAAATGATCTCGTCGTCGGCTTCTGCCGTCAGCCAGGCGTTTTCCTGGATTTCCTGTTCCAGTTGGCCCGCACCCCATCCGGCATAGCCAAGCGCCAGAAGATGATGTATCGGCCCGCGCCCGTGTGCAAGCGCGGTCAGGATATCTACCGTTGCTGTCAGCGCCAGCGTTTCGCTGACCACCAGGGTTGATTCCTGCACGAAATCTGCTGAATGCAGTACAAAGCCCCGCCCGGGTTCCACTGGCCCACCTGTGTGGATAGGAAGCGGCGGCACTGGGCCTTCGGTTTCGATATCCAGTTGCTCGAGAAGGCTTTCAAACGTCAGGTTGGGAAAGGGTTGGTTGATCACCAGACCCATAGCGCCCGATTCATCGTGGGAACAAACATAAACGACGCTCCGGTCAAACCGTGGGTCGGTCATGCTGGGCATTGCCAGCAGTAGCTTGCTGTCCAGGTAAGTGGATGATGTCATGTGGCCTCTCTATATAGCGCCTTCAAGCTTAGCGCGTATAGCAGGATTGTGCAATCGGCCAGCGGTTGTAAACCTATATGTGGGTCGCCGGTCTGGCCGGATTGACGGCAATGTGATCAATCGCGACTGGCAATTCATCAAGGCGGTTGCTAATCATGACAGGAAATCAGCTGGAGACCGGCATGCGTTCGATTTTAATAGTTTTGAGTGGCCTTTTTGGCCTGACATTACCCGTACAGGCGGGAGAGACGCCGTGGCAGGAGCATCTTGATATGCTTCAAACCCGCCTTGTTACAACATCTGCCGACATGACGAATTCAGATGGTAAGCCGCTGTTGGCCTGGGAGGCCAAGCTGGCGCCGGGGTGGAAGACCTATTGGCGGTCTCCCGGCGAAGCCGGGCTGCCAGTGCGTCTGAGCCAGGACGCTGCAGAGATTGATATTCTTTTTCCCGTTCCTGAACGGTTCGAGCTTTTCGGTCTGGAGACATATGGCTACAGCCACACGGTGTTGTTGCCGTTTCGGCCGCACAGCACCAATGAAGCGGGCATAACCGTGAGTGCCAGCTTCATGGTGTGCAAGGATATCTGCGTGCCATTTGATGCCACCTATAACCTCCCTGCCTCGGCATTGGGGGCTGATTTTTCACCGCATGATATTCGTGTCGATGCCTGGATGAAAAAAGTGCCTGAGCGTGAGGGCGATGCGGGCGCAGGCCTTGTGATTGATTCCGTTCGCGTCACCGGGCCTGTGGGCCGCCAACATGTGGTGGTGGATGCCCGCGCGGATGCCATGCTTACTGCGCCTGATATGCTGGCTGAGGTGAACGATATGGTCCATTTCGGCGCACCCAGGATTAAGATTACGGGGGACGGGCGCTCGGCGCGTTTTGTGCTCTCCGCCATGACCGGGAAAAAGCCGATGGACCTGCGGGGTAAGCAGATCCGACTGACCTTCATTGATGGGCAGGGCAATGCCATTGAGCGCATGCTGGACCTGCCTGCCAAATAACGGCTAGAGTAAATACCAGATCAATTGCCCGATCGGGCAAACCACAGGAGCAAACGATGACCATCCAGCTTGGTGATAAAATTCCCGCCGCGACGCTGACTACCATGACAGCGGACGGTCCGGGGCCAGTGTCCACACAGGAGTTTTTTGAGGGGCGCAAGGTCGTGCTTTTCTCCGTACCAGGGGCTTTCACGCCGACCTGTTCGGCCAAACACCTGCCGGGCTTTGTCGAGCATGCTGATGAAATCCTCGCTAAAGGCGTGGATGCCATCGCCTGCGTGTCGGTGAACGATGTGTTTGTCATGAACGCCTGGGGCAAAAGCGCGGGCGTCGAGGACAAGGTTGTAATGCTGGCAGACGGCAACGCCGAATTCGCCAAGGCGCTGGGCCTTGAAATGGATGCATCCGGGTTTGGCATGGGCACCAGGTCAAAGCGGTTTTCCATGATTGTGGAAGACGGCACTGTGACCCAGCTGAATATCGAGGAGCCAGGCGCGTTTCAGGTATCTTCCGCTGAGCACGCGCTGACCCAGCTTTAAGCCGGGCCAACGAAAGAGACTGAAAGGGCGGCTTCTGCGGCCCTTTTTTGTGCCTGTTTGCAGCACAGGCAGGTAAGGGCTGTTGAAGCCAGATCAATAGTGCTAGAAGCGATCTAGGGATCAACAAACAAGACTGCCGCTCAATGAGTTTCGAAACAGTATTGAAGTCGGGTATAGCGGCCTGGCTGACAAGCGAGACCAGATTGAATCTGGCCCGTGCGAGAGAGGAAGTGTCGCGGCGCTTTGGGCGCCGGGGGCGAGAGATTCTGTATTTTCACCGCACGGATGACCCCTATTGCCAATTGATGGTGCAGGCGTTGCCTGACCTTGCCAGCCGCTTTGACGTAAAGATAAAGCCTTTGGTGATCGAACGGCTGCCCGCCAACATGTATCCCGATCCTCAGCGCTTCGAAGCCTACAGCATTCTTGATGCCACGCGGCTCGCCCGGCTTTACGGGCTTGGCTTTCCTTCAACCGCCATGGTGCCGGATCGGCTGAATGTGGGCATGGCCAACCGCTATCTGGTCAGCTTGCAGGATGATCCTGCTTTTTTCACTGCGGCAGAAGAAGTCGGTGAGGCGCTTTGGCGTAACGACCACAAGCTGGTGCGCAGCCAGTGTGTTGCAGCAGACATTGACGAGTTGGCGCTTGAGAAAAATGAAAAACTGCTGAGGCAGCTTGGCCACTATGCCAGTGCCACCGTCTATTATGGTGGCGAGTTTTATCTTGGGCTGGACCGGTTGGACCATCTGGAGCACCGCCTGAATAAGGCAGGTGTGGGGGATGGTGAAGTGCATTTCGAGCTCACCCGCCTATGGCGATACGGTCTTCAGAATATGGAAAAATCGGTATCCGGGCGTAGTGTGGAGCTCTTTTTCTCTGTTCGTAGCCCCTATAGCTATCTTGGGCTGCAACTGGCGTCAGAACTGGCGGAAAAATCCGGTATCCGGCTCAAGTTGAAGCCGGTGCTGCCAATGATGATGCGCGGCATGAAGGTGCCACCTGCCAAAGGCCGCTATATCCTGATGGATACAGCGCGCGAGGCGCGGGCGGAGGGTATTCCGTTCGGGCGTATCGTTGACCCCCTTGGGCTGGCGACCAAACGGGCGATGGGGCTTGGTTTTGCCTTTGCGGACACAGACCAGGACCTGGCTTTCTTCAAGGCCTTCACCAGAGGCGTATGGGCTGAGGGGATCGACGGCACCACAGACGCGGGGCTCAGGAAAATCCTGGACCGGGCCGGCATTGGCGGCGCCAAACTTTCGGCCGCCCTGCCGGAAGAAGTCTGGGGGCCTGTGGCGGAAAGAAACCGTCAGGCACTTTTGATGGCGGGTGCATGGGGCGTGCCCACCTTCCGGGTGGGCAATGAGACCTTGTGGGGACAAGACCGGCTGTGGGCCGTTGTCGACGCTTTAAAGCAACAGTAAAACGCTTTGTCGCAGTAAGCTTTCGCTTGGATTGACTGGGTGTAAAAGCTGCGTATTGTCATTTATTCGGTCGCAGCCTGGCAAACTGCGGCATGTTGTGGGTTTGGGAGCCCGCAAAGTTAATAACTAAGGGGACTGGTTACAGTGTTTAGCAATAATAAAATGCGTGTCGGCTTTTCCGCGCTGTCATTTCTGGCAGTGGCAGCGTGTGCCGATACCGGTAGTGTGGAGAAAACGGCAGCCGACCGGGCGGAAAGCTTCAGCGCCAGTCGGATCGAAGCCGATGTTCGTTTCCTGGCAGATGATACACTCAAGGGCCGCGATACAGGTAGCGAAGGCTACCGCATCTCAGCTAATTATGTGGCGGCTGAATTTGCCCAGCTTGGCTTGAAACCGGCGGGCGAAAATGGTGGGTACTTCCAGGAAGTTCCGTTCAAGACGGCCAAGCTGGATGTTGAATCAGCTGCGATGAGCGTAACTGTGAACGGCGAAGAAAAGACGCTGACTGCCGGCGATGACTTCTACATGAGCGGTGATGTGAATGTGCCGTCGGGCGATGTCTCGGGCGATCTTGTGTTTGTTGGCTATGGCATCCACGCGCCAGATCTTGGTCATGATGACCTCACGGGCGTTGACCTTGAAGGCAAGATTGCAGTTCTTATCGGTGGCGCACCGACAAGCTTCAACAGCGAAATTCGTGCGCACCACGGCTCAAGTACGACCAAGAAAAAGGAACTGGCTCGCCGTGGCGTCGTTGGAACGCTTGTTGTCAGCACTCTCGCTGGTGAAAAGCGCCGTCCATTTTCCCGGCTCAAGAAATATCTGGGCAGCGAATCTTTTGATTGGGTGGCCCCTGAGGGCACTGACGATGGCACCCCGCGCATAACTGCCTCTGCTGCGATCAGCCACGACGTGGCCCGGATGCTCTTTGAGGGGGCCGACATGTCCTTTGACGATGTTTTGGCCGAAGCAGAAGAGGGCACGCCAAAGGCGATGCCGCTTATGACCAGCGCATCCATCAAGCGAGACAGTATCCTGTCCGACACCTTCCATAGCCCCAATGTCCTGGCTGTGCTTGAAGGGTCTGACCCGGAACTGAAAAACGAGTATGTTGTGATGTCTGCGCATCTGGATCATATCGGTGTTTCCGAGCATGCAAAGGGTGATGACAAGATCAACAACGGCGCGCTTGATAACGCGTCGGGCGTTGCTGTGATGATGGAAGTGGCGCGGGCTTATGTGCGCTCGGGCGAGCGTCCCCGCCGGTCCATTCTGTTTGCCGCTGTTGTGGCAGAAGAAAAAGGCCTTCTGGGCGCTGAGTATTTCGCCAAATTCCCGACGGTGGCAAAGGAACAGATGGTTGCCAACGTCAATGTGGATATGCCGATTCTGCTGTATGATTTCGCCGATGTAGTTGCCTTTGGTGCGGACCGCTCATCGCTTGGTCCGGTAACGGCCGAAGCAGTGGGCAGCATTGGCGTGGCCCTGAGCCCGGACCCAATGCCGGAAGAGGGCATCTTCACAAGGTCCGACCATTACCGGTTCGTGCAGCAGGGCATCCCTTCCGTGTTTCTGGTAACAGGTTGGGGCCCATCGGTGGACGGCAAGGATGGCGGTGCCATCTTCCGCGAGTTCCTGGGCAAGACCTACCACCGTCCGCATGACTCGCTCGATCAGGAGATCAATTATCAGGCCGGCGCCAAGTTCGCCTATGTGAACTGGTTGATCCTGAATGAAGTGGCGAATGCGGATGAGCGCCCACGCTGGAACGCCGGTGACTTCTTTGGTCGTACCTTCGGCGGTCTTGGAGTGGACGCTTCAGAGGCGCGTTAATCGGCCTGCGATTAAGCATAAAACAAAGAAAAGCGCGGGCAATTGTCCGCGCTTTTTTTATGGCTTGTAGGGGGCCATGCCCTGGTTTGCCAGTGCGTCTGCGCGTTCATTGCCTGGGTCGCCCGCATGGCCCTTTACCCAGATCCAGTCAATCTCGTGGGGCTTAATGGCTTTATCCAGCGCCTGCCACAGGTCGGCATTCTTCACCGGCTTTTTGGCGGCGTTTTTCCAGCCCTTGTTTTTCCAGGCGTGAATCCATTTGGTGATGCCGTCGCGCACATAGGTGCTGTCTGTGTGCAGATGCACGATGCACGGGCGCTTGAGAAGCTTCAGTGCCTCTATCGCCGCCGTCAGCTCCATGCGGTTGTTCGTGGTCTCCAGCTCGCCGCCGGTGATTTCCTTTTCGTGTTCGCCATAAAGGAGCAGCGCGCCCCAACCGCCCGGCCCCGGATTCCCGGAACAGGCGCCGTCGGTATAGATTTCAACGACCTTCTTTTTAGACGACATAACCGGCCGCATCCCTGATCTGCTGGTGAAACTTCAGCCGCTTCAGGTAATCAAGCGGATTTTTTGGGGTCACAACCGCACCTTCAACCGGGTTCTGCCAGTCGTAAAGGCGGGTCAGCAGAAACCGTAGCGCAGCCCCCCGGCACAGAAGCGGAAGAGCATCAACTTCGACGGGCGTCAGCGGCCTGTGGGCGTCATACATTTCCATCAGTCGTTTGGCATGGCCGGGCAGGAACTGGTGATTTTCATCAAAGCACCAACTGTTGATGCACACCGCGATGTCATAAGCGAGCATGTCGGTGCAGCCGAAATAGAAATCAATCACCCCGGTGATGGTGTCACCAGTGAACAGCACATTGTCCGGAAACAGGTCCGCGTGGATGGTGCCAGTTGGCAGGCCAGTTGGCCAGGCGGCGTCCAGTGCTGCGATCTCGGCCCTGATTTCATCCGCCAGCCCGGCCTTTACTTCATCAGCACGGGCTTCGGTCTTGGCTGCCAGGTCTTTCCAGCCCGCTAGCGACAGGTCATTGGGGCGGGATTCGTCGAAGCTTTGTCCCACTTTGTGCATGTCCGCGAGCATGCCACCTAGAGCCGCGCATTGATTCTCGGATGGATGATGGACGCTTACCCCGGAGAGAAAGCTGATCAGACAGGCCGGGCGGCCAGCCAGTATCTGCAGCGCCTTGCCCGCTTTATCATGAATCGGCAGCGGGGTTGGGATGCCGCCTTCCGCCAAATGTTCCATCATGTTCAGGAAATAGGGCAGTTCGTCCGGGTTTGCGCGCTTCTCATAAAGCGTCAGGATATAGCGCGCCTTGGTGGTCTCCAGCAGATAGTTGGAGTTCTCCACGCCTTCGGCAATGCCTTTGAAGCTTGTGGCTTTGCCGACATCGTAACGGCTCAGGAAGGCGCTTAGCGTCTGGTCGTCAACCTTAGTGTAGACCGCCATCAGGCAACGTCCTTCAGAATGGGCGGCACCTTGAACACCACATTTTCTTCTGCGGTGGTCACCAGTTCCAGTTTGGCGTCATAATGCCCCTTGAGGGCTTCGATCACTTCTTCGACCAGCACTTCCGGGGCGCTCGCACCTGCGGAAATACCCACGGCGGTGGCTCCGTCCAGCCAGTCCCAGTCCAGTTCAACCGCACGGCGCACCAGCTTTGCCGGGCAGCCTGCCTTTTCGCTGACTTCCACAAGACGCATGCTGTTAGAGCTATTGTAGGCGCCGATCACGATCATGCGGTCGGCCTGCTTGGCCACTTCTTTCACCGCGATCTGGCGGTTGGTGGTGGCGTAGCAAATGTCTTCCTTGTTGGGCTGGTCCAAAGACGGGAAGCGGTCCAGAAGGGCTGCGACAATTTCGGAAGTATCATCAACCGACAAAGTGGTCTGTGTCACGAAGGCCAGCTTTTCCGGGTTCTTGGGCTCGAACTTCGCCACATCCTCTACTGTTTCGATCAGTGTCACTGTGCCGTCGGGCACCTGGCCCATGGTGCCGATGACTTCCGGGTGCCCTGCGTGGCCGATCATCAAAATCTCGCGGCCATGCATCAGGTGACGCTCAACCTGCCTGTGCACTTTCGACACAAGCGGGCAGGTGGCGTCTACATACACCATGTTTCGGCGTTCAGCCTCTGCCGGTACCGACTTGGGCACGCCGTGGGCAGAAAAGACAACCGGCATGTCGGTTGGTACTTCGTCCAGTTCGTCCACGAACACGGCGCCCTTGGCTTCAAGGCCTTCGACTACATAGCGGTTATGCACGATTTCGTGCCTTACATAGACGGGCGAGCCGAACTTCTTGATCGCCAGTTCGACGATCTTGATCGCGCGGTCGACCCCGGCGCAGAAACCGCGCGGGTTGGCCAAAAGAATTCGCAGGCTGTTTTCTGCCGCCATTCGGCTGCCTCCATGGGAAAGAAATTGCAGCCCTTAGCTACCGCCCAACTGCCCCAAGCGTCAAGCAAGACGTGCTTCGCGGGCGCATAAGATGTCGTGCTTGCCTGAATGCTTGTCTGATTGCTTTTCTGGCGCCACAGTTTCGACATGCTTGGCTGATAGCCGGTGCTGCGTGCTAATTGTGCCAGCGGGCGATAAGGTGGGTTGCTCTTTAGCGGTCTTCTTTTTATGATCGCGGCCAAATTCCGGCTTTACGCTGACCCACAGAAGGGCGCCATTGGCCGATACCTGATTTTGAAAGGCGATTTATGTCCGTTCGTAGTGTGATTTTGTTCGGTCTTCTGTTCTTGCTGGCTGCCTGCGGCAACCGCAATCCGCTTGAGGTGACGGTGTCCCGCTGTCCGGCCATTGCTGTTGTGGGGGACGCTGGCACACTGACCCGCTTTGAAGGCGAAGGCCGTAACATTGAGGACGTGGCTTTCACTGCTTCCATCATGGACGTGCGCCTGACTTGTGAAGAGGCCGAGGATGTGACCTCCGACGTTAGCTTTAGCGTTGCGGCCACAAGAGGCGATGCTTTCCGGGGCGGCAGCGTGACCCTCCCATACTTTGTCGTGGTCCTGAAGGACAACAGCCAGATTATCACCAAGAAAATCTATGACGTGACGCTGAATTTCGACAGCAATGGCCGTGCTTCTTCGCGTGAAGTGCTGGAGCAGCATATCCCGACGATTGAGCAGGCTCGTCGCTATAATTATGAAGTTCTCGTGGGCTTCCAGCTAACGGCTCAGGATGCGATTTTCAACATGGAGCGCTAGACGCTTTCCAATAAAGTTCAAATGAAAACGGCGGCCCTTATGGAGCCGCCGTTTTTGATTCTGGATAATGCTGTTTGCCTTAGAAGGTGGCGCGGAACGCCACGCCGATGTTGCGGCCTGGAAGTGGCACCATGTCCTTGAGGAAGCTGGTGTGCTGGCGTGCTTCCACATTGCCGATGTTCGTGGCCTTCAGGGCAAGCGACAGGTTCTTGTTATCAAACGGGCGAACAGTCAGGTAGGCGTTCCACAGCAGGTAATCTTCTGTAGGAAGTTCAAATTCCGTTACCCGGTTCTGGCTTGCGGCATATTCAAGTTCCGTCCGGAAGTCGACTGAAAGAGAGGATGCTTCAATACCCATCAGCGCGGACAGGGGCGGTATGCGCGGCAGGTTCGCTGTGCCGTCAACGCCTGTCAGCTTGGCGCGCACATAGTCCATCTGGCCGTCAATATGGATATCAACTTCGCCCAGCGCGCCGCTGTTGAACGATCCAGCGTGGAATTCTGCCTTGGCTTCAAAGCCGTAGAAGCGCGCATCGCTCGCAGTGAATGCGAAAACGGGCAAGCCGTCTTCTTCTTCGCCTGTGGCGGCTTCATAGATGAAGTCGTTATAGTTGGTCAGGAAGCCGTTCACAGCCAAGGTAAAGGGGCCTTCCGAATAGCTGAATGTGGCTTCAACGCCCAGCGCCGTCTCGAGCCTCAGTGTCTGGTCACCGAGCTCAAAAGCGCCGGTGGCTAGGTGTGGGCCGTTGGAGAATAGCTCTTCAGCAGAAGGCGCGCGTTCTGTACGGAACAGGGACACACCGATAAAGGCAGCGTCTGTCAGGTCATACCCCAGGCCTGCGGAAGCGCTGAAGCCATCGAACTTTTCGCTCGTGCCCAACTCATCGGCTGTGTATTTCGTGTGCTCGTATCGGCCCCCCACTTCAAGTGTGTAATGGCCCATGTCAAATTCCTTGACGCTATAGAGGCCGAACTGATTGGTGATGGTGGAAGGCACAAAGGCCTCGTCGCCGATAGCCGAAAAGTCACGCCGTCGGAGCTGGATACCCGTCGCGCCAGACCATTCGCCGCCGCCTTTTTCAATCAGATCCAGCCGGCCTTCCCAGCCCTTGTTGGCGAACACGGTGCCGATGGCCTCGCCTTCAAGTTCAGTGTGCTTATAGTCGGCATAGCCGAAGCGGAGCTTGGCTTTCTTGAACCAACCGAAGTCGCGGCTCAGCTCACCATTTAAGTCATAGCGAATTTGGTTCAGGTCGATAGTGACAGCTTCTTCGCCTTCTTCCTCGTGGCCGTCCTCCTCATGTCCGTCTTCTTCGTGGTCTTCATCGCCGTGGGCGTGGCCACCTGGCACACCATACTGGCTGTCCACCTTCTTGATGTTTACGCCGATAAAACCGTCCTGGAACAGAAGCGACAAGCCGCCCGAGCCGCCAGATGTTTCAGTGGCGGAATTTTCGGCGATACCGAATTCTTCACCCTCACGCTCACCTTCGTGGTCTGCGTCATGGTCTTCTTCATGACCTTCTTCTTCGGCCTCTTCTGCGTCGTGGAAGGCTTCGGATTCGGCATAGCCCGGGATGTTATAGTCATCCGTATTGCGGAACATGAAGTCGCCGTGGGCAACAAGCGTGCTGTCGCCAATCTTGCCAAGGGTGGCATTGAAGGCTGCCGTTACTTCGTCGCCATCGTTCACAGTGCTGTGGCCATAGCGGACGGCCCCTTCAAAACCACCTTCCGGCAGATCGTTCGGTATCCTGCCGTCAAACACGTTGATTACGCCGCCAGTAGCGCTGCTGCCATACATGAGCATGGCGGTGCCGCGCAGAATCTCAATACGTTCCGCAAGCGCAGGCTCCACCGAAACTGCGTGGTCTGGGCTGGTTGAGGAGGCGTCAATCGATCCGAGGCTGGCGTCCAGTACGCGAATCCGGTCACCGCCCAGGCCGCGAATGATGGGCCGGCTTGCGCCAGGGCCGAAGAAGGTACTGGAAATGCCTGGCTGGCGCTTCAGCGTTTCACCGAGCGAGCCATCAAGCTGGCGCAGGATTTCCTCCTGCCTCAGAACCGTGGCGCCGACGATAGTTTCGCCAAGCTTGCGGCCTTCATAGGCGCCGGAGACAACAATTTCTTCCAGCTGCTCACCAAGTGGTGGTGCAGCAGCAGCGTTGGCAGGCATCGTCCAGCCACCCACAAGAGCGCTGGAGGCAAGGAGAATGGAAAATCGTTTTTGTTTCATAACTTCAGACACGGTAATCATCCCTGTATCAATCAGATGTCGCGCGGCAAATAGGGAGCTGGCGCGTTCAGTATAGGATTGCTTATTGGTGACGGCACAGGGCCGCGGGATCATGCGTGTGCTGGTGGGGCGCGAATGCTGCGCGACCGGACGGTCTCGCTGTCTGCCTGATGGGGCTGGGCGGTTGGTTCTATCCATTCTGCTCGGTCGTCGAAGGCGAAATCGGCCGTTTCCGCCATATCCATATCTGACGATTTCTTGACGATGGATGCTACAATACAGGGGTGGCCGTCATGCAGGTGGTCACTGTCGCCATAGGCACCGTTGTGGGCGGCGGCAAGGAATTGGGCCGCGACGAAAAACAGCGCAAGCAGCGCTATCAGGCGCCCCTTCATGCTTGTTTTCACGTTATTTGATTCGGCAAATGCCACCGTTATCAAACCCCTAGCCTGTAGAACCAATCGGAAAGATATCTATGCTATAGTATAGCGTTATTCAAGGTGGATTGCGACGAAATGAAAATAGGACGGGATGAAATGTGGCAGGTAGCGCTGATAAAAGCGATTGGGCGAGCAATTGCGTGATTGACTCTTAGCGCGCCGTCCGGCATACCGTCGCCAACACGTTACGCTGTATGCTTTATGGTATATTGCAGCAACCGTGCGGGAGAGACCAGTTACCTCTGATGGGTTTGACGGCTGGCGCCGAAGGAGCAACCGCCCCGGAAACTCTCAGGCAAAAGGACCGCACGGGCCATGTAACGCTCTGGAAAGCAGCTATCCGCGCAAGCGGGGCTCACCGACGGGGTAAGCCGGCCAGTTTTTGCCGGTCAAATCTCTCAGGTTCCGTGACAGAGGGGGCGCAATTGCCGGATTTATCCGGTACCATGCGCACGCGGAGACCATACCTGATGACTGATGAGACCCTTCTCAAGACCCCCCTTTATGACATGCATGTGGCTGCTGGCGGCAAAATGGTGCCGTTCGCCGGCTATGCCATGCCTGTCCAATATCCGCTCGGCATCATGAAAGAGCATGAGTTCTGCCGTGCGAAGGCGGGCCTGTTTGATGTGTCTCACATGGGCCAGTGCTACATTCATTCCAAAGATGGCAGTGACCCGGCCGCCGCGCTTGAGAAGATCATGCCGGGCGCGCTTCAGGTGTTGAAGCCGGGCAAGATGCGCTACACGCTACTCTTGAACGACGAAGGTGGTATCGAGGATGACCTGATGGTTACCCGCAGCCACGATGCTGAGGGTACGCTCTATGTCGTCGTGAATGCGGCCTGCAAAGACAAAGACTATGATATCCTTGAAGAAAAGCTGGGTGACCTTATCACCGTAGAGCCTCTTGAAGATCGCGCGCTGATCGCGCTGCAGGGCCCGAAGGCGGAAGAAGTGCTGGCAGAGCTGGCACCAGAGGCCGCAGGCCTTGGCTTCATGGAAGCAACCGCCATCACGCTTGAAGGCGTGGTTTGCTGGGTGTCTCGTTCTGGCTATACCGGCGAGGACGGCTATGAGATTTCCGTGCCTGAGAGCGAGGCTGAGGCCTTGTGTAAGCGCCTTTTGGCAAGCGACGATGTAGAATGGATTGGCCTTGGCGCGCGCGACAGCCTGCGCCTTGAGGTTGGGCTGTGTCTGTCCGGTCATGATTTTGACGCGAGCGTCACGCCGGTTGGTGCGAATGTAACTTTTGCTATTGGCAAGAAACGCCGCGAAGACGCTGACTTTGCCGGCGCTGACCGTATCCTCAAGGAACTGGCGGAAGGCGCAGCAAGCTCCCGCGTGGGCATTTTGCCTGCGGGCCGCGCCCCAGCACGCGAAGGCACTATCATCGCAGACATGGATGGCAATGAGATCGGCAAGATCACCTCTGGCGGTTTTGGCCCCACGTTCGGCGGCCCGGTTGCCATGGGCTATGTCCCGAAAGAATTTACGGAAGTCGGCACCGATGTGCAGCTTCTGATCCGCGGCAAGGCCCACCCGGCCAAGGTCGCAAGCACCCCATTTGTTGAGCAGCGCTACAAGCGCAAGCAAGTATCTTAAGCCTGGATTTTGGAGGATAGGCGCATGTTGAAATTTACTGAAGAGCATGAGTGGCTGGAAGTTGAAGGCGAAATCGCAACGGTTGGTATTACCGACTATGCCCAGAACGCCCTTGGTGACGTTGTATTCGTTGAACTGCCGGAAGTTGGCGCGTCATACGAAAAAGGCGACGAAGTAGCTGTTGTTGAATCCGTGAAGGCGGCTTCTGAAGTTTACGCACCGCTGGCTGGCGAAATCGTTGAAGTTAACGAAGCGCTTGAAGGCGAGCCTGGCCTTGTGAACAGCGCGGCCCTGGACGCTGGCTGGTTCTTCAAGATCAAGATCGCCGACGCTGGTGAGCTTGACGACATGATGGATGAAACAGCCTACGCTGAATTCATCGAAGGTCTGGAATAAGACACCCTGAGCGCTGGCCGTAGGCTGGCGCTTTTTTGTTACCTCAAGGAGTATGTGGCATGCGCTACTTGCCGCTGACCGCCACCGACCGGCAGGCAATGCTGGATAAAATCGGTGTTCGTCATGTTGATGAACTGTTCAAGGATATCCCGAATGATGTCCTGAACCCGGAAATTGATCTGCCTCGCCACAAAAGCGAGATGGAAGTGGAGCGCTACCTGTCGCGCATGGCCGCCAAGAATACGGCTGCCGGCAGTGTGCCGTTCTTTGTGGGCGCGGGCGCTTACAAGCACCATGTGCCGGCGACCGTTGACCACATGATCCAGCGCGGTGAGTTCCTGACGGCCTACACGCCGTACCAGCCGGAAATCGCGCAGGGCACGCTCCAGTATATCTTCGAATTCCAGACCCAGGTAGCGCAACTGACCGGCATGGATGTGGCCAACGCCTCCATGTATGATGGTTCTACCGGTTGTTCGGAAGCCGTGATGATGGCGCGCCGCGTAACCCGCAAGAAGAAAGCCATCCTTGCCGGTAGCCTGCATGCGCATTATGCGTCTGTGGTGGCAACCACCACCCAGTTCACCGATGACGTGATCGAGCGCCTGGCGCCAAACCCTGCGAACCCAGAGGCGGAACTTCAGGCTGCGATTGACGCGATCGACGCCGACACAAGCTGCGTGGTGTTCCAGAACCCGGGCGTGTTCGGCAGCGTGCTGGACCTGCGTCCGCTGGCTGAAAAGGCCCATGAGCACAAGGCGCTGTTGATTGTTGTTGTCACCGAAGTGATGTCGCTTGGGTTGACCCAAAGCCCTGGCGAAATGGGTGCGGATATCGTGGTTGGCGAAGGTCAATCCATCGGTAACGGCCTCAACTTCGGCGGCCCATACCTTGGCCTGTTTGCCACCAACCAGAAGTTTGTGCGCCAGATGCCGGGCCGCCTATGCGGTGAAACGGTTGACGCTGACGGCAAACGCGGCTTCGTGCTGACGCTGTCGACCCGCGAGCAGCATATCCGCCGCGAAAAAGCCACATCGAACATCTGCACCAACTCTGGCCTTTGTGCGCTGGCCTTCACCATCCACATGACGCTGCTGGGTGAAAAAGGCCTGCGCGGTGTGGCGCTGGCGAACCACAAGGCGGCTGTTGACTTGCGCGACGCGCTCAAAGGCGTTGACGGCGTGGAAGTGCTGAATAGCACCTTCTTCAACGAACTCTCTGTGAAGCTCAGCAAAGACGCGGCAAGCGTTGTTGACGCGCTTGCGGACAAAGGCATCCTTGCAGGCGTTCCCGCCTCGCGCCTCTATCCGGGCGAAGGCCTTGAAGATGTATTGATCCTGGCGGCCACGGAAACCGTGTCTGCAGATGATATCTCGGCTCTCGTGGCCGGTCTGAAGGAGGTCCTCTAATGTCCATGAATAATCAAGGGCGGCCGACCTCTACGGGTGCCGCAACAGAAAATACAGATTTTGAGAGCTTCTCCGGGCACAAGGGCCTGCGTCTTGCCGAGCCACTGATTTTCGAGCTGGGTTCGACCGAGACTACAGGCGTTGATGTGCCGGAAGTGGGCGAGTTCGAGATGGCCATTGGTGGCCTTGAGCGTACGTCGGAAATCGGCTGCCCAGGGCTTTCGGAGCCGGATACAGTTCGTCACTATACGCGTCTGAGCCGCCGGAATTACGGCATCGACATGGGTGTCTTTCCGCTTGGGTCCTGCACCATGAAGCATAACCCGCGCCTCAATGAAAAGATGGCGCGTCTGCCGGGCTTCAGCGATATCCACCCACTGCAGCCGAAATCTACCGTGCGCGGTGCGATGCAGTTGATGGACGAGTTGAGCCATTGGCTGTGCACGCTGACAGGCATGCCTGCTGTTGCGCTTTCACCAAAAGCTGGTGCGCACGGCGAGCTTTGCGGTGTGATGGCCATCCGGTCAGCGCTGGAAGCACGTGGGGACGCCCGTGAGGTGATCCTGTGCCCTGAAAGCGCGCACGGCACCAACCCGGCGACGGCGGCTTTCTGCGGCTACAAGGTGAAGGCGATCCCGGCTAAAGATAATGGCCGCGTGGACCTTGAAGCGCTTAAGGAAGCGCTTGATGACACCGTAGCTGCCGTTATGCTGACCAACCCGAACACCTGCGGTCTCTTTGAGAATGAAATTCGCGATATTGCGGACGCCATTCACGCAGCTGGTGCCTTCTTCTACTGTGACGGCGCAAACTTCAACGCCATCATGGGCAAGGCCCGCCCGGGTGACCTGGGCGTGGACGCCATGCACTTCAACCTGCACAAGACCTTCTCCACACCACACGGCGGTGGCGGCCCGGGTTCTGGTCCGGTTGTCTTCTCCGACGCGCTGAAGGCTCACGTGCCGGTGCCGTTTGTTGTGAAGACGGATGACGGCTTCGACCTGGTTGAGGACGCGGACGACAAGTCCATGGGCCGTCTGGTTGCTTACCACGGTCAGATGGGCATGTACGTGCGGGCGCTCAGCTACATGCTCAGCCACGGTGCTGACGGCATCCGTCAGGCTGCGGAAGACGCTGTTCTGAATGCCAACTATGTGCTGGCGTCGCTCGGTGATGTGATGACGGCCTCGTTTGATGGCCCTTGCATGCATGAAGCGCTGTTTGATGACCGTTTCCTGAAGGACACGGGCGTGACCACGCTTGATTTCGCCAAGGCGATGATCGACGAGGGCTACCACCCGATGACCATGTACTTCCCGCTTGTGGTGCACGGCGCGATGCTGATCGAGCCTACTGAGAGCGAGAGCAAGTTCAACATGGACCAGTTCATCGCATCTATGCGCGGTCTTGCAGGTGAAGCCAAGGCAGGCAACGTGGACCGCTTTAGTGGCGCGCCATACCATGCACCATGGAAGCGGCTGGATGAAACGCAGGCTGCACGGAATCCGGTGCTGCGCTACAGCCCTGAAGAATAAGCTGAATTTCAGCTTTGAGTGACACAGCTGCCCGCCGGGGAATGATCCCTCCGGCGGGCAGTTTTCTTTGACGTTTGACCGAATGGTGATAACTTCGACAGCAGTCGGGGACAGGAGGTTCTGTGAGTAAACGCATTCTGGTTATTGATGATACGGCCACGACCCAGCAGGCTCTGGCAAAGCATTTGCCAGCCAGCGACTATATGATTTCCGGTGTGTCGGGCGGCGATCAGGCGCTTGATATCCTGAAAACAGAGCGTTTCGACATTATCGTTACCGTGATTGATGTGCCGGGTATCAAGGACTATGGCATCCTGCGCATTATCTCTGACCTTGACTGGGATCCGGGTGTGATCCTTTTGAATAATCTGGACGCGCGCGCCAACCAGGAAGCGCGCGAGCAGGCCATGGCCTACAGTGTCAATGTGCTTGCGACCCTCTCGAAGCCAATCAATGCAGACCTTTTGACGGCGGCGCTTGAAGACATTGCCAACACACGCGCAGGCGTGGCCATGGGCACGGAAACTGTGCTTGAAGAAGCCGAATTTACCCGTGGCCTGATGACAGATGGCCTCGCGCCTGCGTTCCAGCCGAAGCTGGACCTGAAGGCCAAGGCCGTGATGGGGGCTGAAGTGTTCGCGCGCTGGAAAACACCCTCAGGCAGCTTCCTGGGGGCAGGGGCGGTGGTGAAGGCCGCTAATGAATATGGCCACATGGATGTGCTGACATACCGTATGCTTGAGCTTGCGATGCAGCAGCAGGGCCGTTGGCGCAAAGAGGGTCAGGAAGTGACCCTGTCGATCAATGTGACATCTGAGAATCTGCGCAAGCCCGATTTCGCCGAAGTGGTGGCGGGCCTTGCTGACCAGTTCGATATTGCCCCAGCCATGGTGCGCCTTGAGGTGACAGAATCTGATCTGGATATCGATGCCAAAGTGCCGCTTCAGGTGCTGGCGCAGCTTCATAAAGACGGCTTTGGTCTGGCGCTAGACGACTTCGGCGCTGGTTTTGCACCGCTTCTGATGCTCAAGGAAATTCCGTTTGATGAGTTGGTGATCGACCGTCAGTTCCTCAGCCGGGCTGTGGAGGATGAAAAGGCGCGCATCATTCTTGAAAGCGCGATTGATCTTGCCCACAAGCTGGATCTCAAATGCACCTGCGAAGGCGTTGAAACGGAAGATCACCTGAAAATGGTTGCCGACCTGGGGGCGGACTATGCCCAAGGATATCTGTTTGGCAAGCCCATGTCAGCAGGTGAATTCCTGATCTGGATCGAGGATTTCAAGGACGGCGTCCTCAAGGTGCCGGGCATCAGCAGCTAATCCATCTTTCGGGTTCCATGGTCTTTGGGTAAAGCATTCTTGCCGGTCAAATAGTATTGCATATGCAATAAACATGATGTAAGTGCATTTTCAAGGAGAATTGAAATGCAGCCACACGACAGTTTGCCGCTGAGCGACTTTATCGAATATCCACAGGATGAAATGCGTGCCCGCGCACAGGCGTTTTATGACGAGATCAAGCGCCGCCACACGGTGAGGGATTTTTCAGACCGGCCGGTACCGAGAGATATTATCGATAACTGCCTCAGGGCAGCTGGCACGGCTCCGTCTGGTGCTAACCACCAGCCGTGGCATTTTGCCCTGATCGGTAGCCCAGACGTGAAAGCCCAGGTGCGTGAGAAGGCAGAGCAAGAAGAACGCGCCTTCTATAACGAAGGCCGGGCTAGTGATGAATGGCTCGATGCGCTGTCGGCCCTTGGTACTGATGCGCACAAGCCTTATCTGGAAACCGCACCCTGGCTGATCGCTATTTTTGCACAGCGTCGCGGCGGTGTGGAAGCAGGCATGAGCCGCAAGAATTATTATGTGCCGGAATCGGTTGGGATCGCCACCGGGTTCCTGATCAGCGCCCTTCATCATGCGGGGCTCGCGACGCTGACGCACACGCCGAAGCCGATGAACTTCCTGAATGAGATTTGCGGTCGTCCGGCGGATGAGCGCCCCTATATCCTGCTGGTCACAGGATATCCGGCAGAAGGTGCAACGATCCCCGTACACGCAACCATCAAAAAGCCGCTAGAGGATATCGTCTCATATCTCTGAGTTGTTTGGCGTCCGTGCCTTCGCCCTAAGGGAGGCATAGTGACCGGGGAAAGCGGCTTTTCACTTGGCAGGGCAGGGCGTCAGTTCTCCCTGCCTTTTTTATACCAGCGGATCAGTTCGCGCTGCTCAGCAGGAATATCTTCACCCTTCTCCAACCGTTTGATTGCCTGCCCGGCCAGCAGCTGTTCCGTCTGGTTCTCGATCCGGGCGAGCATGTCAAAAAGGGCCTCTTTTTCGGACGCTGTGATGGCAGCGTCAATGGCACGGGATCGCATGTCGATGGCATCGGCTATGGCCCTGTATACCGCTATGCCTTTTTCTGTCAGGACAAAATTCTTAGTGCGCTTGTTGGTGGCATCGGCTTCCACATCAACCAGCCCCTTGCTTCTGAGCACTTTGGAGGCCCTGCTGACCGTATAGCTGTCCATGCGGCTCTGGTAGGCGATATCAGCCCCGTTGATCGGCATATAGGAGCCGATGTTGATCAGCACCCGCATCTCGCGGGCCTCAAGGTCGGATATTTCGCGGATGTGTATGTCGCGGGGTAGCGCCAGCAGGTTACTCACCGTCGCGATACGGAAGGGCAGGTGTTCAAGAAGGTCGAGCGGCAGGTCGATCCTGTCGGTCAGCCGAAAGACTCGCTTCCGTGCAGCAGAAACATTCTTGTTTTTCATGCATGCCCTTTTTTGATTTCCAAGTGTGTGCCCTTAGATCACCCATACTAAGTATCTGTTTTGCCGTGTCAAACCAAAGCGGAGAGGGATGGTTGTTAGGCGATTTTTCTCTATTGTTCCTGTTTTGTTCTCATGGTATTATGATGTTATGACCAAAGCGCAACATACCGGTATGGCAACGGCCTCTCCCTGGCTTCAGCGGGGACGTGGTGCAGTATCGAACGCGACAGGGCGATTTGAGAGCCTGAAGCGGGTGCGGTCTCATGATGGCTGGCTGGGGGAAGAACCCACCGAGACACTTCGCACCAGCGTGACAGAGGAAGATGCCAAACATATCCTGATAAAGAACAATTCACCCGATATACCTTTTGATCGTTCCATCAATGCCTACAGGGGGTGCGAACACGGTTGTGTCTATTGTTTTGCCCGCCCAACGCACGCGTTTCTGGGGCTTTCGCCCGGCCTGGATTTTGAAAGCAAGTTGTTCGCCAAGCCAAATGCAGCAGAGCTTCTGAAGCAGGAGATTTCCAGGAAGGGCTATGTGGCCAAGCCCATTGCCATGGGCACCAACACGGACCCCTACCAGCCGATTGAGAAAGAGCGTCGCATCACCCGCGAGCTTCTCAAGGTTCTGATGGAACATGATCATCCGGTGACGATTGTGACCAAATCCCGCCTTGTGGTGCGGGATCTGGATCTATTGGCGCCGATGGCGGAAAAAGGTCTGGTGAAAGTGGCGCTTTCGGTCACCACGCTTGATCGCAAACTGGCGCGCGCCATGGAACCGCGGGCGAGCACGCCGCAGCGGCGGCTCGATGCCATCAGGCTGCTCTCTGACGCTGGGGTGCCAACGGGGGTGATGTTCGCACCTGTGATCCCTGCGCTCAATGATCATGAAATGGAAGCTGTGCTTTCGGCTGCAGCCCACGCAGGCGCAAAAGAAGCGGGCTATATCCTCCTTCGCTTGCCACTGGAGCTGACGGACCTGTTCGAGGAATGGCTGGATGAACATTACCCCGACCGCAAGAGCCGGGTGCTGAACCGCCTGAAGGAACTTCGCGGCGGTAAGCTGAATGATCCCCGCTTCAAGCACCGCATGAAAGGAAGCGGCTTTGAGGCCGATCTGATGCGCCAGCGCTTTACGAACCTGTGCCGCCGCCTGCGGCTGAATACTGAAAAGCTTGAACTGGCGACCGATCAGTTCAGGAAGCCAGTCCTGGAGGGCGGGCAATATAACCTGCTGGACGCGTTGCGCTGATCATGGAGCGCCTGACAAAGAATAAGCCCGACGGAATCGCCGGGCTTTTGTGTTTATTACCGAATAAGGTCCAGGCCTCTATTCCTCGTTCAGCGAGAACAGTTCGGCGTTGCCGCCAACGGCAGCTGTGTTGATCGTCAGCGTGTGTTCTGCTGCGAAACGAAGCAAATAATGTGGGCCACCCGCCTTGGGGCCGGTACCCGACAGGCCTTCGCCACCGAACGGCTGCACACCTACGACCGCGCCAACCATATTGCGGTTGATATAGGTGTTGCCGATGTTGGTTTTCTCGAACAGTTCTTTCCAGCGGCCTTCCAGGCGCGAATGCACACCGAACGTCAGGCCATAGCCAGTGTCGCCGATCTGCTTCAGGACATCGTCCATCTCAGCCGCCTTGAAGCGGATGACGTGCAGGATCGGGCCAAAGTTCTCGCGTTCAAGTTGGTGCAGACCTTCGAGCTCGAAAATATGTGGCGCGAGGAACGTGCCCGCCTCGGCTTCCGGTTCCATCTCTGCTTTGGCGACCAGTTTGGCTTCTTTTTCCATGCGGGCGCAGTGGTCTTGCAACCCCTTAAGCGCTTCCTTGTCGATGATTGGGCCAATGTCTGTTGTCAGTTTGGCTGGATCACCGATCACGCGCTCCTTCAGCGCCCCTTTGAGCATATTTATCACCTTATCGGCGACACTGTCCTGCACAAACAAAACGCGAAGGGCCGAACAGCGCTGACCTGCAGAACCGAAAGCGGATTGGATGACATCGTCGCTGACCTGCTCTGGCAGGGCCGTGCTGTCCACGATCATGGCATTCTGGCCGCCTGTTTCAGCGATCAGCGGTGCGATGGCGCCGTCCCGGTCTGCGAGCGTGCGGTTGATGATCTTGGCGGTCTCAGTGGAGCCTGTGAAGGCTACGCCTGCGATGCGCTCGTCGGCTACCAGTGGCGCGCCCACACGGACGCCGTCACCCAGAACCAGATGCAGCACATCGGCCGGAACACCAGCCTTAAGAAACAGTTTTACAGCGTACCAGGCTACGAGCGGGGTTTGCTCTGCCGGTTTTGCGATCACGGCGTTGCCGGCAGCGAGCGCAGCCGCAACCTGGCCCGTGAAAATGGCCAGCGGGAAGTTCCAGGGCGCAATACACAGGAAGGTACCACGGCCCGAAAGGTGCAGCTGGTTCTTCTCGCCGGTTGGGCCGGGCAGGTTGATTGGCTCACCGAACTGCTCTTCCGCGCGGGCGGCATAGTAGCGACAGAAATCAACGGCTTCGCGAACCTCGGCGATTACATCAGACAGGGTTTTGCCTGCTTCGCGTACCAGCAGGTCGGCGAAGGTGTCACGCTCAGCCTCAATCGCGTCACCCATGGCGCGCAAAATTTTCGCGCGTTCTTTACCGCCCAGGCGATCCCAGTCTTTCTGCGCAGCTTGTGCGCGCACTGCTGCGGTTTCAAGGTCTTCCGGGCGGGCTTCACGGGCCGTGCCGACCACTTGTGCCGTATTGGCAGGGTTGATCACATCAGTCGGTTCACCGCCCACGTCCATGCCAGCAACGATGCTCGCGGCCTCATATTTGTGAGATTTGCGTTCTTCAAGGGCAGCCATCAGCGGCTCATACTGGGTGCGGTCCATAAGATTGCATCCTTTGGAATTTTTGCGTTCATCGCCATAGATGTCATCAGGCGTCGGGATCAGCGTGTGGCGCAGCGCCGGGGCGTCTGCAATTGCCTCAATCGGATCGCCGGCGACTTCCTCGACCGGGACTTTCGCGTCCATGAAACGGTTTACGAAGCTTGAGTTGGCGCCGTTTTCAAGCAGGCGGCGTACAAGGTAAGGCAGCAGGTCTTCGTGCAGGCCTACGGGCGCATAGGTGCGCGTGCGGATGGTGTTCCCCACAACCTTGCTGGCAGCCTTATAGAGAAGCGCGCCCATGCCGTGCAGCTTCTGGAACTCATAGCGCTTGCCTTCCGCCATCTTGGCGATGCAGGCAATGGTGTGCGCGTTGTGGGTGGCAAATTGCGGGTAAATAGCGTCCTGCGCTTCAAGCATGCGGGCAGCTGTATAGACATAGCAGATGTCGGTGGACGGCTTCCGGGTAAAGACGGGGTAATCGTCGAGCCCAAGTTCCTGAGCATGCTTGATTTCCGTGTCCCAGTAAGCGCCTTTTACCAGCCGAACCGCAAACTTTCGTTTGTTTTCGCGTGCCAGAAGAATCAGCCAGTCGATCACATAAGGTGCTCGTTTCTGGTATGCCTGGACGGCAAGGCCAAGGCCTTCCCAGCCTGCGAGGTCCGGGTCTGACGCCAGCTTTTCAAGAATTCGCAGGCTGATATCCAGCCGATCAGCTTCCTCGGCATCGATGGTCATCTGGATATCATATGATTTCGCACGCAGTGCCAGTTCCTTCACGCGGGGGACCATCTCGGCCATAACCCGGCTATCGCTTGTTTCCTCATAGCGTGGGTGAAGCGCGGAAAGCTTGATCGATACGCTGGAGCGGTCGTGCGGGTCGGCGCCATCTGCTTTCGTCGCAGTACCCACGGCATCGATCGAATCCATATAGAGCTTAAAGTAGCGGTCCGCAGCAGCCATGGTGCGTGCGCCTTCGCCAAGCATGTCGAAGCTCATCATCTTGTGTTCAGGCGGTTGCTTGGACTGGCGCGACAGGCCTTCCTTGATATTTCTGCCAAAGACAAACTGGCGGCCCATGATTTTCATGGCCTGGTTAACAGCTGTACGGATTACCGGTTCGCCAGTGCGGGATACAAGGCCTCGAACCCATTTTCCTGGGTTTTTGGTGATGGTCTTGTCTAACTTAATCACACCGCCTGTCAGCATCAGCGCCCAGGTAGAGGCATTGACGAACAGGCTATCAGACCGGCCCTTGTGCGACGCCCAGTCCCCCGACATGATCTTTTCGGCGATCAGTTTGTCCTGCGTTTCCACATCGGGCACGCGCAGTAGGGCTTCGGCCATGCACATCAGGGCCACGCCCTCTTGGTTGGACAAGCCAAACTCAGCCAGGAAAGCGTCCAGGCTGCCTTGTTCTTCCTTCATGGCGCGCGACTGGGCAACGATAGCTGCAGCCGTAGCCGTGGCGTCGCGGCGGGTTCGGTCGTCCAGCGGGAAGTTCTCAATGAGGTCGCGCACGGCCTCTGTCTCGTCACGCAGGTATGCTGCGCGCAAGGACTGCATTGCGCTTGGCCGGTCTTGTGCCGGTGGGGGCGAAATTCGAAGCTTGGCCATAACTGTTTCCCTCTACCACACTTCGTTACATATAATATTTTGTATCCAATTTTGATTGTTGGATTTGACTCCCCCATAACGCCAAAAAAACGCGCTGGGAAGTAGATTCGTAATCCCGCGCCCGATTGCTTCAAGAAAAGTAGGATTCAGCGGGATTTTCACGCTTCCCTGATCTTATTTGCATCTAATGGTGGACAAATATCCTTAAAACGGGATATTGACGATTATAAATGATATGTAATACTATATCATAATTGAATAAGAACATGAGACTCGTAAATTTAGGGGGTAGGAATGATTTTAAGATTGGTCTCGTTGCTGATTGTCATTTTGGTCGTCGTGGAGCCGCCACTTCGGGCATCTGATGAAAGCGGTGTGCCGACGCAGTTCCAAGGACACACACCCGGTTCCAAGTTGACCATCAACTATGATGACTTGACCACTGTTCTTGAAACCACGGTTATGAGGGCGGGGCAGTCAGACCGGCGTGAGGCGCCGACTGCGCGACCGGCGGCAGGTAGTCGCATCAAGCGTGGTAACTCAAAGCCTACGCGGCTTGAGGGCAACCGTGTCGACTTTCACGTATTCCTTGGTGGCAATCTCAAGATGATGCAGCGTCTGAGAGACGATATAGCTGCGGTGCCATCTGTGTTACCGCTTGGTGATTTGAACAAGGATGAGCAACTGGCTTATTGGCTGAACCTTTATAATGTCACGTTGATTACGCAGATCGGAAAGATCTTTCCGGAAACAAATTTGCGGAAGTTTTATCCCACGCTATGGGATGAAAAGGTGATCACCGTTTCGGGCATCCCGATGTCTCTGAATGACATGCAGCACAAAGTCATTATTCCAAAGTTCAAGAACCCTCTTGTTATGTACGGCATGTTCCAAGGCGTTGTTGGCAGCCCGAATATCCGCCGCCGGGCCTTCGAAGGACGCAATGTCTGGGAAATGCTGGAGCGCAATGCGCGAGAATTTGTCAATTCCAACCGAGGCGCCCGCTACAAGTGGGGAAAACTGCGCGTGTCGGAATTTTATGAGATCAATGCCGCTTTGTTCCCCAATTTTGAGCAGGACTTGAAGCGCCACTTGTACAAGTACGCATACGCAAGTTTCCGCGATAAAGTGCGGGAGGCGAAAAGTCTGCGGGCGGATATCGATGATTGGTATGTGGCTGACCTTTATGGTGGGAACCGGGCCATTTCCAGCGCCAACACCAATGGTGCGGCCATGCTCATGTCGATCAAGTCAGGCGCTAGCGGGGCTGGCGGGTCTGGCGGTGCTGACGGCGGCGCCATCGAATCTGCCTGGTTCATGAAAATGGACACCCTGAACATGAACCGTACACGCTTCCCAATTCATGTGGTGGAGTATCTTCACAAAAAGGAAAAGCGCGACCGGAAAACGCGGGTGGGCAATGTGGAGGTTGAAGAATATGAAACTCCGGCAGACGAAAGTGGCACCCAGGACAACTGACCCTGTCAAGGTCTGATAAAAAACCCAAGCACGGCGCCTGCTGCGCGGTTGGTCCAATCTGGATCATCCCTGCGGCGGGCGTCATTGGTTTAGGATGCGCAAACCTTGGTTTTCCTTAGTGTGTCGCTATCGCATCAAAAATACTTAAAAAGATTATGAGGTTGACCCTTTGTGCCTATGTCTTGGGTTCATGGGCTGGTTGCGGTTGCTTGGTCCATTATACTGCCCGACTTGTTTTTATGCGGGGCATGGATTGTTCTGAGTATGGCTGCGCCGCCGAGGGGGGAGTGCGTGCGCTGTCTGTTTTTCTGGACGCCGACTTTTGCTATCATCAGGCATAGGGCGCGTCACCAACATCTCCTCTAAGGTCCTTATTGCCGCACGGCACGAGGGGCGCGAGAAGCGAACAGCGGGGAACCTGTCCAGCAAAGAAGCTGCAAGCTGTTTCCTGCCGTATGAATACTAAAGACATGGGGAACAAATATGCGTTTCATGACATTTGCCAAAACGGCCGGATTGGTTGCCTTGTTGGCAATGGCTGTAGGGGGCTCAAAAAGTTTCGCGGCTGACGAACGCGGTGTAATGAGCCCTTTCAAGGGCGATGATCCAAACTCCGAACTGTCGATCAATTATGATGACCTGTCTGCCCTTCTGGAGCAAACGGTGCTCGACACTGGCATGTCCGACAGAAAAGAGGCGGGAAAGGCCCGCCCCACCGCGGGGTCACGGATCATCCGGGGTAGTACCAACACAACAAGGCTAGAAGGTAACCGTATCGATTTCCATTCCTTCTTGGGTGATAACCTTGAAGTTGTGAAAGGATTGCGGGATGATTTGGCGAAAGTGCCCAGTGTATTGCCGCTAAACCAGCTTACACGCAAAGAGCAGCTGGCCTATTGGCTGAACCTTTACAACATCACCCTGATTGCCCAGATTGCAGAAATCTTTCCAGAGACCAATCTGAAGAAATTTTACCCAAGTCTTTGGGATAAAAAGGTTTTGACGGTTGCCGGCGTACCGCTTTCGCTGAATGACATTCACCATAAAATCCTGATCCCGAAGTATAAGAACCCGCTGATCATGTATGGCCTTTTCCAGGGTGTTATCGGTGGCCCTAATATTCGGCCCGAAGCCTATACTGGCCGTGAGGTTTGGGATCAGTTGAAGGACAATGCGTTCGAATTTATCAACTCAAACAGGGGCGCATTCGTTCGAGAGCGTATCCTGCGGACCTCTTATTTCTATGAAATCAATGAGGCCCTTTTCCCCAACTTCGACCGGGACGTGCGACGTCATATTCTTCAGCATGCGAAAGGGCATTTCGCTGACAAGATCACCAACGGTTCAAGCGTTGTCGGGACCGGCCAGAGCAACTGGTATATCGCCGACCTTTATGGGGGCAATCGGTCCAAGGGCAGCGCCAACACGAATGGAGGTGCACTTCTCTTGGCATTTCGCACTGGTAGCGGTGCCGGGGCGGCAGGTGATGCTGGCGGTGGTGCCGGTGGCGCAATCGAGTCCGCCTGGATTGGCAGCCTCACCAGCAAGAACATGTATCAGGGGCGTTTCCCGATCCACGTGATCGAATACCTGAATAAACAGGAAGTCCGAAACAAGAAGTCTCGCACGGGCGATGTCACGATTGAAGAATATGAAGACGACCAGCGTATTCAGGGGCGTGACAAGGAAACTGACTCTGACGGCAGATAAGCTGTCATGAAAACACTAGCCCGGGCAGTCGGTTGCCCGGGTATCTCGCCAAAAAGCCCGCACGCCGACCTGCCAGCAAACCGTCGGATATAGTGATGGGCGCGGGAAAAACCCGCCAGTTTGATTACACAAAAACAAACATGAGAGCGATCACGACCAGTTGAAGCCTGCCCAGAGGCATGGCGCGCAAGCGCTATTCCGGGCAGTCAATAGGAGGAGCATGACCATGAAACTTAAGCGACTTCCACAGGCAATAAGGGTTGGTACATTCGCCCTTTTTGCTGCGATCATGGCCCCGCCATCCCTGGCTGGGGAAGCGACCGTGCCAGCACAATTCCGCGGTGACAGCCCGGCCCCAGATTTTTCGATCAAATATGATGACTGGGATGCGATGCTGTCGCAAACGGTTCTGGATACAGGCATGTCTGACCGTGTTGAAGCATCCAAAATGCGCCCCCGCGCAGGCTCCCGCATCGTGCGTGGCGGTGGCGGTACTACCCGCCTCGAAGGCAACCGGGTGGATTTTCACGCCTTTCTTGGCGCCAACCTGGAGGTTCTTCGAAAGCTTCGAGATGATTTGGCCAAGGTGCCTGATCTGGCCCCCTTGAACCTGTTCAATCGTAATGAACAGCTGGCTTACTGGCTCAATCTTTATAATGTCACGCTGGTGACACAGGTTGCTGAAATATTCCCCGAAACCAACCTGAAGAAGTTCTATCCTGAAATCTGGGATGCCAAGGTTCTCAATGTTTCCGGTGTGCCCCTCTCGCTGAATGATATTCATCACAAAATCCTGATTCCGAAATACCGTGACCCTCGCATTCTTTATGGTCTGTTCCAGGGTGTGATTGGTGGGCCGAACCTAAGGGATGAGGCGTATGAGGGCTACCGCGTTTGGCAGCAGCTTGAGGCTAACGCAAACGAATTCGTCAATTCAAATCGCGGGGCGTTCGTGCGCGAGCGTATTCTCAGGACCTCTTATTTTTACGAAGTGAATGCAGCCCTGTTTCCTGATTTTGATCGTGACCTGCGCCGCCATATTTTAAAATATGCGCGCCCCAGCTTTGCAGACAAAATCCAGGATGGTTCCACGGTAGTGGGGACCGGTCAGAGTAACTGGTACATCGCGGACCTTTTTGGCGGGAACAGGGCCAAAGGATCGGCGAACACCAACGCGGGCGCCTTGTTGCTTGCGTTCCGCACTGGCAACGGTATTTCTGATGGCGAAAGTGGGGTGACCCCTGCGACAGGTTTTGATGGCAATGCCCAGCCTATGGATGGTGGGGCAGGTGGTGCCGCTGGTGGTTCAGTGCAGACCGCGTGGTCGAGCAACATTGAACAGCAAATGATCAGTGTGCGGTTTCCGTCCCACATGACCGAATACCTTCGGAAAATACAGATGCGGCGTATCAAGGAACTGCGGGAAGGAACTGTTGGGATCGAGGAATATGATCAGGAACCCGAAGAGGACGAACCTGCTGACAGCTGATGACTTGAAGGCGGGCAAGAGTATGGCAGGAAAAAAGGGCGCCCGCATGGCGCCCTTTCGCGTGTGTGCCTGCAGGCCAAAGGTTACGCCAGTTCTTTGAGCATTTCCTTGCTGTAGGGTGCTAGGTCCGCATCATCAGCCGCCTTGATCCTGTTCGCCCAGTCAGGGTTTGCAATCAACGCCCGGCCAACAGCGACCAGGTCAAACTCACCGCGTTCAAGCCGGTCGAGCAGGTTCCTGAGGCTGGCGGGCTTTGCGTCCATAAAGTCTTTCTGTCCTTCTTCGGTGAAGGCGGTGTCCAGGCCCACGCTACCCACTGTGATGGTGGGTTTGCCTGTCAGCTTCTTGGTCCAGCCCGCGAGGTTCAGGTCGCTGCCTTCAAATTCCGGCTCCCAGAAGCGGCGGGTAGAGCAGTGGAAGATATCCACGCCTGCGTCTGTCAGAGGCTCAAGGAACTGCTGAAGCTCCAGCGGGTTCCCGGCCAGCTTCACTGAATAGTCCTGCTGTTTCCATTGGGACCACCTGAGGATCACAGGAAAATCTGGGCCAACCTCCTTGCGGATTGCCTTGATGATCTCAGCAGCGAAGCGGGTGCGGCCGACATAGTCGCCGCCCCATTTGTCCGTCCGTTCATTGAGGCCGCCCCAAAAGAACTGGTCCACCAGATAGCCGTGAGCACCATGGACCTCAACGCCGTCGAACCCAATGGCTTTGGAGTCCGCGGCTGCTTTGGCAAAAGCCGCGATCACATCCTCGATGTCATTTTCCGTCATCTCATGGCAGCGTTTCTTGCCTGGCATCACAAGGCCTGATGGGCCGTGGCCTGGGACTTCCGGGTCTGGCTCAACACCGGGGCGGCGGATAGAGCCCACATGCCACAGCTGCGGCATGATCTTGCCGCCTTCTGCATGGACGGCATCCACGACCTTCTTCCATCCCGCAAGCGCGTCATCGCCATAAATAAAAGGAATGTTAGGGTAACCGTTCGCAGCCTTATGGCCCACGCAGGTACCTTCTGTGATGATCAGCCCAACGCCGCCTGCGGCCCTCTTCCGGTAGTATTCCACATTCAGGTCGTTTGGCACATTTCCAGGCGAAAACCCCCGGGTCATTGGCGCCATGACAATACGGTTGTCGAGGCTTAGGTTCCTGGATTTGAACGGCTTGAAAAGCGCCCCAGCAGTCTCACTCATACTTTGTCCTTCGCATAGTCGGGCTGATCTAGTGAGATGCCAGCCCCGTAACAGGTTCTGAACTGAGGTAGCGTCACTTATTGCTATTTCAAGAATGTTGGGTCATCTGTGCCATCACACTTCTGTTAAGCTGCTTCCGCAAAGGGCGGGGCTGGAGTATAGACAGGGGTGAAGAAAAACCGGGGAACTTTTTATGAAACTGAAGTCTATCATTGTCGCTTGTGCTGCTGTCGTTTTGGGTGCTTTACCGGCCACCGCCGACGGCGAGAAAAGCCTTTACGACTTTACTGTAACGTCTATCGACTACACTGAGATGCCTCTTGACCAGTATAAGGGAAAGGCAGTTCTTCTGGTGAACACTGCGTCTTACTGTGGCTATACGCCGCAATATGAAGGGCTGCAGGCCTTGTGGAATGACTACCGCGACAAGGGGCTTGTTGTGGTTGGCGTGCCAGCAAATGACTTCGGGGATCAGGAGCCTGGTTCAGAAAAGAATATCAAGAATTTCTGCAAGGTGAATTTCCAGGTGGATTTCCCCATGACCAAAAAGATGGTCGTGGACGGCAAGGAAGGCACGGCTGAGATTTACAACTGGCTTGCCGGTGTGCTTGGTGAAGACAGCCGCCCACAGTGGAACTTCCACAAGTATCTGATCGACCCCGAAGGGCATCCGGTGGCCTATTTCCGCAGCAAGGTGACGCCACAGTCGTCTGAGCTGCGTGCAGCGATTGATAAGGTGCTGCAGTAATTAAAAAAGGGGCCGTATGGCCCCTTCTTTCTATCGCAACAAATCTGCGGCCACTTCCTTGAAAGGCCGCTCGTCCACAAGCTGACTTTCGGTGACGGGCGTTTTCGCGGCAATCAGCTTCTTGGCATTCATGAATTCCGCGATGCGGCCCACGCAGTCTGCGGCAATTATTTTGCCGTCCTTCAGGTAAAAGAAGGCGACAGAACGCTCTGCCGGATTGCCGCGCGTCACCAGCGTGTCATAGCCTTGGCTCAGGCCTGCGATCTGTAGCTTGAGGCCATACTGGTCTGACCAGAACCAGGGCAGCGCATCATAAGTCACATCATTCCCAAGCATATGGTCCACAGCCACCTTGGCCTGGTCGACAGCGTTCTGAACCGATTCAATGCGCATCTCGCGGCCATAGAAGGGGTGACTGAACCAGGTAACGTCCCCGACGGCATAAATGTCCGGGTCGCTGGTTTGGCAATGGGTATTCACCTGGATACCCTGAGGCAGCACGTCAAGATCTGCCCCCTCGGCAAGGTCCGTGTTCGGCACAAGGCCAATGCCCACCACCACCATGTCAGCTTCATACCGACTACCGTCTGCTGTGCATACGGCGCTGGCGCGGTCTGTGCCCTCGATGGAGGTCACCAGTTTGTCAGTGTGAATTTCCACACCTTCTTCAGTGTGAAGCTGTGTGTAGAATTCCGAGACTTCAGGCGCCACCACGCGGCCAAGGATGCGGTCTGTGGCTTCAAGCACCGTCACGGCCTTGCCGGCCTTGCGTGCAACGGCCGCGATCTCCAGCCCGATATAACCGCCACCGATAATCACGATGCGCCCCGCATTTTCAAATTCACCGCGCATGGCGTCCGTGTCAGCCATGGTGCGCACATAGTGGATGCCCGCGAGATCTGCGCCCTTGCAGGTTAGCCTGCGGGCGTGCCCGCCGGTGGCCAGGATCAGCTTGTCGTAGGGAAGGGTGCCCCCGTCGGCAAGCGCGATGGTCTTTGCCTCGCGGTCAATGCTGTTGGCATGGACACCTAGCTTCAGGGCGATGTTCGCGCCCTCATAAGCCTGTTCGCGCAGGATCGGCAGGCGCTCAGCCCCAATGTCGCCCGAGAGATACATTTTCGATAGCGGCGGCCGCTGGTAGGGCACCACTGGTTCGTCCGTGACCAGCGTGGCCTCGCCTTCGAATTTATGTTGCCGCAGCGATGTGGCGACCTGGGCGGCAGCATGTCCGCCACCAATTATGACAAGTTTCATGGGGTAAATCCTCTCAGCGGTAGGCTTTCTGGGCGCCTGAGCCAGTTATCTGCCGGATAATCGGCTGTGCCGTCAATAACATGCAGCGTGTAGGCATGGCGTGATTTGCCAGACCGGTTGGCGGATGACATATGCGGGAACAGGCCGCCGAACACCAGCACTGTGCCCTTGGGGGCGGGCAGGGCCACTTTTTTGTCTTCCTCAAACGGCGTATCATTGAGGGCTTCCACGTAGGTGCCGTCGCCATCTGGCTTGCGGCGGAACGCAGACCTCAGTCCGCCTGTTTCGTGGCCGCCCGGGATACCCCAAAGGCAGCCGTTTTCCTCTGTGGCATCCTCAAGCGCGACCCACAGGCCCAGGCAGGTTTCCGGCGTGGTGCGCAAATAGGTGGCGTCCTGGTGGCAAACTACCTCGCCGCCGATATGGGGTTGCTTGAAAATATACATGGACTGCAGCGGCAGCGGCTGTTGCTGCCCCAGGCCTTCACAGATGGCCTTGAAGGCGCTCTGCCGGGCGAAAGCGTCAAAGGTGGGGTCAAGGTCATGCATGGCATGGCCAACCTTGTTGATCGCCAGCGGCAGCTCGCAAGTCAGGTTGCCGTTCTTGTCAAAGGCCTCCTCCTCGAAAAAGAAGTGTGTCAGGTGTCCGGATTCCAGGAAGTAGGCATCCTGATCGTGAGCTTGGCTTGTTGAAGAAAAAATACTCCTGTGTTCTTCCACGTCAAATTCTGCGACCATCTCGGCCATGCGGCCACGCAAGCGGTCGCACATTTCATGGCTCACGAGGCCGTCCAGCACCAGCACGCCATCGCGGTCAAAAGCCGTTTTCATTTCCGGGGTGATAGTTTCAAATTTGCGTGCATCAAAACGAGGCAGCATTATCCTACTCCATCAAAGCCTGGTCCGCCGATTGGCACCTGCCCACGGAAGTTGATTTAGACCGAGCTTTCGCCAAAAAGAGCATAGGCCGCAAAGGGCGTCAAGGTGGCTGCGGGGGCCATCTGTTCTTGCGCGCTGGCGGGCGGTGAGATAGGGGTGATAAGTGCCTGTTTTTGCATTTCAGTATCGGGGAATATCGTGGATCCAATCAGTCTGGTGATTCTTGCGCTTCTTGCTTTTGTCTTTGTTGGGCTGCTTTTGGTCTGGCGGCGGCTTTCTGCTGTTTCTGCCAAGCTTGAGGGTGGAGACGCAGTGAACCAGCTGATGCAGATTGAAGCCGGCCTTCGTTATATGAACGAGCAGGCGGGCGAGCGCGAAAAAGGTATCCGGGAAGAATTCCGCGGTAACCGCGAAGAACTGTCGAAGGCAATTTCAGCTCTTGGCGAAACCGTGCGCAAGCTGGGGGCTGACCAGTCGACCCAGCAGCAGCAGTTTCGCGACAAGCTGGATGAGAAAATGAAGGAGCTGCGCACAGAGAACAGCCAAAAGCTGGACGAAATGCGCAAGACGGTGGACGAAAAGCTGCAGACCACCCTTGAGAAGCGCCTCAGTGAAAGCTTCAAGACGGTGTCCGAGCGGCTGGAACAGGTGCACAAGGGGTTGGGCGAAATGCAGTCGCTGGCAACCGGCGTGGGTGACCTTAAGCGCGTGCTCACGAATGTGAAATCCCGCGGCACCTTCGGCGAGGTACAGCTTGAACTGCTGATCGAGGACGTGCTGACACCGAACCAGTATGTTGCCAACTATGATTGCGGACGGAAAGGCACGCATGTGGAGTTCGGCATTCGCATGCCGGGTACTGACACGGAAATCTATCTGCCGGTTGATGCCAAATTCCCGACAGAAGACTATGAGCGCCTGCTGGGTGCCGTGGAAGCGGGCGACACTGACGGCATTCTGGCGTCACAGAAGATGCTGGCGAACCGGGTGAAGGGCTTTGCCAAAGACATCGCATCAAAATACATCAACCCGCCACACACAACGCCCTCCGCCATTTTGTTCCTGCCAACAGAAGGGCTTTATGCCGAAATGCTGCGTATGCCCGGGTTTGTGGAAGGGCTACAGCGCGAGTTTAGCGTCACGGTCACCGGCCCCACCAACTTCCAGGTGTTGCTAAACACCTTCCGCATGGGCTTCCAGCAAATGGCCATGCAGGCGCAAGCACAAGAGGTCTGGAAAGTGTTGGGTGCGGTCAAGAATGAGTTCGAGCGTTACGGTGACCAGATCACCGCTATGGGCAAGAATGTGGAGGCGATGGAGAAGCACATTGAGAAGCTGGGCACTCGCCGCAATGTGATGCTTCGCGCACTCAAGAGCGTTGAAGAAGTCGAGAACGCTACCGCCCAAACCCTTCTGGGGGACAGCGACGATTAAATGCAGTGACTTGACGACAATCAATTCACATTGAGCAGGCCTGTTTTAAGTCTTGGTAAAGTTTGGACAACTGGAGGACACAAATGAGCCACGTACCGCACGAGTTGAGAGAAGATTTCCCGGAGTATGAGGAGCGTATTCACACGCTGAAGGAAAGTGATGCGCATTTTCGTAAACTGGCCGACAAATACCATGAAGTTAACCGTGAGATTCACCGGATCGAAATCGACGAAGAGCACGTCTCTCAGTTTGATGAAGAAGACCTTCGCAAAGAGCGGATGCGCCTGAAGGACGAAATCTACGGCATGCTGAAAGCCTGATATCATAGCAGCCTAATGTCCGGCCCCGGCTCAATCCGGGGCCGAAGTGCATTATGTCGGCAGTCGCCTTTTTGCCGAGAGAATAGCAGACACCATATGGGCCGCATGCTGCATGCTCTCAGAGACGAGTTTCCCATATATCCGGTTCACCGAAAAATCGTTGTCATGATTGATCTTTGTCAATGGGTCGCGCCCCCTGCGCGATAAAATCCCTCTCGTTAAACGAAGGGGAAGAGTTATGCGTTATATTCCGTTCGATCTACTTTCTGAAATCCCTGGCAGGGAGGACAGATTCTGGAGCCTGATCAGTTCCGACCATCAATTCTATAAGCTCACCCGGGCTTATAACACCCTCAATCAAAGCCTTTGCGAAGCAGAACGTCGGCGCGAGTGCGAGTTGACCTTCTGCATAGATGACCTGCGCAAGGAACGGCTGTGGATCAAAGACGAGATTTTCTCCCGTCTCCGTCACTGAACGATTGTTCACTAACAAGACCGAAAAGGGATTGTGTCGCAAATGCGGCGCGAATTGCGATGAAGCGTTCAATAAATGCGCCCAGTGCTATTGAACGCTTCAGCCCGCGCACCTACATTAAAAGTGTAGCCACGAGCAAAGACTCAAAAAACAAAAGGCTGCAGAAAACGACAGTGATATCAACAGCCGCCTCCCCAAAAAGATAAAGCGGCACAGATGCGCAAGCAGCGAGGATAAAATGTTTACGACCCTGATTTCAGAGACCACAGGTCTCAACAACGCCCGGCACCAGGTCCCCCAGACCGTCGGCGTTTCCCTGACAAGCCAACCCCTAAGCCGATCATGGCGCCGTCAGCGCCGTGTCGCCCGGTTGGCACGCGTGCCGCTCGCAGCATAAGCGGCCAAGACAAGAACCGGCTATTGCACTCCAGCTCTAAGTCTCTGTGCGTCCTAGCGTTTGAGCAATAGCAGGTTCCGGTCGGACCGGGTGAGGACATACCCCTGACCCTAGCCCCAAGAGCCCATCTGGTCCGGCCACACTTTCCCTGTAACGAGTACACAGTTGTCGAACCCCTTTGGGGGTTCTGCGTTTCTTTCCTAAACCTACCCAATACTTCGGCGCTCCCTTTTTGGGGGCGCCGCTTTTCTGCCTACGGCCGCGATGGTCCGGCGTATTTGAATATCTCTCTACTGCACCATGCTTGACCGGCGCGCCCTGTTGCGCCAAATCTGATGGCGGAAGGGGAGATCCGAATGTCAGACCTGTTTGATGCCGCCGGCATGGATATGAAGCCGAAACCGGATTGGTCGGCGGAGGCGCATATGATGGCTACTGAGGGTGGTCCCGTGTGCGGCGTGGACGAAGTGGGCCGAGGGCCTCTTGCAGGCCCTGTGGTTGCTGCTGCGGTAATTCTGGACCCGAACGATATCCCTGATGGCCTGAATGACAGCAAGAAGTTGTCGGATAAGAAGCGCCAGATGCTCTATGGTCTCATTCAGGAAAAGGCGCTCGCAGTTTCCATTGCGGAGGCCAGTGTGGCCGAAATTGATGAAATAAACATCCTGCAGGCTTCCATGCTGGCCATGCGCCGGGCCGTCGAGGGGCTTGAAGTGAGGCCCGCTGGCGCCTTGGTGGACGGCAACCGCGACCCGGGCCTCGATATGCCGACACGCACCCTTATTAAAGGGGATGGTCGGTCGCTTTCCATCGCTGCGGCATCAATTATCGCAAAAGTTTTTCGTGATGATCTCATGAAAAAGCTCGATTCCGAGTTCCCTGACTACGGTTGGGCGCAAAACGCAGGATATGGTGTTGCCAAACATCTGGCTGCACTAAGGCTTGTGGGTGCGACTCCGCATCACCGTCGAACATTTGCTCCGATTCGCCAAGTTTTGAGTGAAGAATAGCTTATAAATCACTGATTCATCTATAAGAATCACTTGACACCGATTCGCTGTCGACTCATGATCGGGTCAACAGATCGCTGAGAAAAACCAAAAAATTAAGCCCAAAAAGGGCGTTTCCAGCGGTTGGCTATGAAGCCGGGACGGAGAAAATTGATGGCTGATGCAAAGAACGCGACCCGCAAGGGTTCTGCGACCCTTTCGTTGCCGCTGAACAAGATTGTTCAGGGTGACTGTATTGATGTGATGAACTCACTGCCCGAGAAATCGGTCGATGTGATCTTCGCGGACCCACCATACAATATGCAACTCAAGGAAACGCTTTCGCGCCCTGACAACAGCAAGGTTGATGGCGTGCATGACGCATGGGACAAATTCTCAAGCTTCAATGCCTATGACGAGTTTACCTACCGCTGGCTTCAGGCCGCTCGCCGTGTCCTGAAGGATACTGGCACCATCTGGGTGATCGGTTCGTACCACAATATTTTCCGTGTCGGCACGGCGCTTCAGAACCTTGAGTACTGGGTTTTGAACGATGTGATCTGGCGCAAGTCGAACCCGATGCCAAACTTCCGTGGCACGCGCTTTACCAATGCGCATGAGACGCTCATCTGGGCGGCCAAGTCTGCGGACAAGGGCGGCTATACGTTCAACTATGACGCCATGAAGGCCATGAACGACGACACGCAGATGCGGTCTGACTGGACGCTGCCGATTTGTTCAGGTGGCGAACGCCTCAAGAATGGCGACAAGAAAGCCCACGCAACCCAGAAGCCGGAATCCCTGCTTTACCGCGTGCTGATGTCTTCCACCAAACCAGGCGACGTGGTCCTGGATCCATTCTTCGGCACGGGCACAACGGGTGCTGTGGCTAAGAAGCTGGGCCGCGACTTTATCGGTATTGAGCGTGAGGACGACTATATCAAGGTTGCGATGGACCGGATATCCAAGGTTAAGCGGCTGGATGATGAAACGCTTGGTTTCACCCAAAGCAAGCGCGCGCAACCACGGGTGCCGTTTGGCTCCATCGTTGAGCGCGGCATGATCGAACCCGGTACCACGCTTTATGACTGCAAGCGCAAATACACGGCACGAGTGCGGACCGACGGTACGCTGATCACTGATATGGATAAAGGCTCGATCCACAAGGTTGGCGCCAGCGTACAGGGTGCGCCTGCATGTAATGGCTGGACCTTCTGGCATGTTGAGCAGAAAGGCGAACTGCTGCCGATCGACTTCTTCCGCCAGCAAGTTCGCGCGGAAATGAACTAGTCAGGGTACAAGTTACCTCCGGAAGCATGGATGCCCGTCTGTGCTTCCACCCAAGGCGCTGTCCTGCCCGGGCAGCGCCTGTTTTTATGGCTGCGACAGGGCCACGAGTGGATGCACAATCTTTTCTTAAGTCGCTCTGTGGTCACTTGTATTTTGGTTTGGACGTGCGAGATTCATGGGGTCGCGGGTGATCAGGAAAACCGGGCGGTTTTCCCCGGCGAACAGCGGCCAGAGTGCCGCGCAAAGCGTTTGTTCGGAGACCATGATGAGCAAAGAACGCAACACCAAGAAAGAACTGAAGAAGAAGCCGCTTCTGGACAAGAAGGCTAAGAAGATGAGCAAGGCAACCAAAAAGGTGCCTGCCTATCTCGCTGGCTAGAGGCATCACTCTGTTCTGAATGCAGTAACAAGGCAGGGCCGCATCACGCGGCCTTTGCTTTTACATTTGCCTTCTTAAATTGTCACATTTGTCCTATGGTGGCCTCGCTGTTATTTGGGATTGAAAAGGGTAAAGTATGCCACGCCTTCTTGCTTTGTTGATTGCCACGATTTTGTTTTGCGTCACCGCTGTCGCGGGCGATCAGCCTGATCTGGAACTGAAAAATGCGCGTCAGGTTTCTGATGTGCTGACGACCGGCGGGCAACCTAGCAAAGCCGACCTACAGCGCCTCAAGGATGCGGGCTTTACGACAGTGATCAACCTGCGCCGTGAAGGCGAGGTGACAAAGACTGACGACCTGGCCGACGCGGCTAACTATAACTTCGACGAAGCAGCGCTCGCGAGCTCCCTTGGGCTGAAGTACTTCCATCTGCCGATTTCATCGGGCGAGGGGCTGACCGAAGAGAATGCCAAGACGCTTGATGACCTTTTGAACGCAGCGCAAGGGCCCGTACTACTGCACTGCGGCAGCGGTAACCGTGCCGGTGCCATGATGGCCTTAAGGGCCTTCCATGTTCAGGGCAAGAGCGCGCAAGACGCCCTTGCCATAGGGAAGGCAGCAGGCCTCACCGGTTTGGAGCCGAAGGTAAGGGAACTTCTTGCCTTGGATAAAACCGAAGCTGCCACCATCAACAACTGATTTTGCCTAACGCCTTATCAGGGCACCTATTCGTGACGAAGGGCCGTGACCGGGTTGGAGCGTGCTGTCCGGAAAGCGTGTCCAGCCACGGTTGCTGCCGCGATCCCGAAAGCCAGAATCCCCGCCGCGAGGAAATAGTGGATTCCCAAATCAATGCGATAGATGAAGCCCTCCAGCCAGCGGTTGGAGAAATACCAGGCAATCGGCCAGGCAATCAGGTTTGCCACGAGCACCGGCTTTGAGAATTGCAGCGTCAGCAGCGTGACAATATCCCTTACCTTTGCGCCCAGAACCTTTCTGATGCCGATTTCCTTGGTGCGTTGCTCCGCGGTAAAGGACGCCAAGCCGTATAGCCCAAGGCAGGAAACTAAAATGGCAAAGATCGAGAAATAAGCGAACATTTCCGCGCGCTGCTCGTCCGCCTGATAGAATGCGTTCAGGTTATCGACCATGAATGACTTCTCAATCGGGAACTGCGGCACGATGCGGTTCCATGTGTCGTCAATCTGGCGCAGTGTTTCCGGGATTTGGTCAGCCCTCAGGTTGACGGTCATGGTCCAGAAATCGTCCTCCTGCACCAGGAACATCAGTGGGTCCAGAACATCACGGGCCGACCGCAAGTTCATGTTCTTGACGACCCCAACGATTTGAATGGCCACAGTGACACCCTGAAAATTGTTAACGAAGACGGTTTGGCCCAAGGCCGCCTCCGGGGAGTCAAAGCCGTAGTAGGAAACGGTTTTTTCACTGATGATCGCCGTCTGTCGCGCCATTCCGCCTTCCTCAAGCGGTTCCTGGAAGGAATCGGCCTGATGGGCTTCGGAGAAGAAACGTCCCGCAATCAGTTCCGCGCCAAAAAACTCAAGGAAACCGTGGTCAGCTGGCAGGACTTCCGTGTCTTTCACTTCCGTGTAGCCGCCCATGTCAACCTTCACGGGCCAGTCCCAGTATCCTCCCAGCGGGATGTCCCGGGCGGAAAAAGCGGTGCTGTTTACACCAGGCAATCTCTCTATCTCCTGCCGAATGGTTTCGGCGAGATCTTTTATGGGGCCATAATTCATGTTGGCGAGGGAAAGCTTGTTGTCCACATCCAGGCCGCGGGTCATGTTCTGAGCATATTTGATCTGGCTATATACAACTGCAGTCGCAATCATCAGGCCGATGGAGATGGTGAACTGAAGGGTGGTCAGTGCCTGCCGCAGGCGGGCTGTGCTGGCTTTGGTCGCACTGTTCGAATGCAGCACCAGGCCGGGCCTAAAGCTTGACATTTTCGCGGCCGGTTGGAGACCGGCGCCTATGGCAATAACGGCAACAAGCGCCACGAGGCCGGCTTGCACGAATGGGTCACTGAAGGTGTTCAGGCTCAGGATTTTGGCAACGAATTCGTTAAACCATGGCAATGCGGCTTCCACGATCGTGAAGGCAAGCAAGAGTGCGATTAGCGTGGTCAGGAGGGTTTCACCCAAAAGCTGGGTAATGATCTGGCGGCGGGACGCGCCAACGACTTTCCTCAGCGCAATCTCGCGTGCCCGAAGGGATGCACGCGCGGTCGAGAGATTGGTGAAATTGATGACGGCAATCACCAGGATCAGCAGTGCAATGGCCGAAAAGCTATAGACCACCATAATGTCGCCTGACGGTTTCATCTGGAAGCGGCCTGTCGAATATAGGTGGATATCTTCAAGCGGCATCAGTCTGATCTTGTAGACCTCGCTTGGAACGATGTCGGCGGGCGAGGACGGGTGCAACACTGCATTCTGGTTTACAAATGCAGGGATAGCGGCTTCCAGGGCATGGCGCTGGGACGCGTCATAAAGCTTGAAATAGGTATAGACATTTGAGGACACCCAGAATTTGGCGATCCAAGGCATATTGTCATAGCGGGTTTCGTCGAATTGCAAAAAAATGTCGCTGGCAAGATGGGTGTTTTCAGGCAGGTCCTTCATCACGGCGACGACTTTAGCGTCAAGGGTGCCAAAGTCGAAATCCAGGGTTTGGCCGATGGGGTCGGCGTCACCGAAGTATTTCTGCGCCGCTCGTTCGCTCAGGATCACGGACTTAAAGTCCTTGAACATCTGGCTGCGGTCCCCTGCCACCATGGGAAGGTCAAATACGTCGAAAAAGCCTTCGTCGACCAAGCTGACCTGCTCCAGGTTTTTCAAGGTTCCCTTGGTGATAAGGTAATTTTCCGTCATCAACCTGGCGCTGGCTTCAATCATGCTTCCGAACTTGGCCTGCATGGGATTACGGAGCGCACCGGGGGACAAAGCCGTGGGGCTATCGGGCTCTCCCGCTTCGCCACGATATTTCCCTTCCATCCGAACGATCCGGTCACTGTCAGGCAGCCACTTGTCATAGGAAAGCTCATTCTGGACGAACAGGAAAATCAGGATGCAAGCGGCCAGGCCAATGCTCAGGCCACCGATGTTGATGGCGCTGTAGAGCTTGTGGCGTGTCAGATTTCGAATGGCGATGGTCAGGTAATTTTTGAACATTTCGAGCAGAACCCCGGTCGTGACATTGGTTTTCGCCGAGGTTGCAATTCGCAGGCCAACCCGAGTTTTCTTAATAAGGCATTGTAAATAAAAGATTTTGCAAATTCAGATGGTGTCTATTCTGTTCGTTTTCGAACGGTTTTTCCAAGGCCGGTGTTCGTTTGTGAACACCACTTTGTATGCCTCCCCTATTTTTGAGGCGTGGTTTTCAGGGCGGCAATTTTCTTGAAAACGGTTGGCAGGCCGACATCTTCCAACTGGGCCAGGGGATGCCAGAATCCGTTCTCAAAATTCAGTTTAGCGTCTGCCTTGGCAGTCAGCAGCTTTGTTTCCAGGTGAAAATGGGTGAAGGTATGCTTGGCCAAGCCTTCGAGCGGCTTCCAGTAATCTTCTGTCGGCCTGTGGTCGAGCCATTCTTCCTTGGTGGGGAAGGTCGCGCGTTCTTCCCATGGGGTTGAAAAGAAGCCCGGCATGCCGCCCAGAAGGCCTTTTTGCGGGCGGCGCTCTAGTAGGACGTGGCCATCATGCTCCAGCCAGAAGGACATAGCTCTGCGGGTGGGTTTTGTCTTCTTCGGTGCCTTGACCGGAAAGCGTTCCATATCGCCCGCTTCGTGGGCCGCGCAGCCGGTCCGGATCGGACACAACAGGCATTTGGGAGATTTGGGCGTGCAGACACCGGCTCCCAGATCCATCATGGCCTGGGCAAAATCGCCCGGGCGTTCAGACGGGGTAATGCTTGCGGTGTGTTCCTTGATGGCCTTTTTCGCTGCAGGCAATGCCTCAGTAACACGGAATAGGCGGCTGACCACCCGCTCCACATTGCCGTCCACCACGGTGGCTGCTTCACCAAAGGCAATGGCGGCGATTGCGGCGCCCGTATAGTCGCCAATGCCCGGCAGTGCTTTCAGGCCTTCTTCGGTACTCGGAAATTCCCCGTCATGTTCAGACACCACGGTTTGGGCGCATTTATGGAGATTGCGGGCCCGGGCATAATAACCAAGGCCTGCCCATTCTTGCAGCACATCTTCCTGCGGCGCTGCGGCAAGCGCTTCCACAGAAGGCCAACGGGCCAGGAATTTCTCGAAATAGCCCTTCACGGTTGCGACAGTTGTTTGTTGCAGCATGATTTCCGAGAGCCAGACGTGATAAGGGTCCGCGTCTGCTCCATCGGCAGCGCGCCAGGGTAACTGCCGGCGGTTTCTGTCATACCATTCAAGTAACTGTCGGGCGGTCTTGGTCATCTTGATCTTGAAAACTGATTATTGTCTTGAAAAGTGTTAGCCTTGGCGGCATGCCATGGACGTGCCGCATTAATGCAGGACCATAGCCCGACGGGCAGAGAGAGCAAGCCAAATGGCGAAACAGCCAGATAAAACGAGCGCTAAAGGGAAAGCAGACGAAAAAAAACCGTTCCGGCGGCGGTCGACCCAACGTGCTTCAAGGGTTGCTTCGGCGCTTGTGACTCCGGCCCTCAGGGCCAAAGGCTTTGCGCAGGCCGAGGTGGTCACTCGCTGGGCTTATATAGTCGGTCCGGAATTGGCGGAAAGCACGCTGCCTGTGTCGCTGCGATTCCCAAGGGGTGACCGAATGGGCGCCACACTGACTGTCCGCTGCGAATCTGCCTTCGCGCCGCTCCTGAGCCACAAGGCCGGGCGGGTGATTGAAATGGTCAACAGCTTCTTCGGCTATCAGGCGGTGGCCAAACTTGAGGTAAAGCAGGGGCCGCTGCCGCGGCAACCGCGCAAGATGCCCTATGAAAAACGGGCTCTTGGGGAGAAGGAAGCAAGTCAACTGCGGTCACTTGTCGGTGAAGGGGGGTTGAGCCCACTTCAAGAAGCGGTTAAAAGCCTTGGCGAGTATGTGCTTTCTGAAGCGCGAGAGGCCGGCCAGAAGCCGGACAAGAAATAATAATTGGGAGTAGGGGGCGTGATGTCTTTCAAAGAAGCTGTTATGGCGGCAGTAGCGACGGTGTTTACCGCAACGGCGGTAATGGCTCAGGATGGGCCCAGTCAGCCTTTTGTGATGGGTGATATTGTCTATGGGGCGGCTGATGCGCCTGTCGAAGTTATTGAGTATGGCTCCATGACTTGCCCACATTGTGGGCATTTTGCCAGCGACACTTTCCCGCAGGTAAAGAAAGAACTGATTGAGACTGGCAAGATCCGCTTTGTATTCCGCAATTTCGTGCGCGACCGCTATGACATGGCCGTGGCCGTGATCAGCCGCTGCACGGCAGATGTGAATGTTACCAAACAGCTTCTGGATGCCTATTTTACCCGTCAGGATGAATGGATGCGGGCGCAAAATCCGTATGAAGTGATTGCAGCCATCGCAACAGAATCTGGCATCGCCCAGGACGAAATGTCGCGCTGTATCTCTGATCAGGAGGCGCAAAAGCATCTGGCGGAAATGACGCAGAATGGCATCGAGACATACAAGATCAATGGCATTCCGTACATCATGGTGAATGGGAAGCATCTTGCTGGGCACTCATTCGAGGACGTTAAGGAAGCTGTTGAAGCAGCCAAATAATCCACAGGAAATATCACGCGGGTCGCAGAAAAGACTCGTCAGCCTGTTTCATGCGATGTAAACACAATATCTAGTAGTGGGGATGATTTAATGCACAAGGACTACGTATCTAAGTTCAAATTTGCTGCTGCCTTTGGCGCAGCGCTTTTGCTTGCAGCCTGTGGTGACAGCAGCGAAAAGCCTGCGGCGGACGATGCCCAGCAGGCGTCTACTGAGCCGGCTACTGAAGCTGTGGACGTTGCTTCCAAGACACAGGGCACATGGGGGCCGATCGTGTATGGTGACCCGAACGCACCGGTTGAGATTCACGAATTTGCGTCGCTAACCTGCCCACACTGTGCCACCTTTGCAAAAAGCTATTTCCCCCAGTTGAAAGAGCAGCTTTTGGATACGGGCAAAGCCAAGCTTGTTTATCATAACTTTATCATGAACCGGGTCGATATCGTGGCATCAGCAGCCGCCCGTTGTGGCGATGCAGAAACCACGAAGAAGCTGATGAAAGTATATTTCGCGCGCCAGAGTGATTGGGCCCGTTCCCAGTCGCCGGTTGACGAACTGGCGTCAATTGCGCGGCGTGCCGGTATCAGTCGCACAGAATTCGATCGCTGCGTGTCCGATGACGATATGCTCAAGCATCTGATGAGCATGACGCAGGACGCAGTGAAGAAACACAATATCAATTCGACGCCAAGCTTCATGGTGGATGGTAAGCTTCTGGAGTTCAAGTCTTTCGACGAAGCGATCGAGCAGATGGTCGAGGCAGTCAACGACGCCGGGTAAGCTTTGATATAGGGCGGCCTTGTTGGGGAACGGGGCCGCCTGTTTAATGGATGAAACAGGGGGAGTAGGGCGCAGCCATGCGTTTTTCGCGTCTGCGATTATCGGGGTTCAAATCCTTCGTCGATCCGACCGAGCTTCATATTGAGCGCGGCCTGACCGGCGTTGTGGGCCCGAACGGCTGCGGTAAATCCAACCTTCTTGAAGCCATCCGCTGGGTTATGGGAGAAAACCGCGCCAAGAGCTTGCGCGGGTCCGGCATGGACGATGTGATCTTCGCCGGTACGGACAAGCGCCCGGCGCGCAACATGGCCGAGGTAACGCTGGTGATCGATAACCAGGACCGGTCCGCCCCAGCAGACTATAACGACGAAGACTTCATTGAAGTAACACGCCGGATTGAGCGTGAATCAGGTTCTGCCTACCGCATCAATGGCAAGGATGTGCGCCAAAAGGACGTGCAGCTTTTGTTCGCGGATGCTGCGACCGGCGCACACTCGCCTGCGCTCGTAAGTCAGGGGCGTATCGGCACGCTGATCAATGCCAAGCCACAGGACCGGCGCGCAATTTTGGAAGAAGCCGCCGGCATTTCCGGTCTTCACACCCGGCGCAAGGAGGCCGAAAGCCGTCTGCGAGGTGCTGAAGGCAACCTTACGCGCCTGCAGGATGTGATCCAGGCTATGGAAAGCCAGATCCAGAGCCTGAGACGACAAGCTAAACAGGCTGTGCGCTACCGCTCCATCTCCGGCGATATCAGACAGGCGGAGGCCAGCCTTCTCTATATGCGCTGGGCACATGCTGCCGAAGAAGTCATCAATCTTGAACGTGCGCTTAGGGAATCTGAGAAAGGCGTCGCCGAGATCGAAGAGAAAGTTGCGCGGCTTGCCAAGGCACAGGCTGAATTTGCGGCCATGTTGCCGCCGCTCAGAGAGGCGGATGCGGCGGCCGCAGCCAAGCTGCAGCGCCTGTCGATTGAAAAGGAAAACCTGGAGCAGGAAAGCGAGCGGCGCAAACAAACTGCGCTTGCGCTTCGTCAGACGCTGGAGCAAATCGGTGCTGACCGCGAGCGCGAGGCGGAGATTGCAGCGGACGCAAAGGCTGCGCTCGATCGCCTGACGACGGAGAAGAAGCGGCTTGAAGCTGCGCGCGATGCCGAAAAAGACAATGAACTGCAGGCCCGGGAAAAGCTTGATACAGCAACCAAGGCTGCGTCGGCTGCAGAAGCCGAATATGATGGCATCAGCGAACAGGCAGCCCAAGCCCGTGCGCGGCGGTCCAGTCTTGAAAGCGACAAGCTCGCGATCGTGCGCAGGGGCGATCAGCTCAGATCAGAACAGACGCGCCTGAACGGCGAGCTGGATGCCATGACGGCCGAAGATGAAATCCTGAAGGCGCTCAAGACCGCCGAACAGACGGTCGAAAAAGAAGAAGAGCGACTGGGCAAGGTGGCGGATAGCCTGCAGGCTGCGGAAGCGGCGACCCTTGAAGCACGCAACCGCCGCAATGAAGCCGATTCCGCAAAAGCAGAAGCAGAAGGCGCGCACAAGTCTGTACTGGCGGAAGTGGGCAACCTGGAACGCATGCTTGAGCAATCCGCCGCGGACGAGGACCTGCCGGTTTCAGCATCGCTCAAGGCCAAGCCTGGCTTTGAGGTTGCAGTTGGTGCGGCGTTGGGCGAAGAAGCCGAAGCTGGTCTGAGCGAATCGGCCAAACGCCATTGGAGCAGCCAGGGCGCGCTGGAGGCAGCAAGCTGGCCTGCAGGTGTGACCCCGCTTAAGGACGTTCTGACAGCGCCATCGGTTCTAGAGAGGCGCGTCGCGTTTGCAGGCATCCTTGATGAAGGCGCAGACGGAAGTAGCCTGCAGAAACAGCTGAAACCCGGGCAGCGGCTGGTTGACCGCGAAGGCAAGCTTTGGCGCTGGGATGGCTATGTGCAGAAGGCGGGCGCCCCAAGTGAGGCTGCCATCCGGCTGGAGCGCCAGAACCGGCTTTTGAAGCTGAAGGCCGAGGAGGAACAGGCGCGCAATAAAGCTGCAGGTGCCGCGGAAGCGGCCCAGCATGCTTTTGATGCTCACCAGAAAGCCCGCGAGGCGGAGCAGGCCCAGAGGCAGGTGCGCCAGGATGTCGAAAAGGCGCTGGCTGAGGCGCGCCGCGCGCTTGTTAATGCCGAGCAGGAAGCCAGTAAGCGGGCCAGTAAAGTCAATATGCTCAAAGACAGCCTGGCGCGTCTGGCCCAGGAAGAGGCTGAAACCAACGAGCGACAGGCAGGCATCGATGCCAAACTGGCGGAACTGCCGGAAAATACCAAGCTTGAGGCTGAGCTCCAGGACGCTCGCAGCAAAGTTGAAGCGCTGCGGTCAGAACTTTCGAGCGCCCGCGCAGCCTATGACAGCCTGCGCCGGGAAGCGGAAACGCGCAATGACCGGCTGAATGCAATCCAAACCGAATCAGGGGCGTGGCAATTGCGGGTGGATAGTGCGGCGAAGCAATTGAAGGCGCTAGATGACCGCCAGCAGGAGACAGAACGCCAGCTGAAGGACGCAGAAGCGAGCCCTGAAGACCTTGAGAACCGCCGTCAATCCTTGTTGACAGAGCTTGAAAAGGCCGAAAAGGAGCGTCACGACAGCAGTGACAAGCTGGTGACAGCCGAAGCGCAGCTGGCGGGGAAAGACAAGGCCCTCAAGGAAATACATGAGGCACAGTCCGAAGCGCGTGAGCGACAGATCAGGGCTGACGCCGCCGTGGAAAATGCAGTTTCCCGCCGCAAGGATATCGCAAGCCAGATCGGCGAGCGGTTCGAGTGTGCTCCTACCCAGCTTCTTGAAAAGGTAGGTCTTGAGGCAAGCGACAGCCTGCCGGATGCCATGGTGCTGGAAGCCAAGCTTGAAAAGCTGAAGCGTGAGCGGGACCGGCTGGGTGCCGTGAATCTGCGGGCGGATGAAGAGCTTACCGAAATCGACGAACAGTTGTCTCATCTGGTCGGGGAACGGCAAGATCTTGAGAACGCAATCGCGCGGCTCAGGCAGGCGATCGGCAGCCTCAACAGGGAAGGGCGCGAGCGCCTTCTGAAAGCTTTTGATGTAGTGAACAACCACTTCGGGGAACTCTTCAAAACCCTGTTCGGTGGCGGTGAAGCGCATCTGGAACTGACGGAGTCCGATGATCCGCTGGATGCGGGCCTTGAGATTTTCGCCAGTCCACCAGGCAAGAGACTGCAGGCGCTGTCGCTTCTTTCGGGCGGGGAACAGGCCTTGACGGCTCTTTCCCTTATTTTTGCAGTGTTTATCACTAACCCTGCACCCATTTGCGTGCTTGATGAGGTGGACGCCCCACTGGACGACGCGAACGTTGAGCGATTCTGCAATTTGCTCGATGAAATGATCGAGCGAACAGACACGCGGTTCCTGATTGTAACGCACAATGCGGTTTCCATGGCAAGGATGAAGCGGCTCTTTGGCGTGACCATGGCGGAACGCGGAATCTCGACCCTTGTCTCCGTCGACCTTGAGCGCGCCGAGGAATTGCGTGAGGCCGGTTAATGGCTTTTTTCTTAAAAGCTATTTAAAAACAATAGGTTAACTTATTTGCGATAGACCTTGACACGGGGTGGGGCCTTCACTATGTTGCAGGCGCCTTTTACGGCGCTTCTTTTTAAGGGAGCAGCCCGGCAGAAATGTTGGTCGAACGCGGGGTTCAAGGGGCTGAAGCGATGGGTGAAAATAAGATTGACCCAAAGCTCAAGGCACTTGACGAGCAATTGAGCCAAGCCCGGAAGAAGGCTCAGGGAGAAACGCTTGATGACAAGCCGTCTCCCATGGGTAGGGCCTTCAGGATGGGTATCGATCTGGTTGCTGGTGTGGGCGTTGGCCTGATTATCGGTATTAACCTGGATGGATGGCTCGGTACTTCCCCCGGATTTTTGATTGGCTTTCTGTTTCTTGGTTTCGCCGCCGGCATCCGGAATGTAATCCGTGAGGCCAACAAGATGCAGGCAGAGGCTGAGGATGCACCGGCGCAGGACCTTGGTGAGGATGGCGCGGGCAAGGCGGATAAAGATTGACCGCGATCCGCATAAAGCGGGTTGCACAAAAAAAGAGATGGTAGCCGTGGCAGGACCTCTTCAGCAGTTTGAAATCAAGCCCATCGCCGAAATGGAAATCGCCGGGGTTGATGTTTCCTTCACTAACAGTTCCCTGATGATGGTGATCGTTGTAACGCTTCTGACCTTCTTCCTGGTCGGCGGTATTCGCAAGGGCTCACTGGTTCCAGGGCGTTGGCAGGCAATCGTTGAGATGGCCTACGAGTTTATCGCCAACATGGTGAGAGAAAATGTGGGCCGTGAAGGGAAACAATATTTCCCCTTCATCTTCACCCTCTTCATGTTCATTCTGGGCTGTAACCTTTGGGGCATGGTGCCTTACCAGTTTACAGCAACCAGCCACATTATTGTTACGTTTGCCTTGGCAGCGGTGGTGTTCCTGGGTGTGACCCTGATTGGCTTTGCCAAACATGGCCTCGGCTTCCTGAAGCTGTTTGCGCCATCCGGCGTCCCCGCACCGCTCTATATTCTGATCGTGCCGATTGAGATTATGTCTTATTTCACACGCCCGATCAGCCTGTCGGTTCGTCTGTTTGCCAATATGCTGGCGGGCCACATCATGATGAAGGTATTCGCAGGCTTCATTATCTCGCTGGGTACTATTGGTCTTGTTGGCCAGGCCGCAGCAATCCTGCCGTTTGCTTTCAACATTTTCCTGACGGGGCTGGAAATCCTGGTGGCTTTCCTGCAGGCCTACGTTTTCGCCATCCTGTCCTGTATCTACCTGCATGATGCAATGCATCCATCGCACTAAGATCCGGACAATCCTAACAGTTTAGAAATCAAGCTTCATTCAATAGAGAAGGAATTTAACATGGAACTCGAAGCCGCAAAGATGATTGGTGCTGGTATCGCCACTCTCGCTCTCGCCGGTGTTGGTATTGGTCTTGGTAACATCTTCGGTAACTTCCTTTCTGGTGCTCTGCGCAATCCGTCTGCTGCACCGAAAGTATTCGGTAACCTGCTCCTGGGCTTCGCCCTGACAGAGGCTGTTGCCCTGTTCGCGCTGGTTATCGCGTTCCTGATCCTCTTCGGTTAAGGATCAGCTACCGAATGAAGCACCAGGCGCGGCCAAGCGTGGTCGCGCCAAGTGCTTATAAGCCACCCAGGCAAAGCTTGCTTTGACAGGTGGTGGGCCAAGAGGCCCGATCCCAGAAACATCTAGCCACAGAGGCAAGTGATGGCAGAAGCTCATACAGAAGTCGCACACGAAGAAGCAGGTGGATTGCCACAGCTGAACTTCGCGACCTATGAAGAGCAGGTCGTATGGCTTTTCCTGACCTTCATCGTGCTGTTCGTGATCGTATCCCGCCTGGTTCTGCCACGCGTGACCAAGGTCCTCGAAGAGCGTGAAGAGCGGATCGCGAACGACCTGGATACAGCCGAACGGCTGCGCAAGGACGCTGATGACGTACGTGAAGCGTACGAGGAAGCAAGCGCGAAGGCACGCAAGCAGGCTCAGGATACAATCCTGAAAGCCAAAGAGAAAATTCAGGCTGATATCGCGAAAGCCCAGGCCGAGCTCGAGGAAACGCTGGCAGCGAAAGCTGCGGAAGCTGAAGCTCGGATCTCCAAGGCACGCGAAGAGGCCCTGGCAGGCGTTGGCGATGTTGCAAGCGATGTTGCGGCCGACCTCGTTGCCAAGCTGGCTGGTATTGAAGGCGATGACGCCGCAGTTTCCGGTGCTGTTAAGTCAGCGCTCGCAGACGTGAAGGGAGCATAACCATGGCTGATGGACACGGTTCTGTATTCTCCGATCCAACCTTCTGGGTTGCCGGTTCCTTTGTCGTCTTTGTTGCCGGTGTGATGTATGCCAAGGCACACAAGACAATCGCCGGTATGCTTGACGAGCGTACGGCTGCAATCAAAGGCCAGCTGGATGAGGCGAAAGCCATTCGTGAGGACGCCGAGAAGCTTCTGCACGATTACCAGCGCAAGCAACGCGACGCTGAAAAGGAAGCTGCCGATATGGTAGCCCAGGCGAAAGAAGACGCAAAGATCATGGCGAAAGAGGCAAAAGCCGACATCAAAGCCATGGCTGAGCGCCGCACGCGCGCCGCGGAAGAAAAGATTGCACAGGCTGAAGCCAATGCGGTCAAGGAAGTCCGCGCCGTTGCAGTTGACGTTGCCATCAAGGCGGCTGGCGCTGTGTTTGCCGACAAGCTCAAGGGCAAGGAAGGCGGCGCGCTGATCGACAAGGCAATCACCGACGTCGAAAGCAAGCTGCACTAAGAATAGAAGTTCTGAAGTATTTCGGTTCTGAAAGAACGCTCCGCCCATTCCGGCGGGGCGTTTTTTCTTGTGCTTGGGGTGCCATCTTATATACCCCTAAGGCAAGTCTTCATGGAAAGGATGGCTACCGTGACGCGGGACAAGAGCAACAATCTGATGCGCTGGGCAACGCGCGCTTCCGTAAGCGTTGCGGCCACGCTGGTGGCGGCAAAGGCGGTTGCCTGGTGGCTATCTGATTCTGTGGCCATGCTTGGCAGCATGACCGATAGCGGCCTCGACCTTATGGCGTCGCTTGTCACGCTGTTTGCCGTGCGCACGGCGTTGTTGCCGCCTGACGAGGATCACCGCTTCGGGCACGGCAAGGCTGAGGCTCTGGCGGGGCTGTTTCAAGCGGCCATCATGTCGGGCTCAGCTGTGTTTCTGTTGCTCGAATCGATCAACCACGTGGCTGTGCCACACCCTGTGACACAGTCTACCTTGGTGATGGTGGTGTCCGGGGTTGCGATTTTATTGTCTCTCGCGCTTGTGGCCTTCCAGTCGTATGTGGTGCGTCATACTGGCTCTCTGGCCGTGGCGGGCGACCATCTGCACTATAAGGGTGATCTTCTGCTCAATCTGTCAGTGATTTTTGCGGCCTGGGCCACGGCCGCCGGTTTCGATTATGCGGATGGTGCCTTCGGTATCCTGATCGCGCTTTACATCCTGTATGGCGCCAAGGAAATCGCGCTGCCTGCTGTCGACATGCTGATGGACAAGGAACTGGGCCTTGAGGACCGGGAAAAGATTTTTAATCTGGCCATGGGCAACCCGCATGTGCGGGGACTGCATGAGCTGAAGACCCGCATGTCAGGGCGGGACCTGTTTATCCAGATGCATATCGAGGTAGACGGAGACATGACCGTGCAGGACGCGCATTTCGTGGCGGATGAGGTGGAGGCCATGATTGGCGAGGCGTTCCCGGATAGCGAAGTCCTCATCCATGTGGACCCGCCAAGCCTGCTGTCTGACCAACTGACCGTTAAAGAACTTGGAAAAATTGGGGAATGAGTATGCTGACCATCTATGGCATCAAGAATTGCGATACCGTGAAGAAAGCTCGCAAATGGCTGGAAGCCGAAGGTGTGGAGCATAGCTTCCATGATTTCCGCGCTGACGGTCTGGATGATGCCCTGATGGCGAACTTCATCGCTGCGCTGGGTTGGGAAGCTCTCCTGAATACCCGCGGCACCACATGGCGCAAACTGCCAGACAATGAGCGCGAAGGGGTGGATGCCGGCAAAGCCGCCGAGCTGATGCTTGAACACGAGGCGTTGATCAAGCGCCCGGTTTGGAAAAAGGGTAGTGAGTTCCGCCTTGGCTTTGCGCCCAAGGACCAGGACGACATCAAGACCTGGGCGAAAGGCTAGCAATATGCGGGAATGCGCCCTCTATCAGGTTGACGCCTTCACCAGCCGGCCGTTCAGGGGTAACCCGGCGGCGGTGTGTCCGCTCACTGCTTTTCCAGACGATGCCCTGTTGCAGAAGATCGCGCTTGAAAACAACTTGTCAGAGACCGCTTTTATCGTGCCGTCAGCAAGTGATGATGCCGATTATGAGCTCAGGTGGTTCACGCCCACCATGGAAGTACAGCTTTGCGGTCATGCCACGCTAGCCTCCGCCCATGTGGTTTTCACCCACCTGCACCCCGAATGGGAGATGGTGCGCTTCAACACTGCCTCAGGGGTGCTGGCCGTTATCCGGCACGGCGGTCGTTATGAGATGGATTTCCCGTCACTGCACCCATACCCGTATGATATTCCCCAAGGGTTGGGCGACGCGATGGGGGCAGAGCCGATGGCCGTGTGCAAAAGCGACCGCGCAGACAGGGACCTGATGCTTGTATACGAAGATGCCGCAACCGTGCGGGCGCTAACACCCGATAGCGCGGCGCTGAAGGCATTCGCACCTTTTGGCTTTATTGCAACGGCGCCGGGGGAAGGCGATGTGGATTTTGTTTCTCGATGCTTTTTTCCCAACCACGGCATAGCGGAAGACCCGGTAACGGGATCTGCCCACTGTGTATCGGCCCCTTACTGGGCGGAGCGCCTGGGCAAGAACACCCTCTATGCACGGCAGGTCTCAGCCCGTGGCGGTGACTTATGGCTGACGGTCAAGGGGGACCGGGTCAAGATAGCCGGGCAGGCGGTTGAGGTTATGCGGGGCAGGCTCCTGCTCGCGGGCTAATATACATGCGGTCCTACCTTCCCGGTTCTGCGCTTTGAGAGCGCGAGTAGCGTTGGATCGGCTTGCCTTCTGTACCCAGTGCGTTACCTTGGTCGGGTGGAGCAAATGAGGGAGAGGCCTGATGACGTCTGTTTACGATTTCACGTGCGAGCGGTTGAACGGAAAACCGCAGAACCTGGCAGACTATAAGGGCAAGGTTCTTCTGGTGGTCAATACCGCCTCCAAATGTGGCTTCACTCCGCAGTTCGAGGGGCTTGAGGTGCTCTACAAAGACCTCAAGGACAAAGGCCTGGAAATCCTTGGATTCCCCTGCAACCAGTTCGGCAAGCAGGACCCGGGGTCGAACGATGAGATCGGCGAGTTCTGCCAGATCAATTATGGGGTCAGCTTCCCGATGTTCGCGAAAATCGATGTGAACGGCGATGATGCCAGCCCGCTCTATAAGCACCTCAAGGCCGTCAAGCCAGGTGTGATGGGGACGGAGCGCATCAAATGGAACTTCACCAAGTTCCTGGTGGACCGCGAGGGCAATGTGGTCAAACGCTTCGCTCCAAAGACGAAGCCGGAGGCGATCCGGTCCGCGATTGAGGCGCTGCTATAGTCTGAAAATCATATACTAATCAGCAGCTTATTAATGTGATCACATTTTCCTTTGCGCCCGCTTTGTCCTGGTTTACTGTTTTCGGGAAATGCTCGGGGTGGAGCGTGAATTGTGGGAGTGAGTATCCATGTCCAAGCTGAAGGGCATCAACAGGCGAGATTTCTTGAATGGCGTGGCCCTGACCGGGCTGACAGGGGTGACTTTGGCAGGGGCGGCGGCGCTAGGCGTGAGCCCGGCGAAGGCGATGGCAAACGGCCTTGTGGACAGCAAGGGCGCCTGGACCTACCCACCCGCCAAAACTGGCCTGCGCGGCAGCCATGTTGGCAGCTTCGAGGTCGCCCACGCCATCAGTTGGGAAGGCAAGTCCTATGACCGCCCCCGGAAGGCCAAGGACGGCCAGTATGACCTTGTGGTTGTGGGCGCTGGCATCTCCGGCCTCGCAGCGGCTGTGCTGGCTGAGGAAAAGCTGGGCGCAGGCGCGCGCATCCTGATCCTGGATAACCACGACGATTTCGGCGGGCACGCCAAACGCAACGAATTCAATGTGGACGGCGAATTGCTGGTCGGCTACGGCGGCAGCCAGTCACTGGAAAGCCCGGCGCACTATAGCGCGGGCTCAAAGGCCTTCCTTGAGACACTCGGCATCGACACGGAAAAATTCTACCGCTATTTCGACCAGAGCTTCTATGAGCGCCAGGGCCTGACGGCGGGCGTCCACCCGGGCGCGGAAACCTTCGGCGAAAGCGGGCTTCTGAAGCGCAGCCGCACGGGCGGCAGCCACAATGTGCTGGCCGCCTATGGGGACGCGGAGAAGGCTGAGCTGAGCACTCTTATTACCGGCTTACCCCTTGAAGACGCTGACAAAAAAGCGCTGCACCACTGGCTTGTGGACCAGCCGGACTGGTTGGCGCACCTGTCGCGGGATGAGAAGATCGACTATCTGGCGCGGACTTCCTTTGAAGAGTGCATGATCAAGCACGGCGGCCTTGGCGAGATGGCGCGCGAGCTTTTGCGCGATGAAGTCGTGGGCACCTGGGGGCTTGGCTGGGACGCGCTCTCGGGCCTTGAGGCTGTGCGCTTCGGCATCGGCGGCACGCTCGGGCTCGGGCTTGACCCGCTTGACGTTCCGGAGCCCTATGACAGTGAAGAACCCTATATCTTCCACTTCCCGGACGGCAACGCAGGCGTCGCGCGGCTTGCTGTCGCCAAGCTGATTCCGAACGCCGTGGAAGCCAGCACCATGGAAGAAGAGGCGCTCGCCCGCGTGCATTATGACAGGCTCGACCTGGCGGAAAACAGCGTCCGCATCCGCTTGTCCTCGACTGCCGTGGAGGCCCGGAATACAGCCGAAGGCGTTGAAATCACTTATGTTCGGGACGGCCGGGCAGAGCGCGTGGAAGCCCGCTATGGCATCATGGCCTGCTATGGCCATATCCTGCCGTTCATCATGCCGGAGCTGGGCGAAGAGCAGATCGAGGCGCTGCAGTGGCCCGAAAAAGTGCCGCTGGCGTATGTCAATGTGGCGCTCAGGAACTGGCGGGCGTTCAAGCAGGCGGGCGTGAATTATGTTTACACGCCGGGTGCGTTTTACAGCAATTTCTCGCTCGATTTCCCGGTCTCGATGGGCGGCTACGCCTTCTCAAGCGACCCCGAAAAACCGATCCTGGTGCATATGGTGCATATCCCGAAAGCGCCGGGCCTGATGAGCCGCGAGCAGCACAAGGCGGGGCGCTACCAGATGTATGGCACCAGTTTTGAGGAGTTCGAACAGGCAGCGATTGACCAACTGACCGGCGCGCTGGGGCCCTACGGCTTTGACGCCGAACGCGACATCGCCGCCATCACGGTGAACCGCTGGCCGCACGGCTATGCCTATGAATATAATGAGCTTTTCGATGGTGGCTGGTCACCGGAAAACGGCCCGCACCTTACCGCGCGGGCGCGCGTTGGCAAGCTCGCCATCGCGAATTCCGACAGCTCGGCCTACGCCTATGTGAACGGCGCGGTGGATGCCGCCATCCGCGCGGTGGACGAGCTTTTCGGCTGAAACGCGGCCCGCGATCTAGTCGTGCGGCTGACCTAGTCGTGTGCCTGGCCTAGTCGTGTGAAAGCGGCTTGTCGGTGAACAGATAGTCCTTCAGTTCCTTGTCGAACGTGGGGTCCTTGCGCCTGATCCATTCCATGACCATGGCGGCGTGTTCCTTCTCTTCGTCGCGGTTATGCTTCAAAATCGCCTTCAGTTCCGGGTCCTTGCAGGCATCCATGCGCTGGTTATACCAGTCAACGGCTTCAAGCTCTTCCATCAGGGACCGGATGGCGCGGTGCATGTCGCGCGTGTCGTCTGAAAGCTCGTTGATCGGTTCATGGTATCCGCCATCTGACATGTGAAGCTCCTTTGCTGTTGGTTTTACAGTCGCCACCCTAGCAAGTGCGCTAAGGCGTGTGGTTGATCATAATCAATCTGCCGGGGTTGTAAAACACAGCGTCAGATTTTGGGCATACACCCCGCCGCCATAGCGCCCAAATCCCGCAAAAAGGGCACACATTTTGGGCCATATGGACCAAAAACGGTCACTTTGGGCACTTTTTTCACACCCATAGTGCCCACCAAAATCTAGCCAAAATCGGACATTTTGAGGCTAAAAAGTGAATGTGATCACATTGGGCTTCGGGACGGTAGGATGACCCGTTTTTTTGACTCAATGATCATTATATCATTAAGGCGAATCTCGCCTCTCGGCCAGAAGCGGACTATCGTGATAGCCGACTTACTCCAGCCTAGGAATGACACTTTCTAACCCAAAACGGATAACCCTATCTTTCTCTTTTGAGTTGGTTATATGTTTTGAACAATATGCAACTAGTTTCTTCGAAGTCGAAAAATAAGCATGTCGGTTCTACATAAAGAAAATGATGAAATAAAAGTCTATGGACCATCCACCAAAGCGCTCAAGTATATGCTGCTTACATGTGGAGCTGCATCCATACCGTTAGCTATTTTAATGGTGACGAATGATGAATTTGGTCGCCTCAACTTACACAGTTGTCTCGCTATTCTCATGGTAGCGGTCATTTGCCTAAACTTGTGGACATTCTATAAAAAACTTCCTCACATAAAGCTGTCCTCAAAGGGAATCGAAGTTAGCAACGTTTTTGGCAAAAAGTTCCATTCTTGGGAAAGCGCAGGCCCATTCAGACCCCATAAACTCGATAGCAAGCATGTCCATATCGGCTATTTATGTGCGCACTCAAGAGAAACTGAGGAAATGCTCAGGCGCGGAGACAACTACATTCCTGCCGACCATGAAAACGCTGAAATCAAAATTGTCCTTCAAGGATTGTCGGCTGGCCTATCGGATGAAAAAGCTGAAGAACTTTGCCAAGAAGTGAATGATTGGCGAGAAAAATATGGTCCACAAAACAGCCCCCTTAAAAGCGCCCAACAAGACACCTTCTCGTGGGTCAAGGCAGACTTAAAGAAAAAATCGATAAAAGCTAAGATACGAACTTATTCGATTGTTGCCATAGTCATGGCTATCATTTTTTATAATGTTGTCTGGGTAGACGACCATAGCCAACTCAAGGACACCATTGGTCGCATTCAGAGGCTTATAAAGGAATAATTCACCTCCTTCTGCGAGCCATCCTAAGTGATGGCGCGCTAGACCTGGTCCGCTTCAGGCGAGGCAAGAGACTTGCGCGCTAGATAATTCTCCTGCTACTGGAACGTCCGCTCCCGGGCGAAAGCTGTCCTTCTGGGGCTGGGGTGGCAGGCATAGTATCAGTGGGCAGAGCAGCCATCGCCGCCAAGCCTGTGGCGATAAAATCTGGCGCTTCTGAAAAGCCTTGCCCCGCATCCCCTGTTCCCCCATCCTGTCCGCCACACAACTAACACCTCGGGGGAGGGCATATGGCTGGCGCCAGTTCGGGCGGGAATTCCGCCTATCCATCATTCTCATCACGCATCGCGTTTATCATCGTCACCGCCGGGTCGGCCGTGGGGCTGGGGAACGTGTGGGGCTTTCCCTATGTGGCCGGGCAGAATGGCGGTGGCGGCTTTGTGCTGATTTACCTGCTGGCGCTCGCGTTCGTTGCCGCGCCCGCCTTCATGGCGGAGCTGATGCTGGGGCGCATGGGCAAGGCCTCGCCGCCCAATGCGCTCGGGCGTTTGCAGGCGAAGGCTGGTAGCCGCCTGCATTGGCCGCTCGTGGGCTGGACCGGTCTTGTGGGCACCATTCTGGTGCTTTCCTTCTATGCCGTGATCGCGGGGCAGGCGATGGACTATGCCATTGAAGCGGCAAAGGGCGGCTTTGCGGGCTGGTCTGACCATGAGGTGCAGGCGCTGGACGCGGATTTCAAATCCAGCATGCCGATGATGGCGCTGTGGTCCGCCATCTTCATGGGGCTGACGGCGCTGATTGTCTCGTTCGACATCAACACGGGGCTTGAGAAAGCCGGCAAGGTGATGATGCCGGCGCTTTTGATGATCCTTCTTGGCATGGTCATTTATTCCGGCAACACGGGCGACTTTGGCGCGGCGGTGGATTTCCTGTTCGGCTTCCACAAGATGGATGTCACCCCCCGCCTGTTCCTGGAGGCCGTGGGGCAGGCCTTTTTCACGCTAGGGGTCGGTGTGGGCGGCATCATGACCTACGGCAGCTATATGGGCAGCAATGTCAACCTGCCGCGCGCCACGCTGTGGATTGTGGCGATGGACCTGTTTGTGGCGCTGGCCGCGGGCCTTGCCATCTTCCCGCTTGTGTTCTCAAGCGGTGTCAGCGCGGCGGCGGGGCCGGGCCTTGTGTTCCTCACGCTGCCGCTCATATTCGCGGACATTCCGGGCGGGGCCGTGGTGGCCTTCGCCTTTTTCCTGCTGCTCACGTTCGCGGCGGTCACCAGCTCCATCTCGCTCCTCTCGCCCACCGTGGCACGGCTTGAGGAAGCCGGTTGGTCCCGCCGCAAGGGCGCGGTGCTTATGGCATCGCTCGCGGTCATCATCAGCCTTCTCACGGCCTATAGCTTCGCGGGCGGCAAGCATGTGTTCCCGCTCGCTGCGCTCGGGCTTGACGGCATGACCTTCTTTGACCTGATCCGCGAAGGCGTCAGCAATTTCATCCTGCCGCTTTCGGGGCTCGCCTACGCGCTGATGGTGGGCTGGGCGCTTAGCCGCGAGGAGGTGCGCAAGGCACTGCCGATGGAAGACGGGCTGATGTTCCGCCTTTGGCACGGCGTGATCCGCTATGTCGCGCCCATTTGCATCACGGCGCTCTTTATCGGTGCGGTGGCGGGGTAGGGCTTGCCCTTTCAGGCCACAAGGCTAAGTCACGTCTGAAAGACGAGGGAGGGACGCATGAGAGCGATGGGCACACCGGATATTATCACCGCAGGCGGGTTTGACCTGGCTGTTTACCGCGCCGGGCCGGATGTGGCGGAGGCCGACAAGCCGCCCGTGGTGCTGATGCACGGCTTCCCTGAGATTGCCTATAGCTGGCGCGCGCAGATGGGTGCGCTCGCGGCCGCCGGATACCCGGTGTTCGCGCCCGATATGCCGGGCTTTGGCGCGTCCTCCGCGCCCAAGGGGCGCGAGAATTACACCATGGAAAAGCTGACCGCCGCCATGGCTGGCATGCTGGACCATTACGGTATCGAGCGTGCGGTCTTCGTCTCCCACGATTGGGGCGCGCTGGTGATGTGGCAGCTGCCCTTTTATCAGGGCGAGCGCGTGCTGGGCCTTGCGGGCCTGAATGTGCCTTTGCTGCCGCACTATCCGATGGACCCGATGGACATGTTCCGCGCCCGCTTCGGCGACAAGATGTATATTGTGCGCTTTCAAACCGAAGGCGCGTGCGAGCCGCTGCTGGAACGCGACATGGCCGCCACTTTCCGCTATTTCCTGAGGAAGCCTGACGAAAATACCGCCCGCCCGACTGACATTCCCTTCGCGGAAAAGAGCCTGGACCTGATCGGGCATCTTGAAAAAGGCGAGAGCGCCTGGGGCGGCAGCCCCTTGATGTCAGACGCGGACATCCAGGTGTATGTGGACGCGTATGCGAAGAACGGCTTTACGGCGCCCCTCAATTATTACCGCAACATGAGCGCCAACTGGCAGGACCAGAAGCGCTTCCTGGACGGGGAGGGGAATTTGCCGAAGGTAACCGTGCCCTGCCTGATGATCACCGCAGAGCTTGACCGCGCCTGCCCGCCCGAGATCGCGGTGGCGATGCCGGATATGGTTGATGACTACGAGCAGATAGACCTGATGGGCTGCGGCCACTGGAGCCAGCAGGAACGCCCGGATGAGGTGAATGAGGCGCTCCTTGATTGGATGGGCAGGCACTTCTGACGCCTGCCCAAACCGGAATTCTGATGCTTGCCCTTAGCCCGGCAGTTCGCAGCGTTGGCCGCTTTTCCTGTAGGGCGTGTCGCATTCCCAGCCGTTGCCGGAATAATCAATGTGGGCGTTCTCTGGCAGGGTCAGTGCAAGGCACTGGTTGCCTGACTGCGAAAAGCCGCGGTCGCACCGCCACCTGTCGCCGTTTTCAACCAGATAGGCGTTCTGTGGGACCGCGATTTTCACGCAGCTGTTGCCTGTAAGGGCGAAGCCGCGGTTGCAGCGCCAGCCCGAGCCATAGCTTTGTTCCACGAAATAGGCATTTGCCGGAATGATCACTTCTTCACAGCGATTGTTCTCTTCGCGGAAGCCCCGCTCGCACGACCAGCCGTTGCCATATTTCCCGTCCGTCAGGAAGGCGTTTTCCGGCAGAGCGATTTTCCGGCAGCTGTTGCCTTCGGTGCGGTAGCCACGGGCGCATTCCCAGCCGTTGCCGGACGCGGTCAGAAAGCCGTTTTCGGGCACGGCGATGGCTTGGCAGCCGCCGTCCTGTTCCCTGAAGCCGCGCTTGCACGCCCAGCCTGAGCCATAGCTGCGGCCGGTCGGGAAAGCATTTTCCGGGATTGTCAGCTTGTCACACTGGCTTTTGTTGCGCTGGTAACCGTTGTTGCAGGACCAGCCGGAGCCGTAGCGGTCCAGGCTGGCGTTTTCCGGCACGTCGACCTTGCCGTCCTGCGCGGTGGCTGGGCTGGCGACCGCCAGCATAAGTCCAAGGGCGGCACAAAGCGCCATGGGGATAGATTTGGTCATAGAGTGTCTTTCCGGTTGCGGAAGCCGCCGGAATTGGCGCCTGTCCTTGGCACAGGTGGGGAGAACCCCACCTGGTTGGTCTGGCATTTGGTGCTTGTATCAGGCGCTTCTCTGGCGACCGCTGGACCGTTCAGAGCGCGCGATATTCCCGAGCATGCGGCTGAGGCCCGCGCTGTCGCCGCCCTGATTGCCGCCCTTGCGGTGGCTGCTTTTGCTGCGGTTGCCGTTTTGGCCGTTCTGGTTGCTCTGGCCGCCATTGCCGCCATTGCCGCCCTGCGCATTCTGGCCGTTCCGGCCCTTGCCTTTTTGAGGGCGGCGTTTGCGGTTTTCACCGGCTGGTTTGGCATCAGCTTTCACCGGTGCCTGCTTCGGCTGCTGCGGGCGCTGTTCGCCAGCTTTCGCGCCTTCAGGCTTTGCCCGCCTGTTCCGCGACCGACCGCGCCCCGAGTTGCCCGCCGGTTTGCTGCGACCGCGTCCACCAGCAGAGCGCCTGCCGCCCGGTTTCTCTGGTGCCTGCTCGGGCACCAGTTCAGCGGCGCTCAGCTCGTCCAGCTCGATCTGGAAGCCAATCAGCTTCTGGATGTCGCGCAGGAACTCGCGTTCGGTTTCGTCACAGATGGAAATCGCGACACCGGTTGCGCCGGCGCGTGCCGTGCGGCCGATACGGTGCACGAACACTTCAGGCACATTCGGCAGGTCAAAGTTGAACACGTGCGAGACGCCGTCAACGTCAATGCCGCGAGCGGCAATATCGGTTGCCACAAGGATCGGCACATCGCCGCTCTTGAAGGCGTCCAGTGTGCGTACGCGCTGGTTCTGGCTCTTGTTGCCGTGAATGGCGTCGGCCTTGATACCGTTTTGTACCAGCACCTGCGCCAGCTTGTTGGCGCCGTGCTTGGTGCGGGAGAAGACGACCGCGCGGTCGATATCCTCGCGCTTCATCACGTCCACCAGAATCTGGCGTTTGTTGGCCTTTTCCACATGGATCAGCGTTTGGGTAATGCGCTCGATCGGCTTTGATGCAGGCGCCACCGATACTTCCACAGGATTGTGGAGGAAATCTTCAGCCAGGCTGCGGATCTGCTTCGGCATGGTTGCCGACAGAAGCGCCGTCTGTTTCTTGCGTGGCAGAGAGTTCATGATCCGCCGGATGGCAGGCATGAAGCCAAGGTCCAGCATCTGGTCCGCTTCATCAAGGATAACCGTGCTTGTCTGTTCCAGCATCACGGCGCCGGTGCTCATGAGGTCTTCAAGGCGGCCGGGTGTGGCCACAAGAATGTCCACGCCGCGCGACATGGCGCGGATTTGCGGGCCAGCCTTGGCGCCGCCCACGATAACAGCACTGCTGCTTTTCAGGAACTTGCTGTAGGTGCGGATGGCATCCTCGATCTGGGCGGCCAATTCGCGCGTGGGCGCAAGGATGAGTGCCTTGCAGCTTTTCGGGTACGGCATCTTGCGAATTTCATGAACGCGCTGCAAGAGCGGCAGAACGAAGGCGGCGGTTTTACCGGTGCCTGTCTGTGCGATGCCGACAATATCTTTGCCGTCTAGCATGGCTGGGATAACGCCAGCCTGGATTGGAGTTGGATGGGTGTAACCTTCCGCCGTCAGGGCACGAAGGATGGGCTCGGCAAGGCCGAGAGTATTAAATTCTTTCAAGTGTAAGCTTTCACATACCACGGTATCGCGCCAAACCCGGCTGGGCGCACCGTCAAAAAATAAATAGGGAAGCTTGCAAAGATCAGCTGCCGGGCAGTTGGGGCCTGCGGGATTTCCCGGGCCGATTTACAGGGCAACGATCTTTTAAGGGAAAATTGCTCAAGTCAGGGACCGCCAGCGATTGTTCTTTTGATTTCGCCATCTTCGCGCGGTGTGTTTGGGGCTATAGACCACGAATCGCACCAAAAAGCAAGCAAAGCCTTCATTCGGCGTCTGTCTTTTCCTCAAGGCCCGCCAGGAACTTCTTAAGAAGCGCCGTCAGGGCAACTTGGTCTTTCTCAGGCAGGGCGCTTGCCAGCCGGGCCTGCGTCTCAGTGTGGGCGGTAACGGCCTCGTCAATCAGGTCGAAGCCCTTGTCTGTCAGCGCCACCAGGAAGCCGCGTCCGTCTTCCGGGTTCTTGATGCGCTCGACCAGCCCCGCTTTCACAAGCTGGTCGATGCGGTTCGTCATGGTGCCGGAAGTCACCATGGTCATGTCCATCAGCGCGCCGGGAGACAGCCGGTAGGGGGCGCCCGAGCGCCTGAGCGTGGCCAGCACATCGAAGGCCGCCGAATTCAGACCGAACCGCGCGAAGGTTTTACCGGTTGCCTGAGAGCTGCGGGCAGACGCGCGCAGCAGGCGTCCCAGAAGCGCCATCGGCGCGGTATCCAGGTCGGGTCTTTCCTTCGCCCACTGGGCAACGATTTTGTCAACATGATCCATGGCTGGAATTTTTCCCACAGAAATATCTTGAAATCAAGATTTCTGATATTATCTTGACTTCAAGATAAATAACAAGGCTGAGTCATGAACGAGCGAGCAACCCTGGCTATCACCGCACTGGCACCCCTCATTTGGGGCAGCAGCTATATTGTCGCCACCGAATTCCTTGCGGGCGTGAACCCCTTGTGGACAGCTGCCTTGCGGGCCCTTCCGGCTGGGCTGTTGTTGCTTCTGTTGGTGCGGCGGCTACCCAGCAGGGACTGGTGGGGGCGGATATTCATCCTTGGCGCGCTCAATATCGGGGCCTTCTGGGCGCTCCTGTTCCTGGCTGCTTACCGCTTGCCGGGTGGTGTGGCGGCAACGATCATGGCGATCCAGCCGCTTCTTGTGATTTTCATTGCGCGCATGGCCTTGGGGGCACGCATCCAGCCGGTGTCTGTGTTTGCGGCGCTGATGGGCTTTGCTGGTATTGCCCTTCTGGTGCTGGGGGCGGATGCCGGATGGGACAGCCTTGGCGTATTGGCGGCGGCCGGTGGCGCATTTTCGATGGCCTTGGGCACGGTGCTGGCGCGGCGGTGGCGGCCTGATGTGTCTCTCGTCACCTTCACGGCATGGCAGCTGGCAGCTGGGGGCATTCAGCTTCTTGTGGCGGCGCTTCTTTTTACGCCCGCGCTGCCGGTGATCGACACAGGCGGCATTTGGGCACTTGCCTATCTTGCTGTGCCGGGCGCGGCGATCACCTTCCTTTTCTGGTTCCACGGTGTGGCGCGGCTTGAACCCGCGCGCGTGTCGTCGCTGGGGCTCCTCAGTCCCCTGATGGCGGTGCTTCTGGGCTGGGTGTTCCTGCATCAAAGCCTTGGTGCCCAGCAGATGGCTGGCGTGGTGCTGACACTTGTCAGTGTATGGGCCAGCCAAAATGCCGGGCGGATGCTCTTTCAATTCAAACTCTCCCCAAACAAAAGGACTTAAATGATGAATATTTTGATATTTGGCGCTGCCGGTGACGTTGGTCGCCGCGCGGTCTCTGAGGCCGTGGCGCGCGGCCACACGGTTACAGCTGTTGTGCGGCGGGCCGGGCAGTCCACCACGCTGCCGCTGGGGGTTGCCTGCCGCGTGGCGAACATCCACCCCGACAGTGTTCCCGCTGCGCTGATGGAAGGGCAGGACCTTGTGATCAGCGCCCTGCGCCCGCCTGAGGGGCAGGAGGCGCTTCTGGCGGGATTGACCCGGGCGATCTGCCTCGCGGCCAGGGCTGCGGGCGCGCGCCTGTTGGTGGTGGGCGGTGCGGCCAGCCTCAAGCTGCCGGGAAAGGACACAACGGTGTTGACGGAACCGGGCTTCCTGCCGGAACACCTGCTGCCCATCGCGCAGGCGTGCCAGGAGCAGTATGAGCTGTTTGAAAGCATGAAGGCAGATGACTGGGCCTATCAAACGCCGCCCGCCATGCTGGTGCCGGGGGAGCGCACAGGCCAGTACCGTCGCGGCCTTGACGAGATGCTGACGGACGAGGAAGGCAACTCGCAGATTTCGATGGAGGATTTTGCCGTTGCGCTGATTGATGAAGCTGAGCTAGGGCTTCATAAAGGGCGGCGCTACACGGTTGCCTACTGACAGAGGATACACCCATGATCGACCAGTGGCCCGCCTTGGCAGAAGGATTTCTTGTTTCATTCGGGCTGCTGCTCGCGATCGGGCCGCAGAATTTCTATGTGCTCAGGCAAGGCTTGCGGCACCGGCATGTGTTTGCTGTGACCACCACCACCTTTATCTCTGATGTGGCGATGATATCGCTTGGCGTGATGGGCGTGGGCCGCGTGTTTGCAGACAATCCCACCATCGCCTACTGGCTTGGCTGGGGCGGTGTGGCCTTCCTGTTGTGGTTTGCCGTGAAAAGCCTGAAGGGCGCGATCAAGCCCGTTGTTGTGACCGACGACCGGATCGAGGCATCTGCAGGGTCAGCGGCCGGGCAAGGCGTGCGCGTTGCCATATTGCATGCCATAGCATTTGCCTGGCTCAACCCCTGGGCCTATGTGGACACGATGGTGCTGATCGGTGGTGTCAGCGTGAAATACGCCACAGACGCTGCGCGGCTGGCGTTCCTCATAGGCGCGGTGGTAGCGTCCGCCAGCTGGTTTTATGCCATCGGATATGGTGCCAAGAAAGCCGCGCCACTCTTTAAAAAGCCCATCACATGGCGGGTGCTGGACGGTGTTATCACAGCCGTGATGCTGGGGGTGGCTTTGATGCTGGCGCGGCATCAGCTGGGCGCCTAAAGGACGGTTGCAAAGATACGGAAACTGGTTCAAGCTTGCCCCCTTGTGACGACCGAAAGTAGTACGAGGGGGACAAGATGCAGCTTTGTGGACACAGCGTTTCACCCTATTTCGAGCGGGTGGTGATCGCCCTTGATATGAAGGGTGCTTTGGACCAGGTGGAACTCGCGGGCGTGCCCGGCGGCTTCAAGTCTGACGAGCATTTCAGCTTGCATCCCATGGGCAAGATTCCGTTCCTGATCAAGGATGACGGCACCAGCATCACCGAAGGCCAGGTGATCGCGGAATATCTGGACCGCGTGCTCGACGGCCCTGACCTGACACCCCATGATTTCGAACAGGCGACGCAGGGGCGCCTGATCGCCCGCATTCTGGACCTTTACTATGCCGAAGCCGTGCGCCCCTATGGCCGCCTGGCCTTCGGCGGCGAGGCCACGGATGCCGAGGTTGAAAAAGCCAAAACGCAGGATATCCCGGCGGCTTTCACCTATCTTGAGAAATATATGGGCGAAGGGCTGTTCGCGGTGGGCGATAGCTGGACGCTGGCGGACGCCGCGCTGATTTCGCATCTTTATTGGTATGGGGCGCTCAAGGTGCGGTTTGGGCTTGAGGGCTACGGTCGCTGGCCGAAGCTGGATACCTATTGGAACCATGTGAAAGACACGGATATCGTGACCCGTTCGTTCGACCGGGTGAAACATTCCTATGATGAATTCTTTGGCGGGGACGACAATTGATGGGCGAGGCCACCTATACGGCGCGCTGCCTGTGTGGCGCAGTGAAAGCAGAGATTGCGGGCAAGCCCCTGTGGGTCAGCCACTGTCACTGCCCATCCTGCCAGAAGGCCACCAGCGCGGCGTTTGCCACCTATGTGGGGTTTGACGCCGCGGCGGTGCATTTTCTGGGCGACGAGGCCAAGCATTATAAATCCAGCCCTGGGGTAAAAAGGCGCTTTTGCGGCGACTGTGGCAGCCCTGTTTCCTTTGAGGGTGAGGCATGGCCCGGTGAAATCCACTTGCATGCGGGCTTTATCAATGAAACCGATGACCTGCACCCCGAAAGCCATGTTTATGTGCGCAGCCGCAAGCCATGGGCCAAGACAGACGACGGCCTGCCCACCTACCGCATGTTCCCTAGGGATGAGGGTTAGGATGTGAGCCGGATCAGGTTTGGACTGATGGCGGTATTGATGGTGCGGGGGCTTCTAGCAATAGGTACCCCACTCCTGATGTTCCTGACCGGCGCGCAGCAATTCCTTGAGAGGTTTTTGGAGCCTGAAGTGACTGGGGCTTCTTTTGGCCTCAAGCTCTTTGCAGCGATTTTCGCGCTATTCTGTCTCTGTGTCCTGCCCTTCGCCTATCGGTATGCCATCAGTGGCCGGCTGACTTTCCTCAGGTGTGTTCTCCTGGGCGCGGTTGGGGCGACCGTGCCTACCGCCACTCTGGCTGCTGGCCGGATGCTGCAACTTGACCCAGCGTCATTTGATATCAATTTCCCACTGTCGACATCATCCTTCGCGTTTGTTTTCGGCACGATCAGTGGGGTCTTGTTCTGGATGTTTGGCGCCGTGGCCGCCATGTTGCTACCGGATTTCAGCAATTTTTCAAAGGATGAGGTATGAAGGATACTTTTGCCGCGCTAATACTGTCAGCTCTAACGGCGTCGTCGGGCGTGTATGCGCAGGCCGATATTGAGAGCTTCTGTGCCGACTTGCCGCGCCCAGCATATAGCGCGCTTGAAAAGCGACCAGAGAGCACCGGGTGGTTCGAACTTTATACGGTCGCCCCCGGCGTGACAGCCATCTATGAACCCTTCCAGTGGCAAGAAGTGATCAGCTACCTGATCGAGGGCGAAAACCGGGCGATCCTTTTCGATACCGGCAATGGTATTGAGGATATCAAGGCGGTGGTGGACCGGCTGACGGACAAGCCCGTTACCGTGATCAACAGCCATTCACACTATGACCATGTGGGCGGCAACCACCAGTTTGGTCGCATTCTGTCGGTTTCCACCGATTTCTCGCGCGAGATGGAACATGGCCTGCCGAATGAGGCAGTGCACGAAGAGCTCTCAGGCCCGGCCTTGTGCAAAAGCCCGCCATCGGGCGCAACGGCAGAAACCCACGCGATCAAGCCCTACAGCATCACCGGCACGGTGAAAGAGGGTGACGTGATTGACCTTGGCGGGCGCAAGCTGGAGATTTTGCAACTGCCGGGACACACCAGCGACGCCATAGCGCTTTTGGAGCGGGAGACCGGCTACCTGTGGATTGGCGATACTTACTACAATGGTCCGATCTGGCTGTTCGCGCCGCAGACCGACCTGAAGGCTTACCGTGCGTCCATTGCCCGGCTTGTGGCGCTCGCACCAACACTGACCAAGCTGTTCCCGGCGCACAACACGGCGGTCGAGGACCCAAGCGAGCTTGCCCGCGTGCAGGCGGCGTTTGAAAAAGTGGTGACAACGGACCTTGCGCCCGATGCGGTGGAGGACGGCATGGCCGAATTTCGCTTCGACGGCTTTTCCTTCATCATGCGCCCCGATAACCGGCATATTGGCGACGAGTGACGAGTAGAGTTTTCAACGCTGCACACATCGCTTGTCCCGCGGGCGATTCTGCGTTAATTGAGGCGCAAAGTTTTTTCAGATAAGAATAAGGATCAAAGCCCGATGGCTGCCTATCAATATGTCTATCAGATGCACAAGCTCACCAAACAGTATCCTGGTGGCAAGCAGGTTCTGAACGGTATTTCCCTCAACTTCCTGCCCGACGCGAAAATCGCGATCATCGGCCAGAACGGTGCGGGTAAATCGACGCTGATGAAAATCATGGCGGGCTATGACACCGAATTCGGTGGCGAGGCCTGGGCCGCAGAAGGCATTCGTGTGGGTTACCTGCCGCAGGAACCGCAGCTGAACGAAGACAAGGACGTTCTGGGCAACGTGATGGAAGGTCTGGCCTCCACGCAGGCGCTGGTGGACGAGTTCAACCAGGTGGCTGGCGACTACGGCATGGACCCTGAGAATATGGACCTCCTGAACCGTATGGGCGAGCTGCAGGAACAGATCGACGCCGCAGACGCGTGGGACCTGCAGTCTCAGGCCGAAGTGGCGATGGACGCGCTTTGCTGCCCGCCGAACGATTGGTCTGTGGATAAGCTTTCGGGCGGTGAGAAACGCCGCGTTGCGCTTTGTAAGCTGCTGCTTGAAAAGCCTGAAATCCTGCTGCTCGATGAGCCGACCAACCACCTTGACGCCGAAACCGTCGCCTGGCTCGAAAAATTCCTGCAGAACTACAAGGGCTGTGTGATCCTCGTGACCCACGACCGCTACTTCCTCGATAACGTGGTGGGCTGGGTGCTTGAGCTTGACCGCGGCCAGGGCATTCCGTTCGAGGGCAACTATTCAGCCTGGCTTGAAATGAAGACCAAGCGGATGGCGCAGGAAGAACGTGCTGATAAAGCCCGCCAGAAAGCCATGAATGATGAGCTTGAGTGGATCAGGCAGTCTCCAAAGGCGCGTCAGGCGAAATCCAAGGCACGGATCAAGGCCTATGACGAAATGCTGGAGCAGCAGCAGGAGCGTGTGGCCGGCCCGGCGCAGATCAAGATCCAGCCACCAGCCCGCCTGGGCGGCAAGGTGATCGAAGCCAAGGGGCTCACGAAGGCGTTTGGCGACAAGCTTCTGTTTGACGGCCTCGACTTCAGCCTGCCACCGGGCGGCATCGTGGGTGTGATCGGCCCGAACGGCGCGGGTAAAACCACGCTCTTCAAGCTGATTACCGGTCAGGAAAAACCTGACGCTGGCACCATTGAAATCGGTGACACTGTGCAGCTTGGCTATGTGGATCAGTCGCGCGACGCGCTGGACGCAAACAAGAACGTCTGGGAGGAAATCTCCGGCGGGCACGACATGTTCTATTTCGGCAAGCATGAAGTTTCGACCCGGGCTTATGTTGGCGCCTTCAACTTCAAGGGCGGCGACCAACAGAAGAAAGTTGGCCTGCTGTCGGGTGGTGAGCGGAACCGCGTGCACCTGGCGAAGATGCTCAAGGAAGGCGGCAACGTATTGCTGCTCGATGAGCCGACCAACGACCTTGACACCGAAACCCTGTCTGCGCTTGAAGAAGCCCTTGAGAACTTCGCTGGCTGTGCTGTGGTTATCAGCCACGACCGCTTCTTCCTTGACCGGATCGCAACGCACATCCTGGCGTTTGAAGGCGACAGCCATGTGGAATGGTTCGAAGGCAACTTCGAAATGTACGAAGAAGACAAGAAGCGCCGCCTGGGGGCAGATGCCACCCAGCCGCACCGTATCAAATACCGCAAGTTCACGCGCTAGGCGCTGCGTGCAAGTAGATACAGGAAAGGGGCCTTTCGGCCCCTTTTTTTATTGTTCCGGTTGGTTCTCTGACGCTGGTTCATCCGGCGCTGGTTCATCCGGCGCGTCATAAACTTCTTCAACCTCGACTTCGCCTTCTCGGTTTCGCTGGTTCTTCATATGAATTTTCTTGACCATATCCACCATATGGATCGGGAAGCGCGTCAGTGACTGGTTGTGGGTGATGGCCGTGTTGCCCCAGGCCGACGCCACCGCCGCTTCGCCAGCATACTCGCCGCCCACGAAGCTATAGTCCGCACCGCTGTTGGTGAAGGCGTTCAGGAAGGCGGCCGGGTTGCTGCTGGCGGACGAGCGCGAGCGGTTGCCGCCATAAAGGTCGGCGATATACCAATTGCGCTGGTCGGTGCCCACGCGGCTTGAGGCCGCCTTCAGTTTGTCTGCGAACACCGGCTTCGCATAGCGCAGCAGGTGGGCCTTCATATCGGTTTCAAAATCAGGGAACAGGGCGGCGTTGACCTCATAGAACATGGAGGTGCGGATGATGCGTTCACGAACAAACGCCCCCCGGTTGGAGTTGATGAACTCGCGCGCGTTGGCTTCAAGCTGATGCCATACGCGCACGCCGGTATAGGCCTCGTCGCGAATGTTCGGCCCGCCAATGAAGCCCTGAAACAGGCCATACATGATCAGCGGATTGCGGTATTTCGGGATCAGGATCTTGTGGTGGATGTCGTTCAAGGACAGCGGAATGCCTGCGACAGTCAGCACCTTTTCGTCCCAGAGCTGCGGGTAATGTTTCTTCAGGTTGGTTTCAGGGAAGACCTTGGCGATCTGGCTGATTACCGTGAGGTTATAGAGATTGAGCCAGTAAGCCAGCTGCTCCTTGCTGCTGAATTGGTTGAGTGGTACGGCGCTTGGGACTTTCTCAAGGTCGCGCCTGAGGGCCACCAGCACATCGAGGTTGTCACCCAGGAAGGCATGGAAGTCGATGCGGTTGCCTTCGGTTCTGGTGCTGCCGCGTGAGCCTGTTGAGATACGGGAACCCGTACGTGGCACTGTCTTGCCCGCGGTTGACCTGTCAGAATGGCCGGTTTCCCAAACGGTCTGGCTGAGGATCGCGGACAGGTCCTTATAGTCGATCGACATGGGCGAGTCCGGCGTGTCGCCCTTGAAGGCTTCGATGGCTGTGTCCGGGGTGACTTGTGCTTTTGCGGCGGGGGCGGGAGGAAGCGCGAGCGAAAGTGTGGCGGCAAGCAGGGCAGCAGCCCGTGAAAAATGTCTCTTTGTCATGATTATTCCCCCTCTAAAGCGTTTTAACTCCCGGATACTCGCAATGTTGGAACTACACGAACTTGGACAACCAAAGATTACACTTACCTCATCAAAAGTTTGAATTTTTTTACTTTAGTCACGAAAAAGCCCGCAAACACTTGGTAATACCCCCAATATTTAGCGGTACTCAAAAGTAGAATTTTCTCGTAATGAACACGGAGGAGATTTTACGAATGAAGAAGTCACGTTATTCCGACAGTCAGATCATCAGCATCCTGAAGCAGGCGGAGGCGGGTGCGCCTGTGCCTGAGCTTTGCCGGGAACATGGCATGAGCAACGCCAGCTTTTACAAGTGGCGTGCAAAATACGGCGGCATGGATACCTCGATGATGGCTAGGCTGAAGGAATTGGAAGCCGAGAACGCTCGTCTGAAGAAGATGTATGCTGACGTCCAGCTCCAGAATGATGTCATCAAGGAAGCTATGGCAAAAAAGTGGTAAAGCCGTCCCGCCGACGTGAGATGGCAAAAATTGCTGTCTGCAAGGGGCGGCTGAGTATTCGGGCAGCCTGCCGTGCTTTTACGATCAGCGAGACCTGTTACCGCTACGAACCGAAGCTTTGTGACGAGAATGCCGAGATAGCGGACTGGCTGATTGGTATCACGGGCCGCCAGCGAAACTGGGGCTTCCAGATGTGTTTCCTGTATCTGCGTAACGTCAAGGGCTTCAAATGGAACCACAAGCGCGTTTATCGCATTTACAGGGAACTGGAGCTCAATCTGCGGATCAAGCCGAAGAAGCGCCTGTACCGGGAGAAGCCTGAGCCTCTGGCGGAACCTGAGCAGATCAATGACATCTGGTCCATGGACTTTATGCATGATCAGCTCAGTGATGGCCGTAGCTTCCGGGCCTTCAATGTGATTGATGACTTCAACCGTGAAGCCCTGAGCATCGAGATCGACTTCTCCCTGCCAGCAGGCCGTGTCATCAGGGCTCTTGATCAAATCATTGAATGGCGCGGCAAGCCGCTTGCCATTCGCTGTGATAATGGCCCCGAATATGTAGGTCATCAACTGGCAGCATGGGCTGAAAAGCATGGCATTGGCCTGCAGTTTATCCAGCCAGGTAAACCACAGCAGAATGCCTATGTGGAACGGTTTAATAGGACGGTCAGGTACGATTGGTTGAACCAGTATATCTTTGAAACCATCGAGGAGGTGCAGGAAGCTGCCACAAAATGGATGTGGACTTATAACAACGAGCGGCCGAATATGGCGCTCGGCGGCATCACGCCGAAACAGAAACTGGCCATGGGCATGCCCATGGCTGCATAAAGCTTCTACTTTTGAAGCCCCCTAAATATGGGGGTATTACCACTTGGCTGCGGGCTTCCGAAAGTTGGTTGGGGAATGGACTGTTGCCAAGAAGGGATTACTGCGGGTCTTCCTCTTCCAGCTCATCCTCAAGGTCGTCGAAGAAATCATCCTCGCCTTCAAGGGGCGGTGGGTCGCCGTCATAAATTTCATAGCGGCGGTTCTGCCAATAGACAGTGCGGGCAAAGACATAGGGGTCGTCTTCCAGATACAGCTCCTTCAGCACATCGTCATACTGGACACGCAGGTCCCAGGCGTCGACGGCGGTACGTGCGAGGCTTAGGTCCCAGAACTTGCCTTTTTTATCAAGCGCCATTGCCGTGGGATCATAGAAAACATAGGTGGCGAAACCTGTGGTATCCCGAAGGTTGGATGGGCCAAGGAACGGCAGCACGATATAGGGGCCGTCTCCAAAGCCCCAGGTCGCCAGGGTCTGGCCGAAGTCTTCGCTATGATACTCAATGCCCATTCGGTCTGATACCTTAAAGAGGCCGGCGATCCCGATCGTGCTGTTGATGACGAATCGGCTCAGCGTCTTACCCGCGCGCTTGAACTTCAACTGAAGGATATCGTTGATAAAGACCCAAGGCTCGCGCAAGTTACGCATCGCGTTCGATATGCCGTCGCGGGGCGGCTTGGGTACGACGGTCTTATAGACAGCAACCGCCGGACTGATAACCGTTTTGTCGGCTGCCTCATTGAAAGCGAAGATGGCGCGGTTCATTGGCTCCAGCGGGTCGCTTACGCTGGCGGAGGGGCCGTTCTCTGGCGTTGAGGCACACGCAGCGGTCAGTAGCAGCAGGCCCAGGGCAATAAACTTGCGAGCTGTCATATGGGTTTCCGTTCAGGCGTTTCCATAAGGGCCGTTCTGGCGCGGCCATTTGTTATAAAATTTCGCGCTTTTATGCGCAATACCGCCGCAATGTGGCAACACGCGGGCTGTCCTTCAAGTCTATAGCCTAAAAAATCCATTTGCATACAGTCACAAAATGCGGAGCGGATTTAGAAAATGACGCGCGAAGCGTAAGAATTTCACGCCTTTACAAATATAAAGAAATCTTTATATTGCATGCAAACGCCACCGGATATTCCAACAGGGAAGCAAGGCATGGATGAACTTTTGGCAGCGCTTAGAGCCGTCGGGGAAGCAACCCGGCTTCGCATTCTGGCCCTTCTTGGGCGGGGCGAGCTGACTGTGGGTGAGCTTGTCCATATCCTAGATCAAAGCCAGCCCCGTGTCTCGCGTCATCTGAAATTGATGGGTGAGGCCGGTATCCTTGACCGCTTCCAGGAAGGCACTCAGGTGTTCTACCGTCTGGCGGATCGGGGTGTCGGGGCAAGGCTCAATGACGCGCTTCTGCCGCTTGTGGCTGATGATGATGACAGCCTTGAGGCGGACCTGAAGGCACTTGATGCCATCCGGACTGAGCGGTTCGAACGCGCCCAGGCTTATTTTCGTTCGCACGCCGAGGAGTGGGACCAGATCCGGTCGCTCTATGTGGCGGAAGCGGAAGTGGAGCAAGCGCTGCTGGACGTTCAGGGTGGCGGCAAGGTTGGTCGGCTGCTGGATGTCGGCACAGGTACAGGGCGCATGCTGGATGTGTTTGCGGCGCAGGCTGAGCAGGCGCTGGGCATCGATGTGTCCCGAGACATGCTGGCGGTGGCGCGCGGTAACCTGGCCCACAAGGGCCTGCAGAACTGCCAGGTACGGCTGGGCGATATGTATGACCTGGGCCTAGACGATGGCAGCCAGGACCTGATCATTTTTCATCAGGTGCTGCACTTTGCCGATGACCCGGCCAAGGCGATCCGCGAAGCTGCGCGGGCGCTTGGCAAAGGTGGCAGCATCCTGATTGCGGATTTCGCGCCGCACACGGAAGAATATCTGCGCGACGAGCAGGCGCACAGGCGCCTTGGCTTCGCGGACGAGGAAATCACGGCCATGGGCGAAAGCGCAGGGCTGAGCCGAACTGATCTCCGCCATCTGGACGGCGGTAAATTACGAGTAACAATCTGGCGGTTCGACAAAGTTTAAAATGATGGGCTCTGAAACAAGTTCAGGGTGACGAATTTAGAAACTGGGAAAAGTACCAGAGGCGAAGCCGAAGGACTTTTTCTGAAGGTTAGTTGAGGAGTAGGGCAATGGCCCAGCGTTATAATCCACATGGTCTGCATTCGCTTTTCGAAGAAGCGGTGAGTGACGTGAATGTTTCTTTCGAATTCTTCCCGCCCAAGACGCCAAAGATGGAAGAAACCTTGTGGAATTCCATCAAGACGCTTGAAGAGCTGAACCCGAAGTTTGTTTCCGTCACTTATGGTGCGGGCGGCGGCACGCGGGAGCGCACCCACAATACGGTGAAGCGGATGGTTGAGGAAACGAGCCTCGCGCCCGCCGCGCACCTGACGTGCGTTGGGGCGACAAAGGCCGAGATCGACGAAGTCGTGCGCGATTATTACGACGCCGGTGTGCGGTCCATCGTGGCGCTTCGGGGCGATCCACCAGAGGGCACCTGCCGTTATGAGGCGCACCCGGGCGGCTATGCAAACGCGGCTGAGCTGGTTGAAGGCATCCGGAAAATTGCCGATTTCGATATCTCTGTTGGCGCATACCCGGAAAAACACCCGGACAGCCCAAGCCTGGCAGCGGACCTTGATAACCTGAAGCGCAAAGTGGACGCGGGCGCGAACCGGGCCATCACCCAGTTCTTTTTCGAACCCGACCAGTATTTCCGCTTCCTGGATCACTGCGATTCATACGGCATCAATGTGCCGATCGTGCCGGGCATTTTGCCCGTGACCAACTATACAACGCTGAAGAATTTTGCCAAAACTGCGGGCGCCAGCGTGCCCAAGTGGCTGGGGGACCTGTTTGATGGGCTTGATGACCGGCCGCAGACGCGCCAACTGGTGGCTGCGACGGTCGCCGGCGAGATGGTGCGCAGGCTTTATGCGGGCGGTGTCCGCGATTTCCATTTCTATACGCTCAACCGGGCGGAACTGACGTACGCGATTTGCCATATGCTGGGTATTCGCGCCGGACAGGAGGGTTAGGGTTATGACAGACCGGACAGCACTTCTTGAGAAACTCGCAAACGAGCGCATCCTGGTGATGGACGGTGCCATGGGCACCATGATCCAGAAGCACAAGCTTCAGGAAGCCGACTATCGCGGTGAACGCTTCAAGGACTGGCCGTCGGACCTGAAGGGCAATAATGACCTTCTGGTGCTGACAAACCCGGACGTGATCGCGGGCATCCACGCTGCCTTCCTTGAGGCCGGTGCGGATATCATTGAAACCAACACCTTCAATGGTACCACCATTTCCATGGCGGACTATGACATGCAGGAGTTCGCTTATGAAATTAACCTTGAGGGCGCCAAGCTTGCCCGCCGGGTTGCGGATGAGTGGACCGAGAAGACGCCCGACAAGCCGCGTTTTGTCGCGGGCTCTGTGGGCCCTACCAACAAGACGCTTTCTGTGTCGCCGGACGTGAACAACCCTGGCTTCCGCGAAGTGAATTTCGACGACGTGGTCAAAGCCTATAAAACGCAAGTTGAAGGCCTGATGGACGGCGGCGTGGATATCATCCTGATTGAAACAGTGTTCGACACGCTGAACGCCAAGGCGGCGATTTTCGCCACGCAGGACGTGTTCGAGGAACGCGGCACAGAGCGGCCGATCATGCTTTCCTGCACCGTTACCGATATGTCGGGCCGGAACCTTTCGGGCCAGACCATCGAGGCCTTCTGGTATTCGGTGAAGCACGCCAAGCCGTTCACCATCGGCCTCAACTGCGCATTCGGCGCGGAGCACCTGCGCCCGCACGCCGTGACGCTTTCGGCCATTGCCGATACGCGCGTCGCCATTTACCCGAACGCGGGCCTGCCGAACGAGATGGGCGAATATGACGAAAGCCCGGACGTGACTGGCGCGCACCTGAAATCATGGGCGGAAGAGGGCCTCCTCAATATCGTGGGTGGCTGCTGCGGCACCACGCCAGAGCATATCAGGGCCATCGCCGACGCGGTCGCGGGCATTCCGCCCCGCAAAGTGCCGACCATTGCGCCTGCCATGCGGCTTTCCGGCATCGACCCAATTTCAATCATCAACGCGGCTGAGTAAGTATCATGAGTAAACCAACGGCCCAGTTCATCAATGTCGGCGAACGCACAAACGTCGCCGGTTCCGCCAAATTCAAGAAGCTGATTTTTGAAGGTAACTATGAAGAAGCTGTCTCCATCGCCCGCCACCAGGTGGAAGGCGGTGCGCAGATCATCGACATCAATTTCGATGACGCCATGCTGGACGCCGAAGAGGCCATGGAAACCTTCCTGAAGCTGATTGCAGCAGAGCCTGATATCGCCCGCGTGCCGGTGATGATCGACAGCTCCAAATGGAGTGTGATCGAGACCGGCCTCAAGTGTGTTCAGGGTAAGGCGGTGGTGAATTCCATCAGCATGAAGGAAGGCAAAGAGCCATTCGTTGCGCAAGCGAAACGGATTATGCGTTATGGCGCCGCCGTGGTTGTAATGGCGTTTGACGAAAAAGGCCAGGCCGACAGCATCGACCGCAAGTATGAGATCTGCAAAAAGTCCTACGACATCCTGGTGAACGAAGTGGGCTTCCCGCCGGAAGACATCATCTTCGACCCCAACATTTTCGCGGTGGCGACCGGGATTGAAGAGCATGATAACTACGGCGTGGACTTCATTGAAGCCACTCGCCTGATCAAGAAAAACCTGCCGCACGCCAAGGTTTCCGGCGGTGTGTCGAACGTGTCCTTCTCGTTCCGGGGCAATAACCCGGTGCGCGAGGCCATGCACAGCGTGTTCCTCTATCACGCCATCAAGGCGGGGATGGACATGGGTATTGTGAACGCGGGCCAGCTGACGGTTTATTCCGATATTCCGGATGACCTCAGGGAGCGGGTCGAGGACGTGATCCTCAACCGCCGGCCGGACGCCACGGAGCGGCTTCTGGAAATCGCAGACGACTATAAAGGGCAGGGCGCCAAGGCGCGGGTAGAGGACCTTTCGTGGCGCGAACAGCCGGTTGCAAAGCGGCTTGAGCACGCGCTGGTGAAGGGCATTGCCGATTATATTGAGGAAGACACAGAAGAAGCCCGACAGCAGTTTGACCGCCCGATCCAGGTGATTGAAGGCCCGTTGATGGACGGCATGAATGTGGTGGGTGACCTTTTCGGTGCGGGCGAAATGTTCCTGCCGCAAGTGGTGAAATCCGCGCGCGTGATGAAACAGTCAGTGGCCTACCTTCAGCCGTTTATCGAGGCCGAAAAGGAAGAGGGCAGTAAGGCCAAAGGCCGCATCGTGATGGCGACCGTGAAGGGTGACGTGCACGACATTGGCAAGAATATCGTCGGCGTGGTGCTGCAGTGTAACAATTTCGAGGTGATCGACCTTGGCGTGATGGTGCCGTGGGCGGATATCCTGAAGGCGGCGAATGATCATGACGCCGACATGATTGGCCTTTCCGGCCTGATCACGCCAAGCCTTGACGAGATGGTGACCGTGGCGTCCGAGATGAAGCGCGCCAAGTTTGATATGCCGCTGCTGATCGGCGGTGCCACAACCAGCCGCGTACACACGGCGGTGAAGATCGCGCCTGAGTATGACGGCCCTGTAACCCACGTGCTGGACGCGTCCCGCGCGGTGGGTGTGGCCAGCCAACTGGTCAGCGAAGACGGCAAGGCGGCCTTTGTCGAGAAAACCAAGGCGGAGTATGACGAGATCGTGCGCAAGCGCCTGGCGAAGCCGAAATCGGACCGCCTGGTGGGGCTTGAGGACGCGCGCAAGAACAAGGCAACGCCTGATTTTGACGCCTTCACCCCGGTGCGCCCAAGCTTTACGGGCACGCGTGTGTTCGACGATTTCCCGCTTGAGGACCTCATCGAGCGCATCGACTGGACACCCTTCTTCCGCACCTGGGAACTGGCGGGCACATATCCCGCGATCCTGGAGGATGACGTGGTGGGCGAAAGCGCGCGCAGCCTGCTCGCTGACGCCGAGGCCATGCTGAAGACCATCGTTGAAGAAAAGTGGCTGACCGCGAAGGGCGTGGTGGGTTTCTGGCCTGCGAACGCAGATGGTGACGACGTGGTGCTTTATACCGGCGATAACCGGAATGAAGAGCTCAGCCGCGTGCATTTCCTCCGTCAGCAAATCCAGAAGCGGGAAGGCCGCGCCAATGACTGCCTGGCCGATTTCATTGCGCCCGAGGGCACCAAGCCTGACTGGATGGGTGGCTTTGTTGTAACGGCGGGCCACGGTATTGAGCCGCATCTCGCGCGCTTCCAGGCCAATCACGACGACTATAGCGATATCATGCTGAAGGCGCTGGCCGACCGGCTGGCGGAAGCCTTTGCCGAGAAGATGCACGAGCTGGTGCGCACGGAGCTTTGGGGCTTTGCGGCTGATGAGGACCTGACGAATGAGGAAATCATCAAGGAGCGCTACACGTCCATCCGCCCCGCGCCCGGTTACCCTGCGTGCCCGGACCATAGCGAAAAGCCAGAGCTGTTCCGCCTGCTGGATGCAACCAACGCCACCGGCGTGGAACTGACCGAAAGTTTCGCCATGACGCCGACAGCGGCTGTTTCGGGCTATTATTTCGCGCACCCGGACGCGCACTATTTCGGTGTGGGCAAGATTGGCGAAGACCAACTGGCGGACTATGCGAAGCGCCGCGGCGTGGATATCGAGCAGGCAGCCCGGTGGCTCAGGCCCAACCTGGCTGACTGACCCAAATCGTCACTCACCGGCTTGACCGGTGAGTCCATGTTGCGCGCTCGTGGGTGTACCACTGGATTCGCCGATCAAGTCGGCGAATGACGAGCGGTTCAGGGCGTGAACACGTCCAGGTCACTGGCGGAAATGATCGCGCCTTTGTATCCCGCGTCGCGGATTTCCTGCACCAGATCAGGGTCTGACGTGCCCCAGTAAAGCTGGTGCGTCAGCACCAGAAGCTTGGGCTTGGCTTTGCCGGCGAGTTCAGCCAGCTCAGACGCCGATGTGTGGAAGCTTTTGTGATACTTCTGCCAGACGGGCTCGCGCCGGCGCCAGCCCGCGTCGGAATAGACCTCATGCACCAGAATGTCTGCGCCCCTTGCGGCTTCCAGCAGGCGGCCGCTCGGGCGCGCATCGCCGGATACCACTATGGTTTTTCCGCCCGCTTCGAACTTGAAGCCGTAAGCTTCATCCCAGCTGCCGTGTAGCACCGGGATCGCGCTGATTTTGATCGATGGCGTGTCGACAAGCAGCTTGTTCTGGCCAATCTCATGCACGGTCACCTTGAAGCCGTCAGGGTTGGCGGGCTCCAGCCCGTTCAGCCGCATCGCCACATCAACCGCATAAGCTTTCGACAGATGTGCCACCATATCTGCGCTGCCAGTGGGGCCATATAGCGTCAGCGCGTGGTCGCGCTCCAGCACCCAGGGCGTGAACATAAGGTCAGGCAGGCCAAGCGTATGGTCGGAATGCAGGTGGGTGATGAACACATGATCCAGGTTCGGCTGCGCCAGTTCCGGCACGCCTTTTTGCTGTGCTGCGGCGGCACGGCGCACAACGCCCGGGCCCGCATCCACCAGATAGGCTTTGCCCCCAAAGGTGACGGCAAGCGCAGGTCCTGACCGGGCCGGGTCCGCGTTCGGTGTACCGGTGCCCAGCATCACAAGCTTCATGGCGTCCTCAGAATAGGCGCTGGCGGTGAACAGGCTGATGGTCAGAATGAAAATGGCTATCCGGCGCATGAATGTCCCCGTTTGTTGCAGTGCCGGGAACTATGGCATGGATGCCGCGCGCGGGGGAGGGCTAATTGCCGGGAAGCAGGATCAGGAAGAAAAGGGGTGGAACATGATGCCATACAGGATCATGTCTACCGTATCGCCGTCCTTGGAAAGCGGCAGTGCCAGCACGGAATAATGGTGGAAGTTTTTGGGTGCCCATTTGGCCTGGATGTTGGTGGCATAATAGGGCTGCAGGTTATGGGTGAGCGTGACGGCCCGCTTGATCACGTCGTCTGAATTGGGGAATTGGCTCCAGGTTTTGCCCGTCAGGTCCACGCCGCTGTCTTCGGCGATCTGGGTGCCGCACAGGCGGAACGTGAACTCAGGGCTGTGGCCTTTGGTGTCAACATCCACCAACGCGATATGAGGCAGCAGGCGGGTCAGCTCAAGGGGGCTGAAGTCCCCGCGGCAGGGAAGTTTCCCCAGGCTTGATTTCTTATCTATCCAGAACTGGTAAAGGGCCGCCAGCTCCGACTGGCGGATTATGGCCTCGGCGTTATCCTCATAAAGAACGCCAGCGCTCGGCGCACCTGCGGAGCCGCCGGACACAAGGTCCCTCAAAATTGAAATGCCAGCCATGGTGGCGCAACCTTTAAAAACTCGAAACTGGCTGCTGTTTACCTGAAAATACGATTTGGTTAAAGAAAATTTACCTAAAATTTGAAGGAAAAGTGCGGGTTACAGCTGGATTGTGGGGAACAAAGCACGAATGAGCAAGATTGTGTCGGCATACCCGCCAGCGCCGCAATTTACCGCGCTTTTCTTGCCTGCAAAGCGGTGGTCCGGCAACCGTGCCGCCGGACCATGTGGTTGTTATTGCGCCTGCTGCTGAGGCGGTGCCGCCTGTGCCGGGGCCTGTGCCTGGGCCTGCGCTTGCTGTTCCTGCGCCGGGCCGTTCTGGCTGGCGGTATAAGTGGACAGGAGCACCTTCAGTTGTCGGTCAACCTCCTGGGCAATCATGGTTCGGATGGTTTCGGCAAACTCCTGCGCCAGAATCTGATTGGTGGATAACTGCTGCCCCGGCATACTCGGTTGGCCCGGCATGCCAGGTTGGCCCGGCATGCCTTGCTGGCCCTGTGGGGCTGCGCCATACGCCATCTGTCCCTGCTGGTTCATGGGGTAGTTTCCTTTCTGCTGTTCGTAGGCGGCCTTGGTGGCGGCCATTTCCTGGGTGGCCGCGTCGCGGCGCTCTTTCACACCGTGGGCGATGGTGGCCCGTTGAAGCTCGAATGCCCGCCGGATTGAATTCTGCTGCGTGTCCGACGCCGCGATGACATCCATGGCCTGATTGACCACGTTGGTCTGGGCTGATGTATCCGGTGTGACGGAAGGTGGTTCCACATGCGGCACCTGATGTTGTGGTGGTGCGGCTGTCATGCTTGGGTCCGGGATGGGCGCAGCCTGCGGGGGCATATGCGGGGGCGTTTGGGGTGCTGCCTGCGGAGCCGCGGCTTGCGGAGCAGCCTGAGGCGCTGGTTGTTCAGGCACCGCATTCACTGTTGGCTGCGGGGCGGCCTGCGTTTGCGGGGGCGCCACTGTCTGGGTTCCCGGCTGCGCGCCCTGCTGGGGCGCTGAAGCAGGTGCTGTCTGCGCGGGTGATGCCCCGGTTGCTGTGGTTGTTGTGGTTGCTGTGGTTGCTTCCGCCACCTCCGCTGCTGCTTCTGGTGCAGCTTCCGGTGCTGCCGTGTCTGGCGCGCTCTTTTTCCTGGCCGCGCCCTTGCCGGACGCGGATGTTTTGGCTGTTTTCTTGCTGGTTGCTTTGGTCATGATTGCCTCCGCTTGCGCCCCATGGCCCGGGGCGCAGAGTTAGCTTTTCTTCTTCGGGGCCGCTTTGCTGGCTCTGGCCTTTTTGCCTGCCCCCTCCTTTGAGCTTGTGCCCGTGGATGACCGGGGCGAAAGCTCTGCCGTTCGGACAGAGGCTGTGGCGGTCTCTTCGGCTTCTTTCAGGACTTCTTCTTCCTCTTTGCGGACCTCTTTTTCTTCTTCCCGGACGGCTTCTTCTTCCGCTTTCACTGCTCCTTCCGCTTGCGCAGCGGCGCGGGCTTCCTGTTCTTCAAGAGCACGGGAATAGAGCTCAACGTCTTCTTCATAGCGACGGACATTTTCTTCAAAGCGGCGCACATTTTCCTGTTCGCGGGTGGCTTCCTCGGCCACGGCTTCGGCAGCTCTGTCGCTCTCGCAGTCTGCGTGGTCGGCCCGCATCAAGCTGGCCTGATAGGCAAGGGTTTCTTCCTGAAGGCGCTCTGCTTCGGCCTGGACAGCCAGATACGACAAATTCTGACGTTCCACATAGCAGCTATAATTCAGGACTTGCTCTTCCTCCGCACGTGCTTGCGCCTCAACCGCTTCGGCATCCCGGTAATAGCCCGGATCGTCCCAATAGGAATTGCAGCCTGCACTTGAAGAGCCGTCATTGTTGGCATCGGTGTTGGAACTGCCCGAGGAAGTGACGACGACTGTCAGGTCTTCCTCAATTTCAACTGTCTCGCGTTCATTCATGGCGTTGCTTCCTGATTGACGGCAAACGGGGGGATTGCCTGCGTAAATAGTCGCGACCAGTGACGGAAATAGCGGAGCCCCGTAGTTGACCCGCCATGAAACAAAGGCCGCTCTCCGATCGTCTGGACGGAAGAGCAGCCCCTCTGTGAAAAAGAAATTTGGAAGATCTAGCTGCCGCCGCTATCCGAACCGGTGTCGGATCCCGTGGGCGGTGTGTTGCTCTTGATGATCTCAATCGTCTTGTCGATCATGGTCTGCTGCAGCTTTTTCATGTCCATGGTGACATCGGGCGGCACCACATTCTGCTTCAGCAGTTTCTGGATCTCGGCGTCCGCTGCCTCGACGAAATCGACAATGCTTTTCTGAATGGCGGCCTCGACTTCCGCGGTGCCCTTGAGGCCTTCATCGATCATTTTCGCGATATCCTCGGGGCTTGGGCTTTCGCTGTCTGCCATGGTGGCCTCCTTTCGCTGGGTGATTTGACCTAAGACGCAGCGGCGGCGGAATTGGGAAGTGAAATCACGGTTTTTTGCCGAAAAGGGCTGAAAGACGTGCTATAAGTGTATTATCAATATCAATAGGAGAATATTCTATGGTTGATAAAAAGTCTGCCAACCAAACCCCATCCGGGGAACCACAAGACCAGCCAGAAGACCATGTCGATGCCCTGTCACAGGAAATCGCCAAGCTTTTGTCCAGTCTTGTGGGTACAGTCAAGTCCGCCTCCGGTGACGGGGAGGGCAAAGCTGGCCAGGAAGCGCTCTATGTGGTTATAGAGCTCATTCAGGCGCTTTTGAATGACATCAAGGCGCATGAAAAACCAACGCTTGCTGACCGCATCCTTACAGTGATTGCGGAATGGAAGCTGGTTATGGCCGCGGGGAACACCCTCGATATGTCAACTGTCTACAGCCAGTCCGAGCACTTGATGAAGAAGCTCGATAGCGTGGCTGAAGGAGCAACCAAAGCGGGCATTGTTGATATCTATGCCTATGGTGGCACAGCTGCCGAAAACGCGATGGCGGTGCTGATGGAAACAGTCCATCTGAAGCCTAAACCCATCGTGGTTCCGAAAACAGAAGCCCACTAAAAGCGGGTAATGGCAAGGGGGTTTATGGTTGGCGGACGAGGCCCCCTTTTCATAGAATAGTCTTTTGGTCATGCATGCGGGCCTCAAAGGCACGCAACACCAGCTAAAAGCTTGGCATCATTTTTATTTTCTCACAAACCTGAGGTTGGGTCGTCGTATGCGGGAGACGTATTCGTGCCCCTGCCGGGGTGCCTGGTCTCACCCCAATTTAGTTTTTGAAGGAGAAAAGACATGGCAATGCCAACCGCGGTGAACAGCCAAATCACAGATTCAGTGTCACAGGCAAATGTGGAAGTATTGGGCAGTTCGCCTGCGATGGGGATGGGGGCGATGTATCAATCGCTTGGCCATTCGACGGGAATCCTGTTTGAAAACAGTGTAGGCGCCCAACAGCAACTGGCGATCGCCGCTCAGTCTGCTGCCAACCAGGGTGTGATCCAGATCTACAGCGTTAATACCATGGCCGGTGCGACCGCCGCGGCCAAGATCGCCAACAGCGACACGTCTGAGACCATGATGTCTCTGATGACAGCGCTCAAAGGTGTCGAAAGCGTCAGCTAACCTTCCCCCGCCTTGGCGGTAGGCGGGCTCCTTTTCTTATCTTGGAAGGTCATAGGCACTGGGTTTGAGACTTGAGAACCACTGGCGGCGCATTGCGTCGCCAGTTTTCGTTTTGGCCCGATGCGAACCGCTAATGCCCTCATTGAGAAAAAACAAACACGCCATGTCACAAAATTTTACGTGCGGCGTCTAAAGCCTGAAAGCGATGTCGGCAAGCGGATGGTACGCTGCCAAGGCGCGTAACAAGGATCAGGTCAGGAGACAGGTCATGGCGTATCCAACACTCGTAAACGATCAGATTACCGATGCAGTCACGCAGTCCAATGTGAAAGTGCTGGGCGACGCGCCGGCAATGGCGATGGGCTCGATTTTCCAGTCGGCCGCGCACTCAACGGGCATCCTTTATGAAAATGCAGTAGGCAGCCAGCAGCAACTGGCAATCGCCGCGCAGGCCGCGACGAACCAGGGTGTTATCCAGATATATAGCGTCGACACGATGGCTGGTGCGGTGGGAACCTCGAAAATCGCCAACAGCGACACTGCAGGCACCATGATGTCACTGGTAATGGCCCTGAAAGCCGGCCAGACGGCATAGGGCTTCACGCTGCCATAAAAGCTGCCCACAGGGGGCGCCAACACTTTGCCTCGATACTCGGATGCGTCCCCCATCAAGCGCCATGCGCGGACCGAACCCAACCAGCCTTTCCCCCAGGCAGCAGTGGTTCCGTGCATGGCGCTTCCTCTTTTCCGGTCGCGTAAGGCGCACCTGATTTTTCCTGTTTTTTTTCGTTTCAAACCTCACAAACACGGCGGCTTTGCGTCGTTACCGCGAGTGCCGCGTGGCTGATATGAAAGCCAGATGCGCAAGCTCACTTGGTATATAGGCTCACAAGGAGAACTCGATATGGCTATGCCAACCCCCGTAAACGGTCAAATTACTGACGCTGTTACCCAGGCTAACGTCAAAGTGCTTGGTGATGCGCCAGCAATGGCGATGGGCTCGATCTTCCAGTCGCTGGCTCACTCCACCGGTATTCTTTATGAGAATGCTGTTGGGTCCCAGCAGCAACTGGCGATCGCATCGCAGGCTGCGACCAACCAGGGCGTGATCCAGATTTACAGCATCGACACGATGGCTGGTGCGGTTGCGACCAACAAAATCGCCAACAGCGACACGGCAGACACGATGATGTCGCTGGTGATGGCACTGAAGGCCGGCCAGACTGCATAATCTGGTTGTGCCAAGAAAACTGGGGTTGCGCGGGCTTCGGCCGCTGCGCAGCCCCATTTTTATGCGGATTTGATTTTCTTTATTTTTTGTCCCGAGATCGATTTTTTGGATCACAAACCAGGCGCCATCGCGTCCATTAGGTAAGCAAGGCGGCGGCTTGCTGAACCGAATGAAGTCAGAAAAAAGAGAGCAACTCGAAGGAGAGAAACTATGGCTATGCCAACCCCCGTGAACGGCCAAATTACTGACGCAGTAACCCAAGCGAACGTCAAGGTGCTCGGTGATGCACCAGCCATGGCGATGGGTTCCATCTTCCAGTCCCTGGCACACTCCACAGGCATCCTGTATGAAAACGCAGTTGGGTCCCAGCAGCAGCTGGCAGTAGCGGCCCAGGCATCCACCAACCAGGGTGTTATCCAGATTTACAGCATCGATACGATGGCTGGCGCTGTGGGCACTTCCAAGATCGCCAACAGCGACACGGCCAGCACAATGATGTCTCTTGTGACAGCGCTGAAGGCTGGTCAGGGCGTTTCCTAAGCCCGGTGTGGCGCACGGGTCTTCGTGAAGTTGTCGCCCGCATGAGAAGAAACAACCGGCTGGTGCGCCACCGGATATCAAAGTTCCGAGTTCCCCTGAGGCCCTGTCGAGCAATTGCCCGGCAGGGCTTTTTGCAGGGGTTGCCTGGCCTCGTCGGATTTTTTTCACTTTTCTGTTCACATCGGTGATCCGCCCGCGTCCAAACCCCAGAAGGATAAAAACTGTTTGGCGGCCTTCGGGTTTCCAGGTCAGTTCAGTGAGGTGCGTCACGAAAACCCCGTTTGGCAGGAGCGAAACAATGTCCGATGACCAAAACACAACGAAGAAAAGCAAGGCTACGACGGCAGAGACCGTCACAGAAGCTGTTGCAGCCCTCAATTTGAACAACCTGGCTCTTGGACCCATCGTGGCGATGGACCAGTCGATGTTTGCACAGTCCCAGGCTCAGGGGATGCTGTTCGCCAACCAGCTGACAGAACAGCAACATACATTTGCGACAGGTCACGCCGCCATGATCAAGCTTGCGGCGGAAATCTACGGAATTGAAGAGCAGACGCTGCACATGCCGACGGGCGGAGCCACGGTCAGCAAGACCGATGACTGATAGCCAGCCCCTCGCATAGAAAGGATAAGGTGCCATGAGTTCAGAAAACGAAAAGTCACAGCTTAGCGATGATCAGATGATCACCAAAGCGGAACGGATGGTGACGCTTGAGGCTGCCGCAACCGCGGCGCAGTCCAATATTGCTGTGCTGACCGCAGGGCCGGCGCTTTCGATCGCCCAATCCGGACTGTCGCTATCGCAGGCCAGCAGTGTGTTGTTTGCCAATATGGTATCGAACCAGCACCAGCAGGCCATCACGAACAGCGTCATTATGGGCAAGGGGCTTACGCAGCTCCTCAGCAGGCCTGACAAGGGCTCGATCAATGTCGATCTGTCGAGCCTGCTGACATACTTCAAAAATCATCCAGACGATACGAAGGGCGACCTGGTCGTCTACTAATGAACCCGCGGGCGTCGGTGTGATCCGGCAGACCTGAAGTCAAAGGGCCTGAAAGAATAACAGGGGAGGAACAAGCCAATGCCAGGCAATTCGGTAAACTCTCAGATCACCGATGCAGTCACCCAGACCAACGTCAAGGTGTTGGGCGAGGCGCCAGCCGAGGCCTTGGGCATGGCTTTCCAAAGCATGTCGAATGCGATCAGCCTGTCGCTTGAGAACGCGACCCAGACACAGGGCGGCATGCAGCAGATCACCAACGCAAGCACGTCGTCAATCGTGACCATGATTTTGAAACAGGCGGCAAGCTAACAGGGTGCAATTTCTTTGTTCACATTCGCCGGACCAGGGCGTCATGAATGAAGTAAGGATCATTAGCTGGAGACGTTGCCCAGGCAACGTGGCAAGAGGGAAGAAAGATGGCTATTCCGACATCAGTTAACGGGCAGATAACAGACTCTGTTACCCAGTCGAACGTCGCAACGCTTGCGGCGGCCCCTTCAATCGCGATGGGTTCGATTTACCAGAGTGCCGCCCACTCCAGTAGCATTCTTTATCAGAATGCAGTGATGCAACAGCAGCAGAATGCCATCTGTGCCCAGGCCGCCGCGAACCAGGGCGTGATACAGATCTATAGTGCCAACTCAATGGCTGCCGCCGCGGCGGCAAGCAAGGTAGCGCAATCGGATACCGCGACAGAGATACTGACCATGCTGGTCGTACTCAAGGCGTTGGGGTCCCTCTAGAATAACCCGATAATAACTAGATAAATAGGTTCAGGACCATGGCAGACAATACACCAGTAAATTCACAGATTACAGATGCTGTCACCCAGAATAACGTGAAGGTGGTAGCGGAAGCGCCGGCGCAGGCCATGGGGCTTGTCTACCAGACGATGGCGCATTCCATCAGTTTGTCCATGCAGAATGCCCAGCAGGCGCAAGGCGGACTGCAGCAGATCGGCAACGCGGTGACGTCTACGGCGATCACCATGATCCTTGGGGTGGCCAAGTAAGCCAAGGGGCAAGAATATCACGGGTCGTCGCGCTGACTGATCACAACCGGGAGCAGGAAAATGGCGGGAAATGAAGGCAAGAAGAAAAAGGAAGGCGAACCTGAAGCACCGGAAGGCAATTCAGATTCGGTAGATACCAGCGCACTGAACCCGATGATTGTCCAGGCGGTGGACTATACCAATTCGGTCATCGGCTCATCCGTCAGTGTGGAAGCGAACGGGATCGCGTATCAGAAGGTGGCGCAGGCAACCGCTTTTTCGGTTCAGGATGCCACAGACTATCTGCGGAACATGATGGCCATGGCTGGCGCGGCCCAGGGCGTGGCGCTTGAGAAAATGATTGAGGCAGCCGCCATTCCGGACACCACAAAGATAGACGCATACCAAACTGTATTGTCCGCGGCGCAGGCTGCTATCACAGCGGCAGAAACGGTCTTCTCAGATGTGGGGTCTGACGCTGGCACAATAGCGAGTGACTATCCCAAATCCTGACACTCAGGGTTGCCTGATCCATCGTTACGCCTGGTAAAGCAGCCCGCTATGGGCTGTTTTTTTATGTCTATGCTTCAAAAACTCTCAGAATCGTGCATTATCGCAATAGTTGAGTAACTTCTTTTGCGGCAAAAATCTGCTGAAGTTCCAAAAAGCTATATAAAAATAAATTAAACCAATATGTTAAATGGATATGGTGTTAGAGGTTCTATGTTTAGAGTGATAAAATTCTAGCTTCACGGAACGCAATTACTGCCGTCTTAGTTGTGCTATAACTGAAATAAAACACAGCAATTCCGGAGGACGGGAGCATGCGGAGGCACGGAGAGGTGCCCGCTGACGGTAGTCGGCGGGAGCGAGACGCTGCATCAAACAAGGATGACAAAAGACTGAACGGCGCAAGAACCGAAGGGGGCGGTGGCGCAAACAGACGAGACAATGTCTATCGGCTTTTCCCGGAGGAGGAGCCCGCAGACAGAATCTCATGGGAGGAAATGACCAGGGGAGGAACAGGCCGCCAGGGCCCGAGCGACGGGTTCGAGGAAATGCAGGCTGGTTACACAGCAGACCCTGAACCACCAAGCCCTGAGCGCCAGCCTCCAGACAAAGAAACCGACCCCGGGCAGTCCCGGGCTAACGGATCCCCGCAACCCAACCCGGCGCTGCAGCAGGCGGTTGCAGACCACCCGATCACCAAGGCACTCGAGGCCCTGTATGGGCCCGGCGGCGCCCCTTCCCCCGTTCAGATTATTGCCGATACCGTCGCTCCCTCGAAAGCCCGAGGTGATGCCTGGCCCGTCAAACCATTAGACAGGGACACTGTTCCCGGCGAGGGCATGCCGATCCGGCCGCTGCCCCAAGAACCGGTCGCTGATCCACTTGAACCGGTCCCTCAGGAAAAACAGGCAGATTTCTGGCAGTTGTGGCTTCAGCACCAGGACCAGCTCAGGAAACAGTGCCTGCATATGATGTCGGGTAATATGGCCGACGCGGAGGACGCGCTTTCCAGCGCCATGCTCCGGGCATCGCAGAAGTTTCAGCGCTATTCAGACAGCATCATGAATGAAAAGGCCTGGTTGTCGAAGCTGGTACATAATGTGTGCATCGACCAGTTCCGGCAACGCAAGCGCACCTATTATCAGGTGTTTGAAGGCGACGCATCGGAACAAGTGGAAGACGCCATGTTCACGGGGCCACAGCCGTCACCTGAAGAAGCGGCGCTCAGCAAGGAACAAATTGCCTCGCTGGAGGTGTGCCTGGGGCAACTGTCAAACAATCTACGGGTACCGCTGATGCTGCGGTGCGTGGAAGGATGGTCCTATCCGGATATCGCGGAGGAGCTGGATCTTCGTGCCGACACAGTCCGCAAGCGCGTGCAGCTGGCAAGGGACTTCCTGCGCCAAAGGGGCATTCGCTGACGTTTCCTTTTGCTAGTTTCCAGCCAGGGAAAGGTGGTGGTCGGACCGGCTGCCGCCTTTTCTGTTGCTTGGTCAGGTTGATGGAGTTGGTGGGCGGACAAGTCCATAAGGAAAAGGCGGCCAGGCATTTCCGGCCGCCTTTCAGGCTTTGTGACTTTCTAAGGGCGAGCGCTGTATCAGGTCTTGATTGATTGCTCGCTTGGAATCCATAGGGCTTCCGAGCGAAGCGTGCCTAACTGTGAAACAACAAACAGGTTTTCCGGCTCTTCGAGTGTGCCGAACAGCTTGAAGGGGTCGAAATCGAAATTGAACACCTTGTTCTTGCTGGCGTTCGGATAGAAGTCTTTGTCTCGATACCAGAACAGGCGGCGTGACCGTTGGGTAAAGCCAGCCAGTATCAATACCGGAGTGCCGCCCTCGATGGGGATGGGGGGATTGGTGAACACATTTTTCGGCAGGGTAGCGTAGATGCGGTTCCCGGCCTCTGCCAGCGGCCCGTCCATCCTGATCTCGCCGTCCTGGGGTGCCGGCGAATGGCTGGAGCTCTGTGTGGTCACAAGACCGCTTGTGGTGACTTCTGTCGGCACCGGCGGGCTGGTCAGTCGGGTGCTGTTGGTCACTACCTGGACCGCCTGAACAGGGGTGATCAGGTCATCGATCCACAGGGTTACGCCGTATAGGCCATCCTCAGGCGGCAGGTTCAAGAGCCGCGCCAGGTCCAGGTTGAACCAGCTGTTGGTGAAAGACTGGTTGTTGGCAGGCTGGCCCGCGTTGACTTCAACATCGCTCAGATAAAGTTCCACATCCAGGCGCAGGCTGGCGTCGCTGTGGCTGGCCGGGCTGAAATAGACCTGGCCCGTCAGAAGGTTGGTGGCCATCACGTTGATCGGCGCCGGCATCTGGCCGCCATAAAGTTCGATATAGGGCCAGCCCAGGTTATAGCCTGCGAACATGGCGGTGGTGTTGCCGCCCGCGCTCGTGGCTTCCTGACAGTTGAACTGCATGTGCGGGCTTGTGGGGCTGGGTTCGATCGTTGGCGAACAACCTTCTACAAAATCGTACCACACTTCGTCAGGCGCATTTGGCTTGCTGCTGGTGCTATCAGTCATGGACTTTTCCTTCGCGTGTGCCGCCAGGCGGCATCATACATCAATATTTGTTGAGGGCGCTGGTGTTCGCCAGTGCATATTCGCGCCCGAAAACGGATTTCTTGCAGGTGTTGCAAACCTTGGTGATTGGCGGTTTTACCGTCATGTCAAACATCAGGCAGTCCACCTTGGCGCGGACATTGTGGTTGTCCACCAGGTCAGCGAAGTTCGTGAAGCCGCACATGCAGTGGGGCCCCTGGCCAATGCCCACAGCGATATTCTTCAGCGTGGTGAGATCGGTATCCAGGTAATAGGTTTTGTCTGACGTGCCCTGATACCAGTATTTGTTACCGGTTTGCGCAGCCGTGGGTAAATAGAGGGGAGTCAGCCCAAGGAAGTGGCCCACTTCATGGGCCGCGGTGGAATAGACTTCATCCCCTGCGGACGGTCCCAACTGTTCCGCATAGCGGCAGGCTGTCATGACGGCCGGTTCCTTGTTCACAGACAGGCCGCAGATGATCTGCAAGTCGATCAAAGTGATCTTGACCCAGAGGTCTTTGATGTTTTCACCGTGCTTGTTCACATTCTGCAGGTCAATTTCCAGGTTATAGCTGCCGTCTGCATTGTCCGTCAGCTTCACCTTGTTGTCGGGGATGTTTTCGGTCCAGCGGTGAATGAATCCCAGGGAATATTTCTGCAGCGTGGCGGAGCCGGGCACCATGAAGCGGCTGCTGGTTGACGTGTCGAAGCGCCGTTTGCCAAGGCTTGCAACAAATTTGTTGCCGTTGACCACGGGCTTTGAAAACCATTGCTCGCGCTGAGTGGTGGCCCATGCCACATGCTCGATGAACATCAGGTTGAAGGCCCGGTCTGTATAGTCCGGCAGCGATCCATCGAGGATACGGGCGTCGATCCAGTCAGAATACTGCGGGGTACGGGGGCTTTTGCTGGTGTAAAGCGCTGGCACATTGTCCACTTCCGTTACATCGGGGCTGGTTGCCAGTTCCAGGAAGCTTTCGGCAAAGGTGTTCTGAAGCTTGCCGCGATTGAACAGGTCTGAATAGTTGTCTTGATACGACAGGACATCGTGGCGCTTCATGGCAGCCACACTATAGTTGATCTTGCGCCACGCCGTGACAGGTTTGGTCTTGTAGCTTACAGGGGCCTTGGTGGCGTCAGCCCCAAAGGTTGCGGCGCCGGTTGCCGCGTCGTCCGTAAGGAAAGAAACCCCGGTGAACTTGAGGCCACCATACCGGCCGATCTTCAGCCGGGTTGATGCCTTGCCGCTGCTGTTGGTTGAGGCGGGCAGGTGGGTATCGAGCTTCATGGATTTGGTTGCCGCGGGTATATCGCTGGCGTTGCCGGGGTCGGCCCACAGCATGAAATCGATTCCAATTCCTTTGACGGCCGGTTCAGTGGTGGCTGTGACCAGCATGTTCTGACCGGTTTTGGCCTCGTCCTGGTTGGTGTTGGCCGTTTGGCTGAAGTCTATCGGCTGGTTGGTATATTGACGCCAATTGTCGATATTGGGGGTGAGGCTGGCAATCTTGACCACTGTTGCAGCTGCCCAGTCCCCGTTTCTAGCCGGCTTGATGCTGTCAGGCGCGCCCTGGAAGGCGGCGTCATCCTTGTCCTTGCGGTCCATGCCAAGCGACAGGTGAATGTCGCGGGCCTGTGTGCTTGGGTCTGATCCGTCAGATTGCAGCCAATAGGTTTTGTCCGACCCCAGGTCAGACTTTTTCAGCGTCAGCGGCTGGCCTTTTTTGCTGACAATCCTGCCGTTGGTTGCAGCGTCCCAAACCGACGCCTTGTCGCTTGAGACATCCAGCGAAATGACATGCTCCCCGGCGTCACCAGGCCAGGTGTCTGTCGCCACCTTGCTGACGACCAGTTTTGCCCGGCCAAACAGCGTGCTGTCCTGCAGGGGCAGGAAACGCCCGGTCTGCCATTTGGCTCTGTCGGTCATTGCCACAGCCTTGATCGGCGATTGGGTGCCGTCGTCACGGAAGACCTGTAGCGTCAGGGCTATCACGCCCAACTGCTTGGTTACCGGGTCTTTGACGACGAAAGGTGGCTTTGTTCCCAGGTCGCTAGGGGGCTTTGCCAGCGACAGGGTCAGGCTGGTCTTGCCCGTTTTTGCGCCGGAAAGGTAGTAGGTCTTGTCTTTTTTCAACAGGTCGGCGTTCGGGATGGTTGCCTTGTTGCCGACAAATTGTATCTCGTCTGTGCAGTCCTTGTCGCGGAAGATACGGATGCCCGCATTGTCGCGTGCCAGCGTGCCGTCGCCTTGATAGCCGATCTGCGTGTCTGACTGGGTGCAATAGAAATGCGCCAGGGTCGGGCTGGTGGCGTTTTTCTTGTCGCCGTCGTCGAAGCCGCGGGATTGCAGAACCAGATCATAGTCTGTTTCAATCACCGGGGTTACGGTGTTGGTTTTCTCAACCACAAGGGGTGGTTCGCCCACCTCATTGATAGTCGCCAACTGGCTGGAAGGGTTGGTGACGATATAAGGGTCACTCGCCTCTGCGGGGGTGAGCTTCAGCGATACCGTGTCCTCTGGCACCGTGTCGCCAAGCCATTGAACCGTATATTCATTTTTGGTGTTGGTGATGGCCTCGTTTGAAAGAGTCACGGACAGGTTATTGCCGGAAAAGAGCGGCCGTTTGTCACTTTTGTAGACGCCCAGAAGTTTGTCTGAGCGGGTTAGGGTCGCGGTGCCCGTGAAATTGCCGCCGCCGCTGGTTTTCTGGGTAATATAGGCGCGCACCGGCGTGCCGTCGCCTGCCTGGCTTTCCGGCAGAATGCGGATCGCGGTGGATTGCCAGTCCACGTGCGAGACCACCTCGGTGATCTCTTTGATGGTCAGCTTGGTGCTGACCGGCTTCTGCACCAGGATTGCGGGCTGGCAATCGTTCACCAGTTCGAATGTCAGCTCGGTTTCGCCGCTGGCGCTCCCCTTGATGTAGAAGGGTGTCTCACCTGTTATCGCGGCAGTCATCAAAGCGGCCTTATTGTCGGTGAAGGCCAGTGGCTTGGTCATGGCCTTGTCGTAGAAAAGCGCGATCTTGTCGTTGCTGCGGGTCAGGACACCTTCGCCCTTGAAGGCGATATCGCCATTGGTTTGCGTCAGCCCAAAGGTCACATAAGGCAGCGCGCCCTTCGCAAGCGTCGGATACCAGATGGTGTCGTCGTGGCTGGCATCGATCTTGGTGGTAATGGTGGGGGTCACCTTGTTGGTCGGCAGAAGCGACAGTGTGGCGCTGGCGGGTGCCGCTGTTGCCACTTTCAGGGGGGCGCTGTTGCTATCGAGTGCGAGCTGGACAGCCAGCTCGCCTGTGGCTGTGTCGCTGGTGGCGCGAGCGTAAAGTGTCAGTGCGCCGTTCTTGAGGTCGCTGTTGCTGATGGTATGCCCGTTAGAGAGCGGAACTTCATCACTGGGCTCGCATTTTGCGTCCTTGTAGAATTTGCATTTTGCATCAGTGGGGGTAACCGTCACCTTGCCTTTCCCGTCATAGGTGGACAGGCCAAGTGTGGACGCAAACTTGAAGTTCAGTGACAGGGGTGTGCCGCTCGCGGTCACCTGCGGGTCTGGGCTGCCCTGCAGGATCACTGGTGTCACGACTTCCGCCGCCAGAAGCTGCAGGGTCTTTTTCGCGGCGGGGTCGTTATTGTCCACATTGATCAATGTTTGTGGGTCGCCGGTGCTGAAATCCGTTTTCTTGCGGGTTGCAGTTTCCAGCATGTCCAGCGTCAGCGCCAGGTCAACAAAGCCCGTGTCCAGCCCTTTGGCATAGACCTTTAGGCCGGTCTTCAACTCTGCGTTCGAGATGCGGGCCTGGTTCTCGCAGAAATCCAGCTTGCTTGCCTCGCTGAGGTCCTTGTTCAGATAGAGGTCGATTTTGTCATTGGAGCGGGTCAGGGTGCCGCCCGCCTTATAGTCCTGATCGCCAGGGACCGGGCTGAGGGACTGTTTCAGCTTGATCGTCAATTCCTGGGGATTGTCGTTGCCTTCCTGGGTGCCTGTTTGCCGCGATGGGGCGTTCAGGCCCGCCCGGGGGTCAAACCAGATCTCATCGGGGCCGCTGATGCTGGGGGTAACGACATTGGGGGTGATAGGCATGATGGCTCGCTCCGCACTGCTGAATTGGGCAAAGGGGCGATTTACAGGCAGCAGGCCGTGCGGCCGCTGGGCCACCCCGTTTGGGGTTTGACGGCTCGTTAGCGGCTTTGTGAAGCCGTAGGACGCGTTTGGACATGGGATGGCGCGCGGACGACAAGCGTCAGCAAGCGATGAGATTTTGTACGAAAGTCAGGGAAAGAAGGGGAAAGTGGTGCCGGCACCAAGATTCGAACTCGGGACCTGATGATTACAAATCAACTGCTCTACCAACTGAGCTATACCGGCACTTTCCAACTGGCGCCTGGGTGGCGCCGTGTCCGTGGGCGCATCTTCTAGCACAAAAAAAAATCAGTGCAAGCCCCTTTTGTATGGTTTTTTTAAGAAGATGTTTCGTGCCGGTTTGGTGTGGCCCATGGGTGGCTTGCCAGCAAACTGTATGGCGGTTAGGGTGCCGCCTGAAAATGCGGTTTCGAGGCGGCAGGGCATGACATATCCATTCGATGAAGCAGGCACGCTCGCTAAAGCCGGGCTGAACCTGCATGCGGTGTTCGAGCTTGCGGCGTTGCCTGAAGAAACGCGGGAGGCGCTTTCGGGTGCGTGCGGCGATATGGGCGCTTACCGGCAGCTGATTCTGCTGGGGCACGGCGGGCGGGCGCTCTGGCGTGCGATGGAAGGCCAAAAGGCACTGCTGGCGAAGAGAAGTGCCGACCCTGTCGATGCCTACAGCGAGGCTGCTGTTTACACCTACCTTGAAACCAGCCCGGCGTGCGCGGGGTTTCAGATTCTCTATCCGCCGTCCAGCAGCACTGTGCCGCTTATCCAGCTTGGTGAGCTGGCAGGCTGGCACCATGCGTCAAAATTCGGAATCGGGATCAATGCCGACTGGGGCAGCTGGTTTGCCTATCGGGCGCTTGTGCTGGCGGACAGCCGTTTTGCGCCGGTGGCCCGCCCGGCGGATGCATCGCCGTGCGACACTTGCACTGACAAGCCCTGCATCACCGCTTGTCCGGCAGCTGCCGTGACGGATGAGGCGTTTCTGGCTGCGCGCTGCTTCGGTCACCGGCTGGCTGACGGTTCAGCCTGTGCGCAGACGTGCCATGCCCGGCTGGCCTGTCCGGTGGCACAGGTGCGCCGCTATGGGCCGGAACAGATGCGCTATCACTATGGGCGGTCGCTCGAAACCCTGCACGACTACCGCAAGCGCGGGCTGGTTTAGCCAACTGCCCGCGTAGGCGAGAGCAAATGTCGTTCCCCGCAAGCTGGAGGGAATTACCGCCTATTCAAGCGATTGTTATGCCTTTACAATAGCTGTTCGAAAGCGGGCGCATTGAAGCATGTCACACGCCCGACAGAATGTGCCTGAGCGCTAAAGGCTCAGGAGGGGGAGCAGATGACGTTTCTTAAAAGTATTTTTCGGCCACGGTCGGTCACCGCAAAAGGCTTTGTCCTTATCTTGATGGGGGCGCTGATTGCGGCGTCATACATGGGCTATCTTGCGCCCGTGGAAGAGCTGCTGGACAGTGAAAAGCTGACCTTCCGTTTCATCGATTTTGCGGTCTCCCCCTATAAGATCCTGAAGGCGCTGACGGTTGTTATCCTGTTCATGTGGCTGGCATCGGTGCTTTCGGACCAGTTTGAAAAACGCATGATCAAGATCACCAGCATTCGGTCCAGCAACCGCGAGCTGATCACCAAGGCCGTGACGCTGATCATCTATTTCCTGGCCACCGTCGTGGCGCTTGACATCATGGGCATCGACCTGACGGCCCTTACGGTAATTGGCGGTGCCATTGGTATCGGTGTCGGCTTTGGCCTGCAGAAAATCACATCGAACTTCATCAGCGGGATCATCCTGTTGGCCGAGAAGTCTGTGGAACTGGACGATCTTGTTGAACTGTCTGACGGCACGCAGGGCTTCGTGCGCCACGCTGGGGCGCGGTACACACTGGTGGAGACCTTCGACGGCAAGGAAGTGATGGTGCCGAATGAGGATTTCATCACCAACCGGGTCATCAACTGGACGCTGACCAACACCAAGGGCAGGGTGGAGATCGCGGTCGGCGTGGCTTATGGCTCTGATTTGGACAAGGTAAAGGAAATCCTGCTTGAAGCCGCATCCGAGCACCCGCGCTGCTCCGCCGAGCCTAAACCCCAGTGTTTCCTGGATGAGTTTGGCGACAGCTCGATCAATTTCAGCCTTTATTTCTGGGTCGATGACGTGACCGAAGGCAGGCGCGAGCCGAAAAGCGACGTGCAGTTTGCCATCTGGCGCAAGTTCCAGGCGGCGGGCGTGGAAATCCCGTTCCCACAGCGCGACCTGCATATCAAATCCGGCGCGCTGCCGGCGGAGGGCAAGGCATGAGCGAGACTTTCATCATCGACGCCCGCTATCTGGACCCGGACCATGAGGCCAAGGCCCCGGAAGAGGTGCAGGGCGAAATAGACGAGCCCATCTGGCTGCATGTGAATGTGGCGGGCGAGGGTGCGGCAGATCGGCTTGCCAAGGCTGCGCCTTATCTGGACAGCGCCATGATCGAGGCCCTTTGCGCCTCGGACACGCGGCCGCACGTTGAGGACTTCGGCAAGGAATATCTGATCATCCTGCGCGGCATGAACTTAAGCCCCGGGGCAGAGCCAGACGACATGGTGTCCCTCAGGATCTGGAGCGACGGAAAGCATGTGATCAGTGCCGAACGCCGCCCTGTGATGGCGGTGAGAAAGCTGTCTGAGCGGCTCAAGGTGGCGGACAAGCCTGTGACGGCATCTGAGGTGGTCATCAGCCTCGCGGTCGAGGTTATCGCCAACATGGCGGGGCCTATCGGCAAGCTTCTCGATGATATTGACGAACTGGAGATAGAGGCGCTTGAAGGCACGCCGGGCGACCTGAGGGCGCGGCTTAACAGCCTGCGCGAACATGTGCTTTATATCCGGCGTTATCTGGTGCCGATGAAACAGGCTGTGATGCAGCTGCAGGGGCTTGGGCAGGACTGGGCCGTGGCGGAAAAGGCTATCCGGCGGCTCAGGCATGCGGGCGACAACCTTGCCCGCCATATCGAAGACCTGGACGCCGCCCGCGAACAGCTGCAGTTCCAGCACGAGGAAATGGTGGCTGCCACATCGGACAAGCTGAACCGCAATATGTATACGCTGTCGATTGTGGCGGCGATCTTCCTGCCGCTTGGCTTCCTGACAGGCCTTCTGGGCATCAATGTGGGCGGCATGCCCGGTGCGGATGACGGCACTGCCTTTTGGTGGGTTGCCGGGGGCTGCGGTGCGATTGTGCTGTGCCAGCTATTGTATTTCCGCCGCGGTGGGTGGTTCTGAACACAGAAAAGGCGCCAGCCGCGTGGCGGACGCCTTTCCCTGAAGCCTGTCCTGATCAGGCTTAAAACTTAGCCTGCAGCCTTGATGTTGGCCTCTGCGGTCCAGCCCAGCTCCTTCGCCTTGGCTTCCGCCAGCGCCGGTACATCCGTCGACACGAAATGGCGATACAGCATCTGGACACCCAGCATATGGTTGATCACGGCGTCCAGCTGCACCTTGCGGGCGCGGGCTGTGTTGTCGCTTTGCGCTTCCGCGATCAGGCCTTTTACGGCTGCGGCGTCCAACAGGCCGCTTTCAGCCACGGCGCTTTCGCTCAGGTGCTCATCCGCCAGCGCCATCATGGCATTCCATTTGTCCTTGTTGATGGTGGCCGGTGGGGCCATGAAGGCGAATTTTTCGCGCTCATACAGGGTTTTCGGCAGAAGGCCCTTCATGGCTTCCTTCAGGACATATTTTTCCTTGCGGTCCTTGATGCGGTGAAGCGGCGGGATGCGTGTTGCCATTTCCGCCAGATGGTGATCAAGGAACGCCGGGCGGGCCTCCATGGAATTGGCCATGTCCACCCGGTCGCCGCCCCAGGTCAGAATCTGGCCTTCAAGCATGGTTTTGGACCAGACATATTGCGCCCGGTCGAGCGGATGGCGGCCATCCAGCTTGGTGCGGTCCAGCTTTTCGGCAATGGCGAAGCCGGGCTTATAGTCAGCCAACAGGGCTGCGCGGTCCTGGTTCAGGACGCCGCGGGCCGTGTCCTCGCACGACAGCCAAGGCTGCAGGCAGCTTGGCGTGAAGCCCACGCGGTCCGTCAGATACAGGTCGTCATGTTCTTCTTCCGCCAGCATGGCGCCTTTGAACAGCGCGTTGCTTTCGCCCAACATGGATTCCCAGCGCTTGCGCTCGCCCGCGTCCATATCGTCCAGGCCATGCAGGAACAGGTCGCGCCGGAAGCTTGGGTAGCCCGCGAACAGCTCGTCTGAGCCTTCGCCGGTGACCACCACCTTGTAGCCCGCGTCGCGGACATGCTGGCTCATCAGATATTTGGCGACGGCAAGCGTGTTATAAATGGTGCGCTCCGCGTGCCAGACTGTCTTTTCAAAGTGCCCATAAAGCTGGTTGGCATCGAGCCGCAGGATATCCTGGTCCGCCCCTGTGGCGGCGGCCATTTCCTGCGCGATGGGCGTTTCGTCATAGGCTTTGTCAGTAAAGCCGATGGTGAAGGCCTTCACCGGGTCCTGCCGCATGGCGGCCGAAAGGCCCAGGATGGAGCAGCTGTCCACCCCGCCAGACAGGTAGCAGCCAACAGGCACGTCGGCTTCAAGGCGCAGGCGCACGGCTTCGGTCAGGCCCTCACGAACCGCCTCAATGCTCTCAGCTTCGTCCTTGGGGCCTTTGTGGAAGTCGGCTTCCGGGAATTCGAAATCCCAATAGGGGCGGTCCTCCACCTGATAGCCAAGGCCCTGGCGGCGGAAGGTGACGATATGGCCGGGCTTCACCTGGTGAATGCCCTCGTACGGCGTGGTGCCGGGCACCATCACCTGCATCAGCTGGTGCAAGAGGCCCTCGTTGTTGAAGCGGCGCGGCACTTCCGGGTGTGCCATCACCACCTTGATTTCTGAGCCGAACACAACGCCTGTGTCGCTCATGTGATAGTAAAGCGGCTTGATGCCGAACCGGTCGCGCACCAGATGGAGCGCGTCTTCTTTTGCGTCATAGAGCGCGAAAGCAAACTCACCCCTGAGGCGCCGAAGGGTCTCCTCCATGCCGAAGCGTGGATAAAGGTGCAGGATGATCTCGCTATCGCTTTTGGTGGCAAAGCGCGCGCCGCGGCTGGTCAGGTCCGTCCTGATGCGCTGATAGTCGTAAAATTCGCCATTGTGCGCCAGAAGCAGGCTTTCGTCTGCGCTGCGAAACGGTTGGCGGGCGCGGTTCTCATTGAGGTCGATGATCGACAGGCGTGCGTGCGAAAAGCCAACACCCTGTCCTTCCATGACTTCCACGCCGAAGCCGTCAGGCCCGCGATGGTGTTGAATAGCGGCCATGTTGGCCAGCAGTTGCGCGTTAACGGGACGGTTTTTCTCTCTGTAAAATATACCAGCAATGCCACACATTGGGGTGCCTCTTTTCTCTAAACTTGGGTCGGGTTCTGGGCTTCAGATTCGGGTGTCAGACCACGTCCATCACCATGCCGGTTCGCTGCACGATGCAGGTCAAAAGGGCCATGCGCATGAACACAGCGCCGCGCGCCTGCGCGAAATACCAGTTGTGGGGCGTGCTATCGAGCGAGGTGGAAAGTTCTTCGCCGCGCGCCAGTGGGTGCAAAATAATGCTGCCTTCCTTGAGCGGGGAATTTTCATCCAGCTTCAGGCTCTCGCCCATCACCTCGAAGCCGTCCTCAACCCAGGCAATGGCGTTGATGTAAACCACGTCCAGCTCTGGCAGTTCGGCGTTCAGGTCATTGGTTTCGCGAATTCGCAGGCCTTCGCGCACCAGGTTTTCCTTCTGTTCGGGGGCCCAGATGTCGCCGTCCTTGTCGTCATGGATCACCACGACTTCCTCAAAGGATTTGGAAAAACGGGACAGCAGCGTCAGCAGGCTTCTGACCGTACGCATGCGGGACGGAACGCCCACAATGCCGATCCTGATCTTGTTTTCAGGCTCTTCTTCCAGCAGCTCAGGCTTCCATTTCATGATGGCATACAGGTCTGCGAGCGCCTGGGTCGGGTGCTCATCCATGCCGTTGCCCGCATTGATGATGGGAATGCGCAGGCTGTTCATCATCTCCATCACTGACGATTCCGCATTGTCGCGCAGCACGACGCAGTCGCCATAATTGTTGAACATTTCCGCCACGTCGGAAAGGCTTTCGCCTTTTGCGATGCCGGTTGTTGAGCGGTCGGTGATCGACATGATGTCGCCGCCCAGCCGGTGCCAGGCGCTTTCAAACGACAGCCGCGTGCGCGTGGATGGCTCATAGAAGGCGCTGATAAGAAGCTTGCCGGAAAGCGGCTTCATCGGCGTGGCGAAGCGGTCCGGGTTGGCTTCATACTTCGCCGCCAGGCGGAAAAGTTGCGTGAGTAAGGGGCGTTCGAACTGAGCCGCCGACGCCACATGATTGTTCGACAGCGTCAGCAAATATTCATGCTCCTCCTGCACGGCGCGCAGAAGCCCTTTTGGGTGCGCACTGCCGTATACATCGGGGCCTTGAGGCTCGAACGAGGCCGCGCCTTCAAAGATTGCTTTTTCTGCGCCTACCATAGCGACTTCTCCTTCACGTCACGCCAGACAAGATAAATAAGAACAAAGGGTGCCACGGTGGTCAGGGCCAATGCTGGCCAGACCAGGGCGGCAAGCCCTGCGGCGGAAATCATGATGTCTCTCCGTTGGATTGAGGGGAGTGCGAGCCCGTCAGAAGGGCCCAATCGAATGTTGGTTTGGTGCGGATCGCAAGCAGCATCACCAGCATCGAGACGGCAGCGGACACAAGCGCCGCGACATAGAAACCGATTGTGAAATAAGCGATCAGCCCGCTTCCCGTGCCCAGAACCATGGCAGCGGACGCCAGCACGCCGTTGCCGCGCCGGTTCAGAAGCCCCACGGCGATGGGCCAGATGGTGCTGGCGACAAAAGCGCCGGTGAAATGCAGCAGCGAGCCAAGCGTTGCCATCTTTGGCACGCTCAGGATCCAGGTGACGGCGCCAAGGCCAAGCACGATCCAGACGGCAGCTTTCCTGAGTTCCGCGTCGGTTGCGTTCTTGCGGATATGGCCTTTGTAGATGTCCTTTACGATCAGGTCGCTGGTGGCTGCCAAGACGCTGTCGAGGCTGGAGGCAAGGGCGGCGAACACCACCACAAACACCAGGATTGCGCCGGCAAGGCCAAACAGTTTCCCGGCCACAAGCGGCGCTACCATGTCAGGTGACGGTACATTGATGCCAAGGGCGGGGGCTGCAAGCGCGATAAAGCCCGCCACAACCGGGATCGGCAGCCAGAAGAGGCCCGCCAGCGCATAGGCGCGGAAGCCCACGCCGGGCGCAAACGCGAAGGCGCGAGACCACCAGACGTTCGAATGGAAAATCTCGCCTACCCCGAAGAATAGGTTGTTAAAGAGGAACATGATGGACGCCGGCAGCAGCAGGTTCAGCAGCTCTGGCCGTTCGGCTTCAAGCTGTGCGTGGATGGCGTCGAACCCCACTTCGTTGATCACGAGGACCGCGAGGATCACAACGCCAACAAGGATCAGGATGGTCTGGACAAAGTCTGTCCCGATCACGGCCTTGAGCCCGCCGAAGACGGTATAGAGCGTACAGACCACCACGATCACGGTCATGCCGTAAGCATAGGGAATACCAGCAAGCGCATTGATCAAAAGCCCGCCTGCCATGCCAAGGCTGATCAGCCAGCCCAGGCTGTAGAAAAAGCTGATCACCAGGAAAATCCGCCAGGCCGTATTGCCATAGCGCAGGCGGATGAAATCACCGCTGGTGAAGCCGTGCGGCATCATGGTGCGGATACGGCGGGCAAGCGGTGCAAACAGCATCAGGCCCACGGCACCAAGGCTGTAGCCCACCATGCCCCAGATGCCCAGCTGGTAGGCCAGTTGCGGCGCGGTCATTGTGGTGTTTGACGTGACCCATGTGGCCATGGCGGTGGCCACGGCAAAGCCCATCCCGACTTTCCGGCCCGCCAGCATATAGTCATCAAGCGTGTCGTTCTTGCGCCCGAGCCACCAACCAAGCCAGACCCAAAGAAGGGAGAAGGCTGCGATGATGAACCAGGCAATAGAGGCGGGCATGACGGTATCTGTATTAAGCATATTGGGATTCCCGGGCCTTAGGCTGCGGTCTGATTCTCATGGGCATCTACGTCACGCCCGCCTTTGATGAGCAGGACAGTGAGCGCGATGAACATTGCGGCACCAATGGCAAAAAAGGCCCAGGCGCGCGCCAGGGGATGGTGCTCCACCGTTACAACAACAGGGGCGCCAACGCTGGCGCCGTCCGCTGTCAGCTGAAACTCATAGGTGCCGTCGGGCCGCCCGCTCAGCGTCGTGGCCCGGTCACCACCCGTATACAGAGTGCGCCAACCTTGGCTTGTTTTTTCTTTGAGTTCGAAGGTGTTCCCTGCCGCGTCAGGCCAGGCCAGTGTGACATATCCCGCGTTGGTGCCATCGTCAGCGATGGTGAGTCCAGCAGCAATAGCGGATGAATTCGGGACCAAGATAGCGGCCAGAATTATTATAGCACGAAATAGCATGTCGGGATTTTTTCTGAAGACCTTCTTTTAAAACACGGTTTTATATCGGTTTATAGCGTTTCAGTGTGAAGACACTAGTTTATAAATGTTTTGAATTCAAATCAAATATATTTAAGATCAGCCCAACCGGTCGCGGATGCCGCCGGTTCAGTGAAACAGAAAGGATAATGAATGCCAAATATTTCAGTTCAAAGAATTGAAGATGATCTGCTCGCGCTTGCCAAGTTCGGCTTCAACGAGGCAGACAAAGGCATTTACCGGCAGGGTTTCACCGATATCGATATGGAGGCCCGCGCCTGGGTCATGAAGAAAATGGATGGCCTGGGGATGACCACCCGCATGGATGGGGCTGGCAATATCATCGGGCGGTATGGCCCGGCTGACAAGCCGGCTGTGATGGTGGGCTCGCACCTGGACAGCGTGCCGGCGGGCGGCATTTTTGACGGTTCGCTGGGCGTGATGGCCGGTATTGAATGCATCCGCGTTATCCAGGAAAATGATATCAAGCTCGATTATCCGGTAGAGATTGTCGGCACCAGCGAAGAAGAAGGGCGCTTTGGCGGCATGCTGGGTGCGCAGGCGCTGGCGGGCTGCCTGACGCCGGACTGGCTGGACAGCGCGCGCGACGCGGGCGGTGTTCTGCTGAAGGACGCGATGGCCGCACATGGGCTCAACCATCTGGATGCGCTGCATGCCTACCGGGATAAATCAGATCTCAAGGCCTTTATTGAATTGCATGTGGAGCAGGGCCCCGTATTGGAAGCGAGCGACAAGTCCATCGGCGTGGTTGAAGGCATCTCGGGTGTATTCAAATGGATGGTAAGGCTGATCGGCAAGGCGGACCATGCCGGCACCGCCCCAATGGACATGCGCTCTGACGCCTTCCTGGGGCTGGCGGACTTCGCCCATGAGATCCAGCGAATCATCGACGAAGAGGGCACAGACCGGTCGCGCATCACCATCGGGCACGTGGAGTTGAAGCCCGGTTTTCCCCATACTGTGCCGGGGGAGGTGGATTTTACCATCGTGGGCCGGGACCTGGATGCGGATGTCATGAAGGGGCTGGCAAATGCCTGCCAAAGGGTATTGTCCGCTATCGCGCGCAAACACCGCCTGAAATTTGAATATGAGCAAATGAGCTGGCTGGAGCCGCAATATTGCTCGGAAAAGATTGTCGACATGATTGACGCGCACGCCAAGAAGCGCGGGTACAGCCATTTGCGCATGCCTTCCGGCGCGGGGCATGACGTGCAGTTTCTGGCACGTGTAACCCATGCCGGGCTGATTTTTGTGCCCAGCGTCAATGGTGTCTCTCACGCACCGGATGAATGGACCCACTGGGTAGATGTGGAACGTGGGGCGAACCTTCTTCTGGACTGTGTGATCGATCTGGCGACTGACTAGGAGGGAGCAATGGATTGCACTGGAAGGAAATTACCGTTACATCGTCAATCTGACAGCAATTTGCGCGAGCAGCTTATGAGCGATTACGACGATATCCTGGTTTCCATCCGCCGGATCACCCGGGCGATTGATTTGCAGTCGAAGCAACTGGTCAAACAGACCGGGCTGACGGCACCCCAACTGGTGGTGATGATGGCCATCCGCAAGGAGGGCCGGGCGTCTCCCAGCACTGTGGCGCGCGAAGTTGCGCTCAGCCAGGCAACCATCACGTCGATCCTTGACCGGCTGGAAAAAGCAGGGCTTGTGCGGCGGGAGCGCAGCGAAAGCGACAAGCGCATTGTCTATGCCTGCTTGACTGCCGACGGCCAGAAGCGCCTGGAGGAAGCGCCGGAGCTTCTGCAGGCAGGATTCCTGCGGCAGTATAGGAAGCTTGAAGACTGGGAGCGCACGATGCTCGTATCATCGCTGCAGCGGGTTGCCGCCATGATGGATGCGAAAGACCTGGATGCCTCCCCGATCCTCGATATTGGCGAGATTGTGCAAAGCGACAAATAGTCGGGGCTTTGCCTAACCCTCTCGCCACTCGGACAGGAAACTACTGCTGGCCTCAAGCCACTTGCGCGGCGGCGTGTCCGTGAAAAGCTCAGCGAGCCCTGTTAGGGCGTCGGCATCACCCGCCAGCTTTTCCACAAGCAACCAACGGTCCCATTCCTGCCCGATGGACCAGTCGGGCGAGGACAGGCGCGCTTCGGGCAGCCTGTAGTGATAGGTGGGGCGTGGTTTGATCCTGGGATCGTTCACCCTTTTCCTGACGCGCTCTTCATCCAGGTGGGCAAAAAGCGGCAGCATGTCCAGTTCCCGGTTTCGGGTGGCATTCTCATCCAGATAATCGTCAATCAGCTGGTTTAGGTCCGGCGTATAGTCCGCCCGCGTGGCATGCTTTACATAGGACACGGGAAACGGATCGATATAAGGCAGGGCCTTGCGGGCCAGGTCTATGCCGATCTGGTCCCTTAGCCATGCAGACATCAGCATATAGGCCTTGAAGGTTGGCAATATGGCTGCCACGTCCTTGCCTGTCACTTCAGGGTTGAGGTGCAGCCCGAAAGCAAAAAGCGGGCTGCCGGAACTGTCCTTTGCGCCTGCCTGCCTGAGGGCGTCGACCAACTTGTCCATGCCCGGCAAGCTGCTGACGGGAATAGGCGGGCTGACAATCTCCGTGGGCACGAGGCCTTCGCTGGCGCTGCCGATGAGGCGTCTGATTTCAATGCCCAGCTCTTCGCTTGCGGCCTCCAGCGCCTCCTGCAGGGGATTGTTGCCAGCCTTGACGAACTGCGTGTCCAGCTCGACATCGATATCGCCCAGTTCGGTTTCTTCCACTGTCCAGAAATAGAGGTCTGTCTGCTTTGGTTCTCCGCCCAGCGCGCTGGCAACCACGTCGGCCGCCTGATCTGGCGTCAGCCCGGCAAACTCGATTTCCACGCCTATCTTGCGAGAGGATTTTTCGCCTGTGTCGTTCGGTGCAGCGGACTTGTTCATGGGCGCGTGCGGGTGCTCCTTTTGGGTGCGTTTTGTCGTTGGCTGGTTTCTGTGTATCCTAACGGGAATGAACAGGAGATGCCATGACTAAGCCGAAAAAGCCTGTGATCGGTGTCACTTGCTCTAATCGCGGTAGTTGGTCCAGTTGGATTTTCAATCGTTTCGCTATCTGGCGCGCGGGCGGCGTTGCCGTTAAAAGCCAGCCGCGGAGCCCGGCAGACGTGGACGAGTTGGATGGATTGGTGATCGGCGGCGGCGACGATATTGGCGCCACGCTATATGGTGGTGAGGTATCGCTGACCATCCGACCTGACCCGGAACGCGATGAACTTGAGCGGACAATGCTTGATAAGGCGCTGAAGCGCGGTTTGCCGGTTCTGGGCATCTGCCGGGGCTATCAACTGATCAATGTGCGGTTCGGCGGCACGCTGATCCAGGATATCAGAAGCGCCTATGAGGGCGCGCCGAAGGGGCGGATACTCCTGCCGCTCAGGTCTGTCAAAATGGTGGCCGGCAGCCGCCTTGCAGCCATTTTCGGGCGCGAGACCATCAAGGTGAACAGCCTTCACAGGCAGGCGGTAGACCAGATGGGGCAGGGGCTTGAGGCGGTGGCCCATGACAGGAACGGCATGGTCATGGCGCTCGAGCATTCGGAAAAGCCATTTCTTCTGGGGGTGCAGTGGCACCCAGAGTTGCTGCCATTTTCAAGGCGGCAGATAAAGCTGTTTCGTCTGCTTTGTCAGTTTGCTGCCAAGCGGAAAGCGGGCAATCGTTAGCAGAGATTTTCGATTGTTAAAAAAAAGCTGGCTTGTCTGGCTTATATCTATATAGCATATTAGCTATATGGCTAATTCATTCGATACAGAGAAAACACTAAAGGCGCTGGCGAACGACAAGCGGCTCCTGGTGATGGAACTTCTCAAGGACCCGTTGGCCAACTTCCCGCCACAAGTGGATGGCGATCTGGTTACCGACGGCGTCTGTTCCAACTGGCTCAAGGACAAGATGGGCGTTGCCCAACCCACGGCGACACGGCACCTGCAGGTGCTGGTGGATGCCGGGCTTATCATCCCCACGCGCAAGAAGGGGTGGGTGTTCTACCGCCGCGATGAAGCCTTCATCAGCGCGTTCAAGAAAAAAATCAGCGAGGAAATGTAACATGTCAGATGAATTTACAAGGCCGCTACAGGCGGCGCAGGCCTTTGCGATTGACTATCTGGAGCAGGTGGCCGATCAGCCGGTGTTTCCCACCGAAGATGCGCTTAGGAACCTTGAAGCGTTTGACGAGCCCCTTCCGCCGCACGGCTCTGCAGACCAGGAAATCCTGAGCATGCTGCACGGCAACGGAAGCCCTGCAACGGTGGCCACCATGGGTAGCCGCTATTTTGGCTTTGTCGTTGGTGGAGCACTGCCGGTTACTGTGGCGGCCAACTGGATTGCGACCGCCTGGGACCAAAGCCCATCTTCCCACATGAATTCCCCCATCGGTGTAAAACTGGAGGAGGTGGCGGGCCGGTGGCTCAGGGAGATCCTTGGCTTGCCGGATCACACGGGCATCGGCATGACGACGGGGGCGACCATGGCAAACTTCACGGGACTTGCGGCGGCAAGGCATGCGCTGCTTGAACGCGCGGGCTGGAACGTGGAAGAGCAGGGCCTTTATGGCGCACCTGAGATCAAGGTAGTGGTGTCAGAAGAGGTGCATGTGACGGTGGAAAAAGCGCTGTCGATGCTGGGCTTTGGCAAGGCGCGCGTCACCCGCGTGCCGACAGATGCCAACGGCGCAATGCTGGCGGACGCGCTGCCTGACCTGGATGCGCTTACGCTTGTATGCACGCAGGCGGGCAACGTGAATTCGGGCGCCATCGACCCCATCGGGGCCATCTGCGGCAAGGCCTTGGGGGCGGGCGCATGGGTGCATGTAGACGGCGCTTTTGGCCTGTGGGGCAAGCTTCTGGCCCGCCGGGCCGATGATTTTATCGGCATTGAGAAGGCGGATAGCCTGGCCACCGATGCCCACAAATGGCTGAACACGCCCTATGACTGCGGCATCGTGCTGACACGGCACCCGCATGACCTGCATATGGCGATGGCCACGGTCGCCCCATACTTCAAGGCGGAAGAAAGCATGGCGCCCAAGGATATGGTGCCGGAATTTTCGCGCCGGGCGCGCGGGGTTGAGGTCTGGGCTGCGCTCAGGAGCCTAGGACCTGCCGGCCTCAAGAGCATGATCGCGCGCTGCTGCGACCATGCGCAGCTGTTCGCAAAAGGGCTGGAGGCCATCGGTTTTGAGGTGCTGAATGATGTGGTACTCAATCAGGTGGTGGCCACGATCGGCACGCCTGAGGAGTTGGCGGACATCCGGGCACTGGTGGAAGCGTCTGGCGAATGCTGGTTTGGCCCTACCGTTTGGAAAGGTCGCTCAGCTATCCGGATCAGCGTCTCGTCGTGGCGCACGACGGAAGAAGATGTGGAGCGCTCACTTTCCGCCATCGCTGCGGCCAAGAATGCGATTATGGGGGACTAGCCGGGGATGTTTTCCGGCGTCCACCAGCAGACGCCTTTGATCCACACCTTGGCGCCAATGCGCTCATAGAGCCTGATGGCGCCTTCATTGTCTTCGTCGACCATCCAGCGGACGGGCACATTTTCCGCCTTGCCCAGGGCACCGACCGCCTTCAGCAATTTTGTACCGATGCCGCGCCCGCGCGCGGCCTCCACCACATAAAGGTCGTCGAGCTCCACCAGATGTGTGCCGTTCCAAATGTGAAGGCGCCGGAAGCCTGTGGCAACGCCAACAAGGTCCCCATCCAATTTGGCAATGAAGGCGAAAATCTCGGGGCTGTCGCCAGTGGCCTTCTCAATAAAAGCTTTCTTGGTGATCTTCAGATACTCAAGGCTGCCTTCATGCTCTGCCAGCGCGTGGACCAAGCCAAAAGCGCCCCCGAGGTCTTCTGGTGTTGTTGCCTGATTGATTTCGACTGCCATCTTTGTGCCCCCCAGAAAAAGATCGGGCGACCGTTTGGCCGCCCGATATGTCTTAAATATCCTTGAAGAAGTCGTTGCCCTTGTCGTCGACCACAATGAAGGCCGGGAAGTCTTCAACTTCGATCTTCCACACGGCTTCCATGCCCAGGTCTTCGAAATCGAGCACCTCAACCTTACGGATATTGTCTTTGGCGAGCGCCGCCGCCGGGCCGCCGATGGACCCGAGATAGAAGCCGCCGTTCTCATGACACGCCTTGGTAACGTCCTTGGACCGGTTGCCCTTGGCGAGGCTGATCATGCTGCCGCCCAGCTTCTGGAACGGGCCGACATAGCTGTCCATCCGGCCGGCGGTGGTTGGGCCAAACGAGCCAGAGGCATAGCCTTCCGGCGTTTTGGCAGGGCCCGCGTAATAGATGATGTGGTCTTTGAAGTAGGCAGGCATTTCTGCGCCGTCCTCGATCATTTTCTGGACGCGGGCGTGCGCCAGGTCGCGCGCCACAACAATCGTGCCGGTGAGGCTGAGGCGGGTTTTGATCGGATACTGCGTCAGTTCCGCCAGAATATCCGCCATCGGGCGGTTGAGGTCGATTTTCACCACTTCGTCTGACAGATGTTCGTCCGTTACCTCAGGCTGGTATTTGGCCGGGTCGGTTTCAAGCTGCTCAAGGAAAATGCCGTCCTTGGTGATCTTGCCTTTGGCCTGGCGGTCAGCCGAGCAGGATACGCCGATGCCCACAGGCAGGCTGGCGCCGTGGCGCGGCAGGCGGATGACCCGCACGTCATGACAGAAATATTTGCCGCCGAACTGCGCGCCAATGCCCAGGTTCTGGGTCATCTTGTGGATCTGTTTTTCCATTTCCACGTCGCGGAAAGCGCGGCCGCTTTCGTCACCTGTGGTTGGCAGGTTGTCATAGTAGCGCGCGCTGGCTTTCTTCACCGTCGCCAGGTTCTGTTCTGCCGACAGGCCGCCGATCACGATGGCAAGGTGGTAAGGCGGGCAGGCCGCCGTGCCAAGGGTTTTGATCTTTTCCTCCAGGAAGGCCAGCATTTTGTCTTCGCGAAGGCTTGCCGGCGTCTGCTGATACAGGAACGTCTTATTCGCACTTCCGCCACCCTTGGCCATAAAGAGGAACTTATATTCATTGCCTTCAGTCGCGTAGATATCGATCTGCGCCGGGGTGTTGTTCTTGGTGTTGACCTCTTTGTACATGGAAAGAGGCGCCATCTGGCTGTAGCGCAGGTTGGTCTCCGTGTAGGTGCGCATCACGCCTTTCGTCAGCGGTGCGCCGTCGTCGCCCGACGTCCAGACATGCTGGCCCTTGGTGCCTACGATGATGGCTGTGCCGGTGTCCTGGCAGGACGGTAACACACGCCCTGCGGCGATATTGGCATTCTTCAAGAGTTCCTTGGCGACGAAACGGTCGTTCTCGGACGCTTCGGGATCCTTCAGGATATCCGCCAGTTGCTGCAGGTGACCGGGGCGCAAGAGATGCGCGATATCGGCCATGGCTTCCTTAGCCAGAAGTTCGAGGCCTTCGTCCTCGACCTTCAAGATCGTACGGCCGTCCACCTCGATGGAGGAAACATAATCGGATGTGATTTTCCGGTAGGGGGTGTCGTCGCCGCCCTGTTGGAACAGCTTCGTGAATGTCCAGTCGCTCATGGCTTTTTACCTTCTCCGACCCGTGGAGAGCCGGAGCTTCAATTGGGGGTTAGGGGGTTATTTTTTTCTGAAGGCGTCCAGGGTGACGACATTGTCGCCGCCGGTTTCATCCGCAACTTCAGCGCCCACAGCGCTTGCCGCCTTATCGTCGTCCTGATTGTCGGCGTCTTCATGGGGGGCGCCGTCAAATTCCGCTTCCAGGTCCTGCTCGTCCAGGTCCTCTTCGCTTTCGTCATGGAACTGAAGGGCAAACTGTACGCTTGGGTCCACAAACCCGACGACGGCAGAAAAAGGAATTTTAAGCATTTCAGGGGTCTGGTTGAACGAGAGGCCGACTTCAAAATAGTCTTCCTCAACCTTCAGGCCCCAGAATTTGTGCTGCAGCACAATGGTCATTTCCTCAGGGAAACGGCTTTTCAGGTGGCCGGGGATATCAACGCCCTCCGCCTGTGTCTTGAATGCAATGTAGAAATGATGGTCGCCTTGCAGGCCATCTTCGGCTGTTTCACGAAGGATGGTCCGAACCACACCGCGAAGCGCGTCCTGTACCTTGGCGTCGTAATCGATAAAAGTTTCTGACATGCTGGAACTCAAGCTCTTTCCCTGACAACAAAGATGCACCCTTATAAAGCTTCCCTTTCAAAGGGTGAAGGGGGAAATCGATTGTTTTTTCACCTATTTCGCAGGACTGGCCGCTTACTGCGCCAAAGTGGTTTTGCAACCTAAGCAGATTATTTGGTTGTGCGGCCCCTCCGGCGAGCGTGATGGCACCAGGCCTTGTTCGCTCTTCGCCTCAGCGCCTTTTCGCCTCGCGTTCTGCCTGTTTGAGGGGAGCAGAAAACAACCTGACGGTTAAAGCTATTTTAACTACAAGGGCGACAAATTGACGACAGCGTCACCAATATGTCTTATTGTTTGGCGCTTACCAGTAGAATTTGAAGCACGAACAGGGGGCCTTGGGCACACAATCGCGAATATGATTGGGGTGCGCCAAACAAGGCCCAGCCAGGACGAAATGAACTTACAGTATTTCCAGATGGCGCTTGATTTTATCGAGTCTTCCAAAAAGTTTCAGACTTTGGATGAACTCGGTGTTGCCTTCCATAACACGACAAAATCCCTTGGGTTTGACCATTACGCCTGTGTTTCTTGTGTTGAATTCGGGGCCCTGCCGGACGGCGCTGTGTTCCTGGCGGACTATCCGGAAGACTGGACCAAATATTATCTGGAAAACGAGTATGACCGGACGGACCGTATTCTGCAGGTTTCGCTGAAGGAACATATGCCCTTCAACTGGGACAATAATATTATCCACAAGGGTATGACGCCCGAGCAGTCCGAGATGATGTGTGAAGCGGAAGATGCGGGCCTTCTTTACGGTGTGACAGTGCCGATCCACATTGTGGGGGCCTTTCCGGGTGCTGTGAATGTGGTGGGCGAACACCGGGATGTCGACCCGGCAGCCGAACATGCCGTGCATCTGATGAGTGTGTACCTGCATGATGCGGCGTTAAGGATATCAAAAGAGGGCAAGACACCCTTGAAGCCTGTGGCAAAATTGACTCCGCGCGAAAAGGAATGTCTGCAGTGGGTGGCGGCCGGCAAAACCGACTGGGAGATCTCTTCTATCCTGTCCATCGCCGAACGAACGGTGCATACCCATGTCGAAAGCGCCAAGACGAAGCTGGGCGTGAACACCAGGGTGCAGGCCGTTGTTAAGGCCTTTCTGACCAACCTGATACACCACTAGGGATTGCATTTAACAATCTTTTGCGAAAACCTAGTCCATTCGGCTGATTTTTCAGGTGCAAATAATAAGCGATCATCGCCTCACTACCCACTATGCATGAAGGAGGTGAGTGATGATCCATGTTGTGAGTTCTGTAAACAGGGCCGACTATAGCGGCTATCTACATCAGCTTTGGCAGCAGCGTTATGATGTCTTTGTAGAGAAGATGGGATGGAGCCTGGATTGCTCAAAAGGTATGGAGCGTGACCAGTTCGACCGTCCTGATACCGTTTATCTTCTGTGCATAGATGCGAAAGGCAACCTCAAGGGGGCCATGCGCCTGTTGCCTACGGTGAAGCCACATCTGATGAGCGAGGCCTTCCCACAGTTGTGCGCTGATGGGGTGCCCCGATCAAAAACCACCTGGGAAGTATCGCGCTTCTACAGCCTGACAGGTCGTCACATGATGCTGGAACGCGACCGCACGGTTAGCGAGCTGGTATGCGGCCTGTTTGAATATGGCATCAAGGCAGGGATAGACAGTGTGACCTGCGTTGCCAGCATGGTGCTGTTCCCCACAATCCTGAAGGCTGGCTGGAATGTCACGCCGCTTGGGTTGCCGTCTGTTTCGGATGGTGAGGTAATTCTGGCGTTCAAGATTGATCTGAACGCAGCAGATTATGAAAAAGTGTGCGAAACACGCGGTATTGAGGGCAGTGTTATCAACCAAGCACCCGTCCATGAACGTGAGCTGGAGATGGCAGTATGACGCTTTACGACAATCCTCCGTTTCGTGATCGCAGCTCCCCTCTGGACGACAGCATCGGGCGTCTTCTGTTTATGTTCGGCCAACTGGAAGAGTGGCAGGTGGAAAGCATCGTCAATCGTGTCCATCGTGCGTTGCCTGTGCCTGTGGAACGCCCCAAGGAAGATGCGCCCGAGGCCAAGGCCATGGGCAGAGGCGATGTTGCCCAGCGCGGCGTTGTGCAGCTTCTCTATCTGATTGCCGCGCAGACCTATGCCGATATTCTTTTCGCGCTGACCTACGCAGAAACCCTGGCGATGATGAAGGGCGCAAATTACGAGACAGAGGGATCGGCCCACTAGGCCGGCCCAAACGAGCTCTCTTGACCTCATCCAGCAATCAGGACCGCTGGATGGGGGCATTCAACCGCCGGTGCGTGTGTGGTGACGCGCCCGGCGGTTATACTTTTCCGGGGAAGGCGCAACAGATCGGCAGGTCAAAAGGCAGTGCCGACGCACAAGGCTGAAGGGATATATTCAGCTGATACCGGCAGATTGATGCTGTTAGGGGTAAGTGGGCCGTTCTGTTGCTAGGTGGCCCAACCCCCACCTGATGGAGTCAACCATCAGGAATTTATATAAATGTAGTAGCTATGACCGCTTACGCAGCAACAGCATACTCGACGTTGTTGTCGTTAGCATTTATTTTAGGTGGCCCATCACGGCGGTGCCATCCCGGGCGAAGAGCAACATCTTTCGATACACGTCGATCCTGGTTCGCCCCCATCAGCAACGGTCTGGTGACCAAATGGCCTTGCTTTCCAGGCAAGCAGGCCGTTCCTGGTGGAGGCGCCGGGTACTGCCCCCGGGTCCGCAATAGCTACTCAATGCACCGTTTATCGCCATAGTCGCCGAAGCGACACCCTTGATATAAGCAATTGCGACATGGATTTAAAGTCCAATAAACGGTTGTTTTTATTAAATAGTACAGATTCGGGATTTTCTCGAAGCTGTGGCATAATAGGGGTCTTACGGGTCAACCCATCAGAGGAGAATGATCCATGCCTGACCAACAGCATTGGGAATGGACGGCCGAAACCGGCCCCCGCGGCAATCTGCGCGAAGCGGTTGCCCTGTTCAGTACAGAAGATGATTTGCAAGCCGCAGTGGATGACCTTGAATGCCACGGGTTCTCGAACGCTGCGGTTTCAAGACCGAAGCCGATCAAGGATATCGAGGCAGCGGTTCACCATCCGGTAAATTCCATACAGGAACTGGAAGATGACGCCAGTGTCCCGCGTGAGGCCTATATCGACAAGGACAGCCGCTCAAGCGGCATGATGGTGATGATTGTGGTGCCTGTTTATGTCCTGTTGCTTGCAGGCGCCGGCATTGCAGCCGGCCACGGGCTTGCGACATGGGAAGCCGTCGTGCTTACTGTGGGCCTTGGGCTTATCGGCATGCTGGGTGGCGGTTATTACGCCATGCGTTATGCGCGCCGTGCCAGTGAGCGGGTCCGGGAGGAGCAGGCCCGGGGTGGGCTCCTTTTGTGGGTGCGTACAGGCAGCCGGGCACAGGAAGACCGCGCGCTTGAGATCCTCAGGCGGCATGCGGGCAGGGATGTGCATCTGCACGGCCCCGCTATCCATTAGCCTTAAGCCACCAACAGCAAGGATCGAGAGGGCGCCGTTCAGGCGCCCTTTTCCGCAGATAATCATCTTGAAATCCGGTGCGCCTATTGCCTACCGGCACGTCACGCCCTATAGCTTTCTATCAAGATCAATTGGGTGGTAGGACGTATGCAGCAATATCTCGATCTTCTGGCGCGCATCCGGCGTGAAGGAACCTTCAAGGGCGACCGAACAGGAACAGGAACCTATAGTGTTTTCGGGCACCAGATGCGGTTCAACCTGGCTGACGGCTTCCCGATGGTGACAACCAAGAAGCTGCACCTCAGGTCTATCATCCACGAACTGCTGTGGTTCATCGCTGGGGATACAAATATCAAGTATCTGAAAGATAACGGTGTTTCCATCTGGGACGAATGGGCGGACGAACATGGCGACCTGGGGCCGGTTTATGGTCACCAGTGGCGCAGCTGGCCCGCGCCGGACGGCACCACGATCGACCAGATCACAAACCTGGTTGACCAGATCAAGAATAACCCGAACAGCCGACGGCTGATCGTGTCCGCCTGGAACGTGGCAGATGTGGACCATATGGCACTGCCGCCATGTCACTGCCTGTTCCAGTTCTATGTGGCGGATGGCAAGCTTTCCTGCCAGCTGTATCAGCGCAGCGCGGACGTGTTTCTGGGCGTGCCGTTCAATATTGCATCCTATGCACTCCTGACCCACATGATGGCCCAAGTGTGTGATCTGGAAGTTGGTGATTTTGTTCACACCTTTGGTGATGCGCATCTTTACAGCAATCATATCGAGCAGGCCGACCTGCAGCTCAGCCGGGAGCCGTTGCCGCTGCCAACACTGTCGCTGAATCCGGACGTGAAAGACCTGTTCGCTTTCACCTTCGATGATATCCGGATTGATGGCTACGAAGCCCATTCCCATATCAAAGCCCCTGTGGCGGTATAGGCCTGGGCAGGTCAAGGAGGGGGTGTGGCTCGCGAAAATGACATAGATATCCGGCAGTGGGTTCTGCTGCTGTTTGTGGTGCTTCTGGGTGCCGGGCTGACATGGTCCGCGACCAGCGAAAGCATCCGTTCCGCGCGGGCTGAGGCGCAGTCCAGCTTCAATGCTGCTGCGGATCTTTATGTCGACCGCGTGAAGGGCGCACTGACCCATGGGCTGGACGCCGCAAGCGATCTCTATAGCTATTACGCCGCTAAGGAAGATATCGACCACGCTACTTTCCAGCGCCTGATAAGCTCCTACAGCAGTCTCAATGAACACCGTAAAATGGTTGGGGTTGCCATCGCCGCCACGCGAGACACCATGGGGGAACTCGAGGCTTACGCACAGGGGCGCTATCCGGGCGACTTCTCCTTGCGGGCTGCACAAGACCTAGTTGGGGCAAGCGAAAGCGGTGTGCCCGGTAGTCGGGACCAGCGCGCATTTTACCTGCTCTACGTCTGGGCGCCTTCGGAAGAGCGCAGCCAGCGCTGGCGCGGTGCGGACATCGGTGCCTATATGCCGCTGAACGCCTTCCTGGAAGAGACACTGGCAAAAGGCGAGCCCGCAGCCATTCCCATGCCGCCACTTGAGACCGCAGACAGGTCGTGCGTGCTCCTGGCTACGCCGTTTGTCAGCCAGGCAGGCGCGGAGGGCGTTATTCTGCAGATTTTGGAGATGCCGAACCTCTTGAACACCGTTGCCTCAAGCCAGCGCTTTTCCAGTCTGAACGCACGGTTCACCAGTAGCTGGCAGGGTGGCGCAATGGTGCAGGAAATGATGATCATCGACGGCACCTTCAGCTATGAGGCGTTTCCGCCGCCGGCCGCAAGGCCATGGATCGCATCCTACACGGTGGAAATCGGCAGCCAGAGCTGGACCATTGAGCCATGGGCCCCCTATGAGGCCTATGCCGTCGACTATGGAGCAACGGTGATCACGGCCAGCGTCTGTCTTGTGCTGACGGGCCTTGTGGTCTTTATCGTCTGGTCCCAGACCCAGCGGGCCAAACGGGTTGTCGAGATCGTCAATCGCCGGACGCGGGCGCTCAAGGAAGCGCATGACGAGCTTGAGGACCACTACCGCATGCTGCAGAACCTCAACAAGGATGTGGAGGAAGCCAGAAAATCGGCGGAGACAGCCAACCGGGCGAAGTCTGAATTTCTGGCCACCATGAGCCATGAGCTTCGCACGCCGCTGAACGCCATTCTGGGCTTTTCACAGATTCTGCAGGAGCAGGCGCTCGGGCCCTTGGGTGACAAGCGCTATGCAGACTATGCCCGCGATATCAACGCCAGCGGCAGCCACTTGCTTGCGATCATCAATGACATCCTTGACCTGGCGAAGCTGGAGGCTGGCAAGATCCAGATTGAACAGAAACGGCTGTCAACTCACCTACTGGTAGACCGGGTGATTGCGCTTCTGGCGCAGCAGGCGTCCAACAAGGGAATCGAGCTGAAGGCCGAATTTGCCGGCAATATGCCCGATCATATTCTGGGGGACGAGCTCAGGTTGCGGCAAATCCTGATCAATTTGGGGTCAAATGCCATCAAGTTCACAAACCAGGGTACAGTGGTGTTCCGCTTGCATCCGCGCGCTTTTGCCACCGGCCAGGCCGGTTGGGTTCTGGAAGTTGAAGACACGGGCATCGGCATTCCGGAAGACAAGCAGGCAACGCTGTTTGACCGCTTTACCCAGGTAGATGCGGCTCTGTCGCGCAGGCACGGCGGCGTTGGCCTTGGCCTTGCCATCTGTCGCGAGCTGGTGGACCATATGGAAGGCACCATTAGCGTGCGCAGTATCCAGAATGTGGGTACCACAATCCGGGTTCACCTGCCGCTGATGGAGGCAGACCCGGAAACTGATGACGATGGCATGATCTGATGCCAACGATAGATGCGGGTTAGGAGTAGAGAATGACGCTTTCTGTGATTGTGGCCATGGCGGAGGACCGGGCGATCGGCCGCGATAACGACATGCCGTGGCATTTGCCCGCAGACCTGAAGTATTTCAAGGCGACCACCATGGGTAAACCCATTGTCATGGGGCGCAAAACTTATGAAAGCATCGGTCGGCCGTTGCCTGGCCGCCGCAATATTGTGGTCACCCGCAATGCTGCTTGGTCTGCCGACGGGGTAGAGGTTGTGCCGTCCCTGCAGGCTGCCAAGGAAGCGGTGGCAGACGCGGGCGAGGCCATGATCATCGGTGGTGCGCAAATCTATGGCCAGTGCCTGGATGTGGCGGACCGGCTTTATATCACTGAAATTGACATCACCGTCCCTGATGCCGATGCCTGGTTCCCGGCCTTCAACAAGGATGACTGGCGGGAAGTCAGCCGGGAAGAACACCCGGCTGAGGACGGCAAGCCAGCCTACGCCTTCGTGGTGTATGAACGCGCCTAGGCGCTGACACCAAGTTTTTCAGAAACCTGCGCTGCGATAGCCCGGTATGCTTTGCTGACCGGGCTGTCCGGCTCTGCCGCGACGATCGGATCGCCGCCATCGGCATGCTCGCGCACGCTCATATGAAGCGGTATGCCACCCAGGAAGTCACAGCCCAGTTCTTTCGCCGTATCTGCCGCGCCGCCGTGGCCGAAAATGTGCGATTCCTCGCCGCAGTGTGGGCAGTGGAAGGTGCTCATGTTTTCAATGACGCCCATGATGGGCACATCCACCTTGCGGAACATGGCAAGCCCCTTGCGCGCGTCAATCAGCGCCAGGTCCTGCGGCGTGGACACGATCACGGCACCCGTCAGCGGTGCCTGCTGAACCATGGTCAGCTGCACGTCGCCGGTGCCCGGCGGCATGTCCACGACCAAAACATCAAGGGGGCCCCAGGCCACATCCTTGAGAAGCTGCTGTGTTGCGCCCATCACACGCGGGCCACGCCATACCACCGGCTGGTCCACGTCGATCAGGAAGCCGACAGACATAACCTTCAGGCCGTGTGCCACAATAGGCTGGATAATCTTGTTTTTGATCTCCGGCTTGTCATCAACGCCAAGAAGCATTGGCAGGCTGGGGCCGAAAATATCCGCGTCCAGAACGCCCACCTTCAAGCCCTGGTCGCGAAGCGCGATGGCAAGGTTGATCGATGTGGTGGATTTTCCCACGCCGCCCTTGCCGCTGGCAACGGCAACAATGTGTTTCACGCCAGGGATTTCCGTTGGGGTAGGGGGCGCCTTGCCGCCAACGGGCTGGCCTTTCGGTGCGGTCTGTGCCGGCCGTGCTGCTGTCATGATCACGTTGGCCTCTTCAACGCCGTCAACTGCCCGCGCGGCGTCTTCAATCGCGCTTCTGAGCGATTCCGCGCCCGCCTGGTCGCGGCCTGAGAGCTCGAGGATAATACCAACCTTGCCGCCGTCCACGACGATGGCGCTCACCAGTCCCGCTTCCATAACGGACTTGTCCGCCCCCGGGGCTTTGATTTCCTGGAGAGCCGTCTCAACGGATTTTTTCAGCGTATCTGACATAAAAAACCTGTGTTTCCGGTAAAAAGCATCACATTTTGGCCGAGTATCATTGCAGCCGCTTGGCACGTACCATATATAGGCAGACAAGACACGGTCTTTCTACTGTTGAAAGGGCCGCAGTTTCGGTTGGTGCATTCGCACCGAAGGGGAGAAAAATATGCCTTGGCAAAATAACGGTGATGGTGACCGCCCAAATCCTTGGGGCAACGGTCCACGCCGCGGCGGCGGTGGCGGCGAGCCACCAAATTTTGATGAATATATTCGTAAAGGTCAGGACCAGCTCAGGAAAGCCATGCCTGGCGGCAAAGGCGGCCCGCTGCTGATCGTGGCGGCCCTGATTCTGCTTTATCTTTACTGGGGTTTTTACCAGGTGAAGACAAACGAACAGGCCGTTGTCCTGCGCTTTGGTGAATGGGTTGCTTCATCTTCGCCCGGACCACACTTTCACTTTCCGCCTTTCGAGCAAGTCGAAATTCGTGGTGTCACGGATGAAAACCAGGTGTCTATCGGCAGCCGTGTAACGGAAAGCCGCCGGTCAGGCCGCCAGAGCTTCGCCCGTCCGGATGAAAGCCTGATGCTGACCCAGGACGAAAACATTGTGGACGTGCGCTTCAATGTGGTGTGGCGGATCAATGACCTGGGCAACTATCTTTTCAAGCTGCAGGACCCAGACGGCACGATCAAATCCGTGGCGGAAAGCGCCATGCGTGAAATGATTGGCCAGAACAGGATTACGCCGATTATCACCACAGCCCGTGGCCAGATCGAACAAAGCGTCAAGGAATTGATCCAGACCACGCTTGATGAGTATCAGGCTGGTGTGGACGTGCTTCGGGTGCAGATCATCGAGTCTGAAGCGCCAGAAGAAGTCAAAGACGCCTTCCTTGACGTACAGCGCGCGGAAGCAGACCAGCAGCGTTTCCAAAACGAAGCGACCAAATATCGCAACGAGGTGATCCCGCAGGCGCAGGGCCAGGCCGAGCAGATGACGCAGCAGGCCGAAGCATACCGGGCGCAGGTTGTTGCCCGCGCGCAGGGTGAGGCTGCCCGCTTTATGTCGGTCTATAACGAATACATTCTGGCCAAAGACGTGACCAAGAAACGCATCTATCTTGAAACCATGGAGCAGATTCTGGCTGGCATGGACAAGATTGTCGTTGATGGCAAGGCTGGCTCTGGCGTCGTGCCTTATCTGCCGCTTGAGCAGTTGAACAAGAAAAGCGGGGGAGAATAAGCCATGAGTGTTAAATCAATTGTAGCTATCGTTGTTTCCCTCATTATTCTGGTTGCCGGTGTAAGCAGCGTTTATGTGGTAGACGAGCGCGAGCAGGCGATCGTAGTAAAATTCGGTGAGCCAAAGCGCACCGTTACCACACCGGGCCTCCATTTTAAGATCCCGGTCATGGAACAGGTGATCTTCCTTGAGAAGCGTATCCTCAGCCTGGATGTGCCGCCACAGGAAGTGCTGGCATCCGACCAGCGCCGTATCCTGGTGGACAGCTTTGCTCGCTACCGCATCGCCGATCCGCTCAAGCGCTATCAGGCGGCGCGGACCGAAGTGGGTGCAGCGCGCCTTCTTGAAGATGCGATGGAATCAACCGTTCGTCAGGTTCTGGCGAAGGAGCCGATGAACGAAATCGTATCTGGCCAGCGCGCAGAACTGATGAAAAAGATCAGCGACCTGACCAACCAGCGGGCGCTGACATTTGGCCTTGAAGTGGTTGATGTGCGGCTGAAGCGCGTGGACCTGCCACGGGAGAACAGCGAAGCGATTTTCCGCCGCATGGAAACCGAACGCCAGCGTGAAGCTGCCGAAAAGCGGGCCTCTGGCCAGCGTGACGCGGTGAAAATTCGCGCGGCGGCAGACCGGCAGGTTGCCGAAATCCTTGCGGAAGCAGAGCGTCAGTCGCAGACGATCCGCGGTGAGGCTGATGGCCAGGCCGTGAAGATTTTTGCGGACGCATACGGCAGGGACGAAGATTTCTTCGAATTCTACCGTACCATGCAGGCTTACAGAAAATCCCTGGGCAAGGACGATACCCGCCTTGTCCTGTCCCCGGACAGCGAGTTCTTCAAGCTGTTCATGGACAATAAATAGTCCGGCCCCTGGCACACGCCATGGACTGGAAACTGCTACTCGTTGGGCTGGGCCTCGCTTTCTTCATTGAAGGCGCGGCCTATGCCTTGATGCCGGAGGGCTTCAAAAAGCTGCTTGTCGCAGCATCAAAACAGCCCACCGCAAAGCTTCGGGTCACGGGCTTGACCCTCGCGGCAATCGGTGTTGCGATAGTCTGGCTGGTTCAGACTTTTTTGGAAGTCTGAGGGTAAGGCCAACGCGAGTGACGAATAATAATTGAAGGAGTAAGTGCCTTGAGCACCACCTTAGTAAAAGCAATTAACACGCGGACGACAGCCGATATGCCAGGCAAAGCGCTGAAAGTTTTGCTGGCATCCATCTTGATTTTGGCAGCAGCCATGACCTCCATGGGGCCAGTTGCTGCACGCGGTGCGCCAGACAGTTTCGCTGACCTGGTTGAGAAGCTCTCGCCCGCCGTTGTTAATATTTCCACTGTACAGACCATCCGCCGCCGTGGCGGCCGCAACGTGCCGGACCTGCCGGAAGGCGTGCCGTTCGGTGACCTGTGGGACCAATTCCGGGACCGCATGGAAGAGGACCAGGAACCACGCGAAGCGCGGTCCCTGGGGTCTGGCTTTATCATTGATGCCAAAGGTATCGTGATCACCAACAACCACGTGGTTGAGGACGCCGATGAAATCACCGTCACCACAGCTGACGGCGATGATTTCCCTGCAAAAGTCCTGGGTCGTGATGCCCTTTCCGATATTGCTGTTCTCAAGATCGAACACGAAAACGGTGACAAGTTCCCGTTTGTAAAGTGGGGTGACAGCGATGACGAACGCATCGGTGACTGGGTGATCGCGATCGGTAACCCGTTCGGTCAGGCCGGTACGGTAACCGCCGGTATTATTTCCGCGCGTAACCGTTCGATCAACAACTCGAACGATGTTGAGTTCCTGCAGACGGATGCATCGATTAACCGCGGCAACTCCGGTGGCCCGCTCTTCAACATGAACGGTGAGGTAATCGGCGTGAATACGGCGATCTTCTCACCGACCGGCGGCAACGTTGGTATCGGTTTCGCGATCCCGTCCAATGACGCGTCCCGCGTGACCGCTGAGCTGCAAGAGCACGGCAAGGTGCGCCGCGGCTGGCTGGGTGTTGGCATTCAGCCAATGACCGAAGAATTCGCGGAATCGCTGGGCATCAAGCAGGAAGAGGGCGCTATCGTGACCCGCGTCGAGCCAAACAGCCCCGCAGATGCAGCTGGTGTTCGCGAAGGCGACATCATCATCAAATGGGACGGCAAGACGGTTGAAGACAGCAACCGCCTGAGCATTCTGGTGAAGCGCACGGAAATCGGCAAACCTGTGAAGGTTGAAGTGATCCGTCAGGGCGAAAAGGAAACCCTTGAGGTAACCACGGGTGAACTGCCTGCCTCCATGATCCCGGGTGGCAATGAAGGCGATCAGGACAGCGACCGTCCAGAGCGCAGCGAGCGTGAGCTTGTTGAAGGCATGGAACTGGCACCGCTGAATGAGACCCTGCGTCGCCGCTATGAGATCGCTGACGATGTGGAAGGCGTGGCTGTGCTGCGCGTGGCACGCCGGGCACCGGCTGCACGCCAGGGCATTCGTCCGGGCACTGTGATCCTGCGGGTAAACCAGCAGTCGGTCACCAACCCGGCCGAGATTGTCGACATCATCGAAGAAGCGCGTGAAGACGGGCGTGAGCGGGTATTGTTCCTGGTGAACTACCGCGGCACCACGGCCCACGTATCGCTGAAACTGATGCGCGACCAGGGCGACGACGAAGAATAGTCAGCGACATATCGCTGAAACGCGAAAGGGCCGGTTCTGCCGGCCCTTTTTTTCGATTGTCATTCGCCGGCTTGACCGGCGAATCCACAAAATATCTACAGCGTAAATGGACTCGCCGATCAAGTCGGCGAGTGACGACTGATTAGAAGTCTTAACCCGAAACGAAATCGGCGTCGGTGTAGCCCTGGAAATAAAGAAGCGCCGTCAGGTCGCCGTAAGTTACTGCGGCTGCGGCTGCTTCGCGCGTCCGGGGTTTGGCGTGATAGGCTATCCCAAGGCCTGCGGCCTCGATCATGGGGATGTCGTTGGCACCGTCTCCCACCGCCAGAATCTCATCCGGCTTCAGGCCGTGCTTCGCTGCCTGTTCATTCAGGGTTTCCAGCTTGGTGGCCGCGCCGCAGATGGGCTCCTCCACAAGGCCTGTAAGCGCGTTGCCTTCAATGCCCAGGACATTGGCGCGGTTCATGTCAAACCCGATGGCTGCCGCCACCTTTTCAGTGAAATAGGTAAAGCCGCCCGAAACCAGCACAGCATAGGCGCCGTTTGCCTTCATGGTCTGCACCAGCGTGCGCGCGCCTGCCATCAGCTCGATCCGTTCGTCATAGCACTGCTTGAGCGCATCGGTGGACAGGCCCGCCAGAAGCGCTACCCGTTCCTTCAGCGCAGCTTCGAAATCCAGTTCGCCACGCATGGCTGCTTCGGTAATCGCCGCTACCTTGCCCTTGACGCCGATGAAGTCCGCCAGCTCGTCGATGCATTCAACTGTGATCATGGTCGAATCCATATCCGCGAGAATCATTTTCTTCTTGCGGCCCTCGGCCGGCTGCAGGCACCAGTCCAGCCCGTCAATATCATTGAGCGCGCCTTCGATCTGATCCCGGATTTTCAGGCTGCCTTCAAAGATAAGGTCCACGGCCTTGCCGTCGCTCAGGGTGCGGCGCTCGGGCGTGCCCGTTGCCTTGATGGCCTCAACGCCGTCCTCAATCTTTTCGAGGCTCAGGGAACAGTCAGGGTTGACGACAAGGGTTAAAGCGATATCCATGAAGGAACGTCCTTATTTTTACTGGCTTCGAGGTTGCCTTGAAACGAGCCCTTTTTATTGCAGGTCCAACCGCAAGCGGCAAGTCGGCTTTATCGCTCCGTCTCGCAGAAGATCTTAACGGTGTCATCATTAATTCTGACAGCATGCAGGTTTACCGCGATCTGCGCGTGATCACCGCGCGCCCGAGCGAGGAAGAAGAGGCGAGGGCGCCACACCGCTTGTATGGCTATCTGGACGCTACTGAAGTGTCCTCCGCCGCAAGCTGGGCAGATGATGCGATGCGTGAGATCGAAGCGGCGTGGTCTCAGGAACAGACGCCCATCGTGATTGGCGGTACGGGCCTTTATTTCAAGGCGCTGCTGACCGGCATGGCTGAAATACCTGACATCCCTGATGATATCCGTGCCGAGGTGCGCTCCCGGTGTGACAAGGAGGGCAGTGAGGCGCTGCATAAGGAACTGGCGGAAGTTGATCCCGTGACAGCAGAGCGCCTGTTCCCGGGCGACAGCCAGCGCATCTGCCGTGCGCTTGAGGTCTATCACGCCACAGGCAAGCCTATCAGCGCATGGCAGGCGGATACCAAACCCGGGCCGATGCAGGCCGTGGATGATGCGGGCTTGCTCACCAAAATCGTGCTCGATCCACCCCGCGACGTTCTGTATGACCGCTGCAACCGGCGCTTTGATCTGATGCTGGAAAGCGGCGCGTGGGAAGAGCTGGATGCCCTGATGGCGAGGGGGCTCGACCCAAGCCTGCCGCTGATGCGGGCTTTGGGGGTTCCCAGCCTCATTGCTTACCGCCGTGGTGAGCTGTCGCTGGAGGAAGCAGTAGAGGACGCCAAGATGCAAACCAGACGCTTTGCCAAACGCCAGCTGACATGGTTCAGGAACCAGTTTGGCCATTGGGATCGCTTTCCTGCGCAATTTTCGGAAAGTGATTACCGGGATTTTTTGAACAAAAAGATCACAAAAGCGGTTGACTGAGTAATTTTCGTACAATAAAACGACCTTATCGGCACCACGCCAGCCCAGGTGCCGATATCCGGGAGCCTTTTGCCCAAGATGGCTCCTACTGTGACGAGACCCACCCCGGGGGCGCTCCTAGAGCGCCCCCAATTTATCAGAAGGGCAACTTGTTGGCCCGCGTTTGCAAGGTGGATTTCCGTTACGGAACTATGGACAGGGCAGCCTGTGAGGGCAGGCGAGGTTGGATAAATTGTAGACGGAAACAGAACGATGGCACCGACAAAGACAAAACAAGCACCGGCAGCAGCCGGGACACCGAGCGATGAGGCAGCCGCCGCAGAAATGAGTGGCGCACAGATGATCCTTAGGGCGCTGGTGGAGCTAGGCGTCGACACCATCTTTGGATATCCGGGTGGTGCTGTGCTGCCCATCTATGACGAGATTTTCAAGCAGGACAAGATCAAGCACATCCTGGTGCGGCACGAGCAGGCGGCGGTTCACGCGGCGGAAGGCTATGCGCGCACGACAGGCAAGCCGGGTGTTGTTCTGGTGACATCCGGGCCCGGTGCCACAAACGCCGTGACCGGCCTGACGGACGCGATGCTGGACAGTATCCCGATCATCTGTATCACCGGGCAGGTAGCCCGCCACCTGATTGGCAATGATGCCTTCCAGGAAGCGGACACGGTTGGTATCACGCGGCCCTGCACCAAGCATAACTATCTGGTGAAGGAAACAAGTCTTGTGCCAGATGTGATCTATGAAGCCTTCTATGTGGCGACAAACGGTCGCCCCGGCCCTGTTGTGATCGACATGCCGAAGGACGTGCAGATCGAAAAAGCACCTTATGAGCGCAGCGGCCACCGTGAACACCGCACCTACCGCCCGCAGGTTGACGGCGACGAGGCGGCGCTCCGTAAGGCGGCGCACGCGCTGGCCAGTGGCGCGCGGCCGATCATCTATTCCGGCGGCGGCATCATTAATGCGGGGCCAGAGGCATCGGAGCTGCTGACCGAATTCGCGAAAATGACCGGCATGCCGGTAACCAGCACCCTGATGGGGCTGGGTGCTTTCCCGGCCTCCGACCATCAGTTCCTTGGCATGCTGGGGATGCACGGCACGTGGGAAGCCAACCATGCGATGCATGACTGCGACGTGATGCTGGCCATCGGCGCGCGCTTTGATGACCGGGTAACCGGCCAGATTGACGGTTTCTCGCCGGGCTCTACCAAAATCCAGGTGGATATTGACCTCAGTTCCATCAACAAGAATGTTGCTGTGGATATTCCGGTGATCGCGGACGCGGCGAGCGCACTCCGCCGCCTGATCGCAATCTGGAAAGAGGAAAAGCTGGGCGAAAAGCAACCGCCGCTCGTTGCCTGGTGGGATCAGATCGAGCGTTGGCGCATGAAAAACTGCCTGGCTTACGCTGACAGTGACGAGATGATCATGCCGCAGAAGGCGCTCGAACGCCTGCAGCATCATATCGAAGGCAAGGAAGCCATCATCGCGACTGAGGTTGGCCAACACCAGATGTGGGCCGCCCAGTTCCTGAAGTTCGACAAGCCGAACCATTGGCTGACGTCGGGCGGCCTGGGCACCATGGGGTATGGCCTGCCAGCCACCATCGGGGCGCAGATCGCTTATCCCGACCGGCTGTGCATCGACGTGTCTGGCGACGCAAGCTTCCAGATGAACCTGCAGGAACTGGGGACAATTTCCCAGTATGAGCTGCCGGTGAAGATTTTCATCATGAACAATGAATATATGGGCATGGTGCGCCAGTGGCAGGATCTTTCCTATGACGGCCGCCGTTCGCACAGCTATTCCGATAGCCTGCCTGATTTCCAGAAGCTTGCGGAAGCATACGGCATCAAGGGCATGAGCGTGGAAGACCCAGCGAAGCTGGATGATGCGATCAAGGAAATGATCGAACACGATGGTCCAGTATTGCTGGATTGCCGCGTGGCCAAGATTGAAAACTGTTTCCCAATGGTGCCTGCGGGCGCTGCGCACAATGAGATGCTGCTGGCGGGTGACGTGATTGCGAAACCAAAAGACGACGAAGCACTGGCGGTCGTGTGATTTGGTGTCTAATCTGAAAGTGGAAGAGTAATCAGCAAGATGGACGGCGCACATATGAAAGAAACTGGCCCAATCGCAGTACATACCATCAGCGTTATCGTGGATAACGAGGCGGGCGTGCTGGCGCGCGTAATCGGCCTGTTTTCAGGCCGCGGCTACAATATTGAAAGCCTGACGGTGTCAACGGTGGACACCAGCCATGAGACATCCCGGATCACGATCGTGACATCCGGCACGCGCATGGTGATCGAACAGATCAAGGCCCAGCTGGACCGCCTGGTGCCGGTGCACAAGGTGGCGGACCTGACGATCGAGGGTGATTTCGTTAGCCGGGACCTGGCGCTTGTGAAAGTGGCAGGCGTTGGCGAAAAGCGGGTTGAGGCTCTTCGTCTGGCGGAAGCCTTCCGTGCGCAGGTGGTGGATGCCAGCCGCGACAGTTTTGTTTTTGAGCTTACGGGGGCCGCGAACAAGCTGGATGCGTTCGTTGACCTGATGAGTGAGCTTGGACTTGTGGAGGTTGCCCGCACGGGTGCCGTGGCGCTTGCGCGCGGTCAGCAGGGCCTGTGAGCAGCCGCATGTTCGTCACTCGCCGGCTTGACCGGCGAGTCCATAGCGGCAGAAAATATAGGTGAATCAATAGATTCGCCGATCAAGTCGGCGAATGACGACTTTTAGAATGAGATATGTTTTGACGGGCGCACGCCCACCAAAAGGATAGTGAGATGCGAGTTTATTTTGATAGTGATGCTGATGTTAATCTGGTGAAGGACAAGACGGTTGCGATCGTTGGTTACGGCAGCCAGGGCCATGCCCATGCAGGCAACCTGCGCGACAGCGGTGTATCCCGTGTGATCGTGGCGCTCAGGGAAGGCTCGTCCACGCGCAAGAAGGCAGAAGCCGCCGGCTTTGAATGCATGACGGCAACAGAGGCCGCCAAAGAGGCCGATATGGTGATGGTTCTGGCACCGGACGAGCATCAGGCCGCTATCTACCGTGACGAGCTGCATGCCAACATGAAACAGGGCGCGGCGCTGATGTTCGCCCACGGCCTCAATATCCACTTTGCCCTTATCGAGCCACGGGAAGACCTGGACGTGATCATGGTTGCGCCAAAAGGCCCAGGCCATACGGTTCGTAGCCAGTATGCTGCAGGCAAGGGCGTGCCGTGCCTGATTGCTGTGCATCAGGACGCATCGGGCAAAGCCCATGACCTCTGCCTTTCATACGCGTCCGCCATCGGTGGTGGCCGCTCGGGCATCATTGAAACCAATTTCCGCGAAGAGTGCGAAACCGATCTGTTCGGCGAGCAGGCCGTTCTGTGTGGCGGCGTGTCTGAGCTGATCAAGGCGGGCTTTGAGACGCTCACTGAAGCAGGCTATGCGCCTGAGATGGCATATTTCGAGTGCCTGCATGAAGTGAAACTGATCGTGGACCTGATCTATGAGGGTGGTATCGCCAACATGCGTTACTCCATCTCGAACACTGCCGAATACGGCGACTATAAAACCGGCCCACGCATCATCACCGCTGAGACGAAGGCCGAAATGAAGCGCGTTCTGGAAGACATCCAGCAAGGCCGCTTCGTGAAGGACTTTATGCTGGATAACGCCGCCGGTAACCCTGAGCTGAAGGCCCATCGTGGCCTCGCCCAGCGTCACCCGATCGAGGAAGTTGGCACCAAGCTCCGTGGCATGATGCCGTGGATGAAAGAGGGCCAGTTGGTCGACAAGGCGAAAAACTAAGACGTCGGACCAAAGTCCCTCGCCTTGCGGCTCGGTGTACTTTGATCCGGTTCCAAATTGCCAAATCCGTCTTTGAGGCGGCTCTGCAGACGGATTTGCAGGATTTCGGAATCTGAGGGACGAAATCCTGCCCAGACATATTGGTTAAACAGGCGCGGAAGCGCTTCAAGCCTGTTTAACGCCATAGTTTCCCTGAAGGAAAGTACACTGAGCGAAGCGAAGGACTTTACTTCAACTAGGATGAACTAATCCCCTTAGACTGCTCTCCAGTAGAGTTCATGGGCGGCCCACTCCTGGGGTCGCCCTTTTTTTGCCTTGAAACAGGCGTATCAGGGAAAGATCGATTTACTGGGTCAGGCAGAGCTGCTAGGGCTCCCCCGGTTTCGAGGACAACAGGAGCATCCCATGAATAAATTCACGATGGCAGGTCTATCCCTGTCGGCAGCGCTGGCATTTGCACCGTCGGCTTTCGCCGGTGACTTTAGTGGTCTATACGGCGGCATTGAAAGCTCGGTCGACGTCAGTGACCAGTCGGTGCTGGTGGGCGGCGTGATCGGCTACCGTATGGAACCGGTGCCTTATGTTGTTGTGGGCGTTGAGGGCAGCTATGGCAGCCATGTGGAAGGCACGCGCGACATTGAAGGCGCTGTTGGCGACTTCGGCGGCGAATGGGACATCACAGGCATTGCCGGGATCGTTTTCGGCGACGACGACCAGAATATGGTCTATGGCTCCATCGGCTATATGAACGTGAGCTATGAGACCATCGGGGTGGTGGGTTCCACCAGTGCCGATGACGTGCGCTTCGGCGCGGGTGTTGAGCACCAGTTCAGTGACCTCTTGTCGTTCCGCATCGGCGCAGACTATGCCAAGCCCGCGGGCGAGGCCACCTACCGCATCAAGGCAGGGCTGCTCGTAAATTTCTAAGCTAGTGAGCGACGGTTAGAGGAAGGCGATCGCATGTCGGTCGCCTTTTTTGTTGCAATCTTAGCCCGTCCGCGATTTGCTTTCGAAAATCACGAGGAGGGGGCTTTTGAATATTCTGATTTTCATACTTATGTTTTCCGCTACAGCTGATACCGCCGAAGGTAGTGTGCTGTGCGGTAAGGGCTATGCAACTGTTGGCGAGGCAATGGCATATGCACACGCTTTGGACGGTGGCGGTCGGATGCCGAGCGACGAATTTCTCCTTTACTTCGAAGAAAGCGACACTGGCATCCAGCAGTTAAGCCCAAATAGTTGGTATATAACGCTTCCCGGTCACCCTGCCCATCCCGCAGTAGCCTGCACGTCGATAACGAAGGCTGAGAGTCATGAGGACCCTCTGCAGACAGATTTCACTTTGGTATGTGAAGGTGAGAAAACCGCCTGCAGAAAGCTGGACGCGCGGTTGCGTCCCAAAACATTACGAGTAAGATTTAACTAGGTGGATGACAGACATTCTCCCGATATCAACCGATCGTCTGATCCTCCGCTCGTTTCGCGAGGATGATGCGGTGGCGTTCCACGGCTGGCGCAATGACGCGGAGGTGGCGCGCTATACGCTGTGGGACTATCCCTTTGCCATTGACCGCGCCGAGAAATTCTGCCGCGAGCAGGCGGCGCTTGAGCCGTTCCCGGAAGGCCGGTACCACCAGCTGATGATCGAGGAGAAGGCAACAGGCCTTGCCATCGGTGACATCGGCGTGGGCAATGGTGTGACGCCAGAAGGAACAGGCCATGTCCGTATCGGCTATTCGCTCAGCACCAATGGGCAGGGCAAGGGCTATATGACCGAAGCACTGAGGGCTTTGCTGCCCGCGCTTGTGAAGCCCCTGCAGGTCGTCAAATTCTCTGCCGATATTGATGTGCGCAACCCGGCTTCGGGCCGGGTGCTGGAGCGCTTGGGCTTCAAACCGGTCGGCCCGGTGCACCTGAAGCGCACGTTCGTCAAGGGTGAATGGTGCGACGAGCAAGACTATGAACTGGACGTGGCAGGCAGTTGGCTCAGCAACAAAGAATAGTTTCGCCTGTTACCAATTGAAATAAAATTTCCCAAATTTGCCTCTTGCGATTATAAAATAATATGATACTCCTAAATTTCTCGGGCAAAAACGCCCGGATATACAGGATTTGCAAGGGGTCTAAGACGGATGAACGGTCGGACACCACAAAAGAGACAGGCAAAAGCCATCGCCATTTCCAAAGCGGCGCCGGCTGATTTCACGCGCGTCATTCTTTCTTCCGGCCTCCTGATTACCCTCCTACTCGCTGGTCTATCGCTCCTTGGTGCGGGTCGACTTATCGGCCCTTGAGCATCGCAAGCTGTGGCACATTTTCGTGCTCGGATGCTTAAGGGTAATGCCAGCTGAAGTCATTCATTCAGATCGTTACTAGAAATATCGGGAATAATGCCATGTCACACAGTGAAGCAAACCGTGTGCGAATATTTGACACCACTTTGCGCGACGGCGAGCAATCGCCCGGCGCATCCATGACCCTGGAAGAGAAACTGCAGATCGCCCGCGTGCTGGAAAATATGCGCGTCGATGTGATCGAGGCCGGTTTCGCCATAGCATCAAACGGCGATTTCGAATGCGTGAACCGCATTGCGAAAGAGATCAAGGACAGCACTGTCTGTTCGCTTGCCCGCGCCGCCCTTGGCGATATCGACCGCGCCGGCGAGGCCATCAAGCCCGCCAATTCCGGCCGTATCCACACCTTCATCGCCACCAGCCCGCTTCATATGAAAGTGAAGCTGCAGATGGAACCAGAGGCGGTGATTGAGGCGATCCATGCCTCTGTTTCCCGCGCCTGCACCTTCACCAACGACGTGGAATGGTCGGCCGAGGATGCGACGCGCACTGAAATCGATTTCCTTTGCCGAGCGGTCGAGACCGCGATCAAGGCGGGGGCCACCACCATCAACCTGCCGGATACTGTGGGTTACGCCACGCCGCAGGAATATATGGACATGTTCAAGGCCGTGATTGAACGCGTGCCGAATTCGGACAAGGCGATCTTTTCCACCCACTGCCATAATGACCTTGGGCTTGCGGTCGCCAACTCGCTCGCCGGTGTGGCGGGCGGCGCGCGCCAGGTGGAGTGCACCATCAATGGCATCGGCGAACGTGCCGGGAATGCCGCGATGGAAGAGATCGTGATGGCGCTGAAGGTGCGCGGTGATGCGCTGCCTTACCACACGCGCATCAAAACGGAAGAGATCATGCGGGCCAGTAAGCTCGTCTCCACCGTGACCGGCTTTACGGTTCAGAACAACAAGGCCATTGTGGGCGCCAACGCGTTCGCGCACGAAAGCGGTATCCACCAGGACGGTGTCCTGAAAGCTGCAGAGACCTATGAGATCATGACGCCGGAATCGGTGGGCGTGACCAAGTCTGTGCTGACGATGGGCAAGCACTCCGGCCGCCACGCCTTCGCCGACAAGCTGAAGGACCTGGGCTACGAGCTTGGCGACAACGCCTTCCAGGAATGTTTCCGCCGCTTCAAGGAACTCGGGGACCGCAAAAAGAACATCTATGACGAGGATATCATTGCCCTTGTGGATGATGAGGTTGCCACCTGGGCCAACCGCATGCAGGTGATCAGCCTGAATACCTATAGCTCGTCGAACGGCGAAGCTGTCGCCAACCTCACCATGGCGATCGACGGCGAAAAGGCCAAGACAGTCACCTATGGCTCCGGCCCCGTGGACGCGGCCTTCAACGCCATCAAGGACCTGATCGGCATGGAGCCGCACCTGCAGCTTTTCCAAGTGCATGCAGTCACCCAGGGGACGGACGCGCAGGCGGAATGTACGGTGCGCCTTGAAGAAGGTGGGCGCACGGTGAACGGGCAGGGCGCGCATGAAGATACGGTTACAGCCGCCGCGCGGGCTTATGTGTCTGCGGTGAACAAGCTTCTGGTCAAGCGCGAAAAGAAAGCGCCGGACGAAGCCGCAAAGGTGGTCGCAGCGAAATAGCCTGTGGGCAGGCATCTGTAATGTCGCAAAGGGCGTCCAGGTGGCGCCCTTTTTTTCTGCGCTCGTCGGTTGCGCATATTCGTGTTGTCACTTTGGCTTAGAGTTATTAATGTTTCGCATCATTTTTCGCAGAGCCGAAAAAGGGGCCAAAAAGGGGGGGCGAGTAATGCAGGTGGAAACGGTTGCAGATGCAACGCCTGCAGACATGTCTGAATACGTAAGGGCAGAACCGAAGCGCCGTGGTGCCAGCGGTGAAATGCCCTATCAGCTGACCGTGCGGCGCGGGTTCGGCGCCTTTGCTGTGCTTTTTGGCAGCCAGTTTTTTATCGGTATCCTGGTCAGTGTTTTGTTCGAGTTTGTCGGCGTGGCTTACGATATTCCCAGTCTGGCAAGCCAGAACATGCCGCTGGTCATGGCGATGAGCCTTGGCCTCAGCAGCTTGGTGACCTACCTTTGGGTTCGGGCGGACATGGGCCGTTTCGGGCCGACATTCGCGTCCCAGATCGGGCTCAGGCCCAGCAGGCTGGACCGGGGGCAAACGGTGGTTCTGATCCTGGGGGTGTTTCTCATGACCCGGGTTCTTGCCGGGCTATATGCCACTGCGCTTGAAGGGGGCATGCCGGGGTCCATGCCCAGGGGCGGTGCCGAACAGATATTCGATCAGGCGGCTGCAACCGGCGCAGCGGCCGCGACCATATTGATGTTTTTGCTGGCTTCGTTTGTGGCGCCCATCATTGAAGAGGTTGTCTTTCGGGGCTATCTCCAGTCAGCACTGAGGCGCAGGATACCGGCTTGGAGCGCAATCACAGTGGCTGCGCTTGTTTTCGCGGCTATTCACGGCAGCCTCATCTTGCTGCCACTCTATTTCATAATCGGTGCCGGACTCGGATATGTTTATGAACGTACCGCCAGCATTTATGCCGCGATAGGTCTGCATATGCTCAATAATGTCATTTTCAGCATTTTTGTGGTTGCCGGTTGGGCATAACCGGGTGTGAGGTTCCCCTCTTGAGGTATGCAAAAAAGCCTACAATTTTACTGACTTAGGCCACATTTTGCGGATCTGGGCTGTTTGGTGCCAAAAAAAAGCAAAATATGGGACTATCTTGCGTCTAGCCTCTTGTGATTTACCCATATCTGGCCCATAACCGCTTTTATGCCTGCGTGATGACGGGTGTCTTCACGTAGGGTCAAAAATTCAGTCAAGCTTTCAGGATAAGAGGGTTAAATGCTATCAAAGCTGCTCGGCATGTTTTCGTCAGATATGGCGATTGATCTTGGTACCGCAAACACACTTGTTTACGTGAAGGGCCGGGGTATCGTGCTGAACGAACCTTCGGTTGTTGCGATCAAAAGTGAACACGGGCGCGACCGTGTGCTGGCTGTTGGCGATGAAGCCAAGCTGATGCTGGGCCGGACGCCTTCTGGCATTCAGGCCATTCGCCCACTGCGTGACGGTGTGATCGCCGACTTCCACGTAGCTGAACAGATGATCAAACACTTTATCCAGAAAGTGCATAACCGCTCTTTCGCTAGCCCGCAGGTTGTTGTGTGCGTGCCGTCCGGCTCCACAGCGGTTGAGCGCAAGGCCATTCAGGAATCGGCTGAGCAAGCAGGTGCTCGCAAGGTTTACCTGATCGACGAGCCAATGGCTGCCGCAATCGGCGCAGGCCTGCCGGTAACCGAACCACAAGGTTCCATGGTTGTGGACATCGGCGGCGGTACCACCGAGGTGGCCGTTCTTTCCTTGTCCGGCATCGTGTTTGCCACCAGCGTCCGCGTGGGCGGCGACAAGATGGACGAAGCCCTGATCGCTTATATTCGCCGTAACCATAACCTTCTGATTGGTGAGGCCACGGCTGAGCGCATCAAGAAGGAAATCGGTACGGCGCTGGTGCCGGAAGACGGTGTGGGCATGACCATGACCATCAAGGGGCGTGACCTGATGAACGGCGTACCGAAAGAGCTTGAGGTGAACCAGCTTCAGGTTGCCGAAGCCCTGTCTGAGCCAGTGAGCCAGATTGTGGAAGGCGTAAAGGTTGCGCTTGAACAAACGGCGCCGGAGCTTGCAGCCGATATCGTTGACCGCGGCGTTGTCCTGACCGGCGGTGGCGGCATGCTGAAGGACCTGGATACAGTGATCCGCAAGGCAACCGGCTTGCCGGTGACCATTGCGGAAGAGCCGCTGACATGTGTTGCTCTGGGTACCGGCCGCGCGCTTGAGGACCCAACCCTGCGCCTTGTCCTGACCGAAAGCTATTAACCGGCCCTGAGCGGGCCATGGCACCGTGCCAAACCCCCGGGAGGTTGAACGCTGAGTCCGACACTGCACTCCGCTAACCTGTCTTCATCCCCTCGCTTTCGCCGTGGTGGCAAGGCGAAGGGTGGGTTTTGGCCGTATATGCTGGTCGCCATAGCGCTTCTGACATTTGAATGGGTGGGCTCTGGCGTACCACACCAGATCCGTGCCTATGCCAATGATGTTGTGGCCCCAGTGCTTCGGGTGCTGGAGCAGCCCATTCGCGCCGTCCAGGCGGGCCTTGAACGTATCGCCGGCGTGTCTGACATCTATCTTGAAAATGAAACCCTGCGGGATGAAAACGACCGGCTTAGGCAGTGGCGGGAAGCCGCGATGCAGTTGAGCCGCGAGAACGAACGCCTTCGCGGCATGCTGAAGGTGCCAGGCCGCGAAGTGCCACCTGCTGCTACCACAAGGGTGATCGGCGTTGGCGGTGGCGCGTTCGAGCGCAGCGTTTTGATCGGTGCAGGGTCCGCGGACGACGTCAAGCGCGGCAGCCCGGTGGTGGACGAGACCGGCGTCGTGGGCCGCGTGATCCAGGTGGGCCGCTGGACCAGCCGGGTGCTGCTTCTGACAGATATCAACAGCCGGGTGCCGGTGCGGCTTGAGCGCACGGGTGATCTGGCGATTGCAGAGGGCCAGAACGAAAGCCTCCTAAGGCTTCGCTTCCTGCCGCAGGGCGTGCAGGTGAAGGAGGGTGACCGTTTGCTGACATCCGGCCATGGCGGCGCATTCCCACCTGACCTGCCTGTGGCGCGGGTGGTGGACGTGGTGGACGATTTCGTATTGCTTGAGCCGCTTGGCCTTCTTGGCAAGCTCGATTATGTGCGGGTGATGGCCTATGAGCCAGTGCCCGAAGAGGCGACCCAACCAGAAGCACCAGGGGAGGGTAACTGATGAACGCAGCACGCCGTCCCGCCATGGCATCCTTCGGTTTCGCCGGCTTTGTGCCGCTGATCGCCTGTTTTGTCATGGTTATCCTGATGATGCTGCCACTGGGGACGGGGGCGGCCAACATCGCTATGCCGAACCTTGTGCTGATTGGCGTTTTTTACTGGTTGTCTTCGCGCCCAATCCTGATGCCATATGGCGCCTGCGCAGTGCTTGGCTTCTTCCTGGATCTGTGGCTGGACGTGCCCATGGGGCTGAACATGGTCCTTCTGCTGCTGACACGTCTTTTCGTTCTCAACCAGCTCAAGCACTATAAGGGCCGCAGCCGTCTTGTGCATTGGGTCATCTTTGCTGTTCTGTCGTTTGGCCTCTATCTTTTGTCCTGGCTGCTGATCTCGCTGGTTTATGGCACAATGCTGCCACCCGAGCCGCTGGCGCTGCAGTGGGTGATCACTGCCTTTTCCTATGCGCCCGTTGGGTTTGTACTTGGGCGTCTTAGACGGGCAGCGATGTAAGGATGGCTAGAGAGGGCCTTAGATACCAGGTATTCAGCAGGCGCGCGCTTCTGCTTGCAGGGGCGCAGGGGCTGGTGCTGACCGCCCTTGGCGGCAGGCTTTACTATCTGTCCGTTGTGCAGGGCGAGAAATACAAGCTGCGCGCCGAGAAGAACAGGGTGGCGCTTCGCTTGATCGCACCGGAACGTGGCGAAATTTTTGATCGCAACCGCCGCAAGCTGGCCACCAACCGCCCGGACTTCCGCGTTTTCATGATCCCTGAGCAGGCCGATGAGATCGCCAGCACGCTTGAGAAAATCGGCCGTGTCGTAAAGCTGGACGAACGCCGTATCGCGCGCCTTGAACGCCAGATAAAACGTCAGCGCAAATTCGTGCCCATCACCGTGGCCCAGGGTCTGGACTGGCGCACCTTCGCCCGCGTCAATGTGGCGGTACCTGACCTGCCCGGCGTGGTGACGGATGCGGGCCTGTCGCGTTTCTACCCCAGCGGCAATGAGATCGCGCATTTGATTGGCTATCTGGCCAGCCCCGGTGAAGAGGAAGTCACGGCGAACCCTCTCTATCAGCTACCTGGCTTCAAGGTAGGCAGGCAGGGGCTTGAGCGCCGCTATGAAAGCCGCCTGCGGGGGTCTGCAGGAACTCGCCGCGTTGAAGTGAATGCCGTGGGCCGTGAAATTCGGGAACTGCCCCCACGGCAGGAAGCGCAAGCGGGCAATGACCTGCAACTGACACTTGATATTGACCTGCAGAAATTCGTTATGGAACAGTTGGGTGAGGAAGCAGCTGGCGCTGTTGTGATGAACGCCAAAACAGGGGAGATCCTGTCGCTCGCGTCCACGCCGTCGTTTGACCCCAACGAGTTTACGCGCGGCATCAGCACCGAGAACTGGCAGGCTCTGTTGAAAGACCCAAGGAAGCCGCTCATCAACAAGGCTGTTTCCGGCCTTTACCCGCCGGGCTCAACGGTTAAGCCGATCATTGCGCTGGCAGCGCTTGAGCAAGGCGTGGTCAAGGAAGATACAGAACATTACTGCAACGGCAGACACCGTTTCGGCAACCGCACCTTCCGCTGCTGGAAGCGGGGAGGCCACGGCAAGCTGGACCTCAAGGGCGCTATTTCCAACAGCTGCGACGTCTATTTCTACAAGATTGCGGAAGAACTGAATATCGAAGCCATAGCCGATATGTTGCGTCGCTTTGGCCTGGGGCAACGGTTCGACCTGGGTATAGACGGTGAAAAGGAAGGCCTGGTGCCGGACCCCGCCTGGAAACGCGCGGTGAGGAACGAGCCTTGGCACGGCGGTGAGACGCTGAATGTGTCTATCGGCCAGGGTGCCCTGCTGGCAACGCCGCTGCAGCTGGCGGTGATGACGGCGCGGCTCGCATCGGGCTACAAGTTGGAGCCGTCGCTCGTGAGCAAGGATCTGGAGACAGACGCGCCGGATACGTCGTTTGCGGCCATGGACGCCAACCCGCTTCATATGCGCATCGCCCGCCGCGGCATGGAGATGGTGATGGAAGTCGGCGGCACCGCGCACGATTACAGACGCTCGAAATCCGCCCCGACACAGGCAGGCAAAACCGGCACGGCACAGGTGCGCCGCATCAGTGAAAGCGAACACCAGGAAGGCGTGCGCGATAATGATGAGCTGCCATGGGCCATGCGTGACCATGCGCTCTTTATCGGGTATTCGCCGGTTGACGACCCGCAAGTCGCCATTGGCATGCTGGTGCAGCACGGTGGTGGTGGATCTTCTGTGGCGGCGCCCATAGCGCGCGCCGTCATGGACAAGGCGCTTGCGCTCATGAAACAGAAGTCGCCGGAAGAGCCGAATCTACCGGAAGAGGGAGAGGCCTGATGGGTACTGCACGCATGTTTGGTCCTCGCCGGGTGGACAAGAACCCGCTGCAGAGGCTTCTCAGCCTGAACTGGGGCATGGTGTTGATCAATTGCATGATCGCCTGCATCGGTTTTGCCATGCTGTATTCTGTCGCGGGTGGCGACTGGGACCCATGGGCCTCGCGCCAGGCGGCCCGCTTTGCTGGCGCCCTTGTGCTGATGCTGATCATCGCGGTTATTGATATCCGGTACTGGATGGCCTTTGCCTATCCGGCCTGGGCCATCGGGCTCGGACTTCTCCTGGCGGTAGAAGTGATAGGCTCAACCGGAATGGGCGGCCAGCGCTGGCTGGACATTGGTTTTATGCGACTGCAGCCGTCGGAACTGATGAAAATCGCAGTCGTCATGGCGCTCGCCCGCTATTTCCACGGCCGGAACTATGACCAAAGCCGCAGCCTCAGGTCCTTGTTTGTGCCTGCGATGCTGATGCTGATCCCGGTGGCGCTGGTGTACCGCCAGCCAGACCTTGGTACAGCCCTGATGATTGTGATGGGCGGCATGGCCATCCTGTTTTTGGCGGGCCTGCCAGCCTGGCTGTTCATTGCGGCAGGCGTGGCGGTTTCAGCGGCCATACCGATCGTGTGGCAGTTCATGCGGGACTATCAGAAAGACCGGGTGCTGACCTTCCTGAATCCGGAAGCAGACCCACTGGGCGCGGGCTACCAGATTACCCAGTCGAAGATCGCGCTGGGCTCAGGCGGTATGACCGGCAAGGGCTTTCTTGAAGGCACGCAAAGCCAGCTCAACTTTCTGCCTGAAATGAAAACCGATTTCATCTTTACGGTGCTGGCAGAGGAATTCGGCCTTATTGGCGCGTCGATCACCCTGGTGCTGTATGGCATCGTTCTGGGATACGGGCTGTTGATGGGGCTTGGGTGTCGCAGCCAGTTCGGGCGCCTTATGGCGGGCGGGCTGTCGATCACGCTCTTTCTTTACGTGATGATCAATGTGGCCATGGTGATGGGCCTGATGCCGGTTGTGGGCGTGCCGCTGCCAATGATTTCCTATGGCGGGTCAGCCATGCTGACGTGGATGATCGCCTACGGGCTGATCCTTTCGGTTGCCATTCACCGCCATGTGACGCTTGCGCCGAAAGGCAGTGGTCTCGCCTGACCCGTTTCTGGCTTGCCAGCCCCTGAAATCATTGTATCTTCCTAGCTATCTGGGAGGATACAAAATGAAAAAAATCATCATGGGCACCGCGCTTGCGGCCTGTCTGAACGCCCCTGTTTTCGCAAGCGACCTGACCGATGCCATCGGCGCGGACTATGACTATCTGAAGGCGCTTTATACCCACCTTCACCTGAACCCTGAAATTTCGTTGCAGGAAGAAAAGACCGCGGCGCGCATTGCAGGCGAACTTCGCGCCGCCGGTTTCGATGTGACAGAAAATGTCGGCGGTTTTGGCGTAGTGGGGGTTATGAGGAACGGTGAAGGACCGACGCTGATGATCCGTGCGGACATGGATGCCCTGCCGGTTGCCGAACAAACCGGCCTGCCATACGCCAGTACCGTCACAACGGTGGACGACAAGGGCAAGACCGTGCCTGTGATGCATGCGTGCGGCCATGATATACACATGACCAGCCTCATCGGCACCGCGCGACGCTTGGCGGCCATGAAAGACCAATGGTCAGGGACGCTTGTGATGATCGGCCAGCCCGCGGAAGAGCGTGTGCTTGGGGCAGAAGCCATGATTGAAGAAGGCCTGTTCAGCAAGTTTCCGAAGCCGGACCATAATATCGCGCTTCATGTCAGCGCTGGGATGAAGGCGGGCGATGTTGGCATGGCGAAGGGCTATGCGCTCGCAAACGTGGACACGGTTGACCTGGCCATAAAGGGTGTTGGTGGCCACGGCGCCTATCCGCACACCACGAAGGACCCGGTGGTGTTGGCGGCGCAGATTGTGGTGGCGCTGCAGACACTGGTGTCACGCGAAACCTCGCCCCTTGATGCGGCTGTGGTGACCGTGGGGTCGATCCATGCTGGCACCAAACATAATATTATCTCCAACAGTGCGCATCTGCAGATGACCGTGCGGTCTTATAAGGATGATGTCAGGAAACGACTTCTGGACGGTATCCAGCGGATCGCCAACGCGCAGGCGCTGTCTGTGGGGCTGCCGGAAGACATGTGGCCAACCATGACCGTCAGCGAGAGCACGCCAGCGACTTATAACGACCCGGATATGACGGGTGCGGTTTTCGATACGCTCTCGGATGCGCTGGGCGAAGACCGGGTGCATGTGCTGACGCCGGTGATGGGGGCAGAGGATTTCGCGCTCTATAGCCGCACGGAAGAAAAGATACCGAGTCTGATTTTCTGGCTGGGCGGCGTGCCGGAGGCAGATTTTAAAGCAGCAGAAAAAGGTGAGAAAAAGCTGCCAAGCCTGCATTCGGCCTTTTTTGCTCCAGACGCCGAGCCCACCATCAAGGGCGGTGTGGAGGCCATGACCACAGCGGCGCTTTCGCTTCTGGGTAAAAAAGAGTAGCTAATTGACAAACCTTAACGTCATGTCCGGGCTGGAAACCCGGCCCGGATATGGTTAAGATGTCAGGAAGACAAAAAACAGGGGAAAACAGTGGCCCATACACACCACGATCATAGCATTTGCATCGACGATGCCCTCGCAGAGGCTGAGCGCGTCTGCGCAGAGCATGGCTCGCGTTTCACCGATCTGCGCCGCCGCATCCTGAAGATGATCTGGCAGGGCCATAAGGCCGTGAAAGCCTATGATCTTCTGGACCAACTGGCGACTGAAGGGGGCTCTGCGAAGCCACCGACCGTGTACCGCGCGCTTGATTTCCTGATGGAAGAGGGCCTGGTGCACAAGATCGAATCGCTGAACGCCTATATCGGATGCCCGCATCCGGGAGATGACCATGTCAGCCAGTTCCTGATTTGCGACAAGTGCGAAAATGTGCGTGAGGTCACGTCCGACGCGCTTGGTCAGGCCGTGACAGGTGCTGCCAAGGACGCAGGCTTCAAAATCAGCAGGCAAACCCTTGAACTGCACGGCGTTTGCGCCGATTGCCAGAAGGACGCCCGCGCGGCCTGAAGCCTTTTCAGTTTTCCTAATCTATCCAGGCATCTATCCCGGCGGCAGATTTCGCTAGAGTTTTTAGCGGTCTGCCGGTAAAGCCCATTGTCTTATGGCAGAACTTCTCGACATCAACACGACCGCAAAAGAATTTCTGGCGCTTGCTGCTCACCAGCTGGCGACGGGGGAATTCGCGCAGGCGGAAACAACGGCGCGCGCGGTCTTGAAAATCACGCCCAAGTCGGCTGCGGGCTGGCATATGCTGGGCGATGTTCTGTCGGTACTGCCCGGAAGGCGCGGGGAGGCCTCGGAAGCTTACGATAAGGCGCAGGCGTTTGACCCTGAGGATCAACAGGCTGCGGATGCGCAGACCAGCCTGGGCGAACGCGCGACTGTGGCGCCCAACAAAACCCGTCGCGAACGCAACCTGTCCCTGCCGCACATGGCGCCCGCAGACGGCAAGGAGCGGCTGATCAGTGAAGCCCGCGCCGCAGAGGCCCGGGAAGACTGGGCGACTGCCAAGGAAGCCTGGGAAACCATGCTTCAGATCGACCCGTCGGATACCTGGGCCTGGTCCCAGTATGGGCATCTCCTGAGCGTGAACCTGCACCAGTATGCGGAAGCCGAAACAGCCTTCCGCCGTGCAATTGAAGAAGACCCGACAGATGATTGGGCCTGGGGCAAGCTTGGTATCATGCTGGCGGATTTCATGGGCCGGGTGAAAGAGGGGCAGAGCATGCTCCGGCGCGCGATCGCGCTTGATCCGGGCGAATGCTATTATCGCGGTTGGCTTGGCTGGTCGCTGTACCGGCAGAGCGAAGACCTCAAAGGTGCGGAAGCGGAGCTTGCTGCCGCAGTGAAGCTGTGGCCTGACTATCAGTGGGCTCATTTCCACCTTGGCTTTGTGCGCATGGAAATGGGAGACCGTCCTAAGAAAGCAGAGGAAGCCTTGTTGCGGGCCGAAGCGCTTGAGCCGCAGGACGTGCCTACGCTTTATGCGCTGGCCACGCTTTACGAGGAACAGATGAACCGGCCACGCAAAGCCCTGCGCGCCTACCAGAAGCTGGTGGATCTGGTGCCGGATGACCCCGTCGTCTACCGCCAGCTGGGGATGCTGTATCAGGCGGCACTTGGGGACCCCAAGCGGGCGGTTGAGGTGTATCAGAAAGCGCTTGAGATCGACCCGCAGGACTTCGATGTGCTGGCCCGCCTTGGGTGGCTGCATTGGGAAGTTCTCGACAAGGTCGAGGAAGGCATTGGTTTTCTTGCCAAAGCGGCAGAGATCGCCCACGACAGCCCGTGGGTGGCAACCCATATGGGCCAGGCGCTTTACCACGGCGCCGGAAAAATGGATGAGGCCGAGGCCTGGTTCAAGAAGGCCATCGAGCTGGACCCGGATTATGACTGGGCCCACGCCATGCTGGGCGCCCTGAATTTCGAGCATAAGGAAGACGCGGAAGCGGCGGAATATCATTTCCGGCAGGCTATTCGCATCAGCCCCGATTACGGTTTCGCCTGGGCGCGGCTTGGCCGCCTGCTTCTGATGACCGAATCGGATGTGGGTGAGACCTGGCAGGCCCTTTCGCGCGCGCTGGAGCTTTCACCTGGCAGCATCGATGTGCTGACGGATATCGTGTGGATGGGGATTTTCCGCCTGTACCGACCGGATCTGGTGGCTGTGCATGCGAAACGCCTGGTGGAGCGCGACCCGGACAGTGCCTATTGCCGTGTGCTTTATGGCCAGGTGCTCCGCTATATGTCCGATGACCCGTCAGCCGCGCTTGTGGAGCTGCAAAAGGCTGTGGAGCTCGCGCCGGACGACCACTATGCCTGGCACACTTTGGGCGAAGTGCTTCTGTATGACCTGGGTGACCTTGAGGCCGCTGAAGAGGCGCTTCTGCAGGCATCCACCAAGGAAAGCGAGTGCACAACGACCGACTGTGATATCGGGCTGGTGCGCTATGCCATCGGGCGCGAAGACGCAGCCATTGCCCATTATGAACGGGCGCTGGAGCTTGATAGCGAAGACAGCCAAGCCTGGCGGGCCTATGGCTGCTTCCTTTTCTATAGTGCGGGTGACACGACGCTTGCAGAAGAGGCGTTCGACCGTGCGATTGAGCTTGAGCCTGGCAATTTCGAACCCTGGGCCATGATGGCCGAATTCCTTAGTCGCCAGGGTGACCGGGAAGATGAGGTCGAGCAGGCCTATAAAAAAGCCACGGAGCTTGCGCCCCCTGACCTTGATATTGGCGAATGGGCCACACGCTTTCTCGAGCCCAAAGTGCTGGCGCGCTAAGCAGTTAGCCAGAGAAGGCGATCGTTCCGATACCGATAAGCACAAACAGGCCGCAAGCAACCAGATGAATGGTCTTGAGCGGCATGGCAGCCATTGCCTTCTTGCCCATAAGAACCACAGGCACGTTGGCGGCAAGCATGCCGATTGTGGTGCCCATGGTGACCAACAGGCCCGAAGCGTATTTTCCCGCCAATACAACAGTCGCAACCTGGGTTTTGTCGCCTATTTCGGCCAGGAAGAACAAGAGCAGCGTGGCTGTGAAGGCCCCCATGCCCTTGAACTGGGCCTCGTCGTCATCGGCCTTGTCGGGAATCAGCAGCCATAGCCCCAGCACGATGAAGGAAACACCGATGATCCAGCGGAGAGTATCTGCGGGCACTAGGTCCGCGAGCCAGGCCCCTAGAAGCACGGAAAGACCGTGATTGACCAGCGTGGCGATCAGGATGCCCATGATGATGGGCGTTGCCTTCCGGTAGCGCGCGGCCAGAACAAGGGACAGCAGCTGGGTCTTGTCACCGATTTCAGCAATCGCGACTGACAGGGTGGAAATGAAGAAGGCTTCCATGAAAGAATACTCGATACCAGGAGGGGCCATGATGGCCCCTCGTTTCCGTTATTTCAGCATGTGCTGCGGAGTGTTAGATGTGGCAGCTCGAAAGCCCGCGTTTGGCCAGATACTGCTGGTGATATTCTTCCGCTTCCCAGAAGGTGTCTGCCTTTTCAAGCGTGGTCACGACCGGGCGCTTGAAGCGGCCTGAAGCAATCAGCGCGGCTTTCTTTTCCTCGCCGACCTTTTTCTGGTCATCGTCATGATAGAAGATGGCAGAGCGGTACTGGGTGCCCACATCCGGGCCCTGACGGTTCAGCTCTGTTGGGTTGTGATTGTCGAAAAACACATCCACCAGCGTGCCATAGTCGATCTTGGCCGGGTCGAATTCGACCTGGACCACTTCAGCGTGGCCTGTTCTGTCGGTGCAGACATCCTCATAGGATGGATTGTCTTTTGCGCCGCCCATATAGCCCACACGTGTGCCGGTTACGCCGTCCATTGTGCGGAAGATTTCTTCCACACCCCAGAAACACCCACCACCAAAAGTCGCTTTTGCCATTTTCTTGTCTCTTTTAATCAGTTCTAATGCGCATATGTGAGCGCGAGATGTTACAAGCGCAATATGGGATCGCCGCAAGCCACTGTCGAGAGGCTTTCCGGTAAAAAGAATGTGTAGGAGACGGCTTTGAAACGCAACCTCAGACTGGTGTCAGCAGCCCTTGTTTTCATGGCGGGCGGTGCAGTGCATGCGCAATCGACCGAAATTCCGCAGGAGCTTCTGGATCTTGATCGTCAGCGCTGCTTGTCTGAATGCGTGCCGGGTTTTGGCGAAGAAACCTGCAAGCCCTTGTGTGAATGCACAGTGACGGAATTCAAGAAACGGCTGGATTTTTCGCGCTATCTGGAGCTTTCGGCACAACTTTCGCGCAATGAACTCAGCCCGGAAAACCGCACTTTTCTGGACACAGTTGCCCAATATTGTACGGCCGAGCTTGATAAATCAGGCGTGAAAGTCGGCAGCGGCGATGCGGCAGCGCAATAAGCAGCAGGCTATTATTCTGCGTTCCGAAGCGGGGTAGGGCGTCCATCTTTGTCGATAGCGACAAATATATAACGTCCTTCCGTCACCTGGTGGAGCGTGCGTTCCACGCCGCGTTCGGCATAAACGTCCAGCTTTACGGTCACGGATGTACGCCCGGTCTTTTCAATATCGGCATAGATGCTGATCACATCGCCAAGCTCAATCGGCTGGTGAAACTTCATGCCGTCGATCGCCACAGTCGCAACCGGTCCACCCGCGATCCGGCTGGCGGCATCTGCACCCGCGAGGTCCATCTGGGAAAGCACCCAGCCACCAAAGATGTTGCCATTCACATTCAGGTCCGATGGCTGCGGGATGGTGCGGATGGCCGCGCGGCGGCGCTCTTCGTCCAGCGTTTTCACGGTCAAGGTCATGCTTTGGTTCCTTGTGACTGGGCTGCGACTTGCAACTGGTCGGTTGGGGCGGCTTCGAACTCGCCCGGCATGGCCTCGATATATAGTGAGCGGCTGGGGAATGCAAAGCCCGTACCCGCGTCTTCAACGATTTTCTTGATTTCCAGCAACAGCTTTTCCTTGATGGCCAGCCACTGAAGCCAGTCGGTCGTGCGGGTAAAGGCATACAGCAGGATATCGATGGAACTGCCGGAGAATTGGTCGATACGTACGAATGTTGCGGTCTCGTCAGGCTGCACGAAGTCCGGGCTCTCGAGAATGTATCGTTCGATGCTGTCGCGCACCTGGCTGAGCTGGGCAGACGTGCTGCCATACTCAAGACCGATCACCCATTTGATTCGGCGGAAGGTCATGCGGGAAAAGTTTGTGACCGCGTGGTCGGACAGTTTCGTGTTGGGCACATAAACTGGCGCCTTGTCGAACCGGCGGATCGTGGTCGTGCGGAAGCCGATATGCTCGACCGTGCCTTCGACGATGCCCTTCACCAGAACCCAGTCGCCGGGGTGAAAGCGGCGTTCGCCAATGACAAAAAGCCCGGCGATCAGGTTCTTGAAAAGATCCTGTGCGCCAAGCGCCACTGCCACACCGAAGAGGCCGAGGCCGGCGATCAGCGGCCCAACCTGGATACCCCAGATTTCAAGAATTGTGGCGCCGCCAATGATGGCGAAAGCGGCCCGAATGGCCTTCGAAAGCCACTGGATCATCGACACGGTCAGATATTTGTCGGCCCGCTGCAACAACTCGCCCACAGGCCCTGCCGCCCGGTAGAGCGACCAGAAGATCACGAAGGCGATCAGCGATTTGTTCAGGTTCGAGGCCACATTGGAGGAATCAGGATCAAGTTCCAGATAGGCTGTGGCGAAGAAAAGGCCCAGCACAACGGGCACGAAGCGGACAGGGGCTTCGACCGCCTCGATTACACTGTCATCCAGGGTGTTCCTCGTTTTAGCGGCCCACTTGGAGACCCTGTTCAAAACCAGCCGGGTGAAAAGGTTCCGGAACAGCAGGAAAATAAGAAAAATGCCAGTCGCGATGACAATCTGGCCCACGTCCACGCCATATAGCCCGTTGGTCCAGACATCCTGCACCAGGGCCCAGAAATCTTCCCAGCTTGCGTTAAAATCCTTATCGGTCACCGCTATGTCCCATTTGCCTGTTTATGAATTCTCATTATCGTCGTTTGACGAGTGGGTAGACATATACAGGTTATGGACGGCTTCGTCATGCCCATGCTTGTTTGAGAAGAAAATAAGCGCCATCAGGCCGAAGCCGATCAAAATGGTGAAACCAAGCCCGACCACCATCGCCGCGACGCCATGGCCAGACAATTCAACGCCTTCGATATGCCCCATGACATAAAGCGACCAATAGGCGACAGCGCTGAGGGCTATGACGGAGCCAATGATCAACAGAAATCTTTTCATTTAGACTGCTTTCCGATAGGGCCGCGCGCAGTGTCCCTGCGGGCCTAACCTACCCGCGTGCGCAGTGCCGATGTATAGGCATCAATCAGATCTGCGTTGATGCCAAAGTCGGTATGACCCATCTCAGAAACTGCGCGAATGTCAAGAAAAGCCACTGCGTCTTTTTCGCGCACGGCAATAACGATGAAGCTTCGAAGGCCGAACCAGGGGCTGCTGTATATGGCTTCGATATGACCGGCCTGAAGGTCCTGGGAGACAATGGCCCAGCCCATTTTATTGGCTACGTCCGCAGCCAGTTCTGTGGCCTCGGGCACACTTCCGCCAAGCGGTGTGCTGCCAAGGCCAGGATAAGCTCTGTGGAGCTTCTCTGTGTAGCCGGGCTCAAGCCGGCTGCCCAGAATGTCGCTGGGGCTTGAAACTTCATAAGTTCGGCCGGGCAGGGTTCGAAAGGCCAGTGGCTCAGCCAGGGTAGTGGAAATATCATGCAGGACCGGTGCGCTTTCCGCCCGGTAGAACAGATTCCCCAGCGGCCAGGCAATGACGGCCACAAGGATGGCGGCGGTGATGCCGCGCCAGCTGGTGCGCGCCCGGCTTGAGAACCGGCCATGAAGAAGGCCCAAAAAGGTGAAACCGGCGGCTACCAGCATCAGGCGGAAGGCCACGGTGATGATCTTGAACTGCAGCTCATAAAGGCTGGGGTCTGCTACCGGATCACCAAACAGGCCGATACGGTAAAGCGGTCCTGCAGCAATCAGGGCAAGAAGGGCCAGACAGCCAGTGATCAGCCCAAGCGTGGCAAAGACAGATGGTTTCTGTCCTTCCTTTTTGAAAAAAATACGCGACATCACACTCCCCCGTTGCGGTTATTTCTACCGCATACGCTGCTTCGCTCCGCTGCCCTCAAAATCAATTTCCCCAATGCAGTTGTAACGTAACCGCAGCGTGCAGAAAAGGATAGCCTGACTTTTAAGCCAACTTTTAACAATAGCGACGGCGTAATCTCTTTTGCTTCAAACCCATAAAAGGGGCATAATAAAGGCCTGTTTACCCGAGTATCTTGAATTACCGTAGCCCGAACAGCCAATGACGGGCCTAAGACGAGGGAGACGCTATATGAATGTTGGCCAAATTCTTTCCCAAAAAGGCAATGATATCATCGCGCTTGAGCGCGGTTGTACCGTGATGGAAGTTGCCAAACTTCTGGGAGAGCGGCGCATCGGTGCCATTCCAATCACGGATGGCGACAAGATTTGCGGCATCATGTCAGAACGTGACGTTGTGCGCGGTATCGCCATTCGGGGCGGTGGTGTGCTGGCGGATGATGTATCCACGCTGATGACCAAAGCGGTTGTTACCTGCTCGAAGGATGACACGATCTATGAGCTGATGAAGATGATGACCGAGCGCCGTATCCGCCACGTACCGGTGGTGGACGACGGAAAGCTTGTCGGCATGATGTCCATCGGTGATGTGGTCAAGCACCGCATGGAGCAGGCGGCCGCAGAAAACGAGGCGCTGAAGGATTATATCGCCCAAGGGTAGCCGTGTCAGGGTAGGGGCTTTCAGTCCCTATTGTACCCTTTCATAGGGTGACCAATCATTGTCGAAGTCCTTTGGCTTCAGCACCAGCACGCTGTGAGCATCTATGGAAATGTCCATCAGGCTGGAGCGAATCTCTGCCACGCGCTTGCCTATCAGCGCATTGACGACCGGCGTGCCGTTCATCATTTTCCAGTTTCTGATCATCAGGGTTTCGGTGACGGCCGTGTCGCCCGGGTTGGCGATAACGAATACGGTTTCCAGTGCCCTGTCCGTATAGCGTTCGAACGCAAGCAGCTTTTCCGAATCGATCACACGGAAATTCCCGATCCTGAGGGCACGCTCTTCTTTATGAAGTGTAATCAATTCCTGCGTGCGCTTCAGGACCTCATTGTCCCCTGTTGCCAAATCCCAGCGCATGGGGGCACGATTTTCCGGGTCTTCACCGCCGCGCATGCCGAGCTCAGTGCCGTAATAAAGGTTGGGTGAGCCGGGCAGGGTGAATTGCAGCACTTGAGCCATGTCCCGCTGCCAGGGCTCTGGCATCATGTCCATCAGACGTTTGGTGTCGTGATTATCAAGAAGGAGCCAGGACTTGAGCAAGCCGTCCATGCCTGTGTCTTCTGCCATCTGCGCCAGCATGCGGCCTGCAGCGGGTCCGTTTACTCGGCCATCCACAAGGCTTTCGATGATTCGCCTTGCCGGGAAGTTCAGGATACCGTCGAGCGACTGGGTCCAGCCGTCGGGGTAGCTCCAGATTTCCCCAACGATCAACGCCTGTTTTTTTTCCTCGCGGGCGCTGGTGCGCAGCTCGGCGAGGGCTTCGGGCCCTACGTCAAAGGCGACGTCAAGCCGCCAGCCGTCGATGCCGTCCCGCAGGTAGGACCGCACGACGGAGGTATCGCTTCTATATATATAATCCTGCACCTCAGGGTTCTCGAGCTTGAGTTCCGGCAGGGCAGGGGCGTCAATCCAGCTGCGATATCCGTCCTTGTAGGCGTCGCTGATGAAGAACCAGTCGCGGTAAGGGCTGTTCGCATCCTTTAGCGCTTCCCGGAAAATGGGTGCTTTGTTGCCCATATGGTTAAATACGCCGTCGAGTACCAGTTTCATACCGCGGTCGTGCAGGGCACCCGCAAGCGCCTTCACGTCTTCCCGCGTGCCATATTCCGGGGATATGCGGTGGTAATCCAGCGCGTCATACTTATGGTTGGTGCGTGCCAGATGAATCGGGTTCAGGTAAAGTACATCGACCCCGATCCCTTGGATATAGTCCAGTTCACCCATCAGGCTTTCAAGATCGCCGCCCCAGAAGGCCAGCTCGTGGCTCCAGTTGTCTGCGCCCTCAACCGGGTGGCCGGGTTTCGGCAGGTCATACCATGCCTGCAGCGTGCGTGGCGGTGCATAAAGATGCCGTTTGGCATCCAGGCTTTTGGATGGGGCAAACCGGTCCACAATCACCTGATAGACAATGGCGCCATTGCGCCAGTCGGCCTCCCGCGCGGCCATAACGGCTGTCAGGGTTTTGTCTGACGGCGTCTGGTAGCGCGCCTTGTCAAAATGAACCGCATCTTCGGCGGTTGTTGGCGCACCGGCCAGAAAGGCGGCGATCGCACCTGTGAAAATCATGGCGCGCATTGCTCAGCCCCTCCTGCTTTGCTTCATGCAGCGGCGGTACACCGCTTCATACCCCGCGACGCTGTTCTGCCAGGTGCGGACGTTTTCGGCATAGTCGCGCCCGGCCTTGAGCATGGCGCCCCAGTTTTCCCGGTCTTTTATCAGTTCAGCGCAAACGCGCACCAGATCTGCCGCGTCATCGGCCCTGAACAGGCGCCCGGTGCGGCCGTCCTCAATAAGTTCCCGGTGGCCGCCCACGTCGCTTGCCAGCACCAGGCGGGTCATGGCCATTGCCTCGAGCGGCTTTAATGGCGTTACTGTTTCTGTCAGGCGAATGCCGTGGCGCGGGTAAACCATGATATCCGCCAGGCTATAGTAGCGGCGGACCATGTCGTGCGGTACGCGGCCTGTAAAGATGACGGTGTCTTCAAGCCCCAGCTCTGCCACAGTGGCGCGCAGCCGGTCTTCTGTTGGGCCGCCGCCGACCAGAAGAAGCGCCACATCCGGCACTTCCGCCTTGAGGGCTGGTAGCGCCCGGATCAGGAACTCAAGCCCTTCATAGGCATAGAACGACCCGGCGAAACCAAGCACTGTCCGGCCTTCAAGGCCCAACTCCTTTGTGAGCGTAGCGTCTTTTTCAGTGATTGGCGGGAAGGCCTCCGCGTTCACGGCATTGGGGATCACGGTCACTTTGTCGGGCCGGATGCCGCGCGCAAGGATGTCGGCTCGAAGCCCTTCACAGATGGTGGTTACTTCTGTTGCCTGCCGGATGGCCCGGGTTTCCATCGCCCGGCTGATTCTGTACCTCAGGCTTCCCTCGCGGGTCGTGCCATGGTCCACAGCCGCGTCCTCCCAGAAGGCGCGAATTTCATAGACCACCGGTCGCCCGCCAGCTGCTTCGAATGCGGGGAAGAAATTTAGAACAGGCGAATGGGCATGCAGGATGTCGGGGTTCAGTTCGCCAATAAGCGCGCGCAGCCGGTATTTCGTGATTCGCATCTCCCGCATCTCGCGCAGCCCAGGCGGTAACCATTTGGGAATGCCGCTGTTGGGCGTGCGGTATATGCGCCAGCCGTCAACGTCCTCGAATAGATCGCTGCCCGTGCCGTGCCGGGGTGTGGTTACCAGCACTGGGTCCCACCCCATTGCTTTCTGCTGTGCCATGATGGACATGGTGCGGAAGACATAGCCACTGTGTTTGGGAAGGCTGTGGTCCAGAACGTGGAGGATGCGCATAATTATACTGATCAATCTTTGCCCGAAATTCTGGACCAAGCTTGCCTCATGCGCAGGGACTTGTACAGTTCGCGTGACGGCCAAAGGCGCATTCGGTCATAAAGATGTCTGATTCATGCAATTTCTTCTGCGCTATATATAAGTAGGGGTAGCAATCAGTCAGGATGAAGCAGTTGTGAGGCACAGGGGTTACAGATCAGGAAGGTTGGCCGCGGCACTGGTGTGGGCTGCGGGCGTGAACGGTGTGCACGCCGATTCAGCAGATTACGCCCGAAGCGACCGCAACGAGGTTTTCACCGTGCAGGTGGAAAACGACATCCTGTTTGGTACGGACGAGAACTATACCAATGGCATTCGCCTGAGCTACATCCACCGGCCCGGCAACACACCGATCGGCGACAATATCAGCAATTTCCTCAGGCGTTTTTCACCTATGGCCGTGTCTGCGCTGAAGTCAGACCTCTATTACAGCGTGGCGCTTGGTCAGAATATGTATACGCCCAAGGATATTGAGGCATTCGACCTTATCGAAGACGACCGTCCCTATGCGGGCTGGACCTATCTGGAGTTCGGTGTGACGGCAGAGGACAGAACGGGATACGAGGTCATCAAGCTGGACCTTGGCATGGTTGGCCCTGCGTCGCTTGCCGGCAAGACCCAGCGCTGGTGGCATAGCGTGATCGGTAGTCCGCGCCCAAACGGATGGTCGCACCAGTTGCCCAATGAGCCGGGGCTCAATCTCTATTACACGCGCGGGCACCGGTTTAGCCCGGTTTCGCTGTCTGGCGACCTTGCGTTTGATTTCACGCCGCACTGGGGCGTGGCCTTGGGGAACGTCTATACTTATGGAGCAGGGGGGCTGACGCTCAGGCTTGGCACCAACCTTGACCGCGATATGGGCGCGCCGCCCCGAATCCAGCCCAGCCTGCCGGGTAGCGACCATTTCTCCGGTGACGGATTCGATATCTATCTGTTCGCGGGCAGCGAAGTACGTGCCATCGCGCGCAATATCTTCCTGGACGGCACATGGGCAGATCACGAGCATCATGTGAACAAGAAAGAGCTTCTGGCCGAAGTGCAGGTTGGCGTGGTGGCTTTTGTCGGGCCGGTCCGTATGGCGCTGACGAACGCCTTCCGCACATCAGAGTTCGCGGGCAGCGGCAATCACCGCTATAGCGCTTTCACTCTTTCGACCCGCTTCTAAAGGCAGATTTCAGTCTTTCTTATAGCGCAGAATGTCACCCGGCTGGCAGTCCAGATAGTCGCAGATGGCCTCAAGGGTGGAAAAGCGCACACCCTTCACCTTGCCGGATTTCAAGAGGCTGAGGTTAGCCTCTGTGATTCCCACATGGGCCGCGAGCTCTTTTGACTTCACTTTGCGCTCTGCCAGCATGACATCAAGGCGAACGGTGATCGGCATGGTCCGCCTCCCTATATGATCTGGTTCAGTTCGTCCCGCTGCTCGCGGGCCAGGCGAATCATGCGGGCGATTACAAGCGCCATGAGCGCCGGCACAAGGCCAAGAATTGTGTCTGACGAAAGGCTGATCGCGAGTGCCCGTTCGCCTGGCGGATTGGTTGCTGTGGCGATAAGCACAAGAAAGGTGTCGTTGAAGAAGCTGGCGAGCAAGTACCACAGCATGAAATGGCCGACATGCTCGAGCGACCGTTCTGACGCTTCATCAAACCAGTTGCCTGCCTCAAGCTGCCAGATGAGTCGCAGTAGAAAGGCAAGTGCGGCGATGAGGAGGCCCGCAGGCAGGGCATCCGCGATGAAGCCGGCGATCCGCTGCCAAAGGACAAACCCCTCAATTCCGCCGTATTCTTCAAGCACCTTCTGTTCTGCGCCGATATGGGTCAGCATGGCTGGATCAGCCCAGATCCAGACGGTGAAGGTGGCGATCAACACGATGGACAGCCAGATGATCCATTTCAGGAGGGTCAGGCTCAGAAGCTTGTTGTTCATGGGGCTTGCCTCATTTTAGACACGAAATTATTGTTTTACGAAAATATATTTCCTGATAAGAATATCAGGACACGGCAGAAGAGGAAAGAGGCATGTCCGGGACACCGGCTGGTAATGGGGGGCGTCGTCGCAGGCTGATGGTCATGATCATCGCCCTCTTGTTTTCGGTGGCGATATTGTTGGCCTCGCTCATGAACGGCGCACATGCGCAGGACGAAGCAAAACCGCAAGCTGAAACCCAGGAAGCGCCCGAGTCCCAAAAGACCAAAGAGACTTTCCCTGCCGGCCCTCTTGTAGTGCCGGTTTTCCCCCGTCTGAGAGAAAAGAAAGATCCGAGTGACGACAGCGAACCAAAGCTTCCGGCAGGCGATGCTCTGAACGGTAGCTATATCATCCTCGAAGATGGATCGATGATGACCATGGGGGATTGGATCAAGGGTAGCCTCACCAAGGGGCAGACCGGTGCCGACATGAGCGACTATCAGAATCGCCTGTTTCTGGGGCAGGTGGCGCGCGCGATGGTCGGTATGGATGAGAATATGGTGAACCGAAGCGTTGTCAGTGTTGGGCCGCCGGTGCCGTTTAAGCCCAAGACAATCTCAAAGCCGATGCAGATGATCCAGGGTATTTTCCGGATGTTTGTGCCGGGCACTGATGGCTATGAGTGGGACCCGGCCACATCGGGCGGTGGGTTTGACCGGCGTGTTGCAACAGCGGGTGGCGCAGCGGTTCAATTCGAAGGACAGTTCGGTGCCGCGCTGGCGCAGACAGCGGAGGAATTCCAGGAAACGGGCACCATGCTTAACATGCTTGAGGCCTACAAGAAGAAGCAGGCACAGGACGATTAGGCTCCGCTTATCAGGACAGTGCCTGTGTCTGATCCGCGTCGGATGTTGATTCTCTGCTGGCTATCAGGATGATTCACCCTTGGTTTTCTGCCATTTCCAGCGCTGCCTCCCAGATATATGGAGGCTGCCTGGGTGCATACAGGCCTTCTGCTTTTGCGATTCAACGTGAAAATCCAGCGTTTAACCCGGTCAAAACCCGGCCCTGAATCAACCGCATTGCACCTTTGCCTGGCGGCCTTCCGCCATGTCGCCAAACCTGTGCAATATTATTGCGCCTCATTAAGGGTTCTGTAACATATTCGGAAAGAAAATGGGGTTTCGCGGGGTAATCACCACTTTTTTCGAAAAAACTGAAAAAAGGTGTTTACAGGGTCGGAAAGCACCCCTATAACCCGCCCCACACCGACGGGGCGCAGCGCTCAGCGAGACGCACCGGCGGAACACTTGACCTCAACGCCCAGCCAAGCTGGCAGGGAAACGAGATCAGGATTTGCTCTTTGACATTGTAGATTGGAAGGGAGATGTGGACGGTGGTCTGGTTGATCATCATCTATATTTTCCGACATGTTTCACTGGTTTTCGGACCGGTTGAAATAAGCAGTGACTAACTTTGGTTAGTCACGTCAGTGAATTCTTGAGCGCATATTTCGGTATGCATTCAGATTTTCTTGTTGTGTGAATTGATGATGGTTTTTAGGAACCATTTATTG
>NZ_LRUB01000036.1:355000-358122 GCF_001550065.1 Kordiimonas lipolytica
GAACCCGGCGAACTGAAACATCTAAGTAGCCGGAGGAAAAGACATCAACAGAGATTCCCCTAGTAGTGGCGAGCGAACGGGGACCAGGCCAGTGTTATCTTTTGATCTACCGGAACCATCTGGAAAGTTGGACCATAGTGGGTGATAGTCCTGTACGGGAAAGAAAAGAAGATAGCCTCGAGTAGGGCGGGACACGTGAAATCCTGTCTGAACATGGGAGGACCACCTTCCAAGCCTAAATACTACCATACGACCGATAGCGCACCAGTACCGTGAGGGAAAGGTGAAAAGTACCCCGATGAGGGGAGTGAAATAGAACCTGAAACCGAATGCCTACAAGCAGTCGGAGCGGACTTGTTCCGTGACGGCGTACCTTTTGTATAATGGGTCAGTGAGTTAGTCTACTTAGCAAGCCTAAGCCGTTAGGTGTAAGCGTAGCGAAAGCGAGTCTGAATAGGGCGACTGAGTTAAGTGGATTAGACCCGAAACCCGGCGATCTAGTTATGGGCAGGTTGAAGGTGCGGTAACACGCACTGGAGGACCGAACCCACGTCTGTTGAAAAAGACGGGGATGACTTGTGACTAGGGGTGAAAGGCCAATCAAGCCGGGAGATAGCTGGTTCTCCGCGAAAACTATTTAGGTAGTGCCTCAGGTATTACCTACGGGGGTAGAGCACTGGATGGATGCGGGGGGCGCGAGCCTTACCAATTCTAACCAAACTCCGAATACCGTAGAGTAGAGCCTGGGAGACAGACTGTGGGTGCTAAGGTCCATAGTCGAGAGGGAAACAGCCCTGACCACCAGCTAAGGTCCCTAAATCATGTCTAAGTGGGAAAGCATGTGAGACGGCCAAAACAACCAGGATGTTGGCTTAGAAGCAGCCATCATTTAAAGAAAGCGTAACAGCTCACTGGTCTAATTAAGCTGTCTTGCGGCGAAGATGTACCGGGGCTCAAGACATGTACCGAAGCTGTGGATTTGCACATTAGTGCAAGTGGTAGCGGAGCGTTCTGTAAGTCTGCGAAGGTGTGGCGTGAGCCATGCTGGAGATATCAGAAGTGAGAATGCTGACATGAGTAGCGATAAACAGTGTGAGAGACACTGTCGCCGAAATCCCAAGGGTTCCTGCGCAAGGCTAATCCGCGCAGGGTGAGTCGGCTCCTAAGGCGAGGCCGAAAGGCGTAGTCGATGGGAAACAGGTTAATATTCCTGTACCTGGTGGAATGTGACGGATACCGTAAGTTGTTCTTCCTTATTGGATTGGAAGGGCCGCGAAGGTGTCCCAGGAAATAGCACCACCATATAGACCGTACCCGAAACCGACACAGGTGGGATGGTAGAGCATACCAAGGCGCTTGAGAGAACTATGTTGAAGGAACTCGGCAAATTGCCTCCGTAACTTCGGGAGAAGGAGGCCCAGCTTTAAGGCAACTTTTAGCTGGGGGCACAAAAGAGGGGGTGGCGACTGTTTACTAAAAACACAGGGCTCTGCGAAGTCGCAAGACGACGTATAGGGTCTGACGCCTGCCCGGTGCCGGAAGGTTAAGAGGAGGTGTGAGAGCACCGAATTGAAGCCCCGGTAAACGGCGGCCGTAACTATAACGGTCCTAAGGTAGCGAAATTCCTTGTCGGGTAAGTTCCGACCTGCACGAATGGCGTAACGACTTCCCCACTGTCTCCAACATAGACTCAGCGAAATTGAATTCTCCGTGAAGATGCGGAGTACCCGCGGTTAGACGGAAAGACCCCGTGCACCTTTACTACAGCTTCAGTGTGGTATTAGGGACAACATGTGTAGCATAGGTGGGAGGCTTTGAAGCAGGGACGCCAGTCCTTGTGGAGCCAACCCTTGAAATACCACCCTTGTTGTTCCTGATATCTAACCACGTCCCGTGAACCCGGGACTGGGACCCACTGTGGCGGGTAGTTTGACTGGGGCGGTCGCCTCCCAAATGGTAACGGAGGCGCGCGAAGGTAGGCTCAGATCGGCCAGAAATCGATCGTTGAGTGCAATGGCATAAGCCTGCCTGACTGCGAGACTGACAAGTCGAGCAGAGACGAAAGTCGGTCATAGTGATCCGGTGGTTCTGTGTGGAAGGGCCATCGCTCAACGGATAAAAGGTACGCCGGGGATAACAGGCTGATACTGCCCAAGAGCTCATATCGACGGCAGTGTTTGGCACCTCGATGTCGGCTCATCTCATCCTGGGGCTGGAGCAGGTCCCAAGGGTATGGCTGTTCGCCATTTAAAGAGGTACGTGAGCTGGGTTTAGAACGTCGTGAGACAGTTCGGTCCCTATCTGCCGTGGGCGCAAGAGACTTGAGAGGAGCTGCCCCTAGTACGAGAGGACCGGGGTGGACGGACCTCTGGTGGACCTGTTGTGGCGCCAGCCGCATTGCAGGGTAGCTATGTCCGGACGGGATAACCGCTGAAAGCATCTAAGCGGGAAGCCCCCCTCAAGATAAGGTCTCTCTGAGAGCCGTGGAAGACCACCACGTTGATAGGTCAGGTGTGGAAGTGTGGCAACACATGAAGCTAACTGATACTAATTGCTCGATAGGCTTGAAGAGCCCCTCCATAGACAGAGAGGAATACTCTTTGTCCTGGTTCCGGTATCGCCACGGCGATCCCATGAACCGCGCTCAAGGCTGCTGCAGCCAAGAGCGGACAGAATGGAAATACTTCAAAGCATGCAAGACAAAAACGCAATCCGGTAAGCACTGCTTACTGTTTACTCTTTTGTTGATCTGGTGGTTATAACAAGATTGTCCCACCCGGTCCCATCCCGAACCCGGAAGTGAAAGGTCTTTGTGCCGATGGTACTTCGTCTTAAGGCGCGGAAGAGTAGGTCGCCGCCAGATCTACAAAAGAGTAAAACATCGTCACAATCTCAAAAAACTAACAAACCGCCCATAAGGCGGTTTTGTTGTTTTAAGAGGGAACGCTCAGCCCTCGCCGGAAAACCGGCAGCCCTGAGCGCGCTTCATGTGAGCGAAGCCCGTTAGGGATCGCGAAGCGGAAGCAACATTTATGACGCGGGCCAAAAGGCGCATTGCACGCGAAAGCGTGCCGCACCAAGCACCCCGCGGAAATGAAATTGACGCGGGGTGGAGCAGCCCG
>NZ_LRUB01000004.1 GCF_001550065.1 Kordiimonas lipolytica
GTGCATGAACTGATGGAGGCGAGGGATGAGAAGTCCCTGCTGCGCTACAAGAAGAAGCTGGCCAAATACAGATTGCTGATCGTTGACGAACTGGGCTTTGTGCCGCTCTCAAAGACCGGCGCCGAACTGTTGTTCGAGGTCTTCTCCGAGCGATATGAAAGTGGCTCCACCATCATCACCAGCAACCTTCCGTTCGACGAGTGGACAGAAACCTTCGGCTCGGAACGCCTCACCGGCGCGCTCCTCGACCGGCTGACCCACCATGTTCACATCCTCGAGATGAACGGCGAAAGCTACCGCCTCGCGCAGAGCCGCTCAAAACCCCACCCAAAATGATCGCCAAAATATGATAGCCGGGGGCATGCCCCCGGCTATCATATCAACCATATCCATACTGGCTCACTTTTACGCCGCCCTATGGCCTAATTTTGCTCCGCCCTTGACAGCCTGAGCTAATTACCAAAATCATTGTATCTATATAATTATGATATTACAATAATTTTTTTGTCGCGAGATGGTCACATGAGAGATTGTGTTTAAATTTTATCATATATTACAATGATATATATGGTTTCTTATTCGAAATTCTTCATATAATTATGCCATATGATAATTTTTTGACATTTCGGACTTTTGTGTCATTATGATTGCGTGTTGTTGCCTTTTTAGGAGGATCCAATGGCTTCGGTTCAGCAACCATATGCGCACGCGCCAATATCAATCTTGGAATATGCAAGCCCAATGTTAGTTGCTGAAGAAACAAATCCCGTTGGACGCCTCCGATATTTTGAGGTGTCAATTTTCAACATGGAAGTACGGTGGTTTGTTCAAGATAACGCTGATCACCCCTACTTTCATGATGCATGGGCACAGGAACAACATGTCTTGATTAAGGGCTATTCCCAGATGTCCGTCCTATCTACAGTGTGCGAGCGTTTTCCAAGAAGCCAAGGTTTTGTAGTTACGCAAATCCGCGAAGCACATACATCGAATTAGCTGCGGCACCATAAACGAACAAGTATATCTCAATTAGCTTGCCATATGGAGAACAAGGATGCCCCACGTCCATCTAATAGTGCCTACTACAACAAAATTTGACTTTCTCGACTACGTTCAAGGTGCAATCACCGGCATGGACATTACGCTGTCACAATCCCATTTGGAGGTAGGCACATCGTCGGTAGAGTCAAAGTTTGACGAAGCACTCGGTGCAGCGAATATCGTCAAAAGGGCAGTAGAAGCTGAAGCGAACGGCGCGGACGCAGTTGTAATTATTTGCATGGGAGATCCAGGCCTTTGGCCAGCTAGAGAAGCAGTCTCAATCCCTGTACTTGGACCTGGCCAAACTGCTATGCATTATGCCGCTATGCTCGGGCAACGTTTCTCCATCCTCCCCACACTGGACGGCCGTCAAGCTACCTACATTGGCCACGCGAGGTTATATGGATTGGAGAATAGCCTCGCGTCTGTGAGACCTGCTGGCATTTCGGTTTTAGATATCGCAGTGAACCCAAACACTAAAGACAGGCTATTTGCGTGTGCGGAGAAAGCAGTTTTTGACGACGGTGCGGACGTACTAATTCTCGGGTGTGGCTGCTTTAAAAACTTGGACAAAGAAATAGAAAACCATCTGAAACAAAAGGGACAAGCAATCACTGTCATTGATGCGGTGCCTTTGACCGTCCTAACAGCGGCAGCCCTCGCCAAGACACAGCTTAGCCATAGCAAGAAGGCTTTCTGTTCCCCCCCGGTCAAAGAACGACCTGGTTATGAAGGCTTTGCCTTCACCGAAAGCCCCTCGAAATAGAACCGCAAGAAATAGAAGGCCCTCAAGTTTTTGAAGGCCTTCTATATTGGAATACCTAACGCTTGCTCCCACCAGCGGTCAATTGGTCCATGCGAGCCACGCTTTCCTTAAAACCTGAAAGCCCCCAAGCCAATGCCGAGCCTCCTGCAATAGCCGCAACAGCACTCACGATTGCCATCGAATAGCGAAGATCCGCTGGATCTTGAAAATATTGATCGGTCATAAGTGCAATAAGCAGCGGGCCAAGCCCAATGCCAATCAAATTCACAACGAAGAGATAGAGCGCCGAAGCCTGCCCTCGAAACTCATTTGGGGTGATTTGCTGGATTGATGAAACCGCCAACCCCCAAGGCGCGCTGCTACAAAACACCATCGGCACCATAAGCGACATGGCCATCCAAGGCTCGGGCATCAATGGCGCCAAGGCTGCTGGCAAGATACTAAAGCAAGTAAACAACATGGCTGCCTTGAATGCCCCGCCAGACTTACGCTCGCCATCAAACCTATCAGCTAACCAACCTCCAGTATAAATGCCCGTACTACCACATACCAAAAGGATTACACCATAAGCGGTTCCAGCATCTACAATTTCCCATCCATATGTCCTGGCAAAAAAAGTTGGCGTCCACAGTGCCACTCCGTTCACCAGCAGCGCTAGCGCACCAAACCCCAATGAGTGAGCGATGAAGGTCTTGCGATTCACAGCCAAGAAACGCAAGAATGCTGCTACGCTGGTTTCGCCCCCATCACCTTCGTCATCATCAGTACGCTCAAGCTTTAGCCTGTCTTTGCGCGCGGGTTCTCTAACGACCACAAGGAAAAACACCATCAGGAGCAATCCCGGGAGTCCCACATAGAAGAATGCCAGTTGCCAAGAGTATATATGCCCGAATACCGGCAGATCCAAATCAGGTAAACTGAGCGCCGCCTGCACTACATAGCTACCTATTATGTAAGCTAGACCCATACCCAAGTAGGTACCCATAACATAGGTGCTCAGAGCGCGCGAAAGGTAGTGCTTGGGAAAGTAGTCAGTTATTATGGAATATGCGGCAGGATTTAAGGTTGCCTCGCCGGCACCAACACCAATTCGAGCCATAAATAGTTGTGCAAAATTCTTTGTAAGACCACAAACTGCTGTAGCTATGCTCCAAAATGCAAGGCCTATAGCGATAATGCCCACTCGGTTTTTATGATCCGCCAACCGTCCTAACGGTAGGCCTAAGGCACCATAAAAAAGGGCGAACGCAAAACCATGCAGCAAACTGACTTGGGTGTCACTTAGACCCATAGTGCTCTTGATGGGCTCGACAAGCAATGTGAGGATGGTTCGATCCACATAAGCAAATATATATAAGACCATTAAAATGCCGACCACGAGCCAAGCGTAGCCAAGGCGCTCACCTTCATGCATCCCGGCCCGATCGTGAACGGCTTCCTTATGTCCTTCAGGCATCTCCAACCTTCCTACCTAGTGTAAAAGCCGTACCGGAGCCATGTGCCCCGATAATTCCAAGTCGTTTGGTTAGTGATCCACTAAGCCATAGACATTCCGAGCCTCTGCCTCCGTAATAAAGCCGTCTTTTAGGTCTTGACGGACCAGTTCTCGGTCTCGATCCAGTGGGGAACCAAAGCCTCCGCCGTTACCGGTCTGGATACAAATGACATCATTTTTGAGTACAGGGAACTTACTGAGCTTCGCAGTCTCAGAAACGCACTTACCTTCCCTGAAAATCTTGACCTTATTCGTAGTGCCTTCAAAACCCGCTTCCATACCCCAAGGAGGCACCGTGGCTCTAGAATAGTTCGTTGTAACCCAGCCATCTTGCCCCAGAATACGGTACCGCAGTTCAATGCCTTTGCCGCCACGATATTTACCCGCACCGCTTGGCTCGTCACTTAACTTCAGGCAGTCAATTTGCACACCATTTCTGATTTCATGGACTTCGACCGGGCAGTTATAGGTATCGCCATGTGATCCGCTGAAAAGCGCGTTTTCACCGTCCTTATTTATGGACGCGCCCCAGCCACCAATCTGTGGCTCAATAAAGCTATGTGATTTTCCATTGTCGCGCTTGAAGCCAATCGCTGTAGCGCAAACACCGTTGAAGTTGCCGGCAGGCACCGCCCCAGAGAGATGTGGCGCAAGTGCTTTCCAGACAAGGTCGTATGCTCCAAGCTTGTTCTCATACCAGAAACCGACAGGTGCCGGGAATTCAGCATCAAACATACTACCTTTGTCGGTCAATAACTGAAGGGGTCGATAGCTACCTGCGTTAGCCCATTTTTGGGGTGCCACGATACCTTTATAGATGGCCTGAATCGTTACCAATGTCGCCATGTAGCTTGTATTCATAGGCCCCTTATCTTGCGGTGGGTTGCCACGCAGGTCCACAATGAAGGCATCTTCAGTTATGGTCACTACCACTTTGATTTCAGCATTGTCGTTGGTCAAATCGCTAGCGGTAAAAGTGCCTTTAGGTAATGCTTTCAGTGCATTGCGTGCAACACTTTCGCCATAGCTGAGATAGTTTTCAATAGAATACAACAGCACTTCGATGGTGTACTTTGCCGCTATTTCTTCAATTCGATTGGCGCCGATACGGAGGGCAGAGACGCCTGCCCACATATCGCCTGCGGTTTGTTCCGGAAGCCGGTTGTTGCTCATGATGATATCGATTACCGACTGGATTGGCTGTCCCCGGTCAAAAAGTTTGACCTCCGGAAATATGAGTCCCTCTTGAAAGACCTCGGTCGCATGAGGCGATTGACCTCCCGGCACCATTCCACCGACGTCTACCCAGTGTCCTTTATTGGCCACCCAGGCCACCAACACATCGTCGGCAAAAACAGGCATAACAAGTGAAACGTCGTTTATGTGACTGACGCCGCCGCTATAGGGATCATTGGTGATAAAAATATCGCCTTTGCTAACCCCCTTACCTGTTCCAAATTTTTTGATCACTGCCTTGACCGCAGGCTCAAGCATACCAACAAACGTTGGGATGCCCGCTCCCGCGCTAGCTAGGTTTCCATCGCGATCAGTAACCGCCACGCCGAAATCGAGGACCTCATATATTACAGAGCTCATCGCAGCTTTTGCCATACTCACGAACATTTCTTCTGCTACAGCGACCAAAGAACTCTGAATGATTTCAACCGTAATAGGGTCGAATTTATGGCTTGTATTTGCGCTAAGCATTTTTGACACTCCGTACATAAATGTGAAGGTTGCCGAACTCATCTACGCGAACGTATTGGCCAGGTAATACAACTGTCGTCGTACCCGTTTCTTCAACAATCGCAGGACCTACGATTGACATAGACGGCTCTAGAAGAGCGCGATCATAGATCTGGGTGTCTAAAGTGCCTTCAAGGTCAAAGTCGACAGGACGTATACCCTTGAGTGCTTGCTCCGCCGTGGCGCCGGTCGTGGCCAATTTGGGCAGTTGCACTTTCGACACAGCTACAGACGCGACAAGATGATAACAAACGAGCTCAACTTTGGCGTCAAGGCGGTAGCTATACTCCTGCTCGTAAGTCGAGTGGAACCGCTCCCACAGAGCCGCAAAATCTTCTGGTTGCACGTCTGTTTGTGGAAGCTCAACGTCTACTGTGTGTTCCTGACCCGCATAACGGAATTTACCGATACGTTGAAACTGGACGGTCGATGGGTCTACACCATCTCGACCATATTGATCTCTCGCTTGTTGCTCTAACCCTTGCCAAGTTGCATTAATGTTTTGATCGAAACCTGCCTCGAAGAGCGTCAGCTGTGACAAAACATAATCACGTCGAAGGTCTGACAAGAGCATTCCCCAAGCGGAGAAGACCGATGAATTCATGGGAACGATAACTTTTGGAATATTGAGCTCTCGAGCCAAAGCGGTTGCATGCAGACTGCCGCCTCCGCCGAACGCTACAAGGGCAAATTCCCGGGGATCATATCCTCGATTGACAGACACAAGCTTTAGTGCATTGACCATGTTGTTGTTGGCAATACGGAGCACTCCGCGGGCGAGTTCGCTGTGACCGAGGCTGATCTTCGCCGCGAGCGGTGCCATCGCTTTCTCAACATTTTCCATATCCGCCACCATTGCCCCCCCCATCAAATAGTTGGGATCAATGCGTCCAGTAACGATGTTTGCGTCTGTAGTAGTGAAATAGGTTCCCCCATTTCCATACGCTGCTGGCCCAGGATTGGCTCCGGCTGACTTGGGGCCTACTCGCAACTTACCAAATTGATCAACCCAAGCGATGCTGCCTCCGCCATTGCCAATTTCAACCAAGTCGATAACCGGCGTCATAATCGGATAACCTGCGCTAATTTCATCGCGTTCAATCATGTAGCGGCTGGTAGTTTGGATTTTACCATCATGAATGAGCGAGCATTTCGCGGTAGTCCCACCTACATCAAAGGCAATGATATTGGGCTCATCAATGAGCTTACCCAAGGCCGCCGCGGCAAGTATGCCACTTGCAGGCCCCGATTCCACCAGGGTGATGGGATTTGATTTGGAAGCCTCAACAGTCTCAATGCCACCGTTAGACTGCATAATGTATAGTTTGCCACCAAGCCCTTTGCCTTTGAGACTGCGGTCTAGGTTATCTATGTATTGAGCGGCGACGGGTTTTACATAAGCCGAAAGTACTGTAGTACTTGTGCGTTCATATTCGCGCCATTCCCTGGTAATTTGATGTGACGCGATCACTGCCACTTCTGGCCATAACGTCAAAATCGCATCAAGAAGCTTCTTTTCATGAGCTGGATTTGCATAGGCGTGGAGGAAGCAAATTCCAATCGCCTCAACCTTTTCTTGCTTTAAGAATGCAATGTTGGATTTCAGATCGGATAGATCGATCGGATGGAGAACCTCACCCTGAAAGTTCATTCTCTCTGGAACTTCCATACGCAAGTGCCGTGGAACAAAGACTTCGGGCTTTTTATAATTGAGGTTGAAGATATCGGGGCGGTTCCCTCGACCAATCTCCAATACGTCACGAAAACCTTTAGTTGTAAAAAGAGCCGTTTTGACCCCCTTCCGCTCCGTCAAGGTGTTGATGACAACCGTTGAACCGTGCGCGAAAAAGCCGATCTGGTTAGGATCGAGCTCCGCAGCTTCAACAGCGTTCATAACACCGACATCGAAGTTGGGAGGGGTGGTATGTACTTTTTTGGCGCATATTTTCTGGATTGCGCCAGATGTTGGATCCACATCACAAAAAACAAGATCCGTGAACGTTCCACCAACATCTGTCGCAACACGGTAATTCAATGCGCCTTGACTCTCTTTTGACACTTTAAAGTCCTTTGCCCGGAGAAAACTCAACCCAGCACAAGCGACCCCACCCAGATACAACGCGCATCTTCCGACCCCCGGTTAAAGAGTCTCAAAGTCTCACGCAAATCGTAGTGCATGCTGTCGCCTGCTTTAAGCTGGTATACTTCTCCCGAATATTCGACCCTCAGCTGGCCTTCGAGCACATACAAAAACGCTTCCCCTTCATGCCCCTCACCTTTATCAGTTCGGCTTTCGTAGCCGCTAGGATAGGTAATATATAGAGGGTCAAGTTTTTGATCGGGAAACGGATTTGCCAATCGCACATGGACAGCATCAGAATCGATTTCGAGATATTCTGGATCATCTCCGCGACGAACAGTCTTCCATGACTGCGTCGCTTTGATAATTTGGTTCATGTCAATCTCTAGTGCCTCAGACAACTGAAACAGAGACATCAACGAAGGAATTGTTCGGCCTCGCTCAACTTGTGAAATGAAGGGAACCGATAGCCCACATTTTTCTGAAAGCTCTTTCAGTGTGAGACTTAAGTTTTTTCTGGCTTGCCTCAGTCCTGGTCCGACGTTGATTTTCTGGTTTTTTGGTGCAGACATTTCACAGCCTCTATTTTTTAACTATTGTCAAAATTTTGATGCGGCATCGTGCCTGACCAGTATTCACAAAGCAATACCAAGTTTACGGGCGGGATCGCTCCCGCCCGTAGCGGGTAGTTAGAAATTATAGGAGAGGTCCACCCCGTAGGTCCTCGGAAGACCACGGTGCGCGAAACCATTATGCACGTACTCGGAATTATATTCTTTGTTGAGCAAATTACGCGCCCACGCGGAAAGTTTCCATTTGCCGCCGATGTCACCGAAAGAGAGACGTGCATTAACAAGATTCAATCGGCTACGCTCAGTAGCGTTCAACGGTTCCCAGTATTGGCTACCGCGACTTTCCCAATCCACCCTGGCAATCAACTCATGATCGTTGGAAAGTTCAAATACTTGTTGAGCAGCCAGATTAAAGCTTATCTTAGGGACGTAGGGCGATTCATTTCCGACCGCAGTTGGGTCAATCGCGTACGCTTTGATCTCCGAATTAGTATACCCAAGCCCTCCTGAGAGACTTAAGCCAGTACCACTGGCATAGTGCACTTCAAGTTCGGCGCCCTGGATATCAATTTCATCAATCTGTGTAATGATTTGCGCACCTGCTGCAGGAATGAAGGAGAAGAACTGGAACCCCTCAAACTTGGTCACGAACGCCGCGCCAGTGACTCGAAGCTTTCGGTCCAATGCCCGCCCTTTGAAGCCAACCTCCCAGTTGCGTGAAGTTTCATCTCCGTAACTGTCTTGCACCAAAGTATCTGGATCCAAAGCGGCTGCTACAGCAGCAACCCCATCTTGGTTAAATCCACCGGAACGGAAGCCTTCCGAGTACGTGGCATAAGCTGATAGATCATCGCTAAATTTATACCGCAGAGTGAACTTTGGCTGCCACTTTGAAAAGTTCGCCTCCCGAACACTGCCCGGCACCCCAAGTGTAGCCGAGAAAACATCATGTGACGGACCTACATTTTCCGCGCGACGCTCGTCGCGGTCATAGCGAACGGCCGCTGAAAGCTCGAAACGCTCAGAAACATCAAAGTTTGTCTGCAGAAACGCTGCATACGCCTTATTATCGTTCTGGTCTTGAGCGACCCAAACTGAAGGATTATCAGAGTTAGCGCCTGCGAAAGAACCAACCTCTGGAAAAATCCCGATTCCTTGCCCCAGATCTGTACCGTTGGACCGGTTAACAAGGCGATCTGTCTCAAGGTAGTATACGCCCACGATATAGCGGAAGCGATTTTCATCCGGAGACGTAAACCGCAACTCCTGACTATATGTCTCGGTATCAAACAGTGAGTTCTGAGTGCGGGTAAGCGCACTAGTATATGGAGCTGCATCACCCACTGAAGTTTCGTAAATCGAGTCGTACGATGAAATGGCCAGAAGGCTTCCAAACTCGCCCTGCCAGTTCAACCGAGCAGAAAGCCCGAAAATCTCACGCAGTGACCGCCCAACAAAATTGCTTTCTATATCAGGGCCAACATCATCCGCATCCCCAGGAAGCCCTGAAAAACCCTTGGTGTATTCACCCGATACAGCATCAACTCGATTCATTACAAAATTAACCGCACCTGAAGTGGTTCGATCATAGTTGGCGCGGATATCCGCAGAGAACGATGCTGATGGATCCCACATGATCCGGCCAGTAATATTCTGATCCTGGTAGGGATCAGGTTCCGTCCGTAGATAAGTATTCCACAGATAACCATCATATTCCTTATGAGACACGGTCAAGCGGCCAGCTAAACTGTCAGCACCAAGCCCACCACTAACAGCAGCCTGAGCCTTCACCAAGCCACCATTGCCCCCGCCCACAAGGACTTTGCCTTCAAAGTCCTGTGCTGGTTTCTTCGTCGTTATGTTGATAGCGCCGCCAATTGCATTCCGCCCATAGAGAGCACCCTGCGGCCCCTTAAGCACTTCAATTTGCTCGATGTCAAACAAGTCAACATTGAACTGTCCCGGGGCGGTCTGCAGCACACCATCCACCACCACAGCCACGGGTGACTCACCATTCCGCACCTGCGAAATGCCACGAACTGTAATAAAGGAGATTCCAGGATTCTGAGATTCTGCGACCGAAATATTGGGCGTCATATTGATGAAGTCCGCAGGCCTTTCGATTCCAGCCTCCTCAATCTGAGTAGCCGAAAATGCGGAAACTGCCACCGGCACATCCTGCAAGCTCTCTGCACGCTTACGTGACGTAACCACAATCTCCTCAAATACCATTGTATCGCTACTTGCGCCGGCTGCTTCTTGCCCGTCCTGCGCGAAAGCCGGCATTGCTGAGGACGCCAAAAGGCACGCAATCAACGTTGGCGACATTTTATTAGAAGTCATTTCGAACTCTCCCCGAGTTTGCTTTCCCATTCAACGCGCCAATTGCAGCCCCATTAAACCGAGAGGGACACCTAGATGCTCGCACAGCATGCTCAACCGGCATACTTGACCATACATCTTACATAATTATTGTCAAAATAAAATTATGCTATATATATAATTTCAACCAAAAAGATAAAATTTTGGCGTGAGAGGTGAGCGAAGCCGCGGCACTCTCAGACTCAGAGGTTAAAAAACTAACATATTTTTTTAAATACGAGAATTTTACGGAATCACGCGAATGTGGTGCTTTTTGAACCGCGCTGAAACCTATGGGCCCAGCCTATATGAACCTCAGGAAATGTTCTGATGCTAGAACTCTCCCATCTACAACTGACCCCCAGTCCAGAGTTACACGGAAGACCGCCAATCCCACTAAAGGCTCCAGCTTCTGTGTTCCACCTTACAATTTGGTTCGAAGAAGCCTTTTCAACCAAAAGCATGGAACACTGTGCTCAACTCTGTAAGGCGCTCGGCGCCTCCGCCCCAAGCAACGGACGCCACCATGTTTTTCGCTACGGTGCATATATAATCAAATGGGAATGTCACACTGAGTTCGCCGCGTATAGTTTTGTCCTAGCGGATCAGACACAGAACAATGAAAGCCTGACAGATATTTTACCAGTTGGTTGGCTTGAACAGATTGAAAGTAGCATTACGATCGCCATTCAGGTCAATGTTCATAATGGCGCGCTGTCCCCGGAGGAAGTTTGTAGGTTGGCTAAATCACACTCAGGCAGCGAGGTCTGTGCCGGCAGCGCCACCGCCTGGTCAAATTTTAAGCCAAACAAAAAAGGTGTGTTGGAAATTGACATCTATATACGGGAACTTTGTCAGTTCCGGTCTGGGCGCCTTGTACAACGTCTTCTGGAAATCATCACCTACAATCACATGGCCCTGAAATCACTCGCCGTAGCGCGTAAAGTGTTGCAGGCAACTTTTCAACATGAACAGGATATCGAACATATTGTATCCAGCATGACTGCCGAGGCGGCCTCCACTCAGCCCCAACATAGCCTAAACAAACTCCTTGAACTATCCACCAAGATCGAAGAGCTCTCCGCTGCATCTACTTTCAGGCTCACCGCTGCTACTGCATATTACTCAATTGTTGAGCAGCGTTCCGAGGAAATTCGGGAAAGAAGAATTGAAGGGGCCCAACGTCTCTCAAATTTTTACCACCGGAATTCAGTTCCCGCTGTCCGTTCTTGTCAAACGGCCAGCAAACGGCTGAGAGAGCTATCCGAGAGAATTGAACGCGCCGCAGGCCTTCTTCGCACCCAAGTAGACCTAGACATTCAGAGCCAGAATAAGTCACTACTAACGTCCATGAATCGTAAAGCCCGCACTCAAATCCGACTTCAGAAGACTGTCGAAGGCTTATCTGTCGTTGCGATCAGCTACTACAGCATTGGCATTCTGGGGGTTGCAATGAAAGCACTAGCCCCCCTGGGTCTTCCTTTGGCCCCAGGGACAGCGACTGGAATACTATCGCCAATCGCTATTTTTGCCGTTTATGTATTGGTAAAACGCACCACACTCAAAGCGTTTGACAGTACAGGTCGAAGGCAGAGGAACAGCTAACTAAGTCAACAGAAACTGTGGGGAATATAGACCAAGGAAAGAAGATAAGAGTTGCACCAAAGTGTGCGAAAATTCGGCCTGCGTTCGGGTTTGTTACTGCTGATTTCACCTAACACCTTCATCAAACCAACAGCCCGCTCTTCGCAAATCAAAGCCGAAAGAGGCGAGGCATTATTCGCACTTGGTGAGCAGTCAAACAGCCTTATCCACCAATGCCCTTAACAAGACCCCGGTAATTTGGATCTCGTTCTGCAGGTATGGCTGCTCATTGGCTTGCTGGTATATTGCATCAACGACGTCGGTACCTTTAGTCACCCTACCAAATACCGAAAATCCCTTTTTATCCGGATGCCTGCGTCCGTTAAAATCCAATTCTGGCTCGTCCCGCAGGCAAACAAAGAAGCCTGGATAGGCAGTTCCGGCGGCAAATCGCGGCTGTGAAACAGAGTATTGCGAATGGCGTAGGCCTGTGATGTTAGTTGTTTCCATTGCCAACTTATCACATCGGACAGTCGGCAAGAATTTTTCACCACCTTGAATAATATGGATTTTGGGATTTCGGTTGGGCTGATTTCCGTCATTCAATACGCGAAAAAAGGTCGTGCCATTCAGTATCCCACATTCAACATTTTGTAGAAAATAACGGCATGTAAGAGGAGCAACGTCGGCACGGAGAAGTATCGAAAACTCTCCAATCTGGGTGGTGTATAGGGCGGTGTAAAAGTAGGCCACTGAAGCGGCGGCGTTGTGTTGCTGCGGGCGGAGTAAAAGTCTGCCACTTTTTGGCTTTTCCATTTGATGGGAGGGCCGGAGGATTTATTCAGTGGATTTATACAGAAGGGTTCGCCTTGCGTGCCATGTGCAAGGCCTGAGCAACCGGGAGGCTGCCCGGCGTTTCGGGATCAGCCGTGACACAGTCGCGAAGATGCTCTCGCATTCAGAGCCGCCGGGCTACCGGCGCTCAGTGCCGGTCAGGCGTCCCAAGCTTGATGGCTACACCGACATCATCGACAGTATTCTGGAGGGTGACCGCCAGGTAGGGCGCAAGCAGCGCCATACAGCGAAGCGTATCTTCGAGCGCCTACGCTCCGAGTATGGCTTTGATGGCGGTTATACGATCATCAAGGACTATGTGAGAGAGTACCGTCGGACCAGCCGCGAGGTCTATGTACCGCTGAGCCACACCCCCGGTCACGCGCAGGCGGACTTCGGCGAGGCCCAGGTGGTCATCGGCGGGGTGCGGCAGAAGGCCCACTTCTTCGTGCTGGACCTGCCGCATAGCGATGCCTGTTATGTCAGGGCCTATCCCCGGGCCACGACGGAGGCCTGGCTGGACGGCCACAACCATGCCTTTGCCTTCTTTGGCGCTGTGCCGCAGTCGGTCCTGTACGACAATGACCGCTGTCTTGTATCTCGCATTCTGCCGGATGGCACGCGCAAGCGGACCGACAGCTTCTCGGCCTTCCTGTCCCACTATCTGATAGAGGACCGCTATGGCCGCCCCGGCAAGGGCAACGATAAGGGCAAGGTTGAAGGCATGGTCGGCTATATGCGCCGGACCTTCATGGTCCCCATTCCGTCCTTCGCCAGCTTTGACGCTTTCAACGACTATCTGGAGGACGCTTGTACCAGGCGGCAGTCAGATGTCCTGTCAGGGCACAAGGTGAGCATCGGGGACCGGCTGCAGGCTGATCTGGCG
>NZ_LRUB01000005.1 GCF_001550065.1 Kordiimonas lipolytica
GTGCATGAACTGATGGAGGCGAGGGATGAGAAGTCCCTGCTGCGCTACAAGAAGAAGCTGGCCAAATACAGATTGCTGATCGTTGACGAACTGGGCTTTGTGCCGCTCTCAAAGACCGGCGCCGAACTGTTGTTCGAGGTCTTCTCCGAGCGATATGAAAGTGGCTCCACCATCATCACCAGCAACCTTCCGTTCGACGAGTGGACAGAAACCTTCGGCTCGGAACGCCTCACCGGCGCGCTCCTCGACCGGCTGACCCACCATGTTCACATCCTCGAGATGAACGGCGAAAGCTACCGCCTCGCGCAGAGCCGCTCAAAACCCCACCCAAAATGATCGCCAAAATATGATAGCCGGGGGCATGCCCCCGGCTATCATATCAACCATATCCATACTGGCTCACTTTTACGCCGCCCTATGGCCTAATTTTGCTCCGCCCTTGACATACTTGAGATAGCTAAACGTTCCGAGTGTAATCTCGGCTTCCATGCGCTTCAAAAGTTGCTGAGCTGCTCTTTGGTTCGCCGGCGTATCTTGTGCGCCGGTGTATTCTTTGTATCGAATTCCCTGGTAGCGGAAGTCAATATATAGTCGTCCATTCCGAGATCCGATTGCGGCCATGTTAAACCGCCAGACTCGAGAAGCTGGTGGGTAGGCTGTGCTGCTCGCGCATATCTCTTTCAATAGTTTCCCAGAGATAGAGAATTTTGCGCCCGCCGAACGGCCGAATGTAATGAACCCCCTCCAGAAGGACGCTATCTTTAAGGCGTTCACGGATGGTGCGGACATCGTATTTGATTCTACTAGCCAACTCTTCGGTTGTTAAGTATGTTGGGCTCATCTTTTGTTACTCCCACGCGGCCAATGATGTGTGTACGCATCATTTATATCGCTGCAATGATGTATGTCAACAAAAAAAGATGTTCATACACATCATTTGATGAATGTAAGTTGGTGATGATTCGTTTTCGCTTGAGAGAGGTAATGGCTGACAAGGGCTTCAATGAAGGTCGTAAGGTCACATTTGATGAGGTGTCGCGGGAGACCGGCATTCATCGGACGACGTTGACCAAAGTCGCGAACCAGAAGGGCTATAACGCTTCGACGGAGATCATTGACAAGCTATGCAATTACTTTCGGGTGCCGGTTGAAAAGCTGGTTGAGCATATTCCTGACCGTACCGACTAACTTGTATAGAGATCCGGAAACGTAGGAACGCCAGCTCTACAAATTTCACTGGTCCCATCATGGTCCCTTTGGTGGTCCCACAAAGAATAAGGGCCTAGGAAATGCTTCCTAAGCCCTTGGAATTATTGGTGGCGGTTGCAGTCACCCTCGAACCGGTCTCTTCCCTGTTCCTGGCTCAAATACCCTGATAATGGCTAATTTACAGGGTAATGAACCGGTTTTGGGCCCTTTGGGTACTCCACTTTCCCTTATAAACCCCGCCATATCAGTGAGTTAAGAGTCAAATTCCCGTTGGTAAGAACAGGGAACGCCCCTTCCCTGTTCCTTCTCAGAACAGGAAATTTTCGGGCCATAACAGCGAATTATGCCAAGTGGAACAGCTGTACGGAATTTTGTCCGATTTTTCACTGAATCCGTACCTCTTTTCGCTTCTTGGAGAGACTAACCCACTGTAATCGCCATATTATTTTTCGCATTTCCTATGCTTTCGATTATAGAAACCGCCCAACCTTCAAGCGGGATGGCCGTATTTTTAGTGGGATGAAAATGCCGTTTAACGGGATGAATGTGGGATGAAAAACGGGTTTAGCGGGATGAGAATGCCGTTTGGTGGGACGGATGTGGGATAGATCTGCGTTGAAGCGGGATGAACATCGTCATTAGTGGGACGACCATGGGACAGATCGCCCTTTTGGTGGGATGAGCTTTCGCTTTCCGGAACGACCGTTAAGCCCTGGCGGCCAGGATGGGTCCGCTCAAAGGCTGATGGCAAGTGATGGCCACCGTTGTCTTTGCCGCGCCTCTACCTGCATGCTCTGATGCAGGACAACAGGGAATTTGGCTTCCCTGACACAGGAACGAACAAGGACCCTAAATAAAGGGTACAGAAACCGTCGGACGAAAAGTACCTTCGGCGACCGCGCCCCGGTTCAGATGACATAAACTTCCTTGATCAACGCCCCGATCCCCAATATCATATGACCAGTCTGACTAGTATGGAGCAAGACATGAAACAGTGGCCTCTTCAGGACGCCAAGGCAAAGTTCAGTGAAGTTGTAAAGCTCACCAAGGAAGGCCCCCAGGAAATCACCTTAAGGGGTAAATCTGCAGCCGTCCTTATGTCACGAGCGGATTACGAGAAAATGGTCGGGCGAAAACCGGACCTGGCAAGCTTTCTCAGGAAATCGCCTTTGGCAGGTCTCGATATCGACATCGAACGGGATCAATCGCCCACGCGCGATGTTGATCTGTGAGCTACCTCATTGACACTTGCGCCATATCGGAACTGGTACGGCCAAGACCGAACCCCAAAGTCCGGGCATGGTTCAGGACGGCTCCTCAGGAAGGGCTTTACCTGAGCGTCCTGACCCTTGGCGAAATCCGCAAAGGCGTTGCAGGACTTACCGAAGGCAACCGATACGCCAGGATCGTGGACTGGCTGGAGCATGATCTGCCGACCTGGTTTGGAAGCCATATTCTCTCCGTTGACACCAAAGTAGCCGACGAGTGGGGACGTCTTATGGCCAAGGCGGGACGTTCCCTTCCTGCCATTGACAGCCTGATTGCCGCAACGGCCATCCATCACCGTCTCACCCTTGTGACGCGAAACACCAAGGACTTCGCGTTTGCCGAACTCGATATTATCAATCCTTGGGAATAACTTCCCACTTGCAGAGAGGATATGGCCCAGGGCCAATCCTTCAAAGGCTCTGAAGCATTCGGAGATGTAGTCGTCGGCCTGGCCTGACGATCATGTTTCGAAGGTATAAAGCCAGATCCCCTCGAGATCGGTACGGGCGCGCAGATAAAGCCGGTATCCATCCGGCCTAGTCGGCATATTTGTCCCGCATCTCGTTCAGGAATGCACCGGCATCAAACGATTGGGGCGTGCCCGATGCTTCCCCTTCGGCAAGAGCAGCCTGCAGCGCTTCGACCCGGGCCTCATGTTCTTCAAGAAGCCTGAGACCGGCCCGCACGACATCGCTGGCGGAACCATAACGGCCCGTTCTAACCTTGGACTCGATAAACCCGGCAAAATGATCACCGAGAGAGACGGATGTGTTTCTGGGCATGGATAGCCTCCAAAACGTCAACAAAGCCTCTTATAGCAAATATTGGTACTTAAGATCAGGCCCTATAAATGGATTACAGAACCTTTCAGACAGATGTCGCCACGCGGTAGGTCCTTATCAAATCATCCACCACGGACGGATCCGCTAAGGTGGATGTATCCCCGAGACTATCGGTGTCATTCTCTGCAATCTTTCTCAGGATACGGCGCATGATCTTGCCGGAGCGGGTTTTTGGCAAGCCAGGGGCAAAGAGAATAACATCAGGTGACGCAATTGGCCCGATTTCCTTGCGCACCCATTTGACCAAATCGGATCGCAATTGATCGGTGGGTTCCACCCCGGCCTTGCAGGTGACATAGGCGAATATGCCCTGTCCTTTGATATCGTGCGGATAGCCTACCACGGCGGCCTCGCTGACATCTTCATGAGCCACGAGAGCGGACTCCACCTCGGCCGTCCCCATACGGTGGCCTGATACGTTGATGACATCATCAACACGGCCCGTAATCCAGTAATAACCGTCTTCATCGCGGCGGCAGCCGTCCCCTGTGAAATAAAGGCCTTTATAAGAGCTGAAATAGGTTTGAATGAACCGCTCATGGTCACCATAGACGGTCCGCATTTGGCCTGGCCAGCTGTCCATAAGGACCAGATTCCCCTCTGTCGCACCATCAAGAATATTACCGTCTGCATCAACCAGCGCGGGCTTTACTCCAAAAAAGGGCCGGGTCGCCGACCCAGGTTTCAGTGGCGTTGCGCCCGGCAAAGGCGATATGAGGACGCCGCCCGTCTCGGTCTGCCACCAAGTATCAACAATCGGGCAACGCCCTTCCCCAACGACAGTGTAATACCAGTTCCATGCCTCGGGATTAATGGGTTCACCAACAGACCCCAACAACCTGAGGGAAGATCGATCCGTCGCTTTCACAAAATCCTCGCCTTCGCGCATAAGGGCGCGAATGGCGGTGGGGGCAGTGTAGAAGATATTGACTTTGAAATTATCTATGACATTCCAGAACCGCGAGGCATCCGGATAGTTTGGCACCCCCTCAAAAACCAAGCTGGTGGCCCCATTGGACAGAGGTCCATATACGATATAACTATGCCCGGTAATCCAGCCGACATCGGCTGAACACCAGTAGACCTCACCCGGCTTGTAATCGAAGATATATTTGAAGGTCATGGTTACCCAGACCAGATACCCGCCCGTAGTGTGTAACACGCCTTTGGGTTTGCCGGTCGATCCGCTGGTATAAAGGATAAAAAGCGGGTCTTCCGCCTTCATCGGCTCCGGGTCACAATGATCACTGACATCTTGTGACACATCGTGGTACCAGACATCCCTGCCCTTGGTCATGGCGATATCCGCGCCGGTTCGCCTAACCACCAGAACGGTATCCACTGACCGACCGGTAGATGCGGCCAACTCCACGATAGCGGCATCTACATTGGCCTTCAAAGGCACTTTGCGACCGCCCCTTAATCCCTCATCAGCGGTAATAATGAAACTTGACTGGCAATCGTCCAGCCGACTGGCAACAGCATCCGGAGAAAAGCCGCCAAAGACGATCGAATGCACCGCCCCGATCCGGGCGCAAGCCAACATCGCATAAGTAGTTTCAAGGATCATCGGCATGTACATGGTGACCCGATCGCCTTTTTTCACACCCAGCGACTTGAGGACATTGGCAAAGCGATTCACCTCCCGGGCCAATTCGCCATATGTCACCTTCGCGCTTTCAGCCGGATTATCGCCTTCCCAGATCAAGGCGATTTCATTGGCGCGGGATGGCAAATGGCGGTCTATGCAATTGTAGGAGACATTCAGTTCGCCGTCTTCGAACCATTTGATCGATACTTCTCCGCTGAACGAAGTGTTCTTGATAATCTGGGGGTCGCGGAACCAGTCAACACAGTTTTTTTGCTCACTCCAGAAAGCGATGGGGTCGTTGATGGATTGTTTGTATAGGTCCCTGTACTGCCCCTCTGTACAAAAGGTGTTTGCGGCAACAGATTCGGGCACCTTATAAACGGCGATCTCAGACATTGTAATTTCTCCCCACGTATTCCATCCCGATTCGAGCCAGAGTCAAGGCGGCTGGGCAGCGCTGTCAAATTCGGGAGGTCCCTCGCTTGCCGCGCTTAAGTACGACCCTTGTCCAGGATCTAGAAACCGGGAAAGGAAACTCTATTTTGCGATTGAAGGCACATCCATCAGCGTGTAGCTAAAATGATCTGCGGTAATCTTCCATTTTCCATCCCTGTGCACCCAGACATAGAGGGACTTAGCCGGAATGGTATCAGCGTTCGAATCGGCCGGGTGAAAGGTGAACTGGGCAAACTGGTAGACAACTGTTTCGCTGGCTACCCGGGTGAATACAGATTCTGCTGTGATGCCAGGATAGGACGCAATCAAATCGACCATCAACGGAACTAATTCATCATACCCGGACCAGGTTGTCGGACTGTCTGACGCTGTAATGACAGCGTCTGGAGTCAAGTATTCATGTACAAAAGTTTCGGCATCATGGTCTTTTGACCAGACCGTATGGAAGGCGGTATCAAACCGGCCTTCTATGGTTTTAATGATCGCAACTTCATCAATTTCAGCTTCAACCGAAGCTGCGTGATCATCACTGTTGTTGTCAGCTTGCGAACAGCCTGAGACGATGAGAAAAGCTGAAAAAACAACAAATTTTCTCAAGAACTTATTGATCAATGAACGGCTTCCCTATCTATCAGGTACGTGTATGCAAACCGGGACGGTTTATACTCTTATGACCGACGGGCAGTTTTGCCCGTCAGTCAAAACCTCATTGAATCCGATCAGAAAAAGCCGAGCCGGTTCTTGTCGTAGCTGATCAGGACATTCTTGGTGCGGCGATAGGCATCCAGAACACACTTGTGTGTCTCGCGACCGATACCGGATTTCTTGAACCCGCCGAAGGAAGCATGAGCCGGATACAGATGGTAACAATTCACCCAAACTCTGCCTGCTTCAATCTGCCGGGACACATTGTGCACCTGATGCATATCCCGGGACCAGACACCAGAGCCAAGGCCGTATTCGGTGTCATTGGCGATAGCAATGGCTTCTGCCTCATCCTTAAAGGTCACAACGCCGACCACCGGGCCAAAAATCTCTTCCTGGAAAACCCGCATAGAGTTGCTGCCTTTCAAAATGGTTGGCTCAATATAATAGCCACCTTCAAGGCCATCGACCTCTCGTGCAGCGCCCCCGGTCAGCACCTCGGCACCCTCATCACGGCCAATGTTGATGTATGACAGGATCTTGTCATACTGCTCGTTGGATGCTTGGGCTCCAATCATCGTCTCTGGATCCAGCGGATTACCCACCTTAATGGCTTTAACGCGCTCGATGGCGCGCGCCATGAATTTTTCATAGATACTTTCCTGGATCAGCGCACGAGACGGACAGGTACAGACTTCACCCTGATTAAGGGCAAACATAACGAAGCCTTCAATCGCTTTGTCGAAAAGCTCGTCATCTTCGGAGGCTATACTTTCAAAATAGATGTTCGGCGACTTCCCACCCAATTCCAGCGTGACCGGAATCAGATTTGGAGCCGCCGCTTCATAAATAGCTTTACCAACCGACGTGGAGCCAGTGAATGCTACCTTGGCAACACGGGTAGAACTGGCGAGCGGCGCGCCAGCTTCCTCACCAAAACCATTGACGATATTGACAACGCCGGGGGGTAACAAGTCGCCAATCACCTCCATTAACACCAGGATTGATGTCGGGGTCTGTTCGGCTGGCTTCATAACCACACAGTTACCTGCCGCAAGTGCTGGCGCCAGTTTCCATGTCGCCATCAGGATCGGAAAATTCCACGGAATAATCTGACCAACTACACCAAGCGGTTCTTTGATCTCCATGGAGACAGTATCACCACCGAGATCCGCAATATCATCGGATTCGCCACGGATGATGCCCGCAAAATAACGGAAATGATCAATCGCCAGCGGCAGATCAGCGGCCTTACATTCCCGGACTGCTTTGCCGTTATCCCAGGTTTCAACCATAGCCAGAGAATCGAGATTCTGTTCAATGCGGTCAGCAATCTTCAGAAGGATGGTGCTGCGCTCTGTTACCGAGGTTTTGGCCCAGCCATCCTTTGCAGCATGCGCGGCGTCAAGAGCAAGATCGATATCTCGAGCGTCGGAGCGTGCAACTTTGGTAAAGGCCTTGCCGTCCACCGGCGACGTATTGGGAAAATACTGTCCGCCAACCGGCGCAACAAATTTGCCACCAATATAATTGTCATATTTTTCTTTAAACTTGGGTACATCAAAAGGCATCTTGCCCTCCATTCGATAAAATCAATGATCCTCGATCGTCTTGAAATCTCTAAACATCCGCCATGAGCACAGATTTCAGGCGTACTGTCTTCTCCAATCCGCCCATGCCTCCCCCGACTATCGGCTCCGGCGCTAGCCTATGCGCTGGCGTGGTCCACTCCCGCGAGAAACCCTAATGCGCCGGCGTCACGATAACAGCGTCGGTGAAATAGCCACGGATTGCATCATCAGAGCAATCCGTTTTCACTATACTTGGCCTCTAGTCATCCAGCAGCCCGGCGCCGTTCAGCCCTTGAGCTGATCACGCACTTTATCAGCGGCAACCAGTCCCTGTTCGATGGCGCCGTCAATAAAGCCACGCCAACTATTGGCCCAATCACCACTTGCAAAGTGTATACGGCCATGGGACGACTGCATGTCTTCCAATATACCATAGGCCTGACCCGGGCGAGGCGAGAACCAGACACCTTGCGAATAGGGGTCATCATTCCAGCCATAGCCAAATGCCTGAATTACTTTCGCATCCGGCAAAAAAGTCTCAATGGCTTTCTGAACGGCTTCGGTATCGTTCATATCAAGGGTATCAGTGCCTGGGCCAAAACAGATCAGATGAGTATGGCCATTCTTGGCGCTGTCCCACAGCACATAGTTGATTGGCACGTCGCCACCAGGAGCCCAACCACCAAAGGCCTCGTATTCACCTTCAAGCTGGACATGCAATTTGGTGCCAGATCCGGCATGAGTATCCTCGGAAGCTTTCAGCTTGCCGGCCGGAAGCGCAGGTGAGAATTCAACATCCCGCAAAACGTTTTGAGGCATCGCGCAGACGACAGCGTCGGCAGTGAATTTCTTATCCGTATCGGTCAGAACCTCAACACCGTTTTTCGTCTGAGTCACTTTGCGAACCGGGGTCGACAAGTGGATATCAGCATTAGCGTCGCCGATGATCTTCTCCAGAAGCGCTTTCGTGCCACCCTTGATTTTGAACCGAAGTCCCAGATCATTAATACAAGTGCCGCTGTATCCTGCGTGGGCATACCAGCGCAGAATGTAGGCATAGGACACTTGATCCATTGCATTGGCGCCACAGGTCGAATGGTAGCAATCTATATAAATCTTCTCGATTTCGGATAGATCTGCCGTGTCCAGTTTTTCCTGCATAGTTATATTGTCGGTTTCAATCCACTTCAGGTCCTGGAAAGGCATGGAAGGAAACGGCATCATCTCATAGGCGTCAGGATAATATTTCCGCCAGACTTTGTCGTGATCCTCTGCAGTTGGCCAGATGTCCGACCATTTTGCCTCGTGCCGCTTACCATCATAGTCAATGTAGATCACATTCTCAGCTACAGCGCCGACAGTCTCATCCAATTCCATCCCGTAGCGTCGGATCTCGGACCACACATGGGGCTGCGACCAGTGTACCCAAGTCCCCCCCATATCGACCATTTCACCAGCAAACTTGGATGTAAATGTCCGGCCTCCAAGACGGTTCCTGGCTTCCAGAAGGGTAACCTTGTAGCCGCTCCGGCTTAGCTCCCTCGACGCGGTGCAACCGGCAAACCCGCCACCAATAACAATCACATGACCTTTACTCTTGCCCTTGTATTCCCCTGCCTCTGCAGTACTGGCCGCCAGCGCCCCCGCTGAGGCAACCAGAACAGAGGCTCCAGCACCCGCTGCCAGAAATCCGCGCCGTGATGGCGCTGTCGGTCCGGCGTATGGCCGCCTTACTTCTTTTTTCTCATTGTCGCTCATATCCATTCTCCCAACATCAAAATTCGCCATGCCAAAAGCACGACAGGATGCAGCCTTACTCGCTGATATTCTTGAGGTAACAAATCACGTCAGCGCGCTCCTGCTCCTTACGAAGCCCACCAAATCCCATGCTGGTACCACGGGCATATGCCTGTGGCTTGAGCAGAAACTTATCCAGTTCCTCTTCTGTCCACTCGCCTTCAACTTTGCTGAGGGCGCGCGAGAACCGGAAGCCTTCATAGCTTGCAATGGTGCGGCCATAGACGCCCTTCAGGCTTGGGCCCACCTTATTCTCGTCGGTATCAAGGGCATGACAGGCTACACATTTTTTCGCGGCCTGCTCCCCCGCTACCACGTCACAGCTTTCGCCCGCATATGCGCCACCGGCCATAGCCAGACCAAGCCATACCCCTGCACCTGCATTTATAATCTTTGCCAGTTTCATCACCCTCTCCCTCAGCGGATGTTCCATATAACGTATTTGCGCAAAGGCCCGTTTTGCCGCCAAATGCAGGTGGTGCCTTTTTCTATGAAAACACTGTCCCCTGCCCCATAGAAGGCCTTGCTGCCATCCTCATTTTCGATTTCCACATTACCCGATATGATGGTCAGAAATTCGTCCACTGGATAATCGGGAAGTTTGGTCTCAATAGAGCAACGGTTTTCCCAAACCAAAACCATGAATTTCTCATCAGGCGCCGTGTAGAGCATTTTCAGATGCTCATCGATTGCACCCGAAATAAGCCAATCTGGTTTCAAGGCCTGGCTAGGCGTAAAATCAGCTTCTGTCAGTTTGCTCGGGTCAATGGCTATAAGCACATTCTGTCTCCTCTCTTATGAAGGACTGAGCTGAAGAAGCGAGGAAACCGCCAAGGGTACAAGAATAATCTGCTGATCGGATTATTCGACTGAACTTTCGGAACCCACCGCCAGTCAACATCAAGCCCGCCTCTCCCTCGTCTATTTTTAGAGTCAAATTCGCTTCAAAAACGTCTTTGCGGATCGATTCTTTCTTTTATCCGTCATGTGACGGTATACGCTAGTTACATCACCAACTCTTGTCAACAGAATATCCTGTCTGCTAGATAAGCATTCGTGGCTGGGCGAAATTTCAGTGCCCTTGTCCACGGATAAAGAAGCATGAATGTGCGGCCTTCACCGCACAGATTGCTCGGGAAAAAGCTATAAAACGGCACGTGTGACACATACCATATAGAACGCTAAATAAGATTTTTCCGCCGGGCGGCTATCAGGAAACTCCGAAGGAAGGGATATTTTGTCTGATCAGGAAACAGTTATTGATGAGTGGCAAGAATCCGAGTCTCCATTCCATTCGTCTCAAAAAGAGGTCAGACACACTTGGACCAAGCGGGAGAGAGAACTTCTCGATTCCGCCCGCCAGGTCTTTATTGATGAGGGGTACGGCTCCTTTTCGATGCGCAGGGTCGCCAAGAGAGCTGGTGTTCACCTGAAAACGCTTCAGCACTATTTCAACAGCAAGAGCGAGCTGATAACCGCGGCGATGAATTTCACGCTTGATGAGCACTATCTGGCAATGTACGAGGAAATTGATGGTGGCATCACTAACCTGAGCCCCGAAAAGGCGTTGTCCTGGGTATTGAAGTTTCTGATCGACGATTGTACCACCATGGAAACAGGGCTTTTCTTCGTTGAAATATGGGCACTGGCAGCGCGCGACCCTGATGCCTGTATGGCGCTGGACAGCTTTTACGTCCGCCATCGCCACCAGATTGCGAACCTGATCTCCCACGCCAATCCAGCCTTGTCAGAGTCTACTGTCCAGCTCCGCGCCGCGGTCGTCGCTGAACATATCGAAGGCCTGGTGATGTTCATTGGTCACAACAAACCCAAACACCCGGAGATGGCTGGGATAAAGGACGAGATCCATGACCAGCTCATGCGCTATGCTCTGTCGCCCGAATAGATCGAAAATCTGAGCCAAGCCCCCTACCATATTCCCGCTGGATGAAAGCACAAAAAAAAGACACCGCCGAAGCGGTGTCAGTGAATATGCCATTTCCGTGGATGCTCCAGTCACTGTCCCGGTGGACAGATGACCAGATAAAATGGCAAACCTTCAGTCTTCTCCTTACTGTCCCGGTATCCAGCTTGTACCGGCCAATGGCACCCGCGCCATAGCGGCGCTTTCAATAGTCAGCGCAACCATGTCTTCCGGCTCCAGATTATGAACGTGAGACTTACCGCAGGCCCTAGCCAGTATCTGCGTCTCCATGGTCAAAACACGCAGATAATTGGCCAGCCTGTGTCCGGCAGCTTTCGGATCCAGGCGTTTCATCAATTCAGGGTCCTGTGTTGAAATGCCGGCAGGATCCTTGCCGTCCTGATAGTCATCATAAAAACCGGCGCTGGAGCCGATTTTTTCGTACTCAGCCTGCCACTGCGGATGGTTACAGCCAAGCGCGATCAACGCCGCAGTGCCGATAGAAACCGCATCCGCGCCGAGCGCCAGACATTTGGCCACATCAGCGCCAGACCGAATACCACCAGAAACAATCAGCTGCACTTTTCTGTGCATGTCGATCTCCTGCAAGGCTTCAACCGCCTGCGGCAGTGCCGCCAGTGTCGGTATGCCGACATGTTCAATAAACACGTCTTGGGTCGCTGCCGTGCCTCCCTGCATGCCATCCAGCACCACCACATCTGCACCAGATTTTACTGCGAGCATGGTATCGTAGTAGGTGCGGGTCGCACCGACCTTGATATAGATCGGCACCTTCCAGTCGGTGATTTCCCTGAGTTCCAGAATCTTGAGGGTCAGGTCGTCAGAACCCGTCCAGTCAGGATGTCGGCAAGCGCTGCGCTGGTCGATACCTTTAGGCAGATTGCGCATTTGCGCCACGCGATCGGTAATCTTTTGGCCCAACAGCATGCCGCCGCCGCCGGGTTTTGCACCTTGTCCAAGGACGATTTCAATGGCGTCTGCTTTCCTCAGGTCATCCGGATTCATACCGTACCGGGATGGCAAGTATTGATAGACCAGCTTTTTGGAATGGCCCCGCTCCTCAGGCGTCATACCGCCATCGCCCGTCGTGGTGCTGGTGCCGACTTCGGTGGCGCCACGGCCAAGCGCTTCCTTGGCGTTGGCTGAAAGTGACCCAAAACTCATGCCCGCAATCGTAATCGGGATATCAAGCTCGATCGGGTTTTTCGCGTAACGTGTGCCGAGTATTACATTGGTGTCGCAGCGCTCACGGTAGCCTTCCAATGGATACCGCGACGCACTGGCGCCAAGAAACAGAAGATCATCAAAATGCGGCACAGGGCGCTTGGCGCCAAATCCCCGAATATCATAGATACCGGTCTCTGCCGCATGTTGAATATCATGGATGACATCGCGGTTAAAAAGGGCGGATTCCCGCAATCCAGGCCTCTGAGTGGTCATGTTGCCCTCTCCTTTAATAAGCCGACATGTTGTCGACTTTAAAATTGTACAATTGGCGTGCCGAGCCATAACGTTTGAAAGCCTTCGGGTCTTCATCCATACCGGCAGCATCGAGCAGAGCCTTCAGCTCTTCCAGGTGTTCGGGGCGCATTTCTTTTTCAATACAATCTGCGCCAAGAGACTTCACCTTTCCCTTCACGTAGAGCCGGGCTTCATACAGGGAGTCGCCAAGCGCATCCCCGGCATCCCCACAGACCACCATGCGTCCCGATTGCCCCATGAAAGCGGCCAAATGCCCAACCGAGCCTTTAACGACAATGTCGATGCCCTTCATTGAAATACCGCAGCGCGCCGCGGCGTCGCCTTCGATCACCAGCAGGCCGCCGTGGGCGGTCGCTCCCGCAGACTGGCTGGCGTTGCCGCGCACGCGCACGGTACCGGACATCATATTTTCAGCAACACCTGTGCCGACGTTTCCATTCACCTCGATATTGGCAAGCTTGTTCATGCCTGCGCAATAATAGCCGGTATGGCCATCGATTTTCACAGACACCGGGGAGTCAACACCGCAGGCAATATTGTGCATACCACCGGGGTTGGAAATGGTGATTTCCGTGTCATTTGCGCCGTCGGTCAGGTCATGTAGCGCTTGATTGACTTCTCTTATCGAGACTTTTTGCAGGTCATATTCGCTCATGCCAGTTCCAGTTCCTGTCTAGATATTCCTTCATGGGCCGTATGGCCCCAGGCATAAACCTCGCCCGGTTCCGGCTCCCACAGCCGGGCATTCTTGATGCCGGGGAGACTTGCCAACGCCCGGTATTCCGAGGCCATCGCCACATAATCATCCGTTTCAGCCAGAATCGCAGGCTTGCAGGCAATCCGATCGCGAACAACTGCAAAGCCGTCCCGTGTGCCCACTGTCAGGGTGTAAAAGCCGTCCAGGTCATCCAGCGCGGCAATCAGCGCTTCTTCCAGGCTTTTGCCCTGTTGCATGCGCCACATCACATAGCCTGCGGCAACCTCTGAATCGTTCATGGTTTCAAAGACAATGCCCTGCTTTTTCAGATAGGCGCGCAGTCGGTTGTGATTGGACAACGACCCATTATGCACGAGACACAGGTCATATCCCGTGGAGAAGGGGTGGGATCCGTCGGTCGTGACTGCGCTTTCTGTAGCCATGCGGGTATGCCCAATGGCGTGAGTGCCTTTCATGCCGGGGATGTTGAACTTTTCAGAAATAGCTTCCGGCGACCCTATATCTTTCAGGATCTCTATACTGAGGCCAATACTGCGAACCGCGACATCCGGAAACTCCGATGACAATAGCGACCGGGCAGCTGTACCGTCGCCTTTGACCTTGGCAACTATGGCACCGGCATTCTGAAACCAGTCGACCGGCGCGCCAACGCCCTTCTCAAGGGCGGCCACGACCGCCGGCCAGTCAAAATTAATATCCTCATGCTGCAGGGTCAGTTTAACATGGCTGTCATCGACCTCGTCGCCATAAATGGCGATGCCCGTACTGTCCCGGCCACGATCCGCCATCTCAATCAGCATTGGCGCAAAGAGAGCACCGAGCTTGCCCTGAAGCGCACTGTTCTTGAGGTATAAACCCACAATTCCACACATTGCTTTGTCCTTTATTTGAATAGATTATGATCAGAAGAATTCTAGGTAGCGATCAACTTCCCAATCAGAGACGTGACGCATATAGTCCTGCCATTCTTGGCGCTTGACCTTGATGAATTCCTCGATGATCCCCTCTCCCATACGTTCGGCCAGAACCTTGTCTGCTTCCAGTTCATCGAGGGCCCGATCCAGACTTTGCGGCAGAATATCCAGGCCCATTTCCTTGAAATCGCAAGCAAACAGGTTGACGTGGTAGGGATCTCCCGGATCGATTTCCTTGTCGACGCCGTCAAGGCCCGCTGCGATTAGCCCCGCGGTCAGCAGGTAGGGATTGCAGCCCCCATCCGCCATGCGAAACTCAAGGCGGCCATAGGGACAACGCACGAGCGTTGAACGGTTGTTACCGCCATAGGCGATAATCGCCGGGGCCCAGGTCGCGCCCGAGAGAGTGGTGCCGACAATAAGCCGCTTATAGGAATTCACCGTTGGAGCCGCCAAAGCACACAGAGCCTTGGCATGCTTCATGATGCCACCAAGGAAATGATAGCCGGTTCTGGACAACCCCAATCCGCGCGCGTCAGAATCATCATGGAAAATGTTATTTGATTCTGCGCTGGACATCGAAATATGCAAATGCATGCCGGAACCGGTGCGCTTTGAGTCATACTTCGGCATGAACGTACAAATCAGCCCCATTTGATGGGCGATTTCGCTGGCTGCCATACGGACAAAGACGTGACGGTCCGCAGATGTCAGGCAGTCAGAATAGGTGTAGTTGATTTCGAACTGTCCATTGGCATCTTCATGGTCAACTTGGTAAACATCGAAGCCAACTTGCTGCAAGGAACCAACGAATTTTTCAATGAAGGCACTGGATCGAGCCAACCCCTTGTAATCGTAACAGGGTTTTTGCAGGGTATCCGTCTCGTCAGCCTGTTTCAGTGTGCCGTCCGGGTCCCGCTTGAGAAGATTCATTTCAGGCTCGATACCCGTATTCATGGTCCAGCCACGCTTCTTTAGCACTTCGATCTGCCGCATAAGTGTGTAACGGCTGTCATAATGGTAGGGTTCATCGTTGACATGGCCGACACAGACAACACGGGCAAAACCCGGCATCCAGGGCATGAGGCAAAGGGTGCTGAGAGCGGCCCTTGCCATGTAATCGGGTGAGTGGGGCTCCTGATTCATGCCCCAGATGGCAGCGCCAGCGAAACCAGCGCCGTCGGTGACGATATCTTCAAGGTGCGACGTCGGAACAACCTTGGTTTTCGCCGTTCCATGGATGTCCACGAACTGCGCCATTACAAACTTGACGTCATTTTCTTTCAAAAATTTCTGAGCTTCCTTGAGTTCCACCACTTTTTTCCCTTCTCTGTTTCTGTTTCCCGCCCTATTTCGATTTCATTACTTGCCGGCCGCACATGACTGCATCGAAGTCTCCAACGCCCGCGTGAAATAGCGGCTGTAGGTTGGGTCGCACCCAATCAGATAGCCATCACCCAGAGCGCCTGACGCCTTTTTCAGCCAGCAACTGATTTTCAAAAGGCGTGACATCAAAAATTCTTCCGGCGGCCTGTTTCTCAAATCCAGCGAGGATGTCCGCTTTAGCCATTCTTCGACACCATCGCCGGACAGCAGAAACAAGGCGTCAGATCGAGCATAAACGGTCAGATTGTCCCGCCGTTCCGGCTGCAACAACGGCTGACCGGAATGTGTCAGCAGAAAATATTCTTTCTTGCCGAGGCAGGCGATAAATCCGCCGTCCACCAGGTCATGTACCGTCAACACCGCGGTCGGTGCATCCGGCAGGACTGCTTCCACCGCTTCACGCGCTGCCGTGCCCCGAATATGAAACAGGATAAAGCCGTCGAGCGACGCAATTGTCGGTATCCCGGTCATGCAGCCTCTCCCGGCACTGCGACACCATCAAGGGTATCAACGCCCAGCCTCTGACGGGAGTCGTCAGGGTCATAAAAAGGCAGATCGGCACGACTGACCTTGACCATCCGCCCGTCACTGATCCTGACATGAAAGCTGCCATCGGCCCGCACCGTGCCGTCATCCACGTAAGCAAGACCAATCACCTTGCCGATAGTGCGGCTCTGGGCAACACTGGTGATACGGCCGCGGATGTCACCATCAGCGATCACCAGATGGCACTCGGCCATCTTTAACGCGGCTTCATCGATGTCCGCGGTGAAACCAACAAGGCTGCGCGCTCTCTTCGGCTTAAGACATTCGAGCGTACGCTTGCCAACAAAATAATTCTTCTCGGCGTGGACCGCCCATGACATCCCCGCCTCAAACGGATTTGTGAGACCATCCGTATCCTGACCAACAATGATGTGTCCCTTTTCGAGCCTCAGCAGCCGCTGTGCCTCAACACCAAAGGGCCGGATGGAGACACTTTCTCCCGTGTCCATAATGGCGGCAACCGCTTTTTCAAGCGCCGCAGGCGCCATGTGTATTTCATAGCTCAGCTCTCCAACAAAGGCGGCCCGCATTAGCAGCGCCGGTTCGCCGAACACCAGACCCTGACGCACCGCGAGGAAGGGAAAAGCCTCCTCTGAAAGGTCAATGTCGGTCAGCGGGCCCAGTACTTGCCGTGATAGCGGGCCGGCGATATTGATCGCGCCCAATTGCCCTGTCAGGTTCAGGATATCCACATCCAGACCCCACTCCAGTATCCGCTTCTGCATTTCCGCAAAAGAGCTGTCGGAGGTGCCGGACGTCGTTGTAACATAGAACCTGTTTTCAGAGAGCCGCGCCGCAAGCCCATCATCGATGACGATGCCCGTTTTATCCACCATCAAGGCATAACGCGTCATGCCCTCATTAATATTGGACATGCGCATGGTGTAAAGTCTATCCATCAATTCCGCAGCATCGACACCGAAAATCTCGATTTTCCCAAGAGTTGAAATGTCGATCAGCCCGGCGCCACTTCGGACTGCTGCGACCTCGGCAGATATTGCGGTTCCGCGGTCAGCTTCGAGGCCATAAAACTCGGGTCGTAACCAGTGCCCGGCTTCCATGAACTGTGCGCCGTGGCTAGCATGGAAATCATGCAGCACAGTGCGGCGCATGGGCCGCAGCCGCTGGCCGGCCAAAGCCTTGACCGGTACCGGATGGAACATGGGCCGCGCTGTTGTAGATCCGGTCTCATCGATACTGCGATTCCGTTTCCGGGCCAGAATGCGGATCCCATTCATGTTTGAATGCTTGCCCTGACTTGGTCCCATACCGATGGTCGAAAAACGCTTCATCAATTCAATATTGTCAAAGCCCTCTTCTGCGGCGCGGGTCAGATCTTTCAGGGTCAGATCCTCGTCCATATCGACAAAGTTCCAGCCTTTGGCATGCTCAAATACAGGGTATTCGTGTGAATGCGCTGTCTGGCTGCGGCCTGGCCGCTTCGGCTGACCGACAGTTTGTCCAAGCGCATCCGCCGCTGCGAGCTTGCCACAGGCCTTTCCATCGACCTGTTTGTCCGACAGATCATAAACACCGTTTACCCGGCCAACTGCATATAGGCCCTTTGGCTGGTCGCCCGGTACCAACTGATGCAGGACGGGGTCATAGCTGAATTTCACCCCCGCCTGGTAGAGGAGAGCAGCTGCAGGCGCAAAGCCAACACTAGTCAATACACCATCAGCACTAATAAGGGTGCGCTTGCTGCGGTCAAGGTTGCCACCCTCATCCAGAGGGCAAATTTCTATAGCGGCAACACCGGACTTTCCCGTAACAGTTTCATATATTGCGGAGTGATCAAAAACCGGGATACCCTTGTTCTTGATTTCTGCCGCCGCGCCCCCACGATCGGCACTTGCCGCCAGATCAACAACGGCTGCGAGTTCAAGACCAACAGAGAGCATATCAAGCGCCGCATGATATCCCTCCTCGTTGGCGGTAAGAATTACGGCACGCTGGCAAGGCTGCACAGCATAACGCGCGATCAACCGTTGCGCGCCCGACGCCAGCATCACACCAGGGACATCATTATTACCAAAGACAGCGGGCTGCTCGAATGCACCTGTGGCAACTACAACCGCCTTTGCCTGAACCTTGGTAATACCTTCCCTGGTAACAAGCGGCACCAGATGATGGCCATAATAGCCACAGGCCTCGGCACCGGTCAGGATTGTGATGCCGGGCTCAGCCTCAACAGCCGCGATCAGCTTTTTCAGCGCCCTGTGCCTGCTAGCGTCAGAGAAACTCTGATAGTGCAGACTGCCGCCCAGTTGAGGGTTTTCGTCAGCGAGAACAACCCGAGCGCCGGCCTCGGCAGCTGACAGCGCTGCAGACATACCGCTCGCGCCGCCCCCGACAACCAGTACATCCGTATGATGAGAGGTGGCGAAAGGACGTTCAGAACGCCAACTGGTATCCACACGACCCAGCCCAGCAATGGCACGAATCCGCCTTTCCCAAAAAGGGAACATACCTTTAGGGCGGTAAAATGCCTTGTAGTAAAACCCTACCGGTAAAAATCTTTTGAATTTTTGCAACAGGCTTGCCCGGTCTCGCTTCAGCGATCCGAAGACATTTACCGGCATCAGTGCCATGCCGCTTTCTACGCGCTCCACATCTGCCCTGATATTGGTGCGTTCAGCAGTCTGGACGAGCACGTTTACATCATGGTTCGCGGCACTCATCACGGACCGTGGGCGGTGGTATTTGAAACTGCGTCCAAGGACTACTTCACCATTGGCCATCAGCGCGGCACTGATGCTATCGCCCTCAAAGCCGCTGACCGACCGCCCTTCAAAAGTAAAGTCCAGACGTTTTTCACGGTTAATCCATTCACCGGCAATGGGAGGTAAGCGTCGGGTCATGCCTTTGCCTCCACCTTGGGCTGGTCAATGATGAACTCATCGGTGATGGTATTGCGACGCAGACGGTACCAGATGCCGGTCGGTACATGGCGCCACCATTCCAGTTTGACGCCTGGAGCACCATCCGCATTGAATAGATAGCCAGCCCATTCGCGATCAGAGAGCGTGTCTCCTTCAGGTTCGTCGACCACTTCTCCGCCGTAGCTGAATTCTGACAACGGACGGGTACCGATGCGATCAAGCTTGATCTGTTTCATGATGCCGCCTCCTCCCCTAATGCCCAACTGACGCTGCGCCCTTTTCGCCGACCAGTGACAGGTTGGCGAAACGCTCCAGAGCGTAGGGCTCAATCAATGGATGAGCGCGGCCATTGGCGATCGTGTAAGCCAGCGTCTTGCCGCTGATCGGGGTCGCCTTGAAGCCATAGGTACCCCAGCCACCGTTGATGAAGAAGCCATCAACAGGAGTCAGCCCCATAATGGGCGCAAAATCCGGCGTCATATCCGCCATACCCGCCCACTGGCGAACCAGCTTCACGTCCCCAACAAAGGGAAACAGGTCCAAAAGCATGTCCGCCATGCCCTCGGTAAAATCAAACGTGGACCTGGTGGAATGCAACGGCGCGGGATCCAGGGAAGCTCCCATTACCAGTTCACCTCGGGAAGATTGGCTGATATAGACATGTAAGCTGCCAGACACGATAATACGATCCAGAAACGGCTTGAGCGGTTCGGTGACGCACGCCTGAAGGGAGTAGATCTCCAGCGGGGTTTCAATATCCAGCATTTTTGTAATTCGAGGTGTTGAACCGGCTACACAAGAGACCACTTGATTGGTAGCAATAGATCCACGATTGGTCTCGACGCCGGTCACCGCGCCGCCAGAGGTTTTTATCCCTGTTACCCGGGTCTTTTGATGAATTTCCGCGCCGCGTTGCGCCGCCGCCCTACCATAGCCCCAAGCCACAGCATCATGGCGCGCCAGGGCCCCAGGCGCATGATAGAGCGCCCCCAAGATCGGATGCTCGCCGCCACAGTCAAGGTCGAGGAACGGAACATCTTTTGCGATCTGGTCACGGTTCCACACCTCGCTATCAATACCGAAATGCTTGTTGACTTCGGCCCGCCAGCGCATGGTTCGCAAAGCGCTGTCAGAATGCGCCAGCGTAAAGTGGCCGCGGGTTGAATAAAACAGGTTGATATCTAGGTCGTCAGACAGGTCCTGATAAAGCTTGACGCTCTCATCATAAAACCTGACACCCTCTGGCGTCAGGTAGTTCGACCGAATAATCGTAGTGTTGCGGCCGGTGTTGCCACCACCGATATAGCCCTGCTCAAGAACGGCAATATCCTTGATGCCATGATCACGGATCAGATAGTAGGCGGTTGCCAGTCCGTGACCGCCGGCACCAATAACAACCACATCATATGAGTCCCTCAACGGCTTTTCATCCGGGAAAAACCGTATAGCCTCCTGCCAGGGGAAAAGAACCTGCTTGAGAAGAGCTAAAGACATATGAAGTGGTCTCCTTGCGATCAACTGCACCTCCCGAGGATATTCAGACTACTCCCCTCCGCAATAAGAATTTTAATTTCATGAAAATTTTATTCATGATATGAATATTCTATCCTGTTGGTAAAAATTATTTGGGCGACTGGGAAGAATAATGGTCGGAAAACTTAGTGGACATGTTGGATTCGAAATCAGGCGGCGAAGACTCGCCCAAGGAATCAAATTACGTGAGGTTGCCCATCTCGTAGGTATCAGCCAGGGCATGCTTAGCAAGATTGAAAACAACCAGACCAATGTAAGCCTTGATGTCCTTGAGAGCATCTGCAAGGCACTGGGAATGGCCATATCTGAAGTATTTGGGGACTACGACAGACCGCGGTCCACTGCCCAATATGTGAAAGCTGATCAGGGCCCCGAAGTCATCGGCCGAGGGACGAGCCAAGGCCATTCCTATCAACTACTGTTTTATGAGAAGGGCTATGAAAAAGTTTTTGAGCCTTTCCTTATCACTTTGAATGATGCCAGCGAGGTCATTCCTGCTTTTTCCCACCCGGGAATTGAATTCCTTTACATCATTCAGGGCAAGCTCACCTACCGGGTCGGGGAAGACACATATGACCTCGAGCCTTTTGATAGCCTTACCTTTGATTCACTGGTGCCCCACGGCCCGATACACCTTGAGGAGGTACCTGTAAAGCTATTGTCAATATTCTGCACCAGTAGCCAGAATTAGCCAATAATTTGAGCTTTCCAGGCGTTTTTTTCATTTAATAGCAGACAGTTGCATACCTTCTCTGAAAACCCGTACCGGGTTATCCGTTCAATGCTTCTCAAGCTTCCGGGCCCTTCCCGACAAATGGGAAATTGGCCCAGTTATTATTACCCTATTGACAAAAATAATCGCCTTAAATAACGTCCGTCATGTGACGGTGTATAAAACCTGAGCAATCCACGGTGAAGTTAGCGTTGTTCGACGAGTTAGTATCAATGACGTTATCAAGTTCCCTAAGAGGGGTGATCTATTAGCCGTATTTACGATGGCAGTCCGTAACCTTCCTCTAGTGAACCAGCATTGTGGCGAATGCAGCGAAAATTTCGTGAAAGTTAATCAATCGTAAAAACTAAGTTACATCGCAAGGAGAGGAAAATGACAAATACCCCTTTACTGACTTTAACCGCTCTAAGCGCGGGCATTCTGGTGGCACAGGGGGCATTTGCGCAGCAATCCCGGCTGTTGGAGGAAATCACAGTTACAGCTCAGAAGCGGGAACAGAACGTTAACGACGTTGGCATTTCCATTACCGCCCGCACCGGCGATCAGTTGCACGCGGCTGGTGTCCGCGAATCCAAGGATATTCTTCGTGTCGCGCCGGGCGTATTGCTGGATTCCGTCTCCAGCGGCAGTCTCGCAAGTAACCTGACCATACGAGGCATCGCCCAGTCGGATTTTTCGCCAACTCAGGAGTCACCAAATTCTATATATATTGACGACGTATATCTGGCGTCTTCCAGTGCGGCGGCGTTTCCGATTTATGATCTCGAGCGGGTGGAAATTCTAAGAGGCCCTCAAGGCACCCTATTCGGTCGTGCATCAAGCGGCGGCCTGGCCCATTTCATCAGCAAAGGCCCGACTGAAGAATTTGAAGGTTATGCTTTTGCCGAGTATGGCCGTTTTAACAGCATCAACCTTGAAGGCGCAATCAGCGGTCCGATCTCAGACAAGGTGCGCGGGCGCATCACCGGCCGGTTTGAAGATGCCGACGGCTGGTGGAAAAACAAATTACCCGAAGGGAAAGACACCATGGAAAATAAATTCTATGGCGTCCGCGGCCAGCTTGAAGCCGACCTTTCTGAAAACCTTGTTGCCAACCTGATCATCACTTATGATAAAAAGCCGGAACATGAGTCAGGGAATTACAAGGGCATTGTAGCATATCTAGACCCTGTAACCGGAGCTCCGGCACCCTTGCCTGCGGATGTCGATGCCTATGGCACCGGACCTGGAAATGACTTTAATGGTTATCGGGATCCTTTCCCCAACGCCCAGACAGGTGAGTTCAACAATATCGGCCTTTTCCGAAACGAGAAAATGACCGGTACGTTGAAGCTGGAATGGAGTGGCGATGACTTAACCGTCACCTCGATTTCAAACTACACTGACTTTGAATTTGATTATGTGGAAGACTGTGATGGCGGTCCAGTCAACTATTGTGCTTATGGCCTTGGACAGGAGCTTGAGCAATATAGCCAGGAACTGCGCGCCACTGGCACCAGCGCAGATGAAAAGCTGGTCTGGACGGCGGGTCTCTATTACCTGAATATCAGCCAAGATTCCTATATTTCGTTTGAGTATCCGAGCCTGTCTGGAAGTGACTTTGCCTTCAGCGACATCAACATTATCGATCAGGGCGCAAAGTCCTACGCTGCATTTGGGCAGTTGGAATATCAGATTTCAGAGAAAGTGAGAGCCAGCTTTGGTTTGAGGTACACAAAAGACGAACGTGACATCGACTCCAAGCTGTACTATCTGGAACTCGGCAATGGATATTTCGGCGGCACCGGCACCACAGTGTATGATCTGCCCTTGCTGGACTATGACTTCAGCCCGGAAACCGTCGGCGCTCTCTCTTCTCTGGATAAAGATCTCTGGACTGGCAAACTACAGCTTGATTACACACCGGACGACAATACACTCATTTTCATAAGTGCGTCCCGCGGTCAAAAAGGTCCAGGGTTTAACACCAACTCAAACGGTGCCTTGGGTCTCAATGAAACACCATATGGTTCTGAAACGGTGTGGGCTTACGAAGCGGGTACAAAGATGGCCCTTGCTGAACGTATGGTGCAGCTAAATGTCAGCGGCTACTACTACGATTATAATAACTTCCAGGGTTATACCTTTGCCGCATTCCAGAACATCGTGGCGAATTACGATGGTGAGTTCTACGGCGGTGAACTGGAAATCAATGCCAGCCCGGACGACAGTATTTATCTAAGCCTCGGTATTTCATATCTTCACTCAACATTGAAAGGCATCCCGACCTATTCAGGAGTTCAGGATCAGGATGGTGTGCTGGCGCCAAAATGGACAATTAATGGCCTCGCCAGCAAGAGCTTTGATGTGGGCCCGGGATCTCTGACACTCCAGTGGAGTTTTGATTACATTGATGATCGCTATGCATCGCTTGATAATAATTTTGCTACATTTGTGCCCGGATCCTTCGTGCATAATGCGCGGGTGAGCTATTTCCTACCGGACCAAGACCTCGAAATTTCTGCCTTTGTTGACAACATCAGCGATGTGGATCGTCGGAACTTTGCCTTTGACCTCATAGCCTCGGGGGGTAACGCTGTATATAGCTACGCCAAGCCACGATGGTGGGGCGTTTCACTTCGCAAGAACTTCTAAACCGCAAGGCCGTTCAGCAACTGAGGGGCAGGGGAATATACCTCCCCTGCCCCAGTGCTTTGACCTGCACCCCTGGAAAGTCCTCGATTTAAGGTTAGTCTGTTCTTCATCTTGGACTTGCCCCCAACGCTGGACCGCTGCCTGGAGCGTTTTCCCGTCTTCTAACTCATCGGAGGGCAGGTGGCCCCGATTGAGCTGTGCGGTCGGTCGGTGTTGTACTCGTGGCGGTACGCTTCACATTTTACTTGGGCATCATCCAGAGACAAGAACCAATTCTGGTCGATGCACTCGGCCCGGACTTTGCCGTTGAATGCCTCCACGAAAGCGTTGTCGGTGGGCTTTCCGGGCCGGCTGAAGTCGAGCACTACACCGTTCATGTAAGCCCAGAGATCGAGATCCCTGGAGATGAACTCCGGCCCCTGATCAACCCGGATGGATTTTGGCATCCCGTGTTCGGCCGTAACTCGCTCAAGCGTCCGGACAACATCGGCCCCTGTGTAGCGCGTTCGGACATCAATGGCCGGAGAGATCTTCGAGAAAGCGTCCACAATGGTCAGGATGCGGATTTTGGAGCCGTCAAAGAGCTGGTCCGAAAGAAAGTCCATCGCCCAAACGTCATTGGGCTTCTCGGGCGGCCTGCGGTCTTCCCGCAGCTTGGCAGCCACCTTTCGCTTCGGTCGCTTGTTCCTGATTTGCAGGCCTTCCTCCACATAAAGCCGGTAAACCCGTTTAGCATTCACTTCCCACCCCTACCGTTTCAACAGGATATGAATCCGCCGATATCCATAGCGAACGCGGGTCTCCGCAATCTCCCGGATGCGCCTCCTCAAAGCTGCCTGTGACGGCCGCCGCGCCTTGTAAAAGTAGGTCGATTTCTGCAGGCCAAGAACAGAACAGCCACGGCGGATCGAAACCTGAAAAATACCTTGCAGATAGTCAACCAGGCGTCGGCACGCCACAGGCGCTACAGCTTTTTTGCCAGAACATCCTGCAGCATCGCCTTGTCCAGGGACAGGTCCGCCACCATCCGTTTGAGCCGGCCGTTCTCTTCTTCGAGCTGCTTCAGCCTTTTCACCTCAGACGGCATAAGCCCGCCATACTTCTTGCGCCATCAATGGGATGGACGGCTCTCCCTCAGGTAGCGCAGACTTGATGTGCGCAACGAAAGGAGAATGGAGATGAGCATAGAAACCCTTGGCATAGATATCGCGAAGAATGTGTTCCAGCTGCATGGAGTGAACAAGGCCGGACGGGCGGTGTTCAAGAAGCGCGTGATGCGCGACCAGTTGCTCCAGGTCATTACCCGGATTGAGCCCTGCATGATTGTCGTCGAGGCGTGCACCGGCGCGTTTTATTGGGCCCGTAAATTTGAAGAACTCGGCCACAAGGTGAAGGTTATCAGCCCGCAATATGTGAAGCCTTTTGTGCGAAGGCAGAAGAACGACGGAAACGATGCCGAAGCAATCTGCACAGCGGCCCGCCAGCCCCATATTCCCTCTGTGCCGAAGAAGTCGATTGAGCAACAGGACATTCAGGCGTTACACCGCGCGCGTCAGCGTATGGTGAACCACCGCACAGCTGTTGTCAGCCAGATCCGGGGCCTGCTTCTCGATCGCGGCTTTGCCATGGCGAAATCAATAACGCGGGCGCGGCGCCTCATTCCGGAGATCTTGTCGGATCACGACAATGAGCTCACACCTCTGGCGCGTGAAGCCATCGCTGAACTCCATGACCTGTTCCGCGACCTTGATCGCCGCATAGCCAGCTTCGACAAGAAGATAGACGCTGTCTTTCGACAGAGCGAGTCCTGTCAGCGCATTGCAAAAATCAAAGGTGTGGGCCCCAAGACAGCGACTGCAGTCATCGCCGCCATCGGTGACGGATCGGAGTTCAGAAACGGGCGACACCTGGCCGCATGGGTTGGCCTCGTACCACGACAGTTCTCCAGTGGCGACCGGACGACGCTGATGGGAATATCCAAACGGGGAAGTCAACATTTAAGAAGCCTGCTGGTTCATGGGGCGAGAGCCGTCGTGCGAACGGCACCGAACAAAACCGACCCAAACAATCAGTGGGTCAATCAGCTTCGAGAGCGGCGCGGCTTCAACCGGGCCACGGTTGCGGTCGCCAACAAGAACGCACGGATTATCTGGGCCGTGCTGCACAAAGGTGAACCTTACCGTGCCGCTTTCTGAAGACCCGCCCAAGGTTTGCGAGACGACGGAGAAATGAACTGCACAGGTCGGACCGGCATGCAACGAGCCTGATTTTTATCGAGGCCTTCATTCAATGGCCTACCAGCTGTAGAGGCGTGTGTGCGCGGATTCCCCATTTGGGCGCCCTGGACAAACCAGGTGACGCCGGATAGATGTTTGCAACGGACCAATGCAGATCATGTCAAAATCGGCTTGCAACGGGAGAGCCGTCCATAGATATAATACGTCTGCTGCGAAACGCCCGCTTTCCGGCAGACCTCCTCGACACTGAAACCGTCGTCTGCCTGCTTCAGAATAAAGGCGATCTGCTGCTCACTGAACCTGGATTTCTTCATCATCCGTCCTCGCGTTGCCTGCCAGACATATTACGAGAAAATTCTCACATAGAACGGTCCAGTTTCACGGAAGCAGGTCATTCTATATCTGCTACCGGAATCAGGGCCAGGGTCAAGATCACATTACATTGGGGCAGTTCCCAGAAGACGGCCTGATGGATGGGAGTCCCTAGGAGATATCGGCTGGGTCGATCACGAAGGATATATCTATCTAGCTGATCGGCGAACAGATATGATCGTCTCTGGTGGGGCAAATATTTATCCGGCAGAGGTCGAAGGTGCCCTTGAGGCTCATCCAAATGTTCAATCTTGTGTGGTTATCGGGCTTCCGGACAATGATCTTGGCCAGAGTGTCCATGCAATAATGGAAACTGAACATGGGGACATTGCACCCACTGAAAATGAACTTAGAGAGTTCTTACTTGAGTTTCTCACTCCATATAAAATCCCTCGAACATTCGAGTTCACGCAGGAAAGATTACGCGATTTCGATGGCAAGACACGCAGATCAAAACTTCGCGAAGAAAGAATGACGACCTGAAATAGGCGCAGCATCATGAACTTCGATTTCACCAGTGATTAATACTACTTCTGTAACCATATGCTGCATTTTTTCAGTGAAAATTCAACACCGACGTTTTTCGAATGGTACTGTCACATTTACTTTGTCTACCACTGTACTTGAAGCTGCACTATAATTTTGGCATGCAGAAAATCTCATACAATCGCCATCGTTTTCCTCCTGAGGTTATCCACCATGCGATCTGGCTATATGCCCGGTTTACTTTGAGCTACCGTGACGTTGAGGACTTGCTGGTCGAACGAGGCTTGGAAATTTCTTATGAAACTGTGCGTCTCTGGTTCCTGAAATTTGGGAAGGAGATCGCACGCAATCTGAAGCCGACTTGCCCAACATCAGTCTCCCCTCTGCTACACTCGTTCGAATAGAACCTTTCTATCTCTACATTCCACTGGCATTGGTGTCGGTTCCATGGATGCATGGACGAGACGAAAATGAGAAGTGGAGACAGACAATGCTGGACGCCCCCGGAGACGGAGTAACGCGATCAGGCCTTGCGACACAGGTGAGGTCGATGATTAGCCGCTGGAAAACTGTTCTAAACGCCAGACCAAGGGACCGCATCCGCCTAACTCCCCCTGCCGGCAAGCTTGGAGAGATTGTTTACTGCCTTGAAGCGTCAGAAGCGACTTCCCTGCATGACCTGACGACGCTAACCGGGTGGAAGCAAGCAACGGTTCGCGGTGCACTCAGTCGACTTCGGGCGCGGGGATATACAATTCGACGAACAACTCGGGACGGTACCGCTCTGTATCATTTGGAGCAGAGATAAATCATGACTGCTCGTACCGCAAGAAGGCCTAAACACTCCAGCGTCCCGAACGGAAACAGAGGGACGGCCGAGAGCGCAGCCAAGGTGGCAACCGGCCTTGCCGCCTTGCCCTCCCTCTCTCATGCAGAACTCAAATCGCAATGGGTAGAGACGTTCGGCGCCGCCGTTCCCAAGGGCCTGAGCCACCGTCTGATGATTTATGCTCTGGCCTATGAAGTTCAGAAACTAGGCTCAGGGGGTTTGAAATCTGCCGTAAGGCAAGAACTCCGTCAGGTCGCCGACCCAAGCTCATCAAAGGCTTCTACCGACTCTCTCCAACTTACGCCCGGCACCCGGCTGATGCGAGAATGGCGCGGTACCGTCCATGTGGTGGATGTGACCGAGGACGGGCTGGTGTGGAACGGACGTGTTTACGCATCGCTCTCCGCCATCGCCCGGACCATCACCGGCACCCGCTGGAGCGGGAACCGCTTCTTTGGCCTGCGGAAGCGGTCGGATGCAGTGGACGCCTACAATCCAGCGCGAGCAAAGCCCCCAACCCCGAATTCCAGCGCAAAACGCCCAGCCTCCAGGTCGCCAAACAATAGCAGTGTCAACGCTCCCGCTTATCCAGAGTTACTCACAGAAGATGCCAAGACTGACGCCATGCCTCACCCCGAACCGGACCCCACCCCATGACCAGGCTCCGCTGCGCCATCTACACCCGGAAGTCCACGGAGGATGGACTGGAGCAGGAGTTCAACAGTCTGGATGCCCAGAGAGAGGCCTGCGAGGCCTATGTGAAGTCCCAGGCCCATGAGGGGTGGAATTGTTTAGGGGATCGCTATGACGACGGCGGTTTCTCGGGCGGGTCCATGAACCGTCCGGGCTTGCAGACGCTTCTGGGCGATATCGATGCCGGTAGAGTCGACGTGGTGGTGGTCTACAAGGTGGATCGGTTGACACGGTCCCTGCTGGACTTCGCCCATATTGTCCAGAGACTGGAAGACAAGGGCGTGTCCTTTGTCTCAGTGACCCAGTCCTTCAACACCACCAGCTCCATGGGACGATTGACCCTGAATGTCCTCTTGTCCTTTGCCCAGTTCGAGCGGGAAGTCACCGGAGAGCGCATCCGGGACAAGATTGCGGCGTCTAAGAAGAAGGGCATATGGATGGGAGGGCCGGTGCCCCTCGGCTATGATCTCAGGGACAGGAAGCTTTACATCAATGAAGGAGAAGCCCGGACAGTCCGCTGGCTCTTCGAGACTTACCTCGACCTCGGGAACGTCAAACACCTGACCCTTACCGCCCGGGACCAAGGCCTGAGGAGCAAGCGCTATACCCAGCAAAGCGGTAAGACAGTTGGTGGGCATTACTTCTCACGGGGCCAGCTTTATTATCTTCTCCGCAACCCGCTCTATGCCGGAAAGATCCGTCACAAGGACAAGCTCTATGAGGGCGAACATGAGGCCATCATAGACCACGATATCTGGGAGAAGGTCCAGGCCCTTCTCGACAAGAATGGTCCGGGCAAGAACAAAAACAGGACCCTTCCTTCACCTTCCTGGGTCGCAGGCCTTCTTTATGACGACAGCGGAGAACGCATGGTCGCCAGCCACAGTCAGAAAGGTGGCAGACGGTATCGCTATTACATCTCAGCATCTCTCAGGGACAAGAAGACCGATCCCAACAAGGGTTGGCGTCTCCCGGCCAGACAGGTGGAGGACATCATTCTCACCAGCATCCTGGACCTTCTGAGAGATCCAGTGCAGGTCCTGAAACTGACGGGCAGTGACATCTTGACGTCAACCCGGTTGGATAAAGTCACCATAGCCTGCGCCAGGTTCTCGAAACATATCCAGACCGCCAAAGAGAAGACCGACCCGGATACATTCAAACATCTCCTGCGCCCGCTGATCCAGCGCATCGATGTCAGCCTCTACGAAATCAGGATCACCTTTGATCCCCTGGAGCTTCGGGAGCGTTTAGGCGCGATAGGCCCAATATCGGATTCAGATGAGACTCCTGATCAACAGAAGAACGACCCTCCCCGGATCACCGTTCCCGTTCAACTCAAGCGTCGCGGAGCGGAAATGAGATTGGTCATACCGGGCCAGAAGTCTGAATCAAAACCCACCGATGAAACCCTCGTGAAACTTGTGGCACGAGCCCACTGCTGGTTCGAGGATTTGAAGACCGGCAAAGTCGAAAAGGTCCGGGACATTGCCGAACGGGAACAGGTGCATCCGGCAGATGTGAGTCGCATCCTGCCATTGGCTTTCCTCGCTCCGGATATCGTCACCGCCATCCTCCATGGCGAACAGCCCGTCGACCTCACGCCCCAGAAACTCAAGCGTCTCAAGGACCTCCCCCTCGACTGGCAGGACCAGAGACGCGTGCTCGGATTCGTCTGGTCTGGCTTGCCCTGATTTCCTTATGACATCCTGGTTTTGCCTGTGCCGAGGGCGGCCTCTCGAGGCACGGTCATTCGTATTGATAGTCTGGTTTTAGGAGGCTATCGCCCGGATGGATGGGTGTTTATCTGACACCAGACTGCTTCAACGGATTGGACGTCAAAAGCCCAACAGAGACCGGGGCTGGAAATGACCGATTTTGAGCTGAAATGAAGGGTCTCTGATCCAATTCGATCAGCCCATCTCCCGCAGAACTGCGGGAAGTGCCGAATCAAAAAATATCGTTCTATATCAATGCTTTACTGGTGGTGGGCTTCCAGTGAGACGAACCAGCGACCAATTCGCAAAAAATCGTCCGCGCAAGCCCGCGTAAACACGGGATAAATTTGATTCCTGAATCGAATCCGCAAAAGAGAGACCATTTAGCCGAAGTTTTGGAGATGGATTGGTCGAGAGACTCACCGCCTCTGACTCAGAGCTCTAGCACTTTGCTGCAGAGCGACAAGGAATAAGAATTTTTCCTTTAATATCAACCACTTGTGAGTGGTGGAGCCGATCGGGATCGAACCGACGACCTCTACACTGCCAGTGTAGCGCTCTCCCAGCTGAGCTACGGCCCCATGATCATGACGATCTGCTGGTGGTGTTCCGTCCCCGGAACGGCGCGGACTATAGGCGGAGCCCTATTCTCGCGCAAGCAAAAAAAACAGTTCGGGGAACCAGGGTGCCCCGGGCGGCAAAACTGCCGCCCGCAGAGCGAATTTGCTTAGTTTTCGTCGTCCGAAAGCGACGTGTCGACCATGCCCGACACTTCGTCATCATCGTCGTCGTCAAGGCTTACGTCACCGAGAACATCATCATCGTCATCGATATCGATGTCGTCCTCGTCGTCGAGATCCACATCGTCCTCGTCTTTGTCGGCTTCCTTGGCAGGCTTGTCTTCAATGATAACCGGTTGCTTGGCTTTCAGAACAGGCTCAGGCGCCCACTGGTTGCCGCAATCGATGCAGGTTGCCGGGTCGTCTTTACCCAGATCATAAAAGCGCGTGCCGCATTTCGGGCAGGTGCGCTTTGTGCCCCATTCGGGTTTCGCCACGTCTCTCTCCTTGCGTTTCCGCACTTATCAGGCCTTGCGCTCATTGCGCTTTTCGGCCAAGAATTCGGCGCATCCCTTGCCATGATCGTTTGCGCCTGTCAAAGCATTAGTGTCTGTCCATACTTCTAAAGCCGGAATTCCTCTCGTGCCAAGTCTTATTTCATCGCCCCGTAGTCCGTTGAACGGCACTGTGAAAGTGCCGGGTGACAAGTCCATTTCCCACCGTTCCATCATGCTTTCGGCACTGGCCGTGGGGAAAAGCGAGGTTACAGGGCTTCTCGAAGGCGAGGATGTGCTGGCGACGGCCGAGGCCATGCGTGCCATGGGTGCCCGCGTTGAGCGAATCGGCGAAGGGCACTGGGTTGTGCACGGCGTGGGCATTGGCGGGCTGCAGACGCCCGATAATGTGATCGACATGGGCAATTCGGGCACGTCCACGCGCCTGATCATGGGCCTGATTGCCAGTCATGACATTACCGTGACCATGACCGGCGACGCGAGCTTGCGTGGCCGCCCCATGGGCCGCGTGATCGACCCGCTCACCACCATGGGGGCCACCTTCAGTGCACGCGACGGCAAGTTCCTGCCGCTTACGGTCACCGGCAGCCAGAACCCGCTGCCGATCGATTACACCACGCCGATGGCGAGCGCGCAGGTGAAGTCCGCCGTGCTGCTGGCGGGGCTCAATACACCGGGTGTGACCACGGTGCGCGAGAAGGTCGCCACCCGCGACCACACCGAACGCATGCTCAAATCCATGGGCGCGGAGATTGAGACGGCAGAAGAAGACGGGCTTTATGTCGTGCGCCTCACCGGCCAGCCTGAGCTGAAGCCCGTGAACTTCGAGGTGCCGGGTGACATTTCCTCGAGCGCCTTCCTGCTGGTCGCCGCATCCATCATCCCGGGCTCGGACATCACGGTCGAGAATGTGGGCATGAACCCCTTGCGCACCGGCATCGTGCACGCGCTCAAGGCCATGGGCGCGGATATCGAGATTTTGAACGAACGTACGCTTGGCGGTGAGCCGGTGGCGGACCTGCGGGTGCGTGCGGCGAAGCTCAAGGCCGTATCTGAACTGCCGGTTGACCCGTCGACGATGATTGACGAGTTCCCTGTGCTTTTCTGTGCCGCTGCGGTCGCGGAAGGCACCAGCCGCTTTAAGGGCCTTGAGGAGCTGCGGGTCAAGGAATCGGACCGTCTCGCCGTGATGGCGGCGGGCCTGAAGGCCAACGGCGTTGAGTTGACCGAATTTGAAGACGGGATCGAGATCAGGGGTGCGGGCGGCAAGGTGAAGGGCGGCGGCATTGTCGCCACCCACCTTGATCACCGCATCGCCATGAGCTTCTCGGTCCTCGGCCAGATGGCGGAAAGCGCCATCACCATCGATGACGCCGCACCCATCCAAACGAGCTTCCCCGTGTTCATCGACCTGTTAACCGGCCTTGGTGCGGGGCTCAAGCTCGCGCGTTGATCAGCCCTCGGCTTCTTCAGCGAATTCCGCGAAGGTGACAATATGGCCGCCGGGCTCGCGGTAGCCGATTTCACGCGCGCCGTAGAAGGTGGTGCGTTCTTTCATTACCACCTCATAACCCTCCAGCGCTTTTTTGCATCCCTCAAGGTCGTCCGTTTTCAGGAACATCAGCACGGGCGTGCCCTCATTCGGGTTTGGCAGCATGCCGCTGTCCTCAAAGATGCTGGTTCGGGTCTGGTACATGAGCTGCACACCGCCCTGCATCAGGATGGCAAAACCCAGATGGTCGCCTTCCGGCACCTCGACCACCTTCTCGAAGCCGACACGGGCAAAAAAGTCGATACTGGGTTCAATGCGGTCAACCGGCAGCACCGCCGTTGCGCTTTCAATCATGGTCCGTCCCTCTCATGTGTTCGCTTTTTGTTCTTATCACTGATATGGCGGAGAGTCGAATCCATATTGGGTTACCGGCCAAACAAAACAGCGGGCCCCGCATGGAGCCCGCTGCCGTGCCATATGTCCCTCGCTGTCGTGAAAGCGAACCCCCTCGCGCTTAGGGACGTCGGGAGGGTGCGGGCATATGATGACGAGTGGCTATGTCAGGGCTGGCTGGCCGTTTGCTTGCGGTAAACCTCAAAATTCAGGCTGTTCACGGAAATGTCCCGGAACACAAAACCGAGGCCGCCGATGATGCAAAGCTGCAGGTAGAAACTGACAAGCACGGGATCGAAAATCTCGAAGCCATACTGGTCTGCGGCCTGGGTGAGGGCAAGGAACAGGCTGACACCGATGCTGGACAGCACATAGATCTTGCCCATCACGCGGATTTGGCGGTCGCGATCCTCGTCCGCGCGGTAGGGGTCGATCTTCTTGCCAAACACCATGCGGCGCATATAGAGCACGTAGAAGATGTTCATGCCGGTGATCATCACAAGCGTGGCATAAACCTCGCTGCCCCATGTAGCTATGTCGCCCTTGCCGCTGAGGTAAAATACCAGCCACAGGGCGAAGAGAAGGGCGGCCAGCGCGACAAGCTTTGGCGGCACAAACTGGCTCATGCGGCGCGGGGCCAGAGACGCCGAACGGCGCGTTTCCGCAAACTGCTGCCGCATCAGCGCATAGTGGCGAAATTCGGCAATCTGGATGTAAAAAAGCGGGCACATCTGCAGCATGAAATACAGCATGACAAAAACCTCATCACCGCCCAGAAGCGCTGGCTCATACCCCGTGCCCAGCATGACGCCAAGGATGACAAGGCCAAGGGCCGCGATGGCGTAATTTATCGCCATGAAAAGGCTGAGGCCGCGGCTTTTTGCGCTTTCGGCGTACCAGGCATAGGGGCCGGGGTAGAGCTTGGGATAGTCTGCGGGCGGGTAGGCTTCGATCACCTCGCGGATACGCGCGCACATCTTGCGCGGATAATGCACGGAGATGAGGTAGATCTGGCTCAGGAACACGGCGTACATCAGGGTGAGTACGGCGGTCATGTTGAAATCGGCAGGCATTTTCTGCTCTTCCTTTCTATTCCTGCATCGCGCTTGCGAAGGCGATGCGGATCTCGCTGTCAGTGGCGCCCGCCTTGCGGCAGGCTTCAATGGCGGTGGCGAGCTGGGACCGGGTCCAGCCAGCCAGGTCGAAGGAGCAATGTTGCTCCGCGTCATCATGGATGAAGGTGCCGCGATAGCCGCGGGTGACGATGACATTGTCACGCTCAAGCAGGCGGTATGCCTTGGCAACCGTCTTGTTATTGAGCCCAAGGTCGCCCGCAAGCTGGCGGATGGACGGCAGGGCGTTGCCCGGCTTCAGGGCCTGGGCTCGTACCGCGCCTTTGACCTGCTCCACCACCTGGGCAAAAAGCGGTTCCTCGCTGTCGATATCGATTGTGATGTTCATGGCTGTTCGCTGTTTTTGATATGTACCATCTGTAATAGGGGTACATGGGGTACAATGGGAAATCAAGCAAAAAAATTGGCAGGGTTTGCGGATGGGCCTATAACCCTAGCTCGAACTTTGGGAGGTGATTCGCATTGATTATCGCAATTGACGGGCCGGCAGCGGCGGGCAAGGGCACTTTGGCGCGGCGGCTGGCGGATGAGTTCGGCTTCGCCTATCTCGACACCGGCGGGCTCTACCGTGCCGTGGGCCTCAGCGTGCTGCGCGTCGGTGGCAACCCGGCCGATGCCGGTGTGGCGGAGGCGCAGTCCAAAAGCCTTGACCTTGCGCTGCTCTCTGACCCCGAACTGCGGGCGGAGGCGACAGGTAACGCAGCTTCCAAGGTGGCAGCCCTCCCGGGCGTTCGAGCTAACCTTCTGGATTTTCAGCGTAATTTTGCAGCCAACCCACCGGAAGGCCGACCCGGCGCGGTGCTGGATGGCCGGGACATCGGCACGGTCGTGTGCCCCGGCGCGGACGTGAAGCTCTTTGTGACCGCAAGCGCGGAGGTGCGTGCGAAGCGCCGTTTCAAGGAGCTGGAGGAGCGTGGCGTCGAGCCCGATTTTGGTGTTATACTCGCCGACGTGCGCGAAAGGGACGAACGCGACATGAACCGCGAGGATGCGCCCCTGAAGCCCGCGGAAGATGCCCTCTTGCTTGATACGAGCAATTTGGATATAGACGCCGTGTTTTTAAGGGCGGCGGCACTTGTGAAAGAACGCATGGCGCCCCAATAACCGATGACGCTTTACGAGAGCGACTCCCGGGCCAGACGCTGACCATACTGGGAAGCTTGGCCCGAGGGGTCATAATTTGTTGGTGTTTGAGGCTTCCGGACCACAGAAAAGCGCGGGGTGGTCCCGCACTTGAGAAACCCGGAAGAAGACCGCCGGAGCCAACCGGCTGGCACGAAAAGTATAGACCTGAAAGGAAGACTACATGTCTGAAGCGGCAAAGATGCCGAGCCTCGACGATTTTGAGGCACTGCTTAACGAAACCCTCCCCTCCGAAGACGACGGCTTTGAAGGCCGTGTTGTAAAGGGTACCGTCGTTTCCATCGAGAACGACTTTGCGATTGTGGACATTGGCCTCAAAGCTGAAGGCCGTGTACCGCTCAAAGAATTTGCCCCGGCTGGCAAAGCGGCTGAGATCAAGATCGGCGACACCGTAGAAGTATTCGTGGACCGCGTTGAGAACGCGCTCGGCGAAGCGATCCTGTCGCGCGACAAAGCTCGTCGTGAAGAAGCTTGGGAAATGCTTGAAAAAGCATTTGAAGGCGACGCCCGTGTTGACGGCGTTATCTTCGGCCGCGTTAAAGGCGGCTTCACGGTTGACCTCTCTGGCGCTGTTGCATTCCTGCCGGGCAGCCAGGTTGACATCCGTCCGATCCGTGACGTGACCCCGCTCATGAACATCGAGCAGCCGTTCCAGATCCTGAAGATGGACCGTCGTCGCGGCAACATCGTTGTATCGCGCCGTGCCGTCCTCGAAGAAGACCGTGCTGAGCAGCGTGCTGAGCTCATGGGTCAGATCCAGGAAGGCGACGCTGTTGAGGGCGTTGTGAAGAACATCACCGATTACGGTGCCTTCGTTGACCTCGGCGGTATCGACGGCCTGCTGCACGTGACCGACATCTCCTGGCGCCGTGTGAACCACCCGTCGGAAGTCCTGTCGATCGGCGAGACCGTGAAAGTACAGGTTGTTCGCATCAACCCGGAAACGCAGCGCATCAGCCTCGGCATGAAGCAGCTTGCAGCCGATCCGTGGGATGGCATCGAAGCCAAATACCCGGTTGGCGCCAAGTTCACCGGTACGGTTACGAACATCACCGACTACGGTGCCTTCGTTGAGCTCGAAAGCGGCGTAGAAGGTCTCGTACACGTGTCCGAGATGAGCTGGGTCAAGAAAAACGTACACCCGGGCAAAATCGTATCCACCAGCCAGGAAGTCGAAGTTATGGTTCTCGAAGTTGATCCTTCGAAGCGCCGTATCTCCCTCGGCCTCAAGCAGTGTGGCGAAAACCCGTGGGAAGCTTTTGCTGCCAAATTCCCGGCCGGCACCGAAATCGAAGGCGAAGTCAAGAACATCACCGAATTCGGTCTGTTCATCGGCCTCGACGGCGATGTCGACGGCATGGTTCACCTCTCCGACCTCGATTGGGAGCGTTCGGGCGAGGAAGCCATCCAGGAATTCAAGAAAGGCGACATGGTCAAGGCTGTTGTGCTCGACGTCGATACGAAGAAAGAGCGTATCTCCCTCGGCATCAAGCAACTGTCCGGCGATCCGTTCTCCAACGTTTCTTCCAAGAAGAAAGGCGAACAAGTCACCTGTGTGGTTAAAGCTGTAAACGAGAACGGCATCGAAGTTGAAGTTGGCGACACGGGCGTTACCGCGTTCATCCGCCGCTCCGACCTCGCCCGTGACCGTGCTGACCAGCGCCCTGAGCGTTTCGCTGAAGGTGACAAGGTTGACGCCATGGTTACCGGCATGGACAAAGGCAGCCGCAAGCTGAACCTCTCCATCAAGGCCCTCGAAGTTGCTGAAGAAAAAGCAGCTGTTGAGCAGTATGGTTCCGCCGATTCGGGCGCAAGCCTCGGCGATATCCTCGGTGCTGCACTCGAGAAAGCCAAGGAAGACAAATAAGTCATCCTGTGATGTGGGGCACAGCCGTGCCCCCTACGCGCGACTAAAAGGAATGCGGGTCCGTTGTTTCGGGCCCGCATTTTCTTTTAGGAGACCATAATGACACGACAGCTCAAATTGACGGCCCTTGCGGCGGTCTTTCTCTTCTCCCTGCCGGTTTTCACCCTGCCGGCCGGTGCCGGTGAGACGCTCCCGGAGCCGATGATCGAACGGCTGCATACCATGGCGGCAGACTGGAACCGCGGTGACATGACAGCCTTCCTGAATGGCTACTGGAATGATGAAGGTTTTGTCTTTGCCGCTGGCAAATCGGCATCGCGCGGCTGGCAGTCAACCCGCGAACGGTATGCCACCCATTATCCGGGCAGGGACAAGATGGGTCAGGTGACCTTTTCCGAAATCAGCGCTCGCCGGTTTTCAGGCACTTCCGGCATGATCTTCTGCCGCTGGACGCTGGATTTCGGTGACCACAGTGCCACCGGCTATGCCACCTTCATCCTGGAACGCAAGGGTGACACCTGGCGGGTAACCCATGAACACGCCTCAAGCTAGGGAAGGCACCATGTACCGGGAATCCTTTCGCCTTGCAGCTGTGCCGGCGGCCGCTTTTTTCGCCCTTGCCGCGCTGTGCGCGTTCCTCGAGCACCTGGGGTCCTGAACCCCTGACACGCCACGTCCGGTTCGGCCGGGCGTGGCCATATTTCCGGCTCAGTTTGGCGTCATCGTGTCCATCATCGGCGCCCGGTTCAAAAAACTGTGACAAAAGCCCTTTTCCTAGAAAGGCTTATCTTGACGTGTGCGAGATCAGGTGGCACGCTTAAGGCGCTGGACACGGGTAGCTTGGTTCCGAGTGTTGCTGACAAGATTGCCCCGAGGGGAGGACCTAGATGATAAAGTCCGAGTTGATTGCAAAAATTTCCGAAGCCAACCCCCATCTGTATTATCGGGACGTTGAGCGCATCGTATCCAAGATTTTTGATGAAATTACTGCGGCGCTGGCGCGTGGCGACCGGGTGGAACTCCGCGGTTTTGGTGCCTTTTCCGTGAAAAAACGTCCGGCACGTGTCGGGCGCAACCCTCGCACGGGCGAGAAGGTTGAGGTGGCCGAAAAACGGGTGCCCTACTTCAAGACCGGCAAGGACCTGCGTGAGCGGCTGAACGACTAGAAACCGATGGGCCCCGCGCTTGTGTGGCGAGGCCCGGACCGCAGATACCTAATCGAAAGAGTGTCATGGCACAGTCTCTCGGCAGCCTGATTCGCCGCATTTTCTGGTTTGCGCTTGCGCTTCTCCTCATTCTTTTTTCGGTTTCCAACCGCCAGCATGTGGTTTTGGCACTTGAGCCTTTTGGTGCCCTCTCTGTGTCGGTGCCGCTTTACCTTGTTCTGTTTCTTGGCATCTTCGTCGGCCTCCTGATTGCAGGCGGTGTGACTGGCTGGCTGCGGCTCAAGGGCTTTGCCCGCCGGCGCAAGGCCGAACGCCGTGCCGGATACCTGGAGGACCAGGTCTCTGCGCTCTCGGAAGATGTGCACAAGGCACACGCCAGGAGCGCCCACGAAACGGTGCGCAGTGCGACCGAGGCCTTGCCAAATGGGGGCAAACAGGGCTAATCCGGGGGCAACCGCCCGGCCGAAAAGGAATACGCCCATGCCTGAAACCGTAAAACCCAGCGACCGCATCTATTGCGCCCTCGACACTGTTGATGTCGCCAAGGCGACAGCGCTTGCAGAAGCGCTCAAGGGCAGCGTGGGTGGCATCAAGCTGGGGCTCGAGTTCTTCTGCGCGAACGGCGCTGACGGCTTCAAGCGTGTGGCAGACGCAGGCCTGCCGATCTTCCTCGACCTCAAGTTCCATGACATCCCAAACACGGTGGCGGGCGCCATTCGCGCTGTGGCACCGCTTGGACCGAAGCTCTTCACGATCCACACGCAGGGCGGGCCGGAGATGATGCGCCGCGCAGCCGAAACCGCGGCGGAAGAGGCTGACCGACACGGGCTTGATAAGCCCTGGGTGATCGGCGTGAGTGTACTGACGAGCCTTGATGGCAGCGACCTGAATGCTATCGGCGTGGCGGACGCGGTCGAGGCACAGGTGGCACGCCTCGCGGGCCTCGCCAAATCGAGCGGCATCGACGGCCTCGTGTGCAGCCCGCGCGAAATCACGCTTGCGCGCAAGGCGGGCGGCGAAACCTTCAAGCTTATTGTGCCCGGCATTCGGCCGGCCGGCAGCGCTGCCGGTGACCAGAAGCGGGTGATGACCCCAGCGGACGCGGTGACAGCCGGCGCCGATATCCTCGTGATCGGGCGCCCGATTACTGGGGCGGATGATCCGGCGGCGGCGGCACGCGCGATCGCCGACAGCATCAACGGTTGACCGTGGCCATGGCGGCCCCGGTTTTCGATAAAATCATTCTGCACATCGGTGCAGAGAAAACCGGCACGTCCACCATCCAGCGTTTCCTGAGCGCGAACCGGGACCGGCTTGGCGCACAGAATATCTATTATCCCCACACCCCTGGCGAAGAAAATCACACCCGTCTTGCGGTTGCTGCCCAGAACAGCGTGCGTGAACAGGGCTTCCTCCGGCAGGAGGTGGGGGATGCAAGCCCGCAGGCGCTGGCAGCCTTTCAGGAGACCTTTTTGGCGGCGTTGCACGCAGAGCTGGCTGATGCGGCCGCAGCGGGGTTCCGGCGCCTCATATTCTCGGGCGAACATTGCCATACCCGGGTGAAAAACGCGGAGGAAGCTGCGCGCCTCGCCAATTTGCTGCGACCGCTGGCGCGCAAGGTCAGGGTCCTCTTCTATGTCCGCCGGCAGGATGAGGTGGCGGTCAGTCTTTATTCGACAGCGCTTCGGGCCGGCTATGCGCATACGGAGCCGGACCTTTCGTTCGGCGCACAGGCGCACCGCTTCAACTACCACGCGGCCTGCTCCCTGTATGAGGATACCTTTGGCCAAGGGGCGCTGACGGTGCGCCTGTATGACAAGGAAGCGTTTCAGGATCAAAACCTGCTGAGCGATTTCTGTTTCGCTGCGGGTATCTTGTGGGACGCAGGATTTTGTGTGCCACCCCGGCGCAATGAAGCCTTGCCCGCAGAGGCGCAGCGCCTGCTGGCGTATGTGAATACACAAAAGGACGGTGTGTTTGCGCCTTCGGGGCGCTGGCGCGGCATGCTTCTCGAACGCCTTGAGGCGCTGCCTGCTGCGCCCTCCGTCCAGCCGACCCGATCAGAAGCCGAGCGTTTTGTGGCACAGTATCAAGACAGCAACGAGGCCGTGCGCGCCCGCTACCGCCCGGACCTTTCGCCGCCACTGTTCGGTATGGACTTCAGCGCCTATCCCACTGTGAAGCCGCAGGGCGCGCTGCCTGCACCAGAGGCGCAGGCCCAGCTTCGCCGCCTGTTTGCAGACCGGCCCGATGTCCTCGCCGACCTCAGCAGGGCCGACGGCTGAGCTACCGCAGTTCCTTGCGAATCACGAGCTTGAGGCCGGACCAGACTTCATCGACAGCACAGACCTTCACGTCGACAAGGCCCATGGGGAGCGCCACGTCGCGCACCACATCCTCTGTCATGTCAGTCGGGACTTTCGATGCCTTCTTGGGCCATGAAATCCAGATCATGCCGTCACGTTTGATGGCCGCCATCAGGCTTGGCAGTTCCGCAGCGAACAGCGCGCGTTCCTTGTAAAAGGCATGGATGAAGTCACAGTCATCTTGTGAATCCTCAACGCCCACGGGCAGTGGGCCGAGCAGCGTGTCATAATGCACCGGGGCATGTTCAAGGCGCACCCGGAAGCCTTCCTTGATGCCCAGTTTCTTGATCAGCGGGGTGCCAGAATAGCCTGCGGTCATGGTCTGTCCTATTCAATCCGGGCGGGCGGCGCGCCCATGCCCTCCAGCATGAGGATGAGCGAATCGCTGCCGGTTAAGTGCCCGGCCCCCACGGCGACAAAAAACTTGCCCGGTTTGTCCAGGACCTGCATCAGCTTGCCGGCCCAGTCGCGGTTGCGGGTTGTGAGCATCTGTTCCCTCAGCCCCGGCGCGATCTTGAGTGCATCATTGAGGATATGATCAAGCTCCGTGGTGTTGCCCTCAAGCCAGGCAGCCTGCATGGCGGCAAAATGCACGTCGATCTGTGCATTCTGTTTGAGCGTATCGATGAGCAGGGCCTTCTCCTGCTGGACGGTCAGGTTCTGGAACAGGGCAACCTGCTGCACCGCGGTCTCCAGCCCGAAAACGGGTTTTGCCATGCCCTCGGCCTGGGCGATGAAAAACTTGTCCGCCCCGCTCGCCGGATTATAGCCCGCTTTGACAAGGCCAATGACCGAAAGCGACAGCCCGGTGAACCAGGGCGTATTCTCCATGAAATGATTGGCCGGCAGGCCGAGCTTGCGCGACAGTCGCTCCACGTCATTATAGATGCCGCTGCCCACAAGCGAACGCAGGGTCTGCCCCTCGGGCAATTTGCCAGCCGTGGTAAAGAGGGGGCCGGCGCGGTCGATTTCCTCGCCGCTCAGCTCCACGATCAGCGCGTCGGCGTCCATGAAGGCCACGCGAGCCTCCGGGCTCAGCCAGTTCATGCCATCCGAAAGGATGTGCAGGGTGCCGAAGATGTGGATTTCCGTGTCGCTGTCTGCCACCCGCCAGAGCGCGGGCGCGCCAAGCGCGGGCTGGGTGAAAGCCACAAGGGCGACAAGGAGGAAACGAAACCTCTACACTGCCAGTGTAACCCGATCTAAAGTTGTCTGTTGTTTTGATGTGGCTTTAAATGGCTTTTATCGTATAATTATTTGAATTTATTGAATAAATATGAGTTTACTTTTTTGGTCTATTAACGCCGATCCGTCTCGAGTTTTGCCGTCGAGGTAAAAAAGTTTTCAAAAATGGTCTCAGTTTTTTTAGTAGAAAAATTTCGATATCTCAAGTTTTGATACCTATACAAACTGGAGCTGAAGCTCAAATGGGGTGAGCTTTGGCACTCGGCAGCCTGTAGAAATTCCGGTGCTGATGCATCGCCTGCAATCAAGAACTCGAGCCACCTCATTTGACCGATGCAGTGTTCATAGTTCTTGCATTGGTCTGCGGAGCCGCAATTGAACAGCCTCTGAGATTTTTACCACCACTTCTTCAGGCAAGTCCTCTAGCATTTTTGTTCTGGCGCGCTCGGTCGCGCCATCAGCGGCCTCCTGTATCGATGCATGGATTTCCTCGATCTCGTCGGGGTCCATCGCAGCTGCCTTGCCACTTTGCAGAAAGTGCCGTGGATAGATGGTGTCGATCGGATAATGCCGTCTGTCGCCAACCGCCATAGCCAGTTTCATCTCCTGCCGGCGCAGTTCATGCCGAGCCAGATTGGGCTCGGCCGACATGATGTCGTAAAAAGGAGTCATCCGGTATCCGCCGCCCGGCGCCAGATACAGGCTGAAATTTTTGGCGTGCCCGTCAGTTGCCCCCATGAGCCAGAAAAGCATCTGGGCTTTGAGGAAATGCCGGCGGTCCTCATCGGCATAGTCGCTGCCGCCCAATAGATGCAGGCATTCGCCGATACCGGGTCCGCCTTCATTATTGTATTTTCGGGTCGCCGGTACGCCAAGAGCCTGGCAGAAGTCTTCCTGCGGCAAGCGCAGCAACCGGCCATCTTTTGTGTGGCGCCGATCAAACCTCTCCACGACCAGAACGCGATTGTCTTCGAAATCGATGATCTGGCTACCTGCCACATCGAGGCCAAACTCGGCGCACAGTGTGAGGCAAAAATGCTCATTCTCGACGCTGTCCGACATATCAAGGCCGTTCGGCAGTTTGCCGAGCTGGGGCTTGAGAATGTGGGTGGTCGGTGTGGCCGCTTTCGGTATTTGCCATCCATCCGCCCATAGAAGAGCCGTCTTCTCCTGAACCCCGGCAAGCGAGATACGGAAGTCGCGGTCCTTGTCTGTGCGGATGCCAAGAGGCGCCGTGGCCAGATTGCGGATGATGTCGGCGACTGCTGCGTCATCCACCGGTTCCCCTTCCGGCGGACCCGGCTGTGCAATATCGTCTCCGTCCGGTACGAACTGCAGGGCTCCCACACAATCCCGGCCGATTTTATCAAGCATGCTGAAAGCGTCCGTGCCCTCAGCCCCGACCCTTTCGGCAACTTTGCGTCTGATGGGATCATTCTCGGGCAGCAGGTTGTCAAAATAAGCCAAGACGGGCGCACCGACATAGCGCTCTTCGCGAAGAGGCAAGGACAGGGAAACCGGGATAGCCCGCCGCATATCCGCAAGCCAATCGGCTGCATAGGTGAAGCTGACGGCACCGTTGTTCGAGCGGTCAAGATTGCCCACATGTCGGCCATTGAGGGCGACCAGGAGGCGGGACGCCCTTTTTTGCCGCGCCATCAGAACAGGTCCTCAATATCCTGGGGTGTGCTTTTGCTGCGCGGCTGCAATTGGATCTCGAGATCAAGCACGCGCATAAGCTCAATGATGGTACTGAGCTTTACCGTCTCGAGGCCATTCTCGACCTGTGAGACCGTGCTCTGCCTGAGCCCAGCACGCTGCGCGAGCTCTGCTTGTGTGAGATTGCGCGTACGCCGCCGCCGCCGGAGCGCGATCCCGATATCCTTGGCCGACCTGACAAGCTGATGATCCATAACTGCCTCATATAATCAGTTAAGATAGCATATACGCTATAGCGCATATTTCGTCAATATACGCTACAGCGTATAAGTCAGATATATACGCTGTAGCGTATACTGAGCGTGCTTGACACCGACCTTTGATGGCTGGTTTTCTGGCGACGATCCGCGTTCTGGGCCAGGTTGCCCGCCGAGGATAGGCGCTGCAATTGAGGAAATTATCGCCAATCAGCGGCGGGGCCGGTAATACCCCCAATAATAGAGGGCTTCAAAAGTAGAATACTTTAGGCGGCCATGGGCATGCCCATGGCCAGTTTCTGTTTTGGCGTGATGCCGCCGAGCGCCATATTGGGGCGCTCATGGTTATAAGTCCAGAGCCAGGCCGTGGCGGCCTCCTGCACCTCCGCAATTGTCTCAAAGATATACTGGTTCAACCAGTCATAACGAACTGTCCGGTTGAAGCGCTCAACATAGGCATTTTGCTGAGGCTTGCCTGGCTGGATGAACTGTAAGGCGATCCCGCGTTTTGAAGCCCACTCTGCCAACTGGTGACCGACATACTCAGGACCGTTGTCACAGCGAAGAGCCAGGGGAGCCCCGCGCCATTCAATAATCTGGTCCAAGGCCCTGATGACACGCGTAGCTGGCAAGGAGAAGTCGATCTCGATGCCCAAGGCTTCGCGATTATAGTCGTCAATCACATTGAAGGCCCTGAAGCTGCGACCATCCGACAACTGGTCATGCATGAAGTCCATACTCCAGACATCATTGATCGCCTCAGGCACAGAAAGTGGCTCAGGCTTTTCCCGATACAGACGCTTCCTCGGCTTGATCCGTAGGTTCAGCTCCAGTTCCCGGTAGACCCGGTACACACGCTTATGGTTCCAGCCATAGCCCTTCACGTTGCGTAGATACAAAAAGCACAGTTTGAAACCCCAGTTGCGCTGACGATCGGTTATGCCGACAAGCCAGTCAGCGATCTCGGCATTCTCGTCTGAGAGCTTCGGTTTATACCGGTAGCATGTCTCGCTGATCGAAAAGGCGCTGCACGCCGCCCTGATACTCAGCCGCCCCTTGCAGACAGCAGTTCTTGCCATCTCGCGACGTCGGGACGGCTTCACCACTTTTTTGCCATGGCTTCCTTGATGACATCATTCTGAAGCTGCACATCGGCATACATCTTCTTGAGCCGGGCATTCTCCGCTTCCAGCTCTTTCATTCGGCTCATCAGCGAGGCATCCATGCCTCCGTATTTTGCACGCCACCGATAAAAGCAGGCGCTGCTCATTCCATGCTCCCGGCACAGTTCAGGCACCGGCGTGCCAGCCTCCGCCTGCTTCAAGATGCTGATGATCTGGCTGTCCGAATAACGTGATGTCTTCATGTAAAATCTCCTGCGTTCTGGTTACGAGAAAATTCTACTTTTGAGTACCGCTATTTATTGGGGGTATTACC
>NZ_LRUB01000006.1 GCF_001550065.1 Kordiimonas lipolytica
CTTATACATTGAGAGGCACGAAGATTTGTTATGATCTTCGTGCCTCTTTGATTTTGAACAGGGGGTGGCCACCCCCTGTTCAAGGTGCGGAATGTGGTTGAGCCCACTCGGGGCAAGACCTTTTACGGTCGTAAAAAAGCATAACCCTTCCGCACCACAGAGGCTTCGTCGAACCGCTGAGTGAGCTTTTACGCTCGTGTATAAGAAAGACAAAGCCAATGACTTATACCACGCGATCCATTGGGATCGACATATCAAAATCATCCTTTGACGTTTGCCTGCTGCCAGAAGGCGAAGCAGACACATTTACCAATAATACATCCGGCATTGCCAAATTCCTTTCGTGGGTTGCTGACAGGGAAGACATTGAACGGCTGATCCTGGAGCCTACAGGTGGCTATGAACGCATGGTCACAGATGCCTTGCTTGCAGCCGGGTTGCCGGTTGCCAAAGTTAATGCCCGATATATCCGTCAGTTTGCCCGGGCCAGTGGGCAATTGGCCAAAACCGACAAGGTGGATGCCTTTGTGCTAGCCGACTATGGCAGGCGCATGGAAACACGCCTTCTTGAACAACCTTCTGAACAGCAGCAGGAACTCTCAGACCTCGTAGTCCGATACAAACAGCTGTCCCACATGATTGTCCAGGAAAAGAACCGCCGGGAAAAGCTGCTGAACAAGGCAAGAGACTGGATCGAAGAGGCTCTGAATTTCCTGCTGGAACAGCGTCAAGCCGTTGTGGAAGCGATGGAGGAATGCCTGGAACAGGATGCAGCACTCAAGGCCAGGGCCAAAGTGTTGACTTCAATAAAGGGCATTGGATTGCGGACCGCCTGCTTCCTGCTGGCAGGCCTGCCGGAACTGGGTCATCTCGACAAAGGACAAATCGCCAAGCTCGTTGGTCTAGCCCCAATCAACCGGGATAGTGGTCTAATGCGCGGCAGGCGGACAATTACAGGAGGACGGAAACATGTGCGCGATGCTTTATATGTGGCGACACTCCCCGCCATTCGCTTCGATCCGGAAATGAAAGCTTTCTATCAACGCCTCAGGGAAAACGGGAAGCCCGGTAAAGTCGCTCTCATTGCAGTCACTAGAAAAATCCTCATTCGCGCAAACGCAAAAATGAGGGATCACTATGCAGCCGCGCTTGACACATAACACCGCTGCTTTTTTATTGGGCTCAGCGCTTGAGCGCCTTCAAAAGCACGGATACGGCAAAAACCACCACCCAGTGAATGGCGGGCGATACAAGAAGCACGGGGGTTGAGAGGCCGTCCTCCCACCCCACATAGCCCACAATCGGCAGAAAATAGTTGGCAACCAGGAACAGTGTTCCAATAAGTGCAGGCAAACCGCCCTTGATAACGCCCTGAGCCCCAACCTTCACCGCCCCAAAAGCCGGCAGCAATACCCACACGGTCATGAGCGCCCCGCCGAAACTGTCAAAATGCTCGCCTGCGACGCGGTAGCAAAGATGAACAAGACCCAACGCAGCAAGTCCAGTGACGACCCACTTGTAATATCCCGGACCTTCAGAATGCCGATGGCGCTTATGTTTAACTGTTTTCATGCCGTTCCATGTCGCCTGCGCCACCTTTGTCACATATGATGCTGAACCAGCCCAAGCTTGTTTGATGCCATAAATTTTCCACATCTTATGCTATAGTGTGCGCGTACAGAGACAATCAAAAAGGGAGACAACGCATGACACACTATTTGAAGCCCCTGACCGCCACAGCCATGCTGCTTGCCCTCGCCGCCTGCGGCGACAGCAGCGATAACAAGGGTGATACAAGCCAAGCCCCAGCCATGGAAGCGGCCACAGCTGAAAAGTCCACCATGGACAAAGCCACAGAGGCCGCCAAGGACATGGCCACCAAAGCGGTCGAATCCCTGAAACTGGACACCAGCTCGCTCGATGCTTTCAAGACCAGCCTCGCGAACATGAAAGGCTCCCTGTCGGCTGAGGACCAATCCAAGCTGATGGATGCCCTTTCCGGCATGGTGGCAGACAGCAAGGAAGGCTCAAGCGGCCTGATGGACACTGCCAAAAGCATGGCTTCCGGCAAATCGCTCACCGAAACGCTTTATGAAAAAATGGGCGACAAGCTGAGCGGTAAGACGTTCGAGGACATCCTCGCCATGGCAGGCTAAGTCCGGCCGTCATGCTGAACTTGTTTCAGCATCCATATCTACGGTTCAACCATACAAGAGGTTGACACATGGACCCTGAACCAAGTTCAGGGTGACAAAGATAATAAGGCGCCTTACCGGGCGCCTTTCTCTCGTTGGCAACATCGTCTTGGCTTAATGGATAACGCCAATGGGTTTCACAATTCTTCGCGTGAAAACGATCACCGAAGCTTCATAAATTAGCGTTTTCTCCGTCTAACGCCATCAAGAGGGAGGAACGCATGACATCCAATACTCAGGAGCCAGCCAGCCTGCAGGTGCCCATTCAGCGGCGCGAAAAAGGTCCATTCCACATAAAAATCCGGCTGGGCGAAAACGCTCCAATTGGTGTCCTGCTGGATACTGGATCAACCGGCATTGTCATCGGCCATGAACACCTGCCGTCAAGCGCGGTGAAAATGGACCCTCAGCCCCCATACAAGGTTGGCTACAGCAGCAGCGACAAGGCCTATGCAGGCGCGTGGTATAGCGTAAATGTCACCATACCAGGCGTGGGTGGCTGCGCCGTCACGAACCAGCTTCCCATTTTCAGTGCCACAAGCCATCCGGGGGTGGCCATGTGCGGCGTGGGCGTACAAGGGGACAAGCCTGCAACCTTCAACCCGTTCCTGAGCATCGACAGCATCACATTGAAGGGCAGCCCGAACACCTTTGTCACCCAAGGCTATGTCCTGAGCAAAGACGGCATTACGCTGGGACTATCAGAGGAAATTGTCAGCCAATTTCCTACAATGGTTCCCATGGACGACTTCAAGGCCACCGTTCACTTGAAACCGACGGGCACGGTCGGAGGAGCCCTCTATCACTTCAAGGCCCCTGCCCTGATCGACAGCGGCATCGGATACATGATCCTGAACCCCTCACTTCGGTCAGTGACTGACGCGCCGCCCGGGTTCTGCAACAAAGAGACGGGTCATTTTCTGGACGGCACATCTATAAAGTTTGACGGTGGTATCAGCTATGATTTTACGGTCGGCGACCATGAGGGAAATCCGCCAATGGCAGCAGATTACGTTCGTTGGGGTACGTCTAAGAAGGGCCGCATTATCAATACAGGCCGCAATGTTCTGATGGCCTATGAAATGCTGATACACCCAGGCAACAACCGCTTCGGTTTCAGGAAAATCGCAGCTGACTAGGGCGCACTCTGCTCGGCGTCCAAAAGAAGCGGACGAATGTCCAACCCGTCCATGTGACTGTCCATGGCCAGGAAATCCTTCAGGATCGCCGTATGCCCCTGCCCACCAATCACTAGCAAGCGCTCACCCGGCGCTGCATTTTGCTGGATACGGGCGTACATGCGGAAATTTCGGTGCCACCAACTGGCGGACGCAGTCGCGCCCTGGAACTTTCCATCTGCAGACACGCCATTGGTCATGATATAGAAGCTTTTGTTCAATCGGTCTTTTTCCGGGTCGTTGGCGTCCAACAACAACTCTCCCAGAGATTTGGTGCGATGGGCCTCGGCCGTTTCCTGGCTAATCTCGCCTATCATACGCTCCACCTCAGCCTGCAGCGCAGGGGCAGCAACCGGCATCACCTCAAACATAGCGTCCGCCTCCCATCCGATTTCCTGTTCGTCATAGCCACGGACAGGAATACCACCTGCCGCCTTACCGATACGGAACCCTAGCTGGTAATTCTCGTTGCTTGGCAATTCATAAGTGCCGTCCAAATACTTTTGATAGCGGTCCTGCCACACTTCCTCGCCAGCCGGCGAGTATTCCAGCAGGATTTTTGTAGGTTTGAATTCGGTTACAATCCGCTGGGCTAGTCGGTCAAGATATGCCTGCGGCTTATCGGTCATGACATTGATCTGATCTGTCTTAACCATGTCTTTGCCCGGATTGGCAAAATGAAACACGCCAAACATCATAACCTTTGGCATTTCATCATCTGCCGCCTGCGCACTACTCAGGCCCCAAATAAGTCCAGCCATACAAAGAACGGCCTTAAGCGCTGTCGATGCCGTTTTGACTATAGCGATCATTGTTGATTCCTCATTATCGTCGTTTTTGATGACTTTATTGTTTTATCGAGCTTTCCTGAGCCCCATCAGCGCCGCGATGGTCATCAACACCACGCCGCCCAGAAACACATACCCGCCCCATTCAAAATCCTTCACATGCAGGAACAAGCGTTCGGCTATATGTTCGCCGGCTTCCTCAAGCGGGTCGGTAACATGCTTTTCGATTTCGCCCAAAAGGCCACGCTCCCGCTCCAGGTGCAATTGCCAACGAATAAGCGGCCAGCAAAGCGCGCCCCAAACACCAAGAACCGCCAGAAAAGCCCCCCAGCGCGCCCGAACAGCATCAAGAACCGGGGCTAGCACCGCACAGGCAATCAGGATATATAGCTGGGGCTTGCCGATATCAGCGTAACTGATCACCTTCAGGTGCAGCACCTCCAGCATGGGTGAAAAGGCGCCGATGATTGTCATCAGCGCCCCTGTAAACATCAGCAGGCTGATGTTTCTGTTCGGTTGTTTCACGGGTGCGGCCTTAGGCTTTCTTGGCCGCCATGAATGCCATCACGGCACCCACCGTCATCACGATCATGCCCAGAACAAACATCATACCGCCGATTTCCATATCGAACACGTTCGAGAAAATCTTGCCAGCTACGTCCGAAGCCGCTTTCTGGATCGGATCGGTCACTTTCGACAGCTTCCCCATCAGGCCGCCGTCATCACCGCTGTCGCCGCCTATGTTCTTGATCACCGGCCACAACAGCACCAGCCACGCGCCAATGGCCGCGAACAGGCTGAAATTACGCTTGTCCAGGAAGATCACAACAGAAGCCGCCAGCGCAAACACCACCAGAAGATAGACCTCCGGATCTGCCGCGTCAGCATAGCTCATGGTGCCGATCCCGCCGATGTTGATCATTGGCAGAAATGCCCCGATCGCCACCATCAGTGACCCAACCAGCGTGATAATATCATTACGCCCAAGATTGATATTCATAAGATTAGTCCCCTTTTCCCTATACGGCGCTTTCTTATGCGCCCGACAGCAGTGTACCGGAGCTTGGGGAACTGAGGCAAGAGACTATTATTTCAAAGGCTTAGCCAAACCCTTTGGCATCGCCAAGTTCGGCGCATCTCAAGAGCCGGCTATCGAGCACGCCAGCCTGCCTGTGCTTCACCGCCTTGCGGTAATCCGGGTCTGTCACCATTTCCATGAAGGCCCCTGCGTTCGGATAGCGCGCCACGAACGCCACGTCCCAGGCTTCATCCTTGGGGCCAATAAGCATCAGTTCCGGCGCGCCACGCCAAAGGATGCTGCCACCAACGCGGGCAAAGATGGGCCCGCTTTCCCGGCTGTAGGCCTTATAGGCATCTGCCCCTGTCACCACGCCTTCGGGCGCTGTGCCGTCATAGTCTGCCTTGTCCTTCAAGCGGACCAGATTCAGCATATTGATGGGCGTATCACGCGGCAGGTCCTTGAAGGCTTCAAACTGGTCGCGCTCTGGATCGATATGGCTCATTGAAAGTCTCCCTTGTTAGAAGGTGACATAGCTGGAAACCGGCTTCGGGCAAGTGAGCCGACTAGCCTATCCACTTCACGATTTCGCGGACTACACCTTCTGGCTTGCGAGCCCAGTCGAAATGGCCGACATACCTTCCCTGCTCTGGCTCCCCCAATTTCCTGCCTGTAACGTCGGCATTCTTGAAGCAGCCACGGCTGAACTCCACGGCTTTATCCGGGGCAAGCCTGTCCCTGTCGAACGCTAATGACAGTACCCGGCCTTCATATCCGGCAATGGCGGCCATGGCGCCTGGAGTTGCCGGGCCATCATAGCTGCCGCCTTTGGCCCAGTCGCGCCAGTCAAGCATAAGCCTGCGGTATTCCCGACCGCCAAAGCCTAACTTGTCACCCGGGAAATATCCGACAACAGCTGTCAGCACTGGCAGCAGTCGGCACAGCCACTTGATCTGGCGCGCCTGTTTGCTGCCGAATAGCCCATGGTATGGAAACCCGCACGCCAGATGCACCACCCCCTTGATATCATCCCGCTGCCCTGCCGTGATGGAGCTAAGGTGCCCACCAAGGCTGTGGCCGCCCAGAAAAAGGGGTGTATCAGGCAACGCATTTTGTACATGATTGATGGCAGCCGGGATGTCGTCTTCCAGAAAGGCCTTCAGCCCGAAGTGTTGCCCCCGCCCCGCCCGGTGTGGGCTATTGCCGTGCCCGCGCTGTTCAAAAAGGCAGGTTGCGATACCCGCTGCGGCAAGGCGCTCAGCCAGATGGCGGTAGAAACGTGCTGGCACCCCAAGCGCCGGTAAAAGCAACATCGCAGCTTTCGGTTCACCATCCGGTGCATAGGTATTCAGCGGCACGGAAACGCCTTTACCGTTGTCGATTGTTACCCAGTCCCCCATATGCGCCCCATTTATCAAACTGATCAGTCTCGTAATTGGACGCTAGCGGTTTCAAGCCATGAAATCAATCACGTTCGAGGTGCGGAAGGTGTGCCCGAAGTAGCCGCTCTGCAGCGGCCTCTTCCGCGGCATAAAATTCTTCATCGGCGCTGTGATCATATGCCTTCTGTCGTGGGGCCATCAGACCATGGAGAGGGCTCAGGTCAAATGGGCACTCTTTGGGCACTATGGGTGTGCCCTTTTTCGATTTTTGGGCACTATGAGTGTGCCCTTTTTCGGAGAGAATACGCTCGAAAATGCCTGTAAAATCGTTGCACAAGGCTTCATAGCTGATGGACGCGTCAGCCCATTCCGCCGCAAACAGATCAGACAGCCGAGACACCAGATAATGTAGCCTGTAAGGGTGTGTGCGCCGACCATCCATCAAGAGCCAAGGATAGCTGATCACCAGATCACGATACCAGGGCAGAAGGTAAAAATGACAATGATCCGAATAACTTAGAAGATTCCAGCTTTGGTCATTCTGATGCCCCTTGAGGGTCGAGCGCCACGTATCGCGCGGGTTCCGCCGCAGGTGCAGGATGCTCGCCTCAGGGAAGTTTTTCTTGAGAAAAGGCAGCCTGAAATCCACGCGATTGAACTGCAAAACAGGCCGTTCAGGGGCCCTTGAGATCAGCTCGGCGATGTATTTTTCAAGGGCACACGCATGGGCACTATGGCCCAAAACCAGATTTTTGTATGTCCATTCGTCCGTAAACCACTGCGAAAGATGCTCCAAGCCATTGTAATTACTATGGTAATTCTGAACACCCCGATGGGTCTCATCTGTGCCCTCGCCCCTTGTGATCGGGTCAAACCATCGACGCTCGTTCAGTGGTTCATAATAGGCCGTAAAGCCCGCGAGCCGGTCGAACGCTTGCCACAGAAGGGTCGAGCCACTCCTGAAACGGGCCGTTATGAATACAGGTCCATCGGGATGTAATGAATTGTTATTGTTGGGAAATTTATCTACGTCCCTGTAGGTAGGCAGTGGTGCTTTAGCGCGAAAGAGGCCCATGGCATGGGCTGCGGTCCGCTCAAGCCCAGGATGGGCTGATAAGCGCCGCATGACACGTTGCTCGAAAAGCCGCAGCATTTCAGCTTTCCTCCTGCAAGCGCTTGAAAAAGCTCAGCAATTGCTTTGCCTTATCGTCCCACCCCTGCGTCAGCGCATGAGATCGCGCTGCTTCGCCCATCCTTCTGCGGGTGACTTCGTCATTCAAAAGTTCGCTGATGGCAAAGGCAACGGCACCAGGGTCCTCGCCGTCCACCAGTCGCCCTGTTTCGCCGTCCAGAATGGCGTCAACTGCGCCGCCCGCGTTCCCGCCAACCGACGGCGTTCCAGCCGCAGCAGCCTCCAGAAACACAAGGCCAAAGCCCTCGGTGTCGCCATCCGGCATCGTACGGTTCGGCATGGCAAACAGGTCCGCGCTGGCGTATAGCGAAGGCAACGTCTCATCCGCAACAAACCCCAGCATATGCACGCTTCCGCCCATCTCTGGCCTAGCAGCAGCTGCCTTCAATTCCTCTGAAAGCGGGCCTGTGCCTGCGATTGCCAACTGGGCGCCGGGGACAGCTGCCAAGATTCTAGGCCACGCGGCAAGCAGTGTATCGAAGCCTTTTCGGCGTACCAGCCGCCCTACTCCCAGCACCAGGGGACCGCTCGTGAGACCAAAGTGTGAGCGGATGTTTCCCTGTGGCAGACTATCGAATATAGCCAGGTCCACACCGTTGGTCACAAGCTCGATACGCTCACGAGGGACACCGTATTTGCTTGTAAGCAGGCCTGCTGTAAAGCTGCTCACCGTGACCACACCGTCTGCCGCTCTCAGGGCACCTGCCCGCCTTTGGTCGGCCCTGATGGAATAGGTCTGCTGCGAGATCTCCTCGCCGTGGGTATAGATCACAATCTTTGCATCGGGGAAAATTTTACGCAGGGGGCGCATCATCCAGCCAAGGCCATCAACAGACCCTAACACTATGGTTTCATATGATTTTTCTTTTGAAAGGCGTTTAAGTCGTCCGACAATCCGCCGCCTCAGAAGCAAGTCGTAAGCTGCCATGGACAGGCGCCTGAAGAACCCGACAGGCCCTTCCACCAGAGGCGGTCGCATTTCTTCAAGCCTGACAATCGAATAAGGGGCACTAGCGTCAAACCCTTCCCAACCCGCCACTTTTTGGCCGGTTGTATAGTCTGTTGAAGAGGTCAGAATCTCAATCTTGTCGGGCTGCGCTGATGCCAGTGCATCATATACGGTTTGGGCACCACCAACGAGAGGACAGTAGTGCGTTGTGATAATTATATGCTTTGCTGCTACAGTCGTCATGCTACCGATCTATTTGATATCTATGCGATAAAGCCTAAGAGAAGCCGCCCAGTCAACCTGCATTTGGACAATTGATCCATCAACTTACCCTGATAGCTTTTTGTGGTTCCCAGGCCCAAAAACATTGAAAGCATTAATGTCCCCGGCTACAAAGGCTGAACGTATCTCATGTGTACCATCACATTGGTATGGGCTGGCGACAAACCTATCGTTGAAGCAACCGAGTATTCGAGGAAAAATCACATGGCAATGCATGCGGAAGACATTGAAAAGCTGATTAAGGAAAGCCTCCCGGGCGCAAAAGTTCACATTGAGGACTTGCGTGGCGACGGCGATCATTACGCTGCACATGTAATTTATGATGGCTTCAAGGGCCTGACCCGTGTCCAGCAGCACCAGATGGTGTATAAAAGCCTGAAGGGCCGCATGGGCGGCGAGCTGCACGCGCTTGCACTTCAGACCAGCGCACCAGAATAGCCTTGGCACCCTAATCCTGATAAAATTCGTCTAATTTAGACGCCCCCCCCCTTGGCAAGATCGCCCTGGGGGCTTATTTCTAGGCGAAAGTGGAATTTCAAAGGAACCGGTAATGAGTGATAATCCTGTTTTCGATCGTATCCAAGACTATGTCGGTAAGGACGACGTGGTCCTCTTTATGAAGGGCACTCCAGTGTTCCCACAGTGTGGGTTTTCCAGCGTTGTAGCCCAAGTGCTGACCCATGTCGGTGTACCTTACGAGAGCTATAACGTACTTGAGGACTTCGACCTGCGTGAAGGCATTAAGGAATTTTCCGATTGGCCCACGATCCCTCAGCTTTATGTCAAAGGTGAGTTTGTTGGCGGCTGCGATATCGTGCGTGAAATGTTTGAAAGCGGCGAGCTTCAACAGCTTCTCAAAGACAAAGGCCTTGGGGCAGCTTAAGATACTGAAAGAATAAGGCGCCAGTTTAAGGCGCCTTATTTATTGCTACTTCTTGACGAATCTAAGAATGAAGCGGCTTGTTTTGCCCCGAATAGCTGGATCGAATGGCGAGCCAATTAGTCCGTCATCAGGGTTAAGCAATATACTACTTTCCCCATCCAGTTTAAATCCAGCAGCCAGCATTTGTGCTCTGACGACATCTGGATCTATGCGGTGCATTGTGTCAAAATCTGCGGGGCCAGTTCCTGCTGGAGCTAAATGATCTACTATCACTACGTATCCGCCAGACCTTAGCGCAGCATAGAGAGATGCAAGTACAGCTGGCACGTCTTCATATCCACCCCCCTGACGAGCTTCATGGGTAAAGTAATAATCATGGTATGCTAGCACCGCCATGGCAGCGTCTAGGCTCTCAGGCGGAAGACTAAATGTCTCGTTGCCGTCATGAATTTGCACCACATTCTGCAAGCGGCCCTCTTCGTATCGGGGAGGTGTGGTTTGCTTCATAAAAGCCCAATATACCGACCCGTTATGAGCATAAATCTTGCCTTCTTCACCAACCGTGCGGGACAGGAGTTCGGTGTAATAGCCGCCCGCGGAGTTGATGTCTAGGACCGTCATGCCCGGTTTGATACCCGCGAACTTGAGGATTTCGGCAGGCTTGCGCAGAGCGTCGCGTGCGCGGTCCGTGGCCGGCCGGTCCGGATGGTTCACCGCCGCCTCGATCGCCGCTTCATGATGGTCTGCCTGGGCTGGTAGGAGGCCGAAGGATGCTGCCGAGAGCGCCAACGCAGCCGCGCCCGCACGTAAAGAATTTCTAATGGTCATCTGATGTCCCCACTTCCTCTGTCGTCACTATCAAGGTGCCAGCCTACCCCCACGGCAAAAAGGCGCCAAATCATATAGACGTGAAGCATGCGCGGCCAGACCATACGCGCCACAAGAAAGCGACAGACCGAGCCATAAGCGGGACAAACACCCCGCCCGCACCCGCAAAAGCAAACGGTCAGACGGGCTGGGCCACAGGCTTGCCAACAAGCGGTTCCCCATCCGCGCCAAACGCCCGCTTGAAGGTGAAGGCCATGGGGGTCGGGCCATTTTTCCTGAGATATTCCAGATGCCTGGCGGCTTCCTCAATCGTCGGGCGATGGCCTTTCGGCACCCACCACAGCACCAGATGCCCTTCTGACGGCATGTGAAACCATTCTTTCCGCCGCGCCAGATAGTCTGTATGGGCTGTCTTGTAGACATAAGTGAAGAGGCTTTCCCGATCCCGCCAGACACTGAGGTTCGGCAGCGTGTCGTCATCAAACAGCGAGAAAGACATGGCGCTGCCGCTTTCGTCCTTGAGCCGCCAGATGAAGCCGTCTGACTGTTCGGCGAGGCCATTGATATGGTCCAGCGCGCTGACAAAATCGGCCATCTCGGGGCTGTCTTTCGGGTATTTGATCTTGCCTACGTTAAGCTGAGCTAATTCGAAATTCGCTGGACTGAACCCCTCACCAGGGTGGTTACTGCGCGGCATCTTGCCCTCCACTTTTCCTCACTTGCCCTTCTGACATGGGCACGCGACCACCCCATTTAAAGCCAGAGTTTCTTCATGAAAGCATGAGCTTTTCTATTGAACGGCGGGCATAAAAATGGGCACACTGCATGTGCCCTTGGGGCACAAAAGGGCACAGTGGTAGTGCCCAAAAAGTGCCCTTTTTGTTGCACCGAGGTTTTCACCCCCATGGCCACCCCCATAAACCAGACCAGAACGGATGCGAAACGAAAGCCCCGCTGGCTGGCGCGCACCACCGCCGGGGCCGCCGCCACCATGGTGGCAGCCTACGGCGGCATGGCGATATCGGTGGACCATAGTGCCCTGACGGCCCTTGAGGGCCTGTTCCTCTATCTGGTGGGCCTGGGCGCCGCCACCATCGCCAACTCAACCGGGGTGGGCGGCGGCGTTGTTTTTCTGCCCGCGTTCGAGTTTCTGGGCGCGAACGGACACATCGCCATCGTCGCCGGGCAGATCGTGGGCATGAGCTTCATCATCCAGTCTTTCGGCATGTCGACCGGGTCTTTGCGCTGGCTGCACCGCATCCACGACGCGCGAGGCACCGACACTGGCGTGCCGCCCGCCGTCTTCCTGCGCATGCTTGCCCTGGTACTGGGCTGTGCCCTGCCCGCCATGCTGGCCACCCAGGCACTGCACACCAGCCCGCCGGAGGCGGTGCTGTGGGCGTTCAAGGCGGTATCCGTGGGGCTTGGGATGCTGGTGCTTGTCACCAGCTGGCTGGGGCGCGGACGGGCGCAGAACCGGTCTCACCCCACCGGCGTTGATTATGCCGCCCTTGCGGGGCTTAGCCTGATCGGCGGCGTGGCCACGGCTTTCTTCAGTGTGGGCGTGGGGGAACTGGTGGCGCTTTACCTGTTCGTGCGGAACTTCCCGCTGGTAACCACCGCCGCCCTTGCCGTGATCGCCAGCGCCGTCAGCGTGCTGTTTGGCGTGTGGGACCATCTGCTGTCCACGCCCCAGCCGTGGGACATCTTGCTGTATGTAGTGCCCGGCGCCATCACCGGCGGCTTTATTGCCCGGCCGTTCGCAGAAATGCTGGGGCCATTCCGCCTGAAAATCTTTGCCGCAAGCTGGATTACCCTTTCGTCCGCCTACCTGCTTTTCCTTGCCTGAGTATTTTTTCGAAGGCCGCTGACCCTTCCGCCCGTACCAGCCTTCAGCAACGAAGGAAGGGGAAGCAATGACGACTTGCCGAACAATGAGCACATTAATGCTGGCTGCCTTGATGGCGGCATCCGGCCCTATAGGCACAGCCGAGGCCCAGGAGCGCCCGCCACGGCCGGATTCGGTCCGCCCCACACGGCCAAGGCCGCCCGAGCCGCCCCAACCACCTACGGTACAGCCACCAGCGCCGCAACCCACCAATACAGGCACTACCGACACTATAGGCGACACCACGCAGCCCCCAGCCACACGGCTGGAGGCACCGCAGCTGCCTGATGTGCTGCTGAATTACACAGACGCCACCCTGCCCGCTTACTATCGCCGTGGCCGCCTGGCTGACGCAGACAACACACCAGAAGACAACCCCATTACGAACACAGGAGCCACACTGGGGCGCGTGCTGTTTTATGACGTGAAACTGTCCGCGAACGACACGGTTTCCTGCGCGTCCTGCCACCAGCAAGCGAACGGCTTTTCCGACCCCGCGACGCTTTCAACCGGCTTTGACGGCGGCCAGACAGCCCGCCATTCCATGAGTTTGGCGAACGCCCGCTTTTATGAGCGCGGCCATTTTTTCTGGGACGAGCGCGCCGAAACGCTGGAAGACCAGGTACTGATGCCGGTTCAGGACAGCGTTGAGATGGGCATGACCTTGATTGAACTTGAGACCAAGCTGCAGGCCACAGACTATTATGGGCCCCTGTTTGAAGCCGCCTTCGGTAGCGACACGGTGACAAGCGACCGCATCGCAAAAGCGCTGGCGCAGTTCGTGCGAGCCATGACCAGCACAAATACAAGGTATGACAGCGCCTTCACCGGCGGCGGCAACCCGCCGGACTTCGAGGCCGTGTTTACACCGCAGGAAATTCAAGGCCTTGTGCTGTTCGGCCAGGGCGGTGACCGCGCCGGCCGCACCCTTGGCTGCGCGGCGTGCCACGGCACACCCGGCCATATCGCGGACGATATTCACAACAATGGCCTTGATATCACCGTCACGGGCGACGACGGCGCAGGCGACAAACGCTTCAAGGCCCCAAGCCTGCGGAATATCGCCGTGACCGCGCCTTATATGCATGACGGCCGGTTTGAAACGCTTGAGGAAGTGATTGAATTCTATAATTCAGGCGTTCAGCCAAGCCCGAACCTGGACCAGCGGCTGAGGCGGCCGGGCGGGCAGCCCCGGCGGCTGAATATGACACAGGCGGAAAAGGACGCCCTGCTGGCCTTCCTGAACACCCTGACGGATGAAAGCCTGCTGGTTGACGAGCGTTTCTCAGACCCCTTCATCGCCCATTAGAGCACAAAAAAAGGCGGCACCAACCGGGCCGCCTTTTCGCATGTAATTTCCAGTATTGAAGCACCGCATGGATGCTGAACCAAGTTCAGCATGACAGTGCTTTTACAAACCTAAATGTCGGGTAAACCTGTCACCCTGAACTTGTTTCAGGGTCCAGACACGCAATCAGTTAGGCTTTGGAACCACGTCCCCATTAATCATCCTCCGGCGCGTCCGCCGGTTTTTCGCTGAATGCCTTGCGGCCGGTGAACATGGCGGAAATGATGCCGCCGCCGTGCCTGATGTCAGACCAGACCACCGCCGCGATATGCAGCACGATCATGCCAGCCAAGACGAAGAAAACAATTTCGTGGGTTTCAATGAAGGGGCCGCGAAACTCGCGCATGTCCTTATAGGCCGCTGGGTCAAGCATTTCCCTGGCGTATGGCACCAAAGTGGCGGGGTCTACGCCCTCTGCCGCGACCCATTCGGCGATCATGCCGCCAAAGGGTGGGAAATAGATATCCGTGCCCGCCAGCACAAGGCCGGTGACCGCCTGTATGGTCAAGAGCAGCAGCAGCGCTGTGACAGCAAGCCGCCCCATGGGGTTATGGCCCAGCCAGGCTGTTTTTTCGCCAGACCGGTAAGCCTTCAGGTCTGCGCCATAGCCCTTGCCAAACGGCAGAATGCGGCCAAAGCGCGCGTAAGCGCCGCCAATGAAGCCCCAGATGAGCCGCCAGAACAGGTTGATAGCGAACACATAGCCCGCATAGACATGCAGTTCCTTGGCGAAAACCTTGCCGCCGGAGGAAAGGCCGAATGCCTTGGCATTATAGATAACAAGCCCAACGGCGATCAGCACCAGAATGCTGAGGAAATTGATCCAGTGGAACAGGCGGGTTGTGCGGTCCCACACACGGTAAGTTTGAAGTGTTTCAGACGTCATAAAGGCCTCCCCGGGCCAACCAAAAGAATGATGGATGCCAGCGCGAAGCCTAGCAGGCTTTCATGCCCTGCGAAAGCATGTCCTGCCCTATTTTCGGCTGCGTTGATGTGTGGTGCGGTATGCAGCTGGACAGGGCTTGGCCCCGGCCTAAGACTGTTCGCTGTCTTCCCTGGCGCGGCGCTCCAGAATCACGCCATAAATGCTGCCGCCCATCACGCCAAGCCCCATGCCAACGGATATCCCAAGCGGCATGCCAACGGCCATATCATCCATTACGGCCCCGAAACCAGCCCCGATTGCCGAGCCAAAACCAGCGCCGAGTGCGCAACCCAGCCCAACGCCCATGGCCTTTTGCTTGTCAAGCGCACGCTTGGCTTCCTTGTCTGTCTGAATGTCAGGCATATATCCCCCGATACGTTCCCTTTAGTGTCCCCACCGCGCTTATATCAAACTTTTAGGCAAATTGCGAACATGCATGTCGCTTGAAAGCGTCAAGCCTTCCACGAGAATAGATGGCAATGTTAAGTTCTAGAGATCAAATCTCTACGCGTGAATTGTATTATTCTAACATCACAGTTGCATTCGGAACACTTTCCGCGTTTATATTTGATAAAATAACCCCCTAATTAAGGAACCCTGGTCAGCAGATGGGTATTTTGATACGAAAAATTACTATCGAAAATTTTCGTTCGATACGCCGATTGAACTTAGACGTTCAAAATTTGTCTGTGTTGGTTGGAAAAAACGATTGCGGAAAATCTAACATTCTTAGGGCTTTGAACCTTTTTTTTAACAACCAAACCAATCCCGGAACCCCATTTAACTTTAGAGAAGATTTCAGTCTTGCCTACGTTCGCGTAGAGAAAAAGGCGCCACAAATAGTTGTTCAAATTGAGTTTGAGATTCCTCAATCCTACAGAGCTACAAATGGCGATATACTGATCTGGAAGAAGCGATGGCGGGCAGATGGCATGCTAGATGATGGTTACTATGGCATACGCCTCAAAGGCCCTGAAAAAAATATACGCGAAAAAGTCGAAATTCCTGAGAAATCCAACCTTCATAGCCTACTTAAGAAGATCGAGTTCCAATACATTCCCGCGATCAAAGATGCTCATTATTTCGATACCTTAAGAGGAAAGATATACGGCATCATCTCTGAAGTAGCTGCAGCAACCTTTCTGAAATCTAGCTCGGCTTTTGAAACGGCGATTGCGAACCACCTAGTTGATCTCACTACGGACATTACAAATGCATTGCATTTTGATACCAAACTCGCGCTCCCTAGGGACCTTAGCCACATATTTGAGAGGTTAGATTTTGTAAGCGGCGCTAGTTCGGTATCTCTAGACGCTCGTGGGGATGGGATTAAAGCTCGCCACATTCCTCTGATATTGAAATTCATGGCAGAGAAGAAGAGTTCATTGCAGACGCGAGGAGCAATGCCCTATTCGTTTATTTGGGGCTATGAAGAACCTGAAAACAATCTTGAACTATCAAGTTGTGTCGCTCTAGCTGACACTTTTGCTGAATACAGCACTAGTAATGTAGCCCAAATCCTCCTGACTACTCATTCCCCAGTTTTCTTCAATTTGTCTGCAAGAGAAGATGCCAAGGAGAGTACTATTTGCCATCATGTCTTCTTGGAAACTCCAGAGTCTGGCACAATGGCAGACTCCTCCGCCCGCGATCTAGATGAAAAAATGGGTACAATGACTCTGCTTGCACCACAAATTCAGGCGATAGAAGATAAGGTTAGAGATCGAGAAAGAGCCAAATTACTAGCCGAACAAGCATCCAATGAGAACAAAGCAAAGATATTCGTAGAGGGAACGACAGACAAACTGCTAATTGAAAAAGCTATTCGTGTTTTTCAGCCTGGAATAGAGCAACTCGTTAGCATTGAGACCAAGTCACCTGGCGGCGGTCATAGTTATGTTATAGATCACTTGACAGGTTGGAGATCTGTCCAAAAACACAACCCAGGGCTACCAAAAGCTGTTGGCGTATTAGACAAAGACCAGCCAGGTGCAAGTGCGAAAAAGACATGGAACTCTGAACCCAACAACACCCAATCATGCAAATGTTTTTGTTATGATACGCCAACACATATTATTCCAGTGTTAAGGGCAAATTGGCAGCTCCCTATTACGCTAGAGACTTTATATCCGAAATCTATTTGGGAATATGCGCTCGCCAGACACTACCTCGAACCTCGGAAATTGATTGAAATATTGCCCGATAATATCACCGAAGATTTGATTAACGAAAACAAGACAGCAGAAGACTACATGGATAAAGATTGGGAAATTTTCGTTAAGTACAAATTCAAGGAAAAAGGAAAATCACTGATCGCAAACCACATCGTTCGAAAATCCGACGATGATTTCGCCAATTTATGCCCAGCCTTCTTGCCCCTTGTGAACCAGATACAGCAGTATTTGTTCCAGTAGTCATAGACAAAGCCAATAGGTTCGACAGAAAAAGGCGGCCACGGGGACCGCCTTTTCTTTGTTCGTCACTCACCGGCTTGACCGGTGAGTCTATGTTTACCGCCAAAATGGATTCGCCGATCAGGTGGCGTACCGCCAGCTTCACAAACGGCATCCATTTAACCTATCAACCGCATATCCACTCGAAAGATGGACCCTGAAACAAGTTCAGGGTGACGGTATGACCCGCCCTACTCCGGCTTGCGGAACTTCAGCGTCATGCGGTCGCTTTCGCCGATATCCTTTGCGTCACCGGATGGCGGCAGGCGCCAGACATAGTCGCTTTCCGTTGGCTGGTCCTTCGGGTTCGCGTTCATTTCTGACGCCTCAACAAATTCAAAGCCCGCGTCTGTCACGGCCTTGATCACCGCAGATTGCTTCACATAGCCGTTGAAGCCCTTGGCCCATTCGTCGCTGCTCCCTTCTGGCGCGCGGTGCTGGACGATGCCAAGCGTGCCGCCGGGCTTCAGCACCCGCATGATATCCGCCAGCGCTGACTTGAGCGTGCCTGCCGCGCCGTCGTGCTTATTGAGGTGGTGGGTGGCACGCAGCATCAGGAACACGTCCACCGTGCCGTCCATTGAGGCCGGGAAATCCCCGAACAGATGGGCGCTGATGGCTGCTTTGCTGCCGCCGCGCCAGTCTTCCGCCATTTCGGTGAAGCGCGCGGGCCAGGCCTTGTGTTTGGCCAGCTTTTCAGCGTCGCCCTTATAGTCAATGCCCCGGTGGGTCATGGAATATTGCACGCCGATAAGCGCGCCATCGTCACCCAGATACGGCAGCAGGATGCGGCTATAGTAAGCGCCCGGCAGCGTGTCCGCGACCGTCATGCCTGGCTCAACCCCAAAGAACTCAAGCGTTTCTTTGGGGTGGCGATACTGGTAGCGCGCTTTGGCCTCATCCGGCTGGGCCGCCAGGATGCCGTCAAGCTTGGCCGACGCGCTATGGCCGTGGTGGTCTGCCGTGGCTGCGCCCGCGAGCATGCCGCCCATTGATAAAGCCACCGCAGCAGCTTTGAAGAAAGTTTTCATCGAATATCCCCCTTTAACTGTTTGACATCAGTATTCTTGATACGTGGCCAAACCATAACCGGATGACGGATAGGCGGCCAGTCAAACAGGAAGGCGCGAGAACAAAAATATGTGATCGGCGCCGGTGGCAGTTGGGGGGGATCAGGTGGCAGGTGAAAGCCTGTCATGGCAAATAAAAAGGCGGCCCCAAGGACCGCCTTTTCGGTATATTCGGTAGTGGGTTAGGCAGACACGCTATTCAGCCGCCTCAACCTCGTCCGCAGGCAGGTAGAGGTCTGCGCCGCGTTTGGCGAACTCTTCCGACATCTGCTTCATGCCTGTCTCCGCCTCTTCCTTCTTGGCGGCATAATCGCGCACGTCCTGCGTGATTTTCATCGAACAGAATTTCGGCCCGCACATGGAACAGAAATGCGCCACCTTGTGGGCTTCCTTGGGCAGGGTCTGGTCGTGGAAATCGCGGGCGCGGTCAGGGTCCAGGCTCAGGTTGAACTGGTCTTCCCAGCGGAACTCGAAGCGCGCACGGGAAAGCGCATCGTCCCGGATCTGGCTGGCCGGATGGCCCTTGGCGAGGTCCGCCGCGTGCGCCGCCAGCTTGTAGGTGATCACGCCTTCCTTCACGTCGTTCCTGTCCGGCAGGCCAAGGTGCTCCTTCGGCGTCACATAGCAAAGCATCGCCGTGCCGTACCAGCCGATCTGCGCCGCACCAATCGCCGAGGTGATATGGTCATAGCCCGGTGCGATATCGGTTGTGAGTGGCCCAAGCGTATAAAATGGCGCTTCATGGCAGTGCTTGAGCTGCTCTTCCATGTTTTCCTTGATCTTGTGCATCGGCACGTGGCCCGGCCCTTCGATGAAGACCTGCACGTCATGTTCCCATGCGATTTTGGTGAGCTCCCCGAGTGTCCGCAGCTCAGCGAACTGGGCTTCGTCGTTGGCGTCAGCTATGGAGCCCGGACGCAAGCCGTCGCCAAGGCTGAAGGCCACATCATACTGCTTCAGGATTTTACAGATGTCCTCGAAGTGGGTGTAGAGGAAACTTTCCTTATGGTGCGCCAGGCACCATTTCGCCATGATCGAGCCGCCACGGGACACAATGCCGGTCACGCGCTTGGCCGTCAGGTGGATGAACGGCAGGCGCACGCCGGCGTGGATGGTGAAATAGTCAACGCCCTGCTCGCACTGCTCAATGAGCGTATCGCGGTAAATCTCCCACGTCAGGTCTTCGGCGATGCCGTCTACTTTCTCGAGCGCCTGATAGATCGGCACGGTACCGATCGGCACAGGCGAGTTGCGAATGATCCATTCGCGGGTGTTGTGGATGTTGCGGCCGGTCGAGAGGTCCATCACCGTGTCCGCGCCCCAGCGCGTGGCCCAGACCATCTTGTCCACCTCTTCCGCAATGGAAGAAGAGACCGCCGAGTTACCGATGTTGGCGTTGATTTTCACCAGGAAATTCCGGCCGATGATCTGCGGCTCGCTTTCCGGGTGGTTCACATTGTTCACCAGCACAGCACGGCCACGGGCAATCTCAGAGCGCACAAACTCGCCATCGATATAGTCAGGGATTTCTGCGCCGAAGCCTTCGCCCGAACGCTTGAGCGCCTCGGCCTGCTTCTTGCGGCCCAGATTTTCGCGTACAGCCACAAATTCCATCTCGGGTGTGACAATGCCTTTGCGGGCATAGTGCATCTGGGTAACATTCATGCCCTCTTTGGCGCGCAAGGGGCGCTTTTTCACCGGAAATTCTGGCGCGAGATATTTGTCTTCCACATTGCCGTTGTCTTCCGGCTTGATGTCGCGGCCTTCGTATTCTTCCACGTCGCCGCGCGCCAATATCCATTCCTTCCTGAGCTCGGGCAGGCCTTTGTAGATGTCGATCTCGGCCGCCGGGTCCGTGTAAGGACCCGAGGTGTCGTAGACGCGCACAGGCACTTCGTTCGCGGTCGGATGCAGGTGGATTTCCCGCATCGGCACGCGCACAGACGGGTCGTTCTCAGACCGCACATAGATTTTCTTCGAGCCGGAGATAGGACCGGTGGTGATTTTGAAATCGGTATTGGCTGTATCAGGCATAAAAAGCTCCGTTCCTTCGCTGGTGTTAGCCAGATCAGGTTCTAAGGGTCACTGTTGCGCGGACATTCCACTCGTGGACGCTGCTTTCAGACTCTCAGCCCTTCTCGCCCTTATTGGCAGCGGGGCTCCCCTCGGAACACATGTGTGTAGGCCCCCGGTTTACGCTTCTTGCCTTGCCGGATCAAGGCCAATCGAACCATATCCGTTCAATAATACGAGTTATTTTGTCAGATTTGACCAGAGGCCACTTCCTGACGTCTGCGCACGTCATGATGCCAAGCATCTATTGGCCGGGCGATCAAGAACGTCATGAAAATCAAATGTTCTCAAGACTATCACATAACCTATAGTATTTATCGCCATGTCGCCGCAGCAAAAGGAACATATGCCCTTGATATGTAGCGCATAAAATAAAAAGGCGCCGGAAACGCCACCAGCATGGAGAGGTGAAATAATGACAGGCGAGTTTGAAGGCCGCTGCACCTGCGGTCAGGTCCACTACCGAATGACAAGTGTGCCACTGGTCGTCCATTGCTGCCACTGCAGTTGGTGCCAACGGGAAAGTGGAGGCGCGTTCGCACTGAATGCCCTGATTGAAAGTGACCGGCTGGAAGTTATCAAGGGAGGACTGGCGCGCCTTGACGTCCCAAGCGAGAGTGGCAAGGGCCAGATCTTGATCAAATGCCCGGACTGCCTGACAACGCTATGGAGCCATTATGCGGGCATGGGGGAACAGGTTTCCTTTGTGCGTGTGGGCACTCTGGAAGACCCCGCTGCCCTGCCCCCAGATGTGCATATTTTCACCAATAGCAAACAGCCATGGGTAACGCTTGGGAGCGGCACGCCAGCAATGCCTGAATACTACCGCAAGGCTGACATCTGGAAGCCTGACGCCATCCAGCGCTTCAACACCCTGATCGGTAAAATCAGAGAGCCTTGATAAAACAGTATTCTGTAGTGTTGGAACTGTCGTGCAGATCACGGGTATAGTCTTGCTTCACATAGCCCTCGCGCTCGTAAAATCGGTGCGCCCGGGTAAAGCGGGTATCTGACCACAGCTCCATTTCTGTTGCACCACGCGCGCGCGCCTTGTCTTCCACATGGTGAAGCAACTTCAACCCCATTCCAGTCCCGCGCAGGTCCTTCGAGAGATAGATACGCTTGAGCTGGAAGCGGTTTCCTTCAAGCGGCGCATAGGAAACGCAAGCCAACAGAGCGCCATCGTCGCCGTCCACCACATAGCCTTCTCCGCCGATGCCTTCAATGTAGCTGGCATAAGCTTTCAGATCCTCATCAAGGCCATCAGGCTCCAGGAACACGCCCTCATATTCGCTGAATATGCCGCCGATCAAGTCAATCAGGCCCTTTGCATCCTTGTCTGTAACCTTGCGCAACTGCATCACATTTCCTCCGTACTTGCTGGCGCTTCCGGCACACGCCGGGCTTTCAACCAACTATCCCGTGCAATAAAGCTTGCCCTGACGGCCTCAATCTCTTCATCCGTCAAATCTGGATGCCAAACCTCAAAAATCAGGACAACACGTAAATCATCGCTGTCGTTGCGGGCCTCATGGTCAAAACTGTCATCGAAGGCGATCAGCTTGCCTTCGACCCACGGGCGCCATTCCTGCCCTACACGTATCTGGCAGTTCGGCGGAACCAGAAGCGGCAGGTGAACCGTGATGCCGTGGTTTGAAAGACCAAAGTGAGGCGGAATATGCTGGTGCGCCTTCAACAGCGAGAAAAAAACCTCAAACGGCGCATCGCCAACGCAGACAAGCGGCGCAGCCTTAAGCACATCAAGTGTTTTCGGGAAGGCGCCAACAAGCGCTTCGTTGGCTTTGCCGTCCCTAAAGAGGTCAAGCGCCGTCCAATTCATGCTACCATTGATCGGATCAAAAGCGGCTCCCATATCCGTACCCGCATCCAGATATGGCCTACCGGCCTCGTCCGCTCGGGGCAAGGCGGCAAGAAGTTCGGCTTTGATGTCCGCAAATGCCGCTTCCACCTTTTCCGCCCACGGCATTTGATCACGCGTCAGAAAACGATGCGGACTGATACCCGGAATGTAGAACTCATGGGGTTTTTGATCGGCTTCCCTGTAACCTACAGGGTGATCAAGGTTTTGCACCCACTGGGCTTCCAATATTCTTGGTGCATTTCGGGTTGCCCCCTGATGCAGCGCATGCATCCTGCGAGAGATGCACTGGAAAGCAGCCTTGGATCGAAGCGCGGTTTCCGGGTCTGCATCCGCCTGCCTAAAGAGCATCGTCAACCGCCCGTCCACATCGTTTCCAAGCGAATATATCTGAGCGGCGAGATCCTCTTCACCCTGTTGCTCGAAGAAATATCCGGCATACAGATATGACAGAATATTGCCAGGCGCGGCATGAATGCAGCGCAGGTAGGCCGCTCGGGCACGCTCGGCGGTCCCTATCTGCTCTTCCACGACAGCCAGACGGTACTGCGTCGGCGCATGCATCGGCACCTCTGCGCCCCAGCGCCTCAGGTACTCAAGCCCCTGCATGTCTTCGCCCGCATCGAACGCCATATCTGCAAGGTAACGCAGAGCCTTCTTGTGTTTCGGGCTAAGCGCAATCGCCTGCCTCAGTTGTCCTGCGGCCTGGGGATCACCAGAACGGATAGTCTGCTCCGCCATCTGAAAGAGACGCTCTGCCTGCGCAGCTTGTGCGAAGGTTGTCCCCAAGAAATCCATACGCCGGCCACGACCAGAGAACCACTGGTCATACCGGTCCATGACTTCTGACAATTCTTGTTGCTCTTCTGAGGAAAGCGCTGGGTTCCATGTCTCGAATATGAGGTTGACCCGCAGGCTATCTGACTTGTTCCAGGCTTCATGCTCGAACGTGTCATCGAAAGCGAACAGCTTGCCCGCTTCCATCACTCGGGTCTCATCACCCGCGCGCAGCATACAGCCCTCGCCTTCTGGCACGATGATTGGCAGATGGACTGTCAATCTTGCGTTCGAGGTACCGTGGTGCGGCACGATATGCATGCCAGGCTGCAGCAGGCTGAAAAACACCTCAACAGGCCGCCCCCCGGTTCGGCAAAGCGGCAGCTTCTCAAGAGCTTCCATGGTTTTCGGAAACTTGGACAGTATACGTTCATTGGGGATACCGCCGTTATAAAGATGGATCGCGCTCCAGTCTTTGTTGCCGGCCAGCTTCTGCCATTGTTCCGCTTCCGCCATGTGCGTCGCAATATAGGGCGTTGCATCATCGAGCGACAAGGCGGCCTGAACCTCTGCCAGGATATCGTCGAAAGCACCTTCCAGGGCCTTACCCCACGTCAGGTCTTCGTGCCCAAACCATGGCTTGGGTGGTATGGCTGGCAAATAGAAGCGCTCTGGTTTCTGGTGTGGATCATTCCATACCGGTTCCTTCGTTTCATGGAAGCGCCAGCGTGCACCTTCGAGCGCGCCATCGTGAGCGATATCTCCCCAAACCAGATTTGCAACATACTCTTCAAGAAAAGCTGGAGCTCCTTCAAGAATGGCTTTTAGCGTGGGTTCGGCTTTGCTGTTACCGGACAAAATATCTGCCACAGGCATGCCCTGCAGGGCCAGAGAAAGACAATCAGCGGCGAGATCATCTTCACCTGCCCTCTGTGCGGCGCCACCCAAATATACTAAATTGGCCATGCCACCCGGCTGAAGCTTCAGGGCTTCCTTGAACGCTTCAAGCGCCTTGGCCCAATTTTCCTGCTGCATTTCGGCTACGCCCAAGGAACGCCATCCCTCGGCTGACAGGTTATCAACCTTCAGATAGTTTCGAATGGCGTGCGCGCTGGTCGCATAGTCTCCGCGTGCCGCAGCCCGCGCACTAAGGAACTGCCACGACGGCAAGGCATCGGGCTTACTGGCGACAATCTGTTTGTGCAACGCTTCGGCTTGATCCAGCTGTCCCTGTGCCTGGGCCTGCTGTGCCTGATTCCATAGTTCCTGAAGTGAGTTTGCCACACTGATCCCCTATACTTCTGACGCCTGTGTAGCCCATCCACCCACTCTCGCCAAGGTGCAAGCTGTCGCATACTTCCCTCATTGCCTGATTGCGCAGCAACGGAAGGCACGAACAACAAAAGAAAAGGCCGCCCAGCATATGCCGGACGGCCTTCCTGAAATGTCCAGACCCGCAAAAATTAACGGGAGTAGAATTCCACCACCAGGTTCGGTTCCATGATCACTGGGTATGGCACTTCGTCGAGCGCTGGAATGCGCACGTACGTAGCTTTAGGGCCATCAACAGCAACATATTCAGGAACGTCACGCTCTGGGCTTTGCTGCGCTTCCAGAACCATTGGGATGTTGCGTGATTTCTCACGGATTTCCACAACGTCACCAGCCTTCAGAAGACGGGAAGGAATGTTACAGCGTTTGCCGTTCACGAGAACGTGGCCGTGGTTCACAAACTGACGTGCAGCGAACACGGTCGGTACGAACTTCGCACGATATACGATTGCGTCCAGACGGCACTCAAGAATGCCGATCAGGTGCTCACCGGTGTCGCCGCGGCGACGCACAGCTTCGTCATAGTAACGACGGAACTGTTTCTCGGAGATGCTGCCATAGTAGCCTTTGAGCTTCTGCTTGGCGCGCAGCTGGATACCGAAGTCAGACAGTTTGCCTTTACGGCGCTGACCGTGTTGACCTGGGCCGTATTCACGGGAATTCACTGGAGACTTGGCACGGCCCCAGATGTTTTCGCCCATACGGCGGTCAATTTTATATTTCGCTTGGATACGCTTGGACATGCGAATCGCTCCTTTCAAATAAGCGCCACGGGCGGTGTGCTGTCCGAAAACCAGTGCACTATGGTGCCCGCGCGGTTCTTAGCTTTATTGCCAGAACCATTCATTAACGGGCGGGGAATATGGGAAACCCCGCCCCAAGTCAAGGAAAAAGCAGTAAAAAAGGCAGTAGCACCCCAAAGAATGCTCGGAAGCCTGCTTTTTGCAACGCGCCTATATAGCCTAGGACCGATTCCAGGGCATGCGTGCCAGCATCATGCCCATGGCACACGAATCCGTGACACCAGCAAAGACAAGCCCCGCGCCCACGGCGGCAGACAACCAGATAAAGCCCGGCGCGACCGTCATGGACAATATAGCTCCAACAACAACCAACGACCCTGTCGCAATACGCACCTGCCGCTCCAGCGACATTGTTTCCTTGTTTCGGTTAACAGGCAGCCCACCAGTGACGCACGCGTCGGTGCCGCCTTCAACAACCAGAACATCCCGGTCTGTATGCGGGGCAATGGCTTCCGCAGCCTTCTTGGCACGACCACCTGCTTTACACAGAATATAAAGTGGGGCGTCGCTGCCTTCTACTGCCTGCAGAATTTCTGTTGGCTTCAGGCTTTGAAGGGGAAACAGCTTGGCTCCCTGCACGTGGCAGGCTTCAAATTCGGCTCCAGTCCGGACATCAATCAGTGTCTCGCATGCTCCTGCGTCGTGGGCCTTCTTGAACGCCTCAACGGAAATCATTTTCAAATTTTTCATAACCAGAACTCCTTAGGCATATTTGCCAATCAATGTCTCAATGTCCATGTCGTCGCCGCCCGGGAGGTCCCCGGCCATCTTACCTTTGACCATACAGGCCAGCATTGCGTGCCCGGCTTTATCAAGCGCCTTCCGCGCGGCCAGCATCTGCTGCGCCACCTTGATGCAGTCCGCATCTTCGGCATCCATCATCTTCTGCAAGCCGCGCAGCTGGCCTTCAATTCTGGCCAGACGCACCTTCATGTCTTTCCTGTCTTGGGCAGCGATCATTTTTTGCTCCTATACTATACCCCCTATAGTATAGGAAAGCATATGGTCGCCTTCAAGGTCCGCCCTGCGTTTATTCCACATATGAAAATATTTGGTTCTGCAGACAAGCCTAAGATACGGTCCGGAAGGACGGATTGAGGATAAGATGGTGGATTCAGGCAATCGCGGCTCAGCTTGCTATTCGCTGAATATTACGACCGATGGATGCGGGCGCCGGAAAGCCCGCCAACCTGACATTGCTCCTGCCCCCCTTCGGACTGCCGCCCCCAGTCAAGTGACCATGCTGGCGACAAAATCGACATGGCCCGGTGTGGCCGCCTATTCGCTACGCATCGTGCTCAAGAAATTGGTGGCAGATGTGTTCAGCGTCTCGCACACTTCGCCAAGCTTACGTGAAATTGCCCGCGCCGACTGAGCGCTGTTTTCCACCCCATTGGCAAGTGACTGCACCGTCTCGATCCGTTCAGACACGTCGGCTGTACCGTTCGCAGCTTCCTGGATATTGCGGACGATTTCCTGGGTTGCTGCACCCTGCTGTTCCACAGCGGCCGCGATGGCACTGGTGACACCGTCGTTGTCATGGATAAGCTGTTTCACACCCCGTATACTTGAAACCGTCGCTTCAGTCTTTTCCTGCACACTAATGATCTGCTCGCCGATTTCCGTCGCCGCGGAACCTGTTTGGGTCGCAAGAGCCTTGACCTCTGTCGCCACGACGGCAAAGCCCCGTCCGGCTTCTCCTGCGCGCGCAGCCTCAATAGTGGCGTTGAGCGCAAGCAAATTGGTCTGTTCGGCGATATCCGTGATCAGCTTGATAATCTGGTTGATCTGCTCCGCCTGTTCGGCGAGCGACAGGACCGCTTCATCGGTGTTATTGATCATATCAACAGCGCGCGACGATCCTTCGCGTGATTCAGCAAGCTGGCGACTGATTTCCTGGATCGAGGCGGTCAGTTCCTCTGCCGCGCTTGCCACGGTCTGCACATTCGCGGACGCTTCACCCGCCGAGCCGGCAACCAAGGCGCATTCCTGGCTTGAGGTCTCGGTGTTATTCGTAAGCTCGCGCGAGGCAACGCGCATTTCCTCAACAACTTTTTGCAGGTCGTCCACTATGGTACCAACCTCGCCTTCGAAAGCCCCCGCGAGATCAAGCATCGCAGCGCGGCGGCGGTTTGCGGCTTCCTCATCCCGCTCAGCAGCGAGGCGGTGTGCTTTTTCCGCTTCTTCCTGCAGGCGGAGCTGCTCCTCGCGCATGCTTTCGCTTTTCTCCAGGTGCTTTTCGGCTTCGAGCTTCAGCTTTTCGCTCTCGATTGCCATTTCCTTGAAGACCTGAACCGCGTTCGCGAGTTCGCCCAGTTCGTCCTTGCGCGCCCTGTCCTGCACTTCGGTGTCCAGCTTGCCATTTGCCAGGGCACGAGTTGCAAGCGTAAGTCTGTTGGTTGGACGGGTGATGTTGCGCCCGATCCACCAGGTTACCACCCCGGAAAGCAAGAGCACGATGGAGGCCCCCATCAGCATATTCAGCCGAAAGGCTGCAAAATCGGCCTCGAAGTCATCCATATAAATGCCTGTGCCCAGGTAAATCTTCCAAGGTTCGAAAGCCTTTACATAGGTCAGCTTCTGGACTGGCACGTCAGACCCGGACTTAGGCCACATATAGGGCACACTGCCGCCGCCTTCTGTTTGCGCAATACGCAACATTTCCTGAATGAAGAAGAATCCGTTTGCGTCTTTCAGTTGGCTTTGGTCGCCGCCAACGAGCGACGGCCGAGCGGCATGGAACACGTTGATATTCGCAAAATTGTTAGCGAACAGATACTCACCGTCAGCATAACGCATCCCCGTGGCTATACGGCCAAGCTCTGCGATGGCCTCATCCTGCGTTATCTCCCCCGCCTGCACGCGAACATCCAGTTGGGCGGCAACGCCATGCGCCGTTTCAAGTATCCATTTAAGCGAGGTGATCCGATCGGACTGCATCTGGTCGTGAACCATTGCGAGCGCCATCCAGATGATGGCCAGCAAGCCCAGAGCCATGGTCGCCATTACTGCGGCAATCTTTTTTCCGATTGCCAAGTCTTGGGCAAAGGTAAGAAACTTCATCATACAATCCGGTAAAAACACTACTTAGTAGTGTTTTTAGGCGAACGACTATTAAGAATACCTTTACCCGTAGAGGTTTTTTGCCCCTTTCCACGTGAACTGAAGAAAAAGTCTAGCCGCGACACGGTTAAGTGTAGAAAACACCTTAGAAACCACGCCGCCGGTTAGAACCAACCACCAATAGAAATCGCCGCCTAGCCTCGGAAGCGGCGGATAAGACTCGACGTATCCTGGCGGTTGCCTCCCATCTTCTGAACATCGCAATAAAACTGGTCAACAAGCGCTGTCAGCGGCAGGGACACACCCATGCTGGTCGCTTCACTGAGCACAATCCCAAGGTCCTTGCGCATCCAGTCAACCGCGAATCCGAAATCAAACTCGCCGTCGATCATGGTCGAGGCACGGTTTTCCATCTGCCAGCTTTGTGCCGCGCCTTTGGAAATAACGTCTACAACCGCTTTAGCGTCAAGGCCGGCTTCCATGGCGAAATGCAGCGCTTCAGACAGGCCCTGGACCACACCGGCGATACAAATCTGGTTCACCATCTTGGCCAGCTGGCCGGATCCGGCCTCGCCCAACAACTTCACGGACTTTGCATAGGCCTGCATGATCGGCTCTGCCTCGGCAAAAGCGACCGCATCACCGCCGCACATCACCGTCAGCACACCGTTAACGGCACCGGCTTCACCGCCAGAAACCGGCGCGTCAACAAAGCCGACACCAGCCTCTTTCGCCGCCGCCGCCATAACGCGGGCACATTCAGCCGACGCCGTCGTGTGATCGACGAATACAGCCCCCGCCTTCATGGCTGTGAACGCGCCGCCTTCGCCCACGCAAACCTCTGCGACGTCCTTGTCTGCCCCGACACAGGCAAACACCACATCCGCATCCGCAGCAGCACCAGCAGGCGTCGGCGCCGCAAACAGCTCCACACCTTCTGCATCCGAATAGTCCTCAAGCCACTGCTCCGCTTTGGCGCCTGTGCGGTTGTAAACCGTTACATTATGCCCTGCCCTGGCCAGGTGCCCCGCCATGGGATAACCCATAACGCCAAGTCCGATGAATGCTACATTTGCCATACGCGCCTCCGAAACTGGACTAGTCAGTCCAATATGGTTAGTGAAGAGTGTGGCACTCTGTGTAAGAGGGGAAGTCGCAAGTGTCCAACATTTAGAGGGATGGGGAGGCAAAATGAACACATTCAAGGTCTGGTTGGCGGCAATCGCCGGCGTTATCGCACTATCGGTACTTCTTGGGGTCGGGTGGGTTAGAAGCAGTCTGCCGACCCTGGACGGCACCGTGACGATCAAGGGCCCTGAAGCAGCCATTACCGTCGCCCGAGACAAACACGGCGTGCCCCATATTTCCGCCAGCAGCGACCATGACCTCTTTTTCGCGACCGGCTATGTGCATGCGCAGGACCGCCTGTGGCAAATGGAAATGAACCGCCGCGCTGGCCTCGGCCGCCTCTCTGAAATTCTTGGCCCGGACACGCTCGGGATCGACAAATATTTCCGCACGCTCGGCTTTGCGGATCGTGCCGCATCCGCCTGGGAGAAGCTGGATCAGGAAACCCGCGCTGCCCTCAATACATATGCCGACGGCGTGAATGCCTATCTTGAGACCCACAAGGGCGCCTTGCCGCCCGAATTCCTTATCCTCGGTGCTGAACCCGAACCCTGGAGCCCGATTGACACAATGGTCTGGCAGAAAATGATGTGGCTCAGCCTTTCGGGCAACATGCGCCAGGAACTGTCACGCGCCAGGCTTTTGACCAAACTGACACCAAAGCAATTGGCAGCTATTTATCCCACTTATCCGGGCGACAGAGAACCTCCCTTCCCATACTTCAGCAATTTGTATGGGCTGCAGATTGATAAGACCATTGCCATGATCGGCGGCGAACTGCCGGAAGGCATTGGCTCCAACAACTGGGTCATCAGCGGCGACCGCACCAAAAGCGGCAAACCACTGCTGGCCAACGATCCACACCTGGGCCTGACCACCCCCAGCATCTGGTACCTGCTTAGGCTACATAACAGCACCACTGGTACAAACCTTGTGGGGGTTGGCTTTCCCGGGTCGCCGTCCATCATCCTGGGGCGGAATGACAGGATTGCCTGGGGCTTCACCAATACCGCCCCAGACGTGCAAGATTTCTTCATCGAAAAGCTGGTCGGGGAAAACCAGTATCTGACACCCGAAGGACCAGCCGATTTCATTATCAGAAATGAACTGATCAAAGTGAAAGGGGAGCGTGACGTCCTGCTGAAAGTGCGGGAAACCCGCCACGGCCCGGTGATGGACGATGCCCTCTCGTCACCCACCGAGTTTAAGCGCGAAGGGTATGTGCTGGCGCTGCAGTGGACCGCCCTCATGAAAGAGGACACGGCGATTACAGGCTTGCTTGCGCTCGCACACAGCAAGACCTTTGAAGACTTCAAAATGGCCGGCAGCTTCTATTTCGGCCCCGAGCAAAACATGATCTTCGCGGATACCGAAGGGAACATCGGCTATCACGCCCCGGCCCTTGTTCCCATCCGGCACCCTGACAATGACATCATGGGGCGCCTGCCCTCCCCTGGCTGGATCGCGGATTATGACTGGCAAGGCTTCATCCCCTACGGTCAGTTGCCAACACGGTTCAACCCGGAAGGCGGCATGATTGCCACAGCGAATGAGAAGATTGTCGATAACGACTATCCTTTCTACATGACACGTGATTGGGCCCAGCCCTACCGCGGCAACCGTATCCGCCATCTTCTGGACGCTACAGAAAAGCATGACCTAGAGAGCTTCACGGCTCTTCAACAAGACATCACGTCGGATATGGCGCGGGAAATGGCACCGCTCATTGCCGCTGCCGTCTCCGCGGGCGGCGAAAATGAAGACATCGCCAAAGCCCTTCATGCTTGGGACGGCAACATGGCGGCAGACAGGCCGGAGCCCCTAATTTTCTATAGCTGGCTTAGGCAGTATCAGGCGGCCCTGATGGCGGATGAACTGGGAGACCTGTATGGCGACTTTAAACGCTTACGTACACGACTGATCAAAAGCACGCTTTTCTGGTCAGACATCAAGCGCACCAAGATCGCGCCCGCTTATTATGAACAGCCACCCCTTGACCGCGACAGTGCGCTTGCCTGGTGCGATAACACAACAACAGCAGACACGATTGAAACCTGTGCTTCTCTTGCCCGGCAGGCCATGGAAGCCACCATCGCCGACTTGTCCGCGCGTCATGGTGCAGACTGGAAAAGCTGGCAATGGGGCAGCGAACATATCCTGACCCAAACTCACAGACCTTTTGGGCAAGTTCCTGCTCTAAAAGAATTTTTCGAAATAACCACCCCTATGTCCGGCAGCACACACACTATCAATGTTGCCGGTGTAAGCCAGGGGGACAGCGCAGTAAACCGGTCGACCTTTGGCCCAAGTTATCGCGGCATTTTCGACCTGTCTGACCTGGACAAATCGCTTTATGCGCACCCAACCGGGCAGTCAGGCAACCCGCTGTCAGACCATTATGACGACCTGTTCCCCATGTGGCGGGACGGTACATATTTCAGGATTGAGACCAAAGAATCCGTGCCAGCAGACAGCAGGCATATTCTGAAACTCATGCCAAAGCGTTAACCATATGCTTAAGCTTGAACTTTATCCTTAACACAAGGAATTCGACACACTATCGTAGCAAGCGATTGAAGCACCCTAGTGCTGGTGGGAGACAAGAGTGGCAGACAACGACGAAGTAAGGCCGATTATCAAGAAGGTCAAAAAGGTGCAGGGAGGCGGACACCACGGTGGCGCCTGGAAGGTTGCCTATGCCGACTTTACGACCGCGATGATGGCCTTTTTCATGCTCTTGTGGCTTCTAAATGTGGCTCCGCCGGAAACCCTTGCGGGCCTTGCGGATTATTTTTCGCCAACCACAGCAGCAGTTTCGGGCCGAACCGGCTCTGACGCTGTCAATGCGCCGTCCAGCGATGCAGTCGGCAACAACCCATCTCCTGTCGTAGCTATCACCGTCCCCGGCCCGCCACAAAGCGGCCCGTCAGACGGCGACAAGCGCGGCCAGACCGAAGAAGGCGGCGGGGATCCGAACTTCCCGAATGATCGATCTGTGAACTTAAAGGCCCAGGAAGACGCGGCTTTCGCCCAGATGCAGGAACAGCTCAGGCTTGCCATGCAGCAGTCTCCTGACCTTGCGGACATGTCTGACCAGATCATCATGGAAATCACAGAAGATGGCATGAAGATCCAACTGCTGGACAAAGACCGTCGCGCCATGTTCAAAAGCGGCACGGACGAACTATACGATTTCGCCCGGAAGCTGCTGGCTGAAATTGGAAAGTCCATTCAAACCCTGCCAAACCGGGTGACAATCCAGGGTCATACAGACGGTGGCGCTTTTGTCGGCCCGAATGGCGAGACAAATTGGGAGCTTTCCGCAAACCGCGCCAATTCCGCCCGCCGCGTACTGGATAATTCCGGCGTAACGCAGGACCGCTTCTTTGAGGTTGTCGGCAAGGCGGGCACAGACCCCCTGTACCCGGACCAACCGAACCGCACAGAAAACCGCCGTATTACCGTTCTCGTGCTACGGGAAGCGCCGGTTGTGCCACCAAACCTGACTGGCCCCAACTAGAGGGGCCTCAGCCGACCTACCTACTGGACAACTCTTCCGGTAAACTTTCTATTATCTTTTGACTTGTCCATAGGTGGGCACGTCTGTAACACTCTTTTCTTTCAAAAGGGGGGCTGCCCATTGCCGGGCATCCAGTAACAATAGAGCATAGGTACTTGGTACTCTTATGGAATTAATTGAACCAACCATCCAGATGTGGCTGACGTTTGCCATCGTCCTAGGTGCGATTGTCGCCTATGCCTATGACCGTATCCCGCTTGAAATTTCCTCCATCGCGACAATTGCGATGCTGCTTTTCGTTTTCGAAGTCCTGCCGCTTGTGGACACGAGCGGCAGGTCCCTTGTTACCACACGTGATCTGTTGCAGGGCTTTGCTGACCCTGCCCTGATCACCATCATGGCACTTCTGGTAACGGGCCAGGGCCTGGTCCAGACCGGTGCTCTCAACAGCCCGGCGCGATTGATGGTCAGGTGGGGCAAGAATTATCCGGGCCTTGTTATCCTGGCCTGCCTGATTATCGTGATGCTGATTTCAGCAATCATGAACAATACGCCAGTTGTCGTGATCTTCATTCCGATCCTGGCGGCCCTTGCTGACCGCATGGGCAAAAAGTCCGCCATGGTTATGATGCCGCTCAGTTTTGCCGCCATCCTGGGCGGGAACATGACCAAGATCGGCTCATCGACCAACCTTCTTGCAATCGGCGCCTTTGAACAGACCGGTGGCGACACCATCGGCTTTTTCGATTTCACCGTTCCGGGGGCGGTTCTGGCCTCTGTCGGGTTCCTTTATGTCATCCTGATCGCGCCGCGCCTTCTGGTTGACCGCGCAAGCCTCGCCAAACGCATGGCCAGCGGCGGCGGCAAACAGTTCCTGTTCCAAATGGAGCTGACGCCCGACAACGGCCTTGTGGGCCAACGTGCCGTGGCTGGCATGTTCCCGGGACTCAAGGAAGTCACGGTGCGGATGATCCAGCGCGGCACGGAAAAGCTATTGCCGCCCTATGATGACATCACCCTTCAGACTGGTGACATCGTGCTGGTGGCCGCGACGCGCTCTGTCATGACGGAACTTCTGAACGCCTCCCCCGAACTGGTCTCCTCCGCCGAAGGCGAAGATGTGGACGACAAGGCGGGTGAACGGCGTGTCATCGCAGAAGCTGTGATCGCGCCGGCATCACGCATGGACGGACGGACGCTTGCCCAAACTGGTTTCCGTGCCGAAACCGGGTGTTCGGTACTTGGCGTGCAGCGTCGCAGCCGCATGATCCGTGCCGCCCTCTCCGCCCTCAGGCTGGAAGCTGGCGATGTGCTTCTGATCATGGGCAGCCGCACCAATGTTCTGGCCCTTCGCGACAACCGCGATGTGATGCTGATGGAAAGTTCCGCCAGCGATGTGCCGATGCAGGAATTCGCGTGGCGGGCGCTCGCCATCTTTGGCGCGGTTGTAGCGACTGCCGCTTTGGAGATTTTTCCGATTGTGGTTTCCGCGCTGATGGGTGCAACGCTGATGATGATCACCCGCTGCCTCAACGTCCGGCAGGCATCGCGGGCCATTGATCGCCGCGTTTTCACCATTGTCGGCGCGGCCCTCGCCCTTGGTACAGCCATGCAGGCCACAGGTGGTGCTTCCTGGCTGGCGCACACGATGATCGAAGCACTGATGGGCGCCCCTGTCTGGGTTATCCTTTCCGGCTTCTTCCTGCTGGTGGCGGTGCTGACCAATGTTCTCTCGAACAATGCGACCGCCGTCCTGTTTACGCCGATTGCGGTTTCCGTGGCGCACGAGTTGGGCGTTCCGGCCATGCCGTTCCTGCTGGCGGTTATCTTCGGCGCAAACTGCAGCTTCGCAACACCGATGAGCTATCAGACCAACCTTCTGGTCATGGCACCGGGCCATTACCGCTTCATCGACTTCATGCGCGTGGGCACACCACTAATTTTTGTGGTCTGGTTAACCTTTACGCTGTTTGTTCCATGGTATTATGACCTCCTGTAGAAAGGATGTCATGTTGCGATGACCGACCAAGGCCTTCAATTTCCAAAGTTTTATGTCACGGCACCCTCGCCGTGCCCCTACCTTGACGGCAAGACGGAACGTAAAGTTTTCACCGAACTCAGGGGGCCAGATGCCGCAGCGCTGAATGAAGCGCTTGGGCGCGTGGGGTTCCGCCGTAGCCAGTCAGTGGTGTATCGCCCTGCCTGCGAGGGATGCTCGGAATGCGTTTCCGTTCGTGTCCGGGCCAAAGACTTCCGCCTGTCGCGGTCACACCGCCGGGTCGCGCGAACCAATGCTGACCTCAAGTCCGAAATTCGCCCGCCCCTTGTGACCGACGAGCAATATGACCTGCTGCAGGCTTACCTGAACACCCGTCATTCGGACGGAACCATGGCGGACATGACAGCGGACGAATACCGCGACATGGTGGAAACCAGCCCCGTGCCGACAATCCTGATCGAATATCGCCGGGCGATCGACAACAAGCTGATGGCCGTGGCGCTGACAGACGAGCTGTCTGACGGTTATTCAATGATCTACAGCTTTTTCGACACGTCTGAGCCGAACCGCAGCCTGGGCACGCATCTGATCCTGGATCATATCAACCGGGCGCGAGCTGCGAATCACCCCCATGTCTATCTGGGCTACTGGGTGAAAAACAGCCCGAAAATGAACTATAAGGGACGCTTCAGGCCGCTTGAGCGCCTGGGCCAGAACGGCTGGTATGAGCTGGCCGACGACGAGCTTGAAAAATAAGCCTCTTTTCCCTGTCCTCCCAATGATTTGACCACCAACTGGGCTTGCCCTCCATGGCGGGCGCTCTATACTGACCGCCGGCGCCCAACCAATGGTCGCCAGGGATTTTTGTAAGGGGGAGTTTCTCGTGCGTTTCGGTGCCAAAAACCAGCCAGCAAAAGGCAAAACAAAGAACACGGCTTCGACCAGCAGCGACACAGTGCTGAACCGCCGCAATCTGTTGCGCGGCGCGGGCCTTGTGGGCGCAGCCGCCGTGGTGGCGGCCTGCGACAGTGGCCCGCAACCAGGCGCAGGCGGTGCCCCCGCCATCGTCAGCAAACAGCGCCAGCTCAAGATGGTGACAAGCTGGCCAAAGAACTTCCCGGGCCTCGGCACCGGTGCCGAGCGCCTGGCCAAGCGCATTGAGGCGCTGTCGGGCGGCAGCATCAAGGTCAAGGTCTATGCGGCCGGTGAACTTGTCGGTGCGCTGGGCGGCTTCGACGCCGTTAGCCAGGGCAAAGCGGATATGTATCATGCTGCCGAATATTATTGGCAAGGCAAATCCCCGGCCTTCAACTTCTTCGCTGCGGTCCCCATGGGGATGACTGCCTCTGAGATGAACGCCTGGGTGCGTTTCGAAGGCGGCCAGGAACTGTGGGACGAACTCTCGGGCAGCTTTGGCATCAAACCGTTCCTCGCAGGTAACACAGGCGTCCAGATGGGCGGCTGGTTCCAGAAAGACATCAACAGCCTCGAAGATTTCCAGGGCCTTCGGATTCGCATGCCTGGGCTTGGCGGCGAGGTGCTCAAACGCGTGGGCGCCACGCCTGTCACCAAACAGGGCGGTGAAATTTTCCAGGCACTCAGCCAGGGCAATATCGACGCAACAGAGTGGATCGGCCCATGGAACGACCTTGCGTTCGGCTTCCATTCCATTGTGAAAAACTATTACTACCCAGGCATTCACGAGCCTGGCACGACACTCTCACTCGGCCTGAACAAGGAACTGTGGGAAGACATGACCCCGCAAGAGCAGGAAATCATCCGCGCGGCCAGCGCCGCCGAAAATGACATCATGTATTCCGAATTCACTGCCGGCAACGCCCGGGCGCTCGAAACGCTGATCAACGACCACGGTGTGAAGCTGAAGCGCTTCAGCGATGATATCCTTCGGGAGCTGGGCGCGATTTCCGCAACCGTGCTGGCAGACGCCGCCAAGGCTGATGCCATCACTGCCCGCGTCTATGAAAGCTTTGAGACAGCGCGCAAGAGCGGTATCCGCTGGGGTGCAATTTCGGAGCAGGCCTTTGCCCACGCCCGCAGCCTGATTGAGGAATAGTTCCGCAATGACGGCCAGGCTTGTTGCTGCGCTTGACGCATTCCAGGAAAAGAGCGGCCATGTGCTTGCGGTCCTGCCGCTGGCGCTTGTGCTTATTCAGTTTGCTGTGGTGCTGATGGTCTATGTATTCGCGACCGGCAGCATTCAGCTTCAGGAAAGCCTGCAATATATCAACGCCATGATGTTCCTGGGCGGCGCAGGTTATACCGCCGTCAAGGACGGTCATGTGCGCGTGGATATCTTCTATAGTCGTATGAGCGAACGCGGCCAGGCCATTGTCAACTTCTGCGGCACCCTGTTCCTCTTGGTACCGTTTCTTGTGCTGTTCTGGATCTCGGCCCTGCCTTATGTGATGGACAGCTGGGCCATCAAGGAAACCAGCGTTGAGGCCTCAGGCCTGCCGTTCGTCTATATCCTCAAGTCGACACTACTGTTGTTCGCGCTGACGCTTTCGCTGCATGCGGTTGCCGACCTGATGCGCTTCGGCGGCAAACTGGCGCGAAAGGACTAAGCCATGGATATGTCTGTTGTCCTTACCGCATCCATGTTTCTGGTCCTTGTCGGCCTTTTGATCTCTGGCTTCCCAGTTGCTTTCACCCTTGGGGGCACGGGGCTTCTCTTTGGCCTGATCGGCATCGGCACAGGCGCGCTGGATGCCACGTTCCTCGAAATCCTGCCCAACCGCCTGTTTGGCAATGTGGTGCGGAACGAGCTTTTGTTCGCCGTGCCGCTTTTTGTCGCCATGGGCGTGATGCTGGAAAAATCCAATGTTGCTGAAGACTTGCTCGAGAACATGGGGCGGCTGTTCGGCCCCTTGCGCGGTGGCCTGGGGATTTCCGTGACCATTGTAGGGGCGCTTCTGGCGGCTTCCACTGGCATCGTGGGCGCGACGGTCGTGACCATGGGCCTCTTGAGCCTGCCAACCATGCTGAAGCGCGGCTATAACCCGTCGCTCGCCACAGGGTCTATCGCCGCCGCCGGTACGCTTGGGCAAATCATTCCGCCGTCCATCGTGCTGATCCTTCTCGCCGACGTGCTCTCAAGCGCCTGGCAGCAGGCACAGCTTAATCAGGGGATATTCTCCCCCACGCCCATGAGCGCAGGCGAGCTGTTCGCTGGCGCCCTGGTGCCAGGGCTGATGCTGGTCGGGCTCTATATCCTGTATCAGGTCTTTATTGCCATTGTCAGGCCGTCCGCCAGCCCTGCCATTCCGGCCAAAGAAGGCGAAAAGCTGGATGCGGGCTTTTACGGCCGCCTGTTGCTGGCGCTTCTGCCGCCTCTTATCCTAATTGTGGCCGTGCTGGGGTCCATCCTGACAGGCATCGCTACGCCGACCGAGGCAGCATCCGTTGGCGCGATTGGCGCGATCCTTCTGGGGGCTGCACGGCTGCAGGCCCGAATGCGCATGATCGTGATCGCCACGCTGATCGCCCTTCTTGGGCTGCTTGCCATCGCGAATTATGCTGACCTCCGTATGGCGCGCGAGGTGGTGCCAACGGCCGACAAGGTTGCCTATTATCTTGCGATTGTGCTGACGCTGGTGTTCACCGCAGGCCTGTGCGCCGCGCTCCTGCGCACCCACAAGACCGGTGTGCTCGGCGAAGTGATGCGCTCCACCGTTCGTATCACCAGCATGATCTATGGTATCCTCATCGGTGCCGCGCTCTTCTCGCTGGTGTTCCGGGGCCTTGGCGGGGACGAAATCATCGAGAACATGCTGCACGGCCTGCCAGGCGGCCAGTTTACCGCCATCCTTCTCGTGATGGTGCTGATGTTCGTTCTAGGCTTCTTCCTTGATTTCATCGAAATCACCTTTGTCGTTGTGCCTGTCGTCGCCCCTGCACTGTTGGCCATGGACGGCACCTATGGCCCGATCTGGCTTGGTGTTCTGATGGCAATGAACCTGCAGACCAGCTTCCTCACGCCGCCCTTCGGCTTTGCGCTCTTTTACCTGCGCGGCGTTGTACCTGAAAGCGTGCCGACAACCGCCATATACAGGGGCGTTATTCCCTTCGTGATCATCCAGGTATTGGCGCTGATTGTAATCGCGTTCGAGCCTGAAATCGTTACCTGGCTTCCCAACAAGCTGTTCGGCGGCTAACCCTGATAGGCATCTCTTATGAAAGCGAAACTCAACAAGCTTTGGGCCATGTTAGGCGTCACTGGCGTTATCGCCGTCATTCTTGGCAGCGCGCTCATCTACATGAACCTGCGGTCCGCTGACCCGATCCTGCCAGGCTGGGAAGAATACAGCCCTGCGCGTTTCGAAGAACTGATGGCCAGCGGTGAGCCGGTACTGGTGGAAATCTACGCCAGCTGGTGTCCAACATGCCTGTTGCAGCACCGCGCTTTCGAAGAACTTCATGAAACAGGCCGCGCACCAGAAATCCGTGCCGTCAGGGTCGATTTCGACCGCGATACCAGCTTCATCCAGGCGCACGGATATCAGGGCACCGGTATGCTCGTGCTGTTCAAGAACGGTCGGGAAGTCGCCCGCGAGGCCGGACTGGTCAGCGGGGACAAGATCCTCGGCTTCCTCACGGCAAATGGTATCAACTGACACCGCACGCCGCCGAAAGCCTGCTATTCGTTTTTGAAGCTACCGACCGCGCTACCCCGCCCTATATCAAGCCTATCGATATATGTGAGGGACAAGACAATGATCGGATATTCAACTGTTGGCACAAACGATATGGCGCGGGCTGCTGCCTTCTATGACGCCCTTTTTGCTGAAATGGGCGTGGACGCACGCGCGTGGGACAGTGACGGTTTCAAAGGCTGGTCCGCAGGCGGCCCCATGTTCTGCATTGCCAAGCCGGATGACGGCAACGGCGCAACCGTCGGCAACGGTGTGATGATCGCCATCGCAGCGCCAGACCGGGAAACCGTTGACAAAATGTATGCCAAGGCGATTGAGCTTGGTGCGACATGTGAAGGCACCCCCGGTCCACGACCGCGCGACAATGATGACAGCCCATTTTACGCGGGATACTTCCGGGACCTGGACGGCAATAAACTGAATTTCTTCCACTTCCGGCGCTAACAGCCGGATACTGGAAAAACACGAGTGAAGGGCGCTGGTTGCGCCCTTTTTCTTGAAAAACAAACAAAAGCTTTAATATATATGCTTATTGGTGTATTTCCAGATCATCACTTGTCTGTTCCCAGTCCCTGATCATCACACCATTTTTCGGGAATATACCACATGACCATCCGCGCCCTTTCTGCCGCCTTTATTCTCTCCACGTCCATTGCAGCTCCTGCCAGTGGCCAAATAGGGCCATCACCATTGAGCGCCCCTGACGGCAGCGTCATGGCAGCCTGGACCCAGATTACTGGTAACGGCTCCAAACAGGGAGACCTGACCGGCCTGGTTCGGGTTGCACTGGCAGGCACCGGTGGCCAGACAGCCTGCGACAGTTATAGCCTTCAGGTCTTCGGCGATGCCACTGCCCCCATACCCGCCTTGAAGGCCCGACAAAACGATGTCCCAAGCAAGTTCCCCGTGACGGTATGTGAGGCCCCGGTTGACCCTAAATGGAACACCATCGCCCTGACCACCGGCGGGAAGAAGGCGCCCTTGTGGCTGCCTGATGGCGCTGCTGGCCCATATGTATCATTCCCTACCTTGCACGCCGTAGGCCGCAGGAACGGTGGACAGATACAGATGGTAACTGTGGGCGACACCGGCTGCCGCGATAACAGCCAGCAGTCCTGCACCTCCAGCGCCACTTGGCCGTTTGGAACGCTGTCGGACGCCGCCGCTGCCCAAACACCAGACTTTGTCCTGCATGTGGGGGATTACCGTTACAGCCACAAAGGCCACAGCGACAGCTGGAAATATTGGTATGAGGAATTCTTCTATCCTGCCCGCAACCTGTTGCTGACAAGCCCCTGGGTGATGGTGCGCGGCAACCATGAAGCCTGCGGGTATGACAACCCCACACCCGTTGACGCCCCCTGGGGGACCGGCTGGTTCTACTTCCTGCAGCACCATGACGCGGCAAACTCCTTGTCCTGCCCCGCCGACAGCACAGAATCCACGCCTGACCCGACCGCGTATCAGCCACCTTGGTACTTTGATGTTGGTGTTATTGGGGGTGGCACCTTGAGGGCACCGCACCGCATCATCGTGATGGACAGCTCAACCGACACGCCTTCATCCAAGCAGGTGGCCAATTTCACGACCATGCTGGGCGATACCGCCGCTACCAACAGCGCCTGGTGGACCGGGCACCGCCCCATCTGGGGCATCAACCCCTATTCCCCGGTTTCAGCGCTGGAGGCCAATCTGGAACAAGACCTAACGGCTGCGCTTAAGTCCTTCAGCCAGGGCACGCCATGCTGGGCAGACAGCAACCTGCCCTGTTCGCTCAGAACCATGATCGCCGGGCACATCCATAACCTGGAACGTGTGCTGTTTTTCGGCACCGGGTCAAAATCCCAATCATGGATCAGGCCCATGCAATATGTTTCCGGAAACAGCGGGGTGGTGCTGACACCGCCAATGCAGGCAAGCCCCTGCGCCTTTAAAGTGCCGCAATATTCGCCGTCAACCTTTGGCCCAAACCTGGCTGCAACGGTTGACTGGCAAAATGCTTTCGGCTTCACCTTGTGGGAACGGGATCCCCTTACGCAGGAGCTTTCCGGCTGGAAAGAAACGCGCTATCTGCTCGACGGCGGCACGGTTGTTCCGTCTAGCCCACCAAGTATCACAGGCACCGTGACGTCGCCTACCTGTTAGGCGGCACTGCCGGCCATTGCTTTTTCCAGCATGGCCTTCATCATTTCATGGAGCTTGTTAACGGCCTTGAGCGGCCGGACCATGACCTTGAATTCGGTGATTTTACCGTCATCGTTCCAAGTGATCATGTCGATCCCGTCAATCTGGATACCGTCGATCTGTGTGTTGAACTCCAGCACCGCGCCGTTGTCGGTCAGATATTCGCCTACATATTTGAAGTCATCGTTTCCAAGCACCTTACCCGCGGCAGATAGATACATGAAGGTGATGGCCTTACCTACTTGCGGCGTGTGCACCACAGGCGAATGAAACACCACCTCGTCAGCCAGCATGTCGCTGAGCGCTTTCTCATCCTCGTCTGCAACGAAGTCATACCACACCCGCAAGTTCTGTCTGATTTGTTCCATGATCATTCCCCCTTCTGGTCTCTGGCAGTCTTATCCTTTGAGTTAATCCGAAAGCCTGCTCGGTCAATCGATCAGCCCAGAATTCTTCTCGCCAGCCCACAAAGGCCACGGCGCTTTGCGATGGCTGTCTTCAGGCGCTCGTTCTCTAGTGTATTTTCATGAAGGCGGCTGACTAGGAAGGCCACAAGCTCATCAGTATTGTCCACGTCCCGTATCTGATCCCTTAGATGAAGGGCTGCATATGACTGTAGATCAGCAATCATGTCAGGCTGTTCCGTCATTCGGGCGTCTTCGCGCAGAAATCGGTGATGCTTGAGGAAGTCGATCAAGCGGTCCAGCGGCACATAGCGAAGTCCCAAAGGCCTCTGTCGCCCGTCCCTTGTCGGGGATGCCACATGGCTGGTATCGTCAAACACCTCCAGTTCCCTGCATTTTGCTTCAATTGAATTGACGACAGCCTTTGCGTCCCGGGCCTTCCAGTCCGTCCGGCGAGCCCTTGAAATCAAAGCAACACGCGCGTCCGTGCGCGGCAGCAGGTCGAATAAATGGCAGGCGCTTCCATCAGACATTACGATTTCTTCCGCCTGCAGGAAAGTTGCAAGCTGACTGCGGAGGTCATGCTTTTCCGGCCTGAACGGCACATAGCCTTCCCCCTCAAGAAAGCGCTCGAAATCAGCCTCCCCCAGGAACCGGCGGTCTGGCAGGTGGCCCCTCAGGACAGCGAAGCGCCTTTCTGTTTCCAGATCATCCAGCCGGTTTTCCTGCGCGAGGCTTCCGAGGAACGCTTCATACTGCGGGTGCGGCGTCTCACCGATCGATTTGCCCTGCTCTGCGATTACAAGCCGCTCAATGATGCAGGGACTATCCACAACTTGCCACTTGCTAACACCGAAGTAAGCCATGCAGTCACGAAATACCTGCGGCACATGCTTTTTGCCGACAAATAAGACGGTGGCGTTTTCCAGGCCAGGCTCTCGCAGGACCCAAAGCCGGTGGACGAACTCGGCGATCAGGTGCCCGAAATGCCAGTGCAGCACGCCGCCATAAACAAAGGTATCGCCAGGCGCAGGTTTCAAGCGAGGCGCCCCCACCAGGTCTGCTTGAACCGCTTGGTCTTTACTAAGCTTGCCCCTGCGCCGATGGCGAAAGATGGCCGGCAATTGCTCCGGTGTGGCAAAGCCGCCGCGCAGATATGGCAGAAGTTTTTCGAATGGCACGAGCCCGACATCGTCGAACTCGCGGAACTTTAAAGCACGCATCGTTTCCCCCATTAAACGACTGGCTTGTATGTGAGGCGTTACCTTATCGGAACTTATTGCTCCGTGGGAAGCCCATTGGTGGCAGGCGGCCGGCATTACCACGTTTGCCTGTCCATGGTGCGAGCTCTGTTTCCGTACGCCAGCGGTCGCTGTTGCCACCCATTGGCCAGGTCAGGCCCTCTTCCTTGTGGAAGATCATCACGTCAGCCATGCCGCCATCCTTGTAACGCTGCAGCGTCACACCCTGCCCGCGCGCAAGTGTCGGTACTTCCTCGACATCAAATACCAGCAGCTTGCGATTTTCGCCGATTACGGCGACGCTGTCTCCGTCTACCGGAATACAGTGGGTGCCCACCGTGTCGCCCTTGACGTTCAGCAGCTGCTTGCCGCCTTTTTTCATGGCCACGGCGTTATCGGCTTCAGCAATGAAGCCCTTGCCGATGGAGGAAGCAACAAACAGCTTGCCACCAGGCTGATACGGCAGGATGGAGACAATCTCGTCATTGGCTTCCATATCCACCATCAGGCGCACGGGTTCACCGTTGCCGCGCCCACCCGGCAGCTTGTCAGCCCCCAGCGTGAATATCTTGCCGTTGGTGGCAAACAGGAAGATCTTGTCAGTCGTCTGAGCATGGAAGCGGAACCGCTCCTCATCGCCTTCCTTGTATTTCAGCTCTTCCTCTGGCTTCACATGGCCCTTGAGCGCCCTGATCCAACCGCGCTTGGAGCAGACAACCGTGATCGGTTCTTTCTCGATCATGGCTTCAAGCGGTACGACCTCTGCCACCGGCGCATCGCCAAAGCGGGTCCGGCGCTTGCCAAGGTCTGTTTCGGGACCGAAACGCTCTTTGATATCGCTGAGTTTGTCGCCAACCGCGATCCACTGGAGCTCTTCGCTGCCCAGCAGGGCCAGGATCTTGGATTTTTCTTCCTCAAGCTTGGCGTGCTCGGTGCGGATTTCCATTTCCTCGAGCTTCCTGAGCGCCCGCAGGCGCATGTTCAGGATGGCTTCGGCCTGGTTATCCGTCAGCTTGAAGGTGCTCATCAGGCTTGCCTTGGCGTCATCCTCTTCCCGGATGATGCGGATCACTTCATCCAGATTGAGGTAGGCAATCAGATAGCCGGAGAGGATTTCCAAGCGGCGCTCGATCTTCTCAAGCCGGAAGCGGTTGCGCCTCAAGAGCACGTCGATCTGGTGATCGAGGAAACTGTCCAGTATTTCCTTGAGCGACTGAACGCGCGGACGGTTGTCGAGCCCGATCACATTCATATTGAGCGAGAAGCGCGTTTCAAGCTCGGTGAACTTGAACAGGCTCTCCATCAGAACCTTCTCGTCCACCGTGCGGTTCTTGGGCTCCAGTACGATGCGCAGGTCTTCGGCGGATTCGTCGCGAACGTCTGTCAGGATCGGCAGCTTTTTGTCGCCGATCAGCTCTGCGATCTTTTCAATCAGCTTGGATTTCTGCACCTGATACGGAATTTCCGTGATCACGATGTTATAGAGGCCGCGCGGCAGTTCTTCCTTTTCCCAGCGGGCGCGAACCCGCAGGCTGCCCCGGCCGGTCTCGTAAGCGTGCAGGATGGTTTCCCGGTTCTCGACCACCTGGCCGCCAGTTGGAAAATCCGGGCCTGGAATACGGTCAAGAAGGTCAGATACCGTCACTTCGCGGGCCGGATTGCGGCGCGCTTCAATAAGAAGCTGCAGCCCGTCAACCAATTCGCCCACATTATGCGGCGGGATATTGGTGGCCATACCCACGGCAATACCGGATGAGCCGTTCGCCAAGAGGTTCGGGAAACTGCCCGGGAAGACGATCGGTTCTTCGTCTTCGCCATCATAGGTTTCGCGGAAGTCGACTGCGTCTTCTTCCAGCCCTTCCATCAGAACGGCGGCGACTTCGGTCAGACGGGCTTCGGTGTACCGCATCGCCGCCGCGTTATCGCCGTCAATGTTGCCGAAGTTGCCCTGCCCGTCCACCAGCGGGAAGCGCACGGAAAAGTCCTGCGCCAGACGCACCATGGCATCATAGACCGCCTGGTCGCCGTGCGGGTGGTATTTACCGATCACGTCACCAACCACGCGGGCACATTTCTTGTAACCGGTCTTTGGGTCCAGCTTCAGAAGCCGCATGGCATAGAGAAGCCGCCTGTGCACGGGCTTAAGGCCATCGCGCACGTCCGGCAGCGACCGGGACATGATGGTGGAAAGGGCGTATGCGAGGTAGCGTTCGCTCAATGCATCTGCGAACGGGGCCTCGATGATATTCTCTGTGAACTCAGGATTTGTCGTCATGGGCACGACTATATCAAGCACATCGCGCGTTTCCACAAGATATTGTGGTTATCCACAGCAAAATTTGACGATGGTGATATGACTGTCATGCTGAACTTGTTTCAGCATCCATAAAATGCCTGGCGCCGCAGTGCCTAGTGCAACTGACGCTATGGACCCTGAACCAAGTTCAGGGTGACGATTGAGAGACGGCCAAGCGGCTAAGCGTTGATAGGAACCGGTCACGCGCGGGCGGCATGCCCTTGCCGCTGACGACCCAGACAAAGCGATCAAGGAAGTATCCGGTGGTCCTGAGCGCGTCGAGCGCGTCGTGCATGCTGGCGTCTGCAAGCTGGCCTTCGGTCATGAAGGCAGGCAGTGGCAGCAGCTTGCCTTTATAGGGCCCGCCTGCCTCCAGGCTGACCGCCCGCCCGGTTTTGGGCGAGACATAGCGCAGGTTTTCCGTGGTGCCGGTACCTGCGCACTGGGAAAGGTCAAGCCCATAGCCGAGTTCCTTCAGGATCGCGAGCTCAAGCTTCGCCAGCGCCCCGGCCCACAGCGCGATATCGCCGTCAGATTCTTCCAGAAGCGCAACAACAGCTTCAAGTCGTTCGAACAAGCCTTCATGGGGTTCGCGTTCCGGCATGGTGCTGGCCACCACGGCGGTAATGGCGGAAAGCGCGGAGATGCGGTTGCCGTCGCCCATCATGAGGCCCAAGGGGCTGTGGATCAGCTCGTGCGTGAAACGGCCCAGGTTGGTCTCCAGCCGCGCGCGCCAGGAAACGGAAAGGCGGTTGCCCACCTGCAGGTTGGCTTTGTTCCGGCGGCTCATCCCCGCCTTCACATAGCCGCGCGCACGACCGTGGGAGCGGGTCATCAACTCCAGAAGCGCGTCATGCTCGCCAAAGCGGTTTGCCGAAAGAACAATACCTTCATCCTGCCATTCCACGCGATGCCTCTATATCGAACTAGTTTCTGTTAAGTCTACCCCACATTTTGGGCATTTCGTCGGCGGGAATACACGGCTGGTAATTCTATTGTAAGTCATTGGCCGACAACTGCATGCTCTACACCGCCAAGTCATGTAATTGATGTTGCCCACCATCATTACAAGAAACAGGGGCACAAAAGCCGACATTTTTAGATCAAAGGAATCCGCGAACACAAATATTGGAATTGCAAAGATGGCAACAAGCACGAAAACTTTTGCCACTATGTTTGTAAATTTCCAGCGCGTCACTTTTAGCCGCCCTATTCGACGAAATCGAGGCCCATGTCCTGATACATGGTGCGGTCTTCGGCCCAGCGTTCGGTCACGCGCACATGCAGGAACAGATGCACCTTGCGGCCGAACATCTCTTCAAGCTCTTCGCGCGCCATCTGGCCCAGCGTCTTGAGCATGGTACCGCCCTTGCCGATCACGATACCCTTCTGGGTTTCGCGCTGTACGTGGATGACCTGCTCAATCCGCACGCTGCCGTCCTTGCGCTCTTCCCATTTTTCGGTCTCAACCGTGGTGGCGTAAGGCAGTTCGTCATGCAGCCGCAGGAACACCTTTTCGCGCGTTACTTCAGCGGCCAGGATACGCATGGTTACGTCCGCCACCTGGTCTTCCGGGTACATCCACGGGCCCACAGGCGCGCGTTTGGCCAAAAACTTCTTCAGGTCAGCCACGCCGTCGCCATTGATGGCCGAGATCATGAAAATCTCATCGAACACGCCGGTCTCGCTGAGCTCCTGCGCGAGCGCGAGGAGGCTGTCACGTTTGACCGTATCGATCTTGTTGATCGCCAGATGCACGGTGCGGCCTGCCTTTTTAAGCGCCTCGATGATCTTCTCTACTTCTTCATTGAGGCCCTTCTTGGCGTCAATCAGCAGAACAGTTTCCTCAGCGTCCTCGCTGCCCTTCCAGGCGGCGTTGACCATGGCGCGGTCAAGCCGGCGCTTGGGCTGGAAAATGCCCGGTGTGTCAATAAACACCAGCTGGGCGCCCAAGTCTTCTTGCATTGCGATGCCTGTGATGCGCGTGCGCGTGGTTTGCACCTTATGGGTCACAATCGCCACCTTGGCGCCAACCATGGCATTAAGCAGGGTGGATTTACCCGCGTTCGGTGCACCGATCAGGGCAACGAACCCACAGCGGGTTCCTGGTGTAGCCGTTTCGGCCATTATCTTTCTCCTGTAAGCGTCGCCAGCAGCTCTGCTGCGGCGGCTTGTTCGGCCTGGCGCTTGGCACTGCCCTGCGCTGTCGCCGATCCTTTGTTCTCGACTGTGGCTTCAATGGTGAAAACCGGGCTGTGGTCAGGCCCTGACCGATCCACCGTTTTGTAGAATGGCAGCGGCAGGCTTCGGGCCTGACACCATTCCTGAAGCTGGGTCTTGTGATCCTTGTGCACACTGGGGCCTTCCTTCATCAGGGGCGCCCAGTGCTTGCGAATGAATTTGTCCGCCACCTCAAACCCGCCATCCAGATACATGGCGCCGATCACGGCTTCAGTGACGTCCGCCTGAACGGCTTCCTTGGTGCGCGTGCCTTCGGCTTCCGCGCCCGGCGTCACCTTCAGTGCATCAGCAAGGCCAAGGGTGCGCGACATCTCAGCCAGCGTTTCCCGGCGCACAAGCGCTGTGAAGCGGCGGTTCAGCTTGCCTTCCGCCTCGCCTGGGAACGCCTCAAGAAGGAGCGTCGCAACAGAAAGCCCTAAAACCCGGTCCCCCAGGAATTCAAGCCGCTGATAATTGTGCGATCCAGACAGCGAAGGGTGTGTCAGCGCTTCTTCAAGAAGGCTGGGACTGGTGAAGGTATAGTCTGCGATGGTCTTTTGAATACTCATATATCTCTTTTTACGCGCGGGCTTCGTCCATCAGGCGGCGCATTTCCTTAATGGAGGCTTCAAGGCCGTGGAAGATGGCTTCCCCGATCAGGAAGTGGCCGATATTCAGTTCCACCAGCTCCGGAATTGCTGCAATGGGCTTGACAGTATCATACGACAGGCCGTGCCCTGCGTGTATCTCAAGCCCTTTGGCCGCGCCATAGGCAACCGCACGGCGGATGCGCTCAAGCTCTTCGGCTTGTGGTTCTCCAGTGAGCTCACAGTATGCGCCAGTATGCAGTTCTGTTACTGGCGCACCAAGTGATACGGCAGCGTCCAGCTGTGTTTCATCCGGGTCGATAAACAGGCTTACCCTGCAACCGGCCTTGTTCAGTTCGTTCACATAGTGTTTCAGCCGGTTGTGTTGGCCAGCGACATCCAGCCCGCCTTCTGTCGTCAGTTCCTGGCGTTTTTCGGGCACCAGGCAGACGGCATGTGGCTTATGGCGAAGCGCGATCTCCAGCATCTCTTCCGTGGCCGCTATTTCCAGATTGAGCGGCACGGACAATACGTCAGAGAGTGTGGCGATATCTTCATCCGAAATATGCCGGCGATCTTCGCGCAGGTGCGCGGTAATACCGTCCGCGCCTGCCAGAACCGCAAGGCCTGCCGCGCGCACCGGGTCCGGGTGGCGGATACCGCGGGCGTTACGAATGGTTGCCACATGGTCAATATTGACCCCGAGACGAAGTCTGCTCTTGTTACTCATTTGATGCCTCTGCGTCGCCTACCGCGACTTCTTTGCCTGTCGTCTGTTTAGTCTTGCGGCATGATAGCCCGTCAGCAGCCCTTTAAAAGAAAAATAGAAAAGAAGCCACACAACGATTGCCACCGGCACGCCCCCTACAAGTAACGGAAACACGACCGGCAGGAAAGCAGAGAGATAGGTAACCGGATCACCCAGCAGCGCATCCCAGTTCCAGGCCGGGATTTCGGCAACCACGGCATCCCCCAGGATCAGGCCGCCTACCTGCCCGGTCAGCGCAAAAATGAACGGGAATGTCCAGGGATTGCCAATTGCTGTCCCGATCGCCGATGCCAGCAAATTGCCCCTGACAAGCCAGGCAACGGCAAACCCCATGAGGAAATGGAGGCCAAGGAACGGCGTGAAAGAAACAGCCGCGCCAGACGCCACCCCGGCTGCAATGCTATGCGGCGTGCCCGGCAGGCGCGCAATGCGGTGCCAAAGATACTGACCGGCGCGCTTGAGCCCCGAGCGCGGCCAGAGCCAGCCCAGGAGCTTCTTCCACCACGGCAATTGATGGCGGCGCCGAAACAGCATGTCGGTCTACTTTCTCTATGCCCCGAAAGGCAGTTATGATTTCAGGCCACGACTACCCGGCTTGACGGCAGGGATGGCTTTCAACTCTTCCGGCAGGTCTTCCGGCTTATAAGTTGGTGCGTCGATGGTTGCCAGCGCCGTGATCGGCGCGCCAACGTCAGCCCGACCGCCAGAGCGGTTGATCAGACAGCCAGCAGCCACAACATTACCACCAGCAGCGTTAATGGTTTCAATACATTCGCGGGACGACAGGCCAGTGGTGATAATGTCCTCCATCATCAGGATACGCGCGCCCTGTGGCAGGTCGAACCGGCGAAACTTGAACTCGCCTTCAACGCGTTCACAGAAGATGCTGTTCACACCCAGTTGGCGGGCGACTTCATAGCCCACGATCACGCCCCCCATTGCCGGGCTGACAACCAGGTCGATCTCTACCCCTGTGGCTTTCAGCTTTTCAGCGAAAGCGGCACACAGGCGGCCCGCACGCTCAGGGTTCATCAACACCCGTGCGCACTGCAGATAGACAGAACTGTGGAGCCCGGAGGACAGTTTGAAATGGCCTTCAAGAAGCGCGTCCGCCGCGCGAAATTCGTTCAAAACCGCTTCCTGGTCCATGGCTCAAGCTCCTGTTTCCGGCGAATGTAAAAATAGCTATAGCGCGGATAGTGCGCGCGTGGCCGAAGGTCAAGCAATTTCAGGCTTTATGCGGCGAAATGACAGCCTTATCCGATTACCCGGTCCACGCGGCTGATTACACGGCTGACCCGAAGCGCACGGCTAATGTCATTGAGATGTTTCACATCGCGCACTTCCACATCCACAACCATCACATAAAATTCCGGGTCGCGATCCGGGATCTCGAGGTTCGAGATATTACCGCCACCCTTGGAAACCGTTGCAGCAATGCTTGCAAGCGCGCCGCGTTCGTTGACCACTTCAAGGCGAAGACGGCCCGTGTAGAAGGCACCGTCGCCCTCGCCGTCTTCCCAGCGTAGGTCCAGCCAAAGGTCCGGGTGGTCATCATAGTGGCTCAGCGTACTGCAATCGATGGTATGGATTTCCGCTCCCTTGCCCGGAACGCGAATACCCACGATCCGGTCCCCGCGTACGGGGTGGCAGCATTCAGCAAAATGAATGGCGGATTCCTGGTTAATACCGGAAATGGGCACTGCATTGCCGCCCGTTTCCTCCCAGTCGTGGTGAACTTCCGGCAGGCCTTCGCCGCGGGCATCTTCCTTGAAGCCGGGGAATGCCGCGCGCAGGATTTCCTCTTCCGTCAGCGTGCCCTGCCCCACCAGCGCATAGAGCATGTTCGCGTCATCAAGATTCAGCACCTTGGCCGCCTGTTCGATCACCCGGTCAGAGAAATCAAGGCCATTGCGGCGACAGGCTTTTTCAATCAGCGTGTGGCCAAGCTGGCCGTATTCCACCTTGCGCTTGTGCTTGACGTGGCGGCGGATGGCAGACCGTGCCTTGCCGGTGATCACGAAGCTGTCCCAGCGCGGCGATGGCGACTGGCCTTTGGACGTCAGAATCTGAACCTGGTCACCGTTCTGCAACTGGTGCCTAAGCGGCACCATCCGGCCATTGACCTTAGCGCCAACGCAGTGGTCGCCCACTTCCGTGTGCACCGCATAGGCGAAATCCACCGTGGATGAACCGCGCGGCAGGGAAACCAACTCCCCTTTCGGCGTGAAACAGAACACCTTGTCCTGGAACATCTCAAGCTTGGTGTGCTCAAGGAACTCCTCGGGATCATTCGTATGTTCCAGAATTTCCAGAAGTTCACGCACCCAGCGGTACTGTGAACCCTCAACCTGTTCGGCGCCCTGCTTGTACTGCCAGTGCGCGGCCACACCGATTTCAGCCTGCTCATGCATCTTGTGGGTGCGTATCTGGATTTCCAGCCGGTAATTCTGCGGGCCGATCACCGTGGTGTGGATAGACCGGTAGAAATTTCGTTTCGGGGTGGAGATATAGTCCTTGAAGCGGCCCGGCACCATCGGGAACGTCTGGTGCACAACCCCAAGCGCCCTGTAGCATTCCTCAACGTCATCCACCTTCACACGGAACGCCATGACATCAGACAACTGCTCGAAGGTGATATTCTGGCGCTCCATCTTGCGCCAGATGGAATATGGTCGCTTTATCCGTCCGCTGACCTTGGCCTCGATGCCCTTATCCTTCATCAGGTTGCTCAGGGCCTCGACCATGTCTTTTTCAAGGTCCGGGCTTTCCTCAATCAGATAATGCAGGCGGGCATTGATTGATTCCATCGCTTCCGGGTCAAGATGCTGGAACGACAGATGCTCAAGCTCGTCCTTCAACTCATGCATACCGATCCGCTCGGCCAGCGGCGCATAGATTTCCAACGTCTCAAGCGAGATACGACGCCGTTTTTCAGGCTTTTTGATGTAGAAAAGCGTGCGCATATTGTGCAGCCGGTCGGCCAGCTTCACCAGAAGCACGCGGATATCGTTCGACATGGCCAGCAGGAATTTACGGAAGTTTTCCGCCTGCCTGAGGCTTTCGGTCTGCATCTCGATTTTCGAGAGTTTGGTCACCCCGTCAACCAGTTCAGCAACCTTGGGGCCGAAGAGCTCTTCGATCTCTTCGATGGTGGCGACCGTGTCTTCAACAACGTCATGGAGAAGTGCTGTGGCGATGGTATTGCCGTCCAGCTTCATGTCCGTCAGGATGCCCGCAACCTCCAGCGGATGCGAAAAATACGGGTCCCCGGACGCGCGTGTCTGCGTGCCATGTGCTTTCATTGCAAACACATAGGCCCTGTTAAGCAAGGCTTCATCGACATTCTTGTCGTAGGCCCTGACCTTCTCAACAAGCTCAAACTGACGGATCACGCGTTCTTCTCACTTCGTCTTTTACACAACACCGAATAGACAGAAATAATGGTTCTGGCGGATTAATCCAGCCCTTATTCAGCCTTAGCCAACATCGGTAAAGCAACCATAAAAAAAGCCCGACCATGTGGCCGGGCTTTTTGGGTATTCCGTTTTTGGAAAAGGCTTATTCCGCGCTGTCTTTCTTCGCGTCGCCATCTTCCATACCGGCCATCAGAATGGACATATCCACTTCTTCCGGCTCGTCGGATTCTACTACTTTCCTGAGGCCGTGGATCACTGATTCCATCAGGTCATCAGCCACGACTTTTTCTTCCGCGATCTCGCGCAGGGACACAACGGCGTTCTTGTCGTTGTCGCGCTCAACCTCAAGCGGAGCACCGGAAGAGATTTGACGGGAACGCTGTGCAGCAGCGAGCACCAGATCAAACCGGTTGGTTACTTTATCAACGCAATCCTCAACGGTAACGCGAGCCATGCTTTATTCTCCAATTCTTCTGTCCGCCGGTACTGGCTTCAGCCGTCCGGCATACGAGCGCCCGCTTATACAGGCGCCACCCGCCCCTGTAAAGCTTGGAATCACTATAATCGCAATCAACTTATATGCCAGCAGCAATTTGTTTGACGCCAACACAGAGGCCCTGCTGCCGCATGCTCAACAAAAGCTCACTAACCGTTTGTTTTAAAACAGGATGCTGCCAATTCGGGGCTATGTCGTTCATTGGCATAAGCACGAAGGCGCGTTTGTGAGCGCGCGGGTGCGGCACCATGGGTTCTTCGGTATAGGCCGCTGGGTCTTCGCTTTCTGCCAGGGCCGTCCAGCCCTCAAGCGACGGCAGCACCATGTCACCATAGCTGATCAGGTCAATATCAAGTGTGCGGGCGCTCCAGCGTGCGGCGATCATCCGGCCATAGTCGGCTTCCAGCCTCTTGCAAATGTCAAGGAGGTCATCAGGGTTCAGGCTTGTCTCAATCAGCACACAGCCGTTCACAAAATCGGGCACGTTTTCGTCCCCATCAAGGGTGACAGCTTTTGTCCGGTAGATTGGGGAAACTGCAAGCATCTTGCCTGCACGAATTGCAAGATCGGCAATTGCGGCTTTGATTGTATCGGCAGGCTGACCGGCATGTGACGGCAGGTTTGCCCCAACGCCTAATACGACTTGTTGCTTTGACATATGCTCCCCCCGGAAAAGTTGCTGGAAAGGGTCAATTATTCAACCCAAATTTACCAAAACTTAAGCCCCTGATAGCATGATCAAAGCATAGTTTGTACGCGATTTTGTTGCTTGGTGATTTTTAAATTTTTAAGCGATTGGACCTCTTATGATTTTCTATCCAGAAGAGCGTCTCGGCCTATTTATCGACGGCGCCAATCTTTACGCTACTGCCCGTGCTCTCGACATGGAGATCGATTATAAAAGCCTAAGGGCGCATTTTTCCGAAAAAGGCCGCTTGGTGCGCGCTTTCTATTACACAGCTATTCTTGAAGACCAGGAATATTCCCCGCTCAGGCCGCTCATTGACTGGCTGGATTATAACGGCTTTACGCTGGTGACAAAACCCGTGAAGGAATTCACGGATGAACATGGCCGCCGCAAGATCAAGGGCAACATGGATATCGAAATCGCGGTTGATATGCTGAATATCTCTGACGCGCTGGATCATGTTGTGCTTTTCTCCGGCGACGGCGATTTCCGCCGCTTGCTGGAAGCCATCCAGCGCCGGGGCGTGCGCGCCACTGTCGTCAGCTCGAACAGGACCCAGCCCTCCATGATCGCAGATGAACTGAGACGTCAGGCCGACCAGTTCGTTGACCTGGAGAACCTGCGTGATGTGATCGGGCGCACGTCCGGCGGCAACTCGCGCCAGCCCGACACGCGCAAAGCTTATGAAGACCTTCAGGTTGAAAGCACCTGACGGACAGGCTAAAGTCCCGGCCAACCAATGATCAAGGCGGCTTTGGCCGCCTTTCCTGTGTCCAGAGGCCCGCCAATGCCCCGATATCCCGCTGAACCGAAACCTAGCTGCAGCCGCTGCCCGCGCCTTGTGGCCTTCCGGCGCAAGAACGAGCGCGCCTTCCCAGACTATTTCAATGGCGCGGCACCCAGTTTCGGGCCAGAAGGCGCCCGCGCCCTGATCGTGGGCCTGGCACCAGGGCTGCACGGTGCCAACAAGACAGGCCGCGTATTCACGGGCGACGCGTCAGGCGAGATGCTGTTCAGCTGCCTGCAGGAAGCCGGGCTCACAACCGGCCAGTTCGAGAATGACCCCAAGGACGGCTTTGACCTGGACGGCATCATGATAACCAACGCTGTGCGCTGCGTGCCGCCAGAGAACAAACCGACGGCAGCTGAGGCCGCCAAATGCCGCCCGTTCCTGGAAAGCCGCATTAGGGAACTGCCAAACCTGAAGGCTTTGTTTGCCCTTGGGAAAATTGCCCACGATGCCACGCTGCGCACGCTCGGGCTGAAGCTTGCGGACTATCCGTTCGCGCATCAGGCGGTGCATAGCTTGCCGAATGGCCTGACACTCATCGATAGCTATCACTGCTCACGCTACAACGTGAACACCAGGCGGCTGACGCGGGAAATGTTCCTGGCCGCCCTAGCTGACCTGAAGAAGGCGGCAAACCTTTAGCCTTATGGTCAGGCCGGACATAGCCTGCATCAATAGGAAAGCGGCGGTGCAATGGGGGCTACACCGCCGCTCTTACTCGGAACGGATACTCAGAACTTCAGGAGGAAAGCGACGACGGCCTCAAGCCGCCATCACTTCATTCGCTAGTTCGGACTGGCTGGAGAGCCAGGCTCCGACCTTATCAAGCACATCCCGGGGGCCCATATGGGCTGCGGCCCCAGGGCCTGCAACGACGGGGAAAAGGCTGGCGGCCGTCGCCGCGTCACCGCTTTCCACCGCCATGATCAACGCCCGAGTGAGATTTGGGCGCATGGCTGCAATGGTGTGTGCATAAGTCCGGGGGAGGATATAATCTGCCATTGCTTTTACCTTTGTCGTTCTAGACGACTCAATTACACTATAAATTCCTTAATTTTCAGATAAGACCACAAGATATGGTATTTTCTGCACATTTACCGGTGGTAAAAAACAAGGTAGAATCCCCCAGAGAGGCAGGATAAGGAGGCCGTATGACCGTCCAACCTTCAAGCATGGGCGAACAAGTCACCTTCAAGAAGGGGGACATCATCTATGCGCAGGATGACGACAGCACCGGCGTATACATGATTCTGGACGGCCAGATTGATATCTGGCGTTTTGAAGGGGAAAACAGTCACCATATTGCGGCGCTTGGCAGCGGCGAACTGCTTGGTGAAGTCAGTGTGATTGAGAAGAAGAAGCATTCGGTGACCGCCCGCGCCTCGCGCGACACCATCGCGCTTTTCATCACTGCCGAAGCCTTCCGCAAAAGCTTTTCCGACCCCCTTGTGCGCCATGTTGTGCACACTTTGGCAAACCGGCTCAGGAGCTCCTACGCCATCCAGAGCGCAATCCAGGAAAAGACGGACCAGCCAGCCCAATATAAAAGCAAGCACCCCATCATTGAGGGGGAAAGCCGCCTTGTCGCCGACAAACTGCTGACCTTTACGGAAGTGAAGGAATTCCCCTTCACCGTCGGCAATATCTCAAGCAAGAGTGATCATGCAATCGTGGGCGCCGTAACGCTGAAGGTGCCGCTTAATCACACGCCAGAGCTTTCAGACAGTCATTTTGAGGTCATCAAGCGGGACGGCAGCATCTGGATCAGGGATCTGGGCAGCCAGCACGGCACCATGGTGAATGGCCAGAAACTGGGGAAATATACGCTGAATGCCACGGCGAAACTGAAAACAGGCTGGAACCACGTGTCTGCAGGCGGGCCTGAAAGCCCTGTCAAATTCCTGATAACCGTGCCACCCGGGGCGGGTGACGCCTAGCCGTTTTCCTTCATCAGGCGGGATTTCTGGCGCGCCCAGTCACGCTGTTTGACGTCCTCACGCTTGTCGCGGACATTCTTACCCTTGCCAAGGCCGATCAGGATCTTGGCCCTGCCCCGTTCTGTAAAATAGACCTTCAGCGGCACAAGTGTATAGCCCTGGCGCTGGACCGCGCCCGCAAGACGGTTGATCTCGCGCCGGTGCATCAGAAGCTTCCGCGGCCTGCGTGGCTCGTGATTGAAGCGGTTGCCGTGGGAAAATTCAGGGATATGGGCGTTCACCAACCACAGCTCGCCATCTTTTTCTTCGGCGTAGCTTTCGCGGATGTTGGCTTCACCGTTCCGAAGCGATTTCACTTCGGTGCCAGATAGCACGATCCCCGCCTCATATTCGTCTTCTATATGATAAAGGTGCCGCGCCTTGCGGTTATCCGCCGCGACACGATTTGGCAGGGTTCCGCCCTTTTTCTTGTTTTTATTCTTGCCAGCCATGTGGGTTATCCAAGCGCTACAGTCTCAAGTTCGAGATCATGCAGAATTGCATCCAAAGTCGAACGAAGCGCTTCCGTGGCCGGCAACAGCGGCAGGCGAACCATATCGGTGCCGATGCCCCGTGTTGAGCAGGCATATTTGGCCGGCGCCGGGCTTGGTTCTGCAAACATGGCGCGGTGCAGCGGCATAAGCTTGTCCTGGATGGCAAGCGCTGTTTTATAGTCACCCGCCAGGCAGGCTTCCTGCATTTTCGCACACAGGCTTGGGGCCACATTCGCAGTCACGGAAATACAGCCCACGCCGCCCATGGCGTTAAAGCCGTGCGCCGTGGCATCTTCGCCGGACAGTTGAATGAAATCCGGTCCCATGGCAGCGCGCTGGCTGGCGCAGCGGTCCAGATCACCCGTCGCATCCTTCACACCAACTATCCGCGGCAACTCAAAAAGCTGTGCCATCGTGTCAGTGGCCATGTCCACCACAGACCGGCCGGGAATGTTATAGATGATGATCGGCAGATCAGAGGCGTCATGCACCGCCTTGAAGTGGGCATAAAGGCCAGCCTGGCTTGGCTTGTTATAGTAAGGCGTCACGACAAGCGCACCGTCGGCCCCAACCTTTTCGGCGTGTTTGATCAGCCCGATGGCTTCCAGCGTGTTGTTTGAGCCCGCACCCGCGATCACCGGCACGCGGCCACCGGCGGCTTCCACACAAAGCTCGACCACCAGCTTGTGCTCGTCATGGCTCAGCGTAGGGGATTCACCCGTGGTGCCCACAGGCACAAGCGCGTGGCTGCCTTCCTTGATTTGCCAGTCGACAAACTTCTGGAACGTGTCACCGTCAACTTTACCGTCTGCCGTAAAGGTGGTGATTAGCGCTGGGATTGAGCCTTTAAACATACCGATGGCCTTTTACTGTAAAAAATCTCGGCGCACCCTAACGCCGCGCAGGTCAAAGGGCAATAGGCAGAAGGCACCCCCGGCTTGCAAAACCACGCATTTTATCTCCTGCAAAAAGCAAGTTTTGCTTTTTGCAGTCAACAAAGCCGTCAGGTTAGCCGTTAGCGCTGCAGGTAGGCGTCCAGTTCCTGCAGCAACGCGTCTGATTCCGCCGACAGGCGCTCGGTCGAAGAACGGAGTTGTTCTGCGGCCGTTCCCGTCTTCTGGGCATCAACAGATGCTTCCCTGAGATCATGGCCCAAAGAACTGGTCATGGTGAAGGCGGATTGGGCATGTTCGCTGATCTCCTGCGTGGCCGCATTCTGCTCGCTCATGGTTCCTGCCACGATACCAAAGCTTTCGTTCATGCTCTCAATGGTGTCTGTGATTTTCCGAATTGAGTCCGCCGCATTTCCTGCTGCTTGCTGGATAGCGCCGATCTGGTCGGCAATATCACCGGTGGCCCGCCCTGTCTGGGACGCCAGCGCCTTTACCTCGCTTGCCACGACGGCGAAACCTTTGCCAGCCTCCCCTGCACGCGCCGCCTCAATGGTGGCATTCAGGGCAAGAAGGTTCGTTTTGTCCGATATTTCCTCAATCAGGCGAATGATTGACGTGACCTTGTCAGACGCCACAACCAGATCCTGAACGATCTGTTCCACATTTGTTGCCTCGTCCACGGCAGACTGAATATCAGAGGATGACATCGACACCCGCCGGCTAATCTCATTGATGGAGGATGTCATTTCCTCCGATGCTGCAGCCACCGATTTTACGGCTTCCTCTGCCCCCAGAACGGTGTTGTTGGCCGCAGTGCAGCGACTTGAAGATTCACGTGCCGTATCCGCAAGCATCTCCACCGCAGCCCGCATTTCCGACATGCTGGCCACAACATTTCGCACATTGCCGCTGAATTTTTCAGTGATTGCCGCTGATGCCTTCTGGCGTTCATGCATCGCGTCAAGGGCACCATTGATAACGCCTGCCTGATGCCTGAATGCGCCACCAAAACCGGTTCGGCGCACCTGGCGGTAGTAAAGATCATCGCGGACGAATTCCATCGCAGCCCCTGCTTCGCGAATGAAGGCGTCGGACATATCAATGAAATCGTTCACCTGATGCCTGAGTTCGCAAAAGGCTTCGTTTGCATCTTCCTGAAGAGGAACCCTGCTTTCAAGGTCGCCGCCCGTGACCTTTGCAAGCGTATCTGTGACGGCGGCCATCTCCCGCTCATATTGCTCACACTGCCGGGATTTTGCCACAAGGGCTTGCGCCACGGCCCAAATGGGCGACAGGGCCTCCGCCTCGCCACCTTCAGGAAGCGATATATTGGTTTCCCCCGCACAAACAGCGCGACAGACATCCATCAGCGTGTCCAGCTCGGGGCCGCTGATCTTGCCTGTAAGCCCCTCTTTCGGGTTAAATCGAGAAAATAAATTCATCGTAGTTCACCCCTTTTTCCTGCAGCCACTGTTCCAGAAAGTGACAGCTTGCCTGAATACCGTCTTTTCGGCGGTCGGATTTGGCCTCAATTTTGAGCATTTCGTCGTAAATCGGCCGGATGATGTCGAGCGCGGCTTTGCGCGGAGCGCGCCTGTTGGAATGATACCCAACCGCCTGCCCGGACTGGTCGAAACTGGGCGTCACATGGGCGAGCACCCAATAATAGTCGCCGCTTTTTGTGCTGTTGATAACGTAAGCGAAGATTTCCTTCTTTGCCTGCAGCCGTGTCCAGAGCATCTCGAACACGCCCCGCGGCATAGCCGGATGACGGATGATGTTGTGGGGGCGTCCGATCAATTCATCTTCGGCATAATCTGCAATGGAACAAAACAGCCGGTTCACATAAGTGATCCGGCCCTTCAAGTCAGTCTTGCTGACGATGATTTTGTCTGTGTCGAAGACACGTTCCTCGCCAGGATATTTTCCGGATGTCATGGGTATCTGCTTCGCCTATGCCTGATGCTTGCGGGCAATCAGCAATAATAAATGCCGATTTCCGTAGCGTTACCTGATGTATAGAAATATACGTAGCGCCTACATGAAGCAGCAAGGCGGCACCTATTAACTTAGGTTAACAAGGTTTAACTATGCTCTCTCGATGGGACTTCTATAGTTAAGAGAAATAGCGGCATCTTATGGGGGTAAGATTGCCATTTGGGAGGCTATTTGTGAGTGGTTTTTGTCAAATCTGTCCGCACCATGGTGGGCCGGAAGACTGTAAGTATAAGCCTTCTGAGGACGTTAGCGACTTGATCGCCGGGCACCATGAGGTACCTGCGCGGCAAGTGGTGTCGACTTTCCTCAAACCCGGGCAAATGGTTCATATCAGGCACGGCTGGGCCTATTCCTTCCGAATGATGCCCAATGGTGAACGCCAGCTGGGCGGTATTTACAGCGACGGCGACATCCTTTGCTGGCCCAACATCTTCAGCAATCGCACCGGGTGCAGTTCCCGTGCGATCACCAAACTCAGTGTCTGCATCATCAATGTAGATAATTTCACCGCCCGCATTCGAGGCAATGGTCGCTATTTTCAGTTCTTCCAGAGACTGATGGAACGACAGTTCATGGCCCTGACGGACCGCACCTTCGACCTGTGTCACCGCAACGCAGAGGAAAGGCTTTGTCGCCTTCTCCTCAAGGCCTGCCTGTCGCTTTGTGGGAAAATTGGCAACTATATGGAACCCATCCCGATCACGCAGGAGATATTGGCAGACCTGATCGGGGTCTCGAAAATCCATGTCAATCGCCTACTCTCCAGCCTGCGGCAACGAAACGTATGTCATGTAAGCCACGGATATCTCAGCATCCTGGATTGGGAAAGACTGCAGGAAACAGCCAATGTCACCAATGCGGAGCTTGAGGAGTGGTCGGCAATATTGGCTCCTGCGAACCACTTGCCGCCCATCCAGCAGGATGACAGCGCCTAGCAAGAGGTGGCTTGAATTTATGACACTCCCAGCCCACAGGGGTAAGTCCATGGGCTGGGTGTGCTTGAGGCTCTCCTGATCGAAACATACGTACCGCTTCGGGTACCAGCCAGAAGGTCAGCCTCACTTGGGAGGAGAGTTCTTGAAAGTCACCGCCTAAAGTGGGGCTGCATCCGGTGGCCTTTACCTTTCTTCATTCTGCGTGCTTTGGCAGCTTCAAGAAGTTCCGCTTTGGTGACTTCACCGTCACCGTTCACATCCATCCGCTTGAAATGACCGACTGGTTTGGCTGCAAATTCTTCAAGCGAAATACGCTCGTCGCCGTCCCGGTCGTGCTTTGCGATGAAATGCAGCCGTGTGGGCTTGCCCTCAAATCGGCCATGACGCGGGCCTGACGGGTCCGGCATATCGTCCGGTTCGAAATCTTCTCCCCGCTCGTCCATGCGCTCCTTCATCCGTTCTGCCCGTTTTTTCATGCGCTCCCTGGCGTGTTCAGGGATGGGCATTTCCTTCGGCAGTTCTTCAAGCGTCAAGTAGCCGTCGCTGTTCTTGTCAAATTCCGCAAACTTTTCCTGCGCTTTCGCCATCATCTCCGCATGGCTGACAACGCCATTTTTGTTGCTGTCCAAATCATTGAAGCGTTCTTCAAGATGGGCTTTCATGTTTTCAACATGCTCGGCTCTGCGTTCTTTCGAACCGTCCACCGCCAGCACACCGGTGGCGAACAGTGCGGTTGCGGAAATCGCTATCGTCTTTTTCCAGACATTCATGGTCTTGGTCCTCTACTATTGGCTCTTGTCATTTCTGCGCGTCCACAGCTTTTACGAACCCATTTGCAAGCGCCCTTCGCTCCATTTGCTAAACTTTGGATTATTGATGCGACACATTTTTGCCATAGTCTTGCCCAGAGCAGATTTGTGGCATAGGGTCGCCGCCAGCAAATGTGAGCAATCCAATCTAATGAAGGGCAGAAACATGAGATTTATCGGGATTGTTTTGGCAGCTTTGGTTGCCTTCCCGGCCTTTGGGGATGCCAATGTGCAAACCAAAGGTACATTCAACGACAAGTTCCGGCAGCTGGAAGCGGACCTTCCTACGCCGAATGTTTATCGTACCGCCTCCGGCGCGCCTGGCCATGCCTACTGGCAGCAACAGGTAGATTACAAGATCAAGGTCCGGCTGGACGAAAAGGCCCGCCAGATCCACGGCTCTGAGTCCATCCACTATGAGAACAACAGCCCCGATACGCTGACATACCTGTGGCTGCAGCTGGACCAGAACCGTTTTTCCAAACACTCTGACGCCTATACCACCATGGAAATGGGCGAAGAGGCATCGAAGAAGATGGGTTACAGCACCCTGCGCTTCCTTGCCCGCACTGAAGGCAAGGACTGGGGCTTCAAGCTGAACAGCGTCAAGTCAGGCGGTAAGGACCTAAAGTACACCGTTGTCGACACCATGATGCGTATCGACCTGCCCAAGCCGCTGAAGCCGGGCGCAAGCTTCGATTTCTCCATCGACTGGCACTTCAATGTGCCGGAAGGCAAGGCCATGTGGGCTCGCGGCGGCTACCAGCCGTATGAGCGTCACGGCAACGATGTCTTCTTTATCGCCCAGTGGTTCCCGCGTCTTGCAGCCTACACAGATCTGGCTGGCTGGGAGCACAAGCAGTTTCTTGGCACCGGTGAATTCACGCTTGAGTTCGGTGATTATGACGTTGAGATCACTGTACCTGCTGACCATATCGTCGGCTCGACAGGCGAGCTTCAAAACCCGAAGGATGTTCTGACGAAAGAACAGCGCGCGCGCCTCGATGAAGCCCGCACGGCGGATCGCCCCGTCTTTATCGTCAACCGCGAAGAAGCCCTTGAGAACGAGAAAGAAGGCACTGACGGCACCAAGACCTGGCACTTCAAGGCAGAAAACGTGCGCGATTTCGCCTTTGCGTCCTCGCGGAAATTCGTCTGGGATGCCTGGGGAGTGAAGCTGCCAGACAGCGGTCGCACCGTAATGGCCATGTCGCTCTATCCGGAAGAGACAATGCCGCTGTGGGACAAATATTCCACGCAGGCAATCGCCCACACACTGGATACCTACAGCCGCTATTCATTCGAATACCCCTACCCTGTTGCCTGGTCCGTACACGGCCCAATCGGCGGCGGCATGGAATATCCGATGATCACATCAAACGGCTATCCTGTTGAAATCGAGAAAAACGAAGACGGCAGCGAAACCCGCACCTACTCCCGTCGCACCAAATACGGCCTGATCTCGGTGATCATTCATGAAATCGGCCACATCTATTTCCCGATGACGGTCAACACGGACGAGCGCAACTGGGCCTGGATGGACGAAGGCATCAACAGCTTCCTGCAGTCGATGGCAGAGCGCGAGTGGGAAGCCAATTATCCTGCCCGCCGTTCTGTGCCGAAGGGCGTACTATCATACATGACGAGCCCGAACCAGACGCCAATCATGACGCAATCAGACAGCATCATCGGTTATGGCCCGAACGCCTATACCAAGCCTGCTGTGGCGCTCAACATTCTGCGTGAGACCATCATGGGCCGCGAACTGTTTGATTTCGCATTCCATGAATACAGCCGTCGCTGGAAATTCAAGCGCCCCTACCCCGCTGACTTCTTCCGCACCATGGAAGACGCCAGCGCCAAGGATCTGGATTGGTTCTTCCGCGGCTGGTGGTACACCACCGACCATGTGGATATCGCCATCACGGGCGTAACCCATGCCCGCATCAACACCGAAGACCCTGAGGTTGAGAACCCGATCAAACGGGAGCAAGACCGCAAGGACAAGGTCTATATCGGTGAGATGCGTGATCAGGCGGCAAACCTGAATTATCGGATCGACCGTTTCCCGGAGCTTCTGGATTTCTATAACGAAAACGACGATTTCATCGTCACCGAGAAGCAGAAGAAGGCCTATGCCGGCAAGCTCAAGGGCCTGAAGGACTGGGAAAAAGAGTTGCTGAAATTCGGCCACGACCTTTACTTCATTGATTTCGAGAATATCGGCGGCCTTGTAATGCCACTTATCCTCGACGTGGAATATGAAGACGGCAGCCACGAAGAAGTCCGCATTGCCGCGGAAATCTGGCGTGAAAATGCCCAAAAGGTCACAAAGCTGCTGGTCCGCGACAAACAGATCAAGTCCATTACGCTTGATCCGTACCATGAAATTGCCGATGCGGACGAGACCAACAATGCCTGGCCTGCCAAGCCTGTTATGTCTCGCGTGGAGCTCTATAAGCGTAAAGCTGGCCGCAACCTCATGAAAGAGGTGCTGGACGGTGAGAAAGAAGCCGAGTCGGATAAGAAGGACTAGGTGGATCACCCCTGCTACTTTGCAAAGACGATCGGGAGGCTTCGGCCTCCCTTTCTTTTTCACCATGTTCTTCAAAATTTTACTTTTGGTCCGTTAGACTGGTTTCAACCTGGGCTGGCCCCTTGACAAAGAGAGCGTTGTGGGGTCCTTTGCCTCCGGGGTTTGAGGATGATGTACGGGTACTATGGCTAAGCTAGACATAGTTAAAGCGGTTTTGGGGTTGGCTGCATTCACGTTCTTGTTGCTGGGACGTGGTCTGGGCCCAGATATGCCACTGGAACTGCCCTTCTTTCTGGCTGGACTGTTCTGCCTCGGCTGTCTGTTCATAATCACGCTCTATGGCCTTATCAAACCGGGACAAGCTGGCAGGGGCAAGCTGCTGCTTGATCCAGACCGCCTGCCAGACGGTGTCCTTATTTCAGGGATCAATGGTAAAGTGCTGGCTGCCAACGCCATAGCGCAGCGCCTGATCACCAATTTTGACCCTTCCCATGATATCTCCAAGCTGTTTGATGGCTGGCACCGGGAACTTGGAGACCGCGCACAGGCAGACCAAGTGGTAGAGGCCGTCCTGGCCTCCCCCGATATCCAGTTTTCCGAGATGCTGAACCTTAAGGATGGACGGGTAATTGAACGCAATACGCGCCCGCTCGACGACGATGGCAGGCGCATCTGGTTCCTCCGCGACATCACGCATGTCCAGCAGGCAAACAACGATAGCGCCATGCACCAGTCAATGGTGGAAGCCGATGCCGCCCGAACAGCGGAACTGGCTGAACAGCTGTATCACGCCAAGGCAGAGCTTGAAGCAAAACAGGCAGAACTCAGGCGCCTGGCCAACACTGACTCGCTCACCGGCCTCCTGAACCGTCGCCGGTTCACTGCGCGCGGCGAAGAAACCGTCTCCGCCGCGATAGACACGGAAATCTGGGTGATCATGATGGACATCGATCACTTCAAGCGCATCAACGACACCTATGGCCATGCGGCAGGCGATGTCGCAATCAGGGATTTTGCCGGCATCATCAATAACAGCGTGAGCGACCATGGTTTTGTCGGCCGCATGGGCGGGGAGGAGTTCGCCGCAATCCTGCCTGGTTCGAACATGCATGCTGCCATCCGCCTTGCAGAGGATATTCGCCGGCAGACGGCCAAGCACCAGACCAAATGGGAAGATGAAAAATTCCGCTTCACCACCAGCATCGGGGTGGCCCAGTGGCAGCCTGAAGAAATTACGATTGAGCCCGCTCTCGACCGGGCCGATCAGGCGCTTTATAGTGCCAAGGCTTACGGCAGGAACCGGGTTGTCGGTTTCGAATATGCCACAGCCTGACCTTTAGCCAAGAAGTTGATTTGTAATGATAAAATCACTGCGCACCTTCACCGTGGAACTGACAATCCTTGCCCTATTCACAACGGCCGCGCTGGCCCACAGCGCCTTCGCCACCCTGACTGAAATTGAATGGAACGACAGGGATGGTTCACTTGAAGTCATCATGCAGATGCATGCCGACCTGCTCGAAGCGCGAATTTCAGTTGATCACGGCGAACGGCTGAGCTTTCTGAACCCAGATCATTTTGACGCACTGGAAAGCGGCGCGGCACCCCTTGTGTCCAGGCATCTGCATATTACTGTCAATGGCGATCCTGTTGACCTGACATTCCTGGGGCTGGAATACCGTGACCAGGAAGTATTCATCTATCTTGAAAGTGATCTTCCCAGGGCACCAGAGACAATGGAAGTCATGAACAGCCTGTTGATCGACCGGCTGCCCGGGCAGATTAATTCAGTGATGGTAATGGTAAAGGGGCGGCGGCTGGCCGGCGACATCACATCAAGCGGCGAGCCACTTGAGTTCGAGTTCCCCTAATTATTCGTGAGGTCACTTGCATGCCACATTTTGCCTCGCTAATGTGACCTCAGGAATCAAAAACAAGAATGATGACAATGAAAAACACCATTGCATTCGGCCTCATCATGGCCTTCACGATCGGCAGCGGCATTCCAGCGTCTCACGCAGATGAAAACGAGCTCCTCAACTTTGCCCGCAGCAGCGCGAAAGTCGCTGGCAGCGCCCAATACTGCAAAGCAGACGAGGATATGATCGACGAATTCATAGCCAAGGCAGAAGCCCGCCTGGCCATTCTGTCCAAGGACGACTATGAAAAAGTCCTGGGCAAGCTTGAATTCAAGAATGTTCTTGCAGGTGCAGCCGCGCGTGAGCCCGAAGAAGGGTGTGACGCGTTTGTGACCAATTTTGAAGACATGGTTCGCAGGGCACGCTGAGCCCGGTCGCCAAAATGCGACGAAACGGTTTCCAAAAAGGATTAACTGAGCATACGGACATTGACTCGCCGGAATGCGTTGGTGACACTCATTTTTTGCTTTTGGGACAATAAGCTTCCGGCAGGCAATAGGCTTGTCAGCCGGGCATTAAGGGGAGGATCGCCAAAGGCGGCCAACATCATCGAGGAGAAGCAAGGTGAATAACCTGGACCAGAAATTCCGTTTCCTGTTAGCAGGCGTTGCGCTGGGTGCTGTCGCATTCGTTGCGCCGACGATCGCTGCAGAAGACGACAAGCCCGCCAAGCCGGCTGTCGCCAAGAAACAGGAAGAGGATACTGAGGCCAAAGAAGAAGAAAAGGCCGACGACGAAGCTGAAGAGGCGGGTGAAGAAGACAAAAAGAAGAAGGAAAAAACCATCGCGGATTTGGTCAAGGACAAGACCGAAATCGATGGCCTTTTCAAACTGTATCAGGATCCTAAAAACGGAACGCTGATGATGGAGGTCCACGAGGACCAACTGGGCAAGGAATTCATCTATTTCTCCCACACAGCGGACGGCGTTGTTGAAGGGGGCCACTTCCGCGGCCAATACCGCCAGCAGAAAGTCTTCCGCATCGAGAAGCACTTCAAGAAGCTCCAGTTCGTGGAAGTAAACCCATACTTCTACTTTGATCCAGACAACGCGCTGTCGAAGGCGAAAGACGCCAATATCTCCCCTGCAACGATCGCGTCCCATTCGATCGATGCGGAATCCGAAGACGGCAAAAGCTATCTCATCAACGTCACAGGCTTGTTCCGCTCAGAAGCCTTCGACCAGGTCAAACCGACGCCTAACCCTCGCCTCAAGCCATGGGAGCGCTTCAACCTTGGCAAGCTTGATGGCAGCAAAACCAAGATCGCGGCCGTCAACAACTACCCTGAAAATACAGCGGTTACAGTTGACTATGTCTATACCAACCCGACCCCGATGAACCGGGGCCAATGGTTCGAAATTACCGATGCCCGCAATGTGACGGTTTCCGTACAGCACACGCTGGTAGCGATGCCGGAGAATGACTTCAAACCACGCTTTGACGATGCCCGGGTCGGCTATTTCCTCGACTATGTCAACGACATGACCGACCACGGCGCAACGCCCTGGCGCGATATGATCAACCGCTGGCACCTTGTGAAGAAAGATCCAAGCGCCGAGATTTCCGAGCCCGTTGAGCCGATCACCTGGTGGATTGAGAACACCACGCCTGTAGAGCTACGCCCAACGATCAAGAAAGCTGTGGAAGCCTGGAACATCGCGTTTGAAGCCGCTGGTTTCAAGAACGCCGTCGTGGTGAAGGAACAGCCAGACGACGCCGAATGGGACGCTGGAGACATCCGCTACAATGTGCTTCGCTGGACCTCAAGCCCGCAACCACCATTTGGCGGCTATGGCCCGAGCTTCTCCAACCCGCGCACAGGCCAGATTCTTGCAGCAGACATCATGCTGGAATATTCATTCCTGACAAACCGCATGAACGCCAGCAAAGTCTTTGAAAATGCCGCGCTGGGCCTTCAGACTGAAGACAGCCAGATGGAAGACTTCATGCAGTCGGTCAAGGCACACGGTCGCAACTGCAACCTGGCAGGCCACCTGCAGATCAACAACATGCTGGGCAAGACGCTGGCTGCCATTACCGATGCTGGCCCAGAAGCCAGCGAAAAGCTGGTGGAAGAAGCTATCTATTACCTGATGCTTCATGAGGTCGGGCACACGTTGGGCCTGAACCACAATATGAAGGCCACGCAGGCCCGCGCTTACGAAGAAACCTATGACATCGAAGCGCAGGAAGAAGGCCTTGCCGGCTCGGTGATGGATTATCCAAGCATCAACTTCGCCCCTCCGGGTGAAAAGCAGGCGCATTACTATACGGTTCGCCCTGGCACCTATGACATCTGGGCCATTCAGTTCGGCTACGACCCTGACCTGGACGACCCAGACAAGATGAAAGCCCACCTTGCGCGGTCAACTGAAAAGGGCCTTGTGTTTGGTAACGACGCGGACGACATGCGCGCACCAGGCAAGGCAATCGATCCGCGCGTCAACATCTTTGACATGACTGATGACGCCGTTCAATTCGCGAACGACCGACTGAGGCTGGACCGCGATGCCATGGGCAAACTCCGCCAGAAATTCACGACAGATGGCCAGAGCTATCAGGAGCTCAGGAACGCCTACCTGATCCTGACAGCTGACATGGCATGGCAGGGGCGCGTTGCTTCCCGCTATGTGGGCGGCGTGTATGTGGACCGTGCCGTGGCAGGACAGGAAGGTGCGACAGCGCCTTACCGCCCAGTGGAAAAAGAAAAACAGGAACAGGCCATGCAGCTGCTGCGTGACTATATCTTCGCGCCAGATGCCTTCCAGGCTGATCCATCCCTGTTCCAGCACCTGGCGATACAGCGCCGTGGCTTCTTCCACTTCAGCGGCAACGAAGACCCTGCCCTGCATGGCCGCGCGCTGAGCATTCAGGCCGATATTCTGGCACACCTGCTGCACCCGAATACACTGATGCGGATTACCGACAGCGGCCTTTACGGTAACAGCTACAGCGTTACCGAGATGATGACCGACCTGACGGACGCCATCTTCGAAGATGACAGCCGCGATGCCGTAAACACCTTCCGCCAGGAGCTGCAGGTGCACTATGTCAAGCGCCTGATTGGTATCCTATCAGGTGACGAGTACGACTATGTCGCCCGCTCGAACGCATTCTCGACGCTCAAGTCGCTTGGTAAGGACATGACGCGCTGGCGGGGTGACGCAGCAACCCGCGCGCACCGCGACCACCTGGGCTTCCTGATCGAGAAAGCCCTGGAAGTACACAAAGGTTGATAGCTAGATACAGAAAAGAAAGCGGCGCCACGAAAAAGAAAACGTGGCGCCGTTTTTGTTTGTCTGAGTGTTTACAAGTGCGACCTTAACGCACGTAGCTCGCGCCGTTGATATCGATGGTGCAGCCGGTCGAATGGTCAATCAGGCCGCTCAGGAAAAAGGCAACCATGCTGCCGATATTTTCAGGCGGCGCTGCGGCACCCATCGGCACTTCTTTCAGCATCCATTCGTTGCCGGGCTCGAAGGCCACAGCCGCCATATCAGTTTTCACCCAACCAGGCGCGATGGTGAAGGCATAAATGCCCTTGTCCGCAAAACCGCGGGCGATTGAGCGCATCAGCGATACAACAGCCCCCTTGCTGGCGGCATAGTTCAAATATTCCGGCCCGTCACCCCGGAAGGATGCCCGGCTGGCGATGGTGACAATCCTGCCACCGCCCGCAGCGCCAAAATCCCGTATGGCTTCGCGGCAAAGGTCCGCAACCGCCTGCACATTCACCGCCATCACATCGGCCCAAGCCTGATGCCAGCTGTCGTCATCCATATCCAGCGGCGTTTCGGGCATGATGCCCGCGTTATTCACAAGCCCGCTCAGGCCGCCCTTGAAGGCCATTGCCTGCGCCCACAACGCCTTGCCGGCCCCTACTTCGCCTAGATTGGCCTTCACTGCCAGCAAGCGGTCGGAGCCGAATTCGGCCTTCAGGTCTGCCAGGGCGCCTTCGCTGGAATTATAGCTGCCAACAACGGATGCACCCGCCTCAAGCAGAATACGTGCTGTTGCGGCGCCAATCCCACGGGATGCGCCGGTTACAAGAAAAGTCTGGTTTTCGGAAAAATGGATCATGCTGCCCCGCTCCTTCAGTTTGGGGGCAGTATAGTTTTTTTACGTCATTTGGCCACGGCTGTTTGATGAAACTTTCATCAATGCACCTGCAGCCATTCCCGTGCCTGGCGCTGGGCCTCTGCGATCTGCTGGCGGCTCATGTCTTTCGCAAGCTCGCACCGGTCCACCTGTGCGCGGTGAACACCGCGGATGGCAGCAAGATTGAACCACTTGTGTGCCTGGATATAGTCGCGCTCCACCCCCTGCCCGGTTGAATACAGCAGGCCAAGGTCATAGAGCGCATCGGAAGCGCCTTCTTCCGCCTTCGCGATACGTTCCGCTACATAGTCGAATAATTCCGTGTCTTTTCGTCCCATTCCATTCCTCCATCCCTTAGGCGGAGCGCAATATGGCGCGCAACCACCGCCTGTGAAAACATCACAGCGGGAGACACACACGAATGAATGAACGGACCGGCAGCTACTTCTTGTTGGCAGTGCTCAGTTGAGAGCATAGCAAAAATTCCAGAAAACCAGAAGCAATTTGCTCCCACTTCAAACCGGCTAGATATAGGCGTAATCGCGTCCTTCACGGGATACGGAACGGCCGGCAGGGAAACGGATGACAGCCCGTGTGCCTACACCCGGCTGGCTTTCCAGTATCAACCTACCGTCATGGGCTTCCGCAAAGGCTTTCACAAGGGGTAGCCCAAGCCCTGTGCCCTCATGCCGCCGAGAAAGACCGGCATCCCCCTGCACGAAGGGTTGCAGCACCAGTTCAAGCTGCTCCTCGTTCATACCGGGCCCGTTGTCCAGGACAACGATCTCTATACCGCCATCGTCCATGAGACGCTGAGAAATTGTCACTTCCGCGCCGTCAGGCGAAAATTTGATCGCGTTAGACACCAGATTGATCAGCATCTGTTTTGTTACCTGCAAATCAGCAAACAGTTCGACGCCCAAATCCTCAGCATCAGCCCGGAGGGTGATCTTCTTATTTCGCGCAGCTGCTGTCATCATGCGCACCACCCGGTGGATAATTTCCTGCGGGGCTTCATAATCTTCGCGCAGGGTGAAAGCGTTGGCCTCAACCTTGGTGAAGTCCAGGATCGAATTAATCACACCCAGAAGATGGGCCCCGCTTTCGCGGATATCAGAAATATAGCTCCAGACATTTTCAAGCGACCGCCCCCTGGCCTGCTCTGCCAGGATGAAATCGGCAAACCCGATCACTGCGTTCAAGGGTGTCCTGAGTTCATGGCTCATGTTGGCAAGAAACTGGCTACGGGAGCGGGTCGCCGCCTCGGCTTCAATCCGGGCTTCATCCAGGGCCTTCATGCGCCGTTCCGCCCGCTTCATGTGAAGTTGCAGCAGCGTGTGGGAGGTGCAGATCCCTTTATAGAGCCCCCCGGCTGTTACGATAAAACCTTCCTGCAGGGCATGGCGCTGATCGTCGATCAGCATGGCATAGAGGCTGTCGATTGAGACTTCATGATCAACCACCAGCGGGTTACGGTCCATCAGTTCCGATACCGGTCGCTTTTCATATAGGGGGCGCCCGAAGCGGTCCGCCAGTCGCACAAGAAACTCCGTCCGTTTCAAAAGCCCAATCGGCACACCACGACTTAGCACAGGGATGGCAACGAGATTTGGATCCGCTTGAAAGCGTTCAAACACTGCCCCACAATGGGCGTCCGGCGTCTCTGGATGCACCGGTGCCGAAATGAGGGTAATGTCATGCATGAATCTGCCTTTTTCTTTTGCTATTTCCTGCCCTTATCAGCAAGCGGCATGACGGTGTAATGACAGTTTCATTGCGACTTGAAGACATGGCGACAAGCCCCGTTCATCGGCCATTCAGCCCACTGGCGTAAAGTTGGAGGAATGCTGCCATTGCCATGAAAAGGCCCTGTTTCTGGCAAACAGTGCTATGGTGAGGAAATCCAGGAGTTCAGCCACCATGACGATCAAAAACAAAAAACTGGCGCTTTTGCTGCCACTCGCGCTGACGGCGACAGCCTGCACCCAAAGCGTATCACCCCATACCTATGATTCCTATGCCGTGGGCGAGGCCCGGCGTGTGGAACGGGGCGTCATCGACAGCTATCGCTGGGTGGAAATCAGGAAATCAAACAGCGGTGTGGGCACTGCAGCTGGTGTCGGCATCGGCGCGGCCGCCGGGTCTACCGTGGGCGACAGCGGCGCTGAAAATGTCATCGGCGCCATCGGCGGCGCCTTACTCGGCGGCCTGATCGGCAGCAGCATCGACAAATCATCCAGCAAGACGTCCGGGTTTGAATATATCATCCGCACCGAAAGCGGGAACCTGATCACCGTCGTACAGGCCGACCGCCAGCCCTTCGCTGAAGGCACGCCTGTCATTATCGTATTTGGCGCAGACCGCACCCGCATTCGGCTTGACCATGCAGCATACGAAGAGCGCGAGCGGTACGGCAATTACGAGCCGCAGGAAGAAGAATATGTGCCGCGCACCTACGAAAGCGACGGCCTGGAGGACTTTGAACCTGCAGAAGACGAGCCCGAAGAGGAAGAAGAAACTGATCCAACTGGGCGAGTGCTCTGATCAACGCGTGACACAAATGATTGGAGAATGAAGGCGGCTGATGCCGCCTTTTTATTTGCCCCTTTTGACATTGCTGGCGCGCCAAACAAAAAGATAAAGGCCGCTGATCCAAAGACCAGCAGCCCTGATTGTTTCACTAAATTCCATTCAGGATCAGGCTTTAGTCGTCATACTCATATTCGACTTCCCACTTGCGGCAGACATATTCACCGTGGCGGTAGGCATATTCAATGCACTTCCGCACTTCGCGCGGCGGACTGTAAACCTCGTCCTCAAGCGAGTAACGGTTCGGGTCTCGGCCCTGATACCCAGGGTCATAATCATAGGAGTCATAGGACCGGCTGGACGTACCACTGTCACTTGTCGCCGCGTTGCCAATGGCCATCCCGACGAGGGAACCAATGATAATCCCGGCAGAGCGGTTGTGCCCGCCATCGATCTCAGACCCCAGGATACCGCCAATCACACCGCCAAGGATGGTGCCGGCGACATTGTCTGATCCGCCACCATAATAGCCCACGGAATAGCGCGTATCATAGTGATAGTCGAAGCCTGGGCAGTATCCACCATAGTGATAGTGGTGGTGGTGGTCATGCCACAGCCAGGTGGCGTGGGTGTGCCAGTATCCGGAATAATAGGGCCAGTGGCCGAAGTAATAATAGCTGGTGTAGCTGGGCACCCCGAACCACCAGTTATGATAGCTGTGGCGATAACCCTTCCGGTACCCTTTCCAATAGCCATAGCTATAGTCTCGCCCGTACCTGCGATCCCAATAACGGTCACGGTCGCGCGAGCGGTCACGCCACCAGGTGCTGCTGCGCTGGTGATCCCGTCCGCGGTGTTGGTCGCGCCAGTTTTCACGGCTGTCATAGCTGCGGCGTTCACGGTCAGCCTCCGCGCGCGTCCGGCGTTCGTCACGTAATGCACGGCGCGCGCCATCATCATGGACAGTACGGCGCCCCCTTGCATCGTCCCGGCGGGAACGCTCGCGGTTTGTCTGATTACGAGCCCTCTCGTCACGGGATCTTTGGTCACGCGCGCGCTCGTCGCGTGTCCTCTGATTGCGATTAGCCTGTTCGCGACTATTCTGGAGACGATAGGTCTGACGGCTGGGCTGCTGATCCTGGCGCACTTCTCGTGGCACACGAACATTCCTTGGTGCCGTAGCTTCAGTCCGAACCTGCCTTGGGGCTGTGGCCTCAGTCCGGGCTTGCCGTGGAGCCGGTTGCTCGGTGCGCGGCGGCCTTGGGGCCGGCTGCTGCCTTGGGGCACGTCGCTCTGTCCGCGTCTGTCTTGGCGCCCGCTGTCTTGCCTCGCGGCGCTGCTCCGCCGCGGCTTCACGCCGGTATTCAGCACGGCGGTCTTTCTTGTCATCAGCAGAAGCTTCAAGGGATGGCAAGGCAAGCATTGTTGTCGCCATCAATACCGGGGCCCAGAGTTTCAGGGATGTCATTTGCATCATGCCCTCCTTTAATCCTGTGCCTGAGAATACGGCCGGTAAACTGAACGGGGCATGAACCTTTGTTTGGCAATAAAGACAGGTGAACCGTCCCCGCAATTGCGTGCTGCAATATTGACAGCTTCAGCAGTCTCTCTTGTTCCGGTGGCAGAATTGAGGCATCCCCCCTGCCTGCAATAAAGCCTATTCTGCAAAAGAAAAACCACCGGCCAGGCTGACCGGTGGTTTCCAAAATCATTAGAGGATGGCTTTACTTAGCCGTCCAGCTTTGGCTTCAGAAGCTGGTTGACCATGCCCGGGTTGGCCTTGCCGCCGGTGGCTTTCATCACCTGGCCAACGAAGAAGCCGATCAGCTTGTCCTTGCCCGCGCGGTACTGCTCCAGCTGGGCAGGGTTGGCCGCAATCACCTCGTCGATGATCTTTTCAATCTCGCCAGTGTCCGATACCTGCTTGAGGCCTTTTTCCTCAACGATGACTTCCGCGTCCTTGCCAGTTTCAAACATGATCTCGAACACATCCTTGGCGATCCGGCCCGAAATCGTACCGTCTTCAACCAGCGCCAAAAGGTCGGCGCCCTGTTTGGCGGATACCGGGCTTTCGCTGACGGACTTGCTTGCCTTGTTCAAGGCACCGAACAGGTCACCCATCACCCAGTTGGACGCCTTTGCGGCCAGTTTCTGGGATGGCTTGCCGGTTTTCGCGGCAAGGGCCGAAAGCAGGTCTTCGAAATAGTCACAGGACTCTTTCTCGCCCACCAGTACGCTGGCGTTATAGTCAGACACACCCAATTCTTCGACAAAACGGGCTTTCTTCTCGTCCGGTAGTTCCGGCAGGCTTTCACGTGCTGCGTCAATAAAGGCATCGTCGAATTCAACCGGCAGAAGGTCTGGATCCGGGAAGTAGCGATAATCGTGCGCTTCTTCCTTGGATCGCATGGACCGCGTCTCGCCCTTCGATGGGTCAAACAGACGCGTTTCCTGGTCGATGGTGCCGCCGTCCTCGATGATGTCCACCTGGCGCTGCGCTTCATATTCGATCGCCTGACGCACGAAACGGATGGAGTTCACGTTTTTGATCTCGCAGCGCGTGCCCAGTGGGTCACCCGGCTTGCGCACGGATACGTTCACGTCGGCGCGCATGCTGCCCTGCTCCATGTTACCGTCACAGGTACCGATATAGCGCAGGATGGTGCGCAGTTTGGTCAGGTACGCACCGGCTTCTTCCGGGCTTGACATATCAGGCTTGGAAACGATCTCCATCAGCGCCACGCCAGACCGGTTCAGGTCAACGTATGTCATCTGCGGATGCTGGTCGTGCATTGACTTGCCCGCATCCTGCTCAAGGTGGATGCGCTCAACACCGATATCTTTTGTCTTGCCGTCACCAAGGTCGATCGTGATCGTGCCTTCACCCACAATCGGGTGCTTGAACTGGCTGATCTGATAACCTTGTGGCAGATCGGCATAGAAATAGTTCTTGCGGTCAAACACCGAACGCTTGTTGATCTGGGCACCGAGCGCCAGACCAGTACGCACCGCCTGGCGGATACATTCGGCGTTGATCGTGGGGAGCATGCCCGGCATGGCCGCATCAACAAGCGACACCTGCGCGTTAGGCTCTGCACCAAATTCGGTTGAAGCACCAGAAAACAGCTTGGCGTTGGAGATAACCTGGGCGTGCACCTCAAGACCGAGGACAACTTCCCAATCACCAGTGGCGCCTTGAATACGATAGTTGCTCATGACGCTTACCTCCACCACTCTGCGGGTTTGGCCGTAAAGTTCGCGGCCTCTTCCATAACACCAGATACTTTGAACACGGTTTCCTCATCCCACGGCTTGCCAAGGATCTGCAGGCCAAGCGGCAGACCGTTTGCATCAAGCCCAACCGGCACGCTGGAGCCAGGCAGGCCCGCAAGCGACGCCGGTACGGTGAATACGTCATTCAGGTACATGGCGATCGGGTCGTCGGATTTTTCACCCGGCGCAAACGCGGCCGATGGCGCCGTTGGCGTCAGGATCGCGTCAACTTTTTCAAACGCCATCTTGAAGTCGTTGGCGATCAGTTGACGAACCTTCTGGGCCTTCAGGTAATAAGCGTCATAGTAACCGGCTGACAGCACATAGGTGCCGATCATGATCCGGCGCTTAACCTCGTCACCGAAGCCCGCAGCACGGGTTGCTTCATACATGTCAACAAGGCCACCGCCTTCAACCGTTTCCCTAAGGCCGTAGCGAACACCGTCATAGCGCGCCAGGTTCGAGGAAGCCTCGGCCGGCGCCACGATATAATAGGTTGGCAGCGCGTATTTGGTATGCGGCAAGTTGATGTCGACGATTTCCGCACCCGCGGCTTTCATCCACTCAATCCCCTGGTGCCACAGCGCCTCAATTTCGCCCGGCATGCCGGCAAGATGATATTCCTGCGGGATACCGATCTTCATGCCGCGGATATCGCCAGTGAGCGCCGCTTCAAAGTTCGGCACAGGGATATCAACGCTGGTGCTGTCCTTGGTGTCGAAACCGGAAATGCTTTCCATCATGATCGCGCCGTCACGCACGGTGCGGGTGATGGTACCAGCCTGATCAAGCGAACTTGCGAACGCTACCATGCCGTAACGACTGCAGCGGCCATAGGTTGGCTTGAAACCGAATGTACCGGTGAAGGACGCTGGCTGGCGGATCGAACCACCAGTATCGGAAGCCGTTGCCCCCATCGCGGCAAAACCAGCCACAGACGCCACAGAACCGCCTGAGGAACCACCCGGAACCGTATCGGTATCACCGCGGCGCCATGGGTTTTTCACAGGGCCATAGAAGCTTGTCTCGTTCGACGAGCCCATGGCGAATTCGTCCATGTTCAGCTTGCCAAGCATTACTGCGCCATCGTCCCACAGATTTTGGGTGACGGTGCTTTCATACTCAGGCTTGAAGCCATCCAGAATGTGGGAACACGCCTGTGTGTGCACACCTTTGGTGGCGAACAGGTCCTTGATGCCCACAGGAATGCCGGTCATGCCCTTCTGCTCACCCGCCCCAATCTTGGCGTCAGCCTTGTCGGCTTGCTCCAGCGCCAGCTCAGGCGTCTTGGCGATATAGGCATTGAGCGCGTCAGCAGCCTCAACGGAGGCGATATGCGCTTCCGTCAGTTCGCGGGACGTGATGTCGCCCTTTTTCAAAAGGTCGCGAGCTTCCGCGATAGTCAGTTTCGTGAGATCCGTCATGGCCGCCCCCTACTCGATTACTTTTGGCACGGCAAAGAAGCCATACTCGGCGTTCGGCGCATTCTTGAGAACGCTTTCCTGCTTGTCGCCATCAGACACTTCGTCCTGGCGCCAACGCAGCTTCGCGTCCACCACGCTTGACATCGGCTGGATGTCGTCCGTGTTGACCTCGTCAAGCTGCTCTACCCACCCGAGGATGTTGTTAAGCTCGCCCGCCAGGGGCTCAAGCTTGTCTTCCTCAATTTTGATGCGCGCAAGCCGCGCAATTTTGGCAACGGTTGCCTTATCAATATTCGACATGAAAATTCCTATGATACTAGCCAGGAAAATGCGTGAAATCAGCGCGGAACTTAACGCCTGACAACCCTGTGAGCAAGGGCTTATCCGCCCGCGCGTGCAGATTCTGATGTGAGAGGCTTCAAGAGGTCACACCGCAACCGCTAATCGAGCGGATCAAGCCGCACGTAAGACATGAAGCGATTGACCGTCTCACCGTCTTCCGACAGCGGCACATAAAGGATATGCAGCCGCACCGGCGGATCCACTTTCCGCTCCTCACTGACTCCAATCACTGGCGTCTTGATCTCCACCGCATGCTGCATGGAAGCGATCACCCGGTCGGCCACGTCGGGCTGGTGAACTTCGCGCACCCGCTGGTGTGTGATTTCGCTGTAAGCCCCTGCAACAGCGCTGCCATGCAAGGTTACACGCGCATCCGCCATCCTGCCGTCGCCGCCCCAGATGGGCTCCACGAGCGATATCCAGGGCAGATAGGCCTTGAGTGCGGCTGGAGAGACATCTTTTTTCTGGTTGAAAGCACGCGCACCTCTGCAAGAGGCGAAATGCTTCAAGATGCTTGAGAAATCATCGCCAAACACGGGCGCATCCGCAGCCGGGTAGAGAAAATAATCTCCGTTCCCATATCCGTCTTTGCTGCCAATCCGGTCTGTGGTTGAATCAAAAGAAGATATTTTACCCTCCTGAAACCCGCTGATCAGGCCAGCAGGCCCCATAAAAATGCCCAAATTGGCCATTTCTTGCAATAAGCCTTTTGCCTGCAATGCCGAAAACCTCAAAATTCGGCTTGCATTCCCCCCCTCAACGCGCCCAAATCAGCAGATAACCGCAGTTGGGAACACAAGATTGAGCGACCAGATCACCATACGCGAAGCGCGCCTGTCCGATGCAGGGCCGCTCAATGGTTACATCCGGCAGACCTATGCCAGCGCCAATCATCTGATTACGCGCGCGACTGAATTTCGCGCGGGCAGTTGGAAACAGCGTTTCTGGATCGCCCGGAAACAGACCAACCCGTTTGAGGTCTGCTTGGTCGCAACGTCCGAAGGCGATATTGTCGGCATGCTGGACAGCTGGACAGACCGTAGAAAAAGGGTGCGGCACACCACAGGCTTCGCCATGAGCGTGGCAGAAAACTGGCGCGGTCGCGGCATCGGCAAAAAACTGCTTTTGCATTTCATCGATTGGGTGCAAATACATGAAGTACTTGAGCGGATCGAACTGCATGTCCATAGCGACAACAAGGCTGCGATCGCGCTTTACCAGGCCGTTGGTTTTGAACAGGAAGGCGTCAGGAAAGATGCCGTCCGGTATGAAGACGGCCGTATCGTTGACGACCATATCATGGCTTTGTGGCCTGGGCGGTCCAATAGACCAGAAATACCAAGGGGGTAAGCCATCATGGCAAAGCATAAAACCGCACCGGCAGCCAAATTTCTGCTCGCGATAGCCGTTGTGATCATTCTGATCCTGATTGGCGGCATTATCCTGAACCAGAATCAGGCTGCCATGATGAAGGTCGCGTTTGTGCCGTCTCATGAAATCGCATCCGAGGAGCCAACGCCGGCGCCCGACTATACGACAGAAGAGGCCTGGGCTGCCCTGCCCGGCAAAACATCGCCCGCGCAAATGATGCCTGAAGGCATTATACGGACTGCCATGGTGCCGGAAGTGGATGTCTTCTACATCCACCCAACCACGTATCTGAACAAGGAGCGCTGGAACGCGCCTTTTGACGGCGACGAAAAAACCATGCGCTGGACGGACAATTTCGCCCTCCGCTATCAGGCCAGCGCCTTCAACCTGGCTGGCCAGGTTTACGCCCCACACTACCGCCAGGCTACCTTCGGCGCTTTCCTTGACGACAGCGGCCAGGGTGTTCAGGCAATGCTGAACGCACATGCCGACGTGCTCGCAGCTTTTGACAATTACATCACCACAAAAAACAAGGGACGCCCCTTTATTATCGTCGGCCACAGCCAAGGAGCCTTGCACGCCCTTCTCTTGTTGGGCGAACGGGTTGCGCCGACGAACCTGCGCGACCTTATGGTTGCCGCCTATATCATCGGCTGGCCGGTCAGCCACGAGGGCGATCTGGCGGTTCTGCCGGGCATTGACGCCTGCGAGGGCAAGACCGATACAGGCTGCGTTGTCTCGTTCCAGAGCTTCGACAAGGACGGCGACGCAAGCCCGCTTCTGAAAGTTGTGGCCGCAACGCCGGGCCTGAACGGCAAACTGCGCGCGGGCACCAAGATGCTGTGTACCAACCCGCTGAGCTGGGAGGTGGACGGCACAACCACAAAGGCGGCGAACCTGGGTGCGATTGAACTGTTGCCGGAAGCGGGCCCGATTTCGGCCCCGATCCCGTCCCTCACGGGTGCCCGCTGCGGCAAAGACGGCGTACTTTACCTGACCCGCCCACCGCAGGGCTCCTGGAGCGAATACCAGATGGCGGGCGGCAACTATCACGCCTATGATATTAATCTGTTCTATATGAACATTCGCCAGAATGCCGCCGAACGCGCCAGCGCTTGGCTGGAGAAAAACCGGTGAGCCATCAGGTTTCCATCACGGAAATGAAAGGCCGGCTGAAACCACGCCAGCGCCTTCTGGGCATGGACCCTGGAACTAAAACCATTGGCCTTGCGCTTTCGGACACCACGCTGATGATCGCAACGCCGATGGAAATCATCAGGCGCAAACGCTTCAAGGATGACGTAGCCCGCATCCAGCAGATTGTTGAAGAACAGAATGTCGGCGGCTTCGTGATTGGCTGGCCCGTGAATATGGACGGCAGCGAAGGACCGCGCTGCCAGTCGGTCCGCGCTTTTTCCGAAAATCTCGCCAAATTTTTTGACCTGCCGCAAACGCTGTGGGACGAACGCCTGTCTACAAGCGCCGTTGAACGCACGCTCCTGGAAGCAGACAGCAGCCGCGCCAAGCGCAAGGATGTGATCGACAAGATGGCCGCAGCCTATATCCTCCAGGGGGCCCTGCATGCGATTTGACACAAGTCTTTCTGCCGAAGACGGGCCGAACATCGACCATCTCCTGCGCACGACCTATCCAACAGACTTTGAAGCCAGGCTGGTTGAAAGCCTGCGCACCCGGCGCGTAATGGCGGCGGAACATGGCCTGTGGGATCAGGGTGCCCTTGTGGGCTATGTTGCCTATTCGCCGGTATCCATCAAAGACGTAGACACAAAACGCCAGATACTTGGCCTTGGCCCGCTGGCGATTCACAATGACTATCAGGGCGAGGGCCTGGGCCGGCGCCTGTTGGAGGAAAGCCTCAAGGAAGTTGAGGCAGACGCCATTGTCCTGTTGGGACACACAGACTTTTATGAGAGGGTTGGTTTCAGGCCCGCAGCAGACTTCGGCCTGACATTTTCTGACGACCGTGAACAGAATGCCGCCTTTATGGCGATGGAATGCTGGCAAGGGGCGCTCGAAGGCCTTTCAGGCCGGGTGGTCTATGACACGAAATTCTACGCGGACTGAAACCCCATGCCCCAAATCCGACACCTGCGTTGGCTCAATGGATTAGAGACTTGCAGGGTGCAAATTTTGGGCCTATAAGGCGGGCTTAATGAGCACGCAACAGACCGACAAATCGTCCTACCCGCGCGCGGAAGTTTCTCCGCCCTCGGGTCAACTTTTCCCTCATAAACACTTGCTAGGCATCTGGAATCTTGATCCGACAGCGATCAAGCATGTCCTTGACGTGGCCGATCATTATGTCGAGCAGAACAGGCAGCGGCAGAAGTCCTCGCCCAAATGCGCGGGCCTGACGCAGATCAACCTGTTTTTCGAGAATTCGACCCGGACACTGATGAGCTTCGAGATCGCGGGCAAACGCCTTGGCATGGAAGTGACCAGCATGTCCACGGGCACAAGCTCGATCAAGAAGGGGGAAACGCTTCTGGATACGGCAGCCACACTGAATGCCATGCACCCCGATGTGCTGGTGATGCGGCACGCAGACAGTGGCGCGGTAAAGCTTCTGTCGGAAAAAATGGATTGCGCTGTGATTAACGCGGGCGACGGCCGGGCAGAACATCCGACACAGGCGCTTCTTGACGCGCTGACGATCCGCCGCCGCAAAGGCAAGCTGCATGGCCAGACAATCGTGATTTCAGGCGATGTGGCGCACAGTCGGGTTGCCCGCTCCAACATTTACCTCTTGAATGCCATGGGCGCGCGGGTTCGCCTGGTGGCACCGCCAACGCTGCTGCCCAAGGACGTAGACCGCCTGGGCGTGGAAGTTTCCCACCGCATGGACGAAGGCCTTGAAGGCGCGGATGTGGTGATGATGCTTCGCCTGCAGCAGGAACGCATGCAAGGTGCCTTCCTGCCCAGCCTTCGGGAATATTACCGCTTCTGGGGCCTGACGCGCGACACGCTCAAATACGCCAAGGAAGATGTGCTGGTGATGCACCCCGGTCCGATGAACCGCGGCGTGGAGATCGCCTCTGATGTCGCCGACGACCTGGACCGCTCCGCGATCGAAGAACAAGTGGAAATGGGCGTGGCTGTCCGCATGGCCTGCCTTGATATCCTGACACGAGGCTTGCGCGGGGAGGACGCGGCATGATTTCAGCATTCACAAACGCCCGCCTCATTGACCCGGCAAGCGGCCTGGACACCAAAGGCACGCTGATCGTCAACAACGGCAAGATCGCCGATTTCGGCCCCGATATTAAGGTGCCGGACGACGCAACGGTTACAGACTGCAAAGGTCGCGTGCTTTGCCCCGGCCTTATCGACATGCGCGCCCATTCGGTTGACGCCGACGCAGCGCTGGCTGGCGGCATCACGACCGTGATCCTGCAGCCGGACCAGACGACGATGATCGACAGCGATCCGGTGGTGGAGCGCATTCGCAGGCGCGCTGAAGACACGCACACCGTCAATGTCTACCCCATGGGCGCGGCAACGCGCGGTATGGAAGGCAAGGAACTGGCCGAAATCGGCCAGATGAAAGCCTCAGGCGCCGTTGCCTTTACCGATTGCCGCAAGCCGGTGTCAGACAGCCAGGTCATGCGCCGCCTGATGGAATATGCCAGCTACTTCGGTGCTGTTATCGTGCAGTTCCCACAGGACAAGGGCCTGGCGAACGGTGGCATCGCCCATGAAGGCGAAATCGCGACACGGCTTGGGTTTGCTGGCATCCCGGCAATGGCGGAAGTGATCCAGATCGAACGCGATGCACGCCTCAGTGAAATGACGGGTACACCCATCCACTTTGCGCTGATATCAAGTCGCGAAGGCGTGGAAGCCATTCGCGCCGCCAAGGCGCGGGGCGTGAAAGTAACTTGTTCCACTGCACCTCACTATCTGCACCTCAACGACAATGCCATGGAAGGCTACCGCACGTTTGCGAAGGTCAGCCCTCCCCTCAGGTCCGAAGAAGACCGTCTGGCGCTGATCGCAGGACTTGCAGATGGCACCATCGATACGCTGGTGAGCGACCATGACCCGAAAAGCGAAGATGTGAAGCGCCTGCCCTTTGGCCAGGCCGCAGCAGGCATCGTGGGCTTCGAAACGCTCCTCGCGCTTGCGCTCGCGCCCGTGCACGCAGGCAAGGTTGATCTTGTCACCATGCTAAAGGCGCTCACAGCTACTCCAGCAGACCTTCTGGGCGTCCCTGGCGGCAAGCTGGAATCTGGCGCGCCAGCAGACCTGGTGATCTTCGATCCGGAGAAGCCATGGCGCATCGACCGCGAGGCTTTCCGTGCAAGCGCCAAGAACACACCGTTTGACACGCTGCCCGTTCAGGGGCAGGTTTGGCAGACGATCGTGGGCGGCAAGACGCTCTTTAGCGGAGAATAGCGATGACTTTCTCGGGGGAGATGGGGCTGGTACTGGCCCTGAGCTATCTATTGGGTTCTGTGCCCTTCGGCCTTCTGTTTACCAAAATGGCAGGCCTGGGCGACATCCGAAACGTGGGGTCAGGCAACATTGGCGCCACCAACGTGCTCCGGACAGGCCGCAAGGACTTGGCGCTCGCAACCCTCATCATGGACGCAGGTAAAGGCGCCATCGCGGTTCTGTTGACCCGCTATCTGGTTGACCCGGCCCTCGCCCCGCTTGCCGGTGCTGCCGCCTTTATTGGCCACTGTTTCCCACTATATCTCAAGTTCAAAGGCGGCAAAGGTGTTGCCACCTTCTTCGGCACTATCTTCGCCATCAACCTGCTTCTGGGGCTCGCCTGTGGCGTGACCTGGCTGCTGGCCGCCGCCATTTTCCGCTTCTCCAGCCTTTCGGCCCTGATCGCCTCGCTTCTGGCGCCGGCCATCAGCTACTATATCGTAGGCCCGGACAGCTGGATTTTCATCGCCTTCATGACGCTCGTGATCTATATCCGCCACAAGGAAAACATCGCCAGGCTAATGCGTGGCGAAGAGCCCAAAATCGGCAAGAAGAACAAATAAAAGCGCGCAATCCCGCCACCAATGATTGACTTTGGCGCACATGGGCGGCACTCTGCCACCATGAACAAAACGGAAACAGAAAAGCCCCTGACAGATGCGGAAAAGCTGGCGCAGCTGCGCCTCATCCGCACGGAAGGCATTGGGCCCGTTACGTTCAAAGGGCTTCTCGCGCGCTTCGGCAATGCCATTGAAGCACTTGAAGGCGCGGTTGAGCTGGCAAAGAAAAATGGCCGCAAGAAGCCGCTTGTGCCGCCAACGGCGACAGCCGCGGAAAGTGAACTTGAGCGCATTGAGCGCGCTGGCGGTCATGCCCTGTTCCTGAGAGACGCGCACTATCCTGCCCAGCTCGCTGCCCTTGAGGACGCACCGCCCGTTTTGTTCGCCATGGGCAGGCTGGAGCTTTTGAACACCCGCGGCGTTGGCATCGTGGGTGCCCGCAATGCCAGCGTTTCCGGCCTGAAGCTCACGCGCACGCTCGCGGGCGCACTGGCGGACGCGGGCATTACGGTCACATCCGGTCTCGCCCGCGGGATCGACACAGCAGCGCACCAGGCGGCCATCGAGCACGCCACCATTGCCTGCGTGGCGGGCGGGCTGGACATCTTCTACCCGCCCGAAAACGAAGCCCTTCAGCGCCAGATCGCAGAAAACGGGCTTCTGGTCTCTGAAATGCCAATGGGCACACGCCCGCAGGCCAGGCATTTTCCGCGCCGAAACCGGCTGATCTCCGGGCTTTCTGTGGGTGTCCTCGTGGTTGAAGCCGCGCTTAAATCCGGTTCGCTGATCACGGCGCGTTTCGCGCTTGAACAGGGGCGCGACGTATTCGCGATCCCCGGTTCACCGCTGGACCCGCGCGCCAAGGGCGGCAACCGGCTTATCAAAGACGGCGCCATTCTGGTGGAAAATGCGGATGACATCCTGAATGAGCTTCCGGCTGTCGTGGATTATGGGCACACACCGCGCCCCCATAGTGCCCCAAATAGTGCTCTTGGGGCACAAAAGGGCACACCCATAGGGCCCATTTCCCCTGCCCCAAGCCGTGACGCACCATCGGCCCCAGGTGATCTGCTTGGCTTACTTTCGAGTACACCCATCCATATGGATGAAGTGGTTCGCCAATCCGGGGCCAGTGCCGAGGCGGTTATGGCCGCCTTCCTGGAACTGGAACTGGCGGGTGAAATCACCCGTCATTCGGGCGGCCGGGTTAGCCGAAATTACCCCTGAATTGAACAAGGCCATTGCAATCAACGCCGCTTCGAACTAGGTGAGAGCAAAGACAAAGCGCTATAGCGCACCATTATTATAATGTAAGGAACGGGCTGACGTATGAACGTCGTTATCGTGGAATCGCCGGCAAAGGCAAAAACCATCAACAAGTATCTTGGTAAGGATTACAAGGTCTTAGCCAGTTTTGGCCACGTCCGTGACCTGCCTGCCAAAGACGGTTCGGTAAAGCCTGACGAAGATTTCGCGATGGACTGGGTGGTCGACCGCGATTCGAACAAGCGCCTGACCGAGATCGCCAACGCCGTAAAAGGCGCTGACAAACTGTATCTCGCGACTGACCCCGACCGCGAAGGGGAAGCCATCAGCTGGCACGTGCTGGAAGTCTTGAACAAGAAGAAGGCGCTGAAGGACGTTGCCGTGAAGCGCGTGGTCTTCAACGAGATCACCAAATCCGCGATCCTGAAGGCCATGGCCGAGCCGCGCGATCTGGATGATGAGCTGGTGCATGCCTACCTCGCCCGCCGCGCGCTGGATTATCTTGTGGGCTTTACCCTGTCGCCAGTGCTGTGGCGCAAGCTGCCGGGCGCCCGGTCTGCTGGCCGCGTGCAGTCTGTGGCACTGCGCCTGATTTGCGAGCGCGAGAACGAGATCGAAAAATTCGTGCCCCAGGAATACTGGAGCGTGGAAGCAGGCGTCAAAGGCGACGCGGGCAAGAGCTTCATGAGCCGCCTGTTCGCCATGAACGGCGACAAGCTGAAGAAATACGACCTGAACAATGAAGTGGACGCAAAAGCCGCCGCCGCGCTGATCGAGCGCACGCCGCTGAAAGTATCAGCAGTGGAGCGCAAGCCAGCTCGCCGCCACCCACAACCGCCCTTCACCACCTCAACCCTGCAGCAGGAAGCCGCGCGGAAGCTTGGTTTCCCGGCCCAGCGCACCATGCGTGTGGCGCAGAGCCTTTATGAAGGCAAGCCGATTGATGGTGAGGTGACAGGCCTGATCACCTACATGCGTACAGACGGCGTGACAATCGCGCAGGAAGCCCTGAACGCCACCCGCGGCGTGATTGAAAGCCGCTACGGCGACAAATATCTGCCGGACAGCCCGCGCGTCTACAAGACCAAGGCCAAGAACGCCCAGGAAGCGCACGAGGCGATCCGCCCTACCGACCCAATGCGCACACCAAACGAGGTGTCGCACGCGCTGGACGCGGACGAGAAGAAGCTTTACGAGCTGATCTGGCGCCGGACCATCGCAAGCCAGATGGAAAGCGCGGTTGCGGAACGCACCACGGTAACCATCATGAACGCCGACCAATCGGCCGAGCTGCGCGCCACCGGCACTATCATCCAGTTTGACGGCTTCCTGTCCGTTTACCAGGAAGGCAAGGACGACGAAGGCGACGAGGACGAAACCCGCCTGCCAATGATCAAGGAAGGCGAAGTGCTGACCCTTGAAGGCGTTGAGCCCAAACAGCATTTCACCGACGCACCGCCACGCTTCACGGAAGCAAGCCTGGTGAAGCGCATGGAAGAGCTGGGCATCGGTCGCCCGTCCACATACGCATCGATCCTGTCGGTGCTGCGCGACCGCAGCTATGTGCATATGGAGCGCAACCGCTTCATCCCGGACGACAAGGGCCGCCTGGTCACCGCCTTCCTGGAGAAATTCTTCACCCGCTATGTGGAATATGATTTCACAGCGAACCTTGAAGAGCAGCTTGACCATATCTCTGCCGGGGAAGAGGACTGGAAGAAGGTTCTCGCCGATTTCTGGCATGCCTTCAAGCCCAAGACGGAAGAGATCATCGGTGTCCGCAACTCTGTTGTGATTGATGCGCTGGATGAATTCCTGGAGCATATGATGTTCCCGGATGCGTCCACGAACCCGGATGCGCGCAAGTGCCCGAAATGTGAAGACGGCCGCCTGGGCCTGAAAACCAGCCGCTATGGCGCCTTTATTGGCTGTTCCAACTATCCGGAATGCGGCTACACCCGCCAGTTCGGCAACAAGGGCGATGACGGCGAAGGCAATTCCGACGAACCTACCACGCTGGGCGACGACCCAGAGACCGGTGAACCGATTTCCATCCGCACCGGGCGGTTCGGCCCCTATATCCAGGTGGGTGAAGCCGTGAAGGGCGAAAAGCCCAAGCGCGCCAGCATCCCGAAGGATGTGGACCAAGGCGATATCGATCTTGAAAAGGCGCTCGCGCTTCTCTCCCTCCCGCGTGAGATTGGTGCGCACCCTGAGGACGGCAAGCCTATCACCAGCGCCATCGGCCGCTATGGCCCCTATGTGGCCCATGACGGCACCTATGCCAAGCTGCAGTCTTCTGAAGAAGTCTTCACCGTAGGCCTCAATCGCGCGGTTTCCCTGGTTGCTGACGCCAAAGCCAAGAAAGGCGGCGGCAAGACGGTACTGAAGGAACTGGGCGAGCACCCTGATGACGGCGATGCAGTTCGCGTTCTTGATGGCCGCTATGGCCCTTACGTCAATCACAAGCGCACCAACGCCACGCTGCCGAAAGGCACAGAGCCCGAGAGCGTGACGCTTGAACAGGCGCTTGAATGGCTTGCCGCCAAGGCCAAGAAACCGGCAAAGAAGAAAGCAGCTGCCAAGAAGGCCCCGGCCAAGAAAAAGGCTGCGCCGAAGAAGAAGGCCTCCTAACCTGTTCCTGTCATTCCGGCGAAGGCCGGAATCTTTTAGACGCAAAAGCTTTGCCTGACAAAGATTCCGGATCGCGCTACGCTTGTCCGGAATGACAACGACATTTCCCCGAAAGGACACCGCCCTTGGCGCGTAAACCAGAGCCCGGCCAGATACCAACCAAAGACGAAATCATGGAGTTCATCCGCGATTTCGAGGGCGGCAAAGTCACCAAACGCGATATCGCCCGCGCCTTCGGCGTCAAAGGGCCGGACAAGGTGCATCTGAAAAAGGCGCTTCGGGAACTGTCGGAAGACGGCATCCTGACGAAAGACACTGGGCATGCGCTCAGACCCGCAGACCGGCTGCCCGGTGTTCAGGTAGTGGAGTTCGCAGGGCTGAACAAGCACGGAGAAGTGCTTGTAAAACCGGTAAATTTCGAAGGCGGCGGCGAGATGCCGACCATTTTCCTGAAGGAAAAGAAGCGCGGTCGCGGTAAAGGTGGCCCTGCCCTTGGCCCTGGCGACCGGGCCCTGGTTCGCCTGACGCACATCAAGGATGAGCCGCCAGTTTACAAAGCCAGCATACTCAAGGTGCTGAAGCCTGCGCCGCGCGCGCTTATGGGCATTTTCCACGGTAATGAGAACGGTGGCCGCATCCACCCGATCGACAAGAAGAACCGGGACGAATATTGGGTGGACCGCGATGACACGGGCGGCGCCAAGGACGGCGAGCTTGTACTGGCGGACCCGGTTCAATCGCGCCGCGGTTCTGGCCCCAAGCGCGCCCGCGTGAAAGAACGCCTGGACGATATCTCGAGCGCCAAGGCGATCAGCATGATCGCCATCCACGCGCACGATATCCCATATGAATTCCCGGAAGATGTGATCAAGGAAGCCGAAGCCGCCCAGCCCGTGGGGCTTGGCAAGCGCGCGGACCTGCGCGACATTCCGCTGATCACCATCGACCCGGCCGACGCCCGCGACCATGACGACGCCATCTGGGCAGAGGCAGACCCCGACGTAGAGAACAAAGGCGGCTGGCACGCCATCGTGGCCATCGCAGACGTTGCCCACTATGTGAAGCCGGAAAGCAAGCTGGACCGCGAGGCCTTGAAGCGCGGCAACAGCTGCTATTTCCCGGACCGCGTGGTACCCATGCTGCCGGAAGCGCTGTCGGCGGACCTTTGCAGCCTGATGCCGGGCGTGGAGCGCGCCTGCATGGCAGTTCACATGTGGTTTGACGCACAGGGGCGTAAGATAAGGCACAAGTTCGTGCGCGGCCTGATGAAGAGCGCTGCGAACGTAAGCTACACAGATGCCCAGGCCGCTATCGATGGCACCCCGAATGAGCTGACAGAACCACTGCTGGAGCCTGTCCTGAAGCCGCTGTGGGGCACTTTCAAGGCCATCATGGAGGCGCGCAGTAAGCGCGAACCGCTGGACCTGGACCTGCCGGAGCGCCGGGTGGAAATCAACGACGAAGGCCATGTAACCGGCATTACGCTGAGGGACCGTTTTGACGCCCACCGTGTGGTCGAGGAATTCATGATCTCCGCCAACGTGTGCGCGGCAGAAGAAATGGAAAAGCACCACCTGCCCACCATGTACCGCGTGCATGAAGAGCCGCCGATGGACAAGCTTGAAAGCCTGCGCGACTTCCTGGCCACCATGGACCTGAACCTGGCCAAGGGCACGGTGATGATGCCGCGGCTTTTCAACGGTATCCTGCACAAGGTGAAAGACACCCCGCAGGAGCATCTGGTAAATGAGGTGGTCCTGCGGTCCCAGACACAGGCCTACTATGGCCCGGACAACATGGGACACTTCGGCCTTGCCCTGCCCCGCTATGCCCACTTCACATCGCCGATCCGCCGCTATGCCGACCTGATCGTGCATCGCGGGCTTATCCGCGCGCTGAAGCTCGGCAAAGACGGCATGACGGACCTTGAAGTTGAGGAACTGGGCGCCATCGGTGAACAGATTTCAAATACCGAACGCCGGGCCATGGCCGCCGAACGCGACAGCACAGACCGCTATCTGGCGAACTATCTGTCTGACCATGTTGGCGAAGAATTCGTTGGCCGAATCACCGGCGTGACACGCTTTGGCCTGTTCGTCAGCCTGGAGCCATCAGGCGGTGACGGCCTGATCCCGATATCCGAGATCGGCGCCGACTTTTACACGCTGGACGAAGCCCATCACCGGCTGGTGGGCGAACGGCACGGTGAGGTGTTCAAGCTGGGTGACCGGGTTGAGGTAAAGCTTGAGGAAGCCAACAAATTCACCGGCGGGCTGCGGCTTTCGCTGGTGGGTGAAGGCAACCTGCCTGATTTTGTTGAGAAAGGCGGCAACCGCGCAGCCAAGCTTAGCCGCCGTCACGACCGGCCAAAAGGCGCCAAGGGCGGCAAGCCCCGGCGGCGCAGCGGCGCCAGCAAACCGGGAAAACCCGGCACCAGCCGCCGCAAGCGCTAACTTCCTACTCCTGCCTCAACCAGCGGCCCGCCGGTATCCGGCGGGTCAAATGGCTTTCGCCCAGCTCCGGGCGTGCAGCGATGACCGTGCCCTGACCGTCCCGCTCAAACACAAGCTTCTCTCCCTCCTGCGCACCGGCAAAGATGAAGTCCGTTTCAGACACAGGCTTCAGCCTTTCCTTGAACCGGCCAAGGGATTGGGCGAACAGCATGCCGCCGTCTGCATAAACCTCAAACGACAAGCCCTCCGGGCCATGATAGGTGCCAGTGAAGGCTTGCCTGTCAGCGTCTGACATTGGGTGCTCGGGGATAAATTCCGTCGTCAGCGTGGGCAAAATGTCATAGCCATGCAGGCCCTCAAAGCGGTCATAGCTCGTCGGGAAATTTTCGCGGACAATCCGGTTCAATGCCTCATCTGCGATCATCTCAGCCACAGGCACACCGGTGCGATAGAGCTCGCCGATACGGTCCACGAACGCTTGCCTGATCTTCTTTTCATGCAAGAGACTGTCCCGGCCATATGCCACTTGCCCACCGAAGCTGCCGGGCACGATGATGGTGTCATCATCACTTTCCGCCAGCACACGATCCAAGCCATCAAAATATCCCTTCAGGCCATTTGGCCCCATGACGCCGAACCAGTCAGGCCGGAAGCTGTCTGCCACGAAAGTCACATTAGCCTTTTCAAGGCGGATGTTCACATGCGGGAAAGAATGGCCGCCGCTTCTGTATGCCGTGATCGTGTCGCCGCCAAAGCGCAAGGTGATGCTGTCCTTGAAAAGGATATCATGGAAAACAGGCTCATAATCCCGGTTTCGCGGGGCATAAAGCACATCTTCCTGCGCGATGACCATCGCGCCCCTCTCGGCAAAATACTCATTGCCCAGGACGTTATAGAAATCCCAGTTGCTGTTGATGACATATTTCACCGGCTTGTCAGAAAGCGTTTTCAGCGTGGCCTCAAGGGCCTCGGAGTCGTTCGCCATCATCGAATTGATCAACAGCAGGCCGTCATCACCCACGACAACCCCCATATTGTTGCCGCTAACGTCATCCCACATGCGGGTCAGCACAAAGACATTGTCGCGAATTTGATGAACCGCGAACGGGCTGTCGCCTTCGGCTGACGCCCCTCTTCCAAACACAAACAGAGATATCACCAGTAACACACGCAGAAAAACCATAAGCCCCCCAAAGAAAAACTGCCATGTGGTCAAGGCATCTATTGGAAAACCCACCTAAGCGCCTGAAACACAATGGAAATACATACGCGCAAACGCGCACCAGACAGGACATGCCCGATGGCGGTGCTGCCGTCCAATAACAGATTAATGCTATAAGATAACAAAACCGTTATCTGGATCAGATGGCAGATTTACGGATTAGAGAATACCCAGCTTCATGAACACATCCGCCACGTCATCGGCAAAGTTCGCGCCCTTCCGAAGCACAGGCACATCGGCCGGCAGGTCGGTGTATTTTTCTTTCTGGCTGGTGGCAATGAGCGCCACCGGAATATCGCGCGTGCTTGGCATGGCCTTCAAGGCACACGCCAGATCAATGCCGGAAAGCTCCGGCATTACGCGGGAAACGATCACGGCATCAGGCCGCATGGATGGGATCAGCTGGATGGCATCCATGGTGGAGGCCACATTGATCATGCGGTAACCGCATTCCAGAAGCTCGCGGGTAACGATCTTGGTCGCGGTTCCCGGCTCCATCACCAGCATCACTTCGATATCCGTGACAGAGACATCCTTCACATCAAAGCCGCCTTTGTTCGGCAGCTTGCGCATCATCTGCGAAACGTCGATTTCCCGGTTTTGGATAAAGGCCTCAAGGCATTCGGCCATGCGGTCGGCGTAAAAAAGGATATCCTTGCACGACTCAGGCGTCAGCGCCTTCATGTTGAAGAAATAGTCTTCAAACCGGTGGCACATGACTTTCAGCGACTTCATCTCAAAGCTTTGAGCGACAGACTTCAGCGAATGCGCCTCAAGCCGGATGGCCGCCAGTGCATCACCGCCTTGAATGATACCCGCCTGGAAATCCTGAACCGCCTCCGTGAGGTTTCTCAGACGGTCTTCGACGGTGTCGATGGCTTCGGTACGGAGTTCTTCAAGAAGATCATTATTTACGGTGGACATAAACTGGCCTCTGTCTCTTTTGCTTGTCACCCTTTTGGCACAGAAAAGGTTACCCGAGCGTTAGCATTTTCAATAAGTTTTGCAAGGCGCGTCAAAAATAATGTAAATTCCTCCAAACAGCGCTTGACTTATAGCCCCGTGTGAGTATTTTGCGCCCTCAACGTGGTCGTACTCAAAGCGGCCTGGAACAATGTTTTCTTGGAGTTAAAAAGATGGCAAAGCCGTCCAGCATCAAGATCAAGCTGCTTAGCACTGCGGACACTGGCTACTTTTACGTAACCAAAAAGAATCCGCGGACACTGACCGAGAAAATGGTCCTGCGCAAGTATGACCCGGTTGTTCGCAAGCACGTAGAATTCAAGGAAGCTAAGATCAAGTAATCTTGGTTTTCGAATTGATCTTAAAAGCGCCGCGCCCCACCATAGGCCGCGGCGTTTTTTATTGTCTGCGCTTCTTGTCCTCGCCTGCCCAACAAAAAAGGCCGGAGCATAGCCCCGGCGCACTGTGTCTTCCTGTGTCTTCCGTTACTGCATTCGGATCAGGACCGGTTGGCCTCTGCGATGATCACCTGGTTGCGGCCGTTTTCCTTGGCCTCATAGAGCGCCTTGTCGGCGGCTTCCAAAAGCGCGGCCGGGGTTTGCCCTTCGGTGCTGGTAGCCACACCAATTGAAACACTGATCGTCAGCGGGCCGTCTGCGGCGCCCACATCAAACGGGTTGTCAAAGACTTCCTGGCGCAAGCGGTCCCCGATCATGAAAGCCCAGTCGGTCGGCGTCTCGGGCATCATCACCACGAATTCCTCACCGCCGTAGCGCGCGGCCAAATCCACGCCGCGGATATTCTTGCCGATCCGGTTGGCGAATTCCTTCAGCACCAGATCGCCCACAGCGTGCCCGTAGGTATCGTTCACCTTCTTGAAGTGGTCGATATCCATCATCAGCACAGATAGCGCCTTATCGGACTTCTGCGCCGCCTGCAGGCGGGTCTCTAAGTGGCTGGTCAGATAGTGACGGTTATAAAGGCCGGTCACCGCGTCTGTCGTCGCCAACTGCATCGACAGGTGGAAGTTTTCCCAAAGCTTGTCGGCATAACGCTTGCGCTTCAGCTGTGTCTTGACGCGCGCCAGGAACTCCATCCGGTCAACCGGGCGGACCACATAGTCGTTCACGCCCATCTCTAGGGCACGCACCAGCAGTTTCGTGTTGCCGTCATCCACCATCACCAGAATCGGCACATGGCGCGTTTCCTCGAAACTGCGCAGTTTGGAGCAAACCCGAAGGCCGTCCGTGTTGCGCATGGTCAGCGAAACGATAATCAGGTCGAAATTCTTTTCGCGCGCCCGCTCGGCCGCGTCTTCGCCGCCAGCCATGAACGTCAGCTCGCCCACGCCTTCAAGCGCACGGGCGATACGCTCCATCACCCGTTCCTGCTCATCCACGATCAGGATGGAGCCATCTGTAGGCACGTCCATTTCAAGCGTGGGCTCTTCTTCGTTTTCCCAGCCAAGGCTGGCACCCGTGGCTTCACGGTTCCGAAGTTCGTCCATCATCACCTTGAGGCGCACCAGCGAGCGGACACGGGCAAACAGCGCCAAATCCTGCACGGGTTTGGTCAGGAAATCATCAGCCCCGGCTTCAAGCCCAGCCACCCGGTCAGAGGGCTGGTCAAGCGCGGTCACCATAACCACGGGAATATGGGCGGTTGCGGGGTCTGCCTTGATCCGGCGGCAAACCTCAAAACCGTCCATGCCCGGCATCATCACGTCCAGAAGGATAATATCAGGATGCTCGCGACTGATCACATCCAGAGCCTCCGGGCCGCTGAATGCTGTCAGTACGTCAAAATATTCGCTTGTAAGCTTGGCTTCGAGAAGCTTGACGTTCGGCGGAACGTCGTCAACCACCAGCACCCGCGCTGTCATCGCACTCTATCCTACGAACTGTTTTACGGTTTCGAGGAAGTGTCCCACCGAAATAGGCTTTGCGATATAGGCCTCGCAGCCGCCTTCTCTGATCTTTTCCTCGTCGCCTTTCATGGCAAATGCGGTAACGGCGACCACCGGAATTTTCCGCAGGTCTTCGTCTTCCTTCAGCCATTTGGTCACTTCAAGACCGGAGACTTCCGGCAACTGGATGTCCATCAGAATCAAGTCGGGGTTATGTTCACGCGCCAGATCAAGCGCGGCCATACCGTCACGTGTCTGGATCGTCTCATAATCGTGAGCTTCCAAAAGATCGCAAAACAACTTCATGTTCAGTTCGTTGTCTTCGACTATCAGGATCTTTTTACCCATACGGTTCCCCTGGCCCCTCCACAAGGCGCTTTGGTTCATTACCCAACCTTTTCGATAATAGTCGTGCTTTCGACAAAAAGACAAGCCCGTCAAGGGATTAAAATAAATTTTTCCTTGAAAAGCGCATGCCTGTGCCAAAAAAGTCATTCCACTGGCGGGTGGAATTTGGGACAATGGCATCAGGCTAAACAAAAACATACCGCTAGCGAGGCATTTTCCATGACCCCCGACATCGCCCAGACCGTTGCGCTCCAGAGCGCGGCCTTCATCTTTCAGGAAGATGAAATCCGCGACCGCTTCATGGCGCTCTCGGGTGTGGATGTGGACGATATCCGCGCCCGTATCCAAGACCCGGCTTTCCTGGCGTCCGTCCTTGAGTTCCTGGTGAATTTCGAGCCGGACCTGATGGCCTGTGCGGAAACGCTGGGGGAAAAGCCCGAAACGCTGGTAACCGCATGGCGCGCGCTGGGCGGCGGCGAAGGCCAGGACTGGTAGCGCCATGACAAGTGTTTCAGACCTCATTGCCACCATCGACCCCGGGCGCCCTCTTTTGCTGCTGGACGCAGACGAAGTGCTGCTCAGGTTCGTCGAGCGGCTGGAACAGTATCTGGCCACCCAAGGGGCGGAACTGAGGCTTTCAAGCTTCCAGCTAAGCGGCAATATCTTTCACAGAGGCAGCGAGACTCCGGTCCCGCCTGAACATGTGCGCGACCATATCGCCGGCTTTTTCGATGCCTGTGTCGACGATGTACCGCTGGTGGACGGCGCGCGGGATGCGCTCGACGGCCTGCGCGAGGTCTACCAGATTGCGATTCTCTCTAACGTGCCCAGCCGCTGCCGCGACCGCCGCGAAGCCAGCCTGAAGGCCCAAGGCCTGGATTATCCGGTGATCGCCAACAAGGGCGAAAAGGGACCGGGGGCAAGAACTCTCGCGGATGCTGTATCCGCCCATACCGTGTTCATCGATGACCTGCCGCCCCAGCACACGTCTGTGGCAGCCCACGCGCCGGAAATTCACAGGGTGCATTTCATCGGCGACCCGCGCCTCGCGAAACTTATCGGCAAGGCACCAGACGCCCATGTCCGCTTCAATGACTGGCCAACCCTTGGCGATCACCTGCATGCGCTGGCCCAGGGGCAGCGACCATGACCCAGACAGCCGCGACACAGGCGGGTTCATCCCGCCCTAGCCTGTGTCGGGTATGCCTGCATGAATATGACGGTGGCAAAATATGCCCCAAGTGCGACAGACCAAGGACAATTTCGCATCCGGAACTTTTTAGCCTGACCATCGCACACATTGATTGCGACGCCTTTTATGCCTCTATTGAGAAGCGCGACAACCCGGAACTGGCGTCAAAACCTGTGATGATCGGCGGCGAGCACAGGGGCGTGGTTTCCACCTGTTGCTATATCGCGCGCATGAGCGGGGTCAGGTCCGCCATGCCGATGTATAAGGCGCGGAAGCTATGCCCGGACGCCGTGATCCTGAAGCCGCGCATGAGCCACTATCAGGCAGTCGGCCGTCAGGTGCGGGACATGATGCGTGACCTGACCCCGCTTGTGGAACCGCTGTCGATCGACGAAGCCTTTCTCGACCTCACAGGCACAGAGCGGCTGCACAAGGCCTCTCCCGCCAAGCTCCTCGCCAAATTCGCGCTGGATGTGGAACGAGAGGTGGGGATCACTGTCTCTGTCGGGCTGGCCGCCAACAAGTTCCTGGCTAAACTGGCGTCTGACATGGACAAGCCGCGGGGCTTCACTGTGATTGGTGAAAGCGACAAGCAAGCCGTGCTTGCCTCGCTGCCGATCACGCGCATCTATGGCATCGGCGCAAAATCAGCAAGAACCTTGGAAAAAGATGGGCTGACCCAGATCAGCCAGTTGCAGGAGATGGAAGAAAGTACCCTCATGCGCCGGTACGGCGAGACCGGACAACGGCTCTACCGCCTGTCCCGCGGCATTGATAATCGCCGGGTCAGCCCCGTGTCTGAAACCAAGAGCGTTTCAAGCGAACGCACGCTCGATAAAGACCTGGCGGACTATGACGCGCTTGAAGAAAAGCTCTGGCCTCTATGCGAAGCCGTGTCTGCAGACCTGAAGCGCAAGGACCTGGCGGGCATCACCATCACGCTCAAGCTCAAGACAAGCATGCACCGCATCATCACCCGCTCGCGCACTATCTCCGGCGCCACGCAACTGGCGGGCACAATCTTCGAGATCGGCCAGCAACTCCTGAAGCCGCTCGCGGATGGCACGCCCTACCGCCTGATCGGCATCGGCGTCAGCCATTTCAGGCCGCTCGCTGAGGCCGACCAGCCGGACCTGATTGAGCCCGCGCGCACCAAACGCCAGACGGCTGAAAAGGCCATGGACGCCCTACGCGGCAAATTTGGCACGGCAGCCATCATGAAGGGACGCTCCAAGGTCCCGGCAAAAGATGCCCCCTCCCCAAGAAAGAAATAATAAATTCATATATTTCAGAACCTTATCACAGCCCCTTCAGTGGCACAGGTCTTGCTAGTCTTTTCCCGAGCAACCAATGTTTGGAGAGACGCATGATCGAGCAGTCCAAAAACAAGCTGAACGACAAGGCCGAGATCAACCCCTATGTCAGCAACCTCGCGAGCAAGCTGATGCAGACCGCGGCTAATGCTGAAATGAAATTCGACAGCGCAGGCTGGCAGTTGATTACAGAAGTGTTGAGCTTCGCAGCCGCCGCCGAGCAACGCATGTCGGAGCAACAGGAACGGATTTCCTTCCTTGAGCAGCTATCCGTCACTGACGAACTGACCGGCATTCCGAACCGGCGCGGCCTCAGAACTGCCCTTGGCCAGACGCTGGCATCCGCCGGCCGCCACGGCGAAGAAGGCGTGCTGGGCTTTATCGACCTGGACGGTTTCAAGCATATCAATGACGTTCACGGCCACATGGCTGGCGACGCCGTGCTTCGCTTCGTTGCCAAGGCCCTGAAGCAGCATGTTCGGCCGTCAGACACCGTGGCGCGCATCGCGGGTGACGAATTTGCTGTCATTCTGAAGCGCTGCTCTGCCGCGCAGGGGATGAAGCGCCTTCAGACACTGCAAAAGGAAATCAACGCCGGCAAGGTACGCTACGGCGGTGCCACCATTCCGGTGCGGTGCTCCATCGGTGTTCAGGCGTTTGACGGCACCACCGACCCTGCCGTGCTGATCGAAGCGGCGGACCAGGCCATGTACCACGACAAACAGACGCGCAAGGGCGCGCATCTGAAGTCGGCGTAGGGTATCAGGAAGACTGTCACAGCGCGATTGCAGGTCGTCACTCGCCGTTTGCGAAGCTGGCGGTACGCCACCTGATCGGCGAGTCCATCACAGCAAACGCAGACGGAGAAGTGGATTCGCCGGTCAGGCCGGCGAATGACGCTTTTGGGGCCTTCAAGGCCCTTTTTTTATGCCCAACCGTTTGCTATAAGGGCTTAACTTCCTTAGGTTTTCTAGAGTTTGGACACCCCAATGAGCATTGAAGCACGCCTGAAAGACCTCGGCATCGACCTGCCAACTCCCGTTGCCCCCGTGGCCAACTATGTCCCCTTTGTCAGAAGCGGTAACCTGGTCAGCATTTCCGGCCAAATCCCCATGCAGGACGGCAAGCTTGCCTTTGAAGGCAAGGTCGGGAACGGGGTTTCCGAGGACGACGCCAAGGCCGCAGCCCGCCTGTGCGCCATCAACCTGATCGCCCAGATGAAAGCAGCCTGCGACGGCGACCTGGACCGCGTGGACCGCGTAGTAAAGCTTGGCGGCTTTGTGAACTGTGTCGATGGCTTCGGCGGCCAGCCGCAGATCATCAATGCGGCAAGCGACCTGATGGTTGACGTATTTGGCGACGCAGGACGCCACAGCCGGTCTGCAGTAGGCGTGAACGCCCTGCCCCTGAATGTGCCGGTGGAAATCGACGCGCTCGTTGAAATCAAGGACTGATATGGCAAACGGCAAGACAGCAGCCCGCGAATTTCCATGGCTGACAGAAAAAGACGTCGCCCACCGGGGCCTGCATAAGCCAGGCACAGTGGCGGAGGAAAACACCATCGCTGCAGTCTCTGACGCGGTGCATGCGGGCTATGGCGTTGAAATCGACGTACGCGCCACCGCAGACGATATTGTCGTTGTATTTCATGATGATACACTTGAACGCATGACAGACGGCCAAGGGGCCGTTGGCATGTGGGGCTTCCAGCAGCTGAAGAAATTCACTGTGGGTAAAAGCGGCAAGCCGATCCCAAGCCTGCCGGATGTAATGGATGCGATCGACGGCCAAGTGCCACTTTTTATCGAGATCAAATCCCATCCTAAAATGGACATCCAGAAACTGTGTGCCGGCGTTCGCCACTCCTTTGAAGGCTATCAGGGGCCGGTGGCCGTGATGTCATTCGACCCGCGAATCGTACTGTGGTTCAAAACCTATATGCCGAAATACGCCCGCGGCCTGGTCGTTGGCCGTGAAGTGCTGCTGGGTGTCAGAAAGCGTCTCGGGCTTCAGCTGGCTGTCCATAAATGCAAGCCTGACTTCCTGGCCTGCGACATCAACCTGCTGCCCAACACCTATTGCACCAAATGGCGCGAAAAGGGCAAGCCGCTCCTGACCTGGACAGTAAGGGACAAACAGCTCGAGGCCGTTGGCCGCCAGCATGCCGACGCCCTGATCTTTGAAGCCCCTGCCGTGGTGGGCGAGGACTTTTAGGCATGCCGGACGGCAGCCAAATCAAGGCGTCCTTCGCAAATTCCATCAGTGATATCGGGCGCGAAGCATGGGATGCCTGCGCCGGGCACAGCAACCCTTTCATAGGATTCGATTTCCTTCAGGCGCTTGAGGAAAGCGGCTGCGCCTCGGCGGACACTGGCTGGCAACCGTTCCATGCCCGGATCGACCTTGATGGTATGGATCGCCCGTTGGCCGTGATGCCGCTTTATATGAAAAGCCATTCCTATGGCGAATATGTGTTCGACCATGCTTGGGCCCAGGCCTATGAACGGGCGGGCGGCCAATATTACCCGAAGCTGCAATCTTCCGTGCCCTTTGTGCCTGCCACCGGTCCGCGCCTGCTGTCCCGCGCGGATGATATGGGGCGCATATCCCTTCTTGAAGCCGCGCAGGGCCTGACGGACCAGCTGGGGCTTTCCTCCCTGCACCTGACGTTCCTGCCCGAAGACGAAGCACAGCTCGCGGGTGCGAACGGCTATCTGATCAGGAACGATCAGCAATTCCACTGGCGCAACCGGGACTTCCGGGATTTTGAAGATTTCCTTGAAGCCCTGTCGTCAAGGAAACGCAAGCAGATCAGGAAAGAACGCCGCACGGTTGCGGATAGCGGTATCCAGATCGAGCTGCTGACAGGCGGCGACATCCAGGAGCATCACTGGGACCATTTCTATCGCTGCTACATCGATACCGGCGCGCGCAAATGGGGCCAGCCCTATCTGAACCGCGAGTTCTTCTCGCTCATTGGCGAGCGCATGGCGGACCGCATCCTGCTGGTGCACTGCAGCCTTGATGGCCGCCCGGTTGCCTCCGCGCTCAATTTCATTGGTGGGAACACGCTTTACGGCCGTCACTGGGGCTGCGTGGAAGACCACGCCTGCCTGCATTTCGAAGCCTGCTACTACCAAGCCATTGAGTTCGCCATCAACCGCGGCCTGACGTTTGTTGAGGCAGGTGCCCAGGGCCCGCACAAGCTGGCGCGCGGCTATGAGCCCGTGAAGACCTACAGCGCGCATTATCTGCGCGACCCCGGCTTTCACCGCGCCGTTGCTCAGTATCTGGCCGAGGAACGCGAGGCGGTCGCAGGCGACATCGCCTATTATGGCGAACACTCGCCGTTCAGGAAGGATTAGCGCATATCCTCCGCTCCAATGCGGTAGAGGACGTGCGGACGGATGGGGTGGCCCTCTTCGATCATCGGGTGGTCGAAATCACCTCCCTGATCCCGCGTCATGCCGATCTTTTCCATCACCCGCATGGACGGGCCGTTTACTTTGGCGGTGAAGGCCACCACTTCAGGCGCCTGCAGTTTGGAAAATGCAAAGGCCAGGCACGCCCGCGCACCTTCAGGGGCCAGCCCCTGCCCCCATGCATTTGCTGCCAGCCGCCAGCCGATCTCGATGCCGTCACCGATGCCGTAATAGTCCGGCACGTCCTGAATGCCGATAAAGCCGATGAACTGGCCACTATCGCGCTTTTCAGTGGCCCAGAAGCAATAGCCGACTTCCGCCTGCGCCTTCATCTGGCGGTCAATCGTGGCGTCGCTTTGTGCGCGGGTTTGCACGCTGGGGAAATAGCGCATCACATCCGCGTCGGCGTTCAAGGCTGCGAAGGGTTCACGGTCTTCCTCTCGCCACGGGCGCAGGATCAGGCGGTCGGTCACAAGCACGGCATTTCCCCAAATAGTGCATGAAAAGGGCGCGGGTTATAGCGCGGGCAGACACAGTGATCAAGAAAAAAGCCAGCAACCGCGGGGCTACTGGCTTTTGTGTATCTGGGCTTGATGGCCGCTATTTCACTGGCACCGGCGGCTTGCCTTCCTTGCGGGTTGCTGGCACGCCGGATTTGGCTTTCTTTTTCTTCGGTGCCTTAGGCTTGGCGGCAGGCGGGGCATGCGGTGTGATCTCGAAGGCGATTTCCTTGTCTTTCACCTTCACAACCACTTCGCCGCCCTTGGCGAGCTTGCCGAACAGCAGTTCGTCCGCCAGCGGCGTCTTGATATGCTCCTGGATCACGCGGGCGAGCGGGCGGGCGCCATAGTGGCGGTCATACCCCTTGTCAGAAAGCCAAGCCTTGGCTTCTTCCGTGAGGCTGATCTCGACATTCCGCTCCGCAAGCTGAAGCTCCAGCTGCAGTACGAATTTCTCAACCACGCGGGATACCACCTCAGGCGGCAGGAAGTCGAACGCGATGGTGGCGTCCAGACGGTTCCTGAATTCGGGGCTGAACATCTTCTTGATCGCGTCGTCGGAGGCTGTCTCGTCCGTTTCGCGGCCGAAACCGATCGCGGATTTCGAAAGCTCTGCCGCGCCCGCGTTCGTGGTCATGATCAGGATCACATTGCGGAAATCGATCTTCTTGCCGTTATGGTCTGTGAGCGTGCCGTTATCCATAACCTGCAGAAGCACGTTAAAGAGGTCCGGGTGCGCTTTTTCGATCTCGTCCAGAAGGAGCACACAGTGCGGGTGCTGGTCAACCGCGTCGGTCAGCAGACCGCCCTGGTCAAAGCCCACATAGCCCGGAGGCGCGCCGATCAGGCGGCTGATCGAATGGCGTTCCATATATTCGGACATATCGAAGCGGTGCAGTTCCACACCCAAAAGGCTGGACAGCTGGCGCGCAACCTCGGTCTTGCCCACGCCGGTGGGGCCAGAGAAGAGATAAGAGCCGATCGGCTTGTTGGGTTCGCGAAGTCCCGCGCGCGACAGCTTGATCGACGCAGACAGGGCCTCGATCGCCTTGTCCTGGCCGAATACCACACGCTTCAGGTCTTTTTGCAGCGTTTCCATCACGCGGCTTTCGTCGCGCGATACGGATTTGGGCGGGATGCGCGCGATCTTGGCGACCACGGCTTCCACATCCTTCACGCCAACGGTTTTCTTGCGCTTTGATGGCGGCAGCAGCATCTGGGCCGCGCCGGTTTCATCGATCACGTCGATGGCCTTATCCGGCAGTTTGCGGTCACTGATATAGCGGTCCGACAGCTCAACAGCCGTCTTGATGGCTTCCGCCGTGAAACGCACCTGGTGGTGGTCCTCGAAATAAGGCTTCAGGCCCTTAAGGATCTTGATCGTGTCCTCAACCGTTGGCTCGTTCACATCGATCTTTTGGAACCGGCGCAGAAGCGCGCGGTCTTTTTCAAAGTGGCTGCGGAATTCCTTATAGGTGGTGGAGCCCATGCAGCGGATCGAGCCGCTTGCCAGCGCAGGCTTCAGAAGGTTCGAGGCATCCATGGCGCCGCCAGATGTGGCCCCTGCCCCGATCACCGTGTGAATTTCGTCAATGAACAGGACCGAGCCTTCAGTGGCCTCAAGTTCCTTCACCACCGCCTTGAGGCGTTCTTCAAAGTCACCGCGGTAGCGCGTGCCGGCCAGAAGCGCGCCCATATCCAGCGCGAAGATGGTGGCGCCTTCAAGCACTTCAGGCACATCATGCTCGACAATGCGGCGCGCAAGGCCTTCCGCGATGGCGGTTTTGCCCACGCCCGGGTCACCCACCAGCAGCGGGTTGTTCTTGGACCGTCGGCACAGGATCTGGACCGCGCGCTCAAGCTCGGCATCGCGGCCGATGAGCGGGTCGATCTTGCCGTCGCGGGCTTTCTGGTTCAGGTCCACGCAGTAAGCCGCAAGGGCTGTATCGGCTTTCTCGGCCTTTGCTGCGGGCTCTGCCTGCACGGTTTCTTCTTCGTCCTCAGCCGCACCACGCACCCGGCGTTCTTCACCGAACTCGGGCACCTTGGCAATGCCGTGGGAAATATAGCTGACAGCATCAAGGCGCGTCATGTCCTGGCTTTGCAGGAAGTAGACAGCGTGGCTTTCCCGCTCGGAGAACAGGGCAACCAGAAGGTTCGCACCGGTCATTTCCTCGCGGCCAGAGCTTTGGACGTGAAGGAGCGCCCGCTGCACCACGCGCTGGAAGCCTGCCGTTGGCGTGGCCTCAAGCCCGTCGGAATCAACTTTCAGGTTTTCCATGTCGTCATCGAGATACTCGATGATCTGGCCCCTAAGCACGTCGATATCCACGTCGCAGGCCTTCAGGACCGCAACAGCTTCAGGATCGTCCAGAAGCGCCAGAAGGAGATGCTCAAGCGTGGCATACTCGTGGCTACGCTCGTTTGCTTCCTTGAGCGCTCTGTGAAGGGTCTCTTCAAGATGTGGGGAAAAACTGGGCACTCTTTTTATCCTTCAGCTGTCGGCACCATTTGATAAAGCAAACGGCGCGGGGGAACTCATTCTTTCTCAAGCGTACATTGTAGCGGGTGGTCATTCTGGCGCGCGAAACTAAGCACTTGATTTACCTTGGTTTCGGCAACCTCATAGGTGAATACGCCACACACGCCCACACCCTTCTGGTGAACATGCAGCATGACCTCGGTTGCTTCCTCGATCGTCATGCGGAAAAAGCGTTGCAGTATGTGCACCACAAATTCCATTGGGGTGTAATCGTCATTCAGAAGCAGGACTTTATACATGGACGGCTTTTTGGTTTTGGCCTCTGTCCGGGTCAATACACCCGTGTCGCCACCGTCATTTCCGTCTTTACGCTTGTCAGGCATCGGTCCTCCGTCAATCCATACCTACATAATGTAGTATATCTGACGCCCACTACAAATACTCCGTCGGTACTTTTTTCGTCACCATTAAGTGATGAACGATTTTGGACCCGGTTGTATTCCCTTCAGCGTGGGGCAAAAGGGTAAAGATGCGGTGAAAAAAAGCGACTTTGTTGTTAAGAAGTTGGCAAAGAATGTGACACCTTCCCCATCTGCCGCGTACCAGGGTCTACCCGTCGCAGAAGTCTTCGTCCAGACCGGCCGGACGCTATTGTGGCTTCAAGACTAATCCGATGGGGACATGACACGATGAAAACCAAAACTTTTGCCTACCTTACGGGTAGCGCCCTCGCCCTTATTGCAGCCTCAACCGCACATGCTGGCGACGAAGCCCAGCACGCGCTTGAGGCGGCAAACCTTGAGAAAGCTATCTATTGCATGGACCTGCTGGAAAACAAGCTGGACGTGGACAAGGCAGCAGACGAATGTTTTGGCGACCCCTATATCCAGCACCACCCGCGGCTCGAGGACGGGCGGGATTCCCTGATCGCGCTGTTTCGCGCGCGGGCCAAGCGGTATCCTGAGTATTCCGCCCGCATCGTGCGTTCAGCCGCCAGCGGTGACCTTGTGTGGCTGCATATGCACGTGAAGCGCTCGCCAGAGGAACGTGGCGGCGCCGTGGTGAACATTTTCCGCATGAAAGACGGCAAGATGGTGGAACACTGGGGCGTGGCCATGCCGGTGCCGGAGACATCCAAAAACGACAACGGCATGTTTTAGTTGCGAAGTTCTATGAGTATGGACTCGAAATCTAAATCTACGTTTTAAGCAATAGCGCTCTGACGACTATTCATATTTTATTTCTCGGTGCGGCCAATAGCGCATTGTGCATTGGTTCAGGCACTTCACTTAGGGGATAACAGCCATTTGCCTTGATAGATTCTAGTAAACTATCGTCAAAGAATGGCGGCCTCAGCCACACTCCGATATCAGGGTAGACCTCATGAATAGCCTTCTTTGAAGGCGCTATAAGGTATGTCCAAATTCCGCCCATCCCATAGTCATAGCCTACGAAGTATTCTTTCATGATGCGTCACTGCCACATTAAAGGTCGCTTGGCGCGTCGACACCGGAGGCCTTAAGGGCTTCGACGAGAGCATGCTTGAGGCGGGCGAGGCCTGCCTCAGTGGATGCCTCGCAGCGTGCGACCAGCACAGCCTGCGTGTTCGAGGCGCGGAGGAGCCACCAACCGTCTGATGTTTGCACCCGCACGCCGTCAACGGTGGACATATCAGCGCCTGCTTCTTCAAGCCGGGCCTTCACTTCCCTGACCACGTCGAACTTGCGCACGTCGTCACAGTCAAACCGCAGTTCCGGCGTGTTGATGGCGGCCGGCAGGCCGTCCTTGAGCGCGGCCAGATCGCCCCCCTGCTTGGTGATGGCATTCAGGAACCGGATCCCGGCATAAAGCGCGTCATCATGGCCGTAGAATTTATGCTTGTAGAAAATATGGCCTGACATTTCGCCCGCGAGCGGCGCGTTCAGCTCAACCATCTTGTCCTTGATCAGGCTGTGGCCGGTTTTCCACATCACGGGCTCACCGCCGAGCTCCTTGATGCGGTCAAACAGCGCCTGGCTGGCCTTGACGTCCGCGATGATCGGCGCGCCCGGCACTTCCCTCAAGAGGTCACCCGCCATGATGGCCAGCATCTGGTCACCCCACACCACGCGACCGTGGGCGTCGATGGCGCCGATGCGGTCACCGTCACCGTCGAAACTAAGGCCCATGTCTGCGCCGTGTTTTGCAACAGCAGCCTTGAGCTGTTCAAGGTTGGCTTCCACAGTCGGGTCCGCATGATGGTTCGGGAAAGTGCCGTCCACTTCCGCGTTGATCACGATATGCTTGCCCGGCAGGCGCTTCACCAGCGCCTCGACCGCAGGGCCGAGCGAGCCATTGGCTGGGTCCCACACAATGGTGAAGGCCTTCATGTCCACATCACGCATCAGGCGGTCGATATAGCGGTCGAACACGTCCTCTTCCCGGATGCTGCCTTCACCCACCTCATAGTCGCCCGCATTCGCGGTTTTGCCGATGGCCTGGATGGCCTCGCCGAAGCAGGGCTTCTTGCCCATCATCATCTTGAAGCCGTTATAGTTGGCCGGATTGTGGGAGCCGGTGATCATGATGCCGCCGTCTGTATCGAGCTCGAACACGCTGAAATAAAGCATCGGCGTGCCCGCGAGGCCGATGTTGATCACCTCAAGGCCGGTGGATGCCAGCCCCGCCATCAGGTTTTCCGCCATCTTCGGGGAGGACACCCGACCGTCATAGCCCACACACACGCGGCTGCCGCCAGCGCGTTTCACATGCGTGCCATATGCCTGCCCAAGCGCTTTCGCGTCTTCATAATGCAGCGTCTCGTCAACGATGCCGCGGACATCATATTCGCGCAAAACGGTGTGATGGAAAGAGTGGCCTGCCATGAAAATACCTTTGGATAAATGGAGAAATTTTGACCAAAGTGTCAGCGGCGGCGCTTGCCGTCAATATGGAAATCCTGCGATATCGTTTCGGGTGGGCTGCGCGGCAACCTGCCGCATTTAACGGTTTTTAAACGCCGCTATAGTAAAAGCACATTTGCACGAAGGGGCCGATAGCCAATGGAAGGGGCTGTCATGACCCAAAAATTGAAATGCGGCGACACCGAATGGTGCGACCAGTGCGCCCAAAAGCAGGAAACTGTGGGGGGCCCAGAGCACCTGACAATGAATGCTCTCGGCCGGTGTGACTTCTATCGCAGCAAAAATGAACAGGGGCGCCCAAACCCCATAGGTTCAGACGCCCCGATAAATACCTAGAAAGCCTCAGCCGCCCTTAAACGAAGGGAATCAAGGCGTGGAACTGAGAAATTTTCATGATGTCGGCCACGTGGCCGCTCGTGGGGGCCTTCATCGCGATGCTTTTGCCTTCCTTTTCTGCGATCGCTTTGGCGCGCAGCAGCAGGCCAAGCCCCGCTGAATCAAGGAATTCAAGCGGCGTAATGTCGAGCAGCCATTCAGCGCCGGACTCTTCCGCCAAATCCTTTAGCATGACCCTGAAGGTGCCCTGGTCATCAAAGGTCAGGCGCCCGCTCATGGCAATTGTTGTCTTGTTGCCGGATGTGGTGATCTTATGGTCCATTTCCTAGCCTGCCTTTCTGATCAGCTATTCACAATGCGGACGAAGTCGCCCATCGCGTCAGATAGTTTAAAGAGTGGTTCGTCGATCTCATCGGATGACCAGATCACCTGGATAGACGATGAGTATGAAGACGCAGCTGTCTGAACCAGTTTGGTAACATTTTCAGACACGATCTCGATGTCATCCCGCAGCCGCCCCACCTGCTCCCCGATTTCGCCGGTTGCCGCGTCCTGCTCTTCGACCGCTGCGGAAATACCTGCGCTGATCTCGCTCAGTTCCTGCGTGATTTTCTTGATGCTGGCAATCGCGTCCACACTTTCGGACGTGGTCTGCTGAATGTGGTGAACCTGGTTGGTAATATTCTCGGTCGCCGCCGATGTCTGGTTCGCCAGGCTTTTCACTTCGCTTGCCACGACCGCAAACCCTTTGCCTGCTTCGCCAGCCCGCGCGGCCTCAATGGTCGCATTTAGCGCCAGCAGGTTGGTTTGGCTGGAAATCTTGGTGATAAGGTCAACCACGGAACTGATGGCCTTTGCCGCCTCTTCCAGCGACAAGATCTTCTCCGCCGCCAACTCGGTTTCGGACAAAGATTTGGCCGCACAGTCCGCCGACATGGTAATCTGGCGGGCGATTTCCTGCGAAGAGGCCCTCATCTGCTCAGTCGCAGCGGCGACCCCGTTGGTGTTCTCCAGCGTCCGCGTGGCAGCGCGGGACACCTCAATCGTGTTCGAAGAGTTTTCCTCTGTACGTTTGATCGAATCGTGCGCAGCGTCCTGAATTTCATTCTTCTTGTCGGCCACATCTTCAACCAGCGAGTCCACCAGCGAAATCAGCGAGGTTGACTGGCTGTGGATGGCGCCCATGTTTTCGATCGACGCGTTGATATCCCTTGCCGCATGCAGGAAGACGCCGGGCATGCCGGGTTCAAGGATCTTCCGGTAATAGCGGTGTTCCTTGACCGCCTGCATCGCCGCCTTTGCTTCACGAACGAAGGCGTCGTTGCGGTCAATAATTCGGTTGATTGCATTGAAAAGAGGTCTGAGTTCGCCGTCCTCCTGAAGGTTCAGGATACGCGCCTCAAAATCGCCGCCTGCCACTGCCTGGCATACATCTATCGCCTTCTGGATCGATGCATCGAGGTTTACTGATTGTTCCGTCATCACCGGTTCCTACTCTGCCGTCAAGCAAGCGACAGCGAAAATTCGTTCAAAGTCATGTTTTTGTCGCTCAGGAGCTTTGCGAGGTGCGCGCTCGAATCTTCAAGACCCTGCTTGCGGCCACCTGCGGCCTCAATCCTCAACAGGTCCTGGTAAAGCGGGATAATGGTCCCCTCAAGCGAGGCCCGGTTGGGAACCCGCCTGTTGGAATGATACCCAATGATTTCACCAGAAGTACTGAAAGAGGGAGTGACGTGCGCCAACACCCAATAGTGGTCGCCGTTTTTTGCCCTGTTCATGACATAGGCGAAGATCTCCTCGCCACTTTGGATAGAATCCCAAAGCGCCTTGAAGATGCAACGAGGCATGTCAGGGTGGCGAATAACACTGTGCGGCTTACCGACTACTTCCTCTTCAGTGTATCCCGCAATATCGAGAAACACGTCATTGGCGTAGGTGATATGGCCTTGCTTGTTCGTTTTGGAAACGATGATGTCATCGGGTTCGAAAAATACTTCAACACCCGTAACATGTGTGCGGTCATCACTCATTGATTAGAAATCCCGTATGCGTCTGTGTATCTTCAAGGATAGATTGTATCAGACCCCCGCCGGCGAGACCATATTCAGCCATAAATACTAAACAATCCGTTACCACTTGGCTGGATACTGGGCTTTTTTTTACTTCAGCTTTATGGAAGCTGTTACAACATTACCGATACCGCTATAGGCCAGTCCGTCGAAGCCGATGGACTTGGCCAGCAAAATGCCTCGCCCAAACTCGCTCTCGTTCAAAGACGCATCCGTGTCGCCCTGCATGAACCGCGCCCAATCGAACCCTTTGCCCTCATCAGTGATGCAGTATTGCAGAACCCCATCATTCTTGATGATGTCGACTTTCGCCAGGCGCTCTTTGTAGGGGCCATCTGTCAGGCGGGCCTGGATTTCCTCCACCAACCTGTCCTCGGCCAGTAAGTTGCGTTTCTCGTGGGCGCCAATCTCAAGATTGCCGTGCTCAATGGCGTTCATCATCAATTCGAAGAGGCCCATTTCCGCCCTGGGTGGCTCTGGCGCATGCTGCGAAAGCTTGCGCGCCAGGTCCCGCGCTTCTGACGGAGACCTGAATGAATAGCTTACCCGATTTTCACCCCCAGGTTGACACATGAGGCGGTCCCTATTTAACGGCGAGTTGTTATATTCAGCCTGCCCTGCCGGTTGCAATCTGTCAAACTGACAGTGCATTTCATCATTTTTCTTTCAGGTAGCGCGCCCTGATCCGCTCTGCGACATCACCTTCTGCAAGGGCCTTGACCCCATCATTGAAGCGTTTCACCAAAGCCGAATCCCGGACACACAGGCGCCGCGGCGTCGGCGGGAACCGAACAGCCACCTTGAACGGTCGCGGCTGGTCGGCCGCCAGTTGCTGATAGGCATATTCAAGCGCCCAATAGTCGCCGATATAGGCGTCCAACCGGCGGTAGAGCATCATCCGGATCAGCTGCCCGCGGTTATAGACCGTCACGCTGCTGCCGAAGGTGACGATATCCTCGGGCGTCAGCTCCTTCAGCACATCTACCGCGCCTGGGAACATTCCAACGCGCATGCCCTTCAGGTCCTGGACAGATGCGATCGGGTCCATCGATTCTATCGGAACCGATATTCCGTCATGCCAATAGCTGAATATCTCGCTGTTGATGCACAAGTCTTCATTGGTGCTGAAGGTGGTCATGGCGTCCACTTTGCCGGAAGACAGAAGCACCTGCACCCGTGAAAGCGGCGCATGCACGAATTCAACCTTCAGCCCCGCATGGGAAAAGGCTTCCGCAACCATATCCAGATCAATGCCGGAGGAAGGGTCTTCAAGCACATAAGGCGGATTATGGGTGATGGTGCCAACGATGACTGGCTGGCCCTGTTGCCATGTATCCGGCTCAGCCCACAGGGGCTGCACCCCGAAAAGAGCCAGAATCCCCACCAACAAAAGGTACCCGCGTCTCATAAGATCGCGCCTCACCGCCCTAAAAGCGTCTGTTTCGCCTCATTCAGCTTGCCAGCCAGATAGTCGTTTCCGCCTTTGTCCGGGTGGCACTGCGCCATCAGCTTACGGTAAGCTTGGTTAATTTCCTGTTCACTGGCGCCGTCTTCAAGCCCAAGGACGTCCAGCGCTTCCTGACGGGTCATCCCACCGGACGACCGGGCGCGACCTTCGCTCTTGCTCTTCAGGCGTTCAGACGCCTTGGTGCCGAACATGCGCCAGGCTGCAAATCCTGCGGGAATGACGGCCAAAAAGCCTTTGCCTGCTGCCAGCATCACAACACCAAACAGCGCGCACAGGCCCACGATGGCCCAGAAAAGCGACCGTTTCGCCGTCTCTACATCAGCGTTTGCCCACCAGTTCAGAAGAACCAGCAAGGAAAAGGCAAGGATCAGACCGATGACCAACCAGGCAATCACAGGGCTCAGGCCTCCTCAGTCTTGCGGAAAGGCAGATTGAGGGCGTCCATCAGCTTGCGGACTTCCTGCCGCGCTGCCACATGCGACATGGAAAGGCCCTTGCCGTCCAGCCCGCCTGCTTCCTTGAGGTCCATCAGCGTCAGGCCGCGCAGGAACAGTTCGCGGTAAATCACCCGTTCGCCAAGCCCCGGCACATGGCGGATTCCGATACGCTTCGTCAATTCATTAAGCACGCGCTCAACCCGCTCCTTGTTCTTGGCATGCAGGGCGCCCACACGGTTTCTCAGCACCACCCAGTCGATGGAACTGCCGTCGGCCATGGCGCGCCGCTGGCGCGCTTTCCAGACCATTTCGGCATAAAGGCTTGGGCCTTCCACCTTGTGGCTTGAGGCATTCACCCGTGCGAGCAGATCAAGGTCCACGAAACTGTCATTCACTGGCGTTACCAGCGTGTCTGCGGCCGTATGCGCCAGGCGCGACAGGAATGTGTCACTGCCAGGGCAATCGATCACAACCACATCCACCTTGTCGGCCAGATTGAGATAGGCTTCCTCAAAGCGCTGCTTTTCATCCGCCTCAGCCTCGTCTGCGGACCGCAGTTCGGACTTGGGCACCACCAGTTCGGTCGGATGCGGCAGATCAAGGCCCTTCTTTTCAGCGTAAGCCCGGCGGTTTTCGATATAGCGCGTCAGGCTTTTTTGCCGGGCATCCAGATCAATGGTGCCAACGCGGCGGCCTTCACGCAGCAGCGATACAACAATATGCATGGCGGTTGTGGATTTGCCCGATCCGCCTTTTTCGTTTCCTAAAACAATGAGATACGGTCGGCCCATCTCACCGGTGCCATTGCCCGCAGTCTCTGGGTTTGCCTTGTTATCCGGCACTTGGCCCTCTCCCTTACGCAATACTGACTGTGTCATGCATGTCACGCATCTGACGCCTTATCATTAGACGATCTTGCGATTTGCACCTACACTTATTAGCTAGATATTGGTAAATTATCCGCAGGGAGAAAAGTACAAAGTGCCCTTAAGCGCGCGTAACATTGCTGGAATATTGGTGCTTGTGGCCGTCATGATTGTCGGCCCAATTCTGCTTGCGCGCCACATGCTTGCGATCAGCCGCACGGACGCCTTTGTTGCGGACCAGCCCAATTACCTGGCCCACACGCCACCACCCAAGAAAATCAAAATGACGCCTAAGCTCGCGCGGCTCCTCAAGAAGGAACTGCATGCCGTTGAGGCCGTCCCTCGAGTATTCCTGACCCGCCTGCCGGAAGACCTGCCAGAGGTGAACGACGCCAATCGCAAGAAGCGCCTGTTCACCTCAACGCTGCTGCCGATTGTGCTGCGCGCCAACGAGCTGATCCTGGCTGACCGCGGGCGTCTTTTGGCGCTCAGGCAAAAGTTTGAGAATCAGCAGCCGCTCAAGCGCGCCGAGAAAAAATGGCTGCGCCAGATGGCCAAGACCTACCGCCTGAAGCGCAAGCAGGACTTCCGCACCAAGGATATCGATTTCCTGCTCTATAAGGTGGATGTGATCCCGCCGTCGCTCGCTTTGGCGCAGGCTGCGATGGAATCGGGCTGGGGCACCAGCCGGTTCGCGCAGGCCGGAAATGCCCTGTTTGGTGAATGGGTATGGGGCGATGCCGATGGCCTTCTGCCCGAAAACCGGGATGAGGGAAAAACCCATAAGATCAAGAGCTTCGAATATCTTCTGGATAGCGTTCGAAGCTATATGACCAACCTGAACCGGCATGCAAGTTATGAAGACCTGCGCCGTCGCCGCGCGGAACTGAGGGAACTGAATATCGGCATCACGGGTGCTGCGCTCGCTCCAGCGCTGGTGCGCTATTCAGAACGCGGTGCTGAGTATGTCAGCGACATTCTGTCGATCATCAACTATAACGATCTGGACGGCCTTGACGACGCCCGCCTCGTGGCCCAGAACTCTTGAACAACCCATTTCCGGATAGCCTTATGACCGCTTCTGTTCCTGCCGTACGAACCGTTGAAGACCTGCGTGCGCAGGTGCATGCCTGGAAGCGTGAAGGCCTGCGCGTTGGCCTGGTGCCCACCATGGGCGCCCTGCACCACGGGCACCTGTCGCTTGTGAACGCGATAGCCGAGAAAGTGGACCGGATCGTTGTCTCCATTTTTGTGAACCCGACCCAGTTCGGTGAAGGCGAGGATTTTGACGCCTACCCCCGCACCGAAGCTGAAGACCGGAAAAAGCTGGCCGATACACCCGCAAGCCTTGTGTTTGCCCCAAACGGCGCTGAAATGTACCGCACCGGGCACGCCTCCACCGTAACCGTAGCGGGCCTGACAGACCGCTTCGAAGGCGCGTCCCGGCCCGGCCATTTTGACGGCGTCGCCACGGTGGTGACAAAACTGTTGCTGCAGTGCCTGCCGGACGTGGCCATCTTTGGCGAGAAGGACTATCAGCAGCTGGCGGTGATCCGCCGCTTTGTCGCAGACCTTGATATCCCGGTGGAGATCATGGGCGGCGCGCTGATCCGGGAAAGCGACGGCCTCGCGGCCTCCTCCCGCAATGCTTATCTGAACGCTGAAGAGCGGGCGATCGCAGGAAAATTCAATGTGATTTTGAAGGAACTGGTCGCAGATGTCTCAGCCGGCGCGGACTTGCGCACTGCGGAACAAGCCGCCAGTGACAAGCTGCTAGAAGCGGGTTTCAAGGCCGTAGATTATGTCTCAATAGTTGACGCCAACTCATTGGAAATTATTGATAAAATCACCACACCTGCACGCGTGTTGGCGGTCGCCCGCATCGGCAGTGTGCGCCTGTTGGACAATATGGCGATAGAGGCCCGCTGAAGCCTCACCCTTGCGCACAGCACCTTTTAGCTTTGAGGCTACCGGGCGACCGGCGCGTCTTCACACCCATGTTCCGGGCCAAGTTTTTCGACCAATACAGAACACAGCTGCTCGGCCTGAGCCTCGTCTCCAGCCTGCCTCAGGATCGCGGCAAGGTGCTTGGTCGCCTCAGGTTCATAGGGCGCGATTTCAAGCGTGCGCCGATACCATAGCTCGGCTTCTTCCAGCCTGCCGGCGTCCTCTTTTTTCTTGCCTATAAGAGCACCAATCGCCGCTTGCCAAGGGCCGACCCGTTGCGGTTCCTGGTCGTAAACCTGACCCATGGTCTCAAATGCGGCCTCCAGCATCAGGACGCTCTGCTGCTGATCGCCCTTGATGTCGTATATCTCGCTCAGATTGACCATCGACTCCCAGGCGGTTTCATCAACCTCGATGGCGCGCAGATAAATCTCTTCGGCAAGGTCGATACGGTTCTGCATCGCATAGACCAACCCCAACGCCTTCAGGGCGTCGGCGTCCCTTGGGGTCAGCCTTACTGCCCTTTCGGCCAGGGCTGTCGCCCGTGCAAGTATCCTCATGGCCGAATCCGACTGGTGCATGTCACGCGAAAGCGCCTCCTGCACGCTGCTGGCCCCTGTGGCGAAAGGCGTGCTTGGCCACCTGATGACACGCTGCACCAACGCATTGGCAAGCCCGGCCTGTGCCGCCGCCAGGTCTGTGTCCAGGGCCAATGCCTTTTCATAAAGCGCGATGGCTGTTTCATTGTCCTGTTGCGTGAACTGCATATAGAGATCATTTGCCCGCGCTGTCAGTGCCGCGGCCTTCGAAGGCTCCGCCTCTCTGGGCTTCAGCACAATGAAAAGGGCCAGGGCGACAACGGTCGCAAGCCCAACAACAGCCAGCAGGACGGGTATCTTTGGGCTGGGCTTCGCGCTGACACCTGCCGTTACCGGCAACAATAGGCGGTATCCGCGGCGCGGCAGTGTCTCGATATAGGCCGGGTCTTTGGCGGAATCGCCCAGCGCAGCCCTAAGGCGGGACACTGTGCGGGCAACAGTATCCTCGCCAACCACCACGCCTGCCCACAGGCGTTCCTCTATCTCCCTGCGCGATAGGACCGCACCGTTCGCCACCGCTAGCAACAACAACAAGCCCATAACCTTGGGTTCAAGCGATACTGTTTCATCGCCCCGCACAAGCCGGCCAGTGTCAGGATGGACAGTCCAGTCGCCCACTTTGAAGGGCACTTGCTGCGGTATTTGCTTCATATTCTTCATGCTCATGAAGCGGATAGTAGCGGAGACAAATTCCAAAAACAGCAGGAATTTCAATGTTGTCAGGCTTTCGTCAGGAATAAAGGAGCCGCCCCACATGGACACGGTTCGAGATTGCCCGCATGACCGATGCATCGAGTTTCCATGTGGAGAATAAAATGAATACGAAGAAGTTACCGATAGCGAGAAGACTGATAGCGAGAGGGTTGGCCGTTCTGCTTGTCCTTTGGACAGCACCATGGGCACAGGCAGAGCCAAAGGAGAATAACCCTACCATTCCAGTGGAAGTAATCCGCAGCGATTTTGAGGCCCTATATGCTGGCCTCAAGCGTGCGCACGTCGACCTTTATGCCCACCGCACCAAAGCCGCCTATGACGCCCGCTATCAAGAGATGCTCACATCATTCAACCGTCCGCTCAGCTTGTTCGAAGTACGGGTCGCCTTCCAGAAGTTTGTTGCATATGGCAATGTCGCACACGCCAGGATCGAATTCCCGGAAGACGTATATCGCGATTTCCGGGACAAGGGCGGCCGGAGTTTCCCCATCTACCCCCGGATCGCTGGCGACCATGTTTATGTTGGGGAAAACTATTCCGGCAATGCGGACATCCGCTCAGGCGATGAGATCCTGGCCCTGAACGGCGAACCAATCGCCAACTGGCTGGCAAGGACAGCCGCACATATCTCTGCCGACACCGACTATATCGCCCACTCAATTCTTGAATTCGCCCTTCCACAGTATTTGTGGCTTGAATTGGGGGAAAGGCCCTATTTTGACCTGACATTAAAAGCACAAGACGGCAACATCCTGGATGTTCAGGTGAAGGCCACGACGCGGCAAGAACAGACACTTGCGGCGGATAATCAACCAGCCCGATTTGCACTTAACGGCGCGGAGCGGACAGCGAAAATGCTCACAGCCCAAACGGCCTACCTGCGGCCCGGTCCATTCTACAACTTTGAAAACCCCGCAGCTGTCTGGGACAACAGCGCCTTTCTTACCTTCACAGACGATGCGTTCGAGACCTTCATCAAAGAAGGCGCCCGCCAGCTGATTATCGACCTACGGGAAAACCCGGGCGGGGACAATTCCTTCAGCGACCCGATCCTGGCGTGGTTTGCAGACAGGCCTTTTCGCTTCTGTTCGGCCTTCCTGGTCCGTTCGAGCGATGAAGCAGCAGCGTCGAACCAGGCACGGCTGGATGCCAATCCGGCAGCCAAGGAAGGAATATCAGGCCGCTATGCACGCATGTATGCCGAAACGCCGCGCGGAGAGCTGTTCGACTTCGATATAGACTATGCTGAGCCGCGCAAGGGCGAACGCTTTGAAGGCCAGGTCTATATCCTTGTCAATCGGCACTCCTTTTCCAATGCCGTGACGATGGCGGCCATGGCGCAGGACTATGGCTTTGCAACCATTGTTGGGGAAAAAACCTCCGACATGGCAACAACCTATGGCGCGATGGAAAGCTTCACCCTGCCCGCGACCGGGATTTCCGTTGGCTTCCCAAAAGCCCATATCATCCGCCCCTCTGGCACACGGGAATCAGACGGCGTCACGCCGGACTGGGAAATTCCTTCGCCGATTGCCCCAACCAAGGAAGATGTCGTCCTGCAACAGCTGCTGGAGCGACTGGAGGCTAAGGGATAAGGGCTGGGTGAACTCGCGCATCCTGCGCCACTGAGCCAGATACAGAAAAGGCCCGAAGGCTGTGCAACCTTCGGGCCTTTTTTCCTTGATTGAAGCGCCTAGTCCTGAGCGACCTCGGCGTCATCGTCTTTCTTGTCCTTTTCGCGCTCGCGGGGCTCCGGCTCGCGCGGGAAGCGCTCCTCGCGCATCGCGGCGTTATAGACAAAGCTGGCCATGATCACGGCTGCCTGCTTCAGGTCCTTTTCAAACGCATGGTCATAGGTATCGACTGTGCTGTGGTGCAGGCGGCTACCGTAATCCAGCGGGTCCTGAATGAACTGGAAGCCCGGCAGGCCAATGTCATCAAACACCTCATGGTCCGTGCCGCCTGTGTCGTTCATGGTAACGGTGTCCGCGCCCAGATCATGGAAAGGCTCCAGCCACTCAGTGAAAATGGCGGCGGCGGCAGCATTGCCTTCGGCGTAGATACCGCGGATTTTGCCCGAGCCGTTATCCAGGTTGAAATAGGCTGAAAAACGCTCATAGTCCGGCTTCTTGGCAATCGGGAACATGCCGAATTCCTTGGCATAGGGTTCCATATATTTCAGCTTTTCATCATCGCTTTCCGGGCGCGTCGCCAGATGGTTCTTCACATATTGGTACGAACCGTAATAGCCCTGCTCCTCGCCGCCCCAAAGCCCGATCCGGATGGTGCGTTTGGGCTGGAACCCAATGGCTTTCAGAATACGCACAGCTTCCATGGTCACCGCCACACCCGCGCCATTGTCCACCGCACCGTCACCCATGAACCAGCTGTCAAGGTGGGCGCCCAGCATCACAACTTCAGGGTTGCGGCCCCGGCCCGGGATTTCCGCCAGTGTGGAATAGGACTGCATATCGTCCGTGTAATAGGTGGCCTTCACATCCAGGCTCATGCTCACGGCCTGATCATCCTTCAGCAGGCGAACGGCGCGGTCATAATGCTCTGACGCCATGCGCACACCCGGCAGCCCGGGCAGATGACCTTGCAGATACTGATAGCCGGTGGCTCCAATCAGCATGTTGCGGCGCGGCGAGCGGCGCACCACGGCAACTGCCCCCTCTTCTTCCAGGAAATCCGTCAGGTAATAGCCCCAGCTTTTATAATCAGTCCAGCCATCTTCCCCCGGGTGGCCTTCAGGGACGTCATAGGTGCTGATATTCTCAAGCTCTTCTTCCGTATAGCGGCGGATCGGCTCGTTGGCACGGCGGCGGTCTTCCGCGTTCATCTCGGTCGGATCCTTGTAGGGCGATACCGCATCCACAAGAACAATCTTGCCCTTGAGCTTACCCTTGTATTTCTCAAAATCGGCCTTCGATTTCATCGGCGCAAAAATCACATCCCCCGTCACCGGGCCCTCGGTGCCCGGATACCAGCTGATCGGAAGCGCATGAAGCTGGTCTGTTCGCGGCGCTGTCATGCGCACGTCCACGCTTTCCCACGTCCAGCCAGGCCCGAACTCAAACCCTTCAAGGTGCGCGTTCTCCAGCCCCCATTCCGTCAACTGATCCCGCGTCCACTCATTGGCCTGCATCATGGCAGGTGTGCCCGTCAGGCGCGGCCCGATGCGGTCCGTGAGATGCCTGAGCGTTTTCATCACCTGCGAATGGTTGAAACCTTCATCCCGGATTTTGGAGATGACGCCCAGGTCAGGCGCGTCACCGGCGCAAGCAGCACCGAAAATGCCGCTGAAACCAAGTGCAACAGATGCTGCAAGGATCGATTTTTTAAACATGACTTTCCTTTTGAACCAGATGACGGCGCTGCGGCCCTACAGCCCGTCGGTATACCATTCATATTGCTGGAACGGCTTCAGGGGCTCCATGCCGGAAAGCACAAAGCGCGTGTCGCACGACCAGTCTTCGAAACGCTTGAGAAGCGGCCACAGTTCCCGCTTCCAGGGCGGATTGACGCGGTTCACAGCGCCAATCATATAGTCCGGAAAGCGCAGATAGTGGCCGAAGGTGTGGCTTTCCTCGATAATGATTTTTGACAAACGCCCCAGGAAACAAACACGTTCCACAAGCCGCATGCCGTAATCCTTCGGCACAGTCGCCACTTCTTCCGCGATGCGCGCGCTGACCCGTTCGGTGATGGCGTCGTCTACCTTGATATGGTCTTCCACATGGGTAAAGGCATCGCCTTTCATGGCGTTGGCGTCCACCAGCGCGCGGCGCCTCAGGTCTGATGGCAGCTCCTGGAAGCCGCTAACCATCCAGAAGGCAATCCGGTTCCTCAGCCGCTCCACCGACCCGCCCTTGATGACAAAATCATCGCCGCCGGCCCGCAGGCCGCCGCGGATGATGTCAATATCGTCATACCCTGTCAGGTAAATCACCGGCATATTCTTCAGGCCCTGCTTTTCCAGGGAATCGACAAAGTCGAACCCGCCTTCGCCCGGCATCTGAACGTCGCTGATAATCAGGGACGGCCGGTGCGCACGGGTGGTGGCGATCGCCTCTTCAACGGTTTCCGCGATCAGGGTTTCAAAACCGAATTGCTGGACGGCGGCGGCCTGAATTCGCAGGACGACAGGCTCATCATCCACCAGCAAAACGAGGCCTTTGTCCATGTGCAAAGCGTCCTAGAGCAGAAACAGGGCGGCCAGCCCCAGGAATGCGAAAAAGCCCACCACATCAGTGATCGTGGTCACGAACACGCTGGAGGCGATGGCAGGATCAGCGCCCGCCTTATTGAGCCCAAGGGGCACAAGCACACCGCTGAGCCCCGCGACAACCATATTGACCAACATGGCGATCGCGAACAAGAGCCCCAAACCGGCATTGCCGAACCAGATCCAGGCCACCAGACCGGAAAAGACAGCCAGCGCGAAGCCATTGACGGCTGCGGCTGCGAGTTCCCGGTTCACCACGCGGAGGGCGTTGGTTGAGCTGAGGTCCTTGGTGGCGATTGCGCGCACGGCAACGGTCATTGTCTGGGTGCCTGCGTTCCCTCCCATGGAGGCCACAATGGGCATCAGAACCGCCAGCGCCACCATCTGTTCGATCGTGGCGTCGAAAAGCCCGATGACCACAGACGCCAGGATCGCGGTACCAAGGTTCACGAAAAGCCAGGTAAAGCGGTCTTTCGTTACTTCAAGGAAGTTCTCGTTTACGCCGGATTCTTCAGACACACCGGCAAGGGCCAGGATATCTTCCTGGGCCTCGTCGCCGATCACTTCGACCACGTCGTCAACCGTGACCACACCGACCAGCCGCTGGCTCTGGTCCACCACACCGGCGGAAATCAGGTGGTATTTGCTGAACTGGTAGGCCACTTCTTCCTGGTCGGCCGTGACATCCACAAGCGTTGGGTCATCATCCATGATCTCGCCGATGGTCACAGGGCGGTGGGTGCGCATCACGCGAGACAGCGGCACTGTCCCCACAGGCTTGTGCGACGGATCAACCACGAAGATGTCATAGAAATCGTCCGGGATATCCTCGTTCTCAGAACGCAGATAGTCGATGGTCTGACCCACTGTCCAGAACTGGGGCACCGCCACCAGGTCGCGGCTCATCAGACGGCCGGCGGATTCTTCCGGATAGCTCAGGCTTTCCTCGATCGCCACCCGGTCGTCAGCTGCCAGCGAGCGCAGAACCTCTTCCCGGTCCTCATCGTCCAGTTCACCAAGAACGTAAACGGCGTCATCGGTCTCGAGCTCGGTGACCGCGTCGGCGATCTGCTCGTTGGGCATATGCTCATAGAGGTCGTCCTGGGCCGCGCCCTCAACCTCGATAAGCACGTCAGGGTCCAGCCGTTCGCCAAGTAGCTCGATGAAGCCAACACGCTGCGGCGACGACATAACCTCAAGAAGGTCGGCGATGTCTGCGGCGTGCAGGTCTTCAACCAGATCGACAGCCTGGTCCTGGTTGTTTTCCTTAACCGCGCTCAGGACCTGCTGGATAAATTCCTTGTCCTGGTGAACTTCAAGTTCGGGCCCTTCGTCCAGCTCTTCCTTAGCCTGCTCTTCCTCGTCGTGGGGCGGCTCGCCTTCGGGTGGCATGGTCAGCACATCATCTTCGGGCAGATCTGGATTTTTTTCCTTTTCAGCCATGTATGCCTCCCCTGATTTGCTCGAAATAATGTTGGTTTTTTGGCGCACCCCCAACTGGTGCCGCTATTCATTCTTAAGTGATAAAAGAAAGCCCCAAAGGTTTCCAGCGAAAGGTGGAGAAAAGATGCGCGCCGCAATAAAAAGAAAACCCGCAGGGCGTTCCCTACGGGCTTTCATTGGTGCGGCCGAGAAGACTCGAACTTCCACGGGTGTTACCCCACAGCGACCTCAACGCTGCGCGTCTACCAATTCCGCCACGGCCGCGAGGTCGGGCGCTTATCTATCAAGGAAGCCCCTGCCCCGCAAGCGGAAAATGACATGATTTTGAAACTATCTGAAAAAGCCCGGTTTTCCTGACGGTCACAGGCGGCTGGGGAGCCTAAACCTGAAGCTGGCTCATCATCCGCGTGATGGACACACCGATCTTTTCGCCCACGATCATGATCTCGCCGCGCGCGATCAGCTCATTGTTGGCGTATACCCAGCATTCGTCTTCATGCTTGGCGTCCAGGTCGATCACCGCACCCCGGCCCATCTTCAAAAGCTGGCGAATAGGCATGTGGGTACGCCCGAGCACGACGGTGATTTCAACGGTAACCCTGTTAACAGCCTGATAATTCATCATTTCCTCGTCTGGAAAACGCTGGGGCCAGCTTGCCACGGCATCCTTATCAAATGATTAACCCAAAAGATCAGCACACTTCAAGCACCGTCATGGCCCGCCTCACAGGAAACTTTCTTGGCTCACACGCGCAAAAGCGGTATGTAACGCCCAAGGTTTAGGTATTTTGTGAGTTTTTGGCCATGGCAGACCAGTTTCCCCTTGAGTGGCGAATCAGCGACGAGCTTGTCGCCTACCCCGATGCGCTTGAAGAGATGGAAGAGCGTGTGCGTGCGATTCGTGCGGGCGAGGCGGCTGAGATGGTCTGGTGCCTGGAACACCCGCCGCTTTATACCGCCGGCACCAGTGCCGACCCTGCCGATCTGGTAGACCCGGACCGCTTCCCCGTCTATGACGCGGGCCGCGGCGGGCAATATACCTATCATGGCCCGGGCCAGCGCGTGGTCTACTTCCTTCTGGACCTGAAGAAGCGCGGCAAGGACGTGCGCCAGTTCATCTATGGGCTTGAGGAAGTGATCATCCAGTCGCTGGCCAAGTTCGGCGTGACGGCAGAGCGCCGCAAGGGCCGCGTGGGCGTTTGGGTTGAGCGTGGGGGCGGACGCGAAGACAAGGTTGCCGCCATCGGCGTACGCGTGCGCCAGTGGGTGACTTATCACGGCATCGCCATCAATGTGGAACCTGACCTCAGCCATTTCGAGGGCATCGTGCCCTGCGGCATTTCCGAACACGGCGTGACGTCGATGGCAGACCTTGGCCTGCCGATCACCATGGATGACCTGGATGTGGTGCTCAGGGAAGTGTTCGACGACATTTTCGGCATTGAGGCCCGCCCGATGACGCTCCAGTACCAGGAAGCGCCCGAAGGCCCCAAGGCCAAGCAGCCGTATGAAGCCCAGCCGACCGAAAGCGGCGAAGTCGAAACGGGCGAGCGACCCGAGGAAAGCCATCCGGTTTTCCAGATTTAGCCTGCAAAGGACTAGACCGTCGGTTTGATCTCGAACCGGAGCCGCACCATGCCCTGCGCCGGTTCTTTCTCCACACGGTCCACATCAGCCGCCGGCGGCCCGTTCAGGCACATCTCCAGCATCAGGTTCACATCTTCTGCATGGCCGTAGAAAAGCGCTTCTACCGTACCGTCCAGCCGGTTCCTGACCCAGCCGTGAAGGCCAAGGCGCCGGGCTTCCTCTTCTGTCCAGCCGCGATACCACACGCCCTGTACCTTGCCATAGATGCGGGCGCGCACTGCGATCCATTTGGTAGCGTCAGACATGCAGGACCTCTCAGCTGCCCATTACTTCAGCCAGACGCTTCATGAAAGCGTCGCAGGCGTCAAGCTGGCTTTTGTCGATAAATTCATCCGGCTTGTGGGCCTGGGCAATATCGCCGGGGCCGCATACCACGGCCGGGAAATCGATGCTTTGGATATGCCCGGCTTCGGTGCCAAAGGCCACCACGGTGGTGTCGTTGCGGCCCGCGAGCGCAAGCGCTAGCGTCTCCGCGTCTGAGCCCGGCTCAGCCTTGAGGGGCGGCAGATAGGCCCACACGGTGTTTTCGGCCCGGCATTCGGGGAAGCTGGCCTGAAGGTGCGGGTTGATCACATTATCAAGGAAATCGGTATATTCCTTGAGGATCGCCGCAGGGTCTGCTGTGGGCACCGCGCGGAACTCCCAATCGAACTCGCAATAATTGGGGATGATATTGAAGGCGCTGCCGCCGGATATCGGCCCCACATTGAAACTGGTGTAGGTGGGGTCAAAACTTTCGTCATGGGGCCCGTGAATGCGCGCCTTGGCGCCCAGGCTGCCGATAAAAGTGATCAGTTCCGCCGCCACAGCCACCGCGTTGATACCGTCCTCGGGCCTGCTTGAATGCGCTTCCCTGCCCCAGATGCGGGTTTTCGACACATACTGGCCCTTGTGGGCGTTCGCCACCTGCATGCTTGTGGGCTCGCCCACCACCACCAGGCGCGGCGCGGCAATATGATCCTTCATCAAAGGTAGAAGCGACTGGATCCCCAGACAGCCGACCTCTTCATCATAAGTGAAAGCGAAATGGATTGGGCGTTTCAGTTCTGCCGCCTTGAAAGCCGGAACCGCCGCCAATGCGCTGGCGATAAAGCCCTTCATGTCAGCGCTGCCGCGCGCATGTAGCTTGCCGTCTTTTTCGGTCAGCTTGAACGGCTCAGTCGTCCAGTCCTGTCCGTCCACCGGCACCACATCCGTGTGGCCGGAAAGCACAACACCGCCCGGCACATTGGGCCCGATGGTGGCGATGATATTGGCTTTTGAGCCTTCCTCATTTAGCTGAATTTCAGATTCTATTTCAAAGTCTTGCAAGTAACTTTGAATGTAACTGATTAGCTCAAGATTGGATAGGCGGCTGGTGGTGTCAAATGCCACCAGCCTTTCAAGAATTGCATCAGTCGTGTGTGTTTCGCCCGCCACCCTATTCGAACTCAAGGATCACGGCATCAACCGCAAGGCTGTCGCCCGCTTCGGCGTTCACGGCCTTCACGACGCCGTCTTTTTCGGCGCGCAGGATGTTTTCCATTTTCATGGCTTCAACAACTGCGAGCGCCTGACCGGCCTTCACCTCATCGCCTTCAGCCACATTGAGGGACACCACAAGGCCCGGCATCGGGCACAACAGGAACTTGGATGTGTCCAGCTCCACCTTCTCTGGCATCAGCTTGTAAAGCTCTGCGGCACGTTCGGTCTGGATACGGATATCCATCGACACACCATCGCACGTCAGCCTCACGCCAAGCGGCAGGCGGTCGATTTCCATGGCGTAATCGACATCGTCAATCGTGGCATGGAACACCGGCTGGCCAGGCATCCAGTCACTTGTGATCTCAATGTGCTTCTTGCCGATGATGACTTCTGCATGATCTTCGAGCGGCAGGATACCAGTGGTGACGCTGTCGCCGTTGATGGAGATCACCCAAGGGCGCTCCTGCGGGCCGTGTGGCTCTGAAATCTGGCCATCAATCTGCGTCTCGCGGGATTTTTCAACCGCGTTGATAAAGGTGGCCGCCGCAATCATGGCTTCCTTCACTTCGTCCCGCAGCACGCCGCCTTCAAAGCCGTCAGGATATTCTTCGGCGATGAAATTTGTGGTCATGTCGCCGGACTGGAAGCGCGGGTGCGCCATCAGGGCCGCAAGGAACGGGATATTGTGGGCGATACCGCGAATATAATATTCGTCCAGCGCCCGGCGCTGGGCCGCGATGGCCTCATCCCGCGTTTTGCCCGTGGTGATCAGCTTGGCGATCATCGGGTCGTAGAACATGGAGATTTCAGCGCCTTCATAAACGCCAGTGTCAACACGCACGGCCTCATCCTCGGACGGGCGCACATAGCGCGTCAGACGGCCAATGGACGGCAGGAAGCCACGGAAGGGGTCTTCCGCATAGACGCGCGTCTCGATGGACCAACCGGTCAGCTTCACATCGTCCTGCGTGAGCGCCAATTTTTCGCCGTTCGCAACGCGCAGCATCTGCTCCACAAGGTCCACGCCCGTGACCTGCTCGGTCACAGGGTGTTCCACCTGCAGGCGGGTGTTCATTTCAAGGAAATAGAAGTTCTTGTGCTTGTCCACAATGAACTCAACCGTACCGGCACTGCAATAATCCACAGCTTTCGACAGTGCCACGGCCTGCTCGCCCATGGCTTTGCGGGTTGCTTCGTCAAGGAACGGGCTTGGCGCTTCTTCAACCACTTTCTGGTGACGGCGCTGGATCGAACATTCGCGCTCGCCCAGGTAAATCACGTTGCCGTGCTTGTCGCCCAGCACCTGAATTTCGATATGGCGGGGCTCTTCAACGAACTTCTCGATAAATACCCGGTCATCGGCGAAGGATGTGCGCGCCTCATTCTGGGCGGAAATAAAGCCTTCCTTGGCTTCTTCGTCATTATAGGCGATGCGCATGCCCTTGCCGCCACCGCCCGCGGACGCCTTCAGCATCACGGGATAACCGATCTCGGCAGAGATTTTGGCGGCCTCTTCGGCGTCCTTGATGATGCCCATATGGCCCGGCACGGTGGAAACGCCGGCTTCCGCCGCCAGTTTCTTTGATGTGATCTTGTCGCCCATGGCGTCGATGGCCTTCGGGTCCGGCCCGATAAAGGCAATGCCCGCCTTCTGCACCGCTTCCACGAAGCTCGCGCGCTCTGACAGGAAACCGTAGCCAGGGTGGATCGCTTCAGCGCCTGTGTCCTTGGCGGCCTGCAGGATCTTGTCAGCCAGCAGGTAGCTTTCCGCCGCCGCCGGTGGGCCGATATGCACGGCCTCATCCGCCATTTCCACATGCAGCGCGTCGGCGTCAGCGTCGGAATATACGGCAACCGTCTTGATGCCCATGCGCCGTGCGGTCTTGATCACGCGGCATGCAATTTCACCCCTATTGGCAATCAGGATCTTACTGAACATAAAACGGGTCCCTTATTCCTTGTTTTTCTTCCACCGGCGCCCAGACGCCAGGTACCAGAGCGCGCCAATCACAGCCGCCCCCAGCATGAAATAGATGCTGCCACCGCCCTTGCTGAAGAAGGTGGCGCCAAGCGCAAAACCAAATACACCACCCAGGATGAAGGCCCAGATAGCAACGGAGCGTAATTCGGAGCGTTTGGCGATACCGCCAACCTTGTCTTCCGCGTCTTTGGGGATTGGTCTAGCCATCGGATTTTTCATCCTGTTTGTCGTCCTTGCCGATGTCCTTCATCATGTCGGCGTTCTTTTTGAACAACCAGAAGGCAAAGCTGAACATCAAGAGGCTCACACCGCCAGTGTAGCGCATTGGCTCTTCGGTGCCGAAGCCCAGGTAAGTGCCGACGATCATGATGATGCCCACGATCAGGCAGCCCCATATGCCGATTTTCTGTGCCGTCGTCATAGGTATCCCTCCCCAATCTCAGCTCACAGCGGAATGTTGTCGTGCTTCTTCCACGGGTTCTCAAGATGCTTGTTCGCAAGCTTCTTGAGCCCAGTGATGATGCGCTTCCGTGTGGAGTGCGGCATGATTACCTCGTCGATATAGCCGCGCTGCGCCGCCACGAACGGGTTGGCGAACAGGTCTTCATACTCTTTGGTGCGCTCGGCGATCTTGTCGGCATCATCCCGGTCCTTGCGGTAGAGGATTTCCACCGCACCCTTCGCGCCCATCACGGCGATCTCAGCCGTCGGCCAGGCGTAATTGAGGTCGCCGCGCAGATGCTTGGAGGCCATCACATCATAAGCGCCGCCGTATGCTTTGCGCGTAATGACGGTGATTTTCGGTACAGTTGCTTCACCATAAGCGAACAGAAGCTTGGCGCCGTGCTTGATGATGCCGCCATATTCCTGGCTTGTCCCCGGCAGGAAGCCCGGCACGTCCACCAGCGTGATGATCGGAATATTGAAACAGTCGCAGAAGCGCACGAAACGCGCCGCTTTCTTAGAGCTGTCGATATCCAGGCAGCCCGCCAGCACCATCGGCTGGTTGGCAACAATACCCACAGTTTCGCCGTCCATACGCGCAAGACCGATGATGATATTGCCTGCGTGATTTGGCTGAAGCTCAAAGAAATCGCCCTCATCAACCATCTTGTTGATGACTTCATGCATGTCATAGGGCTTGTTGGCGTTCGACGGGATCACACTGTCGAGCGACTTTTCAATCCGGTCAGGCTTGTCGAACGTCGCGCGAACCGGCGGTTTCTCGCGGTTATTGAGCGGCAGGAAGTCATAGAAGCGGCGAAGCTGCGCCAGTGCTTCCACGTCATTTTCAAAGGCCTTGTCGGCCACACCGGATTTGGTGGTGTGGGTGCTTGCCCCGCCCAGCTCTTCCTGGGTTACCACTTCGTTCGTCACGGTTTTCACCACATCAGGACCGGTCACGAACATGTAGGAGCTGTTTTCCACCATGAAGATGAAGTCTGTCATGGCCGGACTATAGACCGCGCCGCCCGCACACGGGCCCATGATCATGGAAATCTGCGGGATCACGCCGCTGGCCAGCACGTTTTTTTGGAACACGTCGGCATAACCACCAAGGGCTGCCACACCTTCTTGGATGCGCGCGCCGCCGCTATCGTTAAGGCCGATCACCGGTGCGCCAACCTTCATGGCCATGTCCATGACCTTGATGATTTTCTGCGCGTGTGTGGCCGAGAGCGAACCGCCAAATACGGTGAAATCCTGGCTATAGACATAGACAAGGCGGCCATTGATGGTGCCAGAGCCGGTCACGACGCCGTCACCCGCGAATTTGGTATCGCCCATGCCGAAGTCGTTGCAGCGGTGCTCAACGAACATGTCATATTCTTCGAAGCTGTCTTCATCGAGGAGAAGCTCGATCCGCTCCCGCGCTGTCAGCTTGCCGCGCGCATGCTGCGCATCGATCCGTTTCTGCCCGCCACCAAGGCGCGCCTGCGCCCGCTTTTCTTCCAACCGCTCCAGGATTTCTTTCATAGATCCGCCTTCCCTCGGTTTTATTGTGCAGGGCAGCAAACCCTATATTTTGCGCCCCTTTGCGGCCATCACCGCCAAATTTGTTGACCCTTATTATCCTGTCACTCAGACAGATTCCAGCGTTTTCGTTCGCAGGTGCGAAAGGAACTCCGCCGCCGCGACAAGGTCGGCATAGGCGGCGTCCCGCTTTTCTTCCACTTCCTGATCGAGCCCCCACAATTCTTCCTGGTGCAGGCTATCAAGGATACTGGCCTGCCACACAGCTTGAAGCGGACTATAGCCCTTCATGTAGGCCAGCGCCAGAACGAGCGACCCAAGCCCGTTTGTGAAAGCATGCAGCACCGTCAGCTCAAAGGCGTCATGGCCGGCAACTTCCGCTATCAGCGCCTTCAGCGCTGCGTCGGATTGCTGAATGGGCATGATGCCGTCAGTCACCTGAAGCTCAGCGCCCAATGTGTCGCGCGCCCAGTCCAGATACGGGTTCCAGACATCCTTCTGGCGCGCCACTAGGTCTTTGGGCTCGTCCGCGCGGTAGCACAGAAGGTCCGTGCCGCCGAAGGCCGCGACCTCGCGCACCACATCGTCGTGGCGCGGCGCCACACGGTCGAGTGCTGTATAGGCCAGCTGGGTTTTGGGCATGTTGGCGGGAACGATTTTGTCGTCTTGCGCGCGCCACTCTTCCGCCACGGCTTCCGCGAGCGCCTTAGTCGGCAGCACCAGGGTTGCCCTCGCCTGGGTTTTCACCAAGCGGCCATCCAGCGTGACCACATGGCCCGTGTCTGCGGCTTCCGTCGCGACTATCTCGTAAAATCGTTTCATGGCTCAGTCGTCTGTTTTCTTTGTTGGTTCAGATGTTTTCTCAACCTGCATCTGGCGCGTCACTTCAGCCAATTTGCGGCGCGAGTGGCGCGCCTGCTTGCGTTTGCTGGCCATGCGCTTTTCCGCCAGGCCAGATTCCACTTCGAACGACCCGGCGTAATTCAAGCTGGATTTTTCCTTCTCGCGTCCCTGCCTCACGACCACGTCATAGCCCAGAAAGCGGTTACCAAGCTGCGGCTGCCGGTAGCACAGCAGCAAAAACATGGCGAGGAAAATCAGAAAACCAATCAACAACACATAGAGGAAATCCCCGTTTTGCGCCGCCAGGGCAAAATAGGCGACCACCGCCAAAATACCGGTGATTGCGGATGCAATGAGAAAACCGATGCGCGGACGCAAAGCTTCCGCCTGAAGGTCATCCTGTTCTTGCTTGTTGAGTTTGTCGCGTATCATTGTCTTATCCAATCAGGGCCTTAACAGCCTTGGGTATGTCGTAAAAGCTGGACGCCACATGCGCGGCCCCCGCGCCCGTAAGCTCGTCCGCATGGTGATAGCCCCAGTCAACACCGATCCCACCGCAGGGGGCGTTTTGGGCCATCATCATATCAAAGCTGGTATCGCCGATCATCACTGTCTGCTCTGCGTCACTCCCGGCCTCCACAATCGCCGTGTGGATCATGGACGGGTGCGGTTTCGACGGGTGCCCGTCGGCGGTCTGCAGCGTAACAAAATGATGACCGATGCTGTGTTCCTTCAAAACACGCTCCAGCCCGCGCACGCTGTTGCCTGTGGCAACACCCAGCACATAACCTTCGCCGTTCAGCTGCTCCAGCACCTCAAGCGTGCCAGGATAGAGTGGGTCTGGCCCTGCCGCCTGCTCTACCCGACGCTTGTAGAAATTGGCTTTGTATTTTTCCGCTGCCACCTCATGAAAGGCGCGCTCGGCCTCGGGCAGCAGGGCGGCCATAGCTTCCACAAGGCTGAGGCCCACAATGTTCCTGACCTCTGCATCGCTAAGGATCGGCAGGCCAAGTTCCTCGAACGTGTCGTGCATGGTGCCGACGATCATATGCTGGCTGTCCACCAGCGTGCCGTCACAATCAAAGATTACCAGCCGGTTGGCCGCACTCATGCACCGTCCTCCACAAGCGGATCTTCATATTCGCCAACCTCGAACCCGAGCATCGCGAAGCTTTCCGCCATATGGGGCGGCAGTGGTGCTGTTACGCTGGCGCGACCGCCAGCCGGGTGCGGGAAACGCACCGTATGGCTGTGCAGATGAAGTTTCTTGGAAATCGCGCCCGAAAGGAACGCATCCGCCCCGCCATATTTGCCGTCGCCCACAATGGGGTGGCCCATTTCCGCGCAGTGCAGGCGCAGTTGGTGCGTGCGGCCCGTGTGCGGCTTCAGCTCCAGCCAGGCGGCCTGGTGGCCAGCGTTATCGACAACGGCATAGTCCGTCAGCGAATGCTGGCCGTCAGGGTCAACCACCATGCGTTCATTGCCCTTGATGGGTGCCTTGGACATATTCAGGATGATCCGGCCATCGCGAGGGTTCGGGCAACCGATCACCAGCGCCCAATAGCGCTTGTCGGTTTCCTTGGTCTTGAAGGCGTTAGCAAGCGCCGCTGCAGCGTTGGGCGTACGGCCCAAAAGCAACACGCCTGATGTGTCTTTATCCAGCCGGTGAACAAGGCGCGGGCGGTGCTCCGACCCGAACCTGAGCGCGTCAAGAAGGCCATCCAGATGACGCGATTGCCCCGTACCGCCCTGCGTTGGCAGGCCAGCGGGCTTGTTGATCGCGATCACATGGTCGTCCTTATAGAGCACCCAGCTTTGGACTTCCTTGATGTCCTTATCGCTCAGGCGCGGCTTCGGCTCCCGCTTTGGTGCTTCCGGCAGGTCGCCGAACGGCGGCACACGCACCACCTGGCCCTTCTCAACCCGCTCAGGCCCCTTTACCCGCTTGCCGTCCAGCCGGACTTCGCCCTTGCGCATTTTCTTCTGAAGCGTGCCGAACGGCACCTCAGGAAAATGCCGCTTGAACCAGCGATCGATGCGAATGCCGTCGTCGTCCGCCTTTACCGTGATATTCTTTACGCCACTCATAACAAAATCCGTCCCAGCCGGATGCCGGCAAAAAGCCCGGCCACACCCAGCGCCAATGATCCAAAGGCATACAGCGATGCCAGCATCCATTCGCTGCGTTCGATCAGTCGCACGATCTCCAGCGAATAGGTTGAAAAAGTCGTGAAGCTTCCAAGGAAGCCAACTGCCAGAAGGCCGCGCATTTCCTGCGACACCGACAGGCTATGGGCAAAGGCTGTCACCAGGAAGCCCATGATCAGGCTGCCCAGGATGTTCACCGCGAAAGTGCCATAGGGAAATCCAATCCCCACCGCACGCATGATCGCGCCCGCCACAAAGTGGCGGGAAAGCGCACCAGCGGCGCCACCAACAGCAATTGCAAGCAGCATCTGCATGCCAAATTCCTTAAAAGCCCATCAGGCCAGTGTAGCCCGGAAGAAAGGTGCCAGCCCATCTTCTCTTGAGCATATAGTTATTCGATACCGAAAACCCAACCTTCGGTGCGGCGCACCATAGCCGAGAGTGCATCGGGATTCCAGTATTTGCGGTCATGGTGAATATGCCTGAGTGCGGCGGCGGTCACACAGGCGTCTGCTGCATGGTCTGTAAAGCCCAGGCCAAGGCGCGGCATACGCCTTGTGCCCAGCGCCTGCAGGATGGGCCTTAAGGCCACCATATCCCTGATTTTGCCCCGGTGGCCGCCCATGGCGGCAAAGGCAGCCGCGTAAATTTCCACCACCACAATACGGGCATTCGATATGTCATCAAAGGGCCAGATGGCGATGTGACCCTGATCGTTCAACTGATGCAGCATCGCCATGGTCGACAGGCCCGAAAGCCCCACCTGGCTTGGTCCGATCAGGTGAAACACGCTTTCGCATGGCCCTGCGCCGCTATCCACCGCCAACTGTTCGGGCACGCGCATGCGGCGGCTATAATACTCGCCCCTCAGCGTCTCCCCGCCCCGGCTCCTGAGGTAATAGGCCGCGTGCTCATCGACAAAAGGCCCGCCATACAGGTCGCCGCCCGCGCACAGGTCGGCCACATGGGCCCACAGGGCTTTCACATCCGCCGGCAGTACATCACCCGGCAGATAGGCGCCTTCATCCACAAAAGGCATGCCGAAGGACGAATCGATACCTACAAGCACCCTTTCGCCTGCCCGGCGCCCCACGCCACCCGAAAGCCAGTTCGCGCAGTCCTGGCGGCTCCAGCGGCTTTGGCCGGATGGCGGCACAACCATCTTGGGCGCGCCCTCACCCGCTTCGCACACGGCAGCAGCTAGCCCGGCGTGGCGCTTTCCCTTGGCGCCCGTCCAGTCGATCCCGACAAAATGCGTGAAGTCAGCGTGTGGCATAATACCTCATAGGTTTAGTTCTTCCCTTGCTGGCTGTGCGGCGTTACCCTGCCCGTCGGATTTTATCAAGGGGGACAGATATGGCCAGCACCACAAGCAGGGTACACCCAGGACCTTCACGAACAACCCGCCTGTTGGGAAAAATCGGGCTGTTGGCCATGGTTGGCGCCGGGGCCTATGCCGTCTATGTGGCGGAAAGCCATAAAGCGCCCGAAAGCGCCACAGTTCTGTTCATGAATGACATCTACCGCATAAATGGCATCAAGCGCGGCGAGGAAGGCGGCCTGGCGCGGATCGCCAGCATTCGCAAGCAGCTGGAAGAAAAGCACGGCGCGGTGCTTGTCCTGCATGCAGGCGATGCCCTTTCGCCTTCCCTTCTGGGCGACATGTACAAGGGCGCGCAGATGGTGGAAGCCCTGAACCTGCTGGACGGCGATGATGACAGCGACAACCGCCTTTTCATCACCTTCGGCAACCATGAATTTGATGCCTCCAGCTGCGACAGGCCCGACGCCCTTGTGGCCCAGGTCGGCGCATCCGATTTCACCTGGCTTGCTGGCAATATGGATTTTAGCAAATGCACGACTGAGCCCGGTTTTGACCCGCTGGCTAACGCCGATAACGTCATGCCCCGTAAAATTGTCACCCTGCACGGCATCAAGATTGGCGTCTTCGGCGTAACCATCAACAATTCAGTATACGCAGGCCTGCTGACCGACCGCGAAGGCACAAGCTCGATCACCGAAAGCTATATCGCGGCGGCAAAAAGGCTGAGCGCGGACCTTCGGGCTGACGGGGCAGAGTTTGTGATTGGCCTTACGCACCTGGCCTCCTTCCAGGATAGCGCAATCCTTGAGACATTGGGCGACGCGGGGCCGGACCTGATCATCGGCGGGCATGACCACGCGGCCATGAAAATCGGCCCCATTGGCGGGCGCTTTATTTATAAACAAACCGCAGATGCCCGCGACGTGGGGGCCATTACACTGACCCGCGCGGACGACGGCAGCATCAAGGCGTCCGACCGCACTGTTTATGCCCTGAAGGGCAACTCGCCTGCAAAAGATCCAACCGTGCAGGCCTATGTGGACCAGAAGATGGCTGAGCATGAGCAAGCCTTCTGCACAAAGAAGGGGCTTGGCGAAGGCTGCCTTTCTGACGGCATGGGCACCACACAGGTTGTTTGGCAGCTGGAAGAAAACAGCAACCGGGAGATGGAAACCGCCATCGGTAATTGGCTGGCTGACCAGATGCTAACGCCAGATATCCCGACGTTCGACCAGTGCGATGCCAGCACGCCCACCGTTGGTTTGCTCGCAGCTGGTAGCCTGCGCCTGAATTATGACCTGCCTGCTGATTTTGACCTGAAACGACGGGAAGTAGAAGAACTGTTCCCCTTCTCTCTGCCGCTTGTGGCGATATGCATGACAGGCACGGAACTGAAGGCCGCGCTGGAAAACGGGCTGGGCGCACCGGGTGAAGGCCGCTGGCCGCACCTGAGCGGTTTGGGCGTGCGCTATAGCTTCGGCGGCAGCCGGGGCACGGCAGAGGTGCATGCGGTAACGGCGAACGGCATGCCCGTTGGACCGACAGACCCTGTGCGCGTTGTCACCAACGGCTATACGGCTTCCCGCGGCGACGGCTACCATATGTGGCCCGTGTGCGGTGCCGGCAGCGGCATTGACTGGAACGCAGATGGCGCCAGAAGCAAATGCGAATCCCGCATCATGTCAGGGCTGGAGAGCAAGACGGCCGTACCTGTTATGAACGGCGACGCGGTCTTTGACCTGAAGACTTGGACACTTGAGGCCTTCCACACAGCAGACGGCAAAGGCGTGGGCCCGGCAGAGGACCTGACGGATGAAACCCGCCGCGTAATAAAGGAATAGGCTTAATCGTTTTCCGCGTCAGGCTTGGCTTTTGCGGCATATTCGGCGCGGATACGGGCAAAATAGGCCTGCCGTTTCTGGATTTCCCGTTCGAACCCGCGCTCGACGGGACGGTAGAATTCCTGCCGCGGCATGTCTTCGGGGAAATAATCCTGCCCTGAGACACCAGCTTCGGTGTCATGGTCATAGGCATAGCCCGCGCCGTAACCCATATCCTTCATCATCTTGGTTGGTGCGTTCAGGATATGCGACGGCGGCATCAGGTTCCCATTGGCCTTGGCCGCTTTCTTGGCCGCCTTTTCCGCCTTGTAGGCCGCGTTCGACTTGGGCGCGGTTGCCAGATAAATCACAGCCTGTGCGATCTGGCTCTCCCCTTCCGGGCTGCCAAGGAACTCATACGCGTCCTTCGCTGCCAGCGCCTGATGGATGGCCTCAGGGTCCGCAAGGCCGATGTCCTCGCTTGCGAAGCGCACAAGACGGCGGATGACATACAATGGGTCCTCGCCCGCCGTGAGCATCCGTTCGGTCCAATAAAGAGCGGCATCAGCGTCAGAGCCCCTCAGGGACTTATGCAACGCGGAAATCAGATTATAGTGCCCGTCACGGTCCTTGTCATAAGAAGGCGCGCGCTTCTGCAAGAGCTTCGCAAGGTCTTTCGGGCCCAGCGTTTCGCCGGAAGCCAGATCATACAGGGTTTCCACGCAGTTCAAGAGGAACCGGCCGTCCCCGTCTGCCATCGCCTTAAGTTGCAGGCGCGCGTCACCGTCAAGCGGCAGCGGTGCGTCCATCTCGGCTTCCGCGCGGTCCAGAAGCTCATCCAGAGCCGCATCATCATGCCGGTTTAGGACCAGCACCTGCATTCTTGAGAGCAGCGCACCGTTGATTTCGAACGACGGGTTTTCCGTGGTGGCACCGATCAACGTAATGGTGCCGTCTTCAACATACGGCAAAAAGCTGTCTTGCTGGGACCGATTGAAGCGGTGGATTTCGTCCACGAACAAAAGCGTGCCCCGCCCACCCATGCGGCGGGCCTTGGCGGCCTCGAATACCTTTTTGAGGTCTGCGACACCTGAAAAAATCGCCGATATCTGCTCAAATGCCAGATCGGCATGGTTCGCTAGGAGGCGCGCGATGGTGGTCTTGCCGGTGCCCGGTGGCCCCCACAGGATCAGGCTGGAAATCCGGCCCGATTTGACCATGCGGCCAAGCGCGCCATCATCGCCCAGAAGGTGGCTTTGGCCGACAACCTCTTCAAGCGCCTTGGGGCGCAGCCGGTCAGCGAGCGGACGCGGTGCGCCCGTCTCAAGACCAGCTTGCTCAAAGAGGTTCGACATGCTTACTGCACCACGCGGCAGCGGTAAGACCGGCCCTGCCCCGCCAGCAAGCATTCCTGCACCCGGCCACGACGCAGTATCTGGTAAAGATACTGGTCTTCGTTTTCAGGCAGTGCGACCTCAAGGTCAGCCACGCGGGATACGTCCACATTGTTGACCTTCAAGAGGATATCGCCCGGCACCAGAAGCTGGTAACGAGCTGCAGGTGTGCGGCCATCCACCTTCAACACCACCACGCCCTTGAGGAACGGGTCGATCTGCAGTTCGTCATTGAAGCGGGGCGACAGATTGCCCACGGTCACGCCCTGGAACGGATGACGGCCATCAAGCTTGGTCACGTTGCGCGCGGGGTCCTCCGGTGGCAGGGCCAGTGTGGCGTTACGCTGCTGGATAAAGCCTTCGGACAGGACAGCAAGCGGCACCTCTGTGCCCGCGTCCATCGTAGCGATACGGAAATTCAGGCCCGGTTCGTCGATGACTTCCTTGCCGTCAATAGCCATGATCACATCGCCCGGAAGGATTCCTGCATTTGCCGCTGGGCCGCCTTCATAAACTTCGTCCACCAGCACGCCGCCCGCCCGGTCGAGGCCCAGGCTTGCTGCCAGGTCACCCGTGACATTCTGGCCACGTACGCCAAGCCATGGCCGGGTCAGCTGGCCTTCATTGAGCGCCGCTTTAAGCACAGACTTCACCATATTGGCAGGCACCGCAAAGCCGATGCCGTTTGAGGCGCCTGTGCGGCTGTAGATGGCTGTGTTGATGCCCAGAAGCTCACCGTTCATGCCCACAAGCGCACCGCCTGAGTTACCGGGGTTTACGGCTGCGTCTGTCTGGATGAAGAAGCCGAAATCGGAAATGCCCTGCTGCGTGCGGGCCGTGGCGGACACAATACCACCCGTTACCGTCTGCCCCACACCGAAGGGGTTGCCGATAGCCAGCACGATATCACCCACCAGAACATTGTCGGAATCCGAGAGGCGCAGGCTTGAAAGCGGCTCATCACCCGCATCGATCTTCAGGATCGCCAAGTCTGTGCGCGGGTCCGCCAGCACGATGGTGGCGTCAAACTCGCGCCGGTCATTCAGCACCACCTGAATTTCATCCGCGCCTTCAATCACGTGGTTGTTGGTCACAATCACACCGTTTGGCCGCACGATCACGCCGGAGCCCAGCGAGCCCTGCACGCGTTCCTGCGGCGCGCCGAAGCTGAAGCGGTCGCCAAAGAAGCGCTGGAACAATGGGTCATCAAACAGGGCAGACCGGCGCGACCGCACGATCTTCTTCGTATAGATGTTCACGACCGCCGGTGCCGCTTCCGACACGATCGGGGCGTAGGAAAGCTTCACCTGCATATCGGACTGGGGCACCATGCGGGCCACATCCCCGTCTTGCGCCTGTGTGGCGGAAAAGCTTGCTGTGATGCCAGCGATCAATAGTGTGATTGCTGTGATAACGCGCTTCATGAACATACCTCTTGTTTCCGGTTTTGATCCAAATCCGGCACTGTTACGGTGTCGTTGAATTTTTCCCTGCCTTTATATGGCGGAGCCGGTGACCATTCGCAAGGGCCATGGCGACAGGATGCCTTCCCTGCGCGGCAGAATTGGCGCAAAAGTTGGCCAAAGAAAGGCCGTTGTTCAAGCTTTTCGCTGCAGGAGCACACCTGCACGGTGTTCGCGTGCGCGGAATTTACCAACGCTGATATGATAGAAAAGGAACAGAGGCGCAATGATACCGGCAAGCGTATGCGCCGCGCTAGAGAGCAAGCTCAGGTCCTCGTCGCCAAAATAATATATGCCGACGCCTGTCACGGCCAGCAAGAGCATGCCGCCCACAAGCGTGAAGCCGGAGACAAGGTTTCCCCGAATACGCCAGCCGTGGCGGATATGCACGGTCCATGTGGCACCGAACAGCATCAGAAGCCAGAAAGCCACCAGCGCGTGGGCAGCCACAACCGGCAAGCGCATGCTAAATTCAAGCCGCCAGGGCACATCCCATTCCAGGCGCATATCCAGAAACGTGGGCACCAGCAGAAGGCCCGTCACCAAAGTGGCGAGTGACACCCCATAAAGCATGGGCCGAAACGATTTCGGATAGCCTTTCATTGTGCTTGCGCATCCCCAATCAATTGTCCGCCAAGGCGTCCTATCAGATCACGCGCGCCATCGCCAGCCGAAAGGCACGCCACTTTTGTCAGTGCATCTGCCCGCCATGCCTGGGCCGCCATCACCGTCATGGTCCGTAACGCAGGAAGTGTGTCACCCACGATCCTGCCCCGGAAGCGGCCGTCTTCTGCCTGCTGGCCGCCTGAACTGGCAATGGCGCCGTCCGCCAAAATACCCGCAGGCACAAAGCTTTCGCCCTGCCGTATGCTGATGGGCGCGCGGGCATTGCCAAACACGCGCAGGTCGCCGCCTGCGTTAACTGCGCCGCCCCACGCGCCATGCCGCTTCAGCACGGCCACGGCACGATCAACCGCATAGCCCTTGGCAATACCGTCGAGCGTGAGCAGAATCCCTCGCCTTAAGCGCACACTGTTCCCATTGATTTCGATATCGTCTGCACTGCCTCTCGAGCAGGCTGGCGCAAAGCCATGATCCGGTAAAATGCCCAGCGCGACCATCTGGCCGCCAAGGGTGGCGTTGAACAGGCCACCGGATGCCCGCGTCATCGCGCGGGCAAGCCGTATCACCCGCACGGCATCACGGGGCATGGTGGCCCACGCCCCATCCGCCAGATTGAGCCGCGTGAGGTCACTTTCAGGGGACTGAAAGCTCAGGCTTTTGTGGATTGCCTCCACGACGGCAAAAGCCGCAGAGACTGCATCCATGACCAAAGCTTCGCCTCCCGTCGCCGAGATTTCGACAAACGTCCCAAGAAGGGGCCGTGTGCGCAATATCTCAGCCATCGGACAGCATGACCTCCACAAGGGCCAACAGGCGGTGTACCCCATCTGTGACATTGCGGCAGGAAAGCGTCGCTCCCGAAATGTTGGGCACGTCATCACCCAGCTTGAACCTGTCATCAAGACTCTTGCCTACAAGGTTCTGGCGCCAGTCTGCCTCCATGATCTCATCGCCGTGGGTTTCACGGTAGCTCATCACCTCGACGCCCAGCACATGGCCATCCGGCGAAATTGCCGCCGCATAGGTGATGAATTCATGCTTGCCCACGACGTCATCGACAATGAACCAGCCCAGCGTCTGGTCGCCTGCCATGGCCCGCCAGACCTTCTGTTCATCCCAGCGCTGGCGAACACCAGAAAGCTTCTTGATCGCCTTGCGCTGGTCCTTGGACAGGCTCAGGTGGCTGGCCTGGAAGCTGTCAGCACCCGGGAACAGTGCAGCCTGGGCCTGCGCAACGGACAGATAGTCTTTCGCATAGACAGACTGGCTAATCCCCACAACTGGCAAGGCCAGCAAAATACCGATATGTCGGCTCATCTGATTGCTCCACTGGCCTGATTAAAAGTTGAACCCAATCTTGAAAAGAAGCTCATTCTTGGTTTTCTCGATAAGATGCAGGCCGTCCGGCTGACCTTCGTAGGTTTCGCCGCCCCCTGAAATCTGTGGCAGGTAGGTGAGCGTCGCCCAGAATTTCTGGCCGCCATAATGAATGGACGGGCCACCGAACCAGCTATAGCGCTCCTGGCCGACTTCGGTTTCAAACTCGGTCTGATACTCAAGCTCCGCGCCAATATACCAGTTTGGGGCAAAACGGTAGGAAAGGCCGGTGCCAGCGGTAATCTCAAGTTCCATTTCCGGGTCAGTGGGCCATTCGAAGTCCGCAGGCAGGCCTTCAATTGCGCCGCGGTCGGAATATGTGCCCTCAACAGAGAGGTTACCCATCCAGATCAACTGGCCCTCGAGGAAATATTTCTGGCCGATGAACTCCAGCTCCAGGCTCAGGGTATTCTTGTCCTGTCCGGAATGCGGATCAACCCAGTCATAGTCGAGCGCCACGTAGCTCGCGAGACCGAAGTCATCCAGCGCTGGGCTGAGGAACATATATTTGCCTGTCAGTTGCACACCGGCCAGTTTCGGGCCGAAGTCGCCTTCAAGTGGCAGGTAACCATCGATAAGAAGGCCTTCGGTGTTGACCGAACGCGCCTTGAGGGCAGTCCCGAACTGGAAGCGGTTCGAGACGCCATATTCATATTCCACTTCATAATCGACGGCATCATAGTCGCCCTACCCCTTGCCTGAGCGCCAGTTGATCTTTGCGTATAAGTCGCTTGCGCCTTTGGGAAGCACCTCGGCACCCTTGACATGCCCCAGAAGGTTTTCGTCTGCCTGAGCCGCACCAGAGCAAGCCACAAGGGCTGCCAGCGCGCTCGCTGAAATCAGCTTAAAAGTCATTGGATTAGTTCCTATCAAATCTGTGCGTTCTTGTTTTTTCCGCATCAAGCGGTGCGCAGGACGATAGGAGTCCTGAACTCTAATTGCAAGTCATTCTTATTATTATTTGCAACAAAGGCCAATCCCGCAGCTCTCCCCTCTCAGCGCGATGTAGGTTTGGTTCTTCTTGACTAAAACGGAATGCCCAGACGGGCGGCCAAGATAAGCGCTACGTCAAGGTCAAGCATCTCGCCGGAGCGCAGAAGGGCTTTGAACTCATCCCTTTCCAAGCCAAGCGGCGCGCCGATCACGCCCGGGTCTTCCTCGGGCTCGGCCACCTTTTCACAGTCAAACGCCAGGAAGATATGCTTTTTAGCCGTTGAATAAGCCGTGACATAGGTGGTGGTGACAGGCTCAATCCGACCGCTGTAGCCAGTTTCTTCCAGCAGTTCCTTGGCTGCGGTCTCAGCTGGCGTGTCACCCGGATCTATCATGCCCGCTGGAAGGTCATAGGTGAAGTGGCCCGGCCCGGGCCTGAACTGCCGCACGATCAATATCTTGCCGCCCTTGGTAACAGCGCCGACGACTGAAAATTCAGGAAGCGTGGTAACTTGATAGCGGTATTCGCGGCCCTTGTGGCTGTAGGTACGGTCTTCCACCCCCACATATGGGCTGCTGTAGACCATATGAGATTGCTTGAGGATAACATCTTCACTCATGGGGAAGCTCCTTCGCTGCAGGGAGACACGCTCGCGCGTTTTGGTGCTGGAAAAACCGACCTGCACTTGGCTGCGCTCCGAGGATCATGTAACATCAGGCACCGAGGGGCAACATCAGGGAAGCAAAAATGGGGAAGGTTGAACGGGGGGCTGCGAGCCAGGGCTTCTTTCAAAATGTCCATTGGTTTCGGGGCTTGGCGATCCTGTTCATCGTCGCGACCCACGCCAATGACCTGCTGGTGTGGCCTGAGAGCTCATCCCTCGCCCAACTCAGCCAGGCTATCATCCGTGAAAGCTCGCTGTGGTTCATCTTCATCGCCGGCTTCCTTTTTCTGCACCTTGCCCCGCGCCATACGCCTAGTTCCTATTTCAAGAGTAAGCTCAAGAACGTCATCATGCCCTATCTGATCTGCTCAGTCCCGGCATTGGCCTTGACGCTGACCCTGTATCCCGAGAATTTACCGGCTGCCTTGACCGACCTGACGCCCTTGAAGCAGGCTTTGGTCATGCTGCTGACCGGCAGCCATATGGCGCATTTCTGGTTTATCCCAGCGATCGCGCTGGTCTATCTGATCGGGCCGGGATTGCTGGCACTGGAGCGACGGGGAACTCTCTATTGGCTGCTTATCCCGCTGTGTCTGTGGTCCCTGGTGATGAGCCGGGACGGCCTCCAGCTTGTGACCGGTCTGGGTCTGGTGGCGGCGCCTGCATCCAAGGCCCTCTATATGTTGCCGGCCTATATTGCGGGCATGGCCATGCGGCGGCACTATGACCTGCTCGATCCCCTTATTCGCAAGCACTGGTTACCGCTGACTGCAATGACAAGCATCCCCTTTGCCTTCCTGCTGACAGGTGCCCTGCCTGGTCTTCACTGGGCCTTTGCCTGGAAACTGATGTCTGCTGCACTGGTGCTGACGGCCTTGGGCACGCTACCGAAGGGGCTGCCGCTGCGGCCCATTGAAACTCTGGGCACCTACAGCTTCGGCATCTATTTCGTCCACGGCTACGCCCTGAAGGCGCTATCCTTTGTGCTGCAGGGGCAAACAGCCCTGGCGGATATATTGACCGCCGACTGGTTGGGCTATGTACTGCTGACGACAGTGACCGCCCTTGCCTGCACCCTTGGGCTGGTTTCCTGCCGCAAGCTGCTGGGGCACCGAAGCCGCTATCTGGTCGGCGTATAAAAAAGGGCGACCAAAAGGCCGCCCTTGCCATAGTTCTTGCCATAGTACCGCTAAGGGTCAGTCGTCCAGGTAATGGCCGACCTGGATTGCGTGCATATCAGTAGCACTCACTCCGACAAGGAACATCGAGCCCTCCCCGCTTTCAATCAGCAGGCCTTGCTGGCCATCAATTTCAGCCGGGACAGCGTTCGAAATTGCGTCTTGGAAGTCACTGAGCTCGTCTGCATCCGCCACGAAGATGGTGTCAGTTTGCACATCAAAGTCTGTGACGGTGTCGCGGCTGCCGTCGAATTCGAAAAAGACGATGTCGTAGCCGGAACCCGTGCTGATGACATCATTGCCAGTGCCGCTATAAATACTGTCGTTGCCGGAACCGCCATTAAGCGTATCGTCGCCGCAACCGCCATTAAGCAGGTCACTGCCGCTGCCACCATAAAGCACATCGACACCGCCTTCACCCCAAAGCGTGTCATTGCCTTCGCCGCCATAGAGGGTTTCCACGCGGGTTGAGCCTGGGCCATCGAACTGATGGAAATACTCCGGGTCGCCATCACCGCCGAAGACCAGGTCGTTGCCGGCACCGCCAAAGATGACGTCCACGCCGCCAAAGCCACTCAGGACATCATCGCCGGCGCCGCCTCCCATGGTGTCGAAGCCATTGGCACCATAGAGCGTATCATCACCCGCGCCGCCCCAAAGCTGGTTAGCAAAGCCTGGCTGGTATTCAAGGCTGGCGCTACCAGCATCGATTTCTTCATAGTCGACGATACCGTCGTCATCGCGGTCAAACCAGTTGCCGCCAACGATCACATCAGCGCCCGCGCCGCCAAAAAGCTTTTCAGCGAGTCCTTCTGGTGCGGGCCTAACCAGATAAAGGATATCCTCACCTGTGTCTTCGGTCATACGGCCACCGGAGCTGTCGTCCGCTGCGGCATACTGGCCGCCAACCATGATATCATCGCCGTCGTCGCCATGGATGCGGTCCTGCCCGATATCGCCGATCACCAGGTCATTGCCTGCCCCAGCCGAGATAATATCGTTGCCCTGGCCACCAGAAACCGTGTCGTCCCCATCGCCACCAACGATGGTGTCGTCCAAAATAATGTCGGTCATATTGTCCCCCAATATACTCATATCTGTCGTGTCAAAGCGCTGGCTGCTGCCAGTCGCGTTATTCAGATAGCCATCGTTAACTGAACGGCTGATGAATGGCGAGTAAACCAAAGAGGGAAATGGAAGAACTTTTGAGGGAAGTCATTCTGATTTGTGCTGGGGCCTGCTGCGAAGCGGAAGCCAAAATAGAAAAAGGGCGCCCCGGGTGGGACGCCCTTCTCTAATCGTGAATTGACGGTTGGCTTATGCCGCGTCTTCAGCCTCGTCCATGTCAGCGGTTGGGCCGCTGTCCTGGCCTTTGGCGTCTTCGTTGCGGTCAACCAGCTCGATCACAGCCATCGGCGCGTTGTCGCCGTGACGGAAACCAGCTTTGAGAACGCGAGTGTAACCACCGTTACGCTCTTTGTAGCGGTCAGCCAGCTCGTCGAACATTTTGGAAACCAGCGTTTCGTCCTGCAGGCGAGCAATCGCCAGACGACGGTTGGCAAGGCCACCCTTCTTCGCAAGCGTGATCAGCTTCTCAACGATCGGTGCCAGGTCTTTTGCCTTTGGCAGAGTCGTAATGATTTGCTCGTGCTTGATCAGCGCTTGGCTGAGGTTCATGAACATAGCCTTACGGTGGCTAGCGGTCCGATTGAGTTTGCGGCCAGATTTACCGTGACGCATTGTCTTACTCCTGGTTGCCTGTCCGGCCTTGGGTAACCAATTTACCTAGTACCGGCAGGTGTCCCACGTTTGGTGTGGGAGGTTTTAAAAAAGAGCTTTGGGCCCCTCGGATGAGAGGCCCTGTGCCCTAGGCTTAGTATTCTTGCTCAAGTTTCTTGGCGAGCTCTTCGATATTCTCAGGCGGCCAAGCTGGGAGTTCCATGCCGAGGCGCAGGCCCATGGACGCGAGAACTTCCTTGATTTCGTTGAGCGATTTGCGACCGAAGTTCGGCGTGCGGAGCATTTCTGCTTCGGTTTTCTGAACCAGGTCGCCAATGTAGACGATGTTGTCGTTCTTGAGGCAGTTTGCCGAACGAACGGACAGTTCCAGTTCGTCCACTTTGCGCAGCAGCTGACGGTTGAACGCTGGTTCTTCGTCTTCTTCCGGCTTGGTGGCTTCTTCTGGCTCGTCGAAGTTCACAAACACAGCCAGTTGGTCCTGCAGGATGCGGGCAGCGAATGCCAGGGCATCTTCAGGCGTTACTGTGCCGTCTGTTTCAACTTCCATCGACAGTTTGTCATAGTCGAGAACCTGGCCCTCACGGGTGTTCTCAACCTTGTAGCTTACTTTCTTCACTGGGCTGTAGAGCGCATCCACAGGAATAAGGCCAATTGGCGCGTCTTCCGGACGGTTGCGGTCTGCAGGCACATAGCCTTTGCCAGAGGAGACAGTCAGTTCCATGTTCAGCGTGGCACCTTCATCGAGGTGACACAGAACAAGGTCTTTATCCAGGATCTCAACGTCAGCTACTTCGCTGATGGCGTCGGCTTTCACCTCACCTGGGCCGGAAGCGGTCAGGTGCAGGCGCTTGGAGCCGTCGCACAGAACGCGAACGGGAAGCTGTTTGATGTTGAGAACGATGTCCGTCACGTCTTCGCGCACGCCTGGTACGGAAGAGAATTCGTGCAGAACACCTTCAATTTGGATCGCTGTAACAGCACCGCCCTGCAGGGACGACAGCAGCACGCGACGCAGGCCGTTGCCCAGCGTCATGCCATAGCCCCGCTCAAGCGGCTCTACAACGATTTTGGCTTTACGAAGCGGGTCTGCACCCGGCTCAATCGTAACGCCATTTGGTTTAATCAGTTCCTGCCAGTTTTTCTGGATCACGGTGTAACCCTCTTTTTGAATGACGCTGTTATTACAAATTCAGCGCCAAAGGATTCGCGCCAATACTCTTTACCCGAAACTCGTGTGCGTTATACGCGGCGGCGTTTGGGTGGACGGCAACCATTGTGTGGAATTGGCGTTACGTCACGAATGCTCGTGATAACGAAGCCAATTGCCTGAAGCGCGCGCAGAGCGGACTCGCGACCAGCGCCAGGACCCTTCACTTCCACTTCCAATGATTTAACGCCATGTTCCTGGGCTTTCTTACCAGCGTCTTCTGCAGCAACCTGTGCAGCGTAAGGCGTCGATTTACGAGAACCTTTGAAACCCATCATACCTGCAGACGACCAGGAGATTGCGTTACCCTGTACGTCTGTGATTGTAACCATCGTGTTGTTGAACGATGCATTTACGTGAGCAACACCATTGGTGATGTTTTTCCGCTCACGGCGCTTAACGCGCCCAGTGTCTTTAGCCATCTCTAGCAGACCCTATAATTATGGGGAGTCCTAAACAGCGGATACCCGAGATTACTTCTTCTTACCTGCAATCGGAACAGCTTTACCCTTACGAGTACGAGCGTTTGTGCTCGTGCGCTGACCGCGTGTAGGCAGTTTTGCACGGTGACGGAGACCACGATAAGACTTGAGGTCCATCAACCGTTTGATATTCATCGCAACTTCACGGCGGAGGTCACCCTCAACAGTGAAATCGGTATCGATCATTTCACGGATCTGAATAACTTCAGAGTCCGTCAGTTCCGACACACGACGCTCACGGGGGAAACCAAGCTTTTCGCAGATTTCCGTGGCCTTGGTGCGGCCAATACCGTGAATGTAGGTCAAAGCGATTTCTACTCGCTTGTTGGTCGGAATGTTAACGCCAGCAATACGCGCCACGACCGTTTCTCCTAATAAACAAGTTCACGTCTATACATACGAATCACAAGACGTGTTGAAGCCGGGGATTATATGAACTAACCCCCGTTCGTCAACCGTCAAGTGACAGTTTCTTTACGCAGTCAAGACTGCGTCAATTTGTGCAGCAACTTCATCGATGGCAGCCATGCCATCAACTTGCTGCAAAGTCCCCTTATCAGCATAATATGGCAACACAGGCGCCGTATCTGCGTAATAAGCTTTCAGCCGGCTTCCAAACGTCTCTGGATTGTCATCCTTACGACGGGTGAATTCCGTGCTACCACACTCATCACACACACCTTCCACCTTCGGCTTCAGGTTTGTGTCATGATAGCCAGCGCCGCATTTGGCGCAGGTATAACGTCCGCACACCCGGTCCACCAGCGCTTCGTCATCGACTTTCATTTCGATAACGGCGTCAAGGTTCAGGCCTTGGTCTGCCAGCATCACATCAAGTGCTTCGGCCTGCGCAACGGTGCGCGGGAAGCCATCCAGGATGAAACCGTTCTTGCAGTCTTCTTCCTGGATACGGTCACGGATGATGCCGATTACGATTTCGTCGGTTACAAGGCTGCCGCTGTCCATCGCAGCTTTGGCGGCCTTACCCATTTCGGTACCAGCGGCAACAGCTGCGCGCAGCATGTCGCCGGTGGAGAGTTGCACCAGACCACGGGACTTTTCGATCCGCTGAGCCTGCGTGCCTTTACCGGCACCCGGAGGGCCAAACAGAATGATAATCACCGGCGGCCCCCTTTCAGGCGTGTCTTTTTCAGAAGTCCTTCATACTGCTGTGCCATCAGGTGCGAATGGATCTGGCTTACTGTGTCCATGGTCACATTCACAACGATCAGAAGGCTTGTACCACCAAGATAGAATGGTACGGCCGCCTGGCTGATCAGCACTTCAGGGATGACACACACGATGGACAGGTAGGCAGAGCCAATAACCGTCAGGCGCGTCAGGACATAATCAAGATACTCGGCGGTACGCTTGCCTGGGCGAATGCCCGGCACGAAGCCGCCGTGCTTCTTCAGGTTATCGGCCGTGTCTTCAGGGTTGAACTGAATAGCCGTGTAGAAGAAGCAGAAGAATACGATCATTGCCACGTAAAGCGCGATATAGAGCGGCTTGCCCGGGCCGAGGATCGCCGTCACGGTGCTCAGCCACTCTGGGCCGCCAGCCTGATACAGGTTGGCAACGGTCAGAGGCATCAGCAGAAGGGACGATGCGAAGATCGGCGGGATAACGCCAGCCACATTGAGCTTCATTGGCAGGTGCGACTTGTCACCCTGGAACACGCGGTTGCCCTGTTGGCGCTTCGGATACTGGATGATGATCCGGCGCTGGGCGCGTTCACAGAGAACGATGAACCAAACCAGGGCAGCAGCACCTACCAGCAGCGCCAGCAGGATGCCAAGCGACATAGCGCCCGTACGGTTCAGCTCGAAAGCCTGTGCAAGGGTCGATGGCAGTTCCGCCACGATACCTGCGAAAATAATCAGGGAAATACCGTTACCGATGCCGCGCTGGGTGATCTGCTCACCAAGCCACATCAGGAACATGGTACCGCCGACAAGGGTGATCACCGTTGTCATGCGGAAGAAGAAGCCTGGGTCAACCACAACGCCCGGCTGGCTTTCAAGGCCGGTTGCAATGGCATAGCCCTGCACCACGGTCAGCAGCACAGTGCCATAACGCGTATATTGGTTGATTTTCCGGCGACCCTGCTCCCCTTCCTTTTTCCACTGAGCCAGTGTCGGGCTCATGGTGGTGAGGAGCTGCATAATAATGGAGGCCGAGATATAGGGCATAATGCCCAACATGATGATCGAGGTGCGTTGGAGTGCGCCGCCGGAGAAGGTATTCACCATATCCAGCATGCCGCTACCCATCTGCGCGAACATATTTGCTACTGCATCGGAATCCAACCCTGGAAGGGGGATATAGCTACACAGTCGGTACACAATAAGTGCACCCAGGGCGAACCAAATTCGTTTTTTAAGCTCTTCGGCTTTGCCGATTGATGCCAAACTAATATTGGACGCCAATTGTTCCGCAGCGGATGCCATAAATACTCCAAGCCCCTTGATCTGTTTTTATATCTCGGCCTACGCTTTTGCTTTAAGCGACGGTAACCTTGCCGCCAGCCTTTTCAACAGCTTCTACCGCACCTTTGGATGCGCCAGTTACTGTGATGTCGACCTTGGCTTTCAGTTCGCCTTTAGCCAGCAGACGTACGCCGTCGATAACCTTGCCAACAACACCGGCTTCCACCAGGGTTTCGACAGTGATTGGCTTCTTGGCGTCCAGTTTCTTGTCGTCGATCGCCTTCTGCAGACGGCCGAGGTTGAGAATCTGGAAGTCTTTCCGGTTCATGCTGGTGAAGCCACGCTTCGGCAGACGACGGTAGATTGGCATCTGACCGCCTTCGAAGCCGTTGATAGCTACACCAGACCGGGCTTTTTGGCCTTTGTGACCAGAACCGGCGGTTTTACCTTTGCCGGAACCGATACCACGACCCACACGCGTTGCAGATTTGCGAGCGCCTGGGTTGTCACGAAGTTCGTTGATTTTCATCAGTCTTCTCCGAACGCGCCGGCTTAATCTTCAACGCGCACCAGGTGGTGCACCTTGTTGATCATGCCGCGTACAGCAGGAGTATCCTCGAGCTCACGCGTTTTGTGCATTTTATTAAGACCCAGGCCCACCAGCGTCTGGCGCTGGTCAGCTTGGCGGCGGATTGGGCTACCAATCTGGGTAACTTTAATAGTCTTTTTCTTCGCAGCCATTGATCATTACTCCGCTTGAGCTTCGTCAGCAGCGTCATCAGCACCGTCAACGACTTTGATGTCGCCACGACGAGCTACGATGTCAGCTACCTTCTTGCCGCGGGCCGCTGCGACCTGACGTGGCGAGTTCTGCTTCGTCAGAGCATCGATCGTAGCGCGTACCATGTTGTACGGGTTCGAAGAGCCCTGCGATTTAGTTACCACGTCCTGTACGCCGAGTGCTTCAAACACTGCGCGCATCGGACCACCTGCGATGATACCCGTACCAGCTTGAGCAGTACGCAGCAGTACCCGACCAGCGCCCCAACGGCCCTTGATGTCGTGGTGCAGCGTGCGGCCTTCGCGCAGCGGTACACGGATCATGTTTTTCTTAGCAGCTTCAGTTGCCTTCCGGATGGCTTCAGGAACCTCACGGGCCTTACCATTACCGAAACCTACACGGCCACGTTGGTCACCAACCACTACGAGAGCGGCGAAACCAAACCGACGACCACCTTTAACAACTTTGGCTACGCGGTTAATGTGAACCAATTTCTCAATCAGTTCGCTTTCTTCGCGATTGCGTTCTGGGCGTGCCATTGGATTTCCTTTCTATACTTTTCTTAGAATTCCAAGCCGCCTTCGCGCGCCGCCTCAGCAAGAGCCTTCACACGGCCATGGTAGATGAAACCACCACGGTCGAAGACCACTGATTTGACGCCCGCAGCTTTGGCTCGCTCGGCAATCAACTTACCAACTTTGGAAGCGCCCTCGATATTCTTGGACGAATCTTCACGCAGGTCCTTCTCAACGGTGGAGGCAGCTGCAAGAGTTGCACCTTTCACATCGTCGATAATCTGCGCATAGATATGCTGGTTAGTACGGTGAATAGAAAGACGCGGCCGACCGCCTGCGCGCTTCTTAAGCGCGGTGCGGTTGCGCTGGCGGCGCCGTTCAAATGTATTATTAGAAGCCATTCGTGCCACCCATTACTTCTTCTTACCTTCCTTGCGGAAGATATATTCGCCTGCGTACTTGATACCCTTGCCTTTGTATGGCTCAGGCTTACGGAATTCGCGAATCTTGGCTGCAGTTTCACCGACTTGTTGTTTGTCGATGCCGGAGATAATGATCGTGGTCTGATCAGGCGTCTCAATCTTGATGCCTGCTGGAACCGGGAAATCAATATCGTGGCTGTAGCCAAGCTGCAGGTTAAGGGCAGAACCCTTCATAGCAGCACGGTAACCAACACCGGTGATCTCAAGCTTCTTGGTGAAGCCGTCGGTTACACCTTCGATCATGTTGGCAACCATCGTGCGCTGCATACCCCACATGGAGCGAGCACGCTTGGTTTCGTTAACTGGCGTTACTGCGATGCCGTCGTCGTTCTGGGCAACGATTACCTCAGGAACGAAAGTCATTGCGAGTTCGCCTTTAGGGCCTTTAACCGTCAGGTCCGCGCCGTTCAAGGAAACGGTCACGCCGGACGGGATCGCCACTGGCTTTTTACCGATACGGGACATGTCTTCTTCCCTTCCTTAGAATACGGTGCAAAGAATTTCGCCGCCCACATTGCTTTCCCGCGCTTCAGCGTCGGAAAGCACACCTTTCGGTGTGGAAACGATCGAAATACCAAGGCCGTTGTGAACACGTGGCAAGTCACGAACTGAGCTATAGACGCGACGACCTGGTTTGGACACACGATTGATCGTGCGGATAACCGGTTCGCCTTCGTGATACTTGAGCTCGATGGAGATGGAGGCTTTGTTGCCTTCACCTTCTTCACGCGAGTAGCCGCGAATGTAACCTTCACGCTGAAGCACGTCCAAGATGCGCTGACGCGTCTTGGAGGCTGGCGTGGATACAACGGATTTGCGAGCTTGCAGACCGTTGCGGATACGGGTCAGCATATCGCCGATCGGATCTGTCATCGACATGAGCCTATCCCCTTACCAACTGGATTTAACGACGCCCGGGATCTTCGCAGCGGAGCCAAGCTCACGCAGCGCGATACGGGACATCTTGAATTTACGGTAGTAACCACGTGGGCGACCCGTTACTTCGCAACGATTGCGAAGACGCGTCTTAGCGCCGTTACGTGGCAGTTTAGCGAGCTGGAGTGCAGCAAGCCAGCGCTCGTCTTCGCCCAGGCTCTTGTCATAGACTTTAGCCTTAAGCTCAGCGCGCTTGGCAGCATACTTCTCTACCAGCTTTTCCCGCCGTGCGTTCTTGTTCATGGCACTTTTCTTAGCCATATCAAAACCCTCCTTCGGCTGCCGTTATTTCTTAAACGGCATGTCAAAACCGGCGAGAAGCGCACGCGCTTCCTCATCGTTTTGAGCCGTGGTGCAGATGATAATGTCCATCCCGCGAACCTGATCTACTTTGTCGTAGTCAACTTCTGGGAAGACGATTTGTTCCTTCAGGCCCATTGCGTAGTTGCCGCGGCCGTCGAAAGACTTCGGGTTTACGCCCTGGAAGTCACGAATACGTGGCATTGCAATGGTGATCAGACGATCAAGAAACTCGTACATACGTTCGCTACGCAGAGTCACTTTCACGCCAAGAGGCATGCCTTCACGCAGTTTGAAACCTGCGATGGACTTGCGAGCTTTCGTAACAACAGGCTTCTGACCAGCGATGGCTGTGATCTCGTCAACAACCTTGTCGATCTTTTTCTTGTCGGCAACAGCTTCACCAACACCTACGTTGATGACAACTTTGTCGAGCTTTGGAACCTGCATCGGGTTTTTGTAGCCGAACTGCTCCTGCAGGGAAGCACGTACTTTTTCTTCATACATTGTACGAAGACGTGGCATTGCCTTAGTTGCTTTAGCCATCGATCACCTCCCCGGACTTCTTCGCAAAGCGAACCTTGCGACCGTCTTCGAGAACTTTGAAACCAACACGAGAAGGAGCGCCGTCTTTCGGATCTTCAATCATCAGATTGGAGAGCTGAATAGCCGCTTCTTTCGTCTCAATACCGCCTGCACTCGCCTGAGTAGGACGATTGTGCTTCTTGATCAGGTTTACACCCGAAACAAATGCACGACCTTCTTTAGGGAGAACGGACGTGATTTCGCCGCGCTTGCCTTTGTCTTTACCGGCAATCACAACGACCTTGTCACCTTTTTTAAGTTTCGCGGCCATTTAGAGTACCTCCGGTGCAAGCGAGATGATTTTCATATGCTTCTTTGCACGCAGTTCACGCACGACCGGGCCAAAAATACGGGTACCGATCGGCTCATGGTTCTTGTTTACAAGTACTGCTGCGTTGCGGTCGAAACGGATGGCAGTGCCATCGTTACGGCGAACTTCTTTAGCAGTACGAACGATGACGGCGCGATGCACGTCACCTTTCTTAACACGACCCCGTGGGATCGCTTCCTTTACGGAGACGACAATAATGTCGCCTACTCCAGCGGTTTTGCGCTTGGAACCACCAAGCACTTTAATGCACTGCACCCTCTTGCCCCCGGAGTTATCGGCCACGTCGAGGTTGGTTTGCATCTGAATCATGGGTTACACCCTTTGTTATTGCCGACGAATAGCAAGAAGGTGAGGCCTAAGCCTCACCACCTACTACACGCCAGGTCTTCAGTTTCGAAATAGGACGACACTCCTCAATGCGGACTGTCTCCCCAACCTGAATTTCGTTGCTCTCATCGTGAGCGTGGTACTTCTTAGAGCGTCGAATAATTTTGTCAAGCAAAGGATGCTTAATCCGACGTTCTACTTTTACAACAACGGTTTTGTCGCCCTTGTTGCTTACCACAGTTCCTTGCAAAATACGCTTTGGCATGGGTTTACTCCTTACGCCTCAGCCGACTGGCCCAGGATCGTCTTGATCCGGGCTACGTCGCGACGGATCTCGCGTACGCGAGCCGTGTTTTCGAGTTGGCCAGACGCCGCCTGAAAGCGCAGATTAAGCTGCTCTTTTTTCAGGTCTTCGAGCTCTTTACGGAGCTCGTCTTGCGACTTTTGGCGAAGATCAGCTGCCTTCATCATTTTTCTCCGTTAGCTCTTAATGCATCCGTTCCACGATGCGAGTCTGAACAGCGAGCTTTGCAGCTGCGCGCTCAAATGCACCGCGGGCCAGTTCTTCAGAGACGCCGTCGATCTCGAACATGATGCGACCAGGTTTAACCTTGGCCACCCAACGATCGACAGAGCCTTTACCTTTACCCATCCGAACCTCGGCAGGCTTAGCCGTTACTGGAGTATCAGGGAAGATACGGATCCAGACTTTACCAGAACGCTTCATGTGGCGGTTCATGGCACGGCGGGCTGCCTCGATTTGACGAGCCGTTACACGGCCAGGAGTGGTCGCTTTGAGACCAAACTGACCAAAGTTCAATGACGTTCCGCCTGGGGCAGAGCCGTGGATACGGCCTTTGTGCATTTTGCGGAACTTAGTACGCTTCGGTTGCAACATCGCTTGTCGCTCCTACTCTAGCCGTCCCAGCCTAGCGGCGGGACGGGCCTCCTTGGCTTTGAACTTCGTTAGCACGGCGTTCATGAGCCATCGGGTCGTGTTCCATGATGTCGCCTTTGTACACCCATACTTTGATGCCGCAGATGCCGTAGGCAGTCAGGGCTTCAGCTACACCGTAGTCGATGTCAGCACGCAGAGTGTGCAGCGGCACGCGGCCTTCGCGGTACCATTCGGTCCGTGCGATCTCTGCACCGCCAAGACGGCCGGCACAGTTGATCCGGATACCACCGGCACCAAGACGAATTGCGCTTTGTACCGCACGCTTCATCGCACGACGGAACGCAACACGACGCTCCAGCTGTTGTGCAATGTTGTCGGCGATCAGTTTCGCATCAATTTCCGGCTTGCGGACTTCGACAATGTTCAGGCTCACTTCAGCAGATGTGAAGTTGGCTACCTTGCGGCGGAGCTTCTCAATGTCGGCGCCTTTTTTACCGATGATCACACCCGGACGAGCCGAGTAGATGGTCACGCGGCATTTTTTCGCCGGACGCTCGATCACAACTTTGGAAATGCCGGCTTGCGACAGTTCTTTGGTTACGAACTCACGGATTTTCAGGTCTTCATGCAGCATCGAGCCGTATTCTTCGCCTTCGGCGTACCAGCGCGAATCCCAGGTGCGGTTCACACCCAGGCGCAGACCAACAGGGCTTACTTTCTGACCCATTATGCAGTCTCCTCTACTTCGCGCACAACGATGCGCAGGCGGCTGAACGGCTTAACGATCTTGCCTACGCGACCACGAGCACGGGCACGGAAACGCTTCATCGTCAGTGCCTTGCCCACAGTTGCTTCAGCAACAACGAGGCTGTCCACATCCAGGTTGTGGTTGTTTTCTGCGTTTGCGATTGCAGACTGCAGAACTTTCTTTACGTCGATCGCGGTGCGGCGGCGGTTGAAGCTCAGGCTTGCCAGAGCTTTTTCCACTTTCATACCACGAATTGACTGCGCCACGAGGTTGAGTTTCTGTGGCGAGCCGCGAAGCATTGTAGCGGTTGCTACTGCTTCGTTATCCGCCAAACGGCGTTTTGCAGATTGCTTACCCACAGTTATTTCCTCTTCGCTTTCTTGTCCGCAGCGTGACCGTAGTAGGTCCGCGTTGGAGCGAATTCACCCAGCTTGTGACCAACCATGTCTTCGGTCACATAAACCGGAATGAACTTTTGCCCATTGTAGACATTGAAGGTCAGGCCAACGAAGTTCGGCAGAATTGTAGACCGGCGAGACCAGGTCTGAATTACTGCAGCCGTTTTGCCGCTTTCCAGGGCGCCTTCCACCTTCTTGAGAAGGTGCATGTCAACGAAAGGGCCTTTCCATACAGAGCGTGCCATATTCAGGACTCCTTAGCGTTTCTTGCGCTCGTGGCGCGACCGGATGATAAGCTTGTCAGTCTCTTTGTTAGACCGAGTCTTCTTACCTTTCGTTGGTTTACCCCATGGCGTCACTGGGTGACGACCACCGGAAGTACGGCCTTCACCACCACCATGTGGGTGATCAACCGGGTTCATGGCAACACCACGAACGCTTGGGCGTTTGCCCAACCAACGGTTCCGGCCCGCTTTAGCGAGCTTCGTGTTTTGATTATCAGGGTTGGATACAGCGCCAACGGTTGCGACACACTCGCCGCGTACCACGCGTACTTCACCCGAAGACAGACGGAGCTGTGCGTAACCGCGGTCACGACCGATCAGCTGGGCATATGCACCAGCGGAACGAGCGATCTGGCCGCCTTTGCCTTTCTTCATCTCCACATTGTGGATGATGGTACCGATTGGCATGTTGGCGAGCGGCATCACGTTGCCTGGTTTCACGTCTACTTTGTCACCGGCAATCACAGTGTCGCCAGGGGCGAGGCGCTGTGGCGCGATGATGTAAGACAGTTCACCATCTTCATATTTGATCAGGGCGATAAATGCGGTCCGGTTAGGATCGTATTCAAGACGCTCAACAGTTGCTGGAACGTCCCATTTCGTCCGTTTGAAGTCGATGATCCGGTAAGAGCGCTTGTGACCACCACCAATGCGACGGGCAGTGATGCGGCCTTTGTTGTTGCGGCCACCGGATTTGGTGAGACCTTCGGTCAGCGCTTTTACAGGCTTGCCCTTGTGCAGACCGTCACGGTCAACAAGAACGAGGCCACGCTGGCCCGGGGTCACCGGTTTATATTGCTTGAGTGCCATCGGTTAAACCCCCGTTGTCACGTCAATACTGTTACCTTCAGCAAGCGTTACCATGGCTTTTTTGTATTCGGCGCGCTTGCCGGTTACACCACGGAAACGTTTTACCTTGCCTTCTTGGCGCAGCGTATTGACCTTCTTCACCTTCACGTCGAAGAGAGCTTCGACAGCGGCTTTGATCTCTGGCTTAGTAGCATCGATCGCAACCTTGAAGGTTACTTGGTTGTTTTCAGAGCCGAGAGTCGCCTTTTCGGTGATTACAGGGCTCTTGATCACGTCATAATGCTTGACCATGCTCATTTGAGCCTCTCCTCGAGTTTGGCGACTGCAGCTTTGGTGAGAACCAGCGTGTCACGACGCAGGATGTCGTACACGTTCGCACCTTGGCTTGGCAGCACATCAACATTCGGAATGTTGGCAACGGCGCGCTTGAAGTTTTCATTCACTTCAGCACCGTCAACGAACAGAGCATTAGCAAGGCCGAGCTTCTCGAGCTTGGCTGCCAGTTCTTTCGTCTTGCCTTCCTTCAGTTCAGCAACATCAACCACGATCAGCTTGCCGTCTGCTTGTTTAGCGGACAGAGCCGATTTGAGGCCGAGCTTGCGGATTTTTTTCGGCAGATCGAAGCCATGATCGCGCACAACAGGACCGAAAGCGCGACCACCACCGATGAAGATGTTGGAGCGACGGTCGCCGTGACGAGCGGTACCACCACCTTTTTGGCGGCCCCACTTTTTACCAGTGCGAGCGATGTCGGAACGGAACTTCACAGCGTGAGTACCGGCCCGGCGCTTGGCAAGCTGCCAGTTCACCACACGGTGCAGGATGTCTGCACGTGCAGTCACACCGAAGATAGCCTCATCGAGTTCGATGTCGCCGGCTTTCTTGGCGTCTAATGTAAGGACGTTCGTCTTCATGACGCTTATTCCTCGTTAGCTTCTGCAGGCGCTTCTGCTGGTGCTTCAGCCGGAGCCTCAGCAGCAGGAGCTTCTGCTTTCGCAGGGGCGCGGAATGCAGCCGGCATCGGCAGACCTTCCGGAGCAGCCTTCTTCGCAGCGTCAGAGATCAGTACCCAGCCCTCTTTGGAACCAGGGATACCGCCTTTAACGAGGATGAGGCCTTCATCAACCCGCGTTTCAACAATTTCAAGGCTCTGCACAGTTTTGCGGACATCACCAAGGTGACCAGCCATCTTCTTGCCCTTGAACACGCGGCCTGGGTCTTGACACTGACCCGTGGAACCGTGTGAACGGTGGGAGATGGATACACCGTGGGAGGCACGCAGACCGCCGAAGTTGTGACGCTTCATCGCACCAGCAAAACCCTTACCCTTGGACGTGCCAACAACGTCAACGCGCTGGCCTACCAGGAAGTGATCTGCAGTCAGTTCAGCACCAACTTCAACGAGCGCATCAGCGGCAACACGGAACTCAGCGAGTTTCGCTTTTGGCTCAACTTCTGCTTTCGCGAAGTGGCCACGCTGTGCCTTCGAAACGTTCTTTACTTTACGGGAACCCGCACCAAGTTGCAGAGCGGTGTAACCGTCTTTCTCAATCGTGCGCTGGGCAACAACCTGACAGCCGTCGAGCTGCAGGACAGTTACAGGCACGTGGTGACCGGCGTCGTTAAATACGCGAGTCATACCAAGCTTTTTTGCAATCAAACCAGTACGCATGGGTCTTATCCTTGCAGTTTGATTTCAACATCAACGCCAGCAGCGAGGTCGAGCTTCATCAGCGCGTCTACGGTCTGTGGAGTTGGGTCGACAATGTCGAGCAAGCGTTTGTGGGTACGCATTTCGAATTGTTCACGAGACTTTTTGTTTACGTGTGGGCCACGCAGTACCGTGAATTTTTCGATCCTGGTTGGCATCGGGATAGGCCCGCGAACCATGGCGCCCGTACGCTTAGCCGTGTTGGCGATTTCACCGGTTGCTTGGTCAAGCACACGGTGGTCAAAAGCCTTCAGGCGGATGCGAATATTTTGCGCTTCCATTGATCTAACACCTTAACAGTGGCGCCGGAACAAGGCCCGGCGCCGTGATTAAATTACGCGATGATTTTAGCTACAACGCCGGCGCCAACGGTACGGCCACCTTCGCGGATTGCGAAGCGGAGGCCTTCATCCATGGCGATCGGAGCGATCAGCTCAACAGTCAGGTTCACGTTGTCACCAGGCATTACCATTTCGGTGCCTTCTGGCAGTTCAACATTACCGGTCACGTCAGTTGTACGGAAGTAGAACTGTGGACGGTAGTTCGCGAAGAACGGCGTGTGACGACCACCTTCCTCTTTAGTGAGGATGTAAGTCTCGGCAGTGAACTTGGTGTGTGGCGTGATCGAGCCAACGTGTGCCAGAACCTGGCCACGCTCAACGTCATCACGAGCTACACCACGCAGCAGCGCACCGATGTTGTCGCCCGCACGACCTTCATCAAGAAGCTTGCGGAACATTTCAACGCCAGTAACAGTTGTCTTCTGAGTGTCGCGGATACCAACGATCTCGATCTCTTCGCCAACTTTCACGATGCCGCGCTCAACACGACCAGTACATACAGTACCGCGACCGGAGATGGAGAATACGTCCTCAACAGGCATCAGGAATGCACCGTCAACAGCACGCTCTGGCTGTGGGATGTAATCATCAACGGCTTTCATCAGCTCGATGATCTTGTCTTTACCGATGTTGTCGTCACGACCTTCGAGAGCTGCAAGAGCAGAACCAGCTACGATCGGAATATCGTCGCCTGGGAAATCATACTCAGACAGAAGCTCACGGATTTCCATCTCAACAAGCTCGAGGAGCTCTTCGTCGTCAACCTGGTCAACTTTGTTCATGAACACAACAAGCGCTGGTACACCAACCTGACGAGCAAGCAGGATGTGCTCGCGTGTCTGTGGCATTGGACCATCTGCTGCGTTAACAACCAGGATAGCGCCGTCCATTTGAGCCGCGCCCGTGATCATGTTCTTCACATAGTCAGCGTGACCTGGGCAGTCAACGTGCGCATAGTGACGTGCTTCAGTCTCATACTCAACGTGTGCAGTAGAGATCGTGATACCACGCTCACGCTCCTCTGGAGCCTTGTCAATGTTCGCGAAGTCTACAGCTGCACCGCCGTATGCTTCAGCCAGAACTTTCGTGATCGCAGCTGTCAACGTCGTCTTACCATGGTCAACGTGACCAATAGTACCGATGTTGCAGTGCGGCTTATTACGTTCAAACTTTTCTTTAGCCAT
>NZ_LRUB01000007.1 GCF_001550065.1 Kordiimonas lipolytica
CTTATACATTGAGAGGCACGAAGATTTGTTATGATCTTCGTGCCTCTTTGATTTTGAACAGGGGGTGGCCACCCCCTGTTCAAGGTGCGGAATGTGGTTGAGCCCACTCGGGGCAAGACCTTTTACGGTCGTAAAAAAGCATAACCCTTCCGCACCACAGAGGCTTCGTCGAACCGCTGAGTGAGCTTTTACGCTCGTGTATAAGAAAGACAAAGCCAATGACTTATACCACGCGATCCATTGGGATCGACATATCAAAATCATCCTTTGACGTTTGCCTGCTGCCAGAAGGCGAAGCAGACACATTTACCAATAATACATCCGGCATTGCCAAATTCCTTTCGTGGGTTGCTGACAGGGAAGACATTGAACGGCTGATCCTGGAGCCTACAGGTGGCTATGAACGCATGGTCACAGATGCCTTGCTTGCAGCCGGGTTGCCGGTTGCCAAAGTTAATGCCCGATATATCCGTCAGTTTGCCCGGGCCAGTGGGCAATTGGCCAAAACCGACAAGGTGGATGCCTTTGTGCTAGCCGACTATGGCAGGCGCATGGAAACACGCCTTCTTGAACAACCTTCTGAACAGCAGCAGGAACTCTCAGACCTCGTAGTCCGATACAAACAGCTGTCCCACATGATTGTCCAGGAAAAGAACCGCCGGGAAAAGCTGCTGAACAAGGCAAGAGACTGGATCGAAGAGGCTCTGAATTTCCTGCTGGAACAGCGTCAAGCCGTTGTGGAAGCGATGGAGGAATGCCTGGAACAGGATGCAGCACTCAAGGCCAGGGCCAAAGTGTTGACTTCAATAAAGGGCATTGGATTGCGGACCGCCTGCTTCCTGCTGGCAGGCCTGCCGGAACTGGGTCATCTCGACAAAGGACAAATCGCCAAGCTCGTTGGTCTAGCCCCAATCAACCGGGATAGTGGTCTAATGCGCGGCAGGCGGACAATTACAGGAGGACGGAAACATGTGCGCGATGCTTTATATGTGGCGACACTCCCCGCCATTCGCTTCGATCCGGAAATGAAAGCTTTCTATCAACGCCTCAGGGAAAACGGGAAGCCCGGTAAAGTCGCTCTCATTGCAGTCACTAGAAAAATCCTCATTCGCGCAAACGCAAAAATGAGGGATCACTATGCAGCCGCGCTTGACACATAACACCGCTGCTTTTTTGTATTTTGGCGCGGGTTCTGTGCCTTCAGGCTCGGTTCGGCAGGCAGAGGTCGGTTTTAAAGGGGGCAGGGTGCGTATCTTGATGACTATTGCAGCCCGACAGTGTTCTGTGGAAATGGCGCCCTTGTGGCCTTCCTGCGCCTTTACAGGGGCTTTTGATCTCCAGATACTTATTTCGCCGCTCCCGTGAAGTGAGGTTTTTATGTCAGATGACAAATTGAAACGACAATTGCAGCTTCTTGAAGAAGCGCTGGCAGACCCGGAGGTGCGGGCGTCACGGTATGCGATGGCTTCGCTTTTGTCTGACGATTTTCGTGAGTTCGGCGCATCCGGGCGCGTTTTCGACAAGAAAACGATCCTTGGCCTTCTGGCGGATGAGCCAGATGGGGATAGCTATTTTGTTGAAGAACTAGAAGTGACAAGGCTTGGGCCAGACACAGCACTTGCGACTTACCGCATCCCGCCGCGCTGGGTGGCGGGCAAACAGAAACCCGCGTCGCTCAGAAGCAGTATCTGGCGCATGGAAGAGGGTGTCTGGAAGGTGCTGTTCCACCAGGGAACGCGTCAGCTGACTGACTAAACGGTTTTGGCAAGCTGGCGCATGTATGCCTTACCGGGCATGGCAAGGTTTTCGGCCTCGTCGCGGGTATAGCGTTCCAGAAGTTCCGTTTGGGTCATATAGCCTGCACCGTCGCGGATATCCGCCTCAATCGCGGCCTTCAGGCCAAACGGGTTGCGGGTTTCGATCGCCTTCATGATTTCGACATGACGGTCGGTCACATAATGTTTTTCAAGGTTGGCGAGCGCCAGCCGGTGAAGGGGCCCAAGTTGCAGCCAGACACGCTCGATCATCGGCATGGTCACGGGGTGCGGGTGCGCGAGATATAGCGCCCGGTGGAAGGCCTGGTTGCCAAGGATGATGCCTTGTGGGTCCGGGCCTTCGAACGCCTGGTTCTGCTCTTCATTGAGCTCCTTGAGAAGCTCAAGCCGCTCGTCTGTCACATATGGGAGCGCACGCTCGGCCGCATGCACTTCAAGCATGATCCGAAGCTCCAGCAATTCCGCCAGCTTGGCTGGCGTCAGGTCAGGCACGGTGATGCGGCGATTTGACTTCAATTCCAGCGCGCCTTCGCTCGTGAGCCGCCTTAGGGCTTCGCGAACCGGCATGGCTGATACATCTAGCATCTGGGCGATGCCGCGGATGGTCAGGGCACGGCCAGGCTGCACCTGGCCGGACATCACAGCGAACCGAAGCGCGCGATAAACCCATTCCTGCGCTGTTTCGTTATCTACGCGGTCCAGCCAGTCGAAATTGAAGTCGTCTTTGCTCATAGGCTCCTTCTTACGCAAGAATGGCAAAGCCAATCAAGGATAATAGCGCACCGACCACTGCAAACGGCAATTGCGACAGGGCGTGCTGGATGGGCGTGGTGCCACAGCTTTGGGCTGTCAGGACCGTTGCGTCCGCATAGAGGCAGGCGTGGCTGCCGAAAGTGCTGGCAGAAAGCGTTGCCCCGATCACGAGCGGCACATGGGCGCCTGTCGCCAGAGTCAGTTCGGCGATAACCGGCAGCGCGATCACAAACATGCCCCAGCTGGACCCGGTCGCGAAGGCAATCAGCCCCATCACGCCAAACACAATGAACGGCAGGGTTGATGCCGTCATGAAGGGCGTTGTCAGCTCAAGGATATAGTCAGTGAGGCCAAGCTGGTCGTTGATATCCTTCAGCATATAAGCCGCGAAAATGATCGCCAGTGCCTCGATCATCGTTTTGAAGCCGTCGATGATGGTGTTGAAGGTGTCGTGGTGATCCAGAATGCGGAGCCCGATTATCGCCAGCGTCAGAAGCGCCAGTGTGGCATAGGTGGCGGGCAGGAATTCCATATCATAATAGATGGTGAAGCCCACAAGCCCGGCGAGCGGCATGATGAATAGCCACACATTTCGGATTACGCCTTCCTTTTCCACAATGGATTCGTTTGATGCCTGAATATGTTCCGCGCCTGGCGGCACGCACTGACCAAACTCCTGCGCCCGGTATTCAGCCTTTTTCATGGGGCCGATCAGCGGGAACTTGCCCGCAGCCACCAGCGGCACGATCAGAAGCGCAATCCATGCATAAAGCATGTAAGGAATGCCTGAAATATAGGTCCAGATGCCTTCGCCTTCGGCTGCCAACCCTGTATCAACCAGGAGAGCAGAGAAGAACACTCCCCACGTGGAAAGGGGGATGAGCACGCTTACCGGGGCGGCTGTACTGTCGATCACATAGGCCAGCATCTCGCGGCTGACGCGGTATTTGTCCGTGATCTTGCGCATGGCGGCGCCTGCGGTAATGGAATTGAGATAGTCATCGACAAACAGCGCCACACCCAGCGCCCAGGTTGCCATGATGGCCGTGAAACGGCTGGTGACCCGTTTGGTGACGATGTCGACAAAGGCAGCTAGTGCACCGGTTCGGATGAAGAGACCAATCAGACTGCCCATGGCCCCGCATACCAGGATAACCCAGATCAGGTCATCGTCTGCAAGTACGCGCATGGTTGTTTCGGCGGTGACAGTGACGAAATCGCCACCGTTCAGCATGATGATGCCAACGACAGCCCCAATGATCAGCGCTTCAATCGGACGCTTGATGGTAACTGCCAGAACAAGAACCACAAGTGTGGGGATCAGCGTGAGTATGCCGTGATGGCTCAGGTCTGCCGCTGTTTCCATTTAATCGTCTCTCCAAAAAAGTAGGGCGCAGCCTGTTGGCTACGCCCACTATGGTTTGCTTATAGCTGCACCCAGGTTGTTTTCAGGTTGGTGTATTTATCAAGCGCATGCAACGATTTATCGCGCCCGAAACCACTTTGTTTATAGCCGCCGAACGGGATTGACAGGTCCCCGGTCGGATCCCAGCAGTTCACCCAGATGGTGCCGGCCTGTAGGGCGCGAGCCATGCGGTGAGCGCGGCTGATATCCTTGCTCCACACGGCGGCAGCGAGGCCATAGATGGTGTTGTTGGCGATCTCGATGGCTTCTTCTTCGCCGTCGAACTCGATCACAGCCAGAACCGGGCCAAAAATCTCTTCCTTGGCGATGGTCATTTCTGGCGTCACGCCGTCAAAGATGGTTGGCTGAATGAAGTAGCCGCCGGTCTCAGTACGGGCAGCCGCGCCACCGGTCGCGAGCTTGCCGCCATCCTTGCCTGCGGTCTCGATATAGCTGAGGACACGACTGTACTGGCTGTCGTCCACGATGGCGCCCAGGTTGGTCTTGGGGTCAAGCGGATCGCCCGGCACCCAGCCTTTGGCGGCTTCAAGCACCTTGGCCATGAACTCGTCCTTGATCTTCCTGTCAACGAGCAAGCGGGAGCCTGCAGTGCAGACCTCGCCCTGGTTGAAGAAGATCGCGCCTGCAGCGGCTTGTGCCGCAGCGTCCAGATCAGGGCAATCGTCCATGATTATGTGCGGGCTTTTGCCACCGCACTCAAGCGCAATACGCTTAAGGTTCGACTGGCCGGAATATTCCATGAAATATTTGCCAACCTGGGTCGAGCCGGTGAAGGCCAACCCGTCCACATCCATATGAAGGCCAAGCGCCTTGCCTGCGGTGTGGCCAAGGCCTGGCACCACGTTGAAGACGCCAGCCGGGATGCCAGCCTCTTCAGCAAGGTCTGCGATCCGAAGCGCTGTCAGGGGGGACTGTTCGGCTGGCTTCAGTACTACTGAGTTACCGGTCGCGAGCGCTGGGCCCAGTTTCCAGCAGGCCATCAGAAGCGGGAAGTTCCAAGGCACCACGGCCGCGACGACCCCGATTGGCTCCCGCGTGATCATGGCAAGGGCGCCAGGATCGGTTGGGGCGATTTCATCCAGAACCTTGTTGGCGGCTTCGCCGTACCAGCGGATCGAATTGGCAGAGGCCGGAATGTCGATGCTCGTCGCGTCAGAGATGGGCTTGCCCATATCCAGTGTTTCAAGAACCGCCAGTTCATCCGCATGCTTTTCAATCAGGTCCGCCCAGCGGATCATTACTTTGCCGCGCTCTGTGGGGTGCAGATCCGCCCAAATGCCACTTTTGAATGCCTTGCGGGCAGCGGCTACAGCCATGTCCACGTCTGCCATATCGCATGAAGCGACATTGGCCAGGACCTTGCCTGTTGCAGGGTTGATGGTCTCGAACGTCTCGCCTGAGGCCGCGTCTACGCGCTTGCCGTCGATATAGGCCTGGGTGTGGATCCTGGCGTCCTTGGCTTTCGCCTGCCAGTATCCGAGTGTTTTATCTGTCATGGTAAAACTCCTTACATTACGCCGATTTCTTTGGCTGTCAGGTCCAGCGCAAGGCGCGCCTTTTCAACCAATTCATCAATCTCATCATTGGTGATGATCAAAGGTGGGCACAGGATCATCGAATTGCCCACATGGCGCATGACAAGGCCGTTATTGAAACAGTGTTCACGGCACTTGAAACCAACATCCAGTTCATCAGGGAACAGTTCCTTGGTTTCCTTGTTTTTCACCAGTTCTATGCCGCCCAAGAGGCCCACAGTACGTATCTGGCCGACAAGCGGATGGTCAGACAGTGTCTCCAGCTTTTCACGGAAATATGCGATGCGGGCTTTGGCTTCGTCTGTGCCAACAAGGCCCTCGCGTTCCATGATCTCGATGTTCTTGAGCGCCACGGCACAGGCCACAGGATGGCCGGAGTAGGTGAAACCATGCACCATTTCTTCATCGCTTTTGGCGATTTCATGGGCAATGTCGCCGCCCATCGCCACAGCTGAAATCGGCTGATAGCCGGAAGAAAGGCCCTTGGCCATGGTGATGATGTCTGGCTGGATGCCATAGTAAGTGGAGCCGAACCATTCGCCTGTGCGGCCCCAGCCGGTGATGACTTCGTCGCACCACAGGAGGATGCCATACTTGCGGCACAGGGCTTCAATGCGCGGCCAGTAGCCTTCCGGTGGCGGCATCATGCCGCCTGCGCCCATTACTGGTTCGCCAACGAAGGCGGCCACATTTTCAGGGCCAATCTCAAGGATTTTGTCCTCAACGGCTTGGACGCACTGGTCGCAGAACTCTTCTTCGCTCAGATCGCCGCCGAACTTATAGTGGTGCGGTGTCGGGCCCACATGGTGGATGCCCTCGATCGGCAGGTCGAACTGCGGGTGCATGCCCGTCAGGCCTGAAAGCGATGCCGCAACAGTGGTGGAGCCATGGTAGGCCCGCTCACGTGCAATGAACTGCTTCCGGTTTGGTTGGCCCTTCAGGTTCCAATAGTATTTCACCAGCTTGTATGCGCTATCAACCGCTTCGGAGCCGGAGCAGGCGAACAGAACCTGATTGATATGGCCCGGCGTCTTTTCGGCGATCTTGGCCGCAAGCTCGGTCGCGTATGGGTTCGACGTCATGAAGAAGAGGTTATAGTAGCTCAGACCGCGCATGGCTTCTGCTGCAGCCTGAACCATTTCTTCATTACCGTAACCGATCTGGGCGCACCAAAGGCCAGCCATGCCGTCCAGGATTTTCTGGCCTTCGCTGTCTTCCAGATACACGCCCTTGGCACCTGTGATCATGCGCACACCGCGTTCACGCAGGCCCGGGTGGGCGGTGAAGGGATGCAGGTGGTGTTCCGCGTCCTGGCTTTGCCAGAACTTGGTACGATTGCTTAATTCAGTCATAACTTACACCGTCAGTAGGAGGTATTTCGTTTCCCAAGGGCTCAGAACCGATGAATAGCTGTCGTATTCCATTTCCTTGGCGTCGAGATAGGTTTCCACAAAACCTTCGCCGAAGATGTCGCGGATGGCCTTGCTCCGGCGCATGTTTTTCATGCCTTCAAGGAAGTGCCTTGGCAGGGCCTTGCCGCGCGCTTCATAGGCAGAGCCTTTGAATTCCGCCGATGGCTCCAGGCCTTCTTTCATGCCCAGATAACCACAGGCCAGCGATGTCGCGATGGCGAAATAAGGGTTGGCGTCAGAACCGGCGATGCGGTTTTCGACGCGGCGACCTTCCTTCGGGCCACCCGGCACACGAAGACCCACTGAGCGGTTCTCACGGCTCCAGTGCGTGTTCGTTGGTGCCGACCAGGCCATGGAGAAACGGCGATAACTATTCACGAATGGTGCGAACAGCGGCATGGTTTCATGCAGGTATTTCTGCAGGCCAGCAATGTGGCTCAGGAACAGGTCGGAATGGCTGCCATCTTCATTGGCGAAGATGTTCTTGCCTGTCTTGATGTCTACCACAGATTGGTGGATATGCATGGCGCTGCCATAGCTGTCAGGGTAGGGGCTTGCCATGAAAGTGCAGAACATGTTGTGACGGATGGCGATGGCCCTGAGGATGCGCTTGAACAGGAACGACTGGTCAGCAACCTGAAGGGCAGGCCCATGGGTCACGTTGAACTCGAACTGGGCTGGCCCAGCCTCGTGGATCAGTTCGTCCACATCAATGCGCTGAGCTTCACAAGCGTCATACACGTCATCGAAATAGGCCGCATATTCATCCAGGCTGTCGATCGAATATGGGGCGGAGCCCACATCGCGACGCCCTGAAGCGCCAACCGGAGAAATCGGAAGTGATTCAACGTCTTCCTGGCGATCGATCAAGTAAAACTCGAACTCTGGAGCGACGATTGGCTGCCAGCCTTCGTCCTCATAAAGCTTGAGGACGCGCTTCAGCAATTGGCGCGGCGAGAACACGCAAGGGTCGCCGTTTTCAAGCTCTGCATCGCAGATAACGGCGGCAGTGGGTTCAGGTTGCCACGGTGTCATGCACAGTGTGTCCAGGTCCGGCATCAGGATCACATCCCGCTCGGTCTCAGACAAATGATCATTCAAGGCATAGTCGCCTGTGATGGTCATGCCGAACACAGTTTCTGGCAGCTTCAAACCACGGGACTTGAGGCCCTCGATGAATTTGACGCGCGGCATGGATTTACCGCGGGCAATACCCGCGTTATCTGCCACCATACATTCGATATCGTCGATATTTTCGGCTTTGAGCCAGTTGTCCAGCTCTTCGATGCGCTTTGCATCATACATAGATCACCTATGCAGGGCCCATTACTGGGCCGTGTCCTTCTCTATAAGGTTCTGTTGGTCTTATGCTCGCGAACGGCATTGCCGAACGCGTTAAAGATTTTGGTGGAAGGCGCATCTTCCCAGGCCTTCCATTCCGGGTGCCACTGGACTGCCAGGGCAAAAGCTTTTGCGCCGTCAACGGAGACGGCTTCGATTGTTTCGTCATCGGCCAGGGCTTCGACGCTCAGGCCAGGTGCCAGGTCGCGGATTGCCTGGCCGTGCACTGTGTTGACCATGAATTGGCTTTCGCCGGTAACACGGGCCAGCAGGCCACCTTCGGTGGTTGAGACAGAGTGCGCGTGGCCATACTGGACTTCCACTGGGGCGTTCTTGTCTTCCCGGTGATCCATGCGGCCTTCAATCTCGTGGACGCGCGGGTAAAGCGTGCCACCCAACGCCACATTCAGTTCCTGCAAACCGCGGCAGATGCCCAGCATGGGCACACCAGCCTTCAGCACCTCGCCAACAAGGGCAAGCGTGTTCTTGTCGCGCCGTGGGTCTTCATGTTCGCCGTCAGGCGCTGCTGATTCACCATAATGGTGGCGCTGGATATTGCTGTAGCCTCCGGTGAACAGAATACCGTCCGCGATGGCAAAGATGTCTGCCGCAGCGATCGGGTCTTCAAGTGCCGGGATCAGCACAGGGGTGACGTCAGCGCAGCGCACCAGGGCCTGGATGTATTTGTCCCCCACCTGGTGGTAGACATGCGGGCCTTGCTGGCTGGTATCGCAAACGATGGCAACAACCGGCTTCATGCTGCTTCTCCTTTATTATGCGCTTCTTCATCTTCATCTGCAGGATGGGCTTCATGCCATTTGAAGAGGTTCAGCTCGATGAAGAAGAAGGCCAGGATCCAAAGGAAGGCGTCCCAAAAGCCCATGAAATCACCAAGGAATGCCCAATAGGTACAGCAGGCAATCAGCGTCAGATAAAGAACAGCCTTCAGGATACCGTTCCATTTATAGAGCTTTTCCGTCAGTTCGCCGCGAAGCTGCAGGAAGATATCCACCCAAAGCACAAGCACAATCAAAAGCCAGGTTGACGCGTTTATCACGTCAGTAACGGCCAGTTCTTCAAGGTACAGGAGGTTTTCTTTATCTGTCAGCGCGTTATAGTCGGCGTGGAAAAAGAGTGTGGATGAATCGATGCTGCCGCAGTTTTGCGCTGTCAGTTCGACAAACTCATAAAGATCAAGCGCCAGCGACGATACAGTGCCAACCGCCTGACAGGCGGTTCCAGCTGCATATGGCATGAAGTTCATGACCTCATTCATATGGTTTATGTACCCAAGAAGGGCCTGTGTAATCAGCACATAACAGACGCCGGCGACTAAATTGAGGCCCCATTTTACAGGGCCCTTCAGCTTTTCATCGGGGATGATATAGGTCTCAAGCTCGAAGGTCAGCAGCAGTACCAGCCAGGCGAAACTGTCCGTGGACTGGGAGAAGGCATCGACCAGGATGCCAATACCAACCCCATCAGGGAAGCGAACGGCAGCGGCGATATACTCTTCGCGCATGAAATAAACGAGATTGATAAAAATGAGCGTGTAGATGGTATATTTGAACACCTGAAACAGCGTTTCTGGCTTCAACCCCAATATCCGTCGCTCTGCGGTCATTGATAAATTCCCCACTTCCCACCTAAGCCTTTTCTATATACCGAGTTTGTCCCGCATCGAATACCACCAGCAGCCAAGGGTGCTTAACGGTACACTAAGAAGCTGTCCTCCGGGGAAGCTTCTTGCGGGCATGCTTGCAAACACATCGAAATGTGTCGCATCGCCGTGCAGTGCATGGGCGACAAGACGTCCCATCATATGGGAGCTGGTGACGCCGTGACCACTGTAACCATGGGCGAAATACGTCCCGCTGCCAAGCCGGCCAACATGCGGCAGGCGCGACCAAGTTAGTGCGATATTGCCCTGCCAGCCAAAGTCCACCTTCAAATCCTTTGTCGCCGGGAACAGGCGTTCCATGTTCGGGCGCAATGCTTTTTCAACGTCGGCGACATCTTCGCCGCCATAAACTGTGCCGCCACCAAACAACAGGCGCTTGTCGGCTGTCAGGCGAAAATAATCCAACACATAGTTGGCATCCTCGACGCACATATCAGTCGGCAGAATGTCATTTGCCATTTTATCGGAAAGCGGCTCGGTCACAATGATTTGCGTGCTGGCAGGCAGGATTTTGGGGTAGAGCTGTTTCACGGTTTTTCCGAGATAAGCATTACCTGCAAGCACGACATATCGGCTGGTGACCGAGCCGCTTTCCGTGTGCACAACAGGAGTAGCGGACTGGTGGTCCACTTCTGTTACGCGTGTTTGTTCAAAGATGCGGGTGCCCAAGCCTTCAGCAGCCTTGGCTTCGCCCTGTACCAGATTAAGGGGGTGGATATGGCCGCCCTTGTGATCAATCCAGCCACCGACATATTTATCGGTACCCACATGATCGCGGATCGCGTGGCTGTTCAGAATTTCAATGCCGTTCCTGCCGCGTGACGCCCACATGTCCCTCACTTCGGTCATGCCGCGCAACTGCTTTGTGGAACATGCAGCAAGCACGGAACCGTATTTAAGGTCACACTTGATACCGTAACGGCTGACAAGCTCGCGGATCACGTTGCCGCCTTCAAGCGCCAGGGATGCAAGTGCTGTCGCGCCTTCTGGGCCAACGGTGTTTTCAATATATTCGATTTCACGGCTGAAGCCGTTGATGATCTGTCCGCCGTTTCGGCCCGAGGCACCCCAGCCAACCTTGGCGCCCTCAAGAATCACAACGTCATAACCGAGTTCAGCGAGCGTCAGGCCTGTAACCATGCCTGTAAAGCCGCCGCCAACGATGCAGACATCCGCTTCGATGTCGCCTTCAAGGGCGGGGCGGTTCTTCGTATCATTAGCGGTCGCGGCATAATACGAGCCGGTATGTTCAGTATGTTGCTGCACAAATACACCTGTTAGCATAGAGGGGTGACTGGGCCCTTAGGCCGATAACTTGCGAATAAAGTGATCACATTTTTGAAAATGGGTCAAGTGAACTTTTAAAATCCCGTTTAAACAGCAGGATAAAGGGGTTTTTAGCCGATATGGCCATGATTCAATGTGGCTGATTGAGTAAAAATGGCCCAGCCGTGTTGACACTAATCTCATTTTGTGATCACATTGTCTCGTGCCTAGAGAGTTGCCGCTGCTGGTACCGTGGACAAAATGTTCCGAGTAATTCGTTCAGGTTGCCGGGCAGCGGCGCTTCCTCTGGGTATAGAAAAGTGGGATTTTGAAATGAAACTGAGTGATCATTCCTTATTGAAGGATAAGGGCTATATTGACGGTTCCTGGGTGGACGCGCAGTGTGGTGAAACATTCGACGTGAAAAACCCGGCGACGGGTGAAGTGATTGCAACGCTTCCCAATATGGGAGCGGTTGAGACGCGCGCGGCAATCGAGGCTGCTGAGGCTGCCTTTGCAGATTGGCGTGGCCGAGTGGCTGCAGAGCGCTCCCGTATTCTGAAAAAATGGTATCAGCTCATTATGGATGCGCAGGAAGACCTGGCGCAGATCCTGACGGCCGAAATGGGTAAGTCACTCGCGGAAGCGCGTGGCGAAATCGCTTACGGCGCCAGTTTCATTGAATGGTTTGCAGAAGAGGGCAAGCGCGTATACGGCGATGTGATTCCGCAGCACCAGGCCGACAAGCGCATCATTGTGCTGAAGCAGCCAATTGGCGTTGTGGCGGCTATTACGCCCTGGAATTTCCCGAATGCGATGATTACTCGTAAAGTTGCGCCGGCGCTAGCTGTTGGCTGCCCGGTTGTGGTGAAGCCTGCGGCGGAGACGCCGCTGTCTGCACTTGCGCTCGCTGAGCTTGCAGAACGCGCAGGCCTGCCAAAAGGTTTGTTGAATATCATTGTGGGCAAGAAATCCCGCGATATTGGTGGTGAGATGTGTGCCAACGAGACGGTGCGCAAGCTGACCTTCACTGGCTCCACCGAAGTTGGTCGGGTGCTGATGCGCCAGTGTGCGGACGATATCAAGAAGGTGTCGCTGGAGCTTGGCGGCAACGCACCGTTCATTGTGTTTGATGATGCGGACATTGATGCCGCTGTTGAGGGCGCCATGGCGTCCAAATACCGCAATTCCGGCCAGACCTGCGTGTGTGCCAACCGCCTGTATGTGCAGGCCGGTGTCTATGACGAATTTGTTGAAAAGCTGGCTGAAAAAGTCACGGCCATGAAGGTTGGCGACGGCACCGAAGAAGGTGTGGTGCAAGGGCCGCTTATTAACGAGGCGGCCATTGAAAAGGTCGAAGAACATATTTCGGATGCACTCGGCAAAGGGGCTGCGCTGGTGACGGGTGGTTCACGCCATGCGCTCGGCGGCAGCTTCTTTGAGCCGACTATCCTGCGGGACGTCACGCGCGAGATGAAAGTCGCGCGCGAGGAAACATTTGGCCCTGTAGCGCCTGTGTTCAAATTTGATGACGAAGCCGATGTCGTGGCCCAGGCCAATGACACGGAATTTGGCCTTGCCTCCTATTTCTATGCTCGCGACCTGTCGCGGGTATGGCGGGTGGCTGAGGCGCTTGAGTACGGCATGGTCGGTATCAATACTGGCATCCTGTCAACAGAAGTGGCGCCGTTTGGCGGCGTTAAACAGTCCGGCCTGGGGCGCGAAGGTTCGCGCTACGGGATCGAGGATTATGTTGAAGTGAAGTATCTCTGCATGGCGGGAATTTAATGTGAGTAGTGTAAGTATGCCAGTTAGTGAGGAAATAAAGTCCTTCATGAAGGACAATCCGGATATTGAAGTAGTGGAAGTGCTGATTGCAGATATCAATGGTATCTTCCGCGGCAAGCAGATGCCTGCCTCCGGTCTCAAGAAACTGGCAAAAAATGGTGTTCCGTTTCCAATCACCACCACGTTCCTGACTACGAACGGCTCGAATGCGGAATATACGCTTGATGAATACGGCAGTGACCCTGACCGCATCTGTATGCCGGTGCCGGGTACGCTGAAACGCGTTCCCTGGGCTTCGCGTCCGACCGCTCAAATCCAGGTCACCATGCAGAACAGTGACGGTACGCCTTTCTTTATGGACCCGCGTGCCGTTCTGCAGCGGGTGCTGGCGCGCTATGCCGAAAAGGGCCTTCGCCCGGTTATTGCGCTTGAATATGAGTTCTTCCTGTTCGATCGGGGTTCCATTCCGCCGGTGCCAGTGTCGCCGCCGAACGGTATGGCGGCCGCAAGCGGCGCCAATTGCTACAATATGGACGTCTATTATGACTTCGAAGGCCTGATGCAGGAAATCGAGAATGATTGCCGTGCCCAGGGTCTGGATGTCATTGGTTTGGTTTGCGAATACGGCAATGGCCAGTTCGAGGTGAACCTGCAGCACACGTCAAATGTAGAGAAGGCCTGTGATGATGCGCTTCTTTTGAAGCGAGCTGTTAAGGCGGTGGCGCTGAAGCACGGTCTGTTGGCAAGCTTCATGGCCAAGCCGATTTTTGACGAAGTTGGTAACGGCCTTCATGCGCATGTAAGCGTGCTGGACGAGGACGGTAACAATATCTTCGCGGGCGAAGATGGTGAGGAACTGTTGAAGCATGCGGTGGGGGGGCTTCTTCGCACCATGCCGCAGGCAACTGCTTTCTTTGCGCCAAACGCCAATAGCTACCGCAGATTCGACCCAGACTGGTTTGCGCCGGTGGTGCCAAACTGGGGTGAAAACAACCGCCGCCTGAGCGTGCGACTGCCGCTTTCCGATGAAGCAAATCGCCGGTTTGAACACCGTGTTTGCGGCGCAGATGTGTGCCCGCATCTGGTGGTGGCAGCAATCCTTGCGGGTGCTTTCCACGGACTTCGGGACGAAACCGACCCAGGAGAGCCTCTTGGCGAGTTTGATCTGGTAGATTTTGACGGGGTTCTGCCGCCACGCTGGCGCATTGCGCTGGATGTGCTGGAGAAAAGCAAGATCATGCGCCGCTATCTGGGCGATGACTTCGTAGATTTGTACCTGCAGGTGCGCCGGTCGGAGGAGGAGGAATTCCACCGTCAGATCAGCACCGCCGATTATGAACAGTATTTGAGAATTATCTAGAGGCCTTATGCGTATTCGCGATTCCATCCATAGTGACCAATTGCCGCCATCTTATTATACGGCGACCTGCAATGACCTTGAGCCTTTTAGCCGCCTAGAAGGCAATATGAAGGTTAATGTGTGTGTTGTCGGGGGCGGTTTCACTGGCGTTGCCGCAGCGCTCCACCTTGCCGAGCGGGGCTTCGAGGTTGCGCTCGTGGAACAGAACCGCATTGGCTGGGGCGCCTCTGGCCGCAATGGTGGCCAGGTTATCGGCGGCTATGGGCCGGAGCTGTCTAACCTGTCCAAGATCGAGAAGGTTTTTGGCAAGGATAACGCGCGCGCAGCCTGGGAAATGGGTGTTGAATGTGTCGACATCATCAAGGATTGGGTTGCCAAATACGATATCGACTGCGACCTGAAGTGGGGCTATTTCGACGCTGCGATGAAAGAGCGCGAAATGGACGAACTGAAGGAGGCCATGGATACGCTGGTCGGCTTTGGTTATGAGCCGGAGCAAAAGGTGATCGGTGCCGACGAAGTAAAGAACATCGTAGGCTCTGACCGCTATATCGGCGGTGTCACCAACATGGGATGGGGGCATTGCCACCCGCTTAATCTAGTGCGTGGTGAAGCTCGGGCTGCCGAAAAGCTCGGCGTAAAGGTTTTTGAGGACGCGCGTGTCGCCAATATGGACTTTCAGGAAGGCCACACCATCATTGACATGGGTACTTGCCGCATCACCGCTGATATCGTGGTGCTGGGCGGCAATGCCTACCTGGGTCGTTTGGTGCCAAAGCTGGCGTCACGCGTGCTGCCGGCCGGCAGCTATATTGTCGCAACGGAGCCGCTCAGCGATGAACAGGTGGCAAGCATTTTGCCATCAGATTACGCTGTGTGCGACCAGCGCTGGGCGCTGGATTATTTCCGCCTTTCGGCCGACAAGCGACTGCTGTTTGGTGGCCTTGCGACATATTCGGGGCGCCACCCGCGTGACATCGTTGCAGCCGTGAAGCCCAATATGCTGAAGGTGTTCCCGCAGCTGGAAGACGTGAAGGTCGACTATAGCTGGGGCGGTTATATGGGCATCGGCCTGAACCGTATCCCGCAGGTTGGCAGGTTGAATCCGAATGTTTATTTTGCCCAGGCCTATTCCGGCCATGGTGTGGCAGCAACGCACATGTCGGCAAAATTGATCGCCGAGGCGATTGCAGGACAGTTCGAACGCTTTGATATCATGGAAAAAATCAAGCATCCTCCATTCCCTGGGGGGCAAATGTTTGCCCAGCCCCTGCAGGCTATTGGTATGGCCTATTACCGCATGAAGGACGCATTGGGATAAAGTCATGGCTTCAAACACCGGCACCATTGGAATGAAACCAACAGGCGCTGCCCCTCGCGAGATGGGGCAGGCGGATGTGGCTAAATTCCTGCGCCGGGGGTATCAGGCGTTGATGCGCCGGGATTTCAAGGAAGCCGGTGGTTGCTGCAATCTGGTTCTGAAATACCATCCCAAGCTTTTAGAAGCCCATTTCCTGGTTGGACTTGTTGGGATTGAAAGCGGTGACTGGATAACCGCGCGCCGGGCCTTCAAGAATGTTGTTTCGCTGAATGACAAACACGCCGCTGGTTGGGCCCAGTTTGCGCGCTGCTGTGCAAAGATGGGCCAGTTTACCATGGCGGAAAAGGCTGTCCGCCACGCTGAAGAGAACGCCCCCAAGGACCCACTGGTGTTGGACGTCATCGGCAATGTTCACAGTATTCTTGGCGATCAGAAAACGGCGCTGGAGTGGTTCGACAAGGCACTGGCGGGTGCCGGTTCCGCCTTCTTTGAGTTGAGCCGCGCGAAAGCCCTGACATTCCTTGGGCGGCTTGAGGAAGCGGCAGAATCTCTTGGTAAAGTGCTGGCAGAAAAGCCTGATGATGGTATGGCGCACTGGATGCTGGCGCGTCTGGACAAGGCGGCTGACGACAGCCACGCCAGGACCATGAAAGAAATAGCAGATCGCCTGCCTACCGGACACCCGAGCCACGCGTTCCTGAACTATGCCATCGGCAAGGAATATGAAGACCTGGAAGCCTGGGACGAAGCGTTCGCGGCTTACGATGCAGGAGCCCGGGCGCGCCGCGCGTCTGTTCCATACGATGAACAGGCTGAGATTGAGCTTTTTGAAGCCCTGGAGCAGACCCTTGATGAAGAATGGCTCAGCAGTGTGGGTGAGGGGGCGTCAACTGATGCCCCAATTTTCATTGTTGGCCAGCCACGGACCGGAACCACGCTTGTGGAGCGGATCATCACAGCGCACAGCGATGTAGATTCAGCGGGTGAGCTGCAACAGTTTGCCATGGGGATCAAGCGCCAGCTTGAGATGAGCTCGCCCAAGCCGATGACGGCCGACATCATCAGGGAAACACCGAAGCTGGACGCAAAGGCCCTTGGAGAGCTGTATCTGGAGACGACCAAATCTGTGCAGCCAGATACCAAGCGGTTCATCGACAAGATGCCTGTCAACTATATGTATTTGCCGCTGATTGCCGCGGCACTACCGAACGCAAAAATCATTCATATTGTGCGCGACCCGATGGACAGCTGTTTTGCAAGCTACAAGCAGCTGTTTGCCGAGGCCTACTATCATTCCTATGACCAGGCAGAGATGGCGCGCCACCATGTGCGATACCGCAGGCTGATGGACCGCTGGCGCGACCTGCTTGGTGAGCGCATCCTGGATGTGCGCTATGAGGACGTGGTGCAGGACCTGGAGCCGAACGCTCGCCGCATCATCGATTTTCTGGGCCTTGATTGGCAAGACGCCTGTGTGGATTTCCACGAACAGGATGCTGCGGTGACGACCGCAAGTGCCGCGCAGGTGCGCGAAAAGGCCCATACCCGGTCTGTTGGCCGGTGGAGGAAATTTGAAAAGAATCTGAGCCCAATGATGAATGAGCTCAAGAACGCCGGGCTTGAAGTGGAGCCCATTTGAAACTGGGTGGCAGCGCGGCAATGGGGCCGCAAGCGCACCTTAGGTTAAACATGAGAGCAACAGGTTTGGAGACGGAACATGTTGCTTAACACACCCCGACCCCCGTCGGGCAATTCCTTAGGGGAGGAGCAGAAAATGAAAACTGTCCATCGAACCCGCAATCGGGCCTTGGCCACAGGTGCGTCACTTGGCGCAATCCTGCTTGCCAGCGGTGCCGCATTTGCACAGGATTCCGATAGCAATACATTGTCGCTTGAGGAGATTGTGGTAACGGCGCAAAAACGTGCCCAGTCCACGCAGGATGTACCTGTTTCCATCACGGCCTTTGATGCCAACTTCACAAAGCGTGTGAATTTGGATGATGTGAAGGATCTGGTGAAGTTTGCGCCTGGTTTTTCCGGCGACAGTAAAGACAGCTTCATCGACTATATCAACATTCGCGGTATCTCCACGAACGACTTCGGCGTTGGCGGCGATCCATCCGTTGGCTTCTTCAAGAACGGTCTCTATCAAGGTCGGAACGGTGTGGTTGTAACCTCCATGTTCGATATGGAGCGCGCGGAAGTGTTGCGCGGTCCGCAGGGCTTCCTGTTCGGCCGTAACGCCATCAGTGGCGCTGTCAGCCTGCATACGCAAAAGCCGAATTTCGACGATAATGACGGTTATGTAGAAGTTGGGCTTGGCGAGCGTGGCATCTTTGAAGCTGAAGGCGCTATTAACCTGCCAATGTCAGACAATTTTGCCCTTCGTCTCGCGGCTTACCACAGCGAAGAGAACGGCTATGTCGATAACACGGCCAGGCCAAATGACGACAAGCTTGTAGCCCATGACAAGTCTGCCTTCCGGGCGACGGCTGCTATGCGCGGTGAGAGCTGGGATGCCACTGTCATGGCGGAATATGAGGACCGTGACCAATCTGGTTCCATCTACCGTCTTATCCGCGATGACGTGCCGGAGAATGACGGTTTCTCCATCGTCCAGCACCTGAAAAATGTACTGGGTGAAGAGAATGTGCTGCCGGGCGGCAACAAACGCGATGTGGGGGCCGACCAAAAGCTTGGCAACTATGACCGCGGTGAAGTCCTGTCGCTGAGCGCGGAGATCAACGTGGACCTTGAGTTTGCCACCCTGACATCCATGACGGGATACAAGGACCACGACTATGAGTATGCCGAAGATTTCGACGGCATGCCGATTGGCTTCAACGACTATGGCCAGATCCAGAGCGGTGACTATTTCGAGCAGGAGCTGCGTCTCGTATCGAATGGTGACGGCCCGCTGAGCTGGTATGCCGGTGTTTCTTACTATAAGGAAAACATCGATGCGCACTTCGATCAGCGTGCTGACGAAGAAGTCATGTGCCTTGTTTACTATTACTACAGCTGTTCTGAAGTGTTTGCCTACTATGAGTGGGGCGAGTTCACGCCAAACGCTGTTGGCCTTCTGGAATCGAACGATGTTACCGGCAGCTATGAAGGTTGGGGCGCATACCTTGACCTGACCTATGCTGTTAGCGACAAGTTCGAAGTAGGTATGGGCCTGCGCTACAGCAAGGACACCAAGGAATTTGGCAACAACATCCTGCCAGTGGAAAGTGAGCTCGGACCGTTCTGGGCATTCGGTGTTACCACTGACGGCTTCGTGACTGGCAAGCATTCCTGGGATGATTTCACCCCACGCTTCGTAGCGCGCTATCGCCCGAATGACGACTGGATGATCTATGCCAGTGCCACGCGTGGCTTTAAGGCAGGCGGTTTCGGCAGCTTCGCCGTTGAAGCGGACGATGACGATGTAAATGATGATCTGGTGGCCGAAAACGCGACGCTGAACCAGTTCGATCCGGAAACCGTTTGGTCCTATGAGGTAGGCGTGAAAGGCGACATGTTCGACCGCCGTATCCGCATGGACATGAGCGTTTACCACTATCGCTACAAAGACCTGCAGTTGAACTATTTCGACAAGGGCACGCGGGTAACCAACGTGGGTAAAGTGAAGGCGACCGGTATCGAGGGTACTGTTCAGGCGATCCTGAGCGAGAACTTCGACCTGTTCCTGTCAACGTCCTACAACGATAATGAGATCAGCAATGTTGATCCGGTTGTTGCTGAAGGTGTCGACGGCAATACGCTGCCGGGCACGCCGAAGTTCACCTTCGCAGGCCTGTTGTCTTACCACCAGCCGATTGGTGACGATGGTGAGATCAACGCGTCCATCGACTGGCGGACCCAGACCAAGACCTATGGCGGTCTCGATAACATCGACCTCTATGCCCAAGAAGGTTGGTCTGACTTCTCGGCTCGCGTGGGCTACGAAAGCAACAGCGGCTGGCAAGTTGTGGCCTATGTAGAGAACATCTTTAACCGCATGTATTATGACGGCACCGCCGAAGGCGGGGATTTCTTCCCTGGTCATGGTTTCGGTATCAGCCGTCCGCGGACGTTCGGCGCCCGGTTTACCTATCGCTTCGGCAGCTAGGACTGACGCCTAACTGGTTGTAATTAAAAGAGTATCATTTTGTTGGAGAGGCCTGCGGGCCTCTCCTTTCAGATGAGGTGTGTCATGAATGACCAAAGTAAACGAGTGAATGACGACTTGGCCGCCTATTGGATGCCATTTACGCCAAACAAGGATTTCAAGGCCAACCCGCGCATTCTGGAAAGCGCGGATGGGCTATATTATAAAACCAGCGACGGGCGCCAGGTGATCGACGGATCATCCGGCCTTTGGTGCTGTGCGCTTGGCCACAACCACCCGAAGGTAGTGGAAGCCATCAGGGAACAGGCCGGGGTGCTGGATTATTCCACGGCCTTCGCGTTCGGGCACAAGGGTGCGTTCGAACTTGCCAACATGCTTCGGGACACCATGCCGGGCAGCCTGGATCATTTCTTTTTCACCAACTCGGGCTCTGAATCGGTGGATACCGCGCTCAAGATCGCAATTGGCTACCACCGCTTGCGTGGTGAAGGCCAGCGCACGCGGCTGATCGGCCGGGTGGGCGGCTATCACGGTGTGGGCTTCGGCGGCATTTCCGTTGGCGGCATGGTGAATAACCGCAAATTCTTCGGCTCGCTGTTGCCGGGCGTGGACCATCTGCCGTTCCCATATAATCCGGATACCATGTCCATGAGCCGGGGCCAGCCTGAAGGCGGCATGCATCTGGCGGACGAGCTTGAGAATATCATCGGCCTTCATGACCCCAGCACCATTGCGGCCGTGATCGTTGAGCCGGCTGCTGGTTCCTGTGGCGTCTATATCCCACCGAAGGGTTACCTTGAGCGGCTGCGTGAGATCACTAAGAAGCACGGCATCCTCTTGATCTTTGATGAGGTGATCACTGCATTTGGGCGTCTTGGTTATGCTTCTGCATCCGAGCGTTTCGGGATTGAGCCTGATCTGATGACCACAGCGAAGGCCATCAACAACGGCGCTGTGCCGATGGGGGCAGTGGCCGTGCAAAAGGAAATCTACGATACCTTTATGGACGAGACCAAAGCCGGTGTGGAGCTGTTCCACGGCTATACCTATTCTGCCCACCCGCTTGCGGTGGCGGCGGCTATTGCCACGCAGAAGGCCTTTAAGGAAGAGGGCGTCTATGAAAACGTCCGTGCGCTCAGCGGCTATTTCGAGGACATGGTCCATGATCTTGCCTCTGCCGATACGGTCACGGATGCCCGCAACCTGGGCTTCATGAGCGCGATTACATTCGCCCATAAGGACGGTACGCCGATGAAGCGGGCTGGCGAGATTTTCCAGCGTTCTTATGAAAATGGCCTGAAGGTTCGGATGAGCGGCGACCATATCGCGATCGCACCGCCGCTCAATATATCCAAATCAGATATTGACAAGATCGGTGAAATCATGCGGAAAACCATCAACGAGGTTGGTTAGTATCGCGAGATTTCATGGTCAGAAAACATGTCAAAAGGGTAATGCCCGCCACGCGCATCGGACGCATTGTGGTGGGCATTCTTCTTATTATCGGCGGCGTGCTGGGCTTTTTGCCTGTTCTTGGCTTCTGGATGATCCCGCTTGGTTTCCTCGTGCTTTCGGTTGATTTCCCGGCGGTTCGCCGGTTTCGGCGGAACCAGGAAGTTAGACTCGGGCGTTGGTGGCAAACGCGCAAGGCCAACCACAAGAAAAGGCAAAAAAAGAAAAGCGAGGAGACACCTGAATGACATATGCGATCAGCTATGACGATATTCTAAGTGCTGCCAACCAGATAGCTGGTGTGGCGGTGCGAACGCCCCTGATAGAGAGCCCTGCGCTCAACGACCGTGTAGGCGGCAGAGTGTTCATCAAGCCGGAGAACCTCCAGCGCGTAGGGGCCTTCAAGTTTCGTGGTGCCTACAATCGCCTCTCACGCCTGACGGATGCAGAAAAAGCCTGTGGTGTTGTGGCTTTTTCAAGTGGGAACCACGCGCAAGGGATAGCGCACGCGGCAGAGCTGCTGGGCATTAAAGCAACGATTGTCATGCCTAAGGATGCACCCGAGCTGAAGCTTGCCAACACGCGCGGCTTTGGCGCTGAAGTAGTGCTTTATGACCGCTATAACGAAGACCGGGAAGCGGTTGCCGGGCGTGTGGTGGGCGACAGCGGCGCGACCGTTGTGCCCCCCTATAACGACCCTTTCATCATGGCCGGCCAGGGCACTGTGGGGCTGGAAATTGCCCAGGACCTTGAGGCCATGGGCGTGACGCCGGACCAGGCGGTCATCAACTGCGGTGGTGGTGGTTTGTGCTCAGGGGCCTATATGGCGCTCTATAAGCATTTTCCTGAACTGAACGGTTATGTGGTTGAACCCGAAGCCTTCGATGACGTCACACGGTCGCTTGAAAGCGGCACGATCGAACAGGTGGATTTTGGTGCGCGGTCCGTGTGCGACGCCTTGTTGACGCCAAGTGCGGGCGACTTGACGTTCCCGATCATGAAAGACCTCGGGCTGAAGGGAATTACCGTGTCGGACGATGAGGCGCTGGACGCTGTGGCCTATGCAGCCATTCGCATGAAGCTGGTGGGCGAGCCGGGCGGCGTTGCGTCGCTTGGGGCACTTCTGTCTGGCAAGTTTGAGGCCAAAGACAAGACCACGGTGGTGGTGATTAGTGGTGGTAATATCGAACCAGCTCAGCTTCAGGCGTGTCTTGAAAGAAGCGTGACATAAGGTCGCGGATAGGGCTTGGCCTCGGGCGCTGGTTGCGCTATAGAGCGGTCGAGATGGTTTGTTAAGGGCACCGGGACAGTGCCAGTCAATTGGAGCGAGATACAATGATGGATATCAACGAACAGGAACGCACCTTCGATGGTTTCATGAAAGCAATGGTACGGGGTACTGCTGCTGTCGTTGTGCTGATGATCTTTCTGGCGGCCTTCGTTGCCTAAGGCGTGAGCCATACCCAATAAAAAAGCGGCCAGATGGCCGCTTTTTTTTATGCCTGGCCTTGATGGCCTCCTTAGTGGCGAGGAATAGCCTTCAGCTCATACTGCCCCTTTTCAAGGTGGCCGAACAGCTCGCCAACATCCGGGTGATTGACAGGCTCATCTGAATCGTCTGCGACCAGGTTCTGCTGCGAGACATATGCCTCATAGCTCGAATCCTCATTTTCCGCGAACAGGTGATAGAAGGGCTGTTCCTTGGCCGGGCGGATCTCCGCTGGAATGGATTCCCACCATTCCTCGGAATTGGAAAATTCTGCATCCACATCGAAAACCACGCCACGGAACGGGAAATAGCGGTGCCGAACCACCTGGCCGATCGTAAACAGAGGGTTTTTCGTTACTTTTGGATCATGCTGCATTTTAGCTTACGACTCCTTTACTGAAGCGTCAGATAGGCATCTCAAGCATCTTTGTCAACAAAGCTTGCAATTTATCGCACGCGGGGGTCACTCTAGCGCACAGAAGTTGGCAAAAGCTTACCAAGCCCTAAGAAATTTACGTTTTTTATTGGGGCAGCGTGAACATAACAATAGGGAGGTATCATGCTTCGTAATACCGTTTCATCTTTCGCACTTCTGCTGGCGCTGACGGCCTGCGAACCCGCGAATGACACTAAAACCGCGCAGGAAGGTCAGGCCACTGAACAGGTCCAGGACGTCAATGCGCAGATCACAGCTTTCTTTGACGAAGCCATGAAGGCTCGTCTGGCGCTCAACCCACTGATGGCTGAACGTCTGGGCGATCGCAGCAACAACGATAAATGGCCGGAACTGACCGACGCGGCTGAAGACGAACAGCTGCAACTGATCAAGGATCAACTGGCCACGCTGAGGACCTTCAATTTCGACAGCCTGAACGAGAAAAACCAGCTCAGCTACCGGATTTTCGAGATCACGGCCGAGCGTTCGATCGAAAACGACCGCTGGCGTGACTATGGCTACCCCGTCAACCAGATGTTCGGTTGGCAGACAGGCATCCCAAGCCACCTGATGACTGTGCACCGCATCACAAATGTGGATGACGCCAAGGCCTACATCGCGCGCCTCAATGGTGTGAACACGCTGATGAGCCAGCTTGTTACATCACTTGAAAAACGGGCAGGCATGGGCATTCAGGCGCCGCAGTTTGTTTATCCTTATGTGATTGAAGCGTCTGAAAACCTGCTCAAAGGAACGCCTTTTGATGACAGCGGCGAAGACAGCGTGCTGCTGGCCGATTTCCGCAAGAAGGTGGCAGACCTTGAGATTTCAGAAGCCGAGCAGGCCGCACTGGTTGATGAAGCATCAGCCGCCCTGTTGGCGGGTGTGAAGCCTGGCTATGAGGCGCTGGTCATGGAGCTCAAAAAGCTTCAGGAAACAGCCACGACCGATGATGGTGCCTGGAAGTTCCCTGACGGCGATGCCTTCTACGCGCAGGCACTGAAGAATATGACAACCACCGACATGACCGCCGACGAGATTCACAATGTGGGTCTTGAGAATGTGGAGCGGATCCATACGGCCATGCGCGAGATCATGGACAAGGTTGGCTTTGAAGGTACGCTGCAGGAATTCTTTGAATTCACGCGTACTGACGAGCAGTTCTTCTATCCGAACACAGAAGAAGGCAAGGCGCAGTATCTGCAGCAGGCCCGCGATATTATCGACGGCATGCGCGCCAAGGTGCCTGAGTATTTCAGCCTGACACCAAGAGGCCCGATGGAAGTGCGGGCGGTTGAAAAGTTCCGCGAGGAATCTGCCGGCAAGGCTTTCTATAATCGCGGCGCGCCGGATGGTTCCCGCCCGGGTATCTTCTATGCCAACCTGCGAGACATGAGCTTCATGCCGATCTACCAGCTTGAAGCGCTTGCCTACCACGAGGGCATTCCAGGACACCATTTCCAGATCACCATCAGTCAGGAACTTGAAGGCGTGCCGCTGTTCCAGCGTGTTGCGCGTTTCACGGCTTTCTCCGAAGGCTGGGGCCTCTATACTGAGGAACTGGGCAAGGACATGGGCTTCTACGAAGATCCATATTCTGACTTTGGTCGTTTGGCAATGGAACTATGGCGTGCCTGCCGTCTGGTTGTGGACACAGGTATTCACTCAAAGAAATGGACCCGTGAACAGGCGATTGATTATCTTGTTGAGAACACGCCAAACCCACGGGGCGACGCCGTAGCGGCAATCGAGCGCTATATCGTGATGCCGGGGCAGGCGACTGCCTATATGGTTGGCAAGCTCAAAATCATGGAGCTCCGCCAGAAGGCCATGGATGAGCTGGGCGACAAGTTCAGCTTTGCTGGCTTCCACCAGGTGGTGCTTGAAAATGGTGCGGTTCCACTTTCGATCCTTGAGGAGAATGTGGACGCCTGGATTAAGTCATTGAAATCCTGAAATTAGTCCCCATATAGGGACTATCTCTTGCGGCGGTGCCACGTCTGTGGTGCCGCCGTTTCTATAAGTGTCACGTCACGGAGCTGTAAGGCGGCTGTCAAAAAACTGCCTTCAAGCTGCGATATACAGGAGAGCACAATAGAAAGAATTGAAAGCGAGTGAATGAATGGAAGATAGAATGAATAATACCATCAATAATGAAGGCCTTCACAGGCTGGTCGCACATGAACTGAAGCGGATGCATCCCACGTCCCGCCAGGAAGCGTACGACAAAATGATCGGCCGTTTGGGGGTCTATGACCGCCAGGGCGATGTGATTGAAGCAGGCGTTCGCGCCTATTTCGACGGCGCGGCAGCCGCGCTTTAGGCCGGTTGATCGCCACAGGCGATCCCAATGCCTTCAACCTTCAAGGGCCCCACTTTCATGCAGGGCCCAAGATTTACAGAAAATCTGCTGATATAAGCCCGGAGTTTACTCTTCGGGCTGCAACAGCTTGTGCAGGTGCACGACCACATATTTGGTCATCGCATCGTCAACATTGGCCTGGCTGACACTGCGCCATGCGGCTTCTGCTTCCGTGTAACTTGGGTAAATACCCACGATGTCGACCTTATTGAGGTCCGCAAACTCGAGTTTTTGAGGGTCGGTCACCTGTCCGCCGAAGACAAGGTGGAGAAGTTGTTGTTCAGCCATAAGTTACCATCCTGTTGCGTTTGCTCGGGCAACGATCCTGCCGTACTCGTTGCAAAATTTTTCTGCAGTCAGCAATGTGAAAACATTGATTGTGCGCGCGGCGTTTATTTAGCAAACTCGCAGCAAAACACCACCTTTTTCTAGGAGTACCACCGTGACGGCTCAAAACCCGACTTCCTTCCTCATTTCAATCATCGGTCGTGATCAAACTGGGCTTGTGTCTGAAGTAACGGGCTATCTCTTTGAAATTGGGGCAAATTTGGCAGACAGCTCGTTCGCTGTTTTAGGGGAAGCCTTTGAATTTTCATGCGTTGCCACCTTTGATGCAGAGGCCGACCAAGGCGAGCTGGAGAAGGGTCTAGCAGCCCTTGAATTGCTCGCGGGTGCCAGAATCACCGTTTCAGCCTTTGGCTATGACCTTGAGCGCAGCGACAGTGGCGAGATCACGCATCTTGTCGAAATCAAGGGCGGGGATCGTCCTGGCCTTGTGGCACGTATCAGTGAAGTGCTGGTAGACTATGACGCAAATATTGTCCGGATGAGCAGCCGCCGCGTGCCACTTGACGATGGGTCGTATGACTATCGCACACGCTTTGCTGTGAATGTACCAAAGGGCAGGGAAGGGGCACTTGAGGCAGCGCTGTATAACACTGCAGGGAGCCTCCGCCTCGAGTGCAGCCTCGAGGCGGTAAGCTAGGTTTCTTACTCGGAGCTTGCGCTCTGGCCGCCCGAAGTTGCCTCGGGAGCCGTGTTCTGGGCTTTCAGCCAATCGATCAATCCGTCCATGCCTTCATCCTTTACCTTGGACGCAAACACATCGCGGTTAGTAATCATCAGGTTGATGCCTTCAAATTCCAGGTTCACGATCTGGAAACGGCCATCTTTCTTGCGGACGCGCCAATCGGCCAGGATTGGTTCTCCTTCTTCACGCTCTACTTCAGTGCGCACGAACAGGTGGCCATGTTTGCCGGAAGCGGCTTTGGTACCTGTGACAACCAGTGTCTTGAAGCCGATCTGGGCCATGCGTTTGTCGAATTCTGAAATGATATAGTCACCCATGGCCGTCATGTAAGCATCACGCTGTGCGCTGCTTGCAGTACGGTAGTGGCGCCCAAGCATGCCGCGGGCGAGAAGTTCAATATCGGTTGCTTCCTCGAAAATGGCGCGGAAAGCGTTGTAGCGCTCCACTTCCGTCATTTTTGCATCACTCCACACAGCAATGGTTTCGTCAGAAATTCGCTGGATGAAGTCGATGGCCCCTCGGGCATCGTCAACAGCCCGATCATCCTGTGCATATGTCGGGGCAACAATCACCAGTAGCAGGGATAATGTTGCAAGTAGGCGTTTCATTATAATTTGTCCTCACATGTCGGCCGCAGATGGTCCGATATATCTTATTCTGCGCCTGTTGTCGCGTCCCGCAGATAGGCCATAAGGTCTTTGCGGTCCTGTTCTTTCCTCAGGCCGGCAAATGTCATTTTGTTACCGGGCAAGAATGTTTTCGGGCTTGTCAGCCACGCATCCAGTTTTTCTTCAGTCCAGACGAACCCTGCTTCGGAAAGCGCTTTCGAGTAGCGCGTAAAGCCTTCGGAAGAACCTGCCTGGCGACCGAACAGATTATCCAGGTTGGGGCCCAGTTTGGACCGTTCGGAGGCCGTCAGGTTATGGCAGGCTTTGCAGCGGTTGAAGAGCCGTTTGCCTTTGGTCGCGTCGCCACCAGCCGAAATCGCAGTCGACGTCGGGTCGTCATCGGCAAGCGTCGCAGGGCCGGTGAAGGAGGTGAGCGCAGCAACCAGCGCAAGGGTGGCAAAAGTCTTATTCATTACACAAGCTCCAAATAGCGTTGTGGCGGGGAACCCCCCGCCACATATTTCAGTTCCTTACTTAATAGCACATGAACGGAGATCAAGTCTCCTGTGGCAGTTTGCCGCCCTTGTCTGCGCCTGGAACATAAGGTTTGATTTTGCCTGCCTTCAGGCGGCCCCAGTAATCGTTCAGCAGGGCCTTCACTTCCTTACGCAGCAGGAACACACCGATCAGGTTCGGGAACCCGAGCGCCAGCAGTGCTGCATCGGCAAAGTCCATCACAGCGGTCAGCTGCATCGCAGACCCCACGATGATGGCAAGCAGGTAGCACATCTTGTAGATGTTGGTTGCTTGCCTGTGACCACCTTTGGTCAGGTAATCCAGCGCCCGCTCGCCATAATAATAGTATGTGATGGTCGTAGAGAAGGCGAACATCGGCACCGCCAATGTCAGTACATAGCGGAAGCCATCAAAGAAGCTGTCGAACGCCATGGATGTCAGGCCGATACCGTCAAACTCGCCTGCTTCCAGATAAGCACCTGTGAGGATTATCACCAGCGCCGTCATGGTGCAGATTACGACCGTATCGATGAATGGCTCGATCAGGGCAACAAGGCCTTCAGCAACGGGTTCGTTGGTTTTGGCTGCGGCGTGAGCGATTGAGGCTGTGCCGAGGCCAGCTTCGTTCGAGAAGGTCGCACGGCGCAGGCCCATGATAAGCACCCCAAGGATGCCACCGACAACGCCTTCACCTGTAAAGGCCCCTTTGAGGATCAGTCCGAATGCTGCAGGAACTTCTGTGATGTGCGCGCCTATGATGGCCAGGGCTGCGATGACGTAAATCGCGGCCATGATTGGCACCAGAAACTCTGTCACATGTGTGATGCCGCGAATGCCGCCCACGATTACGAAGGAGAGCAAACCCGCATAGATGATGCCGAAGATCCAGGCTTTGCCGGCAAAGAAACTGTCGGCGCCGCCAGTCAGTTCAGCAGCGATGGCCGCCAGCTGGAAAGTTGCCTGGTTTGCCTGGAACATATTGCCCGCGCCGAAGGCGCCAAGGATACAGATCATGGCAAATAGGACAGACAGTCCTTTACCAAACTTGGGCATACCAAGGCCTGCGAGGCCCTTGGATAGATATTTCATCGGGCCGCCAGACACCACGCCGTGCTCGTCAATATCTCGGTACTTGTGGCCCAGCGCGACCTCACAGAATTTGCTGGTCATGCCGAAAAGACCCACCAGGATCATCCAGAAAGTGGCACCAGGACCACCAACAGAGATAGCGATTGCGACACCCGCAATATTTCCAAGGCCTACCGTTGCCGAAAGGGCGGCTGTCAGGGCCTGGAAGTGGGTCACTTCGCCCGGGTCGTCAGGATTGTCATAAGTACCTTTTACGATACGAATGGCCTGCGTGAATCCACGTAGGTTGATGAACCCCATATAGATGGTGAAGAACAGCGCAAAAGAAAAAAGCCAAAGTACAATGACAGGCAACCCAGGAGCGCCTTCCGCTAGCCAATCCATGGGAATTGGATAGAAAATGACTTCAGAAAATTTCGTTGTGAAAGGCGATATGGCATCGTTTACCATCATGGAGAAATCATCCAGAAACTGTTGAAAGGATGATTTTTCAGCCGCCGCATAGACTGTGCCGCTAACGGCGAATACTGCAGCCAGGGCTCCCAGTAATCGTTTGTACATAACTCAAAGCTTCCCCTGTTGACGGGCGTGTTATTATTTTCTTGCCCAGACAAAATATTCTTGGGACGGTATGGTCGTCCGGTTAAAATTGCTGCGCATGCTAGCCGCTAAACGGCATGGGCTCAAGGAAACTATGGTCAAAAATAGGGGAGGACCGTGGTTTTGGGTGATTTGACAGGAGACAGCCTTTTAACGGGCGCTTAACTTGTTTACCGTAGCGTGCATATGAAATTACTTGTGTGGGGATAAGGCCTTGTCAGACAGTACCAAGCTTTCCAGCGCCGATGTCGCGAAACTGCTGCAGGATCCAAATGTTGAGAACCGGGCTGCAGCCGCCGCCAAGGTCGCGACAACTTTTGGTGACGCTCAGCTTACGGAAGGGGAACGCAAGATCGCGGAGGACATTTTCCGCGTCATGCTGAAGGATGCGTCGGTCCGGGTTCGGCACGCTTTGGCTGAAAGCCTTAAGGAAAACCCCGATGTGCCGCATGATGTTGCGACGTCGCTTGCGAAGGACGTTGATGAGGTCGCGCTGCCTGTCGTTGAATTTTCCAGTGTTCTGACGGATCAGGACCTGATTGAGATCGTCCGCACGAAGGGTGCATCAGTCCAGAAAGCTGTGGCTGGCCGCAAGGACGTGTCGGAAGATGTGGCAGACGCACTGGCGGACACCGGCAACGAAGAGGTCGTCGCGACCCTGGTGAGCAATGAAACTGCCCAGATCGCAGAAAAGACCTACGACAAGGTGCTTGAGAAATATGCCGATAGCGACGCGGTCAAGACGCCGATGGCGCTGCGCGGTGAGCTGCCCATTGGCGTGGCAGAACGGCTTGTTGCCATGGTTTCCGAAAAGATTCGCGACCATATCATGACCCACCATGAGGTTTCGCCCGGCATGGCGGCGGACCTTTTGCTGGAAAGCAGAGAGAAGGCAACTGTATCGCTGCTTGAAGGCGGTCAGAAATCAGCGACTGTTCAGGAACTTGTGGATCAGCTGGCGGAACATGGCCGCCTGACACCCACATTGATGCTGCGGGCGCTCTGCATGGGCGACACGACTTTCTTTGAGGTCGCGCTGGCCAAGAAGGTTGGCATCCCCGTGAGCAACGCCTATCAGCTTGTTCATGACAAAGGCGAGCTGGGGCTGAAGCGTTTGTTCGAGGTGGCCAAGATGCCGCCCCAGTTCCTGCCCATGGCACGCGCGGCCCTTGAAGTTGCAGACGAGATGCTGGAAACGGGCGGCGATAACAGAGAGATGTATCGCCAACTGATGATCGAAAGGGTTCTGACGGCCGTTGAGAATGATGTGGATACCGAAAACCTGGATTATCTGATCGGCAAGCTTCAACGGGTAGATGATTCCGAATCGATAGAATCTGATTCAAAGTGATTCGTTTTGCACTCTGGATACAGACCTAAGGGACGCTAGGAGGCGTCCCTTTTTCGTTGCTATTTCCCAAGCTCTGACGGTAGCCAGAGCGCTATTTCCGGCCAGATCAACAGCATCACGAGGCCCAGAAGCTGCAGCAGGACGAAGGGTACAATGCCGCGATAAATATCTGTCAGCTTTACGGACGCCGGTGCAGCGCCTTTCATGTAGAAAAGCGCAAAGCCGAAGGGCGGCGTCAGGAAGCTGGTCTGCAGGTTTACCGCCATCAGCACCGCGAACCAGGGCAATACCTGGGTTGGGTCGGCCAAATGGCTGCCGAAATCTAGCTGGCTGATCACAGGTGCGAAAACCGGCAGGATGATGAGCGTGATCTCGATCCAGTCGAAGAAGAAACCAAGGACGAACACCGCCAGCATCAATATGCCAAGGATGAGCCATGGGCCAGCGCCCGAGGCTTCCATCAGGTGCAGGATCAGGTCGTGGCCACCCAGAAGCGCGAAAACGAATGAAAAGGCTGTCGCGCCGACAAACAGGCCAAACAGCATAGTTGAAGTGAGGGCCGACTGCTCAACTACGTCCCTGAGCGTGCCCAGCGTGAGCTTGCGGTTGAAGGCAGCCAGCAACAGGGCGCCCGCAGCCCCGACGCCGCTAGCTTCTGTTGGTGTTGCAAAGCCGCCGAAGATGGAGCCTAGCACCGCGATGATCAGCAGGATCGGCGGCACGAAGCTTCTGGCGACAAGCCCAAATGTAAGCTGGCCCTTAGCTGCTTCTGCACCTAGCGGCGGTGCCAGCGCGGGGTTCAGGCTGGTGCGGATCAGGATATAGCCCATGTAAAGGAGGGCGAGCAGGAGGCTCGGGCCGATTGCCGCCATAAACAGGCCACCCGCAGATGTGGACAAAAGGTCCGCCATCACCACAAGCATGATGGATGGCGGCAGCAGGATGCCCAGCGTGCCGGAAGCTGCGATTGTGCCTGACGCGAGTGATTTGTCGTAGCCGCGCTCGATCATTACCGGTAGCGCCAGAAGGGTCATCATCACCACACTTGCACCAATAATGCCCGTGGTCGCCGCAAGGATCACGCCCAGAAGCGTAACGGATAGCGCCAGCCCGCCAGGAATGCGATGGGTCATCAGTTGCAGCGTGTAAAGCAGGGACCGGGCCACACCGCTTTTCTCCAGCATCGTTCCCATGAAGATGAACATGGGGATCGCCACCAGAACCTGCTTGTTCACCACGCCGCCAAAGATGCGGCCGATGATCAGGAAGAAGCTGTTTTCATTTTCAAGCCCCAGGGCCACGGCCAGAAGCCAGAAAGCAAGGCCGACGCCACCCAGAACGAATGCCACAGGGTAGCCGGAGAACAGGAGCGGCGTCAGCACCAGGAACATCAGGAACGGTAGGAATTCGATCAGCATATCCATCAGCTGTCTCCCAAATGTGGTTCAACATGGGAGAAAGGCGTTCGTTCGGACTGATCTGCGCGACCGAACAGAAAGACAATTGCCTGCGCAAGTCGTGCCAAGGCAGCGATGCCGAGAACGCCGAAGCCCACAACAATCGCGGACTTGATGATCCAGCGGTCGGGCAGGCCGGTGGGGGATGCCGAGGCTTCATTATAGGCCCAGCTGTAGCTGACATAGTCATACCCGAACCAAAGCACGGCACCTACATAGGGCAAAAGGAACAGAAGGCAGCCGAAAAGTTCGATCCATGCGCGCGTGCGAGCCTGCAGCCGTTCGCTGACGAGCTCAATCCGCACATGCGCGTTTCTCGTATAGGCCCAGCCAAGGCTCATCAGGAACAGGAAACCATGAAGGTGCCATTCAAGTTCCTGCAGTTTCGTCGAGCCGATGACGAACCAGCGCCTGAGGACCACATCAGACATGATCACGAGAATGAGCGCGATGATGGCCCAGGCCGACAATCGGCCTATGGCACTGCTGACGCGCTCCAGCTTTGCAGAGAAGGATAAAAGGCGTTCCATAAACCTCAATCCTTCAGGTAGCCGCGGTCGGACCAGGCTTTGTATTTTTTGCGGAAGGATTGAAGGCTTTCCCACACACGAGCGAACTCAGGGTCTTCTTGCGCCATGTTGGCAGCCACCTTGTTCCAGGCGTTTTCAAGTTCAGCCAGGATTTCCGGCGGCCAGGTGTGGATCTGCACACCTTCCGCTTCCAGCGCGGTCATGGCGTCCGCCTGCAGGGCTTCGCCTTCCGAAATGCCGTAGCGGATGTTCGAGGAACAAGTGGCTTCGATTTGCCGCTGATGCAGCGGCGAGAGGCTGTTCCATGCATCCAGGTTGATCATCAGCTCAAAGAAGGTGGATTGCTGGTGCCAGCCGGGGAAATAGTAATGCTTGGCCACCTGGTAAAAGCCCATGCGGTAGTCAACGGCCGGCATGGCATACTCAGTGGCGTCGATGGTGCCCAGTTCCAGCGCTTGGTAAATCTCGCCGCCTGCGATCAGTTGCGGGGAAGCGCCTATCTCTTCCAGCACTTTGGCGCCAAGGCCAAAGAAGCGAATCTTGAGGCCCTTGAAATCCTCCATGCTGGTGATCTCTTTCTTGAACCAGCCGGACGCTTCTGGCGGCGTCATGCCGCACAGGATGCTGTGGATGTTATGCTTGTGATAGACCTCTTCAAACAGCTCACGTCCGCCGCCATAATCGATCCAGGCCAGATATTCCGGGGCCGAGGGGCCGAAGGGAACGCTTGAGAACAGCTGCAGGGCGCTGTCCTTGCCTGCCCAGTAGCCGGGGGTGGACCAGCCAGCTTCAATGGCGCCATAACTGATGGCATCGAAGGTCTCGAAGGGAGGAGCAATAACACCGGGCTCATAGAATTTGAGCGTAATGTTGCCGCCCGATATCTCATGCAGCTCCCGTTCCAGCCTTTTGCCCATGGTGCCAAGCTGAATAAGGGTGCTTGGGTAGGTGCTGGTCATCCGCCATTCGATTTTCTCAAGTGGCTCAGCGGCGGTTGTTTCCTTGGCTTCTTCAGTACTACAACCTGCCAAAAGGCTGCAGCTGGCAAGTGCCGCAATGATGTGCGCGCGCATAGGCTCCCCTCCCGTACTCGCTTTAATTATAAGGGTTTAGCTGAATTTCTTGAGCGCTTGGCCCAAGAGGATATAGAGCTTGCCCATATCAGATGAAATCAGCGTGACAGACATGGCACTGCCGCGGTCCCCGAGCATGGCGCGTTCCATCATGCCTTCGAAATCGCGACAGTATCGCGTCACGGCCTCTCGGAACTCAGGGTCTGTCTTGAATTTGTCGGCGATGGTCTTGCGTGTGCTGCGGTCCGCAATCTTGAGCGAGCGTCGCATGAAGACAGACCGGTCACCGGCCAGATAGGCCTCCCAGACATCGTCCGGCAGGTCGGTGGAAATGGCCTTGTTGATATCGATTGATGTCGACTGAAGGCTTTCCATCAGCAGCGTGGATGTGCGGGCGAAGTCGTTTTTGGTTGCGCTGGCGATGCGTTTTTCGATCTCTGCCGTATGGTCCATGAACTGGTTGGCCTGTTTGGCGATCTTGTCGGCCTCTGTGCCGATGCGCATGGCAAGCAGCGCGCTTTCCTTTTCTGCCTGTTCGGCAGTGTCCTGATATTCCTCCAGCACGCGGGCGAGGGTGGCCTGCATCTCTTCGCGCAGGTAGGTAATACGTTCGGCAGCCTTGTTTGAGATTTCATCCATGCTGGCAGCCAGTTCGGTGCGCGTTTCGTCCACGGACGATTTCATTTCCGTCTGTGCCCGTTCCGTCTGGTCCATCAGTGACTGGCTTGCGGCATCAAGCCGCGCCGCTGCTTCCATGGAGCTCATGGCGAAGCGATCTACCTCTTTGCTCATGGTATCCGTGGCTTCGTTGAGGTTTTTCACCACACCTTCGGTTTCGTCCTTGATGCGCGCCCGCTCGCCCGAGAAGGCCTCTGCGGCTGTGCCAAGCGCTTCGCTTGATTCCTTCAGTTCGGCCCGCAGGTCTGTGTTACGCTCCTTGAGCGTGTCTGATGCTGCCGACAGGCTCTCAGCCGTCTGGCTGCCCGTTTCGCGCATATGTTCAACCATCGACACCAGGTTGCCTGACTTGCCTTCAAGGTCTTCACCAACCCGTTCTGCGGCTTCCTGAAGCTCCTTGCCCTGGGCTGCAAACCGTTCTGCTGCTTCAATCACACGTTCGGCAGCATCGTTCGAGGCACTGTTCAGCGCATCCCGCTGCGCCGAAAGATCCTCTTCCAAGCGTGCCAGCTTCATGCGGGTATCGTTCAGCACTTCTGCAATCTGCTGGCTCTGGGCGCTCATTTGATCCTGTACGCCCGCAAGTTCCTGGCTGGTGGCGCCAGCTTTTTCGGTCAGCTCATCCGCTTTGGCGCCGATCTGGTCAGCAGAGGCCCCAAGTTGGGTGCCTGCAGCTTCGCCAGCTTTGGCAAGCTCCTCAAGCTGTTCTTCAACACCAGCGCGCAGCTGGCGGATATGTTGCAGTGTCCGTGATGCCACTTCTTCGGCCTGGGCGGCTGCGGTGTCGCTATGGCTGGTGATGGAGGCCATCGTTTCATCCAGTGCCCGGCGCGCGCGCTCAAGCCCGTCATCCAACACGCGGTCTACCTGCCGGGCATGCTCAAGCACGGCCTTGCCTGTTTCCTCGGTGGTTGCGAGCGTTTTCTCGTTCACCGACTTGCTGGTTGAAAGGGCGGCCTCGCAGTGTTCTTCAAGTGATTTGCCGGCCTCATCCAGCATCGCCTTGGCCTGGCTGACGGCCTCGGTCATCTTCTCGGACATGGTCTGGGCGCGTTCGGAAACGATTGTGGATACTTCTTCGGTGTGGGCGAGGGCATCGGTGGCGGCTGTGCGCACTTCGCCCACGTGCGACCGGAGCGCCTCTTCAATCTTGGCAGATTCGGCTGCTGCCAACTGTGCCAGTTCATTAAGAACATTAGCCTGTGTTTTCATGTGCTCAGACAGTTCAGCTGACCGGCCTTCAAGGCCTTCCACATCGTGGCGGAAGCGGTCCATGCCGGAGAGAACATTGTCGGTGACCGACTGCAGCCTGAGCTCCACATCTACCGTCAATTCCTGCACTTCGCTGGCCTTCTTGGAGATATGACTGCTGGCACTGTCGAGCCGGGCTTCCATGTTATCCGTCGCGCCGTGAAGAGCTGTCAGGCTTTCATCAATCTTCTCCTTGGCGGAGATGGCGGTGCCTGCGGCATTTTCCCCAGCGCCGGAAAGGTCTGCTGCCATGGCCTTGACTATCGCTTCAAGGTTATTGAAGCGGCCTTCAATTTCCGTTGTTAGCTCAGACATGCTGCTGCGTTCGCGTTCCAGAATCTCCCGAATACTGCTGGTGCGGGCTTCTGTGTCAGCTGTTGCGGAAAAGAGATTGCTGATCTGTTCCTGGAAGCGTTTTTCCAGGTTGTCGATGCGGTCGGAGGCCAGATCGGCCACGGCCTCAATGTTGGTCAGTTCTTTCTTGAGCGCTTTGTTCAGCTGTCCCAGGCGCTGTTCTGCCAGCTCGACAGGCGCCACGGCCTTGTGAAGGCTTTGCGCCATGGCCAGACGGCGCTCTAGAAGCGGGTCTGTGCGCTGGAAGGCAAGCGCAATCAGCCAGAAAATGGCCACAGGGGTCGTGAGGCCACCAATAATGGCCGCCGCACCTTCGGGCGCCATCGCGGCAAGGTTTGTACCCGCATTGGAAAGATAATAAGCCCCGGCCCCGAGCCAGCCCAGCGAGGAAACGCTGGCCAGCATGAAAGGCATCAGACGGCGGGTGTTGCGCGACCGAATGGCTTTCTTTGCTTTTTCGCTGTCGGCGACAGGCGTTTCACCAGTGCCACCCTCAGGTTCCTGATCCGTTGTTTCAGGGAAATCCATTTCCGCTTTCGACATGCCGCCCCCGGCGTTACCGCCACCCATTGAAATAACTTACTCTATTGTTACAGTTCATGAATAACACCAGAACGTCAACACGTGCCAGCTTGTTCCTTGACGGAAAAGCAGAATTTTAACGAAGATTATGGCAATATGACGGTTCGTGATCGTTTTCATGACGGGGAAGGGGATTTATGAGCGATCTAATGGAACATCAGTCTGCTACCAAGGCGAAGCCAAGCAGCGCTCAGCGCAGATACCTTGAACGCGGACTTTCCGAGCCGGGCGGCAAGCTGCCCCTTTTCGATCAGGACGGCCAACGGATCAAGGACAAGACCATTAGGTCTTGCCTCTCAAAGGGCTGGTGCGAGCCGTGGTACCGCAACCCGATCAAGCCAGACTGGCTTGTGTGCAAGCTGACGAGCGCCGGGCGCGCTGTTCTTGGCAAGGAAAAGCGCTAGATGGCCGAGTCAGACTGGGACGAATCTGTCGTGCTCGACCGAAAGCACTTGGTTGGGTACACTGGTGGCGACGAATATCTCGCCCGCGACGTTTTGAAAATATTTCTGGAAAATGCACCGCTATATCTGGACACGCTGGAAGCTGCGGAAGGGGAGGGCTGGCGTTCGTCAGCCCATAAGCTTAAGGGAGCTGCGCGGGGTATCGGCGCCTGGCGTATGGCGCGAGCCGCAGAGCGCGCGGAGATGATGGGAGAACCAGCCGCGGATGACCCTCGGCGGCCAAAGATTCTGGGAGTTCTGAGAGAACGATTGGGGGAATTGGCAGCAGCTATCAATTCCGGATAAACTTGTGATCTGTAAGCGAAAAGATTGACCGAAAGATTGACCGGGCGCCAAAACTAGCGGTAAAAAAGTTTAGCAACCTGTAATAGGCAGGACAAATAAGGCACATGTATGAGCGATTATGATTTTGACCGGGTAAATGTATTGTTGGCGGAAGATAGCCCGTTCATCCGCTCCTTGCTGGTAAATTCCCTGAAAGTTCTTGGCGTCGGCAATGTGTTCGCCGTAGAGCACGGCGGTGACGCGATCCATTTCCTTCAGCGTGTAAAGAACGAGCCCATGAAGGTAGGGGTACAGCAGATTGATATTGTTATTTCCAACTGGGACATGCACCCGATTGACGGCATGATGTTCCTGCGCTGGGTGCGACGCCATAAGGATAGCCCGGACCGTTTCGTGCCTTTCGTGATGATCACCAGCTATTCCGAGCCTGAACGCGTCCTGCAGGCGCGGGAAATGGGCGTTACGGACATGCTGGCCAAACCCTTCACCATCAAGAACATTGGCGACAAGCTGATTTCGATTATCGAACGGCCACGCCAGTTCGTGCACACAAAAGACTTCTTTGGCCCGGATCGGCGCCGCCAGAAGCTGGAATTTGAGGGCCCTGAACGCCGTGTCCTGACCGACAAGAGCGAAGGCGTGGAGATTATCCGTGGATAAAAAGAAGGTCATCGTACGCTTTTACCGGTTCAAGAACCGGCTGAAGGAAAAGACAGCGGGCCTCGCGCCGGGCAAGGTTTCTATTTCCGCCGAAGCGCTTGAAGCTGCTGAGGCCGCGCTTGAGAAGATGGCAGAGGATTATCCCGACTGGGTGTCCGGCCTGATTGTGAAGCTGCAGGAACAGCACGGACGCTGTGTGGACAGCCCGGAAAAACGCCGGGAAAGCCTGGAAGCCATCAACCATATCGCACACGATATGAAGGGGCAGGGCGGCACCTTTGGCTATCCACTGATTACGACCATCGCAGATTCCCTGTATGGGTTTTCCTATTCCAGGGATGAGATTACGGATAACCAGGTGGAGTTGATCAAGGCGCACCTGGACGCCATGCGGGCTGTGATCCGTGGGCGCGTCAGCGGAAGCGGTGGTGAGATCGGCGAGAAGCTGATTGATGGCCTTAACCAGGCAATCGCCAAATATGACAAATAGGCCTTTCGGCCAGGCATTAAAAAAGGGACCGGTAGTCGGTCCCTTTTTTTGTTTTCCTATGACTGGGACTATTCCGAAGCTCGCTTCCTGAGATCCAGGGCGTAATCCATAATGTGGAAGATAACATTCTGCTCGATGGTGCCGCGCACGATATGGGCCCTCGGGCCGATGGCGAACAGCCCAACGTCTTCGCCGCCGTGGGTTTCGCTGCGGGTTGGTACCAGGGCTTGCGGGCGGAAGTCTGGAGCCGCGATGTCTTCTTCCGTCAGATGCTTACGCTCACCCTGCACGGCGCCAGGACCGTTCTGGTAGGCCAGTGTGGTGTATGGCTTGCCATCTTTTGCCAACGTCGGCTCCGTTTCACCAGGCCCGGTTACAAGGCCGAAAATCGGGTTACCACGCTTGGGGTAGCCAGCCATGGTGAAAACATGGCTGTGGTCAGCGGTTACAAGGATCATCGTCTCGTCCAGATCCACCATTTCCATGGCTTTGCGTACAGCCTTGGACAGAGCAACCGTGTCATAGAGCGCGGCTTTGGCGCTGCCCCCGTGATGGCCGTGATCAATCCGCCCGGCCTCAACCATGAGATAATAGCCGCCGTCATTTTTCTGCAGCATCTTGATGGCGACTTCGGTCATTTCGGCGAGGTCTGGTTGCTCGTCACCGCGCTGGGCTTCGAACTGCATGTGGGAGTTGTCGAACAGGCCCAAGAGGCGCGATGTGTTGGCTATATCGACCTGCGCCAGACTTTGCTCGTTTTCCACATAGGCGGCACTGCTATCGCTTGCCATCCATTCCTGGGTCAGGTCGCGTCCGTCCTTGCGGCGACCTTCCCCTGTGCCCAAGGGTTGGAAGTTGCGACGCCCGCCGCCCAACGCCACTTCTAGGCCGTTCCCGCCGATCGGGTTTAGTATTTGTTGTGCGATGTCCCTACAGCCGTTTGCCACAGCTTCTTCCGGAAGTTCGCCATCATTTTCCCAGCCACGACTTGGGCTGTGAGCATAGACCGCGGCAGGTGTCGCGTGTGTCAGGCGCGCGGTGCTGACAATTCCGGTCGCCATGCCGATTTTCTCAGCATAGTGGGCGAGCGGCGTCAGCGCAGTTTCCATTGCCCCGGCACACTGGCCGTTTGGCTGGGTTGGTGCTGTGTTGATAACGCCAATACGCGTTTTCGAGCCGGTATTGAGTGCAGATGCTGTGCCGGCAGAGTCTGGCACCTGTGCGTCGACATTGTAGGTTTTGACAAGGGCCGTATATGGGAAGCGTTCGAAGCTGAGATAGTTTTCCTCGCCAGACTTGCCTTGCATCTGGCCTTCCAGAATGCGCCCAGCCGTCAGCGTTGAAATACCCATTCCGTCACCAACAAAGAGGATGACATTCTTGGCCCGTTTTGTGTTTACCGGCTCGGCGGCCTTTTCCGCGACGACCCGTGCGCCTTCTTCGAGCCACGTTTCAGCTGTGCCGGTGTCTTCAGCCTGCGCGCTTGCAGTGAACAATGTGGTGGCCAAGGCGGTTGTCGCGATTGCCACAGATTTCAATCCAATGTTTTTCATAAAGTCCTTCCCGGAACTCGAAATGATATGTGGGCGCACATCGCCCTTCTTTTAGCAAACTCGACGACAGCTATAAAAGGCAAATTTAGACTTATTGTGACAGTAAGACTGTGATCTGTCACGGCCAGGTGAAATGGATATAAACTTCTGTCTCAGAGTTTATCGGAAGATCGCATTTTCTCCTCCGCTCGTCGTGTAGGCATCGCGTTCCGCCTCTGATCTGCCAATCTCTCCTTACCGGCGCAAAGCAAAAACAGCGTGAGAGAAAGCCGGACTTGAAACACAAGCGACACACAATCCAAAGCGAGGAGAATACAATGACTATCCGTTTCATGAAAAAGACCGCTATCGCTGCTGCAGTTTCCGCCGCGACCATGTTTAGCGGGGCGGCGCAGGCAGGCCATGACAGTGGGCTTAACGCCTGGGCTGAAAGCGCAGGAAGCAGCGTTGACAAGGTGATGACATATCCGGTTTTTGCAGCCCGCAAAGGTGATCAGGGGTACGCCAGCTTCCGTGTTACAGTCAACCGGGCAGGGGATGTGGTGGCGTCCGACCTGCTGCAGCGCACAGACAGTCCACTTTTGAATTCCGCGGCCAGGCGCGTTGTGGAACGTGCCGACTTTCCGGCGCTACCGGCAGACTTTGATGGCAAGGAGCTGACATTCTCACTTCAGCTGAATTACGCCCTGGCCGGGTCTGCGATGGAACAGCGCAATCTGATGCGAGAAGGCCGCGTTACCGGTCGCGAGATTGCTGGCAATCGCGGTCCTCTGACCGCCAGCATATCGTTCGAAAGAACGGCAAGTGCGGATTGATGGGTTGGGCGAGACTCAGGTGATCTAAAAGGCAAGAAAAAGGGGCTGGTCAGCCCCTTTTTTTGTTTAGGCCAGGCGAAGCCCCTCGATAGGTTTGGGCCGCTGGCCCGTGTATGCAAGTGCGAGGTCGGCAATCTCACACATGTAAGCCTTTAGGATTTTGTCTTTCTGCGAGGCATCGTTTCCTGCAAGCAAATACTGGGTCGAAAGATGGTTTAGTTCGGCTTTTGCTGCTGCTTCTGTGTCGAGTTGTGGAACCTTGGGAATGTATATCAGCGAGGTGGCATTCAGCAGATGTTCTGCCTGGTCGCTGCCTTTCAGGTCATCCCTGATTTGTGCCAGCATGTCATTATCACATACACCCAGTCGCAAACGATGCATTACTACGTTCCATCGGTCGACTATAGTGGGTTCGGCTATGCGTTGATAGAGGCCGTCCAAGCCGGAAAGCGTTTGTTGCTGGATCATTGTGGTCAGAGCGTCATCCCTGACGATTTTCATTAGCAGAGGTGTGAAAATGTCTGCCCGCAAAAGGTCAAACTGAGCCAGGAGCGCATGCTCCATCGAAGTTTGTGTCTGCAGCGAGTGAAGCATTGCATGATATAGCGCATATGGCTTTTTGTGTGATTGCGGAGCGTGGAACAGGCCCGCAATCCTGTGATTTACTGCTTGCTCGCGTGTCAAGGTCCTGGGCTTTGTGGACGCTGCCTTGTCCTGAACCTGTTGAATGAGCATGCGATAGATGCTCTCGTAGCTGTATTCAGTGTTCATTCTGTGCTGTCCGGCCTGCGCAATAGCTTTGGCTTTCTCAGGATTTTCCAACAAATCCAGCAGCTTGTGTTCAAAGTTTCCTTCATCAAACAAGACGGCCTCAGTACCGTCTCTAAAATATTGGTCCAGCTTCAAGTCACCGATTGGAAACACTGCATCATATTGCATCATGGCGGCACCCGCGTTCATGATCTCACAGGTGCGGTAATTATAGGGGCCATGCTGTCCAACAGAGTTGAGAGCAATTTTACTGCGTCTCAGGTGTTGAATATATTCTGTCCTCGTCAGTCCGGAAATCGCCACGAGGTTATAGCGGCTCCCATATTTTTTCTTGAACGCCTCGAACAATGTATGGGTCTTTTTGCGAAAGGCCCCATACGCCCCTTCAGAACTGTTGCTGAAGCTAAGCAAAAGATCGATGTCTCGTTCTGTGTCGTCGAGTGGGGGGATAATGTCTTTAAATGACCCCCAATTGCCACCGAAAGGCAGGTCCAAGATTATCTTATCTGGAAAGGCGTTTCCGACGAGCTCAACATAACGCGCGGAAAGCGGGCAAAGAAAATCATAGAAGTGGGAAAAGTTTTCAATTGATAGCGTCAGGTGTTGATGGCACAGCCCGCCGACAGTTGGAAAAGGCAGCTTTTCGAGGCCAATTGGAAGCACACTCGCGCCACATATCTGGGGGTCCCAATAGAGGTCCGGGCCAAATCCGCTGGGAAGCCGATCAATAGCGTCACTTAGTGACGTGTTTCCTATTGTGAGGTGGAGGCGGTCGACTTCATTGCTCTTTGGCACTGTTGTAGTGATGGACACAACGTCAGCGACGCGCATCAATGGCACAGTGTGAAAGTTTGGAAAATGTTCTGAATTGATCAAGCCCAGAAGTATTTTAGGGCGGGGTTGCTGCATCAAGTGTGCATTTTTTACCCGGAAAATATTTCGGGCCCTGAGAAAATCCTGACTTAGTTCAAGGCCTTGGCCAGCCAGTTGCTCATAGAGGTTTTCCAGGTCGTGGATATATGCGATGTCGCCATTCGCCGCACTTTCCATCTGTTGAAGCTTGTTCAACAGCGTTTGCGTAGATTGCATTTGGTAGCTCCTTTGATTTCTTCTAGTTGAAATCAAAGCAAATCAAATACCAATTGCGTCACATATACACTAAAGTATATGTTATCTGCAAAATAATACTTTAGATTTAATAAGCGCAATCTAAAGTTTAAAGCTATTTTTGAGGGATAGGGGCGTTAGCGGCGCAATTCGCGCATTGCGCGGTCGATACCGCTTACGGTCAGAGGGAACATTCGGTCTTCCATCAGCGTTTTCATGATCTGGATAGATTGTGAATAATCCCAGTGCGTTTCCGGGATGGGATTCAGCCATACGGCCCGTTGATAAACCTGTGTAAGGCGGTTCATCCAGACCTCGCCGGACTCTTCGTTCCAATGCTCAACCGAGCCCCCTGGATAGGTGATCTCATAGGGGCTCATGGAAGCGTCACCAACGAAAATGACCTTATAGTCGTGCGGATAAGTGTGCAGGACATCCAAAGTGGAGATGAAGTCGTTGAAGCGGCGGCTGTTTTCCTTCCAAACCTTTTCGTAAAGACAATTGTGGAAGTAGAAGAATTCCATATGCTTGAATTCGGCCTTGGCGGCAGAAAACAGTTCCTCACACACTTTGATATGCGGATCCATTGATCCGCCAACGTCAAAGAACAGCAGCACTTTTACCGAGTTGTGCCGTTCAGGAACCATCTTGATGTCCAGGTAGCCCTGGTGCGCTGTCGCACGGATGGTGCCGTCCAGGTCCAGCTCGCTTGCTTCGCCTTCGCGGGCAAACTGCCGAAGTTTCCTGAGAGCTACTTTGATATTGCGGGTGCCAAGTTCGACGCTGTCGTCAAGGTTCTTGTATTCGCGCTTGTCCCAGACCTTGATAGCACGACCGTGGCGGCCTTTGTCCTGGCCGATCCGAACGCCTTCGGGATTGTAACCATAGGCGCCGAAAGGGCTTCTGCCGGCAGTACCAATCCATTTGTTGCCGCCTTGGTGGCGCTCCTGTTGCTCTTCAAGGCGCTTTTTCAGCGTTTCCATGATCTCGTCCCAGCTGCCGAGGGACTTGATCTCCTCCATTTCTTCTTTCGAAAGATAGAGCTCAGCAAGTTTTTCCAGCCATTCTTCAGGGATTTCCATAGCTTCATCGCCGATAAACTCGATCCCTTCGAATGTCTTGCCGAAGATACGGTCGAACTTGTCCAGGTTCTTTTCATCCTTCACGAAGGCTGAACGGGCGAGATAGTAGAAATCCTCCACGCTGTAGTTTGCACAGCCGGCCTTCATGGCTTCAAGAAGCGTCAGATACTCCTTGATGCTGACCGGGACACCGCCGTTTTTCAGATCGTAAAAGAAGCTGTTGAACATGGCCGTCAAGCCCCTTGGCGCCTGTTCATGAAGGCAAGTCGCTCAAACAGATGCACGTCCTGCTCGTTCTTGAGAAGTGCACCATGAAGCGGCGGGATAATGGTTTTCGGGTCTTTCGATTTTAGCACATCCAGCGGCAGGTCTTCGGCCATCAGGAGCTTGAGCCAGTCCAGGAGCTCACTGGTTGATGGTTTTTTCTTCAGGCCCGGGACTTCCCGGAGCTCGAAGAAGACATTCAGGGCTTCCTTGACCAGACTTTGCTGGATGTCCGGATAGTGAACCGCGATGATATCTTTCATGGTTTCCGCATCAGGAAATTTGATGAAATGGAAGAAGCAGCGACGCAGGAAGGCATCTGGTAGCTCTTTCTCGTTGTTGGACGTGATGATCACGATGGGGCGATTTTTCGCCTTCACAGTCTCGCCGGTTTCATAGACATGAAACTCCATTCGGTCGAGTTCCAGAAGGAGGTCATTTGGAAATTCGATATCCGCTTTGTCAATCTCATCAATGAGAAGGACAGGTGTCTCATCGCAGGTAAAGGCTTCCCAGAGCTTTCCCTTCTTGATGTAGTTATTGATATCCTTGACTTTTTCGTCGCCGAGCTGGCTGTCTCGCAAGCGGGAAACGGCATCATATTCATAAAGGCCCTGCTGCGCCTTTGTGGTGGATTTGATGTGCCATTCAATAAGCCGACAGCCAAAGGCTTCCGCCACTTCGTTAGCCAAAACGGTTTTTCCGGTTCCTGGTTCACCTTTGATAAGGAGAGGGCGCCTTAGCGTCGCAGCCGCATTCACGGCAACCTTGAGGTCATCGGTGGCGACGTAATTTTCGGTGCCAGCAAATTTCATTTTTTCTACTCCTGAAACAGACAAATCGAATTGCTACTTACGTAGCGCATATGCTCTCGATGTCCAGCCCAAGCTTTTGAAGAAGGGGGAGGGGACGACAAGCTTTGAGAAAACGCAAAAAGCCTGTTCCGCACCCATTGGGGCAGATACAGGAGAACTATTCATCTTCAGCTTAGGCTTGAGTAATGCTAGCGCATCAACCGTTTAAAATGGGTTAACTCAAGCCTAGGCTTTATCGTCTACTGCCAGTCCAGCGACATGCCGATAGTAAGACAGAAACTCCAGGATCGATTCTGGTGGGAACTGTTTGATTACGTCACCGGTTTCGGTGTCGATATTCTTGTAAACAAACCGTCCTGTTTCGTCGTCTTTATCGATACGCAGCCGCGTATTCGGAGCCTGCTCCTCTTCCGGAAGGAAGCCTTGCAGTGCCTCAGCCGCCCGCTCCAGCGGTGTAGCATTGGCATTCTGAACCTTTTTCTCAACAGCGGAAAGAGGTTCAACTCCTGACGTTGGCCCGCTTTGGGGCTTGATGCCTGTATAGCGGTCGACGTCATTCGAGGCTGGCTTGGCAGATTTTGCGCCTTGCAGGTCTAGGACCTGAGCGCTGCCGCCTACTTTTCCAATCTCAGTCATCGGTCCACTCCTGAAACAATGGATGTTTTCATTGTTTCGTTAACGTTCATGCTCTTGCCTGGGCGAAGGGTGGGCCGCCTTGGGTGCCGGATGGCGGCCCACCGATCAGCTCAAATTAACGGAAGAGCCCAAGTACGGTCGAAGGCGCCTGGTTGGCGATCGACAGTGCCTGCAGGCCAAGCTGCTGCTTCACTTGCAGTGCTTGCAAGCTTGCAGATTCTTTGGCCAGATCCGCGTCAACGAGGTTACCGATACCAACTTCGATGGTATCAGACAGTTTGCCAACGAAGTCTTTCTGCAGCTCAAGACGTTTCGCACCAGCGCCAAGTGAAGACAGTGACGTGTTCACGTTACCAATGGATGCCTCAATGAGGTCAACCGCAGCGGATGCGTTAGCAGCCGTGTCGATTGCCGTAGCAGAGGAAACGGTCACAGTGGTGCCGCTGAGGGCCAGGTCCTGTGCAGGAATGGAGATCGTGTTGGAGCCGTCGTCGTTAGTGATTGCAACGATTGAGCTCGAGCCGTCAACCGCGTTGGTACCGTTGAATTCGGCGTTCGATACGATCGATGTGATCTGGGCACGAAGCTGAGTGAACTCGTCATTCAGGGCGGTACGGCTGGCAGTATCAAGGCCTGCGTCTTTTGCAGCCACAGCCTTCTCTTTCATTTCAATGAGAAGGTCGGAAACTGCTTCACCTGCAGCCACAGCCACGTCAATGGTAGAAAGCGCGCGGTCCAGGGAGGACTTCACAGCGTTCAAACCGGAAACGTCGCCACGCAGTTTTTGCGCGATCGAGAATACGGCAGCATTGTCTTTTGCAGAAGCTACTTTCAAACCCGTATTAATACGGCTTTGCACCGTATTGAGGTTACTACTCGTAGAATTAAGGTTTTGCAGGGCAGCAAACGCGCCCGCATTAGTGTTTACCGAAAAAGCCATTTTGCTTCTCCTTTTTGGAGTTATTTAACGGGCATTTTGCCCTAAGGACCTTTTGTCCTAGCGCTTAACTTGCAATATTAGTGCCACTTAGGTGGAAAATGGAAACTTATTTAACTATTTGTAAACAATGGAAAATATTGGATTTGGTCAATTTTAGGTATAATTTATAGGTAGGCAAAATTTTCCACATTTGAGAAGTGGGGTGACTTTTTGCCTAGTGGAGGGGAAAAAAATGCCGGGTCGGCCCAAAGGCCGGCCCGGATGTCTGATATGGCTTTATTGGAAAAGACTTACGGCAGCTTGAGGTGCTTGGTTGGCAATTGAAAGCGCCTGCAGGCCCAGCTGCTGCTTCACTTGCATCGCTTGCAGCTGTGCAGATGCTTTTGCCATGTCTGCGTCAACGAGGTTGCCGATACCGACCTCGATCGTATCTGAAAGCTTGTTGGCAAACGACTGCTGCAGTTCGAGACGTTTTGCGCCAGCGCCCAATTCAGAGAGTGACTGGTTCACATTTGTGATCGACGCTTCAATCAGATCCACGGCTGCAGACGCGTTGGCTGCAGTGTCAATCGCAGTGGCGCTGGAAACCGTCACGGTGGTACCGCTGAGGGCCAGGTCCTGCGCAGGAATGGAAATTGTATTGGAACCGTCGTCGTTGGTAATGGCCACGATAGCGGCGCTACCATTAACGGCATTTGTTCCGTTGAATTCCGCATTGTCGACAATGGATGTGATTTGGTTGCGTAGTTCTGTGAACTCGTCATTCAGTGCGGTGCGGCTGGCAGTGTCAAGACCTGCGTCTTTTGCGGCCACTGCCTTTTCTTTCATTTCGATGAGAAGGTCGGAAACGGCTTCGCCGGCGGCAACAGCAACATCGATTGTCGACATCGCGCGGTCCAAAGAGGATTTCACAGCATTCAAGCCTGACACATCTGCCCGAAGGCTCTGTGCAATAGAGAATACTGCTGCGTTGTCTTTCGATGAAGCCACTTTAAGCCCCGTGTTAATCTGCGTTTGTACTTTTCCGAGCATCCGATCTGTGCTGTTCAAGTTTTGAAGTGCGGACAGGGCGGATGCATTGGTGTTAACTGAAAAAGCCATCTCTGGTCTCCTTTCTGAGAGTAATAACTGAGCCTTTTGCTCTTGGCTCTGGATAGCGCAAGGGGCGTGCCAGTTTTAATGCATTGAAAGTTATGGAGAATTTGCATTTCTCAGTCGCGGATGGAGGGGGTGCGGCAGAAGTTGCAGGCAAAGATTGCCGTTTCAGGGCAAAAAGTGTGCATAAAAAAAGGGGCCCTGAGGCCCCTTAAAGAATGTGATTTCGAGGAACTGCTTAACGGAACAGTCCGAGTACCGTCGATGGTGCCTGGTTGGCGATCGACAATGCTTGCAGACCAAGCTGCTGTTTAACCTGCAGCGATTGCAGCTGCGCACTTGTCTTGGCCAGGTCGGCGTCAACGAGGTTACCGATACCAACTTCGATGGTGTCAGACAGCTTGCCTACGAACTCTTTCTGCAGTTCCAGGCGTTTTGCGCCAGCACCAAGAGCGGACAGCGAAGTGTTCACGTTGGAGATGGAGGCCTCGATGAGGTCAACTGCAGCGGATGCATTAGCGGACGTGTCGATTGCCGTTGCAGAAGATACTGTCACAGTGGTGCCGCTGAGGGCCAGATCCTGTGCAGGGATGGAGATCGTGTTGGAGCCATCGTCGTTAGTGATCGCAACAATTGCGTTGGATCCGTCAACCGCGTTGGTGCCGTTGAATTCAGCGTTCGATACGATCGATGTGATCTGGCTGCGAAGCTCAGTGAACTCGTCGTTCAGGGCAGTACGGCTAGCAGTGTCAAGGCCAGCGTCTTTTGCAGCCACAGCCTTCTCTTTCATTTCAATGAGAAGGTCGGAAACTGCTTCACCTGCCGCCACGGCCACGTCAATGGTAGAAAGCGCGCGGTCCAGGGAGGACTTCACAGCATTCAAACCGGAAACGTCGCCACGCAGTTTTTGCGCGATCGAGAATACGGCCGCATTGTCCTTGGCAGACGCTACCTTCAGGCCCGTGTTAATCTGGGTCTGAGTTTTGTTGAGCATGTTAGTGGTGGAGTTGAGGTTTTGCAGAGCTGCAAATGCACCAGCATTGGTGTTAACAGAAAAAGACATGTTGTTTCTCCATTCTGAGATGTCGTTTGAGCCTTTTGCTCATGAAAGCCTTTTGCTTTCGAAATTCAACATTGCATGGGGTGTGCCAATTTTTCCCATTGCTCGGAAAATAATGCCCACAGTATTGAAAATACTTATCTTTTTAGCTTTCTCGGTGCGGATAAGTATCGGGCTGGCTTGTTGGGGTGGGGCGGCAAAAAATGCCGGCTAGGAAAAAAGTGTCATGAAAATTCGGCAAAAATTGCCGAATGGGGCAGAAGTTGCCTAGAGGAGGGAGTTGATTGGCTTTTGGTCTTGTGGTTGCTGTTGCGCATCATTGTTTTCTTCTTGAGCGCGTTGTTGCAGCCTGGCCTGGTCTGCAAGACCTTCCATAATCGTGCGATTGATGTTGATCAGGTCGTCTATGGATTCTTCACCGCGCACAACAGCGGAGGAATGCTTGGATACCCAAATAGACAGCGAGATGATACCGGCGCGGAGCTGCGGGGGGAGGCCATTGCCTTCGGTGCCGCAGTCTGACGATAGTACGGACCACATCCGTCTGTTCCAATCCAGCGCCTCTACCATTTCCTTGTCGCGGATGTTTCGGTCTTTAGCCTTGATAAGGGCGTTGGTGACCTCAGCGAAAAGCCTATATTCCACCTGGCTGGGGTTTTCGGCCGAATGCTGAGCTTTCTGGTAAGCTTGGTATGACATCTACTTTTCCGTTACTACCTTCTACTACCTTGTCTCACGTTCCCCCAAGTCTCGTCTTCTCGAAAGTGATCAGCTTTTTGCAGTTCATTAGTGCTCGATAATAGTTCTTTTCCATTACGTCCCGGCTGATTGAAACGCAAAGTTCTACAGCGTCAGGTGTGCTGATAGCATTCATGAATTCCGTCATGCGTACGACAAACTCTTCATAGTATTTGTCGACTTGTCCCTGATCCATATACATCAGCATGATTGGGAAATAGATGCGCCGAGCTGGTGTCGTAATGTCTTCTTCCTGCAAAATATCCTTTTCTCGTAAGATCGAGGCCTTGTTGTGGACGATCAACGTCGTCCTCCTGTCGGCATTTGCAATTACCGCGCCATTAATCACCAGTTTCTCATCAGGCTTTAAAGAAAGCTTTAACGCCATTCATTCCTCCCCAATGGTCGTATTCTATTTGTCACCCAGAGGGACAGTTTCTGCCTATATCATAAGGCATTAATCTTAATACGCCATAAAATAATTGATTGGCACCTGGCTTGCATCCGCCACTTGATGGTGCATAATCAATACGCCAATCGCCAGACTATTGGAAAGACAGAAGGAGTTTGCCGGTGCCAGCTAATACGAAATCCGAAGAGGACGCTCTATTGGAGGGGCTACCTGTAATTGATACAAGCGATATCGGGCTTGAACTGGATGACGAAGACCTGCAGCAACTCGGGATGGATTTCAATATTCAGAAATCTCCTCAGACTGTTTCCAAGCCGGAGGCGATCAAGGCGTTTAAGGCCGCCGAGAAGGCGGCTAAAAAGATGGACTGGGGAAACGTAGCCAAGCATTTGTTGATTGCCTGGGATGCGGTACCGAACGACTTGGGACTCCTGACTTTGCTGGCTCACTCACTGGTACAGCTGGGCGTGCGCGAGAAGGCGATTGCAGTGTTAGAGCGGGCGCTCAAATATCATGAGCCTACGCCTGACATCTGTGCCATCATGCTTGAGCTGGCGGTAAAAATGGAATTTTACGACATTGCCATCAAAGTCGGGCACCAGTTGATTGCGATGGATGCTGATACCCCATCCCATTTCGTCAACCTCGCATCGGCCTATTCGGGCGCAGAACGGTATGACGAGGGTATAGAACTGTTGCAGGCTGTTTTGCCGCGGTTTCCAAAGCATGGCGACTTATGGAATGTCCTGGCTACGATGGTGCGTTTTCGCGACGGGATTGGGCCAAGTTACGTGTTTCTGGATGAGGCGCTGCGGGTTGACCCAACCAATTATAAAGCCCTCAGCAACTACGCGCAGTCATTGACCTTTGACCTGCGTTTGGAGGAGGCGCTGAAAATGGACGCACGGGCCATGAGGGCTAATCCTTCAAATCCCGAACCGTTTCTTGGTGCAGCACAGTTACAGTTTTACTTTGGTAAACTTGACAAAGCCTGGGATAATTACACCAGAAGGCTCGATCACACTCGCCGCCTGAACCAAACGCAAATCTTTACGCATAAAGTGCCGAAGTGGAAAGGCCAGGACCTGGCCGGAAAATCTCTCTTTATATTGGGGGAACAGGGTATTGGCGATGAAGTTATGTTCGGGACCTATATGACCTTCCTCTATGAGCAGGTAGAAAAACTTTATATTGGTTGCGACTACAGGCTCGTATCCATTTATCAGCGGCGTTTTCCAAACGCGACTGTCGAGGCCTACCGGGATGCCTTTGCGCACAACTATCGTTATCGGTCTTTCCCAAAAATTGAATCGGATATGGCTAAAGGCGAAATTTCCATCGACTATGCGATTGAGGTCGCCAGTTGCCCGCGTTTTGAATGGACTAAAACTGCAAATATCAAACCTCATCCGGCTGGGTATCTGGTACCAGATCCTGAACTGGATGAAAAATTCAAGGATAAATTGGCAGCAGCAGGCAGCAAACCGAAGATTGGGATTGCCTGGCGAAGTGGTAACCTGACCGGCCTTCGCTCAGGAATCTACGCCAGTATTGAGGAGTTGGGTCCTCTCTTTGCTTTGAAAGATGAGGTGGATTTCGTAAATCTCCAGTATGGGGAGTGCGCTGACGAATTGGTGCGCGCAAAAGAGTTGTTCGGCGTTGACATTATTCAATTCGATGACGTGGACTTGAAAAAGGATATTGAGGCTAACCTGGCTATTATGAACAATTGCGATTTTGTTGTTGCAGCGGTAAGTGCACCGGCAATCTTTTCTCAAGCCATTGGAACCAGAACAGTCTTGTTGACCCAGATTGCTCCATGGTGGTGTTTTGGTGACCGGGAAAAGATTCCGTTTGCGCCGGGCACGACCTTTATCGACGCTCAAGGTGGGGTTTCTTGGGCGGAGGTTGCAGAGTTCGCGGCGGATACCATTCGTCGAAACCTGGGATAGCCGTTTTGAGCCAGGAATTATTTATCTCTGAGGTGTCCAGCAACCATGCGCAGAGCCTTGAGCGCTGCATGGATTTTATCGACGTGTCAGCTGACATCGGTTGCGATGCCGTAAAATTCCAATTGTTTCGGATCGATGAGCTTTTTGCTCCGGAAATCCTCAAATGCAGCGAAGAGCATCGTCGCCGGAAACATTGGGAACTCCCTGTTGAATTCCTAAAGCCGTTGGCAGAGCGCAGTCACAAGAAGGGAATGCAGTTTTCGTGCACGCCTTTCTACTTGGAAGCGGTCGAGGAAATGTTGCCTTATGTAGACTTTTACAAGATCGCTTCCTATGAAATGCCGTGGGATGATCTGATCCGGGCCTGTGCCCAAACGGGCAAGCCTCTCGTGATGTCTACCGGCATGGCTTATTTAGCGGAAGTGGCACACGCAGTTGAGGTTTTTGAGCAAGCGGGTGGCCGTGACCTGACGCTGTTACACTGCATTTCGGGTTATCCAACACCCCTTGAACAATGCAATCTGTCTGCAATTGCCACGCTGCGGGATGCATTTGGATGTAAGGTGGGGTGGTCAGACCACAGCCGCAATCCACTTGTTGTATCTCGAGCGATTGAAAAATGGGGCGCCAGTGTCATTGAATTCCATTTGGATATCGACGGTGCAGGGGCAGAATATGAAACAGGGCATTGCTGGCTGCCTGAGGAGATTGCCCCGGTTATTGCGTTCCATCGGCAGGGGACACTTATTGATGGCAGCGGGGAAAAGGCCCCTACAGCTGCGGAGATCGAGGATCGACCTTGGCGCGCGTCCCCTGATGATGGCCTGAGGCCAAATAAGAGCGTGAGGGCGCAATGGGCCAGCAAGTCCTAGCTGTTATCGGTGCAAGGCTTAATTCCAGCAGGCTCCCGAAAAAGCAACTTCGTCCTCTCTTTGGAGAGCCGGTGATCAGTCATATCGTCCGCCGGCTGCAAGCGGTTCCCCATATCACCGGAATTGTGATTGCGACCACAGACGAGACTTTCAATGACGAGTTGCGTGAGTGGGCTGAAAGCGCGGGTGTCGACTGCTTTTCTTATAGCGGTGACATTGATGATGTCGTGGGGCGGGTAGACGCCGTTGTGCGGGACTATGACCCGGATCTATTGGTATATATCTGCGGAGACTGCCCTCTGATTGAGCCTGTGACATTGGACGGTATGATCAAGGAACTATTAGCGCACCCTGGGGCCGAGTTTGTCACATTGACGCCCGCCCCCGACGGTGGCCGATATATTCATGAGGGCTTCGATGTATATCGGCGGAGTTTCTGGGACAAGATTGCTCAGGCCTCGACAGAAGCATACGAAAAGGAACATTTGGCGTCCGCCTACCATCATTCTGGCAAAGTAGACCCAACCGGAATCTGTTATTTTGCCGAAGATCCCTTATATGCGACGGTAACGCACCGCATTTCGATTGATACCTACTCAGATTTACAGTTTATGCAGGCTGTTTATGATGCTTGGTATGAAAGCCATAGCAGCGATACGATTGTCTCTTTATCTTGGGTGATCTCCATGCTCCAGAAGGGGCGGTGGCATGATATTAATGCCCATGTGCACCAAAAACATGTTGGTGAAGAGCCGCCATCCGTTTGCTTTGTTGTTGAAGCCGGGCAGGGCATAGGGCTTGGTCACCTGGCACGCATGATTGTTCTGGCAAGGGCTTTTCAGGACTGCTATTCGGCATCGCTTGAATTCCTTGTCAAATGTGATGCACTCCCGGAACTGGATTTTCAGGGTGTTCCTGTTGCTCGAATATCCGATGGCACAGATGTAAGGGGCCTATTGCTTTCCAAGCTTCAGGGCGCCGATATCTTGGTTCAGGACCTTAAGGGAGCCAACTTCGATTTTGCAGACAGAGAAAAAGACGCCGATAGCGATTGTTTCATTGTCTCGATTGACAATCCGGACATTGGGCTTGAACCAGATTTCCTCATGATGCCCAGCTTTGTAAACGGCCGACCCGATTTTCAACCTTCAAGCTTTGGGTGGAATCATTTTCTGCTCAGGCGGGTGGTACGGAGGCCAGACACGGTGAGTGAAGTGAAGCGGGTTATTGTACTTTCTGGCGCAGGCTTGGCCGGAGAACGAGCGAAGCAGCTCGCTTCCGGACTGATGTCGGGACTACCCAGAAGCGTCACCGTTTCCTGGGTGATATGGCCCGGTACGGCTGATCCCCTTGAAGGGCTTGGCCACCAAAACTGGAAGCCTGTGGAGGCCTCCCCAAATCTGGCCGGTGAGCTCGCGTCCTATGATGCGGCAGTCGCGGCGTATGGTGTCAGTTTCTTCGAGTGCCTAAACGCCGGGTTGCCGACTGTGGTGTATGATGCTTTGGGGACGGTGTCCGACGGCGAATGGCGGGCCTTGGAAGAGGCAGGTGTGGCAATGCCTGTCGATGACCTGGAAGAAATAGGCCCCGTTCTATCGAAATTGATTTCCGACAGCGCTTTGCGTCAGCATCTGATCAAAACCGCGACCGGGAAGCTAACGAATGATGGCGGCCGGGAAGCCGTGACGTCCATCATGAAGGCATATTTAAAGAAAAGGGAGACGTGACATGAAAGCGTCGTTTTCAGCACTTAGTCATGCCAGCTGGGGCAAGGAAGACAGCACCTATGTTTCAGAACGTGCTTGCCCGGTATGCAGCACTGATCAGACACGCGCTGTGGAAGCGTTGCCTGGGTTGCAGTTTTTCACAGATCATCCTGATGTATCCAAGCAGGCTGACGTTTGTCAGGTTCAGTGCCGCAATTGCCTTACGCTTTTCATGAACCCGGCCTATTCAGATCGTGGGTTTGAAGTCCTTTTCTCAGAAGCCGGCAGATCGTACGGGGACGGTGGCGGCCGTCATGACGAACAGATCGCGTGGCTCGACAAAAATGGTCTGAAAAATGAGACGTTCAGCTATATGGATATCGGTTGTTACGAAGGCCAGTTCCTAGCACAACTTCCTGTAGGCAGGCGCTTCATTGGGGTTGATTTCGACGGACCGGCCATCGAACGGGCGAAGAAGAATTACCCTGGCGATGAATATCTGTTTTTGCAGGGGCGTTTTGAAGAGATCAGCTTGGATGAACAGGTGGATGTTTTCACAATGTTCCATGTTCTGGAGCATCTACCAGATCCGGTTGGCGTTCTACGTGTGTTGAGGGATTTTTCCCACGAAAAGACTGCGCTTGTTGTCGAGGTTCCTGTGCTTGAACTTGGATTTACGAACGACATACATGGGTTCTTTTCGCCTCAGCACCTGACCCATTTCAGCAAGCATACGCTTCGTCAAACCTTTATGCAGGCAGGTTGGCGTATCGCGGAAAGCCAGGATGCAGCGGACTATAATGGGCATCGTGTCATTGCCTATCCGGACGATCATGTTGGTGAGATTACGGCGGATTTTGAAGACTATTCCAGGCTTCATGCAGTAAGGGCCAGCCTTAGCCAGGCTTTAATCGATGCGGAAAAAAGCATTTCGCAATTCCCGGCCATGTCGCAGATCGCGATCTGGGGAGCGGGAATGCATCTCGAGTATATTTTGCAAAGAACTACTTTCTTTGAACGCTTTCGGGATGCTGAATTTCTAGCGGTTGATTCAGATCAGATGAAACAAGGACGGACTTGGCGTGGTATCGAAATAAGGTCACCTGATTGTCTGGAAGAATTTGACTGGGCTGAAACGGGGCTGTTGATATCCAGTTATGGCGGGCAGGAAAAGATTTATGAGCTGGCCATTGCGCGCGGCATCCCAGCATCTTCCATAATGAAGCTCTATGACCGCGTAACAACTTATTAGGCCACGCCCCTATCTATATAGAGGCTGATGCAACAGGTCGCGGTGTTTCCGCGACCTTTCTTTTTATTTAACCTGCGCGCGAGGGATCGGAGTGTCGGCCGGCAGGTCTTCAACCATCGTACGACCCAGAATCGCGTCAACTTCCATGCCGGTGAAAAAGTCGGCTGCATCTGTCAGGGGTTGCTTGCAAACAATGTCGCCATCGCTGATTGTCTGGCCTTTTTTTAGCGCCCGGCTGGAACAGATGGAAACATGATAGTTGTTCCGCGCAGCAAATTCGCCCGCTTGCAGCGGCTCAGCCACTCCCCGCGCCTGATGCAACCGCTTCAGGTCCATGGCAAGTGATGCAAACTCATCCGGTAGCAGGCTGATGGTGTGGTCAAGCCCCACCATGGCACGGTTCAGGGTGAAATGGCGCTCGATTGCGCAAGCACCAAGCGCTGCAGCCGCGAAGGAAAGGGCAGTGCCAGCCTCGTGGCCGCTAAAGCCGACAGGCAGCCCATAGCGGTCCTTGATGGTTTGGATTGTGTCCAGTTTTACCTGGCTGTCCGGTGTGGGGTAGGCGCTGACGCAGTGGAAAAGCATCAGTTGGTTGTCTTTCAGGATTTCAACAGCCTTGTCGCGTTCCTGCCAGGTAGTGCCGCCAAGACTAAGCATGACCGGTTTGCCGGTATCGGCAATGGCTTCCAGAAGTGGGGCATTCGTCAGGCTGTGAGACGCAATCTTGATGAGGTCGATGTCGACTTTTTGCAGGAACTCCAGGCTGACAAGGTCAAATACTGAGGAACAGAAAATCTGGCCCAGACTTTCGGCATACCGCTTGAGCTCAATATATTCATCCAGCCCAAGTTCCAGTTTTTCCCTTACATCCCGCTGCGTTCTGCCAAAGGCAGGACATTTGGGGAAAGGGGCATCAAGAAAGGCTGCGGTGGCAAGCGCGGATGGTTCGCGCTTCTGGAATTTTACAACCGAGCTGCCGCTCAAGACGGCTGCGTCAATCATCTTTTTGGCCAGATCAACGCTGCCATTGTGGTTCAACCCGATTTCCGCAATCAAATGGCAAGGCAGGCCTTCGCCCATGTCAATGTTGCCGATAGAAAAGATCTTATTGGTCATGATTTGCTCTTTCCAAATGGTGTTGCGCAGCTGGCATGCCTATTTCCGGGCCAGCCAGGCGCTGAATTCTGCTTGAATTTGCTCTGGAGCGGGTGGGTTGGGAGTGTCTTCTTTGCCGGTAGCGATTTTGATCACGGTTGCCTGGGGCACTTTGTCATCCAGGAAAAAAGTGGGTTGTCCGCCTGTCGTTTCATAGCTCTGATTATCCAGGACGTAATAGGTCAGGCCTTCCAAAGGCAGCATACAACTGCTGGCCAGGCCCATCGCGGCATTTCCGTCTCCATCCACTACCACAACGTCAATATCCGGGCGCGCCTGTTTCAGGCCAACTCCCACGCTCAGGGCTTCGCCCATACCATGCAGCAAATAATAATTTCCTGGGCGGTGGCAGAAATGGGCGGCCTCGCGCGAGGTCAGGCCATTACTGTATATGATGGCCGCAGTGGGGTGTTTGTCCTGAATGGACTGGATCGCTTCAACTCTATTCACTGACATTCCCCCTGTGCATGAGAACGGCGGTTACTTTTTCCTGCGAAAACGCTACCTGGGCCGCAAGGGAAAAAGAGTCACAGCCCAAAACCTGAAAATCAAATACAGTGACGTCAAAGGCGTCTAGAACGGTCAATGACTTCTGCCCCCAGTGGTGATGCTGGGGCTCCTCCCATGGCAATTCGCCACGCGCGGTTACGACCATCACAAGCCCTTGCCGGTAGAGATGCTGAAGCCCGAAAAGGGCATCGCCCAGCAACCCAAGGCCGGAATTCTGGATAAGGAGGCATGGGCGCTTGCCGCCCAAACGCGCGCCAAACGCCAGCTGTGAACAGTCGCGAGACCTCTATTTTCCAACTATTTTCAACCAGCATGTTGGTACCGCAGCTCGGCCTCGTGCAGCGGTTATGCATTGTCATATGTAGCCCAATGGGCCTGTTGTGGATATGATAGACACGTTTGATATCCGTGTCGGTATTCAGACGGGAAACATATTGATTACGCTTGTAAGCTATATCAACGCAATGAATAAGCTTGAGGCTAATGAGCCCGATGAGGCAAATTCTGAGTTTGTAATGGACATAGGCAAACTCTATACGGATATGACAGCGGAAGAGAAACGATACGCGTTGGTTCATGTCGCGCCAATTTGGTATTCCCGCTTTTATTGCAAGTGGTTGCGGTATACGAGGGAGTGTGAGGAATTGGGTAAAACCGCACCGCTCTGGATGACGTTCAGGGATCTTTCCGAAACGTCAGAGAAATTGTTGGCAGCCCTAGTCAAGCATTTTGACCCCATTTACTCCTATACCGACGCTAAAGTTCAAGCGGCCTTGGACAAGACCCTCAGTATAACAGACCAAGTGCGCTTCAACAAAGGCGTTGGAGGGCGAGGTGAAGCATATTTCTCTGATGATGAGAAAGAGACCATATACAACATCATGAAAACAGCAGGTGAAGAAGATTTGCGGAAATATGGTGTGCTATGAACGTCTAGTCGCTTGAGGCCGTAGTGTTAACCGAAGTACATGCCGCCATTCACATTAAGCGTCTGACCGCATATATACCCTGCATCTTTGCTGGCTAGGAACACACATGATTGCGCAATCTCCTCGGTGCGCCCCAGCCGACCCGCGGGGATGCTGGAGAGTTTTGCTTTACTGGCGTTATCCCCGAGTTCCGCTGATGTCATGTCTGTTGGGACGAGCCCGGGGGCGATGGCGTTACAGGTAATGCCATCCCTGCTATAGAGACGTCCCATAGACATGGTCAGATTGATCAGTGCCGCTTTTGATGCAGCATAGTGGACTTGGCGCTCGCCACCCCATTGCCCTCCAATGGAAGCGATATTAATGATGCGTCCCCACTTTTTAGCCTGCATGGACGGCAAGCATAATTGAATGAGTTGAACTGCCCCCATCAAGTTGCAATTCAGCATAGACATCCAGTCAGCATCCGTCAGATCCATAAATGATTTCTCTTGCGCCATCCCGGCGTTGTTCACCAAGATGTCCGGACTGCCATACTGGTCTGTGGCAGCTTGAATGGTAGCTTCAGCTGAAGAGCGGTTGCCATTTTCCAGTGGTAGTGCAATTGCTGCACCTTTATCCGCTTCTATTTGCTTAACTACCTCTTTGGCTTTTTGGTCTTCAGTGTGGAACGTCAGTGCCACATTGGCACCAGCGGCAGCCAAAGCGCGGGCAATGCCAGCCCCAATGCCGCGCGATCCACCTGTCACCAAAGCGTTTTTTCCCTTGAGATGGGTCATGCATCCAATCCTTCTCGGTGCCACATTTCATCAATTTTCTGGCCAGCAAGCAACATGGGCGATACATCCTCAAAGGGGTCAATCATACAATGAACAAGGCATGGGCCCGCAGTCGCAAGAGCATTAGAAACGGTTTGTTCAACTAGCGCGGGGTCCGACAGCGTATAGCTTGTCATCCCATAGGCTTTCGCGATTGCAGCGAAATCTGGATTTTTCTTGTCGCCGGTCGTCAGGTCAACTTCCCAGTTAAACAACTGGAACTGGGAAACAATAGCCAGGCGGGCATTGTCCAGAAGGAAAATCTTGATCGGTAGATCGTGTTCAACAACTGTCGCCAATTCCTGAATATTCATCTGTAAAGACCCGTCCCCGACAAAGCAGATGACATGAGCGTCCGGCATGGCTAGTTGGGCGCCAATGGCTGCCGGAAGGTCATAGCCCATGGTTCCGTGACCTGCTGAAGTAAGCCATGAACGAGATGGCAAGTCATAGTCAAAATGGCGCGCGGCCCATTGTTGGTGGGAGCCAACACCAGATGTAACAATGACTTGTGTGGCATTGACCTGATTGCTGACTGACTCAATAATCGCTTGTGGCTTCAGCTTAGAATGGTCGAAGCGGTAGCAGTGCTCACTGTGCAGATCCTTTATCCTGCTTAGCCAAGAAGCTTTCTCTGAGATTTGTTTAACTTCTAGGGCACTCAACAGCGCCTGAAGTCCTGTTTTTGCATCGCTTTGAATCGTGATGTCGCAAGGCACTCTGCTATGGGTTATTTCAGTGGGATCGATATCAATTCGGCCCTTCCAGGCATCTGGAGCGAAATACTTCAACTCTGTTCCTGTCTGGCGTACGTCCAGGCGAGTGCCAATTGCCAGGATTACATCGGCTTCCTGGATCGCTTTTCCTGCGGCCTGGCTACCAGTGTGGCCGTGAAATCCCAATGCTTGGGCATGCGCAGTAGGAAAAACACCCAAGGCCGGTAAACTCTGGCTAACACCGCAACCGCATTGTTCCGCCAGTTGCCTAAGCTCTGATATGGCGTCACCAATCCGTACACCGTTTCCTGCCAGGATGAGCGGGCGCTCTGCAGAAGCCAGTTTGCCGGCGATTTCCTGGATGGCTGTTTCGTCAATTTCTGTGGCGGCAGTAGGTGTTTCTGCTGCAGTAGTAGGCGCTATTCGATCTGTGGCAGATCGCTGGACATCCATTGGTAGATCAAGAACCACTGGGCCTTGTCGGCCTGACAACATCACTTGATAGGCTTTATGCAAAGTGTCGGAAAGGTCATCTGGGCTATGGGGCTGGAATACGGCCTTGGCAATAGGTCTGCAGAGGCTGGGGGTATCTACTTCTTGAAACCCTCTCTGGCGTAGCTTTGGGCTTCCAGCAAGATCCCCAGTGCCGACCTGTCCGGTTATGAAGAGCACTGGGACAGAGTCGAAAAAGGCGTCCGCCAAGGGAGTGACTGCATTCGTTACACCGGGCCCCGAAGTGACCATGCAAACCTGCGGTTCACCTGTCAATTTCGCGGCGGACAGAGCAGCAAAGCCTGCGCCTTGTTCATGTTTGGGAACAAAAAGGTCAATATCGAGCTTATGTAGCTCGTCCAGTACGGGGGCGATCGTGCCACCTGGATATACGAATACTCGGTTTATTCCCCTTTCCTTGAGGAAATCAGCAATGACTTTTGCACCTAGGGCCACAGCGGTATCATCTTTCTTGGTTTTGATTGATTTTTCTTCATTAATATACGCATTTAGAGTGAAGCTACAGGAATCTTGAAGGCGCGGAAAGGAAGTTTTTTGGGACGCAAAACCATATTGTTGATTGGCGGCGGCTTGGAAGCAGTTGAAGGTGTAATCCAATTGAAGGAGGCCGGGTTCTTCACTGTTGTATGCGACGGCGATAGCCAAGCACCCTGTTTCAAAGTTGCTGACGCAGCGGTTGTTGCAAGCATTTATCATGCTGACCAATGTGTTCCGGCCGTGGCAGATTTTCACAACAATATACGTTCGATTGACGGCTTGATCGTTATTGCTGTTGATGCGCCCCATGTGGGCGCCCGTGTTGCGGAGCACATCGGAATTCCTGGGCTGCCTGTTCCTGTAGCCGACCGAATGGTCGACAAGGTGGCAATGAAAGAGTGCCTCCATGGCGCGGGCGTCGCTGTGCCGGATTTCGCATTGGTAACCCATGTGTCGGGTCTTCACCATTATGTGGAGCGTTGGGACAAGATTGTCGTAAAACCTGTCGATAGCCGCGGTTCCAAGGGGGTTTCAATACTAGATTCTGGAGGGGACGCTAAATGGGCCTATGAGCACGCATTGACCCATTCTCCGACCGATCGCGTCATGGCGGAACGCTTTATTGAGGGGCGCCAGTTGAGCACAGAGAGCCTCGTGATAGATGGTATCACTCATACCCTCGGTATGGCTGACCGAAACTATGAGTTTTTGGAAACCTATGCGCCTTATGTCATTGAAAACGGGGGCGATCTGCCGACCAGCCTGTCAGATGATATCGTGGCAGAGGTTCGGGCAGTCCTTGATACGGCCTCGGCAGCGCTAGATATTGCTTCCGGCCCAGTTAAAGGGGACCTTGTGGTCGACAGGACCGGAAAGATTTATATTATTGAATTGGCAGCCCGGTTGTCTGGCGGGCACCTTTGTACCTTCGAAATTCCCTATTCCACTGGGGTTGAGCTCGTGACGCTGGCCGGTAAGCTTGCTACAGGATTGCCGGTGACAGATCAGGACTTGCAACCGACAGAGAACAGGCATGTATGCATCAGGTTGTTGTTTCCTGCGAATGAGGGAGAGGTTGTCAGTCTGTCTGGGGTTGACGCAGCGGGGAGGGCACCGGGCGTCTTAAAGTTGATTGTTTGGGCGGTTCCAGGAGCGCAGTGTAAGCTGCCTACCAATTCCGGTGGGTCCCTCGGGATGGTGATTACCACAGCAGAAAATCGGGAGGACGCCCAGCTGAGAGCTCAAGAAGCATTGAACCTGATCAAGTTGGATATTAGCTAAAAGCATGCCAGGACCCATATTATATACAGTTTTCCACCTCAATCTGGCTTTTTCATCAGTTGAAGTAGAAGAACGCAAGACCGTTGTAGAGCGCTGTTATTGGCCCTTGTTGCGCCTAGCGCAGGAAGAAGTCCCGATTGGCCTTGAAGTTACAAGTTTTACGCTTCTTGAAGTTCAGAAGATTGACCCCGACTGGGTCAAAACGCTGAAAATTCTGGTCGAAGAGGGAAAAGTTGAACTGATTGGCAGTGGTTTCTGCCAGATTATCGGGCCGCTTGTGCCGGCAGAATTGACCCGCCAGAACCTAAAGTTGGGCCTTGATGACTATGAAGCGTTGTTAGGGTGTCGCCCCACTGTCGCGCTGATTAATGAACAGGCTTATTCCAGTGGTCTCCTGCCGCTTTATAAAGAGGCAGGTTTTGATGCCGTTATGATGGACTGGGCGGAGCCTGCCAGCCACAACAAGAATTGGGAAAAGACGTTCTCCCAACGGCCACAAATGATTGCCGGAGCTTGCGGCACAGAGTTGCCGGTCATTTGGTCCGACGCGATTTCTTTTCAGAAGTTTCAGCGCTATGCCCACGGGGAATTGACTGCTGAAGAATATTTTGGCTTCCTTTCCGAGCAAATCAACAGTGGGGCCAAGGCAATCCCTGTTTATACCAGTGACGCCGAAGTGTTTGATTATCGCCCCGGGCGGTTCGCGGCAGAGGCGCAGCTTGAGGCCATTAGCGAGTTCGAACGCATTAGATTGCTGCTGACAAGTCTCAAAAAAAGCGACGATGTTGTGTTGGCTCTGCCAAGGGAAGCCCTTGCCGCTCTTGAAGATGGCCAGTCGCCGCCTCTGCGTCTTGATACCAGCGCAGTACCTGTGCCGGTAAAAAAGCAAAGGAAATATAATCTGACACGCTGGGGGCTGACAGGACGCGCCGATTTGAAGCTTAATACCCACTGCTGGCGGCTATATGAGGGCTTCGCTGACGGCACCTTGGCGCCTACGCAGAATGATTGGCGGCAGCTGTGTCAGATGTGGGCGAGCGACTACCGAACTCATATTACAGGCAAGCGCTGGCTGGAACTCGCCGATAATCTGCCTGCCATAGAGGTCAGGGAACCGGAACCCCAGAGCGACAGGGGCACCGACCTGCCGCCCAATCTCTCGGTCCAACGGGTGGGCCGGTTCCTCTCTATTGAAGGGGATGGAGCCCACCTTGTTCTGAATATGCAGCGTGGACTTGCAATTCAGTCATTTGGCCTTGGGGCAGCGGGCGTTGCCTTGTCTGGCAAGCTACCACAGGAAGGGGTCATAGGAACGCTGGCTCACGGTTTCTTTGAAGATATCGCTTATGGCGCTGATTTCTACAGCGGCCACTTTGTGATCGAGCCGGCATTGTCTCACAAGGTAACCGATCTTGCCAAGTGCGAGCCAGAGGTAGCCTGCTGTGTATCAACGGGGCAGGTGGAAATTATTGCGAGAATCGCCGCGGGAGGCAGTAGGATTCACAAGACGATACGTGTGGACCTGAAGGCGCGTACCGTTGACATCAGTTATGAGTGCAATGAGTTGATGGCGCAGGCCGCATCCAAAAGGCTCGGGTTTGTAACTTTGAATCCCGACTTTTTTGATCGGAAGACGCTGTTTTATGCCACCCACAATGGTGGAGAGGTGCTTGAACGTTATCCTCTCTTCAGAGATGGCGAGCTTGTTACGGTGGACCATGGCGCGCCGGTGTCACGGCTGGTGTCGGCTTCATCCGCCCTGGGCACAACCGAAGGCCGCCTATATCTTGGGGATGCTGATCATTACGTGTGTGTTGAGATGAAGAGGGCAGATTGTGCCGGCCTCGGCATGGTGGCCTGCGCGCCGGTGCGTGGAAGCTTCTTTCTCCGCGGGTACATGAGCGTTGGTGAGTTGGACGAGACCAGCAAATTCGACGATCCGGGTTTGGACGCCAAGATTGCACCGATGTCCTTGCGTCAGCGTATATCTCTGGGGAAAACAGCTAAGCTATTATAATAAAAGAATTGTTTAAGAAATCATTTTCCGGTGATAGGGTGGTGTCGAAGTGGTCAAGGAGGCAAACGGATGGCAACTTTATCCTTTGACGAATCTAAGTGTGATCTTGCAGGCAAGTCGGTGCTTATCACAGGTGGGACCGGTTCGTTTGGGCGCACACTGCTCAAACGACTGTTGACCCATTACAATCCTCGTAGGATCATTTTATTCGCCCGTGGTGAGTTCAGCCATTTTGAATTGCAGCATTCCCTGTCCCCTGAGGAACAGAAGAAAGTTCGCTTTTTCATAGGTGATGTTCGCGACCGTGATCGCCTGACGATGGCAATGCGGGATGTGGACATCGTTGTTCATGCCGCTGCGCAAAAGCAAGTGCCGCTTGCCGAGTATAATCCATTCGAATGCATCAAGACCAATGTGATTGGCGCAGAAAACGTGGTTCAGGCCTCGATCCGTGCGGGAGTGAAACAGGTCATCGCACTGTCGACAGACAAGGCGGTGAACCCGATAAACTTGTATGGTGCCAGCAAGCTGGCTTCTGACAAGATTTTTGTTGCTGCAAATTCACTGGCTTCGGGTACTGGCACACGGTTTGCGGTTGTTCGGTATGGGAACGTACTGGGGTCGAAGGGCAGTGTAATCCCGTTTTTTCGCGGCCTTCTCAAGCAGGGCGCGACAGAACTTCCGGTTACGGACGAGCGTATGACACGCTTTTGGATCACACTTGAGGAAGCTGTCGCCTTCACGTTGTCCTGTCTTCCAATCATGGTAGGCGGGGAAATTTTTGTACCTAAGATCCCGTCGATGAAGATTACAGACCTGATCGAAGCCCTCGCTCCTGACATGCCACAGAAAAAGGTAGGTATCAGGCCAGGTGAAAAGTTGCACGAAATTATGATCACGGAGCACAATGCCTATAACACCGTGGACATGGGTGATCGTTATGTCATTGAGCCGGAATGGAGCTTCTGGAAGCGACCGACGCTTGTAGAAAAGGGATATCCAACCATGCCGGAGGGGTTTGAATACGTCAGTGACAAGAATGACAGCTGGATGTCTGCGGAAGAGCTGAAAGAGGTCCTCAAGACGATCCCCGAAGGTGGGCAGTAGCAGGAAAAATGGCAGATACATTTCTACCGTATGGGCGGCACCAAATAGATGAGGATGATATTGCTGCTGTCGTTGATGTGCTCAGGAATGGCGCACTGACATGCGGTCCCCAGGTAGAAGCATTTGAGCAGGCCTTTGCCCATCAGGTAGGTGCGTCAGAGGCCATCGTCTGTTCAAATGGAACAACAGCACTTCATCTTGCGATGATAGGGCTGGATGTTGGCCCCGGCGATGCCGTTATCGTGCCCACCGTGACATTTTTGTCCACCGCCAATGCTGCTCGCATGGCTGGCGCAGACGTTGTATTTGCCGATGTATGCCCAGACACCGGCCTTCTGACAGTAGAAACGCTTAAGGCAGCTTTTGCGCGGGCATCAAGTCCGATCAAGGCCGTTTTGCCGGTTCATTTGAACGGGCAATGTGTCGATATGGAAGAAATTTCCGCCCTTTGCCGAGCAGAAGGGGTCGCTATCGTGACCGACTGCTGTCATGCGCTTGGGGCGTCATATAAAGGTTCGGTTACTGGCGCGCCAGGAGACGGCCTTTTCGAGGACTTGGCCTGTTTCTCGTTACACCCTGTCAAATCGATAGCGATGGGGGAGGGGGGCGTAGTCACCACTTCCGACAGTGTGCTTGCGGCGCGTATGAGAATTTTGCGCAGTCAGGGCATGGTGCGTGATCCTTCAGCCTGGCAACAGGCAGAGGCCGCGTTTTCTCCGGATTCAGGAGAGCCTAACCCATGGTACTATGAAATGCAGGAGCTGGGCTATAATTACCGGGCGACTGATCTTCAGTGTGCGCTTGGACTTAGTCAATTGAAAAAGCTGGGTTCTTTTGTGGCTCGCCGACGAGAAATCGCAGCAATCTATGACAGGCAGATTGAGGCGCATCTAAACAGTGTGGTGCCAATTCCGTGCACAAAGCTGGCGGATTCTGCCTGGCACCTCTATCCGATCCTGATTGATTTTAAGGCGCAAAAGAAAGACCGGGCGACAGTGATGTCGGAATTGTCTGCGCTGGGGGTGGGAACACAGGTGCATTACATCCCCGTTTCTTCGCAGCCCTATTATGAAGGCCTCTATGGTAAGCAAAGTTTTGCAGGGGCTGAGCGCTACTATGAGCGTGTCCTGAGCTTGCCGATATTCCCGGCAATGTCTGATGATGACGTAGCCCGCGTGGTGGAGTGTCTGGGGAAGATATTGCGCTAAGCGCCGGATTTCAGAAAGTCTGAATAGAAACTCACGAGGTTATCGCTTGGGCGAAGCCCCGGGCTTTCATTTGAAGCCCGGGTACAACGCTGGCAATTACGTCATGAAGATGTGCCATCATTAGCCCTGGAAGAGGGAGAGGATGGACTGTGGTGATTGGTTGGCGATCGACAGTGCCTGAATACCCAGCTGCTGCTTCACTTGCAGAGCCTGGAGGTTGGCGCTTTCCTTAGCCATGTCTGCGTCGACCAGGTTCCCGATACCTACCTCGATAACATCGGCCAGTTTGCCGGCGAAGCTACGGTTCTGTTCAAGGGAAGTGGAACCTGCGCCAAGCCTGGTCAGTACAGAGTTCAGGTTGTTGATGGCATTGCCCAAGTCGGTCACAGCAGACGCTGCTGCAGTCTGCGTCGAAATGTCCTGAGCGGCAGAGATCGGAATATTTGCGCTACCGAGCGTCAAATCCTGGTGGTCAACAGTCAGAGTCTGGGTTGCATCGGCGTTGGTGATGGCCACAATCGCATCGGTGCCGCTGTCGATCAGATTCGACCCGTTGAACTCGGCATTGTTGACGATTGTAGTAATCTGATCGCGCAGAGCCGCAAAGTCTTCCGACAGGGCGTTCCGGCTTGTGCTATCAAGGCCCTGGTCGGCCGCGGCAACGGCTTTCTCTTTCATCTCCAAAAGGAGGTCGGAAATGGCGTTCGCTGCTGCAAGCGCAATGTCCACAGTGGAAATACCGCGGTCAAGTGACTGTTTAACAGCGTTCAGACCTTTAAGGTCACCACGCAATTTTTGCGCGATAGAAAAGACGGCTGCGTTATCTTTTGCAGACGAAATCTTGAGACCAGTGTTAATGTGGGTCTGGGTAACTTCCAGATCCTTACTGGTGGAATTCAGGTTGCGAAGCGCATCAAGGGCGCTGGCGTTTACATTAATTGAAAAGGTCATTTGAACCTCTCCTTTTCATGACGTTTTTACCCAACCGATCTCTCGGCTTTCCCCTCTAAATGCAACAGGTGTGCCAGTTTTTAACTTGCAATAAGCCATTGAAATATAAGGATAAAAATGAATCTTTAGTTTTTCGAAAAAATTGTCGGCAAAAATGGTCCTGTTGGAATCTGCAGGCCAAGGCAGAATCGGGCAGCAGTTTCTGCCGGGTCTTGAGTTGGCTAAGTGGGAGATAGGCAGATATGGACCTTCAGCGGCGGTCGAGCGTAAGCCCTGTGGGCGTGCCCCCGGACGGGCTACCGAGAGTCTTCTTCTTGTGCTTTTTACTTCGGGAAGTCGTGGGCGTTGCCGCTGCTGTTGCCGCGCCGGACGCGGCCAACGGGAAAAAGGTAACGGGGCGCAGGGGTTCGCCCGTCGCATGAGAGGGCTGTGGCGTTTGACGGCCAGCTGCCTTGAACAGCTCATTTAAAAAGGCTGCCTGGCCGGCAAGCCTCCCCAGGGTGGCTCTGATCGGCAGGCCTGCATTCTGGTTCAGTGAGGGAAGCGTGTGTGGGGTGATGGCCTGCATGTCTGGGCCTTAAGGGGCTATATAACCTGGTTGAGGCTTAGTGAAGTCGGCTTGACTGGCCCAGTTGCCCGCATGGATGCATTGCGACCATACCCAACAACAGGGCTGTTTTTTTTGCTGACTTCTTCACCGACGCTTCGGATCAATCCTTCAGTGACGGACTTTAGCCGCAACACAACACGCGCATGGTCCCGGATTGTTTCACGCAGGGCATCGGTCAGTTGGCGAAGGTACTTGCGGTCAGGGGACGCTTTGTCTCCCAATTGATATTCATTGACCTTCAACTTTCCGATGGTGTCCTTATATTCGGCCATCAGACGGCTTTTTTCGCCGTGAAGCCGCTTGGCTTCTTGTGGTTTGCGTTCCTTGAGAAGCTCTGTTTCGCGAGCAATCAAATCCTTTAGTTGCACAGTCAGCTTCGCCAGGCGGGCGCTGTGCCCAGAGAGAGTAGGGCGCTCTGCGGGCTGGGGGGCTTCTGGCAATGTTTGATTATCCAGTGGCATGTCAAACCTCCTGCATTTTCAAGAGCTCGCGATAAACCTGATCGGCAATACCGATGCCGCCTTGCTTGGCGATGGCCTTGCCGGCTTCGGTCACAAACATCGAACGGTACATGCCTTCGGCGTGACCGCCGCCCATCGGGCCATCGGTCGGAATTGTTTCGAACATTGGGCCAAGCATCTGGGCAATGAAAACAGCTTCGAACTGTTCAGCCGCTTCCCGGGCTGCGCGTTTGGTCGCGTCAGACGATCCGGCATTCTGGAGGCCTGCTTTTGCGGCGCCGATCTGGGCGTCGATGGCTTGTGCCTGAGCTGTATCTACGGAAACGACTTGCATTACATCACCTGTATTTCGGCTTGCATTGCACCCGCGGCCTTGATGGCCTGCAGGATGGAAATCATGTCGCGGGGGCCAACGCCCAAGGCGTTCAAGCCGTCCACAAGGTCTTGAAGCGTTACAGCGTTCTCAAGAATGGTCAGCTTCTCTGTGCCGGTTTCTTCCACCGTTACTGAGCTGCGTGGTACCACTTGGGTTTGGCCACCCTGGGCAAAGGCACCAGGTTGGGACACCTGTGGTTCCTCGGAAACGCTAATGGTCAGGTTGCCTTGTGCAATGGCCACGGAATTGATCCGAACCTCCGCGCCCATAACGATAATGCCTGTCCGTTCGTCGATGATTACGCGGGCTTTCTGGTCTGGCTTGATCGGCAGTTGCTCGATCTGGGTCAGAATGTCCACCAGTGCCAATTCATAGCCGATTGGGCGGTCGATCTGGATCGTAGCCGGGTCGAGCGCACGGGCCATATTGTTCTTGAGCTGGCGGTTGATAGCGCTTGTAACACGCTGGGCTGTTGTCAGGTCCGGGTTGTGGAGCGACAGCTTCACGGAAGTCATGTCAGACAGCTCGAATGGGATTTCACGCTCTACGATGCCGCCGTTTGCGATACGGCCATTTGTTGGTACGCCTTGAACGACGGAGGCAGCCTCGCCCTGTGCGCTGAAACCTGCAACCGCAATGGCGCCTTGGGCCACGGCATAAACTTCACCGTCTGCGCCCATCAGTGGGGTCGCGAGCAGCGTGCCACCCTTGAGATCCTGAGCGTCACCCATAGAGCTTACGTTGACATCGATGCGGTTACCCTGGCGGGAAAAGGCCGGCAGATTGGCGGTTACCATAACTGCGGCAACATTTTCCGGGCGCATGGTCTCGCCTTTGGCGTTCACGCCCAGACGTTCCAGCATCGCAGTCAGGCTTTGTTCAGTGTAAGGAGTGTTCCTGAGCGTGTCGCCCGTACCGTTCAGGCCCACAACGAGGCCGTAACCGATCAACTGGTTCTCACGAATGCCCTCGATAGACACGATATCCTTGATCCGCGAAGATGCATGTGCGGCAGGCATTGCCCCCAGAAAGAGGAAGGCAACCATCAGTGTCAGACCGGTCCGAACTTTCGATTTGCAAAACATGCTTTGGCACCCTTACTGATTCATGTGCGGCCAATTTTGCCGCTTATTTCTATCTCGCCTCCAACAATGCGAATATCGTGCCAATTGAATTGTCTGTTTAACTTGTTGAATTTTAAGGATTTTAATTCTGGGCTATTATTGAATTGGAATTATCTGCCGGTTGGGTGTAGCAATGCTTGCTCATCCGTTCTTCAAGGAATAAATTAGACGCATGAAGATCTCTGGTTCCGGTTCAGTTCAGTCAAAGACGGTCAAAAAGACCTCTCGCAAGGGTGCGAGTGGTGGGTCGGCCTTTGCCAGCGAACTTTCCGGAACAAGAGAGAGTTCCGCATCCGGCGCAGCATCAGGGGCAGGGGCCGCAGGGCCTATAGCTTCCCTTGATGCAGTGATTGCCCTCCAGGGTGTACCGGACGCGACAGAGCGTCGCTCAAAAGGCCTAAAACGTGCTGAAGAGATGCTCGATCTTCTTGAGGAAGTGCGCAAAGGTATTCTTCTGGGGGCCATTCCTGCACCTAAGCTTCGGGGCCTTGCGGATATGGCAAGGAATCAGCGCGGCAAGACAGATGATAAGAAGCTGGATGAAATCCTGGCGGATATCGAGCTCCGGGCCGAAGTTGAGCTGGCAAAACTAGGCGTTTAAAATCAAAGCCTTATTATTTTTTTCCTGTACATCACAAGATCGTTGGTGCGTCCGTTTTTATTACAGCTTGTGCTGTGGGGCGGAAATCATTATATAACCCCCCGAATGTATTGCTCTCGGCCTTCGGGGGAATTCGAGGCGAAGGTCCAGATTTGGTTTGTTAGGGAGTGACAATGACCGAGACGATGACAGCGAAAAAGATCCAGCTGCCAGAAGGATACACACCGTCGCCAGACGAAGAGTTCATGAACCCGCTTCAGCTGGAATATTTCCGCCGCAAGCTGAATGACTGGAAGCAGGACATTCTCAGGGAGTCCGCTGAGACACTGCACAACCTTCAGGAAGACAATCTGCGTGAGCCCGATATTGCAGATCGCGCTTCTTCTGAGACCGACTGGTCGGTTGAACTCCGTACCCGCGACCGTCAGCGCAAGCTGGTGTCAAAAATCGATTCTGCGCTGCGCCGTATCGAAGAGGGCGAATATGGTTACTGTGAAGTAACTGGCGAGCCAATCAGTCTGCGCCGCCTGGACGCCCGTCCGATCGCCACGATGACGATTGAAGCCCAGGAAGCACACGAACGGGCCGAAAAAGTGCACCGCGACGACTAATCATCAGAGATTAGAGAGTTTGAACAAGGGAGCTTTGCGGCTCCCTTTTTATTGCCTGTGGGGGGCAAAAAAAGAGGCCGGTAAACCCCTCGGGGCTTCCGGCCACTGCACTGTATGCAGAATTAAGTTGGCTTTATTTCGGTAAGTAGTTCCTAAGTCCTGCGTTAGACGCCTCCTTGGTTTGGTCAGATTAGAATGGGAAGATGATGTCGTACAGTTGGGTCCCATAACGTGGCTGTTGGACATCGGTTAGCTGGCCTTTGCCCCCGTAGCTAATGCGGGCTTCGGCGATTTGGGTGTGCGAAATGGTGTTCGAACTAGAGATATCCTCAGGACGCACAATCCCGGCAAGAAGCAGTTCGCGCTTCTCGAAATTCACTCGTACTTCCTGGCGGCCCTGGATCACCAGGTTGCCGTTTGGCAGCACTTCGGTAACGATGGCAGCGACCGTGAGGCTGATGGCCTCAGACCGGTTTACGCTGCCGGTTCCTTCGTAAGAGGTTGTTGAGTCAGCATTCACCAGCGAGCCTGGCGTAACGGTCGGAGCACCCTCGCCGCTACCATGAATGGCACTGCCGATTTTCTGTTCAAGGCCCAGGAAGTTGGACAAGCCTGCATCTTCCGCAGTCGCGCGGGAGCGAGAGGTAGAGTTGCCGATCTGGGCGCTGTCGGAAATATCGATATTCACCGTCAGGATGTCTCCGATATTGCCTGCGCGCTGATCCTTGAAGAAAGCGCGGGCGCCGGTGCGCCAAAGCGAGTTTGGCTGATATTTGTCCGGAGTATTGTTTGGCATCGGCAGGCTGATGGAGCGCTGGGCCACAGGCGCCTTGATATCCTTGATTGGCGTCATGTCCGGCGCTTTGCCGATGTTCGAGATCCGATCTGCCGCACCGCACGCCGCGAGGGACGCGAGGGCTGCCGTGAGGGCAATTTTGCGTAAGGCGTTCTTAATCATTACAAGTCTCCGACGTTAGAGGGCGGCAAGCGCAAAGCTGTTGCTCATGACCTTCACAAGGCCGGGGCTGATAACTTTTGCTTCAACGCTTTGTTTGGATTTGATGTTCATGACCCGGATCGTGTCGCCGTCGCCACCGTTTTCCAGGGCGCGACCACTGGCACTCAGGCTCAGGGCACCGCTTTGGATGGTCATGGTAACGAGGCTGCCTTTTGCCACAACTACGGGGGCCATGATGTCATTGACACGCAGAGGTTGGCCGGGTTGAAGCGGGCGGCGGACCGTCTGGCCGACAAGGCTTTGCTGGTCCAGAACAGAATTGCGGTTCAGGCGTTTGGCTGGGTACTGGTTCCAGGCAATATCTTGCGCAGTGATCACTTCACCAGGGGCAATCAGCCGGGTCAGCATCGGTACCAGTCGCACTTCCTGCAGTGTCCCGTTGACCTTCAGCTTCTTGGGTATCGCGCTACCGGTGGGAATCAGCAAGGTTGCGCTGAAGCGGTCCATACGGTCGCTCAAGGTGAAGCGTTCGATTTCAATATCGGCAAGGCTTGCCGTGGTCGGCAGATAGAGGCCACGGTTGCTGCCATATACAGTTACTTCAACATCGTGGGTCAACCCTTGCTGGTTTGCTGCATCCAGCACCAGGTCGTTGAGGTCTGTGAGCGAGAAGGCAACGCCGTCACGCTGGATCATGACAGTGCGCAGGTAATTGGGGCGTTCCCAGTCCAGTCCGAAGTCCTCTGCGATCCGGTCAAGGTCGTAGGAGTTCAGTTTTTCGGCTTCGCCGGGTGCTGGTGCCTGCATGATGATTTCTGCGGCCTTGTCGCCCACGTCATCAAACAGATCCCCCAAGCGGATGACAGCGTCATCCACCATTGGCGCGGCCTTTAGTTCCGCCGCCTCAGCTGGGGCTGCTGTCATCAGCATGGTGCTGAAGGCCAGGGCAGTGATGATTTTTGTGCTACAGTTCCGCATCAGTGTCTCCTATTAGCGCAGGTTATTGGCAGCCTGGAGCATCTCATCTGCGGTCTGGATGACCTTGGAGTTCAGCTCATAGGCGCGCTGCGCCGAAATCATGGAGGTAATTTCACCCACGGCATTCACGTTGGATTGCTCCAGGAAGCCCTGGAATACGGTGCCGTAACCTGGCTGACCAGGGGAAGAGGGCACTGCGGCACCAGACGCCTGGCTTTCCAGGTACAGGTTGCCACCGATGGCCTCAAGGCCAACTTCGTTCGGGAAGATCGCCAGTTCAAGCGTACCTACAACGGCAGGGTTGGTCTGGCCATCCTGTTTTACTGCCACTTCGCCTTGCTCGTTGATGGTAACGTCAATGGCATCCTGCGGGATGTTAATGGCAGGCTGCACCGCGTACCCTTCAGGGGTCACGAGCTGGCCGTTTTGGTCAATCTGGAACGAGCCAGCGCGGGTATAGGCATCCTGGCCGTCTGGCAGTTGGATGTGGAAGAACCCGCGGCCGTTGATCGCGATATCGAACATGTTGCCGGTGTTCTGCAGGCTGCCCTGATCGGTAATACGGTATACGCCAGCGGTACGGACGCCCACGCCGACCTGAATGCCGCTTGGGACAACGGTGCCGGCGTCGGAGGAGTTCGCACCCACGCGTTCGATGTTCTGGTACAGAAGGTCTTGAAACTCGGCGCGGCCGCGTTTGAAACCTGTGGTGTTCATGTTGGCGATGTTGTTCGAGATAACATCGATATTCAACTGCTGGGCCAACATGCCTGTTGCTGCTGTGCTAAGTGCTTTCATCGTTCTATCCTTTCCTCATTGATCCTGGCTATTTCACTTGAGCCAGGCGGTTGAGGGAATCCTTCCGCATCTCTTCAATGCCGCCTGATTGCTTGCTGGCGTTTTCATAAGCCCGCATCACGTCAATCATTTCGACCATGGATTCGATGGGATTCACATTTGACCCTTCATACGCTTTTTGGCGGATGGTAAATTCGGTCATGTTTTCTGGTGGCTGAGGCGCCTGGTCAGTCTCATACAGAGAATTCCCGCGGCGTTTCATGTTTTGCTCGTTGGCAAAAGACACGATGCCAAGCTTGCCTCTTTCCCCATTGTTGGTGGAAATCGAACCGTCTGTAGCAATGCTGATATCGATGTCGTCTTCGTCAAACTGAATGGCCTGGCCGTTTTCGTCCAGGATCTTCTCACCTGAGAGCAACGTCAGATTTCTTTCGGAATCAAGGGTCATCCGGCCGTTTCGCGTGTAAACGGTCTGGCCGTCGCCACCTTGAACAGAAAGGTAGGCACGCCCATTAATAAAGATATCAAGTGGGTTGCTCGTTGGGATCATTGTCCCGGCTTCCAGGTTCCGGACAACGCCATGGTCCATAACCGTGGCGATTTTGCCGCCGACCGTACCGGCCGCGCCTGGAGCGTCAATCAAGTGTTGACGAAAGACAGATCTTTCTTTGTTGAAGGCTGCCGTCGACATATTTGCGATATTATGTGCAACAACATCCATGCGCCTTTTCAGCGCGCTTCTATGAGCCAACCCGACAAACAGTGCGGTATCCATAACTTTTCTCCTGCATTCGCAGTTTGCTGCTTTTCGCAGTTATCGTTTGCCGAGATAAAAGCATGAACTGTGCCAATATTTTTTATTGTTTCAAATCAATGGTTTATTTTATTTTTTGAAAATGTCTGGATGGTGGAGGAGCATGTTTTGCCCACAGGATTTGCCCAGGTGGGAAAGAAAAGCCCGCTGCAGTGGTGATATTTTTCTCAGCTTTTCCGCCGGATTTCTTTACGACTATTTCACGGCTTGTTAACTATGTATCAATAAAGATAAAGTCGAAATGATTTCGAATGGGCGCGTCCCATATCAGGCACTCAAGAGGTATTGATCGCTTATGTCCGACGGAATGGAAGAAGCGCTGGGTGAAGCCGAGCTTGTCGAAGGACTTGAACGGAAGAAGGTCAGTGGCAAGAAGGTTGTCATTATTATAGCCGGGCTCGTTGTGGCTTTGCTCACTGCAATTGGTGCAGTGACCCTGTTCGGAGGCGGTGACGATGTGGACCCCGAGGATGAAGCTCTGGAGCAAATGGCAGAGGAAGCTGCAGCCAAACGTGAAAATGAGCAGCTTGAAGAGGATCAACCAGCGGAAAAACTGAAGCTGCTGTTCGTCGATTTGCCGGAACAGTTATATAACCTGAATACCGGCGGGCAGGGCACAAGTTTCTTGCGTGTACGCATCGCCCTCGAGATCGACCGGGAAAGCTACCGCACGGATATTGAAGCCAAGATGCCCCGTATTCTCGATGAATTTAATGCCTACATGCGCGAACTGCGGCCGGAAGATCTGGCTGGAGCTGCAGGCATTTTCCGCCTGAAGGAAGAATTATTGATGCGGATCAATCAGGCTGTAGCGCCAACGCGTGTCAAGGATGTGTTGTTCCAAGAATTCCTGGTGCAGGGTAGCTGACCGCTTCGGGGGACACCTCTGGGTGAAAGAGTAAGGTAAAAGATGGCCGACGACGAAGAAATTGACGACGAAGCAGTTGCTGCAGAGTGGGCCGCCATGGCCGGCGGCGATGGTGACGACGAAGATGATGCGCCCGACCAGGACGAAATGGCAGCTGAGTGGGAAGCCATGGCCGCCGGCGGTGGCGATGACGACGATGATGACGGCTCAGGCCCGTCCCCGGGTCGTGTTCTCGACCAGGACGAAATCGACAGCCTGCTCGGATTTGATGGGGACGGCGATTCCGGTGAGATGACAGGTATCCACGCGCTTATCAATAGTGCGCTGGTTTCCTATGAACGCCTTCCGATGCTGGATATCATTTTCGACCGTATGGTCCGCATGATGTCCACAAGCCTACGGAATTTCACCTCTGACAACATCGAAGTGTCGCTCGACAATATTACGTCGGTTCGTTTCGGTGACTATCTCAACTCGATCCCGCTGCCGGCGATGCTTGCTGTGTTCCGTGCCGAAGAGTGGGATAACTATGGTTTGATGACAATCGATAGTAGCCTGATCTACTCAATCGTGGACGTGCTGCTGGGCGGTCGGCGGGGCACGGCAGCAATGCGGATCGAAGGGCGCCCCTACACCACAATCGAACAGACGCTTGTGGAACGGATGATTTCTGTGGTTCTCAAGGATATGTGTGGCGCATTCGAACCCCTTAGTCCTGTGAACTTTACCTTCGACCGGCTAGAGACAAACCCACGTTTCGCGACCATCGCCAGACCGCCGAACGCGGCGATCCTGATCAAGCTTCGCGTAGATATGGAAGACCGTGGCGGGCGCCTTGAAGTGCTGTTCCCATATGCAACGCTTGAACCCGTTCGCGAACTGCTGCTGCAGCGGTTCATGGGTGAGAAATTTGGTCGTGACAGCATTTGGGAAACCCACTTGGCTACCGAACTGTGGCGGGCAGATGTTGATTTGCAGGCCATTATGGACGAGACCACCATGTCACTTCGTGACGTCATGAATTTTGAGGTCGGGCAGACCATTCTTTTTAACAAGAGCCCGAACGATGAAGTTGTGCTAAAATGCGGTGAAGTGCCGATGGTTAGCGGTGCAATTGGTCGGGCTGGTCAGCATGTCGCGGTACAGATACGGCAAACCGCTGAACGTCTGCATGTTGATGACGACAATAACCCCGGAAGCTATTGATGCAGATCGTACCTGAAATGATTGTCGATGGTGTGCTTGCGATCCTGCTGATTGCGGCGATTGTGGTTTCGACCATTGTGTACAGGCGTTTGTCGACGATACGTGAAGGGCAGGAACAGTTGCGTCAACTGGTTGACAGCCTGAACAATGCTGTTGTTGATGCGCAGCGTAGTGTCGGAAATATCCGCCAGGCCGCGCTGGATGCTGACGAAAAACTGGAATCCCAAATCAAGCGGGCCAAAAACATGGCCGAAGAATTGAGCATGATTTCAGAGGCTGGCAACAATCTTGCTGACAGAATTGAGAAGGGCCTGACTGGCGGAAAAACGCCGGCGTCAGGAAAGGCTACTGCTGAATCTGAAGAGCCGAAGGCAAACAAGAAACAGCAGCAGGAAATTTTGGCAGCTCTGCGTGAAGCGCGTTGATGCGGTCGGTGTATGAGTGTGAGGCAGTAAAATGAGTGGTGCGATATACAGTCGGGTTCGTTTGTTCCCATTGCTTATTATTTTCGCCGTGTTTGCGCTGGGGCTGCGTGGTGTCAGCCTTTATTCAGGGTATGACCTGATGGTCGCATCAGCCCAGGACCAGGGCGGAGAACAGACTGATACTGCCGAAGCTTCGGATACGGATTCTGATGGCTCAGGGTCCGCCGCGACTGCCGCTGCCGCGCCACCAATCATCGGCCTGCCAAGTACAGAAGAAATGGAATTGATTACCCAGTTGCGCCAGCGCCGCGAGGACCTGGAGGCACGGGAACAACAGCTTGATCTTCAGGAGCAGCTTCTGGCGAGCACTGAAAAGCGGATCAATGACAAGATCGTTCAGCTGCAGGAGCTTGAGGTGCAGATCAAGAAGCATTTGCGCCTGTTTGAAGAAGTAGAAGAAAAGCAGTTGGATTCCATTGTTGCGGTTTATGAAAAGATGAAGCCAAAGGATGCCGCACCGCGCTTTGAGGCGCTGGCGCTGCAGACACAGGTTGACCTTGTGACCCGGATGAAGCCGGCAAAGGTTGCAGCCCTGATGGAAAATATGTCGCCACAGAAGGCATCGATTTTGACGACGGAGCTTGCCACACAGGTTCAGCCTCCGAATATCGACGAAGTAAGGGGTGGCGGACGTTAAGAGGGAGACGGGCGGTATATGGGAGTAGCCGCCTTTCTTGAGTTTAAGTGGGGCCAGGAGTAGCGGAATGGGAAAACAGGCAACGGTCGTGAGTTTGGAAGACCGCGCAGCATCGCTTCGGGAAGACCGCGGCGATAACATTGCAATTGATGAAATAACACATGTGGTTGGCAGCCTGGTCAAAGGCACTACCCATGATGACGATATTGACCGTGTGGCAGCAGAGTTGCGCGAGCTCCTGGAATATATCGGGGCGGCTAAAAGCGAACTTGTTGAGATGCAGCCTAAATCCCTTTCGAACAGGGATATCCCGGATGCAGGCGAACAGTTGGACGCCATCGTAAAATCGACAGAAGATGCTGCCGAAGCCATTATGGATGCCGCAGATGCCGTTGGGCAGATCGCGGAAGAAGTTGAAGATGAAGTTGGTGGCCGATTGGCGCAAATCTCTACAGATCTTTTCCAGGCTTCCAGTTTTCAGGACCTTACTGGGCAGCGCATCACCAAAGTGACCCGTACGCTGGCCCATCTGGAAGAGCGCCTGAACGCGCTTGCCGATGCGATCGGTGATGATTATGTGGCGCCTGACCCAGAGGAAGAGATCCAACGTGATGACGAAGGCCTTGTGCAGGATGAAACCGATCTGTTGCATGGCCCGCAGCTTGAGGGCGAGGGCAATAGCCAGGCTGAGATCGATGCCATCTTGGCGAGCTTCGACTGACGCGTGGCATAGCTAGAGAGCATATGTTCAGCGAGGAGAAAGAGAGCAAACGGATATTCGGGGCAGACAACACAATGGGGTTGTTTGTTGCACTTTATCTTATTCTGTTGGCTTTCTTCATCATTCTGACAGCCCTTTCCACCCATACCGCTGCGCGGGGATCATTGGCCATGGAAAGCGTGAACAAGACTTTCACGCGCGCAGGGCAGTCCCAGACAGAGGATATCGACCCAAGGGCAAGCACGGCTGCGGCAGAGGACCCGGTTTTGAAGGCCATCCAGCAGCGTTTTTTTTCCGAACTTGATATTCCGGGGCGCTTCTCCGAAGCAGGTGGCCGGGCATTTGAAATCCAGTTTCCTGAGAGCTATCTGTTTGAACCCGGTGCGATCAATATGAGGCGCGATATGTCGCCCTTCATGGACCAGATCATCGCGGCTCTTGCGGATGTCAGTAGCGGCGGACGTCAGGAAGTGGCGTTTTTGTTCGGCACAGGGGGAGGCGCTGTGGCCAGAGAACTGACCCGTACCCAGGAAATCGCAGTTCGCCGTGCGGGGTCGCTGGCCCGCTATCTGCAGACCTCCGGACTGGAACGTGATGTGTTTACGACTGGCTTCGTTGGCATCCCGGAAGGTGAAATCCTTGCTATCTTCAGTCGGACGTTTGACCGGAATGAGCGCAGCAAGCTGGGCGAGGGCAGAGGGCGCAATGGCAACTAAATTTCCATTCGGTCGAGGGTCCGCCAAATACGTACCGGGAAACGCCTGGATGCTGACCTTTGCGGACTTGTTATCGCTTCTGCTAACTTTCTTCGTTCTGGTTTTCTCCATGAACACCATTCGGTTTGAAAACTGGCAGGCTGTCGTGCGAACGATGAGTGACGAGTTCAATCCAAACCGGCCGGCGATCAGCCCAACGGAACATCAAGACCCGCCGTCGGTTCTGAAATCAAAGCCAAAAGGGCTGAACCCTGCCTATCTTGAGGCGATTGTTTCTCAGCGCTTTGCGCAGATCCCGCTCTTTGAGAACGGTCAGGTTTGGCGGAAGGAAGGCAAAGTGATTATGTCTATTCCTGCCAGCTTGATGTTCGAACGCAAAGACGCGATCCCGAATGAGGCAGGCGTACATGCGCTTCGGGATTTGGCTGGTGTTCTGATCCAGTTGCGGAACAAAATCCAGGTTGCCGGCCACACCGACCAGTCGCCAGTTGCAAACCAGCTTTATCGGTCGAACTGGGAACTCTCACTTACTCGGGCCCGGGTTGTGGCAGGGATACTTTCCGACGCGGGGTACAGGGAGCCGATGGCGGTGCTGGGCTATGCCGATACACGGTACAATCAATTACCCGGTAGCCTTACCCAGCAGAGGCGCTATGATCTGGCCGAACGCATTGATATAATTATAATTGATGAACGACGGGATAGAGGACTGTATGACCTTTTCTAAGTGGCGATATCTTTCCGGAGCTGCAGTGGTTGCGTTCGCTACCGCTTGCTTGGCTCCGCTGCCTGTCGCGGCTTTGCAAACCGTGCCTGTACAGGGCGCGCAACAGGCCACATTCGCCCGATTGGCTTTTGCGATTCCAGAGGCTGTCGCATACTCTGTCGAGCATCAAGGTACAGAAGTCAGTGTAACAGCTGAGGGAGACATTAGCTTCGATCTGAGCCAGATTGACGGTAGTCAGTTGCGTCAGGTTCGTAATCCCCGGACCAATAGTGCTTCCGGGCAGACTATCGTTACGTTCACTGTGCCTGAAGATGCCAATGTTCGTCACTTTCGGTCGGGCCAATTCCTCGTTGTGGACGTCTATTCGGAAAATATTGTGGCGGAAGGGGCGCCGCAGCCTGTTGCTCAGCCGCAAACCCAAGTTCCGGCCCAGGCTGACGCGCAATCAGAAACGGCTGATGTGTCGCAACCAGTGAGCCAGCAGCCCACATCCGATACACCGGGTGGTGCAGATGGTTCGGATAACGCTACAGCTGGCGATAGCCCGGAAGGCGGGCAAGAATCGGAAGCTGCAGGTACGCAGCCTGCGCAGGAACCGGTGAGCGGGGTAGATTCCAGTGAGCCGCAGGAAGATGAAGCGGACGCGCGCCTCGGCTCAGACGATGGCGTGACCCGGGATATCACTGCGGCGGAACCTGAGGCGGATAACACAAATGATTCCGATCCGGTCGCTACCACAAACACCAACGTGACGGATGTGGTGCCGGAAAACCGCGTTCCTATGCCGCCGCAGCAGAATGTGACCGTAACGGGCTCTGAGCCTGAAGGGGAGCCTGTGCCGGTATCGGTGTCGGCAATTGAAAATGGTATCAAGCTACGCTTCCAGACACCAGAAGGTGTTGCGGCTGCGGCCTTTGAGCGTGGTGGTTTTCTTTGGCTGGTGTTTGATCGCCAGCTTGGGGTCCGGATGGGCGGACTTCGAGCCAATGCAGCACTTGTGGGGCCGCGCATTCGAAATATTGAACTGGTGCAGCACAGGGATGCGCTTGTTATGCGGCTCAGTATCCGGACGGATCAGAGCACCGTGGTGGAAAAAGACCGAAATGATTGGTTGGTTTCCCTGAAAGACACGCCCGCCAAGCCGCGCTTCCCGCTTGTGCCTGAGCGTCAAACAGAAGGAACGCAGGGGCAGCAAATTCACATTCCTGCGACAGACCTTGGCCGTAAGATCGAAGTGGAAGACCCGGCTGTGGGGGACCTGCTCGTAGTTGTGCCAACACTTCTTGAAGGCCGTGGGTTGCCACAACAATATAGCTATGCTTCGTCTGAAGTACTGGAAACATCCCAGGGTATTGTCGTGGTGCCGCTGTCGGATTTCGTGACAGTGGAGCGTTTTGCCGACGGGGTTACCATTCGCTCTGCCGGCAATGACATTCTGTCCGCGTCGAAACTGTCTCGCGGTACTGGCATTGGCGACCAGCTAACAGGCAACTTCAACCGCCTGATCGATTTCAAGGCCTGGCGGATCGGCAATGACTGGGAATACCGCAAGAACAAAAGCCGGCTTCTATATGAACTTTCGTTGCGTCCGGCGAGTGACCGCAATGAAGTGCGCTGGAAACTGGCGCGCTATTTCCTGGCCCATGGTCGGGGTGAGGAAGCTTTGGGCATTATGGAGCGCATGCTCGACGAAGACCCGCTGCTGACTGAAAACAGCGAATATCTGGCCGTCCGTGGCGTTGCGAACTTCAAGGCAGGCAGGCTAGATGAAGCCGCCGCAGATCTTTCGGCGCGGGGGCTGGAGGCCGAACAGGACGCCGAATTGTGGCGTGCGCTCGTTGCGGAAGCGCGCGGCAATTATGAACAGGCGCTTGAGCACTATCGCCGCGGCAAGGATGTCATGGGGACCTATGACGATTATGACCGAGCAGAAATTCAGTTGGCGGTTATTCGTTCCTCCCTTGCGCTTGGCAATATAGAGCAAGCGCAGCGTGAGCTGGACCTTCTGAATGGCCTTTCACTAACAAGTGAACAGATATCTGAGTCCGTTTTCCAGAGCGCCAGGATTGCAGAACGCCAAGGGCAACTGGATATGGCGCTGGCTCAGTATGATGACCTTTCAGACGTGCCGCAGCGCTGGATTGCGGCCCGTGCCCGGTATGCCCGGATCAAATATAGCCTGCGGATGAATGACATCACGCAACAGGACGGCATCGACCAGCTTGAGCGCCTTCGCTATGCGTGGCGTGGCAACAGGTTTGAAATTCAGCTACTTGACGATCTGGCCGATCTTTATTTTCAGACAAAGCAATATCGCTTGGGGCTTGAAACCCTGCGTCAGGGTATTTCCTATTTTCCTGACCTTGCCTCGGAACGCCAGATGATCAGCCGTTCAAGCCAGGTGTTCCGTCAGCTTTTCCTTGATGGTGACGCTGATGATATGACACCAATCTCTGCGATCAGCCTCTATTACGACTTCCGAGATCTAACCCCACTGGGTAATGACGGTGACCTGATGATCCGCCGCCTTGCATCCCGGCTTGTTTCAGTTGATCTGCTGGACCGCGCCGCGGAACTGCTGGAATATCAGGTGCGGGTGCGTACCGAAGGGGCCGCCCGCGCTGCGATTGCGGCTCGATTGGCCCAGATACATATTCTTGATGAGAAGCCGGAACAGGCCCTGCAAATATTGCGCGGCACTCGAGAGCCAAGGTTGCCGCAGGATATTGAAGCTTCGCGGCGCCATGTAGAGGCCAGGGCACTGATTGAACTGAGCCGCTATGAGGAAGCGGAAGTGGTTCTGGATGGTGATCGCAGCAACACTGCGGAATATCTGCGCGCTGACATTTACTGGGGCGATAAGAACTGGCCTCAGCTAGCATCAACGGTGCGGCGCGTTCTCGGCGACGGCTGGCGGCGCAATGAGGCCCTGAACGATAAACAGCGCCTCAATCTGATTCGCCTGACGATTGCGCTTACCTTCACCGAGGATCGGGCAGGGCTGATTGAAATGCGCCGCCGCTATGGCCAGCAGATGCGCGAGGGCGATTTCGCCAATGCTTTCGAACTGCTGACGAACGATCAGGAGCTTTCTGGCCGTGAACTGGGCGCAATTGCCAGCCAGATCGCCAGCGTGGAAAAGTTGCAGTCCTTTATGAGGGAATATCGGAACGATTTCTCCGGCGGCTGATGCAGCTTGAGGGATGTCAAGCGGGTGCCTCGCGCTGCTGTGAGCTGACAGTGAGTTGACCAAAGCGCTTTCAGGATAATTTAAAAAGAAGATAGCAGGAAACAGCCATGTTACCGGTGTGGGTTAGGGCTCTCGCCTCTCTCACCAAAGCGTGATGCTCATATTATTTCAATTTGCTGCACCGTTCGGTGATTATGGTGCGGCGAGGGCAGGCAAAGATGCAGCCCGGATGAATTTATGACGACTAACAAAGGGAAGTTGACTATGAAACTGAATCGTTTCGCAAAATCCGCAGTAATCACAACCAGCGCAGCCGCATTTGCTTTGGCTGCAGCTTCTGGTGTCGCAACAGCTGACGACAAGAAGGGCAAGAAAGAAAAATGCTACGGCGTGGTGGCCAAAGGTATGAACGATTGCCAGACATCTGCCCATAGCTGTGCAGGCCAGGCAAAGATGGACAACCATCCGGAAGAATGGATTTTCGTACCTGCCGGCATGTGTGATCGCCTTGCAGGTGGTTCCAAAGAGCCCAAGCGTTCCTAATTATTCTTCTGCTGGCGGCTCAATGAGGGGTTGGAGATAAAATGACATTTCCAGCGCATATTGCTGCCAAAGGATCGAAATGTCCGGTCGGCGTCGGTTTGAAGACACAACACTATGATGATGTGTTGTCTTCCAAGCCGGCGCTGGCTTTTTTTGAAGTCCATGCCGAAAATTACATGATGCCTGGCGGGGCGCATCACCGGTATCTGGAGGCAATCAGCGATACCTACCCGCTGTCATTGCACGGTGTGGGCATGTCGCTTGGGTCCGCTGAAGGGCTTGATAAGGCGCATTTGCGGCAATTCAAAGCTCTCGTCGAGCGTTACAGGCCCTGGCTTGTTTCCGAACACCTAGCCTGGTCAAGGATGGGCGACACCTATTTGAACGACCTGCTGCCGTTACCCCTAAACCCGCAGAGCCTTGAGGTTGTCAGGGATAATGTCAATGCAATGCAGGACGCGGTTGGGCGCAGGATACTTGTAGAGAATCCGTCATCATATCTCGCCTTCACTGGTAGCGATATGCCGGAAATAGAGTTCCTTGTGGAGCTCGCCGGAAGCACGGGATGTGGCCTTCTTCTTGATGTGAACAATGTCTATGTGTCAGGCCAAAATATGGGGTGGGATGCCGCCGCCTACCTGAAAAATGTACCAGCCGCCTTGGTTGGTGAAATTCACCTGGCAGGGCATGTGACCAAAGAGGTGGATGGCCAAACTATCCGGATTGACGATCATGGCAGTAAAGTCTCAGAGGACGTGTGGGAACTGTATGAAAGTGTGGTGGGGCGCATCGGCCCAAGGCCGACGCTGATTGAGTGGGATTCTGATATTCCCCCCCTTGATGTGCTGCTTAATGAAGCAGGGCGTGCGCGCGAGGTGATGAACGGCGTGCTAGCGCAGGCAGAAGGCGCGTGCCGTGACTGACCTTCTATCCCTTCAGCGATCTTTCGCTCAAACCATATTGGGGCAAGCGCCAGAAGAAGAACTGCTGCGGGCGGTCAAGCCCGGTGATTTGCCGCCAGACGCGCGCTTGCGCATCCATCAGAATAATTTTCGGGAAAGCCTGAGCAGCGCACTTTCAGGCGTCTTCCCATTGTGTGAGGCTTTTGTCGGTGAACTGTTTTTGAAGCAGGCGCTGCGCCATTTTGCGCTCGCATGCCCACCAAATAAGGCCGCGCTCTTTCTTTACGGTGCGAATTTCCCGGATTTCTTGCGAACCTATCCTGCTGCAGAATCAGTGCCTTATCTCGCGGATGTGGCCTTGCTGGAGTGGTATACGCACGCACTTTCAAACGCTTCAGAAGAAGCGATTTTTGAAGATTATGCTGCGGCACATGCTGCCATTGAGGAAGGGACGGGTCTTCGCCTGCATGGAAACGCTCGGCTGTTGGTTAGCAGCTTTCCGGTTTATGACCTCTGGCAGGTTGCAAGCGGCCAACTGGAGCCGGAAGCACTGGATATCTCTAGTCGCGGAGGGCAAGTGGTCCTCCTGGTTCTCCATGAGGGGCAGGTCTTTTACCAGTCCTTGGAAGGGCCGGTAGCCGATTGTTTGATGAGGATTGAACATGGCGAGGCCCTCGGGCTGATTGAGGCGGATCTGTTGAAGGAGCTAATCGATAGGGGAGCGATTAAGCCCCGATAATCATAAATGGGGAAGGGTGAACCTTTGAACCAACTTATAGAAAAATATCGGTTTCTGTCCGACCGCGTTATGCAGGCCTTTGGGGTGCAGGACTATTTGCTGCTGTTCCTTCGGGTCTGGATTGCAAAGATATTCTACTTGTCAGGAAGGTCGAAGGTGGGGAGTGGCTTCCTGACACCCTCAGACCTGACAGTGATGCTGTTTGAAGAAGAGTATGCGCTGCCGTTTGTCGATCCAGACGTGGCAGCACACTTGGCTCTTTATGCCGAAACGTTCCTGCCGCTGATGTTGATGGTGGGGTTGGGAAGCCGGTTCGCAGCGGCCGGGCTTATGGGCATGACACTGGTGATCCAGCTCTTTGTCTATCCAGGCTATTTTCCAGAGCACACAACTTGGATTGCAGCTTTATTGCCTATTGTGATGATGGGGGCGGGGCGCTTGTCTCTGGACCGTTTGTTGGTCCTTCGGATTGCAAAATAAGCTAATCACGAAATTTTGAAAATGAAGGTGGTCTTTTTGCCTGCTTTTTGAGTTTTTTTCCGTCGAATTGCTTTTTATTTAGAATGAAAATCGGTTAATACAGACCGAAGTATCTCTCTTGCTTTGTTTTAAGGACATGTCATGGATGAAATCGACCGTAAGATTCTGAATTTGCTGCAAAAAGACGCGACGCTGAGCACGGCGGAAATTGCCGAGGCAGTTGGTTTGTCGACCACTCCATGCTGGCGCCGGATCCAGATTCTGGAGCAGGAGGGCTATATCACGCGCCGTGTTGCCCTGGTCGACCGCAACAAGATCAATGTACCGCTCGATGTCTTTGTCGCCATCCGCACCAACGAGCATAATTTTGATTGGCTTGATGAGTTCGCGCGACTTGTTTGCGAGTTCCCAGAAGTGGTGGAACTTTACCGCATGAGCGGCGAAATCGACTATCTGATGCGCGTGGTGGTGCCAGACATGGCGGCCTATGACACCTTCTACAAGAAGCTGATCAAACGGGTTCAGCTGACGGACGTGAGCTCTTCCTTTGCCATGGAGCGGATCAAATACACCACAGCCCTGCCTCTTGACTATGCAATCGAAAGTGGCCGCGGTCGCCGGAAGCGGAGTTAATGGTGGATGTCCGGTCGGCGGCTTCCGCGCCCAAGCAGGAGATAAGGCTGGAGGACTATGAGGCTCCAGCTTTTACCATTGAAAGCATCAATCTGATTTTTCGACTGCATGACGATTATGCAGAAGTAGAGGCACGTTCCCTGTTCCGGATGAAAAAGGGGGCAGGCAGCGAGCTCAGGCTTGACGGCGGGCCCTATATGGACCTGCTGGCGCTTGAAATCGACGGCTCCCCTGTGCCTGACGACCAGTTCGTCAAATCTGCGGAAGTCCTGCAGCTGAGATCAGTTCCCGAAAAATTCGAGCTAGGCGTGGTAACGAGACTGCGTCCCAGGGAAAACACACGGCTTGAGGGGCTCTATTTTTCCGGCGGCAACTTCTGCACCCAGTGCGAGGCTGAAGGCTTCCGCCATATCACTTATTTCCCCGATCGTCCGGATGTGCTGACGCGTTATCATGTTCGGATTGAGGCAGATACCAAAAGTTGCCCGGTTCTGCTATCAAACGGCAACCCAGGGCAGAAGGGTGACTTGGGCGACGGGCGTCACTTTGCGGAATGGAACGATCCACACCCAAAACCTTCCTACCTGTTTGCCCTGGTGGCGGGCAATCTGGCATGCCAGAATGACAGCTACACTACCGCTTCTGGGCGGCAGGTTGACCTGAACATCTATGTTTCAGAGCAGGACCTGGACAAGTGCGATTATGCCATGCAGTCGCTGAAGCGCTCCATGGCCTGGGATGAAGAAGTCTTCGGCCTCGAATATGATCTTGATGTCTATAACATCGTTGCGGTGTCCGATTTCAATATGGGGGCGATGGAAAATAAGGGCCTCAATATCTTCAATACCAAATATGTGTTGGCCAGCCCGGAAACTGCGACAGATGCCGACTTCGATCATGTCGAAGGCGTGATCGGCCACGAATATTTCCACAACTGGACAGGGAACCGGGTGACGTGCCGGGACTGGTTTCAGCTCAGCCTGAAAGAAGGACTGACGGTCTTTCGCGATCAGGAGTTTTCAAGCGACATGACGTCTCGTGCGGTCAAGCGTCTTGATGACGTTCGCGTGCTGCGCATGCTGCAGTTTCCTGAGGACGCCGGGCCCTTGGCACACCCTGTTCGTCCAGAAAAGTACATTGAAATCAATAACTTTTACACAACGACCGTTTACAATAAGGGCGCTGAAGTTATCCGCATGATGCACAGCATCATTGGGCCTGAGGCTTTCCGTAAGGGAATGGATCTCTACTTCGAACGCCACGACGGACAGGCGGCCACATGCGAGGACTTCGCTGCAGCCATGGAAGATGCCAGCGGGGCCGATTTGAAACAGTTCAGGCTGTGGTATTCCCAAGCGGGCACACCAAAAGTGACCGCGCGTCGCAGTCATGAAGGCCGTGACCTTATCATCACCCTTGAACAGTCGTGCGCACCCAGCCCGGGGCAGGGCGTTAAGCTGCCATACCATATGCCTATCCGACTTGGTCTTGTGGGGCCGAATGGAGGCGAAGTAACAGCAGACCTTGAAGGTGACGGTAAATGGGAAGATGGCAGCTGTATTGTGAACCTAAGGGAAACCCACCAGTCGTTCCGTTTCAAGAACGTCCCTGAAGGAACGGTTCCCAGTATCCTCAGGGGATTTAGCGCGCCTGTTGTGTTGGATCACGACCTGAGCGACGACGAGCTGGCCTTTCTGGCCGTGCAGGACAGTGATCCCTTTGTACGCTGGGAGTCGACACAAGACCTTTACAGTCGCTACCTTGTGAAACAGGTAAGCGAGGACGGCGAAGGGCACCCGCCTGAGTTGTTGCTTCAAGTCTTTACAGGGCACCTGGCCGATAAGGCGACAGACCCAGCGTTGGTGGCCGAGTTGCTGACATTACCGGGCGAAATCGCACTCGGTCAGAAAATGGAAAGCCTGGCGCCGGAGCGTATTCACACAGCACGCGAGACGTTGGCGAAGGCATTCGCTGATGCATCCTCAGAAAATATTATTGATCTTTATCAAAGCCTTAAGGCAGCGCAAGGCTATAGCCACGAGCAGGGCGCAAAGGCAAATCGTCGGCTTCGAAATGTCCTGCTGAATTATATTGCTTTGATGCCGGATGGTGAAGAAACGACCCAGCGTCGCTATGCCGAAGCAGATAATATGACAGACTGCATGGCGGCCCTGTCCCTGATATCGCACAGTAATTTTGATTGCAGGGATAAGGTCCTGCAGGAATTTTATGACAAGTGGCGCCAAAATGACCTTGTCATCGATAAGTGGTTTGCCGTTCAGGCACAGAGTAAACGGTCTGATACCGTGTCCAAAGTGCGAGAGTTGACGCAGCATGAGGCCTTCACATTCAAGAATCCAAACCGACTACGGTCTTTGATTTCCACTTTCTCAATGCTCAACCAAGTGCGATTCCATGAGAAAAATGGCGAGGGATACCGTTTCCTGGCAGAAATGATCGTTAGGGTAGATGAGCTCAACCCTCAAACCGCCGCGCGACTTGTTGCGCCCTTGGGGCGCTGGGGGCGCGTTGATGAGCCTCGAAAGGGTTTTATGAAAGATGCGCTGATGTCTGTTTTGAAGGTTTCAAATTTGAGCGATGATGTTAGAGAACTGGTTGAAAAATCGCTTGCATAAAGGGGTGGTGATTCGCGTAATAAACGAAAATATGGCATGTGCCGTGTCTAATATGATAGCCATGTTAAGGATTGATAAACCTTTTTGCACTTTTTTGGCAGATTAATTAGTCATTGATTTTTATATGCAAATGACAATCGGTTCGGTTTTCAGAATCTGATTCTAGTGCCGACGGCAAATTCGCCCGGACAATGTGCTAGTTATCGAAATAGCTGCAATCTATAATGGGCGCAGCCAATCACCAAAGAGAGAGTAAAATGAATAAGAGTCCTGATCCAATTGACGTACATGTAGGGCAACGCGTCCGTGCGCGTCGCAAGATGTTGGGTTTATCGCAAACTCAGTTGGGTAATGAACTGGGCGTGACTTTTCAGCAAGTTCAGAAGTACGAGCGCGGTACCAACCGCATCGGTTCCAGTCGTCTTTTTAGAATGTCTACAACCCTTGATGTGCCTGTAGCCTATTTTTTCGAGGGTGCCGAAACTAAATTGCCTGGCTATAACGCCGCAATTGAAGGGATGGACGAAGACGCGTTCGAGCGTCAGGAAACCCAGGAACTTGTGGAAGCCTATTACCGCATCGCCGATCCGCGTATTCGCAAGAAAGTGTTGGGCCTCGCCCGCCTGCTTGCAAGCGGTGTGGACGAATACGGGATGTAAAGCCCTCTCTGCTCGAGACTCTTAATTCAAAAGCGCGGCAATTGGGGGCCGCGCTTTTTCTTTTAAAGACTTTTTTCTACGAAAGGCAGGTCCAATGGTCCGTTCTTCCTATGCCTTTTGTTTCTTGCGCTTTTTGCGTTCGCGGCGCGCTAGATAAACCAGCCCGGGAGCCAGCAGCAGGAAGCCTGCTGGTTCTGGCACAGACACGACGCGAATAACCGCAGTGTCCAAACTGGTGAGGATAAAGTCGCCAGGCAGGAACAGCCGACCACCTGAGATCAGGTTGACGAATTCGCCGTTCCCCAGAAGGCTGCCATCATAGCGAACACGCAGGGTGACCAGATAATTGCCAGTGGCATCAAAAAGCGTGCCCTCGCCACTCTGCACAAGCAGGTTCGCACCAGTACCCAATTCCTGGCCATCCAACAACCAGACAAGCTCAAACTCAGATGTGTCGGTCAGGTTGCAAAGTGCTTCTGCTTCGAAGCTGGAGGCACAGCCATCCAGCTGGAAGTCTTCCCCTAGCAGTACCGCATCATAGGTGCCGGCTTCTGCAGCAAGCTGGGGTTCAGGGGCGGGCGTTGGCTCCGGGGTCGGCTCAGGTGTTGGTTCTGGCGTTGGCTCCGGGGTCGGCTCAGGTGTTGGTTCTGGCGTTGGCTCCGGTGTCGGCTCCGGTGTCGGCTCAGGTGTTGGTTCTGGCGTTGGCTCCGGTGTCGGCTCCGGTGTCGGCTCCGGTGTTGGTTCCGGCGTTGGTTCTGGCGTTGGCTCAGGCGTTGGTTCCGGAGTGGGCTCCGGTGTCGGCTCCGGGGTCGGCTCTGGAGTAGGCTCAGGCGTTGTGGGCGAACCAAGGTCCGGTGTTCCGTCGTTAGGTTCTGGAACAGGCGCTTCCGGTGTATCGTTCGGGTCTTCGGACGGCGTCGGCTCTGGCGCTGGGTCAGGTTCAGCCGCGGGCTCAGGGGTGCTTCCCGTATTGGACGTAGACGGTTGAGGGGTTGCCGCTACCGCCTCCTGGGTTGGCAAGCCTGCAGAAGCATCGGCAAAGGCAGCGCCTGGATCAATGATAGGTGTGTCGATTTCAAGCACACTTTCGACCGTGATATTCTGGCCGGCCGCTGGTGCAATTCGCTCAATAAAGTCAGCGACTTCTTCAGCCAGCTCTTCTTCAATTTCATCCGAGGGCTCAGGATAGATGATTACAGCGGTGATATAGGTGTCCTGGCCGCCCAGTTGTCGAAAGTTGATCCGCAGCGTGCCGTCAACCACCTCTACACGGGTGACAAGCATGTGGCCGGTGGCAGGTCCAGAGCCGCCAGAGCCTTCAAACTGCATGAATGGTTGTGTTGCATCAAGCGAGAGGCCTGAAAGCCCGCTGATTGCTGCCGCGCCAATTGGGCCGCTGCCCAGATGCAGGTCTTTGCCTGCAGCATCAAGGGTTGACAAGAAAAGAGGCCCCGACGCGCTAGCCTGCAGACTATAGCTTTCAGCGTTAAAATCAGTGCTGTCACTGGTGGTGGCATTATTGTCATGGCCAGACCCTGCAGACAGGCGATCCGGGCCGTTAGTGCCCAGCTTCATTACGGGAACGAGATCATCTGTCGCCCGAGTGTCGACCATATTGACTTTGCCGCCATTACGCTTGACGTCCACGCCGAATGGATACAGCGGCGACTGGCCGTTAGGGCGAGGGGCGGTCAAAATGACAACACGGTAGCGGCCGTTTGGAACATTGTTCGCAACAAATTGTTCCACGTTGCGGACACCATTTGAAAGGATGGACGGGCCGCTGTCGGCTGCTTCATCGCTCATGTGGTCGCCGACCAGCATCTTGCTCTCGGAACTGACGCGGACAAATTTTTCATACGGCGTACCGCCGGATGGGCCAAGGTCCCAGCCCATCGCCCCTTCTGTCAGCTTGAAGTTATCGTCCAGCACGAAAGGCGCCATAAAGGCTGTCCAGTGCGTCCGTGCACCGGCTTCGATAATCAGGTTTGCAGCATCGGAGATGGTTGCCAGATCATAGTCACCGGCAGCTTCTTCGATTTTTGAAAGCAGGGCATCCATCCTGGCTTTAAGTGCGTCAGAATCGCCCATCGCCTGGTTTAGATAAGATTGCACGACCTGGAAGCCCCATTCGTCTACAGCAAGCGCCCCTTCAACGGCTTCATCCAGGGTGACCGTGGGGAAGGTCTCGATCCGGGCTTCAACCGGTGAGCGGATCAGGTCAGCACTTCTGGTGCCAGTTAGGTAGAAATCTGCCGCTTCTTCATCTGTATCCTGCAAAGGTGCTGTATCTTGCGTGCCGGAAACAGCGCTTCTCAGGGCTGGACGCACCACTCTCAAGCGCCTGATCCCGGGTATTTCAACCGGAGGCGGCGTGGTCATGACATATGTCGCTGGAGGGGGCAGCAGGCGGTCACCAATAACCGGTGGCAGCGTGTCGTCAAGAATGCTGAGCTCGTCCTCCTGCTGCCAAGCACCATAGATCAGCGTACCTGTAGCGACTGCAGTGCCGGTCAGCAGGGTAGAGATAATGAGCGATTTGTTGCTTTTCAGCATCTCTGTTTCCTCAACAACGAAAAACTTGTCTCAAATTTAACTTAATACATCAAAATGACGTTTAACAAACGCATTTTTGTTGGTTTCCCTTGCTTTATTCGTGGTTTGCGGGCTAATCACTGGCCCATTATAGCAAGCCTTTTGTTCCCAGACTAAAGTATGGATCGTAAAAACATGTTAACAGGCCGCCCCTTTGATGATCTTCGGGCCATTCTTGCCCAATTGCCTGATGCGGACGATTGTGCTGCAAAAAAGGTTCGAGAAGCCTTAGCCGGCAAGCCGGTAGACAGCACTAGCGGTCTGGCCGAGCTGGCTGCCTGGGCGGCAAGCTGGCAAGGTTCATCCAACCCCAGCATAGCAGAAAGCCATATCTGCGTCCTGGCCTCCAGTTATGAAGGGCAGGATACATCAAGCGTGACTGACTATATTGAAGCGACGTCCAAGGGGGCTGCAGCTGTGAACCTTTTGTGCGTTGAAAAAGGGATCGGTCTACGCGCTATCCAGCTTGCGCCAGAGATGCCCCATCCAAGTGATGGAGACTGGTCGGAGCAGGACTGTATGGCTGCTGTGGCCTTTGGTATGGAAGCAACGGCAGCAGGCGGAAACATCCTCGGGCTAACGGACATGGCACCGGGCAATGCAGAGCGTGCGGTCGCAATTATTTTGGCTGTAAAAGGGCTGCAGAGTGACGATACTCTTTTGGCGGCAGTAGACAAAGATTTTGCCAACAATGTGAAGGTGCTGCTGGCGCGAGTCCAAGGTGCTGAGGGTGATCCGCTTGAGGTTATGCGTCGGCTTGGTGGGCGGGAAATAGCTGCAGCCGTAGGCGCGCTTGTTGCGGCGCGCAGCCGCCGACTGCCAGTCCTGACTGATGGGTGGGCCGCGATAGCAGCTACTGTCGTGCTTGACGCGCTGGTTGATGGTGCGACAGGCCATGTGCTGCCAGCAGCAAGTGATAATCCCATGCAGGCCTTGGCTTGGCACCTGATTGGCAAGACGCCAATCGTGGGTCTGGAAATCGGTGGTGGGCCGGGCTGCGGCATTGCTATCGGCGTCTCTGTTCTGGGGGCAGCGTGTGCTATGCTGGGTTTGCGAGACCGGACCCAATAGACCCTCAGCATTAAACAGACTGCCCCAACATGGCCGGAAAGCAGGAATGCGCCAACAGTGGGAAGTTGTTGAATAAGAACAATAACTTGCATTTTTGGGTGTAATGCCTAGGCTTCTCGGTAGGTGGGGAGTCGTAAAGTGGTAGGGCGTAATCGGGATGGTTCGTATCTTTCGGCATTATGTATCGCCAATCAAACTTGGATTGGCGGCCATTGATTTTCTGCTGATTTTTGCTGCTTCGATTGGGGCTGAATGGTTGCGTTACCAGTTTCTTGACCTGCCGCCTGACGTAGATTTCAGTTTGGCCGGATGGGTTGCCAAGGCCTTGCTGCCTGTTGTCAGCTTACCGGTCCTGCTTGGTGTTGGGGCTTATCAGACAGAGTCACTATCCGATTTTCGTATCTTCTGGGTTCGGCTGGCAGTGGGGTTGCTGCTGGCCGCCATGATCGTTGCAGCCGTGCTCTTTCTTGTGCCGGTTCTGCCACTCTGGCGATCCATCATGGTTTTGGCGATTATGACGTCCAGCATCGCCTTGATGACCTCGCGTGGCATTTTCATGAAGTTTGGAAGCCCGCATTTCCTGGGAAAAAGAGTTCTATTGTTGGGAGCTGGCGAAACAGCAGAAAACCTGCTTCAGTATACAGAAAAGGCTCGGGAATCCGGGATCAATATTGTCAAGACGGTTGCGTTGCCGGGTGAGCGCGTACAAGTCAAGGATGCCGTGGAGTTGGAAGATATTTCCAGGCTTGATCAGTTTGTCCATGATAATCATATCGAAATGATCATCGTAACCCGTGATAACGTGCAGACGGCTTTGCCCCTTGAAGCGCTTATAGCCAGTAAATTGTCGGGTGTAGAAGTGAAAGACAGATTGGCCTGCTATGAACAGATCCGGGGATATGTAGATGTCGGTTCGGTCAGTGCCGAATGGATCATATTCTCCGAAGGATTTCGTGGCGCAACCGGACTAGAAGGCGCTGCAAAGCGAATGCTGGACCTCACCGTGAGCTTGGTATTTGGCTTGTTGGTCAGCCCGCTTTTGCTGGCGGCTGCAATCGCCATCAAAATCACCAGTCGGGGACCTGTGTTTTATCTGCAGGAGCGGGTAGGGCTGAATGGTAAGAGATTTCGGCTTGTTAAGCTTCGTAGTATGCGTGTTGATGCAGAGCAGGCTGGCGGCCCGCAATGGGCGGAGGAAAAAGACCCCCGTATAACGCCAATCGGTAATTTCCTAAGGCGCTCAAGGCTCGATGAAATGCCGCAGCTCTGGAACGTATTCAAAGGCGATATGAGCTTTGTTGGTCCACGCCCGGAACGGCCGTTTTTTGTTGAGCAGCTAGACAAGCAGATACCGTTTTTTCGGGAAAGGCACTGTGTGAAGCCAGGCATGACCGGTTGGGCGCAAATCCGATATCCATATGGGGCATCCGTTGAGGATGCACGTCGCAAGCTGGAATATGACCTGTATTATATTAAAAACTATTCTTTGTTTCTCGACTTGTTGATTATCATCCAGACCATAAGGGTTATTCTTTTTCCGATTGGGGTAAGGTAAGAAGTATGCAGTCAGGCAGTGCATTTCCAACCCAGATCCGGGCAACCAAAAGGGCGCTACAGACAGGTGTTGCGGCAGTGGCTCTGATTGCTTTGGTGGGTACCGGGGGCGCTTTAGCCCAGGCAGGCAAAGAAGACGTACGCCAGCTGATGGCGGCTGGCGACTATGAGGCGGCTATCCAACGCCTAGAAAGCCTGCAGCAGGAAGGCAAGGCAGACAGCGACCTCTACATGCTGCTTTCTCGGGCCTATATTCAGAGCGGAGCCGGAATCGCCGCGGAGGCAGCCATCGAAAGGGCGCGCCGTCTTGGCGCCGATTATGCCCAGACCGCTGTTCCTTTTTCCAAGACCAAATTGCTACAGGGGAAGTTTGCTGATGCGATTGGCGCCCTGCGTGGTGTCAATATTCCCGCCGATCAGCGCGCTGAGGCCTATATCGTTCTCGGTGATGCGAATTTCGCCTTGAGAAAATACGACGAGGCGCACAAGAATTATGAACTCGGGCGGGCAGCGGATGACAGCAATTTCCAAGCCTACCTTGGACTTGCGCGCCTCGGCCTTCAAAATGGCAGGCTGGATTTGGCCGCCGATTACGCCAACAGGGCTGCAACTCTTGCGCCGGGCAATACAATGGTGCGCTATACAGAAGGCCTGATTGCCCGCTATCAGGGTGACGCCGAGGCTGCTGAGAGGTTTTTTCTGGAATCGCAGAAGCTTTTTCCTGGCAACATTCTGGCGAACATCGAGCTTGCTGCGATCCGGATCGACCAGGGACGCATAGAAGATGCTCAGGCCTATCTGGATGCGATTTATGCGGCCGCTCCCAAACACCCGATGGCTATGTATCTGTCAGGTACCATTCTGGCCCGTCAGGGACGGTATGAAGAGGCAAACACGCTTCTGAATTCTGCCCGTGTTGTCACGGAAAACTATCTGCCGGCGATCTATATCCGTGGGCTGGTTGCCTACGAACTGGGTAACTTCCCTCAAGCCGAAGAGTTGCTTGCGAAGGTGGTCCGAGCCCGGCCAGCAAACTTGCCAGCGCGGATGACATTGGCATCAGCCTTTCTCAAGCATGAACGCCCTCAGGCAGCGCTGAACATACTCCGCCCAGCGCTTGAAGCTCGCCCGCACGACCCAAACATTCTGGCGATTGCAGCTGCAGCGACCATGCGTTTGGGCGATATTGAAAACGGGAAGATCCTGTATGAAGCGCTGGCTGCACAAACCGGCGGACAGGCGGGTTTGAATGACATTGACCTGATTGCCAAGCTGGCGCTTGCACGGTTTGTTGCTGGCCAAACGGAAGACGCATTGTCAACCTTGGCGCGGGCCGTCCAGAACCAACAAGCCAATTTACGGAGCCTGGCCATTCTTGCGGGCATGCAAATCCGGGAGAACGATCTGGATGGAGCGGAGCAGACAGTTGCGAGGATGTTGGCATATGCGCCGGACCGGGGGCTTGGCTACAACCTTAGGGGTTCACTTGAGTTCAAGCGTGGGCAGTATGCTGCGGCAGCCCGTTCCTTCGAAGCTGCTTTTTCCAGAAACCCGGAGTATTATACAGCTCTCAGGAACAAGGCTCTGTCGCAAATTCAGATGGGCCAATATGCGAATGCAGAAGACGATCTGAAGCGACTTCTTGAAATCACGCCCAATGACGCACGCGCCAAGGCTATGTTAGGCAGGGCCTTGCTAAGGCTGGGAAAGGCGGATGAGGCAACAGACTATTTTAGTGCAGCGGTAAGGGCTATACCGAATTCCGCCGATGTTTGGGCTGATTATTCCGAAGCGCTGGGCGGTGCGGGAAAGACGGCGGAAGCGATTTCGCAGGCAAAAGATACTGCCGTAATGGCGGCCGACAGGCCAGACCTGCTACGTCGGATGGGAGAGCTTCTGCTGGGGCTTGGTGAAGCTCGATTGGCTGTGCGGCCCCTGTCACGCTATGTGGCCTATCATCCGGACAGTGGCGAAGCGCATCTGCTCCAGGGCCGGGCAATGCTGGCAATGAAGCTATATACCGGTTCCAAAACGGCCTTCCGGCGTGCGATGCAGGCCGAAAAGGATCGACCAGACGCTGACGTGCTTGATTGGTACCTCTTCGCGGCGGACGCGTTGGCCGAACGATTTGATGAGGCTATTGTCAGGCGGAGCGGCCTGATACCCGGCAAACGCCCGGTAGATGTGTCTGCTGGCGTGGTAGGGGACTTCCTGCTTAGGGCGGGCCGTCCGGAAGAGGCTGTTGCAGCCTATCGGGCGGCCATGACTACTGCATCCAGCAGTGATCTTTTTGTCGGTCTTGCACAGGCGCAGGAACAACTCGGTGACGTAACAGCCGCCATTGCGACGCTGGAAGACTTTGTCGAGGACAAGCCGGTCAGCCGAGATGCACGGCTCAAGCTTGGCAAGCTTTATGCCGACCAAGGCCGGACCGGAGCTGCAATCAAGCAATATGAAACTATTCTGCGGAATGGTGTGGCAGACGCTTATGTCGCTGCTGTTTTGGCGATGGCCTATATGGAAGATGGCAACCGCAAAAGCGTGCCTCTAATTGAACGGGCCTATCTGATCCGCCCTGAGGACCCCTTTATCCTGGATGCTTATGGTTGGATTTTGCTGCAGGCGAACCGGGATACTTCGGCGTCTATTCCGGCACTTGAGCAGGCAACCAGGCGCGCGCCATCCGAAGCGCTTTATCGCTACCATTTAGGAATGGCATATCTTGCGCGCGGGCGTCGAGAAGACGCGGTGCAGGCATTTGAAGCAGCCCTGCAGTTGAACCCGGAGTTTAGCCAAGCTGCGGATGCTCGCCGTCAGCTTAGTAATTTACGTTAAACATTATTTTTTGGCTTCAATAAATTGAAAATATTAACTTTTTCAAGCCTATTTCCAAACTGCGAGCAGCCAAGTTTTGGGGTGTTTGTAGAAAACCGTTTGCGACATTTGTTGGCTGATACGGACATAGAGGCGCAGGTCATGGCCCCCGTACCATGGTTTCCTTTTGGGCATTCCGTCTTTGGCCGGTACGGCGAATACGCCAAGGTGCCAGCGCGAGAAGTGCGACATGGCATAATTGTTCATCATCCGCGGTTTCTTGTGGTGCCGAAGGTGGGCATGCGATTAAATCCCTGGTTTCTGGCCCGCGCTGCGGCCAGGAAGTTGCGGGCTTTGCAGCAGAGTGGCTTTGACCCTGACCTGATTGACGCCCATTATCTGTATCCTGATGGTGTTGCCGCTGCGATGCTCGGTCGCGCGTTCGACAAACCTGTTGTGATGACCGCAAGGGGCAGCGATGTGACAGAAATTGGCAGATTGCCGGTATTCAGGGGGAAGATCCTTCAGGCCGCTGAGAGCAGTAGCCATATCATTACTGTCAGTAACAGTTTGCGTCAGGAGCTTGCGGAAATGGGTGTCCGGACGCCGATAACGACGCTCAGGAATGGTGTGGATGCTGACCGCTTTCATATTCTACCTGACGTGTCTGCAAAGCCTCATGGTATTGACGACTTCCATCTCGTGTTCGCTGGTTGGCTAATTCCACGCAAACGGCCAGACCTTGTTTTGAAAGCAGCAGGCCAAATACCCGGTGCCCGCGTAACGATGGTGGGGGAGGGCCCAGAACTCCCGTCACTTAAGGTGCTGGCGCAATCACTCGGTATTTCATCCAGGGTGACATTCCTTGGCCAACAGCCTCCGGAGGCGATGCCCGGACTTTTGGGGCGGGCGGACGTCCTGATGTTACCTTCGGAACGCGAAGGTTGGGCGAATGTACTTCTTGAAGCCATGGCATGTGGTACACCTGTGGTTTCAAACGCCGTTGCGGGTGCGCTTGACCTAGTTACTGTACCAGAGGCTGGGCGACTGGTTTATAGCCAGACACCAGAAGCCTATGCAACTGCGATCAAGGATGTCATTTATAATCACGCGGGGCGCCGGTCTGTGCGCGCATACGCCCAGCAATTCGGTTGGCGAGAAGTGTCTTTGGCGCAGCAGGCTATTTTTGAGAAGGCAGTAGAAGAATTCAAGAAAGGGCAGGCTGTTGGCTAAGGGCAGGGGGAGCATACTTGTGACCGGTGGTGCAGGGTATATTGGCGGCCAAACTGTCCTGTCACTTCTTGACTGCGGCTATGATGTGTGTGTGCTTGATGACCTGTCTACCGGCATGCGCCACGAATTTCATGATCAGACCCATTTTTATGAAGGCCGTGTCCATGACCAGGCACTGGTGAAAGATATCATTGCGTCACATAGCATACGCAGTGTCCTGCATTTCGCGGGGTCCATCAAAGTAGATGAATCCGTTTCTAACCCATTGAAATATTATGAAAATAATACAGAGGGGAGCCGGGCGTTAGTTGAGGCTTGTGTGGCAGGCGGTGTAGCTGATTTCATTTTTTCATCCACCGCAGCCGTATATGGTACGGCGCCGAACCGGCCGGTTTCTGAGGATGATGAGACGATTCCCTTGAATCCCTATGGCTGGTCCAAACTTTTCACGGAACGGCTTTTGGAGGATGTGGCAGCGACAGGTGCGCTGAAGTATGGCATTTTCCGATATTTCAACGTGGCCGGGGCTGATCCTGCCATGCGTCATGGCCAGTATCTGGAGCAGCCAGTCCATCTTATCGGTCGTTCTATTGATGCTCTTTTAGGGATAGCACCGCCGCTGACTATCTTTGGCCAGGACCTGCCAACGCCGGACGGAACAGGCGTAAGGGACTATATCCATGTAGCTGATGTGGCCGACGCACATGTTAGCCTTCTGGAGTATCTGCAGCTGGGTGGCACAAGCCAGCGGCTGAATCTTGGCTATGGCACGGGCTACAGTGTTCTTGAGGTTATCAATGCATTGATAGAGGTGACCAAACGGGATGTGCCATTTGGGTACGGTGAAGCACGTGCGGGTGAGGCGCCGTCTGTAATTGCCGACACAACACGCTTGCCGGCATTGCTGGACTGGCGGCCAAAGCATGATAATTTGAGAGAGATATTGCAGACTGCATTTGACTGGCAGGTAGAGCAGGCGACCAAGAAAAGGAGTTAAGGTATTGGAAACATTGTATTTTATAATTTTCTGCTTCTTGGCTGCCTGGTTAATTTACTGGATGGTTAAAAATGACGACTATGCTGAGTTCTCGGGCGATGAAGAGGGTAAAAAGTTCAGTGTTGATCCGAAAGCAAAGCAAAGTGACCAATGAAATGGCGAAAATGGCTGGTTTTATACAACCTAAGTCATTAATAAAGCGCTTGATTTATTTGGAATCTGCTTGGCATATTGCGCTTAGACGTAGTAGTTGCGCCAATAATATATGACGTTAGGAAAAAAGGGCTCGTGACAGCGGCATTGAAATTATGGGGCAGGCTTTTTGTGCTGATTGCTGGCGCCAGTCTGTTGAGTGGGTGTTATTTCTTCAACTGGCCAGACAGGTTGCCTCCGGCGCCTTTCGTGCCGCCTAATGAAGGACCAGGCCCCAATTATCTAATTGGGCCAGGAGATGGGCTTAGTGTCCATGTCTGGCGAAGTCCGGAACTTTCTGTGATTGTAACCGTGCGCCCGGACGGCCGTCTTACCATGCCGCTGGTTGAAGACCTGCCAGCCACAGGCAAGACGCCAAGTCAGCTGGCACGGGACATTGAAGAACAGCTTGGCGTATACATCACCCAGCCAATCGTGACTGTTGTGGTGCAGAACTTCTTTGGCCCATTTTCACAGCAGGTGCGCGTTGTGGGCGAGGCAGCAAGCCCGCAGGCTATTCCTTATCGTGCGAATATGACGCTTCTGGATGTGATGATTCAGGTCGGCGGCCTGACGGAATTCGCCGCCGGAGACCGCGCAACGCTGGTTCGTTTTGAGAATGGCGAACAAAAAGAATACGGGGTGAAGATCGAATCTTTGCTCAAGGACGGTGAAATCGAGGCAAATGTTAAGATACTGCCGGGTGATGTACTGATTATCCCAGAGAGCATTCTGTAGTATACTGCTAGCTGCAGGGTATAAAATGTTGGTATCGGAGTAAAGATAATGGCTGTTCAGCAGTCCAGTTTACATGATATATATCAACAGATTAAAGCCATTTCCTATGGTATTTGGCGAAAGCGTTGGTATATGCTTGGAACAACCTGGTTGGTTAGCCTTCTGGGGTGGGCTTTGGTTGCGACAATGCCATACAAGTATGAGGCAACAGCCCAGATATTTGTAGATACAGAAACAATCCTGCCAACAATTGCGCGCGAAATGGGCATCAATGTTGACCTGATGCGCAAGGTGGATATCGTCCGCCGTACCGTTGTGACGCGGTCTAACCTCGAGAAGATCATCCGACGGTCAGACTATCTTGACCAACTGGCGCGGACCGACAAGGACCTGGATGCCCTAGTCGCTCAATTGACGCGAGACATCCGAATTTTTCCGCTTGATGAGGGGATGTTCAGGATTCAGTACTCGATTGATGATGACAGGTTGAGCGACCGTCAGCGTGCGGAAGTCGCAAAGCGCGTCGTAGCGAGCTTGCTGGCGTTTTTCCTGGAGCGCAATACCGAGGACGGTCGGCAGAAATCAGACAGTGCTATCGAGTTTATTGATCAGAAGATCCAGGAATATGCTCAGAAACTCTCGGATGCTGAGACGGCAGTGGCAAAATTCCAGCAAGACAACATCGAATACCTTGGGTCTGCTGGCAGTTTCATCCAGCGTTTGGACACGGCCAAGGTGGAACTACGCAAGACCAGCAGCCTGATAGCAGAGGCCCAGGTCACTCACGATACACTCGAACAGCAGATCAAGAATGTGCCAGCCACCATTCGAGAAGCCCGATCAAGCCGCACCGGCTCCCGGGGGGGAGATGCTGATCCGCTGGAGGAGCGCATCGCGGATCTTGAGAAGAAACTGGATCAGCTCAGAGTGCTTGGCCTTAAAGACCGCCACCCCGATGTGGTGAATGTCACCCGGCAGATCGATGCCCTGAAGAAAGAACTTCAGGACAAGCAGGACGCGTTGGCTGCTGAGCTCGAGGGGTCAGCAGAAGCAGGGCGCAATTCCAACCTGACGACAGAAACGCCAAACCGTCTGTACGAGCAGTTGATGCTTCAGATCATTCAGACGCGGACAGAGCTGCAAACACTGAAGCAACGTGAGAGCGATCAGCGCAAGACCGTTGCTGAAATGGAGGAAAAGGCCAAGCGAGTGCCGGAGATCGAGGCACAGGAGAGCAAGCTCAAGCGGGACTATGTTTCGATCCGTGGACAATATAACGAATTCGTGCAGCAGAAGCAGGACCTTGACCTTCGGGCAGATGTGGAGGCCACAGATGAGGCTCTCTCGCTTCGGGTGGTTGAAGAGCCGATCACGCCACAAAGCCCAAGCGGTCCGCCTCGCCTGATTTATTTTGCCGGTGTTTTCGTGGGCTCTCTCATTGCTGGGATTGGCGTTGCGCTGGTGCTGTCTCAGCTCCGTCCCGTAGTAATCACTGTGGATCAACTCAGGTCGCATTTTGACTTGCCTATTTTGGGTAATGTCACCAAATCCATGTCGGAGGAGGAGAACCGCCGCCGCAGCATCGACCTCTTGTCTTTTGCCGGAGGTGTCCTTCTGCTGTTGATCATTTTCGTATCCCTGCTTGCGTTCGATATTTTCGGCGCGCCGACGGTAGGTTAAGGGTGAGTATCGTGTAATGGACCTGATCGAACGGGCAGCGCAGAAAGAAAAGAAGAAGAAGGAGAGTGGTGGCTCTCTGGTCGAGCGCGCGGCTGAGCTTGGCAGTTCTGGTCAGTCCAAAGCGCGAGGCATTGGGGTCGGTAGCCAGGCTCCTTCGGAAAAGAAGCCTGATCCGTCATCCTTAAACCCTATTTCCCAGCAGGAACAACCGAAGCAGTTCAGGGGTATCGGACAGCCTGGGGCGCCGCGGACCGATGCGGCTGACGGCGACACACAAAAGAAAGCAGCGATAGGCGGTATCGGGTCGCCAGAGGCGCGTCGCAGCACTGCTGATAGACTGGCAGACAAGATTGTCGACAAGCCGTTGCCGGTGCAGCCGCCAGAGCCTAGCCCAAAGCCTGAGCTAGACGAAATGAAGGCGCCGCTAAAACCTGAAAAGGTAGGCAAGGCCAGCAAAGCCGGAAGCGGAAAGCGTAAGGAACAGCAAATTGACCTTATGGCGCTTCGGGAAGCTGGCTATATCACGCCCGACATGCCGCCCAACCTGATGTCCGAAGAGTTCCGTATCATTAAGCGCTCCATCCTACTGAACGCGTTTGGCAAAGAGCGGCGGGTCGATAACGGTAACGTGGTGCTTGTTACCAGTTCCAATCCTGGCGAAGGTAAATCATTCTGCGCCATTAACCTGGCGCTTTCCGTGGCTACGGAACAAGATACGACTGTTCTCCTGATTGATGCTGACTTTTCAAAGCCTGAGGTGCTGAACCGCCTTGGCGTCAGTGGTGGTCGGGGGTTGATGGATGTCGTGGCGGATGAAGAGATTGAAATTGGCGACTGCCTGATCCGCACTAATATCCCGAACCTTGTGTTGTTGCCCGCAGGTCGACAGCACAACCTGACAACAGAGTTGCTCGCCAGTGAGCGGATGGAAAAGATTGTAAGCGAGATCGGGTCTCGGTATCCAGACCGACTGGTGGTTTTTGATTCTCCGCCCGTACTTGCGAGCTCGGCAGCTTCGGTTCTGGCGCTATACATGGGGCAGACAATCTTTGTGATTGAGGCGGAAAAGACCACTGAGCCTCAGATCAAGGAAAGCCTGAGCATGATCAGTGCCTGCGAGCATATCAACCTGCTTCTGAACAAGACCCGTTACAGTGGTAGCAACAAGAAATTTGCGTCTTACTACGGGTACGGCGGCCGATAGGGGAAATGCTAGGTGGGGGCTTTCTCCGGCAATATCCGAATATTCCGGCTCTTCTTACTTGGTGCCTTGGCTTTATGCCTGGGTGCCGAGTTAGGTGCCCTACACGCCCAGCATATCTGGTTCGACCCTAGGGTAGAGGCCAAACTGGCTTTTTCCGATAATTCTCTGCTGAGTGAAGGAAACAGGCAGGCTGACACGGTGCTGAACTTTGCGCCCGGCCTTAATACCCGCATAGAGGGACGAAAACTTCGCGGTGCACTCGACTATTCCTACGACTATCTCCGCTTTTTGTCGGACGGATCGTCGGAAAGCCGACACAATCTTTTCGGCACTTTTGATATGGATGTTTGGGAAGATCATCTTACAGTCAACAGTCGCGCCAGCTTGCGGCAGGTGTTTCTGGACCGGGGTGGCAGCCTTTCCAAAAGCATCGCCAATAAAAGCACCAATCGGCGACTGGTGCAGAGCTATACAGGCAGTGCAATCCTGAAAGGTACAGTTCGGAACTATGCCGACTGGCGCATAAGTTACCGGTATGGACTGACCCTCAGCCCTGCAGACAACTTGGCGGATGAAACTATCACTACAAACTTCTCGGACACACAGACCCACGAAGTGCGTGCGTCCATTGGTTCGGGACAGCGGTTCAATAACTTGGAGTGGCGGCTTTATGCCAGCAGCCAGCGAAGTCAGCGCAGCCTGGATGTCAATGATTTCCGAACAGAAAGTGCAGGCGCAGAACTTCAGTTGAAGTTTAATCGGCATTTTTCGCTTATTGGCTCTCTCGGCTATGCCCAGAACGGCTTGCAAACACAGGCGCTGGCGGTTGATGGCATGTCCTGGGAGACAGGCTTTCGGCTAACACCGGGAAGCAAACTTGACCTTACCATGAAGCTGGGGAAAGAAGGCAATCGGACTAAGTGGTATGGTCGCCTGCAGCATTTCTTCTCGGTGCGCCTGGATTTGGTTGCCAGTTACACGGATACCATCACCTCCAATGCAATTGTCCTCAACGATACGTTGCAGTCGCTGCAGTTTGATCCGTCGCGTGGCATTATCGACACACAAGGGCTGCCGGTGGATGAAACGGACCCGAGTTTTTCCTTGTCAGATGTGGATTTTCGTCGCCGGAACGCCAGCGCTGTCCTGACATGGCGGCACAAGCGATCTCAGCTATATCTGAACGGTAACATGGAGTGGCGGACCTTTGATGATAATTCAGGTACAGCCTCATCTTGGGGTGTTTCCACTGGCTTTAAAAGGCAGGTGAATAAAAACACTGATTTATCCGGAACAATAAGTTATCGTCGCAGTAGATTTGAGGACGGAGTTCGGGTAGATAATTATTTTGTGGGCAGCTTGGATTGGTCAAAGCGCGTATCTAAGTATTTTACCTTCTCGGTGAATGCGAGTCATAGCCAGAGGCAGTCGAATGAGCAGGGCTCGGACTTAATGGAAAATGCGTTGACCCTGTATCTAAGAGGGACGTTTTAAGGCGGTATGTACGAAAGTTTTTACAATTTGCAGGGGCGTCCGTTTCAGCTGACGCCGGATCCTCGCTTTTATTTCAGTTCGCGCACTCATAAGAAGGCGATGGCTTACCTCACCTATGGTTTGAACCAGGGGGAAGGCTTCATTATCGTGACCGGTGACATTGGTACCGGTAAAACTACACTTGTGCGGCACCTCTTTGAGACGTTGGACCGTAACGAGTTTATCGCGGCAATGATCGTAAGCACCCAACTGAGCGCCGAGGACCTTTTGCGTAGCGTTGTGGCAGCGTTCGGCCTGGATGCTCAGGCGGAAGACAAAGGCCAACTGCTGGCAAGGCTAGAAAAGTATCTGCGGGAACAGTTCCAGATGGGGCGCCGTGCGCTTCTAGTGGTTGACGAGGCGCAGAATCTGTCCAACGCAGCACTGGAAGAGATGCGTATGCTTTCAAACTTCCAGGAAGGTGACAAGGCTCTGCTCCAGAGCTTTCTGGTTGGTCAGCCGGAATTTCGCGAACGTATCTTCTCTGCCCCTGAACTGGAGCAGCTCCGACAGCGTGTGATCGCGACCCACCATCTTGAGCCGATGGAAGAGGAAGAGCTCGCAGGCTATATCGAGCACCGGCTTCGCCTGGTCGGTTGGGACAATGACCCTTGCTTCACGGCTGATGCAGTTGAGGCCATTTATCAACACAGTGCTGGTGTGCCCCGGCGCCTGAACACCCTTTGTTCGCGGATCCTGCTTTATGGTGCGCTTGAAGAAATTCACACCGTAGATGCTGAAACGGTAGACGCTGTAATTGCTGATATGGCCAGCGATACAAGGCAGGTTACGCCGACATCTTCAGCTATTCATCGGCCCGCTACTGCGCCCGTCAATCTGCAGAATGATCCTTCAGTCCCGCTTGAGAGATCGGGGGGCAGTGGTGCCAAAGAGTCTTCTTCCGGAAAGTCCGCAGAAAAGGACAAAGAGAAGGAAGAGATGCAGGACCGTATCAACCAGCTCGAGAATATGATGAAGTCGCAGGACGAAACCCTGAAGCAACTGACCAGCCTCATGGCTCAGTTGGCTGGTGGCGGTGAAAAGGATGACAAGTAAGGCTACATCTGTCCTTACGTCGATTGAGCCAGTGGCGACCGGCATCAAATTTGGTGACCGGTCTGCTTTTACCGTTGATGTTGAAGAATGGTTCCAGGTTGGTGCGTTTGAGAATACGCTGCACCGTGACGAATGGCATGGCCTTGAAAGTCGCGTGGAACACCAAACCCACAATGTCTTAAAACTTCTTGATGCCCACGGCGTAAAGGGAACCTTCTTTTGTCTGGGGTGGGTGGTGGAACGCCATCCTTTGCTTATTACCGCCATCCACGAAGCTGGACACGAAGTGGCGTGCCACGGCCGAGACCACAAGCGCCTTTTTACCATGACGCGTGACCAGTTTCTTGAGGACGTAGCTGGGGCCAAGGCCCAGCTTGAAGATGCGACAGGCGCGCCAGTGACTGGATATCGAGCCCCCAGCTTTTCGCTGACGCCGGATGTATGGTGGGCCTATGAATGCCTGGAAGAACTTGGCTTTCGCTATAGCTCGAGCCTCTATCCAGTCCATCATGATCATTATGGTATGCCGGAGGCGCCGCGGCGGCCGTTCTGGCCTGTTGGCAAGGGCCGAATTCTGGAAGTGCCGATGAGCGTCTATCATCTTGGCCGGGCATGGCCTGCGTCAGGGGGCGGCTATTTCCGCCTGCTACCGTATTTCCTAGGCAAAGGGCTTTTCAGCGGCAGTGCCGGCCAAACCGGCCTGCCAGGTGTCTTTTATATGCATCCCTGGGAAATGGACCCTGATCAGCCCTATGTTGCAGATGCGCCGCTCTTGTCACGGTTCAGGCACTATACGAACCAAAGCCGCATGGCCAGAAAGGTGGGGCGCTTCTGTGACAGCCGTCCGTGGGGGCGCATGGATGAAATTTTTGGTGTTGCCTTCACGGAAGAGGGCAAGGCTGGCAGCCAATGACAGTCCGCGTTAGACAACTTGATACTGCAGCGGTTGCGCCATGGGACGAATTCGTTGAAGCGCACCCTGATGGAACCTTTTGTCACCGCGCTGGCTGGAAACAGGTCATTGAAGACGGGGCAGGGCACGAAAGCCCATTCCTTATCGCAGAGCAGGACGGGGCGATTGTCGGCGTATTGCCACTTACGCTTAGGCTTAGTCTATTGTTCGGCAAACTGGCAACATCGACCATGTTTGGTGTTTATGGTGGCCCGCTGGCGGTCAATGACGAAGCATATCAGGCGCTGGACGAGGCGGCCTGGAAGCTCGCGCGTGACGCCGGATGCGATACGCTTGAATATCGTACACTGCGTGCGCGCCACCAAGGTGAGCCCGACTGGCAGACGGCAAGCGGAAAAGCCGCAACCTTTATCAAGGACATCGTGCCCGGCGACGAGCAGGAAATGCTCCTGCAGATTCCGCGCAAACAACGGGCCGTTGTCCGGAAATCACTTAAGCATGGCCTTGTAAGTGATTGGAGTTCAGTTGTTTCTGAGTTTTATGATCTCTATGCCTATTCAGTTCATGGCCTCGGCACGCCTGTATTTCCGAAGGCACTATTTCAGGCATTCAAGGCGGTGTTTGGTGACGATGTGCTGATTCAGATCATCCGTGATGGAGATGGTTTAGGCGTAGCAAGCCTGATGAGCTTCCGCACCAAAGATACCATATTGCCTTTTTACGCCGGAAGCAGTGCGCATGCACGCGGCCTGGCAGCACATGATTTCATGTATTTTGACCTGATGAAGAAAGCCGTCGCGGACGGTCATGCAAAGTTCGATTTTGGTCGTAGCAAAGTGGGAACGGGGCCATATAATTTCAAGAAAAACTGGGGTTTTGAGCCCACACCGCTTGAATATGAATACCGTCTGGCTCCTGGTGCAAGCATCCCCAATATGTCGCCGCAAAACCGCAAGTTCAGCCTTCTGATTGCTGCCTGGAAGCGTCTGCCCCTCGGTTTGGCAAACTTGATTGGTCCGCCGGTGGCAAGGCATCTGGGGTAGCGCATATGGCACGAATACTTTTCCTCGCGCACCGTATTCCTTATCCGCCTAATAAAGGCGACAAGATCAGGTCATGGCATTTTCTTGAGCATTTGCTTGAAAAGCATGAGGTGCATCTGGCCTTTTATGTGGATCAGCCCAGGGACCTGGTGCACATAGACTTTCTTCACACTAAGGTCAAAAGTCTTTGCTACCACTATGTCAGCCGATTATCGCAGTTTGCGGGCGCGGCCCTTGGGCTGTTAACCGCGCGGCCCATGACACTTGCGGCCTATCCGAAGCGTAAGTTGAAGGCCTATGTGGACGACCTGTTTGCCAGGGACGAGATCGACCTTGTTTTCCTGTTTTCAGGCGCGGTCGCACCGCTGATTGCCGATAAGCCAGAAAGGGTGCCGGTGATTGCCGACCTTGTGGACGTGGACAGTGACAAGTGGGCCGCTTATGCCGCGCAGCATAGCTTCCCAATGTCCTGGGTTTACGCCAGGGAAGCCCGCTTGTTGTTCCGCTTCGAAGCGTCAGTCGCGGAGGCTGCGTCAGCGACCACTTTTGTAAGTGAGGCCGAGGCCGCTTTGTTCCGCAGCAAACTTCCGACCACAAGCAGGGCGCGGGTCTGTCATATCAACAACGGGGTGGACCTGAAGGCTTTCGATCCAAAGCGCTTCCAGGATACTGCAGTGGCACCGCAAACTGTCATCTTCACAGGCGCGATGGACTATCAGCCCAATGTTGAAGCAGTGGAGTGGTTTGTCACCAATGTCTGGCCATCTGTGTGCAGGTCGGTGCCGGAGGCCCGGTTCCTGATTGCAGGCGCGCCGGTCCATCCAAGGGTTCAGGCTTTGGCCGAAAACTCGAACGTGTCGGTGCTTGGTTTTGTGGATGACATGGCCGAAACCATCGCCGGGACAGGCATTGTCGTCGCGCCGCTTCTGACTGCGCGCGGCGTGCAAAACAAGGTGCTGGAGGGCATGGCCATGGGGAAAGCCGTTGTAGCAACCCCTGCGGCCAAGGAAGGTATCGAAGCGGAAGAGGGCAAGCATCTGCTGGTGGCGGATGGAGCAGATGGGTTAGGCAGTGCAATCATCAGTCTTTTGTGCAATCCAGACGATGCAGCCAGACTTGGAGCTTTTGCCCGCGTCCATATGGAAACTCATTATGGCTGGTCCAGGACACTTGCCGAGCTCGACGTGCTTATTGCCGAGGTTTGCCAGAAGGACGTTGGCTGATGGCGGCAGAGGTACGCAAAAACCTTGCTGTTCTTGGGGCAGGACTGCTCCTTCTGGTTGTTGCCTGGTTTGACACCCTTCGCCATCTGGCTACATTGGTCTGGACGGTTGATATTTTCAGTCACGGCATCTGGGTGCCTCTTGTCAGTCTGTGGCTGATCTGGCGGGAACGAAGCAGACTGGACAAAGTGCCCGTAAGCTTCTGGTGGCCGGGTGCCGTAGGGCTGATGTTTGTTGCTAGCCTTTGGCTGCTGGGCGGAGCCGCGGAAGCAAAGATAGTGCAGCATTTAGCTTTCGTCGGAGCTATTCAGTTTCTTGTGCTTGCAACATTGGGGCCGCAACTCTACCGGGGCATCCTTTTCCCAATGCTGTTTTTGTTTGCCATAGTTCCATTTGGCAGTGCACTGGTGGCGCCGCTGCAGGTATTTACGGCAAAGATTGTTATCTGGGCCTTAAAGCTTACAGGGATAGGGCATCAGGCTGATGGCGTATTGATCCAGCTGTCGTCCGGTATCTTTGAGGTTGCAGCGGCCTGCGCAGGCGTGAAGTTTCTGTTTTCAAGCCTTATCACTGGCATTTTATTGTGTCGGTTGGCATTCAAAAGTTGGCGACGGCGTGTCCTGATGCTGGTGGCGTCCATTATCGTGCCCATTATTGCCAATGCTGTGAGGGTTTATGGCACCTTGCTGATCGCCGAGGCTACGGACAGTTCTTTTGCCAAGGATGTTGATCATATCGTCTATGGCTGGGGGTTCCTGAGCGCGGTACTGATTATTCTGATCGCGGCAGCTTACCGGTTTTCCGATTTGAATGATGAGATTGAAAGAGCGGACACGCGGATCGAGGCGCGGGGTGAGAGCGAACAGTCAGAACTGTTCGGGCTGATTGCCGTTGTACTGAGCCTGCTCGCAGTACTGTCGTCCGGACTTTGGCTGCCTGCCGGAGGACAGGCTAAACTTTCCTGCTTGCCGGATATGCAGGTTGTTAGCTGCGAAGACTGCGGCGTCCGACAATTGGCTGTGGGTCATCAGCCGAATTGGATTGACATACCGAAAGCTGATGTCTCATCGCCTTGGCTGTACCGGCTGGAGGCTGACACGGTATTTGGTGTCTCGGCGTTTTTTTTGCCTGACAGGGCTGGGCACCGGCTGGCATCGCCGGTGGCTGTAACCTTCGAAAAGGGCTGGAGCCTCTTTTACGGACAGGGCCTTAGCAGCCAGGCAATTGGTCGTGCTGTTTTTGAGGAAACGGCTCTGTATGGCGATGGTCGAAAACGTCTTGTCTGGCGCACTTATTATGTTGGTGGCCGTTTTTATGGCTCGGCCCTCAAGGCGAAATTAGCTCTTGCTTTACAGCGGTTGCAGGGGAGGCCTGTGATAGGGCAAATGCTTGTAGCCGCGACAGAATTCCCATCGACACCAGAGCATGCGAGGGCTATCCTATCCAAGTTTTTCAGCACTTTGACGCCCGAACGCTTCCTGTTCAGCGTTGATCCGACTGGTCGGGAAAAGACTTTATGTGTGGCATCACCGGAATAATCACGACGGCTCAGACCCGCATCGACCAGGCAGGGGTTCGCCGAATGACGGAGAGCATCCTTCACAGGGGCCCCGATGACAATGGCTATTTTTGGGGCAATCAGGTTGCTTTTGGCCATTGCAGGCTTTCGATCATCGATGCTGCGGGCGGCCGTCAGCCCATGCTCAGCGCAGATGAGGGCGTGGTCCTGACCTACAATGGTGAAATCTATAACTTCCAGTTCCTGCGAAGGGAACTGGAGGGCTTGGGCCACAGCTTTAAGACAGAATGCGATACGGAAGTCTTGTTGGTTGCCTATCTGGAGTGGGGCGCTGACTGTGTTCACCGGCTTCGAGGCATGTTTGCCTTCGCCATTTGGGACAACCGCAAGGGTGAACTGTTCCTGGCGCGCGACCGCCTTGGCATCAAGCCGCTTTATTACGCTAGCCTGCCAGATGGTACCTTCCTGTTTGCCTCTGAACTGAAGGCGTTGTTGCAGTATCCGGGGCTGAACCGCCGACTGCGTCTGGATGCCCTAGAGGATTATCTGGCGCTTGGCTATGTGCCGGACCCCAAATCGATTCTGGTTGGTGTGGAAAAGCTTCCTCCCGCGCACTGCCTGAGGCTGTCCAAAAATACTGGGAAGTTTGAGCTTTATCGCTACTGGCAGCTGGATATGGTTACCCCACCGGTCGTTCATGAAGAGTCCGAAGAGCTGCTGGAACGCCTGGAAGAGGCCGTGAAGCTGCGGATGATCGCAGATGTACCTTTGGGCGCTTTCCTGTCTGGCGGTATCGATTCAAGCGTCGTTGTTGGCCTGATGAGCCGGAATAATGACAAGCCGGTTGAGACTTGCTCAGTAGGGTCGGATGTCCCGGAATTCGACGAAAGCGGATATGCCCAGATGGTGGCGGACCATTTTGGCGCCCACCACCGTATGCGATTGATATCAGCCCATGACGCGAGCCTGATCGATGTCATGGCTGATGTTTATGATGAGCCGTTTGCCGATATGTCTGCCCTACCGACCTACCGGGTCTGCGCCCTGGCGCGGGAAACCGTGAAGGTGGCGCTATCAGGGGACGGCGGAGATGAGCTTTTTGGCGGTTACAGGCGGTACCGTTTCCACATGCTGGAGGAACAGTTTCGCAGCGCAATTCCTCAAATGATCAGAAGTGCCATATTTGGCCCTCTCTCCAGGGTTTACCCAAAGATGGACTGGGCACCGCAGTTTATGCGCGCCAAATCCACCTTGGAAGGACTGGCGCGTAATTCAGCACAGGCATACTTCCAGTCCGTTGCCAAAACACCGGACAGGGACCGGTCAAGGTTGCAGTCTGATCGGATGAAGAAGCAATTGAACGGGTATCATCCCCAGGAACGCTTTGAGGAACTGGCGGATCAGATCAAGGGCGCGCATCCGCTCTCGGTTGTGCAATATATCGATATCAACACCTATTTGCCGGGCGATATCCTGACCAAGGTAGACAGGGCAAGCATGGCGCATTCTCTTGAAGTGCGCGTGCCGCTTCTGGATCACAAGTTCTTTGAATGGGGCATGCGACTTGGGCCGGAAAGCAGGATTGTCGACGGTGAAGGAAAGGCGGCCTTCAAAAGGGCCGCCCGCGGCTTCATCCCGAACGAGATTATCGATCGCCCCAAAAAGGGGTTCAATATCCCAGCCGGTCAGTGGATGCGTGAAGAGCTGGCGCCAATGCTGGAGGGACTTTGTGAAAGCGAGGTGCTTCTGGATACCGGCCTGATATCGCGTTCCGGGCTCAGGGCAATGGTGGGTGAGCATCTGGCATCGAAGAGAGACCATCACGCTTCATTGTGGTGTATCCTGATGCTGGATCGCACTTTGGCCAAGCTGGATGCCAGCCCGGCCTGAAACTGAAGCGCGTCAGTTATAGTTGTCGAGGGAATATCCCGCTGAGCGGACAGTGCGGATATAATCCGGGGCATCGTCCACATTGATGGCCTTGCGCAGGCGGCGGATATGAACATCAACCGTGCGTGGCTCAACATACACATCATGACCCCAGACGCTATCGAGCAGCTGTTCGCGACTGAATACGCGGCGCGGATTTTCCATAAAGTGGCGCAATAGGCGATATTCGGTTGGGCCAAGCTGGATCGGCTTGCCGCCACGCGTTACGCGGTGAGACACGCTGTCGAGCTTGATATCCTCGAACGCCAACTCGTGGCCTGCCAGGGCAGGGCGAAGGCGTCGCAGCACAGCCTGGATACGGGCAATCAATTCCTTTGGCGAAAAAGGCTTGCAGATATAATCATCAGCGCCGGTCTCAAGACCACGGATACGGTCAGGTTCATCTGCCCGTGCCGTCAGCATGATAATTGGGATGTTCTGCGTTTCGGCATTACGGCGAAGCTGCCGGCAGATTTCCAGGCCGGAAAGGTTCGGCAGCATCCAGTCCAGTAGGATCAGGTCCGGTGCTTCTTCACTAGCGCGGTAAAGACCATCTTCACCATCAGCAACTGCATCAACTTTATAATCGGCGCGCTCGAGATTGTAGCGCACCAGTTCAGTGATGTTTTCGTCGTCTTCAATCAGTAGAATTCTTGTCTTCACAGGAGTGCCCTCCGGATTGTCCTGTTTACTATTCGTCTGTCACCAGCTCAGTGCTGGTCAGGTCATGCTTTGGGCGGCGCGCTTCTTCAAGCATGATGCCCTTGATGGTATAGAAAACCTGTTCTGCGACATTCGTTGCCTGATCACCGATCCTTTCAAGGTTTTTGGCGATCATCAGGAAATGGGTCAGCACCCCGACCTTCTCAGGCGTTTCCATCATACGAGCGAGAATATAGCGATAAGCGGAATTGTGCAGGTTATCGAGTGCCTCGTCCCGCTCCCATACTTCCATCGCCAGGTCGGGATCTCGGTGCACATAGGCATCCATAACATCCTGGATCATCTTACGGGCATCCCGAGCCATCTGGTCCAATACAGGCGGCAGGGCAACAGGGCCCATTTCGGAAATCGCAAGGGTCCGCTTGCTGATGTTTTTGGCATAGTCACCCATGCGCTCGATCAGACCAGTCATTTTCAGGCTGGATACCACTTCGCGGAGATCGTCAGCTACTGGTGCACGACGTGCGAAAACAACAATCGCGGCTTTTTCCGCTTCAATTTCCAAGCGGTCCAGCTGCTTGTCAGAATCGAGGATATGACGCGCTTTAGTAACATCGAACTCATTCAGACCTTCCATGGCGCCAACCAGTTGGTCTTCCGCCAACCCGCCCATGCGACTGACGATCGCACGCAGGTCTTTCAGTTCTTCGTCATAGGCTTTGACAGTATGTTCCGTCATCTCAATACTCCTTAGCCAAAGCGGCCAGTGATATAGTCGCGCGTCCGTTCTTGCTTCGGCGACGTAAAGATTTCTGTCGTGTCCCCGATTTCAACCAGGTCGCCCATATGAAAGAAGGCTGTCTTCTGGGAAACTCGGGCGGCTTGCTGCATGCTATGGGTTACGATTGCGATAGCATAACGGCCCTTAAGTTCATCGATTAGGGCTTCAACTTTGGCCGTGGCGATCGGGTCCAGTGCCGAACAAGGCTCATCCATCAGGATTACTTCAGGGTTTACTGCAATCGCACGGGCGATACATAAGCGCTGTTGCTGACCACCGGAAAGGGCCGTGCCTGGGCTTTCCAGCCTGTCTTTGACTTCGTTCCAAAGACCGGCTTTCTCAAGCGCTGTAGAAACGATCTCATCCAAGTCTGTGCGAGATTGTGCCAGACCATGAATACGCGGGCCGTAGGCTACGTTGTCATAGATAGACTTGGGGAACGGGTTCGGTTTCTGGAAAACCATACCCACCCGAGCGCGAAGCTGAACAACATCAATGCTGGGCGCGTATATGTTTTCACCGTCAAGCGTTATTTCACCCTCAACGCGGCAACTGGCGACCGTATCATTCATACGGTTCAGGCAGCGGAGGAAGGTGGACTTGCCGCAACCGGAAGGCCCGATCAGCGCTGTGACTTCATCCTGGTGGAGGTCCAGCGAAATTCCTTTGACAGCGTGGTTCGTGTCGTAAAATACGTGCACGTCTTTCGCCATCATTTTTGCTTTGCGTGTTTCAGTCATGGTTTCCAACTCTGAGGCCATTTTATACATCTTACCAGTGCCGCTCAAATTTCTGGCGCAGCCAGATGGCTAGGCCGTTCATTGCAATGAGGAATGTTAGCAGCACCAAGATGGCTGCGGAGGTTTTTTCGACGAAGGCGCGCTCGGGGCTGTCTGCCCAGAGGAAAATCTGTACAGGAAGCGCCGTGGCCGCGTCAGTCACGCTGCCAGGGATGTCAACGATAAAGGCGACCATCCCGATCATCAGCAGAGGTGCAGTTTCACCGAGTGCCTGAGCCATGCCAATAATGGTGCCAGTCAGGATACCTGGCATCGCCAGCGGCACCACATGGTGGAACACCACCTGCATCGGCGAAGCGCCAAGGCCGCGAGCGGCATCCCGGATCGACGGCGGCACAGCCTTGATCGACGCGCGCGATGCGATAATGATCGTTGGTAGTGTCATCAGGGCCAGCGTCAGGCCACCAACCAGAGGTGCAGACCGTGGCAGGTGCATAACACCCAGGAATACAGCAAGGCCCAAAAGACCGAACACGATGGACGGGACCGCAGCAAGGTTGTTGATGTTCACCTCGATCAGGTCTGTCAGGCGGTTCTTTGGCGCAAATTCCTCAAGATAAATGGCCGCCAGCACTCCGATCGGAAAGGCGATCAAAAGGGTAACAAGAAGGGTCAGGGCTGAGCCTACCGTGGCGCCCCAGATGCCGGCCAACTCCGGGTCACGGGAATCGCCGCTTGTGAGGAATACTGTATGGAAGTTCAGTGAAACACGACCTTCCTCTTCCAGCTTCTGGTACCAGGCCAGTTCTTTATCCTTCACCTTGCGATTGGCTTCGGGTTCAGACGCATCAATCCGTCCCTTGCGAAGCTGATCGATGTCGTCGGACGCCAGAAGGGAAACTCGCTGGGTGGTGCCTACAAGGCTTGGGTCAGCAAGAACCATGTCCCTGATCTGGCCACGTGCACCTGTGCTGACCATCCGCAGAAGATCGCGGCGGTCGCGGCGGCTTTTTACGTCGGGGAAGTGATCCCGCAGGGATGCATCGATGATGCGCAGCATATTCGCACGGCGGACATTCTCTTCAAATTCGGCTTTTGAAAGCTCGCGCGGGTTTCCAAGGACACTCTCTTCAAACGGGATGTCCAGGTCGATACTGGTTTGCACAAATCCATAGAGGCCATCGCCGGCAATCTTGCCGATCAGGGTCACCAGGAACATGGCGGCAAGGATCACGGCCGTGAAGCCGAGGCCGCGGAACCATTTTTCCTTGCGGTAGCGCCGCTTGATCCGGGCATTCATTTCTGGTGAATGCCAGTCGGTAGGTTTGATTTCTTTTGCGTTATCCGACATGTGACATCCTTAATCGTAAACTTCGCGATATTTTCTGACAATTTTCAGCGCGATGACGTTCAGAACCATGGTCGAAGCAAACAGGGCCAGGCCAAGAGCAAAGGCTGACAGGGTCTTGGCACTGTCAAATTCCTGGTCGCCTGTCAGGAGGGCCACGATCTGCACTGTTACCGTGGTTACCGCTTCGAACGGGTTGGCTGTCAGGTTCGGTTGCATACCGGCGGCCATAACCACAATCATGGTTTCACCAACCGCGCGGCTGACCGCAAGAAGGAAGGCGCCAACAATACCGGGCAGGGCTGCAGGCAACACCACCAGCTTGATGGTCTCAGATGGCGTCGCGCCAAGTGCCAAGGATCCGTCTTTTAGAGATTTGGGCACAGCTGTGATGGCGTCATCAGAAAGGGAGGAGACAAACGGAATGATCATGATACCCATGACAATACCGGCCGCCAGTGCGCTTTCGCTTGCAATGTCCAGCCCAAGCGTTATGCCGACATCTCGAAACAGTGGGGCAACTGTCAGGGCAGCGAAAAAGCCGTACACGACGGTGGGAACCCCTGCCAGGACTTCAAGCACGGGTTTGGCAACCTTGCGCATGCGCGTGCTGGCATATTGTGTCAGGTAAATGGCAGCCAGAAGGCCAATCGGCCCGGCAACCAGCATGGCAATAAAGCTGATCAGCATGGTGCCGGCAAAAAGCGGTACCGCTCCAAATGCTCCAGCGGATGCCACTTGGTCTGCCCGAAGCGCTGTCTGTGGGCTCCAGTGCAGGCCGAAGACAAACTCGGTGACCGGCACTTCCCGGAAGAAGCGCAGGCTTTCAAACAAAAGAGACGCGACAATGCCGAGCGTTGTGACAATGGCGATGACGGAACTCAGAGCCAGCGTAATCAACATGACACGTTCAAACTTGTTCCTGGCCCGGAAATCCGGTTGGGTCCGATTGCTTGCCATATACAAGCCCACAAGGCCCATTGCGATCGACAGGACGAAAGCTGCCCAAATGCCCTTGACATAGATGGCCTGGAATTTCGCGGCCGCTGCCAGAATATCAGGGTCTGTTTCCGGGGAATTTGGGTTTTCAACTGCCAACCGAATGCGGTTGAGCACCAGCGTTGCCTGATCGCCATTCTGTTCGAAGACGCGGTCAGGCAGACCAGAGAGAATCAGCCCCTCAATGATGCTGTTTCCGAAAACAACCCACATGCCAAAGGCAAAGAGGCCAGGCAGCAAAACACAGATTGCAGCGAAATAACCATAATGCCGTGGCAGGGAGTGAAGCTTGGCGGGGTCGCCGCCAGCGCCGGCAAGGGCCTTCTGGCGCACCATGGCAAATGAAACCAGGGCCAGCATAACCAGGAAAAGAAAGATTGCGGAGCTCGTCATTTTAGGGCGGCCTTACGCAGGTTTGTCGAACGTGTCGAGATTTAAAAAAAGGGGCAACAGCTAAGTGTCGCTTGTTGCCCCTTCTACACAGTATTTTGCACTAGTTAGTCAAGCACAAGATTGGTCAGGGCACTTGCGGCTTGTTCATATTTCGCGCGGTCTTCTTCAGGCAGTGGGATCAGTCCCCGATCTGCCAGATAGCCGAAGTCGCCTGCGGCTTTGTCACTGGTGAATTCCGCCAGATACTCACGGATGCCTGGAACAACGTCCACATGTGCTTTCTTAACATAGAAATAGAGCGAACGGGAGATCGGGTAAGCGCCATCTGCAATTGCCTCAAATGTTGGCTCCTGGTAAGGAGCGTCAGCTTTCGTGGCTACAGGGAAGGCCTGGATTACGTCGCCGTTCTGGTCAAGGAAGCTGAAGCCGAAGATACCAACAGCATCGTTGTTGGTTTGCAGTTTCTGAACGATCAGGTTGTCATTCTCGCCAGCTTCGATGTAAGCGCCGTCCTCACGAACACCACGGCAAAGCGCCTTATAGAGGTTCTTGTCCTCTTTTTTCAGGGCTTTCATGGCCGGGAAGGTCTTGCAACCACCCTCGATCGCCAGTTCGTTGAAGGCGTCGCGCGTACCAGAGGTTGGAGGAGGGCCCAGAACCACAATCGGTTTGTTCGGCAGGTCTGGGTTCACTTCGTGCCAATTCTTGTATGGGTTCGCAACCATGTTACCTGCGCCGCCTTCAGTGCCTTCTGCAGGGACTTGGGCTGCAAGAGCAAGATAAAGGTCGCGCAGGCTGAGTTCCATCGGAGCCGCCTCTTTGGAGGCAGCAAGCACGATGCCGTCAAAACCGATCTTAACTTCGACGATGTCGGTCACGCCGTTTTTTGCGCAAAGCTCAACTTCGCTTGCCTTGATCCGGCGCGATGCGTTGGTGATGTCAGGGTGGTTGGTACCAACACCAGAGCAGAACAGTTTAAGACCACCACCGGAACCGGTTGATTCGACGATTGGTGTCTTGAAGTTTGTGGAACGACCGAACTCTTCAGCGACAGCAGTCGCGAATGGGAAGACGGTCGAGGAACCGACAATCCGGATTTGATCCCGGGACTGTGCTTCCGCGCTTGTGGTGCTGAAAGTGGCAGCGGTAATCAAAGCGGCTGCAACAGCGAATTTTTTCATGGTAGCTCTCCATGCCACAAAAACAGGTGGCGAAATTTCTATCAAGCAAGGGATTATTGTTACTTTATATATGGTTTCCCCTGGCTCCGCGACAGTTACAGCCTAAATGTTACAATTGCGTGACGGTCCTACTCAGGCTGCTTTTGAGCAACCGGGAGCTTGAAGGAAAACTCAGTTCCCTTGCCAACTTCACTCTTGATGTCGAGGTTTGTATCATGCCGCAAGAGAATATGTTTTACAATTGCAAGCCCAAGGCCTGTGCCGCCCATTTTACGGGAGCGCGCGGTGTCAACGCGGTAAAATCGCTCGGTAAGCCTTGCTAGATGCTCCTGTGATATTCCAGGGCCTTCATCGCGAATCCTGATCTGAATGCGCTTATTGTCCAAAGTCGGCGTGGCGCTGATATGGACGGTGCTATCGGGATCGCAATATTTCGACGCGTTAGAAAGCAGGTTGATGAAAACCTGAGTGAGCTGATCTCCATCACCGCGAATCTGCGGCATGTTTTCAGAAATGTTACAGTCCATGGTGATGTTGCGGGCTGCAGCACCAGGCTGAATGGCGCCAACGGTATTCACGATCAGCTTCTTGATATCAACTTCCATCTCCGGCGCGACATAGCGCGTCATCTCGATTCGGGAAAGCGATAGAAGGTCATCGATCAATCGGACCATACGCTCCGCTTCCGTTTGCATGATGCCCAGGAAGCGACCATGGGCATCTTTATCATCCGCAGCGGGTCCAATCAGTGTCTCAATGAAACCGAGGATGGATGTCAGTGGCGTTCTCAGTTCATGGCTTGCGTTCGCGACGAAGTCGGCGCGCATCTGTTCCGCCCTGATCAGGCTTGTCACCTCATAGAAAAACAGCACGGCTTCGGGCTGCCGTTCTTCCTGTTTCTGGTGGGGGATGGAGGCGACCGTTACATCGAAAATCCGGTCCTTGCTGTTCGTATAGCGCACTACCTGAAAATCGTTGCCTGGGCTGGACAAAACCTTCTCAAGAGCGGTTATGAACTCCACCTGCCGCAGGTAAAATGTCGCGTCATTCCCAACAATATCTTCGCCCAGTAGCTCCTTTGAGGCGAGGTTGGCGACAAGGATGCGGTGATCGGCATCAATCAGCATGAAGGGGGAGGGGAGTTGGTCCAGAGCCTTAGCGCGAATGGAGACGGACGTTGGTCTTTTTGCCCGTTTCCGTTTTTGTATTGCTGCTCTCCTGGCTTCCAGTTCTTCAAACCTGCGTCGGACCGATAGCTGAACAAGACAGGCAGTCGTCACACCGGCGACGATAACCGCACCAAGGAATGACAATTGGCCGAATGACCACATCAGTGCCAGAGTAAATACAATAGCAACAATGATTGTGCGCTCGTTAAGCAGCGCCATATATGTTTTCGATTGAGGGGCCATTATGTCAGCGTCCTGGAATGTATCCGTGCGTCCCACCATCTGGTGCACAAACAGAAAAGTCAGCTTTCCCTTAATTTACATAGTTTGCACTTTTGTGAAGGTTTTGTTACTCGATTTATTTATTATCCAGAAATAGCGAATCTGTTGATATTCAGTATTTTTCGCCTAGACCGGCGTAAGAAAACGCTGTTAAACTCGAATTAATTAAATTTTTGCATAATTTTCCATGCCTGTAAGTTTGGAGAAGTAGTCAGAGTGTCAAATAATCAGAACAAGGACGGCGATTTCCTCGCGCGGCGCCGACAGTTGCTTAAGCTGGGCGCGGCTGGTGTACCCATGGTTTTGACGCTGAAAGCTTCCGCGACACAGCCGATCCATTCGGCGCTGGACTGCGCCTTCGTCATTCATGACACGGTTAAGATCCTTGTCGATGCTGACGGCAAGGCATGGATGGGTGACGGTAACATCCGGGAAAAGAACGGGAAATATAAGTCCCAGGACATTGAGCAGTTCAAAAACAACGCTGATTATGTTTTCCCCGAATATACGGTGCCGGAACGCTTTCGCCCGGATGAATGTGAAACAGGTGGTGGGGATGATGACGGCGGTCGTGGGAATGATTGCGGCTGGGGCAACGATATAGACGACCCAGTGGGCGACAATGACGACCAAGACAGTTGCAATGCTGATCCACCGCGCGAAACTCCTTGGTTTGAAGAAGAGGGCGAGGACGGCGAGCCCGGTAATCGACCGAATGGATACAGCGGTAATGGGAATGATTGGCGTCATGGCGGCGGCCATGGCGGTGGCAGCGGTGATGACGATGATGACGGCGGGGGCAATGGTGGCTGGACAGACTGTTACAAGGTCTATGAAATCGACCGAAATACAACGATTACGCCATCAGATTATCTGAACGGCAACGGTAACTGGAGTTTGAACGGACCTACCGGGCTTTATCTGTTGCTCGCCGGTAAATATCTGGACACTTACGGCAATGACGGTGGCTTCCCTGGCATTTCCTGTTTGTTATCCATCCTCAACTATCTGGAAATGCAGTAGACGGCACAGTGTCGGCGGGCCCCAACAGCGACGATTGGGTTTGGGTCGTGAACCCGGACCATTTCATTATTCACGAGATAGGCGATACGACTTTTGTTTTTAGTCGGCTGTCTGGCACGACGCATATGCTGAATCTTGTCTCTCGCGCGATGCTCGATTTTCTCACTGACAGGCCCAAACCGCTGGGCGAGGTCGTCGCGGGGTTTGCCGATTATCTTCAGGTGCCGAAAGAAGAATGCCCATCCGGCGTCGTGCGGCGATTGTTCGACGAACTGGACGATGTAGGTCTGGTCGAGCGGGTATCACCATGACAGCACGCCCTTTAGAAACATATGTGAAGGCCGATGCGATACGGGCACTGAAGTCAGGCGCGTTGGTGCTTGAATTGGGGCCTTTCTCCACACGTGTTAAACTTTCCGACCGCCGTTCTGTCGCCTTCTTTCTGGATATGTATGCGGATTGTCTGGTCACATTGGAAGACGGCGCTCTGAGTGATTTTTCACTGACAATTCGGCCACCCAACCAGTTCAGGAAGTATTTCCGGCGCCAGATTGTACCCGATCCCGGCTTCGGTTTCCCTGCGGCTCCCTTGCCTGTAAGCATGTCACCCCTGGCGCTTGAGATGGGACTGAACCTGAGCGTGGCTCTGCAATGCTTCCGGTATGCTATATTTCACGCGGGCGTTGTTGCAGACGGTGACCAGGCACTGATCATTGCCGCCAAATCAGGTGGCGGAAAAAGCACGCTAACCGCAGCCCTTATGGAAGAAGGGTGGCGTCTGCTTTCAGACGAGTTTGCGATTCTCGATCTGGAGGAAGCATCATTGCGAGGTTATCCAAGGCCTGTATCGCTCAAGAATGCCTCCATTGATGTGGTTCGCGGCTTTGCTGGTGAAAACCAGGTCAGCGATACACTGTATGGCACACCAAAGGGATCGATTGCCTATAGGCGTCCTCGCCGCGGCGATCTTGAGAGAATGGCCTTGCCCGCTCGACCAAGGGTGATTGTGTTTCCAGCCTTTACGGAAGGGGCGGCACCAAGGTGCCAGGAAATTGACCTGGCAGATACCGCTATGCAGTTGATCGCGAGCTCCCCGAACTATCAGGTGATTGGCGAGCGTGCATTCACCGGGCTCATGACCATGCTGGACGGCATGAAAGCCTATGAGATCGAGTATGGCTCAACGGAAGACAGCCTCGCACTGGTGAGTGACCTGTGGCGGAGGCATGTTTCATGACTAGGCGTCGTGGTGACATAAAATCCTTCTTCTGTATTGCTACCGGAAGGGCGGTGCTGCCCGACACGCCAAGCGATTTGGCCGGTTTTGTGGCTTGGGCTCAGGAAAGTCATATTCTGGGGCAGGTGGCCGCAGTAGTGACTGCGGAAGTGGGCTCAAAGCTGAATGACATACTGGAAAACGCGCGGTTGAGAAGCAGTTATGACAGGCGAATGCTAACCTTTGAAACCAATCGTGTCAGGCGTGCCCTGATGGGCGCGGACATACAGCCCATTCTTCTCAAGGGAAGCGCTTATGTTGCGGAACATTTGTTGGCCGGGATTGGGCGGCGGGTCAGCGATATTGATATCCTTGTGCCGGAAGAGCACCTTAAGGAGACGGAAAAGCTGCTGGGGCAGGCGGGCTGGCGCGCTGAGGAAAGCACCGCTGGGGCGTATGATCAGCAATATTATCGTCGCTGGATGCATGAACTGCCGCCGCTAAGGCACGAAACCAGGCGGACGCTGATCGATGTGCACCACAGGCTGTTGCCGCGGACATCCCGCATCCGTCCTGATCATCTCAAACTGATGGCGGATGCACGGTTGGTTGAAAGCAGCGATCTGATGGTCTTTTCGCCAACCGACCGCTTCATTCATTCCGCGATTCATATTTTTGGTGATGGTGCCTTCGAGACGCCTGCGCGAAGCTTTATCGAACTGTTTTATCTCTACAGCGATTTGACGGGCGCTGAGAAACGAAGCCTTATGCCGCGGGCAAAGGATGTCGGGGCCGAAACTCCTGTCCGGGAAGCCCTTTGGATGCTTGGCGAGTATTTTGACGTTCAGGCCGAAGGGGGAAAGGCACCCTGGCTACTGAAATGGTGCATTCGGACAGTTACAGATGGCCAAGGGGGCCTGGTTTATCTGGCGAACGCGCTGCTGTATGTGAGAAGCCACTATATGCGAATGCCGCTGCCGCTCCTTGCGGGACACTTGTGGAAAAAGGTTCTCAGGCGCGTTTGATGAGGCCTGGGAGCTCTGTCAGGCTGTCGATAATTCGGTCGGGCTGCAGGTCTTTCACCGGTGTTTGAGAATAACCGAAGCTGACGGCAATGGCAGGTACGCCAGCGGCTTTTGCGGCCTCGATATCCGGGCGGCTGTCACCGACCATTACTATCGGGCCTTCTCCAGGCATCTTGCTGGCCGTCTCCAATATATGCCGTGGGTCCGGCTTTTTGAAATCAAAGCTGTCGCCGCCGCTAACGGCGCCGAATAGGTCAATTATCCCAAGGTTTTCCAGAATTGGTTCGGTCAATAGTATCGGCTTGTTCGTGCATATGCCCAGGTCAATGCCGGTGTCGCGAAAATGCTGAAGCATGTCCAGCGCACCGTCAAAAAGGCGGGTATGGGCAGTGATGTTGTTGCTGTAATAGTCCAGGAAGACCGGCCGTAACTCTTCTGGGGTATATTCGTTGCCGTCGCCCGTGGCTTCAAGCCCCAGCTGAATCAGGCGAAGCGCTCCATAGCCTACCATGTGCCTGACCTGATCAAGCGTTACCGTGTCCCGCCCAATATGCCGCAGCGTATGGTTGGTGGCAGCGTGCAGGTCTGGGGCGCTATCAATCAGGGTACCGTCGAGGTCGAAAATAATCTTCCGGGCAGGAAACAGGGACATTGATCAGCTTTCTCAAAAGTTTCACGCACTGGTCTTGAAAGGCCGTTACAGTGTGTAAAGAAAGACAGCCTGTTGTGAAAGGCAAGAATTCGTCTGCAGTAAATATCCGCGAATACTGTTACATAAGAAACTGTGGAAATGGCTGAAAAAGGCCGTTAAGGCTTGCTTTCCAAGGATGAGCCCTATTATATGTGAGGCTTATGAAATTGCCGAAAACGGCATGATATTGAAATAATCCTGCACAAGTTTGTGCTGTGAAGTTGAGGTAAAGTGATGAGTGAGTGGCGTCCAGACAGCTGGAGAACCCGGCCGATTGTACAGGTCCCGGACTATCCTGACGGAGATGTGCTGAAAAAGGTTGAAGAGGAACTTTCCTCCTATCCACCGCTCGTCTTTGCAGGCGAGGCGCGCCATCTTAAGTCCCAGCTTGCCGATGTGGCTGAAGGCAAGGCCTTTTTGCTGCAGGGCGGTGACTGTGCGGAAAGCTTTGCTGAGTTTCACCCGAACAATATTCGCGATACCTTCCGTGTGCTGCTGCAAATGGCGGTGGTGTTGACCTTTGCGGCGAGCTGCCCGGTGGTCAAAGTGGGCCGCCTCGCGGGCCAGTTCGCCAAGCCTCGCTCCAGCAACATAGAAGCCAAGGATGGTGTTGAACTGCCAAGCTACCGCGGCGACATTATTAACGGCCCAGCGTTTGATGCGGAATCCCGCATTCCTGACCCGAACCGTATGCTGCGGGCTTACAGCCAATCTGCCGCCACGCTCAATCTGTTGCGCGCTTTTGCGCAGGGCGGCTATGCCAACCTGATGTCAGTACACCGCTGGAATTTGGATTTTGTGTCCCAATCTGCGGCGGGCGACAAATATAAGGAACTGGCAGACCGCATCGGCGAAGCGCTCAACTTTATGGAAGCGTGCGGCATCAACCCGAACGATGTGCGCCAGCTCCAGGGTACAGATTTTTACACCAGCCATGAAGCGCTCCTTTTGGGGTATGAGCAGGCCTTGACCCGCGTGGACAGCACGACAGGCGATTGGTACGATACGTCTGCCCATATGCTTTGGGTGGGGGACCGCACGCGCCAGCTTGACGGCGCGCATCTTGAGTTCTTAAGCGGCATCGGTAACCCGATCGCGGCCAAGGTTGGACCGACGACGGAAGTGGATGGCCTGCTGAAGCTTATTGATACTCTGAACCCGAAAAACGAAGCCGGTCGCCTGACGCTGATCACCCGTTTTGGCGCTGACAAGGTTGAGGAACACCTGCCGAAGTTACTGCGGGCCGTTCAGGCCGAAGGCAAGAAGGTTGTTTGGTCCTGTGATCCGATGCACGGCAATACGAAAACGTCCAATGGTGGTCTCAAGACACGCCCATTTGACCGCGTACTCAAGGAAGTCCGCCAGGTATTTGCCTGCCACCGCGCCGAAGGCACCTACGCGGGCGGTATTCACCTTGAGCTGACGGGCCAGAATGTGACGGAATGTATCGGTGGCGCCGTGGCGATCACGGAAGACAGCCTGTCTTCGCGCTATAACACGCACTGTGACCCGCGTCTGAACGCCAGCCAGTCGATTGAGATGGCCTTCCTTCTGGCCGAGGCCCTGAAGGAAGAGCGGGAAGCATTGGCCAAAACGGCGGCTGCGTAAAAAGGGCACACCGGTAGGGGCCGTATGGCACAAAAGGGCACACCCATAGGGCCCAAAATGTGAATTTTCCGGATGACGGCGTCGCAGGCTTGCGGCGCCGTCTTTGTTTGAGTTTCAGGTGCGGCTGGCAAAAGCCAGGCGGACAGCAAGCCTGCGGATTTGCCCTGGCTGACGCTTCGAGAGGCGATCAGCAGCATGTCTGGGCCAGGTGTTATGGTAAGCGCGAGGCTGGCGGCGGAAAACAGAAAAAGTGTGGAAAGGTCCGGCATAAATAATTCCTTTAATATCAAGCCGGATCCGCACCATGACAGATAATGAAAATGCGACAAGCTGGGCCTTAACCCACGCATGATTTTCTTTGTCTTGTCCCCACACGCCAAGAAGGGTAAAAGCGCGTCATGACTGATGCTTTATCCATATATCTGGTGCAGATGAACCCGACGGTGGGCGCGATTGCTGCCAACGTCGATCTGATTAGGGCTGCATACGAGCGCGCTCATAAGGCTGGCGCTGATCTGGTGCTGACGCCTGAGCTATCCGTTGTGGGCTATCCCCTTGAAGATCTGGTGCTGAAACCTTTCTTCGTGCGGTCATCCATGCGCGCGGTAGACGAACTGGCAGAGATGACAGCAGGAGACGGCAAGCCGGGGCTGATTATCGGCAGTCCCTGGTTTGACGGCGAAGTGCTCCATAACGCAGTCCTTTTGTTGGAAGGCGGCGAGATTTCGGCCATCCGCTACAAGCATGACCTGCCTAACTACGGTGTGTTTGACGAAAAGCGGGTGTTTAAGCCCGGCGCGCCAACGGTTCCCGTGGACTTTCGCGGCTTCCGCCTTGGCGTCATGATCTGCGAAGATATGTGGTTCCCGACCATTGCAAATAACCTGAAGGATCACGGCGCTGAAATCCTGTTGGTGCCGACGTGCAGCCCGTTTGAGCTGGACAAGCACCCCGAGCGGATTGTTCACGCCCGCAACCGGGTGGATGAAACCGGATTGCCGCTGGTGTTCTGCAATGAAATGTGCGGTCAGGACGAATTGGTGTTCGAAGGCGGCAGTTTCGTGATGAATGCTGACGGCAATGTCCCTGTGCAGATGGAATTCTGGGCGGAGGCTGAACTGCGGACCGAATGGACCCGTGCCGACAGCGGCCTGAAGTGCACAACAAAATATCAGGTTCCGATGCCGGATCATTACACCAGCATGTATCAGGCGATGGTGCTGGGTTTGAAGGACTATGTTCACAAGAACCGCTTCCCCGGCGTTATCTTGGGCCTGTCTGGCGGGATCGACAGTGCGCTGTCTGCGGCTGTGGCGGTGGACGCGCTGGGGGCGGACAAGGTTCACTGTGTGATGATGCCGTCAAAGTATACGTCCGGCGAAAGCCTGGGGGACGCGGAAGACTGCGCAAAGGCACTGGGTGTTCAGTACGATGTGATCGCGATCAAGCCGGGTGTGGAGGCGTTTGACGAGATGCTCTCTGATGTCTTTAAGGACACCCAGCCCGATACGACGGAAGAGAATATCCAGTCGCGCCTTCGCGGGCTTGTGTTGATGTCGCTGTCCAATAAGTTCGGCAAGATGGTGCTGACAACGGGCAACAAGAGTGAGATGAGCGTTGGATACGCCACACTTTACGGCGACATGTGCGGTGGCTACAGCGTTCTGAAGGATGTCTACAAGCTGGATGTGTTTGCTCTGTCGCGTTGGCGGAACGAGAATGTGCCTGTGGGGGCGCTTGGGCCATCGGGCGAAGTGATCCCGGAAAATATCATCACCAAGCCGCCAACCGCCGAGCTTCGGGAAGACCAGAAGGACGAAGACAGCCTGCCATCTTACGAGGCGCTTGATGACATGCTTCGCTGCCTGGTGGACGAGGAAATGTCGGTTGACGAGATTATTGAACGCGGCCACAGCGCATCAGAGGTTGCACGAATTGAGCACCTGCTGTACATCGCCGAATACAAAAGGCGTCAGTCGCCGCCGGGCGTGAAAATCACGCGTAAGAATTTTGGCCGGGATCGCCGCTACCCCATCACCAATGGGTTCAGAAGCGCCCGCAGAACTAAATAAGTTATACATATCGGCCATCAGGCCCAGACAATTGGATAAAGACAATGACTGTTAAGGTTCGTTTTGCCCCGTCACCCACGGGCAAGCTTCATGTGGGGAATATCCGTGCTGCACTCGTGAACTGGTTGTTCGCGCGCCAGCAGGGTGGCACCTTCGTGCTGCGCATCGACGATACGGACCGCGAGCGGTCAACAAAGGAAAACGAAGAAGCCATCAAGGCCGACCTGACGTGGTTGGGCCTGAAGTGGGATGAAACCTTCAAACAGAGCGACCGTTTCGACCGCTATAACGAAGTGGTTGAGAAGCTGAAAGCCGAAGGCCGTCTTTACCCATGCTACGAGACAGCCGAAGAGCTGGACATGAAGCGCAAAATCCAGATGGGGCGCGGCAAGCCACCGGTGTATGACCGGGCGGCGCTGAACCTGACGGATGAGGAACAAGCGAAGCTGGAAGCCGAAGGCCGCAAGCCACACTGGCGCTTCAAGCTGATCACGCCGGCACGCGTGGACTGGACGGACATGATCCGTGGTGATGTGTCGATTGACCTTGAAGCGCTTTCGGACCCAATCCTGATCCGCGAGGACGGCTCCTTCCTTTATACGCTGCCAAGCGTGGTGGATGATGTTGATTACGGCATCACGCACATTGTGCGCGGCGAAGACCACACCACCAACTCTGCCGTTCAGGTGCAGATTTTTGAAGCTGTAGGCGGCAAGGCGCCACAGATGGCGCACTTTGCATTGCTGACAGGCAAGGGCGGCGAAGGCCTTTCCAAGCGCCACGGTGCCATGTCGATTGAAGAATACCGCGATGAGGCAGGTATCGAGCCAATGGCGATCGTGAGCCTGCTGGCGCGTGTGGGTACATCTGAACCCATTGAACCATTCGTTGACCCACAGCCGCTGATCGAGGGTTTCGATTTTGGCAAGTTTGGCCGCGCGACCGCCAAGCTGGACCCCGCTGACCTGGATATCCTGAACGCGAAAATCCTGCATATGATGCCTTATACTGCGGTGGCTGACCGCCTTGACGGTGTATCGGAAGACATGTGGCTTGCGCTGCAGCCGAACATCAACAAGCTTGCGGACGTTGCCGAGCTGAAGAAGATCATTGATGGCCCGGTTGAACCAAAAATCGAAGACGCCGACCATATCGCCAAAACGCTGGAATTGCTGCCTGAGGGCGAGCTGACGGCAGATAGCTGGCAGGCCTGGACGGGTACGATCAAGGAAGCGACTGGCGTTAAAGGTCGTGGCCTATTCATGCCGCTTCGCCAGGCACTTACGGGCCAGGACCATGGCCCTGACATGGGAATGCTGCTGCCGCTGATCGGCCGCGACAAGGTTGTCGCGCGGCTTTCTGGCCAAACCGCATAAAAGGGGGCTGCTGTGACCGAGATACGGGTCTACAACACGCTGGCGCGCGAGAAACAGGTTTTTAGGCCCATTGATCCGCAAAACGTCCGCATGTATGTGTGTGGGCCCACGGTCTATGACTATGCCCACATCGGCAACGCCCGCCCTGTGGTGGTGTTCGACATGCTGTTCCGCCTGCTTCGGCACGTTTATGGCGATGACCATGTGACCTATGCCCGTAATATCACCGATATTGACGACAAGATCATGGAGCGGGCGGTCAAGGACGGTACGTCGATCAAGGCCGTGTCAGCCAAATACGCCAAAATATATCAGGAAGACATGCGCATGATGGGCGCGCTGGACCCTACGATCCAGCCAAAGGCGACCGAGCACCTTCCTGAAATGATCAAGATGATGCGTAAGCTGATCGAGGACGGTCACGCCTATGAGGCGGAAGGCCACGTGATGTTCAACGTGCCGTCCATGGAAAATTATGGCCGTCTTTCGCGCCATAGCCGGGACGAACTGGTGGCCGGCGCCCGTGTGGAAGTAGCGCCCTACAAGCGCGATCCAGCAGATTTCGTGATGTGGAAGCCGTCCTCGGAAGATCAACCCGGTTGGGGCAGCCCATGGGGGCGCGGTCGTCCGGGCTGGCACCTTGAGTGCTCCTGCATGATCGAAAAGCATCTGGGTGAAACGATAGATATCCATGGCGGCGGGCAGGACCTGATTTTCCCGCACCATGAAAATGAGATTGCGCAAAGCGAATGCTCGCACGGCAAACAGTTCGTGAACTATTGGATGCATAACGGCTACCTCACGGTGGACGGTGAGAAGATGTCCAAGTCTTTGGGTAACTTCCATACGGTGCATGACCTTGTGGCAGAGTTTCCGGGCGAGGCATTGCGCCTTAGCCTGTTGACGGCCCATTACCGCCAGCCGGTTGATTTCTCGCTCGATAGCACGCGCGAGCAAAAGCGCCGCCTGGACCGTTGGTACCGCCTGACAGACGGTGTTGAGGCTGCCTCTGATGTGCCTTCAAGCGTGATCGATGCGCTCGCGGATGATCTGAATACGCCGAAGGCGATCGCGGCCCTTGATGCACTTGCCGCACCTGAGACCGCAGCCGAGCTGAAGGCGGGCGCCCAGTTCATGGGCCTTCTGATGCAGGAGCCGAGCGACTGGTTCCAGAGCTTCTCTGATGAGCAAACTGCATGGATCGAGGCGAATACCGCCAAATATAACGAAGCCCGTGCAGCCAAGGATTTCGCGACTGCGGATGCCCTTCGTGATGAAGCCGCGGCCCTGGGCCTGGTGATCGAAGTGGGCCCGGACGGCGTGAAATGGCGCAAGGCTGACTGATGCCTGAGGTGACACAACAACCTGCCATCATTCTGGTACGGCCACAGCTTGGTGAGAATATCGGCAAGGCAGCGCGTGCGATGCTCAATTTCGGCCTGACGGAAATGCGCCTGGTGGCTCCGCGTGACGGGTGGCCCAACCCAGCTGCAGGCCCTGCCGCCGCCGGTGCGGATATCATTCTGGATCAGGCGAAGGTCTATGACACGGTCGAAGACGCTGTTTCTGACTGCAATCATGTGTATGCAGCAACAGTGCGTGACCGCGATATGCCGAAGCCGGTGGTTACTCCGCGTGAGATGGCGGCCCAGATGCACAGCCAGATCAAGGAAGGCGCCAAATCCGCAATTCTATTCGGGCCAGAGCGCTCAGGCCTCACCAATGATGACGTTGTGTTGGCAGATACGGTACTGACTGTGCCGGTCAACCCGGAATTCGGCAGTCTCAACCTGGCGCAGGCCGTGATACTGGCAGCCTATGAGTTCCATACATTTGCCGACCAAACCCCGGCTTATCAATCCGCCCATGAAGACCCGCTGGCCAACAAAGATGAACTGTTGGGCCTGATGGAGCACATGGAAAGAGAGCTTGAGAAAAAGGGTTATTTCCGGTCCGAAGGCCGCAGGAATCCCTTGCGTCGTACGCTTCGCAATCTGGTGCAGAATGCTGCGTTTTCGCGCCAGGAAGTCCATACCATGCGCGGCATCATCAAGTCGCTGTCACGACCAGTTCGGGACGACGATTAAGTCGTTCATCTGTCATACAGCGTTTCATTTGCTATAATAGTATGGCACAGAAGGTGCGTCTTTGAACAAGGAGGGCCTATGTCTGGGATTGGTGCAACACTTGCTGTGATGATGATGCTTTTTCAAGGCATTGACGATACAGGCACGGCTGTGGCCCGCCCCATTGGAGAAGTTCACCTGAACGAAACCTCAGGCAGCTATTTCCAAGTATTCGAATTCTATGGCAAGCCACCCCACACCTGGCGCCATGCAAAGCGCATGGTTCGCGGGTATCTTTACGAAGGCAGGGAAGGGCAGCTCGCCACCATCAAGGATGTGGAGACCCATTATTTCCTGTTGCTGAATTTTCCAATGATGCGAACAAGCGCCATGTGGATTGGATTGAGTGCGACCTGTAACGAAACCGCAGACCTGGCCTGGGTTGATGGTGCGAAACTGGCGGATCAGTCTTTCCGGGGGTTTGGCGATGGCGCGCTCAGGGATATCAGCCGTACTTGTCGCAGTCGTAAGGACAGCGGTATGGAAATCCCAATATTTTACGAACCTGACGCTTTCGGTGTACGCTGGCAAAAGGGCACGGATAGGCAGAATTTGACCTATATGATGGTCGAATTCCCAAAACCAGCGGACGCGGCGAGCGAAGAAGCAGAGCAGGAATAGCCTTCGCTAGTCCTGCAATAGTTTCGCCGCCATGGGCGCGAAATAGGTCAGAATGCCATTGGCGCCTGCGCGTTTGAAGGCCAGCAGCGATTCCATCATCACCGCGTCCTGATCCAACCAACCATTCTGGGCCGCGGCCATCAGCATCGCGTATTCACCCGATACTTGATAGGCATATGTGGGGACGCCGAAAATGTCTTTCACATCGCGCACGATATCAAGGTACGGCATGCCGGGTTTGACCATCACGCTGTCGGCGCCTTCAAGGATATCCTGTTCAACCTCCCGAAGGGCCTCGGCGCGGTTGGCTGGGTCCATCTGGTAGGTTTTCTTGTCGCCCTTCAGGGCCCCCTTGCTGCCAACGGCATCTCGGAACGGCCCATAGAAAGCAGACGCATATTTGGCGCTGTAGGCCATGATCTGCACTTGCTGGAAACCAGCTTTGTCCAATTCGCCGCGAATTGCACCGACACGGCCATCCATCATGTCGGAAGGCGCAATGATGTCAGCCCCGGCTTCAGCCTGGACCACCGCTTGCTGGACCAGAATGCCCACTGTTTCGTCATTCAGGATAACGCCGTCTTCCACAAGCCCGTCCTGGCCGTGGCTGGTATAGGGGTCTAGCGCCACATCGGCCATTAGGCCAATTTCCGGCACGGCGTCCTTGATGGCGCGCATAGCCGTGTTGATCAGATTGTCTGGGTTGAGGGCTTCGTCACCCCGTTCATCGCGCTTGCCCGTTGGCGTGTTCGGGAACAGTGCGATACAGGGAATGCCCATGTTGGCTGCTTCCTTGGCCGCATTCACTGCCGCATCAACAGACAGGCGGTTCACGCCGGGCATGGATGCCACCGGTTCTATCACGTCTTTCCCTTCACGGATAAATATCGGCCAAATCAGGTCGTCCACTGACAGATGGTTCTCCCGTACCATGCGGCGGGACCAATCTGTGGCGCGGGGGCGGCGGAGACGAGTGGAAGGAAAACGGGCAGTCATAAAGCGATCCTTGCTGAAATTTTCGCGCATCTTAGGCACGCTAACTTCTGTTTGTCACGGCTTGCTGTAAATTTGGTGTAATTTGTCGCATGGGGTGGCCATTCGTCCTTAAAATACTTCAAATTTTAGCATTAATAATCCGTTAGGACTTGTAGAGCAGATTGTTTTTAGTCAAGATTCACTAAAAATCTTCTCGAAAAGTCAGGCAAATACAATGAGCGGTTACGATTTTAACGATCCAAAGTTCCTATTTCTCGACATTCTGAGCCTTGTTGAGCGTCTTCACAGGCGACTTCTTGATGTTTTGAAGAACCATATGGAGCATATCGGCTGCAACGACCTGAACCCTGTTCAGGCCTTGCTTCTTCATAATATCGGTGAGAATGAAATGACTGCCGGTGAACTGAAGACTCGCGGTTATTATCAGGGTTCCAATGTTTCCTATAACCTTAAAAAGCTGGTGGAAATGGGATATCTGCGCCATGAACGGTCGGATTATGACCGTCGCGCGGTCCGCATTTCGCTGACCGATAAAGGGTATGAGATCCGGAAACTGATCGATGATCTCTACAAGCAGCACCTTGACGAGCTGATGCAGGACGACCTGATCAACCATGATGAGTTGAAAAATTTGCGGAAAAACCTGCGCAACCTTGAACGCTACTGGTCTGACAAGCTACACTTCGGTCTATAGAGCGTCGGACCAGGCAAAAAAGACTGGCCTTGCATTCGGGCCAGTCTATTTTTATATGCAGGTGCGACATTTTCGACGCTGGACGTTAAGCGCAGCATTGCGTTAAGAAGAGCGCGCCGATACAATTCGGATAGCTGCAAGCGAATGGACTGCCTGATGGATTATAAAAAGATCTTTGCTGACGCGATTGAAGCCGTACGCCAGGAAGGACGCTACCGCGTCTTTGCTGACATCTCGCGCGAGCGCGGCAATTTCCCAAGGGCGGTACGCCACGATGCCGGAGATAATGCCCGGGCGATCACCGTTTGGTGCTCGAACGACTATCTCGGCATGGGGCAGCATGAAACTGTGATCGGCGCCATGCACAAGGCGCTTGATGAGACAGGCGCAGGTGCAGGCGGCACACGCAACATCGCAGGCACAAACCATTACCATGTTCTGCTTGAGGAAGAGCTTGCGGACTTGCACGGCAAGGAAGCCGCGCTTCTCTTTACCTCTGGCTATATTTCCAATGAAGCGACCCTGTCGACGGTAGCCAAGCTGCTGCCGGGCTGCATTGTTTATTCTGACGAGATGAACCATGCATCCATGATCCAGGGCATCAGGAACAGTGGCGCGAAGAAACATATCTTCCGTCATAATGACCTTGAGCATCTCGAAGAACTTCTGGCAGCAAGCGACCCGTCTGCGCCGAAGTTGATAGCTTTTGAATCCGTCTATTCCATGGACGGTGACATCGCGCCGATTGGCAGGATCTGCGACTTGGCGGACAAATACGGCGCCATGACCTATCTGGACGAAGTGCATGCCGTGGGCCTTTATGGCAAGCGCGGCGGCGGTGTGTCTGAGCGTGACGGTGTTGCCGAGCGGCTAACCATCATCGAAGGCACGCTTGGCAAGGCGTTTGGTGTGATGGGTGGCTATATCACTGCCTCCAAGGCACTCGTGGATGTTGTTCGTAGCTATGCTTCGGGCTTTATTTTCACCACAGCGCTGAGCCCTGTTTTGGCGGCTGGCGCCTTGGCGAGTATTCGCCACCTGAAGGCCAGCAATGCAGAGCGTGAGCAGCATCAGGAACGGGCTGCGAAACTGAAGGCACTGTTGAAAGACGCCAACCTGCCGGTGATGGACAGCGAAAGCCACATCGTGCCGGTGTTCATTGGTGATCCGGTGTTGTGCAAGGATGTTTCAGACATTTTGCTGAATGAATTTGGCATTTATGTTCAACCGATCAATTACCCGACGGTCCCACGGGGGACTGAGCGCCTGCGTTTTACGCCAGGCCCGCTTCATGACGACAATGTTATGGAAGCCCTGGTGGCGGCTCTTAGCGAAGTTTGGGGGCGCCTGCATCTCAAGCGCGAGGTAGGCTGAAGGGGAAGGCCAGATGGCTTCGCCTGATAGTGTCATCGTTGAATTTGTCCGTGTTGGGAACTCCATACGCGTCAGTGCCGTTTGTACGCGCACGGGACGTGAGGTGCAGATTGTCGGCGATCCGCGTGCCAGCCAGAAAGAGCTGGAGGCCATCGCGGTCAGAAAGCTGCGCTATGTGATGGAACGTGACGCCAAAAAGGCAGAGGCACAAAAAAAGGGGCTGACCATATAGGTTGCCCCTTTGTTGGTTTTTTCTAGGCCAGATCTAGCGTTTCTTGCCCTTAACGCTTCTTCCCAAGGCCGATTTTCTTGGCGAATTCAGACCGTTTGGCGGCGTAATTTGGTGCCACCATGGGGTAGTCTACTGGCAGGCCCCATTTCGCGCGATACTCTTCCGGCGTCATGCCATAGCGGGTACGCAGGTACCGTTTCAGCATCTTAAGTTTCTTGCCGTCTTCAAGGCAGATAATATGGTCATTGGTGTATGACTTGTTCACCGGTACGGCCGGCTTCTGGCTGCTAGAGCCATTAGCGCCGGGTTGTCCACCAAGTCCCGTAAGGGTGGAATGCACTGTCTTGATAACTTCGGGCAGATCACCTGAATCAACTGTATTGTTGCTGACATAGGCTGCGACAATATCTGTCACAAGACCCAGCATCAGCTCGCCTGAATCGGTTGGAGTGTCAAAAGTCGACATTAATTCGTTGCTCCAATTTCTTAAGTTTTTCGAGCTTTTATTGCCGCATTTTGTTGGTGATTACAACATCAAATGGTTGTTCTTTCACAATTTATTTGTTAATAAACAGTTAACCATGATGCCGCCAAGTAATACTTCCGCTTAATTGTATAATTAGTGAATTTCATACATGCCGCTTGATGCGCGCTTGGGTTCCAGCCTTTTATATGATAATCAGGCCGCGTTTTCCCGACGCAGCTCTATGCTGCGAGCCCCTTTGACCTATGAGGCGTACAATGGCATCCGAGACAATTGCAATTGCTTGCGATCACGCAGGTTTTGACCTGAAAGAGTCCCTTAAAAAAGAGCTGACTGAGCGCGGCTTTGACGTGTTGGATTTGGGCACAAACGGCCCGGATTCTGTTGATTACCCAGATTTTGGCGTAGCCATGGGTGATGCGATCGCAGAAGGCAAGGTAAGACGGGGTGTGCTTGTATGTGGGTCCGGTATCGGAATATCCATCGCAGCCAACAGGAACCCCGCGGTGCGGGCTGCACTCTGCCAGAACGGATTGATGGCCAAGCTTAGCCGCCAACATAATGACGCCAACGTACTGGCGCTTGGTTCTCGCCTTATCGGTATTGAAACCGCAATTGACTGCCTCGATGCATTCCTGAATACAGCCTTTGAAGGCGGCCGCCACCAAAGGCGAGTCGACAAACTGGGCGCATAAAGCTAAACCCGACATACTTGTTTATCTATATTCGTAAGGGCCCACCAACGATGACTAGTTTTACCCAACCAGGTTTCTTTACTTCCCATCTGTCCGAAACCGATCCAGAACTTTTGAATTCCGTAACTGGCGAACTCGAGCGCCAGCAAGGTCAGATTGAACTGATCGCCTCTGAAAATATCGTCAGCCGTGCTGTACTTGAAGTCCAAGGCTCTGTTCTGACCAACAAATATGCGGAAGGGTATCCTGGCCGCCGCTATTATCAGGGCTGTCATCACGTGGATGTGGCAGAAAACCTTGCTATCGAACGTGCTAAGAAGCTGTTTGATGCAGGCTTCGTGAACGTGCAGCCACACTCTGGCGCGCAAGCGAACGGTGCGGTGATGCTGGCGCTGGCAAAGCCAGGCGACACCATCATGGGTATGAGCCTGGATGCCGGCGGCCACCTGACACATGGCGCAGCCCCGGCGCTTTCCGGTAAATGGTTCAATGCAGTTCAGTATGGCGTTCGCCGCGAAGACGCGCAGATCGATTATGATCAGGTTGCGGAAATGGCGCTTGAGCACAAGCCAAGCATCATTATCGCTGGCGGCTCGGCCTACCCACGCGTGATTGACTTCAAGCGCTTCCGCGAGATCGCCGACAGCGTCGACGCGCTGTTGATGGTCGATATGGCACACTTTGCCGGCCTTGTGGCTGGCGGTGTGCACCCGAACCCGCTTGAGTATGCTGATGTTGTAACCACAACGACCCACAAAACGCTGCGTGGCCCACGTGGCGGTATGATCCTTACCAACCGTGAGGATATTTCCAAGAAGATCAACTCTGCAGTATTCCCTGGCCTGCAGGGCGGCCCGCTGATGCATGTGATTGCTGCCAAGGCCGTGGCGTTCGGTGAAGCGCTGCGCCCTGAATTCAAGGAATACGCGGCGCAAGTGGTAAAGAATGCGAAAGTTCTGGCTGACAAACTGAAAGCCAATGGCTTTGATATCGTCTCTGGTGGCACCGATACGCACGTTGTGCTGGTTGACCTGCGTCCGAAGGGGCTGACGGGCAAGGCAGCTGACGAGGCGCTTGAGCGCGCTCACATGACCTGTAACAAGAATGGTGTTCCGTTTGATCCGGAGAAGCCGTTTATCACTTCAGGCATCCGTCTGGGGACGCCTGCGGGCACGACCCGCGGCTTCGGTGAAGAAGAGTTCGGGCAGATCGCTGACATGATTACGGAAGTGCTCGATGGTCTGGCTGCCAACCCTGAAAACAACGATGCAGCAGAAGCCGTAGCGCGCGATAAGGTCGCTGCCCTTTGTGCACGCTTCCCAATCTATAGTGAACTCGGATAAGCTTGATCACAAGATGGTGTGGGTGCATTATCCCCACACCATCACTGACCAAAATAAGATTCCAGGGGAGTAGGGGGCGTTATGCGTTGTCCGTTTTGTCAAAACGAAGACACTCAGGTTAAGGACAGCCGTCCGACAGACGACAAGTCTGCGATCCGGCGTCGGCGGTTCTGTCCAGCATGTGGGGCAAGGTTCACTACATTTGAGCGTGTTCAACTGCGTGAACTGACAGTAATCAAAAAGACTGGCCGGCGAGTGCCCTTTGAGCGCGCCAAGCTCGAACGCTCTCTTGATATCTCGTTGCGCAAACGTCCGGTTGATCCGGATCGGGTTGAACGGATGATCAATGGAATCGTACGCCGACTCGAATCAATGGGTGAGAACGAGATTGATTCGGGTGAAATTGGTCGTTTAGTCATGGAAGGGCTCGAGAGCCTCGATCAAGTCGCATATGTGCGTTACGCGTCCGTATACAGAAACTTCCGCGAAGCCTCGGATTTTGAAAAATTCCTGGGCAAGATGACTGGCACGGAAGACGAGGCCTTTTCCGAAGAACCCTGATAGGGAGGCTTGATTGGCGTCAGCATCACTTGATCAATCCTATATGAAGGCTGCGCTTGGGCTTGCCCGGCGTGGCCTTGGTAATGTTGCCCCCAATCCGGCTGTTGGCTGTATCCTGGTAAAAGATGGTTTGGTTGTTGGCCGTGGCTGGACCCAGCCGGGCGGTCGGCCGCATGCTGAAACTGTGGCGCTGGCGCAGGCTGGTGCCGCAGCAGAAGGCGCGACAGCCTATGTCACACTGGAGCCTTGTGCCCACCACGGTGAAACCGGCCCCTGTGCAGAGGCCTTGGTTGCGGCGGGCATCAGCCGCTGTGTGATTGCGGTTTCTGATCCCGATATGCGGGTTTCGGGAAAGGGCATAGCCATTCTCGCCAAAGCCGGTATCGAAACTGTGAACGGGGTTTGTGAAAAAGAAGCGGCTGAACTGAACCGCGGGTTTTTCTGGCGTGTCAGCCGTAATAGGCCGCTGTTCACACTGAAGATGGCCAGCAGCCTTGATGGTCGGATCGCCCTTGAAAACGGCGAAAGCAAGTGGATAACGGGGGTAGAAGCGCGGGCGTATGGCCATATGCTGCGCGCGCGCCATGACGGCATCCTCGTTGGGATAGGTACCGTTCTAGCTGACGATCCTTCGTTGGATTGCCGGTTGCCTGGATTGGAATTGCATTCGCCAGTGCCTATCGTGCTGGATACCGGATTGAGGCTGTCGCCATCGCACAAGTTGGCGGAATGGGCGTCTGTGCGCGGTACAATTCTTATCCATCAAGTGCGGGACGCTGCCAAAGAGAAGGCGCTTCAGGAAAAAGGCGTGGATACAGTCGCGGTTGATGACACCCGTGATCTTGAAGAGGTATCAGCTGTTTTGGCAGGGCGCGGCCTCACGAGGGTACTGGTTGAAGGTGGGGGGCAGGTGCATGCCTCTTTTCTGAAAGCAGGAATTGCCGACAGGGTCGAGCATTTCTGCGCTGGTAAAGCCATCGGTGCAGAGGGAAGGCCGGCAATTGGACCCCTTGGCCTTGCCAGCTTGGGGGATGCGCCCCATTTTAATCTTCATGCAATTCGGCATCTGGGGCCGGATATACTTGCATCATACGTTAAGGCGGAGTAACTCAGGCGCATGTTTACCGGAATTGTTACAGATGTAGGGCGCATTCGCGCCGTTGAAGGCGGCGCAGACAAACGCGTGACGCTTGAAACTGCCTTTGATATGTCCTCAGTGGACATTGGCGCCTCCATTGCCTGCGCGGGTGTTTGCCTGACGGTGGTGGATAAAGACAATGGCTGGTTTGCTGTCGACGTTTCCGCCGAAACGCTGAAGGTCACGAACCTGGGTGACTGGGCTGAGGGCACAGAAGTCAACCTTGAGCGTTCCCTGAAATTGGGCGACGAATTGGGCGGCCATATCGTGACCGGCCACGTGGACTGTACAGGCCAGATTGTGCGCTTTGACGAGTTGGGTGAGTCTGTGGTCATGGAGATTGCAATCCCGGCAGATCACGGCACGTTCGTAGCCCAGAAGGGAAGCATCACCATCGACGGCGCTTCGCTGACAGTCAACGCGGTCGCAGACGAAGGCGGTGTAACACGTTTCTCCATCAATTTGATCCCGCATACACAGGCGGTTACCAGCTTCAGGAACAGCAAGCTTGGGGACACCGTGAATGTGGAGTTTGATATTCTGGCGCGGTATGTAGCGCGCCTGCAAAGCAGAGGGTAAGACAGTGTCAGAGAGTTTCCTGTCACCAATTGAAGATGTCATTGAGGATGCGCGCAACGGGCGCATGTACATCCTGGTGGACGATGAAGACCGCGAAAACGAAGGTGACTTGATCATCCCGGCGCAGATGGCGACACCTGACGCGATCAATTTCATGGCCAAATATGGCCGCGGCCTGATTTGCCTGCCGATGACGCGTCAGCGCATCGAAGAGCTTAAGCTGCCGCAGATGAGTAATAACAACCAGGCGCGTAATCAGACTGCCTTCACTGTATCCATTGAGGCCAAGCAAGGTGTCACCACCGGTATTTCGGCGGCGGACCGGGCGCATACCATCTCCGTTGCCATCGATAGCTCCAAGGGCGCAGACGATCTTGCGACGCCTGGCCATGTGTTCCCACTGATGGCGCAGGATGGTGGCGTGCTGATGCGCGCAGGGCATACGGAAGCATCTGTCGATATTTCCCGTCTTGCAGGCCTCAACCCGTCTGCCGTGATCTGTGAGATCATGAAGGACGACGGCACCATGGCACGCCTGCCGGACCTGATCCCCTTTGCCAAGGAACATGGCCTGAAGGTTGCGACGATCCGAGACCTTATCGCTTACCGCCTCAGGAATGATGTGTTGGTGGAGCGGGCGTCCGAAAGCGATTTTGTCCGCCAGAGCGGCAAAAAGTGGAAAGTGCTGGTTTATCGCTCCACGGCTGACACGCGCGAGACTGTAGCGCTGGTTCTGGGCGATATCGATGGGAGCAAACCGACACCCGTTCGGATGCATGCCCTCAACCCGTTTGAAGACCTTCTGGGCATGGACCATCCCCGTAGCGGCCAGCTACAGCGCGCCATGAATGCGATTGAGGACGACGGCCAAGGCGTGGTCGTTTTGTTCCCGGGACAAATTGCCATTCGTCCGTCGCAGTTGCTGGAAGGCACGCCGCCAGAGGAAGACGGCAAGGAGCGGGCGCTCAAGGATATCGGGCTGGGCTCGCAGATCCTGCTCGATATCGGCGTTCGTCACATGATTCTCTATTCCAACAGCCCGAACCACTATGTTGGTCTTGATGGCTACGGCCTGGATATCGTAGAACAGCGGAAAATTCCCGACGCCGAATAGTTGGCGCCAAAGATATTATTTAGCCGCATGTCCCCGGACCTGTCGGCCCTTCCAAGGATAAAACAGATGGCGAAGCCTCATATTCTGATTGTCGAAGCGAAATTTTACGCGGACCTCGCCGACGAGTTGGCGGCTGGCGCCATCGAAGCCATTGAGGCTGCTGATTGCACCTGGGACCGCTATGACGTGCCGGGAGCGCTGGAAATTCCGGCGGCAATCAAGTTTGCCCATGCCGGCGAAAAGGCGCATTTCGACGGCTATGTTGCCCTCGGCTGTGTGATCCGCGGTGAGACCACGCATTATGATTATGTCTGCGGTGAAAGTGCGCGCGGTTTGATGGACCTGACACTCAGGGAAAATCTGGCCATCGGTAACGGCATTCTGACCGTTGAGGATTGGGACCAGGCATGGGCGCGGGCGAAACGCGACCAGAAGAATAAAGGGGCAGGGGCGGCTCAAGCTGCACTTGCCATGATCGGACTGAAGCAGAGTTTTGGAGTAGAATAATGTCCGCAGGATCAAGAACACCAAAGGTTGGCGGCCCACGCAGCGCAGCACGTCTTGCGGCCGTTCAGGCCCTTTACCAGCTGGACATGTCTGACGAGCCAAAGGCCAAGATGGTGGTGGAAGAATATGTCAATCACCGGCTGGGCCAGGAAATTGAAGGCGACCAGTATGTGGCCGCTGACGCCAATCTGTTTAGCGATGTGGTGCTTGGGGCGTGGGAACGCCGCGAGGAAATCGACGAGACGCTCAAAGGTTGCCTGTCATCCGATTGGCCGCTTGACCGCCTTGAAAAGCTGATTCACGCGATCTTCCGCGCCGGCGGGTACGAGCTTGTTGCGCGCCCCGATGTGCCGACCGCGGTGATCATCAACGAATATGTCGATGTGGCGCACGGTTTCTATGAGCGTACAGAAGCCTCTTTCGTGAACGGCGTGCTGGACAAATTTGCCAAAGCCGTACGCACCTAGCGTGTGCCCCGGCAGAAGGCGGAGAGCTAATGGCCGGAGAGTTTGATCTTATCGCAACCTATTTTCGACCGCTGGCCGGGCCCGAGGGGCTGGGGCTGGTGGATGACGCCGCATGTGTAACGGTGTCAGGTGGGGCTGACCTTATTGTCACGAAGGACCTGATTGTCGAAGGCGTTCATTTTATTGGCGACGAACCGGCACAGGACATTGCCTGGAAAGCGCTGGCAGTCAATTTGTCGGACCTCGCGGCCAAAGGGGCCGCACCAAGCCTTTATTTTCTGGGGCTGAGCCTGCCTGCAGACCGGCCGGAAGCCTGGGTGGCGGAGTTCGCTTCTGGGCTTCGGGCATGCCAGGACGCTTTTGGTGTCCGCCTCGCGGGCGGTGACACAACAGCCAGCAGAAGCGGCGTGACGATCAGCATCACAGCGATGGGTTCCTTGCCGTCCGGAACAATGATTACCCGGTCCGGTGCGACCGTTGGTAACGACATTTACGTTTCCGGCAGCCTTGGCGATGCTGCTCTTGGGCTGAAGATGGTGCAGGGCGACCTGGATTGCGCCCCAGCCCTCAGGGATCGATACCTGCGCCCCATGCCGCGTGTTGGCCTTGGGCAGATGCTGCGGGGTGTGGCGAGTGCATGCGCCGACGTATCTGATGGCCTTCTGGCCGACCTTGGGCATATCTGCGCTGCGTCGGGAGTTGGCGCTCGGGTTGACCAAGTCTGTCTGCCGCTTTCAGGTGATGCTGCAACACTTGTGGGCCGGGATTCCGCGTTGTGGCCCTGTGTTTACTCGGGCGGGGATGATTATGAACTGGTGTTCACTGCGCCGCGCGAACAGGCTGAGCATTTGGTGCGGATTGCGAGGGACTGCGATGTTCCCCTTATGCGCATTGGTGTGATTGAGGCAGGCAATGAGTGCCATCTTGTTGATCCGGAAGGCAATCTGGTGCAGTCTGCCCATCAAGGATATCAACATTTTCGATAACAGGACCGAGGGTTTAGTCAATGTCGCAAGATGACGTGTCGATGGATTCAGGCTCAAGTTCGGGCAAATTGTTTCTGCTTCTTGGGCTTTTAGGCGGTATCGCAATCGGGGGCGGTCTTGGCTTTTATTATTTCAAAACCATGGTCCCGGAAGGTGAGGAACAGGTCGTAGAAAAGAAAAAGCCCAAGGGCCCTATGCAGACAATAGGGTTTGAGCGCATTGCGGTGCCAATCTACCTCAAGAGCCAGAATACAACGCGGTTTGTTGGCAATTATTTTGTTGATCTGGCCGTACAAGTATACGGCAACGAGAACCAGATACTGGTTAAACGGTCGCAGCCCCAGTTGCAGCATGCCTTCATCTCTGCCATTAGCCAGAGTGACCTGATGCGCGAGGACTCACCACTGCAGCTGGACCACGACAAGGTCGCAGCTGTCCTGAAGAAAAAGGCTGCTGAAGTTGTCGGCCCGGGTGTTGTGGAAAATATCTCTATTCTGAATACCATGCGCCTGTCGCAATAAACGGCGGGAAAGCGGGAAATATGAAAGGCGCTGCGGTTTTGCGGCGCCTTCTGCATTTTTAGATGGTTGAAACTATCGAAAATGCTTCCTAAGGTAATTACCGACCAACCTGTTGTCAGGAGTTTTAGGGGTTTGTCTACTAGAATGAATGAGCAGGGCGGACATGTGGGGAGTATCTCTGCCCGATAAGCTCAACACTACTTGGGTTTGGTTCAAGGGAGGGAGTTTCCCATGGAAGTATTGTACGCCGCGATTGCATGCGGCGTTGCTGCCGTTCTGTACGGCATTGTAACGCGTCAGTCTATTCTATCATCCAGTGCAGGCAGTGAGAAAATGCAGGAGATCGCCGGGGCCATCCAGGCTGGCGCTCAGGCATATCTCAACCGTCAGTATCGCACCATCGCCATGGTTGGCGTTGTCGTGGCGATTGGGCTGTATCTGGCTCTCGGCCATCTGGCCGCAGCTGGTTTCCTTATCGGCGCCATTCTATCTGGCGTGGCAGGCTACATCGGCATGCTGATTTCCGTTAAGGCGAACGTGCGCACCACTGAGGCCGCGAGCAACAGCCTGCAGGCCGGCCTGACCATCGCTTTCCGCTCCGGTGCTGTAACAGGCATGCTGGTTGCGGGCCTCGCGCTTCTGGCGGTCGCTGGCTATTATTATATCCTGATTGGGCCGCTTGGTATTGAAGCCACAGACCGTGCTGTGATCGATGCTCTGGTGTCGCTCGGCTTTGGGGCGTCATTGATTTCCATTTTCGCCCGTCTGGGTGGCGGTATCTTTACCAAAGGCGCCGATGTGGGCGCTGACCTGGTTGGTAAAGTGGAAGCCGGTATCCCGGAAGACGATCCGCGGAACCCAGCGGTTATCGCAGATAACGTGGGGGACAATGTTGGTGACTGTGCCGGTATGGCAGCGGACCTTTTTGAAACTTACGTTGTAACTATCGGTGCCACCATGGTGCTGTCCGCACTCTTCCTGAAGATGGGTGCCGCAGACATTATGCAGCTTCCGCTCATCATTGGTGGCGGGTGCATCCTGACATCGATCATCGGCACCTATTTCGTGAAGCTGGGTAAGTCGCAGTCCATCATGGGTGCGCTTTATAAGGGCTTCATCGTGACGGCTGTGTTGTCGGCGATTGTAATGTGGTTCGCGATGGATTGGGCGCTCGGCGACATGGAGCGTACTTTCACGACTTCCGCGGCCACCTTCACCGGTCGTGACCTATACTATTGCGGACTGGTCGGGCTTATCGTGACCGGGGTGATCATCTGGATTACAGAATATTATACGGGTACGGATTATCGTCCTGTGCGGTCGATCGCGAAGTCATCCGAAACCGGCCACGGCACCAACGTGATCCAGGGGCTTGCTATTTCCCTTGAGTCCACGGCGCTGCCAACTCTGGTGATCTGTGCAGGCATCATCGTTGCCTACCAGCTGGCGGGCATCCTTGGCCTTGGTTTTGCTGCAACGGCGATGTTGGCGCTTGCGGGTATGGTTGTCGCTCTGGACGCCTATGGCCCCGTTACCGACAACGCTGGCGGCATTGCCGAAATGGCTGGTCTTGACGAGACAGTTCGGGGCCGGACTGATGCGCTTGACGCCGTGGGCAACACCACCAAGGCTGTAACCAAGGGCTATGCTATCGGTTCTGCAGGCCTTGCCGCGCTTGTGCTGTTCGGTGCCTACACGGCTGACCTCAACACATACTTCTCGGACGTTACGGTCGATTTCGGCCTGTCTAACCCGTATGTGGTTGTAGGGCTCTTCCTGGGCGCTATGCTGCCGTATCTCTTCGGTGCAATGGGCATGACGGCAGTTGGTCGTGCCGGTGGTGCAGTGGTAGAGGAAGTGCGCGAGCAGTTCCGCAACAACCCTGGCATCATGGAAGGTACGTCCAAGCCGGATTATGCACGCTCCGTTGACCTGCTGACTAAAGCAGCGATCAAGGAGATGATCATTCCAAGCCTGCTGCCAGTTGCAGCACCAGTGATTACCTATTTCCTGATCAATGCCATTGCAGGGCAGGCGGCTGCATTTGCAGCTCTTGGCGCCCTTCTTCTGGGCGTGATCGTTGGCGGCCTCTTTGTGGCACTGTCCATGACCGCCGGTGGTGGCGCATGGGATAACGCCAAGAAGTACATTGAGGACGGTAATCACGGCGGTAAGGGTTCTGAGGCTCACAAGGCTGCAGTAACCGGCGATACTGTCGGCGATCCATACAAGGATACCGCTGGCCCAGCTGTGAACCCAATGATCAAGATCACCAACATCGTTGCACTTCTGCTGTTGGCCATGCTGGCCCACTAGAAGGATTTGTGATCCGAAAACAGAAAGCCCCGGCATTGCCGGGGCTTATACATTGAGAGGCACGAAGATTTGTTATGATCTTCGTGCCTCTTTGATTTTGAACAGGGGGTGGCCACCCCCTGTTCAAGGTGCGGAATGTGGTTGAGCCCACTCGGGGCAAGACCTTTTACGGTCGTAAAAAAGCATAACCCTTCCGCACCACAGAGGCTTCGTCGAACCGCTGAGTGAGCTTTTACGCTCGTGTATAAGAAAGACAAAGCCAATGACTTATACCACGCGATCCATTGGGATCGACATATCAAAATCATCCTTTGACGTTTGCCTGCTGCCAGAAGGCGAAGCAGACACATTTACCAATAATACATCCGGCATTGCCAAATTCCTTTCGTGGGTTGCTGACAGGGAAGACATTGAACGGCTGATCCTGGAGCCTACAGGTGGCTATGAACGCATGGTCACAGATGCCTTGCTTGCAGCCGGGTTGCCGGTTGCCAAAGTTAATGCCCGATATATCCGTCAGTTTGCCCGGGCCAGTGGGCAATTGGCCAAAACCGACAAGGTGGATGCCTTTGTGCTAGCCGACTATGGCAGGCGCATGGAAACACGCCTTCTTGAACAACCTTCTGAACAGCAGCAGGAACTCTCAGACCTCGTAGTCCGATACAAACAGCTGTCCCACATGATTGTCCAGGAAAAGAACCGCCGGGAAAAGCTGCTGAACAAGGCAAGAGACTGGATCGAAGAGGCTCTGAATTTCCTGCTGGAACAGCGTCAAGCCGTTGTGGAAGCGATGGAGGAATGCCTGGAACAGGATGCAGCACTCAAGGCCAGGGCCAAAGTGTTGACTTCAATAAAGGGCATTGGATTGCGGACCGCCTGCTTCCTGCTGGCAGGCCTGCCGGAACTGGGTCATCTCGACAAAGGACAAATCGCCAAGCTCGTTGGTCTAGCCCCAATCAACCGGGATAGTGGTCTAATGCGCGGCAGGCGGACAATTACAGGAGGACGGAAACATGTGCGCGATGCTTTATATGTGGCGACACTCCCCGCCATTCGCTTCGATCCGGAAATGAAAGCTTTCTATCAACGCCTCAGGGAAAACGGGAAGCCCGGTAAAGTCGCTCTCATTGCAGTCACTAGAAAAATCCTCATTCGCGCAAACGCAAAAATGAGGGATCACTATGCAGCCGCGCTTGACACATAACACCGCTGCTTTT
>NZ_LRUB01000008.1 GCF_001550065.1 Kordiimonas lipolytica
CTTATACATTGAGAGGCACGAAGATTTGTTATGATCTTCGTGCCTCTTTGATTTTGAACAGGGGGTGGCCACCCCCTGTTCAAGGTGCGGAATGTGGTTGAGCCCACTCGGGGCAAGACCTTTTACGGTCGTAAAAAAGCATAACCCTTCCGCACCACAGAGGCTTCGTCGAACCGCTGAGTGAGCTTTTACGCTCGTGTATAAGAAAGACAAAGCCAATGACTTATACCACGCGATCCATTGGGATCGACATATCAAAATCATCCTTTGACGTTTGCCTGCTGCCAGAAGGCGAAGCAGACACATTTACCAATAATACATCCGGCATTGCCAAATTCCTTTCGTGGGTTGCTGACAGGGAAGACATTGAACGGCTGATCCTGGAGCCTACAGGTGGCTATGAACGCATGGTCACAGATGCCTTGCTTGCAGCCGGGTTGCCGGTTGCCAAAGTTAATGCCCGATATATCCGTCAGTTTGCCCGGGCCAGTGGGCAATTGGCCAAAACCGACAAGGTGGATGCCTTTGTGCTAGCCGACTATGGCAGGCGCATGGAAACACGCCTTCTTGAACAACCTTCTGAACAGCAGCAGGAACTCTCAGACCTCGTAGTCCGATACAAACAGCTGTCCCACATGATTGTCCAGGAAAAGAACCGCCGGGAAAAGCTGCTGAACAAGGCAAGAGACTGGATCGAAGAGGCTCTGAATTTCCTGCTGGAACAGCGTCAAGCCGTTGTGGAAGCGATGGAGGAATGCCTGGAACAGGATGCAGCACTCAAGGCCAGGGCCAAAGTGTTGACTTCAATAAAGGGCATTGGATTGCGGACCGCCTGCTTCCTGCTGGCAGGCCTGCCGGAACTGGGTCATCTCGACAAAGGACAAATCGCCAAGCTCGTTGGTCTAGCCCCAATCAACCGGGATAGTGGTCTAATGCGCGGCAGGCGGACAATTACAGGAGGACGGAAACATGTGCGCGATGCTTTATATGTGGCGACACTCCCCGCCATTCGCTTCGATCCGGAAATGAAAGCTTTCTATCAACGCCTCAGGGAAAACGGGAAGCCCGGTAAAGTCGCTCTCATTGCAGTCACTAGAAAAATCCTCATTCGCGCAAACGCAAAAATGAGGGATCACTATGCAGCCGCGCTTGACACATAACACCGCTGCTTTTGTTTTATAGCGGTGCCCACACTGCCGGCAGGCGCGCCTATTCCCTGGCGGCACAGGATAGAGCAAGCTCATGGCCCACAAGAAGGGCAGCAGCCAGATTGTGGTATAGCGCGCAACATCTTCTGACCCGCATTTGGGGCAGGCATCAATACTGTCTTCTGTGGCCTTTGCAGGTGCATTTTCCGCCCGCACATCCGCCAGCAACTGCTGCGCTTCCGCGAATTCTTCATCAGGCACCATGACCCGAAGGCCAAGCCCTGCCATCAGGTGCGGCATGGCTGTCAACGTATTGAAGTTGTCGATAAAGGCTGGAAAGCCTGCCTGCTCCAAGAGCGCCTTGATCACCAGCGCCTCGGAATAATCGGCTGTCTCATAAAGAATTTTCATACGCGTTCCCCATCGGGAGAAGCTTATTACAGGCGCGCGGCGGCGGCAAAAAGAAAAGGCCGCAGCTCGGGAAATCGCTGCGGCCCTGGTAATTCGCCGTCGTGACCGGTTCTAGGCAAACCGGAGCTTATGGCTTGCCTAGCAAGTCTTCATATTCGAGCCAACGCCGGTGGCATCGCACTGTTTGCGAACCGCTCTATATTGGCGCTGAGCCGAAATAACGATTGGTTCATGGTCGGTTTTGGCAGTGTAAGGGCAAACCTTGGGGTTGCGCTCAAACGCATCGGTCGCCTGTTCGGCATTGGATGCACTGCGACGCGTGACGACAAAATCAACCACAAGGTCATAGGTGCCTGCAGGCGCGGAGCCGGCTTCCACCGTCATGCCGCGTGCGCCATATTTGGCTTCACGTGCATAGGTCTTGTGGCCCTTGGCGCCCAGAACCTTCACGCCATACACATCGCCCTCATCATTTAGTTTATACTGAAGGTGCACACAGCCGGACTTGCCAGCACGCGCTGCCCACTTGCCGATTTCGGCATCAAATTCTGTAATCTTTGGTCCCTGAGATACTGTTGTTTCCCCGAAAGCTGCGCCACAAAACAGGCTTGCAGCCAATACTGTCGTTATAGTTCTTTTCATACATCCCCCGTTTGGATTGAATTGAGTACAAGCCTTGAGACAACCCAGAGCCCCTGCCCCTCAACTTTTTTTCAATAACTTAGGTTAGAAAAAGAGGAGAATGTGATTAGCGACTATTTATCAATAGCTTAGTAAAGAAAAAAAATTAGCCCATAAGGGATAGGCCACCCGTGCGAGGGGCTTCGCGAAAAGCCTTTACCAGATAGGGCATGGCCCCGTGCAGGTATGTCAGGAAAGGCCAGACTACAATATGCAAGTGGCTGCCGCGCGGGATTTCAATGGCGGCAACCAGCAGCAGAAGAAGGAAAGGCGACGCCAACAAAAGCGCACCGCCCCGCGCCCTGCCCTTCAGGCCCAGATAGATAAAGGTCGGCTTACGGGCAAGGAAGGCAATCAGAATAGGGATGACATAGGCTGTCACAACCCAGACCACAAAAACAATCCCGGCATAATAGGCGAGGTCCATCAGGCTTGGCGGGTTCAGGAACCAGTCGTTGGCGGCGCAGATCACCAGCACCCAGCTGGGGGTAGATACACCAGCCAGCCCGACAAGGAACCGGCTGATGGCCCGCAGCCGCTTCCAGCCTTCCGCCTCAATCATGCGTTCATGGTGGCACACCCACATAAGCGCAAAGCACAGGATCTGCATGCTGAATGTCAGTTCCCACCACCAGCGCGACTGCAGCAGCGAGAAGGCATCACCATCGGAAAAGAAATAGAAGGCCATCATGATGGAAAGGTTGGTGCCGACGAGCATCAGTGCCACGGCTCCTGCCATGGCTCGTTGATCATACACTTCACGCCCGAAAAGCTTCATTTTTCCCCTTGGCTTCCCCTTTTCGGCACCGCTCCTTTGCGCGCCGATGCCCACATGATTGGGGAAAAGGCTTACCATTTCCCTAAGTTTTGTGCGGAAGCCGCTAAACTTCTTCTGCGGGAACCCGGGGGGTGCGGAAAGATGCAGCAAGATAGGGCACCGCCCCCTGCAGGTAAAACAGGAACGGGGCGTAAATATAGTGCTGATAGCCGCCGCGCATCGCCTCAACCACTGAGATTAGGATCGCCAGCATAAGCGGGCTGATGCCAAGAAGAGCAACATGCCAGCGCCCCAGCATCAGGAACCAGGGCAGAACAAGCCGTCGCCTGCCAAAGCTTTCAACGCCCCACAACATGAGCCACGCCAACGCCCAAAGGGAAAGACACACAAAAATCGTGACATTCATTGTCTCAAGCGTCGGGCCGGTTTTGAACCAACCGAACAAAATACCGGCAAGCGCGATCCAGACCGGCAGCAATATCGCCAGAAGCCCAAACAGAAGCTGCAACAGGCTGACAGCACAGCGCCAACCGCTGGATGCTTTGACTTTATCGATATGGGTAAACCAGATGAACGCAGCGCACAGGATCTGGGAATTGAGGACAATTTCCCACCACCAGCGTGACGTCGTGAGCCCTCCTGCCTCGCCAAGACCTTCGATATAGTCGCTGGCAAGCATCGACAGCACAATACCGACGATAACCATCGCCGCCGCCCCGAGTAGCGCTCTGTTGCCTACAAACCTCATTTTCAGTACCTGGCTGAACTTCGTTTCAACCCAAAGATAGCGCTAAAAGTTAAGAAAATTCTTTATCACCGATATTTATATGTCGCTGTCGCGGGGCGAAGCGTGACGCGCCTTGCGGAAATATGGCAGCGCCCCCTGCAGATAAAGAAGGACTGGCACCAATGTGCTGAGGCTGCTTTCCTGGCGCCACCAGACAAGAGCAGCCACCATGAGAGCGGCAAGGGTGGGCCAGAAGGCCTGAACCCAGACGACCGGCCTGAACTTCATGGCTGGGGCATTGCCTTGCTTCTGATTTGAGCGCACCATCAACCAAACCAAAATCGGCACAATGAAATTGCCCACGGCCCAAAGCGCAATACCCCCCAGCACCAGGAGATACACCTGCGACGGCGTCGGGCCTTCGCGGAACCAGTCATTATAGGCGGCGATCAGCATGATACCCACAGGATAGGAAACGGAGATCACGCCGGTCACGAAATGCGTGATGGCCCGAAGCCGCCACCAGCCCTGGGCATACAGAATGCGGTTATGGTGGCTGAACCACATGAAGGCCAAGCACAAAATCTGGAGGTTAAGGACAATTTCCCACCACCAGCGGGATACAAGCGCCCCTTCACCAAAGATGTCAGGCAACAGATAGAAGGCCATCATGATGGACAGAATGGCGCCGATGATCATCATCGCCAATCCGCCCATCAGGGCCCTGCTATCGTGGATCGTCCCGAACATGGTCAAGCCGCGGCTTGTCAGCAGGTATTACTGCTGCTTTACCGTGCGGCCGTCCTTCATCACAAAGTCAACGTCCAGAAGTTCCTTGATGTCCTCAAGCGGGCTGCCGTCGGTGGCAATGATGTCTGCAATCTTGCCTGCCTCGATGGTGCCGAGGCTGTCTGACATATCAATGAGGTCCGCCGCATTGACGGTGGCAGACTTCAGGATGTCCATTGCGGTCATGCCCGCTTCGAACATCAGCACCGCTTCCTGGGCGTTGGTGCCATGCTTGGACACACCACTGTCGGTACCGAAGGCGATTTTCACGCCGCCCTTATAGGACCGCTGGAAATTTTCGATCATGTCGCCGCCCACCCGGATGGCTTTCGCCTTGATGTCCGTTGACATGAAGTTGCTGGTTTTGGCCATATTCACAACCGTGTCGCCCGCCAGAAGCGTTGGCACCAGATAGGCGCCGCTTTTCTTGAACAGGCGGATTGATTCAGCATCGGCGTAAGAGCCATGCTCAATGCTGTCCACGCCTGCCCGAAGCGCCGCGTTGATGCCTTCCGCTGCGTGCGCGTGGGCCGCCACCTTGCGGCCAAGGCCGTGGGCGGTGTCCATGATGATCTTGAGTTCATCGTCTGTCATCTGCTGGCCGGTACCGGTGTTGGTGTCTGAAAGCACACCGCCCGTGGCTGTGATCTTGATAACATCCGCGCCGAATTTCACAGCGTAGCGCACAGCGCGCAGACAGTCGTCAGCACCGTCACAGATGGTCTTGGACGTGAATTTCTCCAGCAGTTCATGACGCAGGCCGTCCACATCACCGTGGCCGCCGGTTGCTGCAACACTGCTGCCTGCCGCAACAATACGTGGGCCATCAACCCAGCCGTTCGCCGTGGCTTTCCGAAGCGCGAAAACAGACTGTGGGTCCGACCCCAGGTCACGGACTGTGGTGAAGCCCGCCTGAAGCGTGCGCTCGGCATACATCACGCTGCGCATGGCTGTGTCTTCTGCAGACATCTGCAGGCCTTCCCGGAACTGGTCAGGGCCCAATTCGCCCTGGATATGCACATGCATATCCATCAGGCCCGGCATAACGAAGCTGTCCTTGAGGTCCACAAGTGTGGCGTCTTCGCCAAAATCAGCGGCCGCTACGAAGCCGTCGCGCACTTCCTTGATGCGGCCGTCCTCAATCACCACGGTCTGGTTCTTGGTTGGTGCCTTGCCCGGCACAGCCAGAAGCTCGCCCGCATGAATTACCTTGATATCTGCGGCCCATGTGGCTGCAGTTGAAATGAAGGCTGCTCCCAGCCCCAGTGCCAGCATACCGGCTTTCCTTGACGACACGCGCATGGCTGTCCCTCCCAGTTTTTATTGATTGATGCCATTAATTGGCGGGCAGTCTTGCACACCAACCGCAAATGTCAATTCACTGGATTAAGATAAGATTAAAGCGGGAGAAATTAGCGCGACGCCATAACCGGCACATCCTGAAGGTCTGTGATTTCCAGCTCCTTCAGATACATGAGCACGCGGCCCATGTCTGTCTGCATTTCGGCCCGTACGGGCACAAGATAGCCGCCTTCGCCTTGTGGCATCACCCAGAACTTCGGTGGCACGTCCTCATCCTCGCCGTTCTTTTCGGCTTTCCGGCGGCGCTTCTCGCGTTCCTTTTCCAGCTTCTTCTTTTCTTTCTCCGTCAGGATGCGCTTGCCCGCCACCAGTTCGCCGCCCACGGTGCATTCATGCGCCGCACCGGCATAATCCGTGTGGCGGCTGTCGTCGATTTCCACGGGTTCTGGTCCGCAACTAACCTGCCATTCAAACACGCTGGAGCCATCAAACACCTGAATGGCGAAAGGTTCAGCCGTCTGGGCCTCGGTGATACGGGCGCGCAGAAGCGCAATCGCAAGCGACGCCGGATCAGGCCCGCGCCTGAGGTCCGCAGGCACTTCCTCGCGCGGGTATTTCTCCAGCCACTTTTCCGGCCAGTCCTGCTCGATTTCCTTCAGCATGCCGTCGGGGGCGAACCTGAGCGTACGAGTATAATCTTCGCCATCCCAGCGCCCGGCGGACACATATTCGCGCGGCAGGATATCGCCGTCCACCAGCATGCCGGTTGAGCGAAGCTCGCTGCGGCCGTTGGCGAACAGTTTGGCGAGCCCCCGCATACGGAAATCAATCGCCAGGTCATAAGTCTCTGGCGCAAGGTCTGCGCGGGCTTCCACGGTTGAAACCAGAAGGCCCTTCCAGATGAAGTCATAGGTGGCTTCGATCCGTTCGGCGGCCAAAGCTGCCCCGCTGCCAGACAAGGCCAGCACCACACCCAGAAATGCACCTGTTCGTTTGATCATGCCACTCACTTCCCAAATTCCCACCAGCAAGAGTGCTGCAAAATTGATAAGACTGCAACAGGTGGATAGTTTAGCAGGAATGCGGCGATATCACGGCCCCCATGCGGCGATCTTCAGCGCGTGCCGATATCGGCCCCATCCGCACTGTCCATCGTAAGTTTGCTCAGGTAAAGCCCCACCACGCCTTTCTCTGAAGGCACCTGGGCGCGCACAGGCATCAGGCGGTCGCCGTCCCCCATGGCCATCAGCCATACCTTTGGCGTGACGTCATCAAGGTCCACTGTCTGGCGCCGACCGCGCGGACCGCGTTTCACCAGCTTTTTCTTCTTCTCTTCCTTCAGAAGCTTGCCGGCCACGGTCGTGGTCTCCAGCGCGCATTCATACGCCTGGCCCGCAATCGGCGAATGCTTGGACCGCTTCAGCGCCACAGGCTTGGCCGCGCAGCCAAGCTGCCAGTCAACCACTGCTTCGCCGTCAAAGCTGCGGAGGAGGATCGGCTGGTCCATCGCTTCAGCGCGGAAATTGATCGGATTCTGCATCAGCGATACAAAAAGGGACGCCGGGTCCGGCCCGGTCTTCAACTCCACCGGCACAGCCTCGCGGGCGTTTTTCTCCAGCCAGTCTTCGGGGCGCTTGGTCTCATAAGCGGCCAGATGGCCATCCGCACCGTAGCGCAGTTTTTGTGAAAAAGCGTCGCCATCCCAATAGCCGTCAGCATCCAAGGATTCGGTCTGTACTCCGCCATCCGGCAACAATTGCCCGGAAATCTCGAACGTACCGTGCCCGCCGGTCGCCATTTTCAAGAGACCGTGGGTCTTGATATTGATGCCCAGGAAATATCGGCTGCCATCAAGTTCCGTCACAGTTTCCGCCGTGGAGACGTGAAAACCCTTCCAGATCAAGTCGTAAGTGGCCTCGATCCGCTCGGGCGCGGCAAGAGTGGGGGTGGCAAAGCCACTGAGAAGGCTGAAGGCGGTAAGGGACAGCAAAAAGCGCATGGTACGATCCTCGTAACAAGTGTGCTCCCTTACCGACTTCTATATTCAAGAATAAGGCCAAAAATTTGGTTAAGGCCTGACGAAAATCTGTCCTTACCCCCAAACGAGCGGCAGAAGGATGGCTGTCGCAAGGCCGTTCACCGTCATGGCGAAGGCCGCCGCCGCACCCATGGTGTCTGACCGCCGCACCGCTTCGGCGGTGCCGATGGCGTGCCCGGCGGTGCCAAGCGCAAGGCCGGTGGCCACATCATCGTCCACCCCAAGCGCACGCAAAAGCCACGGCCCCACAAGGGCGGCAAAAAGCCCGGTAACCACCACCACGGCCGCCGCGATTGAGGCCACGCCGCCAATGCTGCCCACCACCGTAACCGCAAGCGGTGTCGTGATGGATTTGGTGCTCAGGCTGGCGACAAGCTCTGGTGGGGCCTGCAGGATAATCGCAGGCGCAAGCGCGCTCAAAACCCCGGCCACAGACCCACCCGCGACAGCTGCAAGCACCGCGTGCTTGTTGGCTTTCACCGCGCCCCAGCTGCGGTATAGCGGCACGGCAAGGCCCACAACCGCCGCCGCCAGCAACAGGCCAAACCCGTTCGTGGCGGCCTGATAGGCCGGAAGGTCAGCACCCAACAGGCTGAACCAGCCGATCAGCACCACGGACGGCAAGAGGATAGGATGGGCGTAGGCCCGGTGCCCCAGCCGCTCATAAAGCCGGTCTGCAATCAGGAACAAGGCGATGGTCAAGGCCGGCCAGATAATCACTGCGCCCCCTCCCGGCGCGCCAATGCGCGGTACAGGAACGCCGATACCACTAGCCCGATGAGCGTGCTCACGCTGACGGCAAGCAACAGCATCAGCGGCGCAGACAGCACCAAGTCCTTGTGGGCAAGAAGCGCAACGATGGGCGGAACGAACAAAAGCGGGAAGATGCGGATCAGCGCCCGTGAGCCCGCTTCAATGATTGGCGGCACCCCGCGCCTGAGCACAAGGAAGGCCGTAAGCGCCAACAGCCCCAGAATGGGCGCAGGCAGCGGCAGCGACAGCGCGCGCACCACCAACGTCGCACCATATAGGAGCGCCACCAATATCGCCACACCAACAAGGGACCGGACCACAATTCCTCCCGCACACTTTCCGCAGAAATGAAGAACGGGATAAACCCTAGGGCTTATCCCGCTCCGGTCAATCCTGTTATTGGCTTCAGCCTGCTGGCCTTAGCCCGCGCGAACGCGTGCGAGGAAGCTGTCTGTATGGTCGCTCAGCGTGCCCGCAAGCGCCTCAAGCTGCTCGATCGCCGCCAGCACGCTTTCCGCCGCCTCTTCCGATGACCGCGCGCTGCCTTCCACCGACTGGGCGTCCTCTGCCGCCGTGCGCGTCCCTTCAGACGCCTGACGGACAGAATTGGCGATATCGTGGGTGGCTGCGTCCTGCTCTTCCACGGCGGCGGCAATCGCGCTGGAGCCGTGGTTGATGGACTTGATCACATCCGCAATCGCCTGCATGGCGGCAACGGCGCCTTCGGTGGCTTCCTGCACGGCGCCGATGCGCTCGTGAATGCCCTCTGCCGCCTGCGCCGACTGGCCGGCCAGGTTCTTCACTTCGGTCGCCACAACGGCAAAGCCCTTGCCTACCTCGCCCGCACGCGCGGCCTCGATGGTGGCATTGAGCGCGAGGAGGTTGGTCTGCTCTGCGATCTCGGTAATCAGCTGCACGACGCCGCCGATTTCCTGGGCGCGTTCAGACAACAGCGCGATCTGGCTGGACACAGCTTCGGATTTCTCCACCGCTTCGCCGGTCAGTCGGGTGGATTGGTCCACCTGCTGGGCGATTTCACTGGTGGAGGACGAAAGCTCCGTCGCGGCACCGGAAACCGATTCCACATTGTTGGACGCATCCATAGTGGCGTTCGCAATACGGGCCGCGCGGTCCATGCCGGACCGGGCCTGCGCCTGCATATGCGCCGCAGTGCCCTTGATGGAAACAGACATTTCAGCCACTTCGCGCACGATCTCCTGCACGCTGCCTTCAAATTCCTGCGCCAACTCCTGCAGCATCACACGTTTTTCTTCAGCCTGCCTTGCTTCTTGCTCAGCCTGGTCGGCGCGGAGCCGGTCTGCCTCTTCCTTGGCGGCCAGCGCCTCGGCTGCGGCGGCCTTGGCTTCCTCGGCTGCGGCGTTTGCGCGGTCTCCCGCCTCACGGGCCTTTTCGGTTTCCGCCACCGCCAGCGCGTGCTGGTCATGCACCTGCACAAACAGGTTCTGCACCTGGGTGGTGACCCAGAAAAGCCCGGCTGACAGCACAAGGAAGGCCACAACCTCGAACCCTGCTTCAAAGATCGTGCTGTCTGGCCCCATAACCATTTCTGGGGCCACAAGCGTCCCGATGATGAAATAGAGCGAGGTGGTCAGCGATGCCGTTGCCAGCGTGCGCCAACAGAAGGTGGACGACAGGAGCGCGATCACGGTGGCGAAATAGATGGTGACATCTTTCTGCCAAGGGTGGCCTTCATAAAGCGCGACCAGCGCGCCGGATGTCAGCACCATGGAAACCGCCAGCACCATCCGCCCTACCCTGGGCGGCGACGCAAGCTTGACGGCCGCCGTCGAAAGTGCGGCAAGGCCCGCGATAACGCCGGTGATCAGCCACATGTCTTCGCTGCCGGACCACCAGCCATGCACGATTGCCGCAGGCACGTGCGCCCACAAAAAAAGCACAAGAATCTGCACGACCCTGGCACGCATGCCGTCAAGGCCTTCGAAAGTGTCGTTCATCACTATACCCCCAAATACATATGGTTGGTTCAAACCTGACGGCACCATAGTCAAGCGCCTGTAAATGAAGCGTAAACCGGCGTCGCATTTTCAGCGACAGATTGACGCACCCGATGATCCCTATCTGGACATCCATTCTTGCCTGATCGGCCTTGACGCATCGCGCCGCGGCACCATTTCAGATGCATTAAGGGAGGCTATATATGTTCAAGATTTTTTACGAAGACATTGACGTTGGTCAAAAAGAGGCGTTCGGCGCCTATGAAGTGACCCGCGAGGAAGTCATCGACTTTGCCTCCAAATATGACCCCCAGCCCTTCCATCTGGATGAAGAGTTCGCCAAACAGTCTGTCTTCGGGGCGCTGTGCGCCAGTGGCTGGCACACCTGTGCGATGATGATGCGCATGATGGTGGACCATATGATGGATAAGGGCTTCGCCGGCCTCGGCAGCCCCGGCATCGACGGCATCGAATGGAAGAAGCCGGTGTTCCCAGGCGATGTGCTTTCAATGGAAGGCGAAGTAACGGCCAAGCGCGAAAGCGCCTCCCGCCCCAATTTGGGGCTGGTGAAATCCACTTATCTGATCAAGAACCAGAAAGGTGAGGTAGTGATGACGCTCAAAAGCAATGTGATGGTCGCCAAAAGGGGTTAGAGGCGGCCTTCACCAGCGCCCTAACCCAACATCTCAGCTCTATTTGCGCTTTAGCTTCGCATTTGCACCAGCTTCATTGGCCTTTTTAGCCTCGTCCCGGGCTCGTCGCTGTGCCGCGGTCCATTTTGGCTTTTTCTTGGCCCCTTTAGCCTTCTTGGCCTTCGGCTTGCTATCCGCTTTTTTCACCGCACTTGGTTTTTTAACACCGTCCGGTGCAGCCGTGGCGTTTTTCGCCTCCTTGATAGGAGGCTTGTCCTCGCTGTAAGTCGGCTTTGAACGGGGCTTGCCGTCCCCCTCGGGCATGATGCGCCGCTCCTTCCGGTCACCACGCCTGCCTTCAGGCGCCCCTGCCGCGCCGTGCTTGTCGAAGGCTCTTTTTTCCCGAACCGGTTTTCTGCTGCGGCTGCTTTCGGCTTCAGGCACAGGGCCGCGGAGCTTGTCGACAGTGATAGTCTTCTCCAGTTTGCGGCTGGGGCCAAGGGCCTCAAAAAACTTATCGGCAACATCGGGGGCGAGCTCGACATGCGTTTCATTTTCATGAATGCGGATCGAGCCAATTTCCTTTTTGGTGATGTGGCCATGCCGGCAAAGGGTTGGCAGGATCCAGCGCGGTTCGGCGTTATGTTTGCGCCCAACCGACAAAGACACCCAAACCCCATCACTGAAGTCCTGACGGTTCTTTTGTGGGCGCTCTGCCCTGTCTCTGCCTTTCGACCTGTCCCGGCCATAGTCACCTATAGGACCGGCATCCGACAGCTCTTCCGGCGCAGGTTGACCCGCCTGCTGCAAACGAACCAAGGCAGCGGCGATCTGTTCCACGCTATGATGGTCAAGAAGCTCCTGGACATGAGGGCGTTCCTCATCGGTCACAGCTTCAGTAAGTACCGGATCATTCAGGAAACGCTCGCGGTCGCGGACGGCGATTTCCTCAATCGTTGGCGGCTTGGCCCACGCCGCATCAATCTGGGCGTTGCTGAGCAGTCGCTCTGTGCGTCTGCGTGCCGGATAGGGAACCATCAGGACACAGACACCTTTTCGCCCTGCCCGGCCCGTCCGCCCGCTTCGGTGCAGCAATATTTCCTTGTTCTTCGGGATATCCGCATGGATCACCAGCTCAAGCCCCGGCAGGTCAATCCCGCGGGCAGCAACATCGGTGGCAACACAGACGCGCGCGCGCCCATCCCGCATCGCCTGCAGGGCGTGGCTGCGTTCGTTCTGACTCAGTTCACCCGACAAGGCCACAACCGAAAAGCCACGGTTATTGAGGCGGCTCGTCATATGGTTCACTTCAGCACGCGTGCTGCAAAAGATGATGGTGTTCGGCGCTTCGAAATAACGGATCACATTGATGATGCCGTTTTCTTTGTCATTGGGTGCCAGCATCAGGGCGCGATATTCGATGTCCTGGTGCTGCTTCGTATCGCTTTTGGTTTCAATGCGGATGGCATCGCGCTGATAGCGTTTGGCAAGCCCCATAATCGATTTCGGCACGGTCGCAGAGAACAAAAGCGTCCGGCGGTGATCCGGCGCTGTATCCAGCATATATTCCAGATCATCCCGAAAACCGAGATCAAGCATTTCGTCAGCTTCATCAAGAACAACAGCACGCAGCGCTGTCATATCAAGCGAGCCCCGTTCAATATGGTCGCGCAACCGGCCGGGTGTGCCAACCACAATGTGCGCGCCCCGGTCCAGACTGCGGCGCTCCGTGCGCATATCCATCCCGCCAACACAGGTGGCAATGGTTGCCCCAGCCAGTTCATAGAGCCATTCAAGCTCGCGCTTCACTTGAAGGGCAAGCTCACGCGTGGGCGCGATCACGAGCGCCAGTGGCGCGTGTGCCTGGGTGAGCTTTTCAGCCCCCTCAAGAATATCGGGCGCAAGGGCAAGGCCGAAAGCAACTGTTTTGCCAGACCCCGTTTGTGCAGAAACGAGAGCGTCAGCGCCAACAAGGCCCGGGGCCAGCATTTCTTTCTGCACGGGTGTGAGAGAAGTATAGCCGCGTTTTGTTAACGC
>NZ_LRUB01000009.1 GCF_001550065.1 Kordiimonas lipolytica
AAAAGCAGCGGTGTTATGTGTCAAGCGCGGCTGCATAGTGATCCCTCATTTTTGCGTTTGCGCGAATGAGGATTTTTCTAGTGACTGCAATGAGAGCGACTTTACCGGGCTTCCCGTTTTCCCTGAGGCGTTGATAGAAAGCTTTCATTTCCGGATCGAAGCGAATGGCGGGGAGTGTCGCCACATATAAAGCATCGCGCACATGTTTCCGTCCTCCTGTAATTGTCCGCCTGCCGCGCATTAGACCACTATCCCGGTTGATTGGGGCTAGACCAACGAGCTTGGCGATTTGTCCTTTGTCGAGATGACCCAGTTCCGGCAGGCCTGCCAGCAGGAAGCAGGCGGTCCGCAATCCAATGCCCTTTATTGAAGTCAACACTTTGGCCCTGGCCTTGAGTGCTGCATCCTGTTCCAGGCATTCCTCCATCGCTTCCACAACGGCTTGACGCTGTTCCAGCAGGAAATTCAGAGCCTCTTCGATCCAGTCTCTTGCCTTGTTCAGCAGCTTTTCCCGGCGGTTCTTTTCCTGGACAATCATGTGGGACAGCTGTTTGTATCGGACTACGAGGTCTGAGAGTTCCTGCTGCTGTTCAGAAGGTTGTTCAAGAAGGCGTGTTTCCATGCGCCTGCCATAGTCGGCTAGCACAAAGGCATCCACCTTGTCGGTTTTGGCCAATTGCCCACTGGCCCGGGCAAACTGACGGATATATCGGGCATTAACTTTGGCAACCGGCAACCCGGCTGCAAGCAAGGCATCTGTGACCATGCGTTCATAGCCACCTGTAGGCTCCAGGATCAGCCGTTCAATGTCTTCCCTGTCAGCAACCCACGAAAGGAATTTGGCAATGCCGGATGTATTATTGGTAAATGTGTCTGCTTCGCCTTCTGGCAGCAGGCAAACGTCAAAGGATGATTTTGATATGTCGATCCCAATGGATCGCGTGGTATAAGTCATTGGCTTTGTCTTTCTTATACACGAGCGTAAAAGCTCACTCAGCGGTTCGACGAAGCCTCTGTGGTGCGGAAGGGTTATGCTTTTTTACGACCGTAAAAGGTCTTGCCCCGAGTGGGCTCAACCACATTCCGCACCTTGAACAGGGGGTGGCCACCCCCTGTTCAAAATCAAAGAGGCACGAAGATCATAACAAATCTTCGTGCCTCTCAATGTATAAGGCCCCGCAATCGCGAAGCCTTTGAAGCTGGTGTTTCTTTTTTGGATCGTGTTTTTCCTGACCTACTTCGCCTATGACGTCTACTATTGGTGGCAGGAAGGTCCGGGCCTTGAGCATTACTATTACTGCCAGCCCAACTGGTTCTGCGATTAGTTCGCGAAGCGGAAGTGCAGTACGTCGCCGTCCTGCACGATATATTCCTTGCCCTCAAGGCGCATCTTGCCCGCGTCTTTCGCACCCTGTTCGCCGCCACAGCCGACAAAATCGTCATAGGCAGTGGTTTCGGCGCGGATGAAGCCTTTTTCAAAGTCTGTGTGGATCACACCGGCGGCCTGAGGCGCTTTGGTGCCCTTTGTGATGGTCCAGGCGCGGCATTCTTTGGGGCCCACGGTGAAGTAGGTGATCAGTTCCAGCAGGTCGTAGCCTGCGCGGATCACGCGGGCGAGGCCGGTCTGGCCAAGGCCGAGTGTCTCCAAGAACTCTGACTTGTCTTCTTCGCTGTCGAGCTGCGCGATCTCTGCTTCCACAGCGGCTGAGATCACAACGCAGCCAGCATCGTTCTTGGCGGCCATTTCCTCTACCGCGCGGGAGAAGTCATTGCCCTCAGACGCGCTGTCTTCATCCACGTTGCAGATGTACAGGATCGGCTTCGAGGTCAAGAGCTGAAGTTCCTTGAAGGCGCGTTCTTCGTCCGGGCTGTTGCGCTCAACGAAGCGGGCTGGCTTGCCTTCCTTGAGGAGCGGGATCGTGCGTTCGATCATTGCCATGGTCAGCACTGCTTCCTTGTCGCCGCCGCGTACCTTGCGGCCCAGGCCGTGGATGCGGCCTTCAAGGCTGTCGAGGTCAGCCAGCATCAGTTCCATCTCGATGGTTTCGGCGTCCGATACCGGATCAACGCGGCCATCAACATGGGTGATGTCGTCGTCTTCAAAACAGCGCAGCACGTGGCAGATGGCATCGGTTTCGCGGATGTTGGCCAGGAACTGGTTGCCAAGGCCTTCGCCTTTTGACGCGCCGCGCACGAGGCCCGCGATATCCACGAAGGACAGCTGGGTCGGGATAATCTCCTTGGAGTTCGCAAGCGCCGCCAGCTTGTACTGGCGGTCATCCGGCACCGGCACCTGGCCCACATTTGGCTCGATGGTGCAGAAAGGGTAGTTTTCCGCCGCGGCATTTGCCGTGTTGGTGAGCGCGTTAAAGAGCGTTGATTTGCCCACGTTCGGCAGGCCAACAATGCCACACTTGAAACCCATATCAGTCTTCCTTCTTGAGCGCCCTAAGGGCTTCGGCCATGGGGCCTTCGTTATTCTTTGGTTTGGCGGGGTTTGCCGCGAGTGATCTGGTCACCGGGCTGCGCGCCGCCTTCTCATCTTCACCAGTTGCCTCACCTTCCGGCTTCCCTTTGCCGGTAGACGGCCGGGGCGGGTTGATGTGGCGCGAAACTTCCGTCATGAAGCGCGGGTTGTCGCCCTGGGCCAGCCAGGCAGCTTCGCGCGCGATCGCGTCCAGTATCTTTTCAAGCTCAGCCTGTTCTGCCTTGGCAAAATCGCCCAGCACATGGCCGTGTACGCGGGATTTATCGCCCGGGTGGCCAATGCCGATGCGCACGCGGGTGAAATCTGGCCCGATATGCTGCGTGATGGATCGGATGCCGTTATGGCCCGCGGCGCCGCCACCCACTTTCACCTTCACCTTGCCGAACGCGAGATCAAGCTCGTCGTAGAAGACAACCACATCGGCGGGCGTCAGCTTGAAGAAGCGCATGGCTTCACCAACGGCCTGGCCCGAGAGGTTCATGAAGGTTTGCGGCTTGACCGCGATCACCTTCTCCGTCCCCAGCCGGCCCTCGCTTGTCAGCGCCTGCCAGCGGCTTTTTTCAGGCAAAAAATTATGGCGGCGAACAATCTCGTCCACCGCCATAAATCCAACATTGTGCCGGTGGCCTTTGAATTTGTCGCCTGGATTTCCAAGACCGACAAATAAAAGCATGGGATATCCCTTCCGGCATAAAAGGGCGCAGCGTGTGCGCCCCAATGTGTTTTACTCTTCGCCGCCTTCTTCTGCAGCAGCTTCTTCCGCTTCGCCTTCGCCTTCTTCAGCAGCGTTCGAAGAGGACTTGAGGCCAGACGGAGCAACGATCGCACAGATCGTGAAGTCACGGTCGGTGATTGTTGGCTCACAGCCTTTTGGAAGCTTCACGTCGGAAATCTTCACAGCGTCGTTGATGTCCAGATCAGCAACCGAAACTTCGATGTGCTCTGGGATCGCGTTCGCTGGAACATTCACTTCGATCTCGTGACGGGTGTAGTTGATCACGCCGCCGCGCTTCAGGCCAACGGATACTTCTTCACCAACAACATGGATCGGAATTTCCATCGTCACGACAGCACCTTTGCCCAGACGCAGGAAGTCGATGTGCATCGGCATGTCGGATACTGGGTGCAGTTGCAGGTCACGTGGCAGAACGGTGGTCTTCTTCTTGCCAACCTGTACGTCGAACGTGTGGGACATGAAGCCGCCACGGTTGAGAAGACGGATTACTTCGTTCTGAGGGATCTGAATTGCTTCAGGTTCTTTGTTGTCGCCGTAGATTACAGCTGGTACTTGACCAGCACGACGCGTTGCACGGGAGGCTCCCTTACCTACACGCTCACGCGGCTCAGCAACGATGGTGACGATGTCAGCCATGGTATTTCTCCAAACTCTATAACGGTGCGGGGACCATCCCCACGCCGACCGCCACTTCCTCCAGGGATGCAAGGGCGGAGTTGCTCATACGGGCGATCCCATATGAGTCGGGCGCGATGTACCGCGATTCCGGGTAAAATGCAAGCTGGAAACGGCCTTTGCACGAGCTTCGGGCCGATTCTCTGATGTTTTTTGTGCCATGGTGTCAGGCGGCGGCCTTGGCATCAACGATGATTAGGGCATCAAGGGCGGCACAAAGAAAAAGCAGCGGTGTTATGTGTCAAGCGCGGCTGCATAGTGATCCCTCATTTTTGCGTTTGCGCGAATGAGGATTTTTCTAGTGACTGCAATGAGAGCGACTTTACCGGGCTTCCCGTTTTCCCTGAGGCGTTGATAGAAAGCTTTCATTTCCGGATCGAAGCGAATGGCGGGGAGTGTCGCCACATATAAAGCATCGCGCACATGTTTCCGTCCTCCTGTAATTGTCCGCCTGCCGCGCATTAGACCACTATCCCGGTTGATTGGGGCTAGACCAACGAGCTTGGCGATTTGTCCTTTGTCGAGATGACCCAGTTCCGGCAGGCCTGCCAGCAGGAAGCAGGCGGTCCGCAATCCAATGCCCTTTATTGAAGTCAACACTTTGGCCCTGGCCTTGAGTGCTGCATCCTGTTCCAGGCATTCCTCCATCGCTTCCACAACGGCTTGACGCTGTTCCAGCAGGAAATTCAGAGCCTCTTCGATCCAGTCTCTTGCCTTGTTCAGCAGCTTTTCCCGGCGGTTCTTTTCCTGGACAATCATGTGGGACAGCTGTTTGTATCGGACTACGAGGTCTGAGAGTTCCTGCTGCTGTTCAGAAGGTTGTTCAAGAAGGCGTGTTTCCATGCGCCTGCCATAGTCGGCTAGCACAAAGGCATCCACCTTGTCGGTTTTGGCCAATTGCCCACTGGCCCGGGCAAACTGACGGATATATCGGGCATTAACTTTGGCAACCGGCAACCCGGCTGCAAGCAAGGCATCTGTGACCATGCGTTCATAGCCACCTGTAGGCTCCAGGATCAGCCGTTCAATGTCTTCCCTGTCAGCAACCCACGAAAGGAATTTGGCAATGCCGGATGTATTATTGGTAAATGTGTCTGCTTCGCCTTCTGGCAGCAGGCAAACGTCAAAGGATGATTTTGATATGTCGATCCCAATGGATCGCGTGGTATAAGTCATTGGCTTTGTCTTTCTTATACACGAGCGTAAAAGCTCACTCAGCGGTTCGACGAAGCCTCTGTGGTGCGGAAGGGTTATGCTTTTTTACGACCGTAAAAGGTCTTGCCCCGAGTGGGCTCAACCACATTCCGCACCTTGAACAGGGGGTGGCCACCCCCTGTTCAAAATCAAAGAGGCACGAAGATCATAACAAATCTTCGTGCCTCTCAATGTATAAG